>NZ_JACEZS010000030.1 GCF_014042365.1 Rugamonas fusca
ATGCTCCACGCTTCCTTCCCACAGTCAGTTACCCTTCCGCAGTTGCGCTTCACTTCGCTCACTGTGGTCAGCTCGCGGCGGGACTTGCACCCACAGGAGTGCGCCCATGCTGGGCGCACCAAAAAAACGGGCCGCCCCATGATACAGGACGGCCCGTGTCGCGGACCAATAAAAGCTGGCCGCGCTTACTTGGCCGTGGGCCGCAACGACACGAACTGGGTCACGTCACCGCGCCGCACCAGTACCACGGACGCCTTTTTCGGGTCCAGCTTGGCGACGGCCGCGTTGAACTGCTTGGCGTCGCGGATGTCGATGTTATTGAGCTGCAAGATCACGTCGCCCTGGCGCAGGCCGGCGCGGGCCGCCACGCCTTCGGTCGCATCGACCACCACCCCGCCCTCCACGTCCAGCTCGCGCTTTTGCAGTGGCGTCAGGTCGCTGACCTTGAAGCCCAGCGCGTTGGCGGACTCAGCCTTGGGTTTGGCGCTCTCGCCCTTGGCCCTGGCCTTGGCCGTCTTGTCCGGCTCCAGTTCGGCGATGGTGACCTGCACGTCCTGCTGCGCGCCCTTGCGCCACAGCGTGACGGTGGCCTGGCTGCCCAGCGCCGAGCCGCCCACCAGGCGCGGCAGGTCGGACGAACGGTTGATCACCGTGCCATTGAACTTGAGGATGATGTCACCGGCCCGGATGCCGGCCTTGTCGGCCGGGCCACCCGGCTCCACCAGCGACACTTCCGCCCCCTGGGCCGACTTCAGGCCCAGCGACTCGGCCACTTCCTTGCTCAGTTCGCCAATCTGCACGCCGATGCGCCCGCGCGTCACCTTGCCCGTCTTTTTGATCTGGTCGGCCACGCGCATGGCTTCGTCGATGGGCACGGCGAACGAGATGCCGTTATAGCCGCCCGACAGCGTGGCGATCTGCGAATTGATGCCGATCACCTCGCCGCGCATGTTGATCAGCGGACCGCCCGAGTTGCCGGGATTGACGGCCACGTCGCTCTGGATCAGGGCCAGGTAGTCGCCCGTGTCGCGCGCCTTGGCCGAAATGATGCCGGCCGTCACCGTGTTCTCCAGGTTGAACGGCGAACCGATGGCGATCACCCACTCGCCCACGCGGATCTTGTTGGAGTCCCCCATGGTCAGCGTGGGCAGGCTCTTGCCGTCGATCTTCAGCAGCGCCACGTCGGTGCGGGCGTCCGCGCCCAGCACCTTGGCCTTGAATTCGCGCTTGTCCGTCAGCGTCACATACACCTCGTCGGCGCCGTCGACCACGTGGGCGTTGGTCATCACATAGCCGTCGGCCGAAATGATGAAGCCGGAACCGATGCCGCGCTGCACCTGCTCATCGGGCGCCTGGCGCCGTCCGCGCGGCGCCTTGCCGCCGGGGCTGGGCGTGGGGATGGCGCCGCCAAAGAAGCGGCGCAGGAATTCCTGCATCTCCTCGTCGCCGGGCATGCCCTGCCCGCCCTGCATCTTGAGGCGCTCGGTGGTGCGGATGTTGACGACGGCCGGCCCGGCCTTGTCGACCAGTTCCGTGAAATCGGGCAAGCCGGCCACGGCCGACGTGGCCGCCGCGTGGGCGGCCGGCGCCAGGCCCAGCATGGCGGGGGCGAACAATACGCCCGCGCTGACCATCAGCGCGGAAAGAGTCTTACTACCAGTGGAGAGGTAATTTTTCATGGAAAGCAGTTGTCTTTGTCGAGTTCAGGGAACTTCGCCGCCGCGGGCGGCACGCACCTCGGCAGCATCACCGATGGTAAGCGAAAACGGGTGCTGCTGTATCGGCAAGATGTTACTAATCGCTACTTTTTCAAGAGATGGGGGACGTGGCCGGCGGCTCAGGACGCGGAAACGACCACGTCCGGCGACGCGCCCTCGCCGCCGGACGCGGCAGGTTCCGCAGCGGCCCCGGCGGCCAATGGCGCCGGCGCGCCCCCGGCCAGTGGCGGCTCGGCCGCCAGCCGGTGGCCGAGCCGGGCCGCGAACTCGTCGCTGAGCGCGCCGCTGGCATCGGCCCGCAGGGTGTCACCTATCATTTGGTAGGCCCGCCAGGCGGCGCGGCCATCCTCGCCGGCCAGCGCGGCCAGCGCCAGTTCCCGCTCGCCGTCGGGCAATTCCCCGTCGGCCAGTGCCGAGATGTTTTCACGCAATCGCTTGGAAGTATCCATTCCCTATCCTGCCATGTTGACACCAACCTGCCACGCGGGGATGCTGCCAGGAACTGTAACTTGCAGTACCTGTCCCGCCATCATTGCCGCCTCACCAGCGCTTGTCAACCGGCATATCGAGCAAGGGCCGCAACTTTTCCGCGATCACTTCGCGCGCGCGGAAGATGCGGCTGCGCACGGTGCCGATGGGACAAGCCATGATCTCGGAAATCTCCTCATAGCTCAGGCCCTCGATCTCCCGCAAGGCGATGGCCGTGCGCAAATCCACAGGCAAGGTGTCCATGGCGGCATTGACGGTCTGGGCGATTTGCTTGCTGGCCAACACGGATTCAGGCGTGTTGATGTCGCGCAAATGCTCGCCATCATCGTAGCCCTCGGCGCGCTCGGCATTGGCCTCGGTGGTGGTGGGTGTGCGCCGGGCCTGCAGCGCCAGCGCGTTCTTGGCCGTGTTGATGCCGATCCGGTACAACCAGGTGTAAAACGCGGCGTCGCCACGGAACATGCGCAACGCGCGGTAAGCCTTGATAAACGTTTCCTGCACCACATCCTCCGCCTCCACCGGGTCATGCACGATGCGCGACAGCAGGCGCATCAAGCGGCGCTGATACTTCGCCACCAGCAAGTCGAATGCCTGTTTGTCGCCAGCCTGGACCCGTTCGACCAGCAGCTGATCGCACTCACGTTCTGTTGTCACGCCCGTTATCCTCGGTGACCTGCAGCGTGGGCGTATATAGCAATAGAGTTTGCCGGCTGCAAGAAGTTCACGGTTTGCGTCATTTTTTTCATGTCCCGTCCGCCATGCCGCTGCCACGGGCGGCCACGGCGCGACAAGCCAGCGCCAGCGGACGGAACGCGGCCCGCCCCACGCAACCCGGCGCCACCAGCACTTCCCGCACGGGCTCGCCCGCCCGCCCCAGGCGCAGGCACAACAGCGCTGGCCACAGGGTCGAGCCCGCGAGCAGGGCCAGCGGCGCGGGCGCCTGCGCAAGCAGGGCCGGCGCCATCGCGCCCGCCCCTGTCTGCTGGTATACCGTCAGCCGTATCTGGCCAACCGGGGATATATCAATCCGGCGCGGCTTAGGATTGCCGCCGCGCCAGGGCAAGCCTGCCGCGCCGGCCACCACGCACGCGACCGCCCAGGCCCGCCCCGGACAGGACAAGGCCGACAGCATCACGCCGGCGCAAACGAGCACGCGCAACAAGCGGACAACAGACGAGGGCCGCACGACGGCCGACACCGCAATCGACATGGCAACCGACGTGCGAGCACGCCGCATGAAGGCAATACGCTACTGATTCAAAGGGAATAAAACAGACGCGCCGGCAAGGCCGGGCAATTCAGGCGCCGGCGAATGCCGGCGCCGAATCAGCGCCTACCCTGATTGGACAGGGCGGGCGCTGAAAGGTTCACACTTTTCCGAACACGAGACTGCCGTTGGTGCCGCCGAAGCCGAACGAGTTCTTCACTGCATACTCGATCTTCATCGGACGGGCCGTATTGGCACAGAAGTCCAGGTCGCAAGCGGGGTCCTGGTTGAAGATGTTGATGGTCGGAGGCGACACCTGGTGGTGCACTGCCAGGACCGTAAACACTGCTTCCAGGCCGCCGGCGCCGCCCAGCAGGTGACCGGTCATCGACTTGGTCGAATTGATCACCATGTTCTTGGCGTGCGCGCCGAAGGTGCGCTTGATGCCCTGCACTTCCGCCACGTCGCCCAGCGGGGTGGACGTGCCGTGCGCGTTCAGGTAGTTGACCTGGTCCGGATTGACGCCTGCATGACGCAGGGCGTTGACCACGGACTTGCTGCCACCGCTGCCATCTTCCAATGGCGAGGTCATGTGATAAGCATCGGCGCTCATCCCAAAGCCCAGCAGTTCAGCGTAGATCTTGGCGCCGCGCGCCTTGGCGTGCTCATACTCCTCCAGCACCATGACGCCCGCGCCCTCGCCCAGCACGAAGCCGTCGCGGTCGCGGTCCCACGGCCGCGAAGCGGTCGCCGGATCGTCATTGCGGGTGGACAAGGCACGGGCCGAGGCGAAACCGCCCAGGCCCAGCGGCGACACGGTCGCTTCCGCGCCGCCGGCCACCATCACGTCGGCGTCGCCATACTCGATCAGGCGAGCGGCCGCGCCGATGCTGTGCAGGCCAGTGGTGCAGGCCGTGACGATCGACAGGTTAGGACCACGCATGCCGTACTTGATCGACAGGTTACCCGAGATCATGTTGATGATCGACGCGGGCACGAAGAACGGGGAGATACGGCGTGGACCACGCTTGTCGTAATCTTCCTTGGTTTCTTCGATCAGCGGCAGGCCGCCGATACCGGAACCGATGATCACGCCGATGCGATCGGCATTTTCCTCGGTGACGACCACACCGGAGTCCTGGACCGCCTGGATGCCGGCGGCCATGCCGTAATGGATGAAGGTATCCATGTGGCGCGCTTCTTTGGCGGGGATGTAATCCTCGATGTTGAAGCCTTTGACTTCGCCGGCGAAGTGGGTGCTAAAGGGTTGCGCGTCAAACTTGGTGATGTTGGCGATACCCGATTTCCCCTCGGTGATTGCGCTCCACGCTTCGGCAATGTTATTGCCGACGGGCGTCACGCAGCCAAGGCCGGTGATCACAACACGACGGTTTTTAGAACGGCTCAAGCGATTCTCCTGGAGTCGATCGGACAGGCTTAGGCCTTGACGTGGGCAGTAGCGTAGTCGATCGCTTGCTGCACGGTGGTGATCTTCTCGGCTTGCTCGTCAGGGATTTCCATTTCGAATTCGTCTTCCAGGGCCATCACCAGTTCCACGGTGTCCAGGGAGTCGGCGCCGAGGTCGTCGACGAACGAGGATTCCGTCTTGATGTCTGCTTCAGCGACGCCCAGTTGCTCAGCGACGATTTTCTTAACGCGTTGTTCGATATCCGACATGTTATGGCTCCATTATGTTTGTTACGGAAAGCGCGCATTTTATCAGGTTTGCGCACTGAAAAACTAATTTCGGCGTCTGCTGCTATTTCTACCGAAATCACTGCTAAATGATGCGAACGGGCGGTTTAATGCCGCCTGCCCGCCTCAATTCATGTACATACCACCGTTCACGTGCAGGGTCGTGCCGGTGATATAGGCCGCTTGCGGCGAGGCCAGGAAGGCCACGGCGGCGGCGATGTCTTCGGGCTTGCCCAGGCGGGCCAGCGGGATCTGGGTCAACAGGGCGGCGTGCTGCTCCTCGCCCAGCGCCTTGGTCATATCGGTGTCGATGAAACCGGGCGCCACGCTGTTGACGGTGATGTTGCGGCTGCCGATCTCGCGCGCCAGCGCGCGGCTCATGCCTTCCACGCCGGCCTTGGCGGCAGCATAGTTCATCTGGCCCGGATTACCGGCCGACGCCACCACGGACGTGATGTTGATGATGCGGCCGGTCTTGGCCTTCATCATGCCGCGCAGCACGGCGCGCGACAGACGGCCCACGGCCGTCAGGTTGGTGGCGATAACGTTATCCCACTCCTCGTCCTTCATGCGCATGGCCAGCTGGTCTTGCGTGATGCCGGCGTTGTTGACCAGAATGCCGACGGCGCCCCAGGTCTTGCCGATCTCGTCGATAACGGCCGCGCAGCGTTCAGCGTCGGTCACGTTGAGCACCATGCCCTGCCCCGCTTGCGCGCCGATCTCGGCCAGGTAGGCGCTGATGGCTTGCGCACCGGCTTCCGACGTGGCGGTGCCGATCACGCGCGCGCCCTGGCGCGCCAGTTCCTGTGCGATGGCCTTGCCAATGCCGCGCGATGCGCCCGTCACCAGGGCGATGTGATTTGCTAAATTCATGCTTATCCTTTGGTAAATGTCGATACTGCCCCCAGCGGGGCCGCGCTTACTTGAGCAGCGTCAAAACCCGTTCCAGCGAAGCCTGGTCGACGATGGCGTCACCCACCAGGCGCGCATCGATGCGCTTGGTCAGGCCCATCAGCACCTTGCCGGGACCGCATTCGATCACTTGCGTGATGCCGTCGTTGGCCACCTTCTGCATGGTTTCCACCCAGCGCACGGGGCTGGCCGCCTGGCGCACCAGCGCATCCTTGATGGCAACCGGGTCGTTGACGACGGCTACGTCGACGTTGTTGATCAGCGGGATCTGCGGCGCAGCGAAGGCCAGGCCGGCCATGTATTCGCGCAGGCGGTCCGAAGCGGGTTTCAGCAGCGACGAGTGGAACGGCGCCGACACGGGCAGCTTCATGGCGCGCTTGGCGCCCTTGGCCTTGGCCAGTTCGCAGGCGCGCTCGACGGCGGCCGTGTGGCCGGCGATCACCACTTGGGCCGGCGCGTTGAAGTTGACGGGCTCGACCACCGAAGCCGGATCGGCCGCGGCCGCTTCGGCGCAGGCGGCGCGCACGTCGTCGTCGGACAGGCCCAGCACCACGGCCATGGTGCCCTGCCCCACGGGCACGGCTTCCTGCATGGCTTGGGCGCGGAAACGCACCAGCGGCACGGCATCCTTGAACGCGATCACGCCGGCGGCCACCAGGGCCGAGTATTCACCGAGGCTGTGGCCAGCCACCACCGTCGGCGCCGGGCCGCCGGCCGCCAGCCAGGCGCGGTACACGGCCACGGCGGCCGTCAGCATCACGGGCTGGGTATTGGTGGTCAGGTCCAGTTCCTCTTTCGGGCCTTCCGCGATCAGCTTGCCCAGGTCGAATTGCAGCGCGTCGGACGCTTCGGCCACCGTCTGGGCCACGATGGGATTGCCGGCGAAACCGTCCAGCATCGCAATCGCTTGCGAACCCTGGCCTGGGAATACAAATGCAAATTGAGTCATACGTTATCCGTTTGTTAAGTGGGGCACAACCCCGGAACCTTACACCGGGCCGCCGTCCGGCGTGGCGGCCTCATGCGCGCTTAGAATTCTAATTCTAAATTGCGACCAAAAAATTACATTCTCGCTAGCACCGCACCCCAGGTGAAACCACCGCCCACGCCTTCCATCATCACGTTCTGGCCCGGCTGGATGCGGCCGTCGCGCATGGCGATGTCGAGTGCCAGCGGGATCGAGGCGGCCGAGGTGTTGCCGTGCTGGTCCACCGTCACCACCATTTTTTCCGGCGGCATGCCCAGCTTCTTGGCCGTGCTGTTCATGATGCGGATGTTGGCCTGGTGCGGGATCAGCCAGTCGAGCTGGTCGGACGTCATGCCGGCCTTGTCCAGCGCCTCGTGCGCCACCTTCTCCAGCACGGAGACGGCCAGCTTGAATACGGCCGGGCCATCCATGTACAGGAAGCCGCTGCCGGCGATGGCGCCGCCGTCCATGCTGCCGGGAATGCTGAGCACGTCCGCATGGCGGCCGTCCGCGTGCAACTGGGTGGCCAGGATGCCAGGCGTGTCCGACGCCGTCATCACGATGGCGCCGGCGCCGTCGCCGAACAGCACGCAGGTGCCGCGGTCATCGAAATTGAGGATGCGCGAGAACACTTCGGCGCCAATCACCAGCACGTTCTTGTGGGCGCCCGACTTGATGAAGCTGTCGGCCACGGACACGGCGTACACGAAGCCGCTGCACACGGCCTGCACGTCCACGGCCGCGCCGTTGTTGGTGATGCCCAGCTTGCGCTGCACGATGCAGGCCGTGCTGGGGAAGCTGCCGAAGAAGTCCGGCGTCGAGCTGGCCACGATGATCAGGTCGATATCGTTGGGCTGCATGCCAGCCATGTCGAGCGCGTTCCTGGCGGCGTGCACGGCCAGGTCCGAGGATTTCTGCTCGGGCTCGGCGTAATGGCGGGCCGAAATGCCGCTGCGGGTGACGATCCATT
Organism: Rugamonas fusca; assembly: GCF_014042365.1. Lineage (GTDB taxonomy): Bacteria > Pseudomonadota > Gammaproteobacteria > Burkholderiales > Burkholderiaceae_D > Rugamonas > Rugamonas fusca. The sequence continues at coordinate 7,959 of NZ_JACEZS010000030.1, forward strand.
CGTCCGAGGTTTCGATGCCCTTGGCGGCCAACTGGTCCGCCAGGTCCTGGTTGGTGACCCGCTTGGGTGGCAGATAGCTGCCGGTGCCGATAATTTTGCTATACAAAGTCATACCGCTATACCGTCCACTAAATAGTTGAGCCAGGTGCTTCCTGTGTCGTCGTTTCGCGCGGCATCAATTCAGCGATCATGGTCGCCAGATGGGCCAGCACGTCATTTTTTGCAGCATCATACGCGCGTCGGATCGCCCATTCAAAGGAATACGCATCGGCGCCGCCATGGCTCTTGAACACCAGGCCACGCAAGCCGAGCAGGCTGGCGCCGTTGTAGCGCGAAGGATTGACGCGGTTGCGCACGGCTTTCAGCGCGCCCATGCCCAGCAGCGCGCCCAGCATGCTGAGCCAGTTGCGCTTGAATTCGGCACGCAGGGTGTCGGCGAACAGGCGGGCCACGCCTTCGATCGCCTTGAGCGTGACGTTGCCCACGAAACCGTCGCACACGACGATGTCGGTGGTGCCCTTGAAGATGTCGTTGCCTTCCACGTTGCCGTAGAAGTTGAGCGCGCCGCGCTCATGGTCAGCCTGCAGCAGCTTGCTGGTGGCCTTGACCACTTCATTGCCCTTGATGTCTTCGGTGCCCACGTTCAGCAGGCCGATCGTGGGACGCGCGATGTGCTCCATCGCGGCCACCAGCACGGAACCCATGATGGCGAACTGATGCAGGTGGTGCGGTTCGCAATCGACGTTGGCGCCCAGGTCCAGCATGTAGGTGGGACCGTTCTTCTGGTTCGGCATGACGCTGCAGATGGCGGGACGGTCGACGCCGGCCATGGTCTTGAGCACATAGCGCGACACGGCCATCAGCGCGCCCGTGTTACCGGCCGACACGCAAGCCTGCGCGCGGCTTTCCTTGACTTGCTCGATCGCCACGCGCATCGACGAATCCTTCTTGCGGCGCAGCGCCACTTCCAGCGGATCGTCCATCGTCACCTGTTCGGAGGCGTGCAGCACGGACAGGCGCGGGTGCGCGTCCGCATGGTGTTTTTTCAGCTCGGCGCGGATCACATCCTCCAGTCCAACAAGGATCAGTTCAGCGTCCGGCTCAGAATTTACGAAGGAAATAGCTGCGGGAATGGTGACCGAGGGGCCATGGTCTCCGCCCATACAGTCGATAGAAATTTTGATTGTCATTGTTTTGATTCAGTACCACGCTCTGCCCTTCTGGGGCCAGTCGCGGCAAGATGCGGACCTCGGTGACGCTGGGTCAACGCGATTCAAAATGACGGTGTGCAAACAGGATTGCAGCCGATGAAAAAAGAAAAAGCGGCGCCACGCAGGTTATGCACCACGTCGCACCGCTTATCTTAGCCCACTAAAAACGTCGATTACTCGTCGTTTTTGGTTTTCAGGACTTTACGACCACGATAGAAGCCGTTAGGGCTGATGTGGTGACGCAGGTGGGTTTCACCGGTGGTAGGCTCGATTGCCAGTTGCGGAGCAACCAGGAAATCGTGCGAACGGTGCATACCGCGCTTCGAAGGGGACTTCTTGTTCTGTTGAACGGCCATGATGACTCCTAATACATAAGTTCTTAAATTTTAACACATTCGACTGGCAAATTCATGCGAATCGAGTATCCCAGCGGCAAAACTGGTCATACTTGCCTTGCCGACATCGTTAAATTGCTTTTACTACGCTTCACTGCACAATGCCATACTCGATTACTACACGCGTTTGACACGTCTGTTACCTACTGCTTATTCGGATTTGAGGCCCTTGAGGGCGTCGAATGGCGATGGCTTCGCGCTCTGTGCCGCCTTCACCAGCGCGACGTCCGGGCAGACGTCGTGCTTGGGCGTATGCGGCAAGGCCAGCAGGGCCTCGTCTTCGACCAGGTCGGCCACGCTCATGCTGCGCGTGCCGACGATCACATCGATGGTTTCATCATCGATCATCTCTTCGATCTCGTCGGCGTGCGCGTCGTCTTTACCGAGCATCAGCAACGTCGAAGAGTCGATCTTGTATGCATAGGGGGTCAGGCAACGCTGGCATACCAGCTGCACCGTGCCGCTCACCGACAGACGGATCTGCGGAAAACCCTGCTTGCTGGTGCTGCCTTCGAGCTTCCAGCTGATCGTGCCGGACTGGTCCGCGCAATCTTTCGTCAAGCGGGTCATTTCGGCGACAGGCGTGACACCCTCGCTGATCCCGTTCGTGCGACAAAATTCAAATGCGTCGATCACAACAGCGCTCATGGACTAGCTTCCCCGGAAAACCTGCGATAATAACAGGGTTTTCGCCAGCGAGTCAAAGTCCGGCGCAATTTTGCGCCCTTTTTTCGCTTTTTCGTCCGGCGACAGAGCATATAACATTTCTCCCCATCAAGCCAGCACTGCGGCCAACAAATTGCATGAAGCCTCTCGATACCCTGCCCGTCCGTCTCGTATTAGCCTCCAGCTCCGCCTACCGTAAAGAATTGCTGTCGCGCCTGCGCCTGCCGTTCGAGGTGGCCGTGCCCGACATCGATGAAAGCCCCCTGCCCGGCGAATCGCCGAGCGCCACGGCCCTGCGGCTGGCGCGCGAGAAGGCGGCCGCCGTGGCCGCCCGCCTGCCCGGCAGCATCGTGATCGGCTCGGACCAGGTGGCCACGCTGGACGACCAGCAGATCGGCAAGCCGGGGGACCACGCCAACGCGCTGCGCCAGTTGCAGCAGATGCGGGGCCGGCGCGTCGTGTTCCACACGGCCCTGTGCGTGTGGGACGGCCGCGCCACTGATCCGGCCAGCGCCGCCCAGGTGCAGGATATCCAGACCGTCGTCACCTTCCGCGACTTGCCCGACGCGGAACTGGACGCCTACCTGCGCATCGAACAACCGTACGATTGCGCCGGCAGCGCCAAGAATGAAGGGCTGGGCATCGCCATCCTGGAGCGCATCGACAACAGCGACCCGACCGCACTGACGGGCTTGCCTCTGATCGCGCTCACTGGCATGCTGCGCCAGATTGGCGTCCCCTTCTTCGGCCTCGCCTGACCCCATCCGTACCACTAACAAGAAAAGCAAGCATCCATGCCAGGCACTCTCTACCTGATTCCCAACACCCTGGGCGCCACTGAAGCGCTGTCCCACGTCATTCCCGAACACGTGCAAGCCACCACGGCCAGCCTCGACTATTTCGTGGCCGAGAACGCCAAGACGGCGCGCGCCTTCCTCAAGCTGGTGGGCGCCAACCATCCGCTGCGCAAGACGCTGCAGGAAATCCAGATCGCCGAACTGAACGTGAACACCCCGGCCGCTGCGCTGGCCGGCCTGCTGGCGCCGCTGCTGGCCGGGCGCGACGCGGGACTGGTGTCGGAAGCGGGGGTACCGGCCGTGGCCGATCCCGGTGCCGACCTGGTGCGCCTGGCGCACCAGCACGGCATTCCCGTGCGGCCGCTGGTGGGTCCCTCGTCGCTGTTGCTGGCCGTGATGGCCAGCGGCCTGAACGGCCAGAGTTTCGCCTTCAATGGCTACCTGCCCACGGACGCGGCCCAGCGCGCCAAGCGCATCCAGGAACTGGAAAAGCGCTCGCGCGCGGAAAGACAGACTCAGTTGTTCATCGAAACGCCGTACCGCAACGCCGCCATGCTGGAAGCGCTGGTGACCGCCTGCCAGCCCGGCACATTGCTCTGCGTGGCGACCGACCTCAGCCTGCCGACGGAAACCATCCGCACCATGACCGGCGCCAAGTGGAAGAGCCAGCTCGCGGAGGGCAAGGGGCCGGACTTCCACAAGAAACCGACGGTGTTCCTGTTGCTGGGACAGTGAACGACCTTGGGCCGGCGTTGCGAACCAGCCAATCAACAACGCGCTTCAGCGCTTGTCAGCAAGGAAAACAATCGCGCCGTATCAATCAGCTGGATCAGGCGCTCCCCCTGCTCCGCCTTGATCACCTGCCTGACGAGCGCGCCGCCATCCCCGCCGGCCAAGGGCACCGCGATCAAGTCGTCCGGATGGAATTTCGCCACGCCGTGCAGCTCACTGACCAGCAACCCAACCGTGCGCGCGCCGTGTCGCACCACGACGATCTGGGAACGGCCATCTGGCGAGGTCCGCTGCCCCGATACCAGCAGCCCCAGATCGTAGACCCAGACAAAGTCCGCCGCATCCGCTTCGCCGTCCCCCAGGGCAACAAGGCCCAGGCAAGCGGTGCCGCCGGCCATGGAGACCGAGGTCAACCTGGCTGCCGCGCGAGCCTCTTGCACTGCCGCGGCCGACAGCGCGAACAAGGTGCCGCCGACGAAGAAGGTGGCAAACTCAGCCCCCTGTCCTCCGCCCACGGGCGCCTTGCGCGCGGGCGCGGCGGCGAGCCGCGACTGCAAGTCGTCCCTGACGGGACCAAACGATTCCACCACCACGGCCAACACGTCGGCCGGATAGCCGTCCGACACCTTGAACTCGCGATAGCCGTGTGAGACCGTGCAACCCATCAGCGCGTAATGGCCATCGTGCGTCAGCAAGCATGAGCCGCTGCGGCCGTTTTCCATCGCCGACAAATGCGGCGCGATCTCGAACCGCCCCCCCACCGGCCGGGCCGGGTCGGTGCTGGCGATGATGGCGCCCGAGCGGTCCAGGAAGTAGCCCTGCAGGCCCGCCTGGCCGCCCAAGGTACCGCGCAGCATGGCGTCAAACTCGGTGGCCGCATCGAACACGATCGCAATGCCACCAATCACCGTCCGGGCATCGGCGGGCGCGCGCAGCGCGGCATGGTAGACATACGTTGGCTTGCCGTCGTACAGGTCCGAGGCGACAAATGGCGTCACGTGGTAGTCCTGCTCCGTGCGCAGTCGCTTGACCGCCGCCAGCGATTCGGCATCGATCATCGCCGCGCCGCAGGGGCCGGAACGGGCGATAATGCGCCCCTCAAGGTCGTACACCAGCAGCGATGAATAGACGGTGTACAGGCCATGGATGTATTCGAGGAGTCGTTCCATGCGCGCGCCGCGGTCCGGCAGCGCGCCCGCCAACAACGCCGCCAGTTCCGGCGACAATGCCCACCAGCGGCAATCGTTGGCCCGTTCGTACAGGTTGCGGTCCAGCAGGTCGACCAGCAGGTGCGAGGCGAATTCCGCATCGCGCAGTCCCGACGCCAGCACCGTCTCGAACAGCTCGCCGATCGAACGGGAAAACAAGGCATCGCTGAGCGCGCCCGTCTCGCTGATCTGCTCCAGCACGCTCTGCAGCCGGGCCAGGTCGCCCTCCTGGCCGGCGCTCATGACCTGGCCGTTCCATACCACCCGCCGTATCATGTCGGCCGCGCCGATGATCTCGTGCAGCGGCGGACAAAACGTGTGCGCGTGCGACAGCAATCCCTCAGCCCATTCCGGCGCCAGACCGGCCAGCACGTCGCTGTCCGCGCGGCCGAACGCCACGTCGACCGGAATCATCACCTGCCCCTGCCAGCCGCCGGGTCCCGGATAGCCCTGGTAGCCGACCGAGCCCGCGGTGCGCAGCAAGTAATCACGGCCCGCGTACTTCATCAGCACCGGCGTGGCGGACCGGTTGACGGGCACCTGGACACCGAGCGGCACCCACAACGGATCGGCGCTGGCGATCACCCGGTCGTCGGCATCGAGCAGCAGCATGATGGAGCGCCCCGATTGGTCGCGATGGGTCCGGAAAATGCGCGCCATCTCCTCTTCGAAGCGGAAGCACAGGCACAACACGCCAATGACCGCACCAGTCTCAGGGTGATGCATGCGGCGCGAGTAAATCAAGGCGTCGCGTTGGCCGGGACGCAGGTCGCTGGCGCGGAAGGTCTCGAGGTAGCCGTCCGTCGCGAGGGTCGCGGCGATCAGCGGGTCGTCGCTGCGCGACACCGGCGCCGCCTCGTCGATCTGCGCCAGCACCGTGCCATCGGGCGCCAGCAACATCACTTCATCGTAGACGGAATACTTGCTGCGGTAGGAACGCAGACGTTGCCGGATCGCCGCCGCGTCGCCGCCCAGACCGGCCACGAACGAACACAGTTCCTGGTCGGTGGCCAGGAAGCCCACGTCGGCCGTGCGCTCGTACAGGTTGCGCACCACGATCTCGATGATGTAACGCGACTTGGTCGCCAGTTCGGCCAACACCGTGTTGGTCTTTTCACGTGCCAGGCTGGTGACCAGGTCCTGCTCCAGCTGGCTGATGCCGGCGCGTGTGGCCGCCATGGTCGGCAAGATCATCCGCGCTTCGGCCGGGCAGTTCATTTTGGCGGACGCTTCGATCATGCGCCACATCAGGTTGAGCTCATGGAGCGAGCGTTCGCATTTGCCCACGTCTGGCATATAGGGCAGAAAACGGTCGAGCGGAAATACAGGATACATATCCATCTGCGTGTCCTCTAGTGAAATGCGGGAATCGGAACAGGCGCCGGCAACCTGGCCGGGTCGCCATGTGCGGCCATCAGGTCGGCCAGTCGCATGGGACGGCCCGGCAGGTAGCCCTGGACCAGGGTGCAGCCAAACTGGCGCAGAAAACCAAGATGCGCGTCCTGTTCCACACCCTCGGCGATGACGCGCAAATTCATATTGCAACCGAGGTCGATAATGGAGCGCACAATCGCGCAGTCATTGCCATCATGGGGCACGCCCCGCAGGAACAGCCGGTCGATCTTCAACGAAGCGATGGGCAAGGCCTTCAGGCGCGACAGGGACGAATAACCAGTCCCAAAATCGTCCAGGCTGATGTCAAATCCGAGCCGCGCCAGCTCGCGCATGACGGGCAGCGCCTTGTCGATGCGCTGCATGATGACGCTCTCGGTCAGCTCCAGGCAGATTTGCCGGGGATCGACGCCAGCGGCGGCGGTGATGGCGACCAGTTGCGCCGGCAGCTCGCTGTCGAGGAATTCGGGCGCGGCCATGTTGATGTGAACCTGCAGCGCCGGCATGCCTGCCGCGCGCAGCGCCGACAGGTCGCGGCACGCGCGGGCGATGACCCAGCGCCCGATCAGGATGATCAGCCGGCTCTGCTCGGCCATCGGGATGAACTGGTCGGGGGGAACTATGCTGCCATCGGCCCTGCGCCACCGGATCAGCGCTTCCAGTGCCACCATGCGCGTGCTCTGGGTGTCGCAGATGGGCTGGTACTCCAGGAAGAACTCATCGCGCTGCAACGCCTCGCGCAGCGCCGAATGCATCAGCAACTGGGCCGTGGTGCGCCGCTGGCTATCGTGGCCGGGACTGAAATAGCTGACCAGGTCGCGGCCGTTGCCCTTGCTGACATACATCGCGGCATCGGCTGCATGCAGCAGCTGCGCCGTATTGTCGCCATGCTGCGGGAATTGGCTGATGCCGACACTGGCCGATACCGACAGTGCATGGCCCTGGTAGTGGAAGCGGGTCCGCGCCGCCGCCAGCACCTCGCCGGCCAGGGCATCGAGTCCCGCCTGGCTCAGTCCGGCGGGCGCCAGCAGCGCGAATTCATCGCCGCCCAACCGCGCCACCACGGCGCCGCCCACAGCCAGCGCCTGCAAGCGCGCCGCGAACTGGCACAGCACGGCATTGCCGGCCGCATGCCCAAGGCAGTCGTTGATCGGTTTGAACTGGTCGAGATCGATGTACAACAGGCCGAACTCCCGCCCCCTGGCGCAGGCGGCATCGAGCAGCGTATGAAAATGCGCGCGGTTGACCAGTCCGGTCATGTCATCCGTTTGCGCCAGCACCCGGACCCGCTCCTGCTGCACCAGGCGCTGCGCCGTTTGCGCGATCAAGGCGCTGATCGATTCGGCCAGGCCGGGCAACTGGGCATCACGCTGGCGCGGCGCGGCACTGAAGAATTCCAGCACGCCGGCACGGTGCAGTTCACCGTCGGCGGCCACATACGTTACGGGAAAAAAGAAGCCTGAGCGCAAACCGCAGCGGCGCGCGGCGCGCACCCGCACCATATCGGCATGGGTGGCCGAGGTCTCGATCCATTGCGAGCGCCCCGTGAGCCAGGTTTCCCCCACCGGCCCCTGGCCCGGCTTGACGGCGAGCCGCATCGCGCCGCCGCGAAATTGCGCGTAGTCGTGCTCCGGCTGATGCCAGACATGGCGGCAACGCAGCGTCTCGGCGCCGCCATCACCCTCCCTGGCCCAGAACGCGCCCCACTCCCATCCGAGTTCCTCGCACACCAGGTGCAATATCTTGTCGACCGCATCGTCAAACGTATCCGTTCCGATCAGGTAGCGCGTCAACGCGAAATTGAAGCGCTCCCGGATCGCGGCGCGCTTGGCCTCGGTGATATCGGTCAGGATGCCGCTGGCGACCAGGCCATCCCCGGCCGCCAGCGACTGCAGGCGCAGCCACTGCATGCCATGCTCGCGCTCGACGGTCCGGAATTCGCACGTTACCGCGGCGCCGTCACGCATGATGGCCGACATCGCGGCTAACAATTCTTGCTTATCCTCCGCCAACACGCCGCTTAGCCAATGTTCGGCCAGCGGGCCGGCGTCGATGCCCAACAACTGCGAGGCAATGGGCGAGAATGACCAGTGCGCGGTGTCCCGGTCCAGGTTCCAGCGGCCCAGTCCGGCGATTTCATCCATCGGGTCCGCCTGGGGGCTGGCGGGGAGTAGCTGTTTGAGCTGAATATTCAAAGCGGAGTCCTGTTCGATAGCATGTCTTCCTCGAATGACGACTGAGCCAGGACATGCGAACGTGCTCGATCGACGATCAAATGCACCGAAGTGTGCAGCTTATGCACCACAGACATGCATGTTGATACTTAGGAGATGCTCTGCTGGTCGAATCAGTCCCCGATGCTGATGGCATGGGGCCGGTATTGTGTGCGGAAACAGCTTTTGGCAAAGGGAGATAAGCAGCTTTCATGCCAAGCTGCAAGAAAAATAACTGGAGTGACAACTCTAAAGCCGCATCCGCCGGACGTGGCTGCGGCGCCGCGTGCTTTCACCGGGCCTGGCGTGGCCTATTGCATGCCATGGGCATAGTCATTGACCCAGTCAAACGCCGCCAACTGGATCGCATACAGCTCCGATGGCGATAACTGCAACTCGTGCAGCATGCGGCTCAGGTGATGGCCATCGCCATCGGTTTCCAGGTGCTCGATCAGGCTCAGCATGCTGCCGTACTCGCCACTGTGGTGCAGCAAGGCCGCGCGCACGTCGTCGAGCACGTTGACGCTGTTGAGCACGTCGTTCATGTGGATCGAGAACAGCGTATCCATCAGCGACATGATGCCCACCGTGAAGCCGATATCGGCGCACACGCGCTGGCCGGGGCGCAGCTTTTCCATCAGCAGCTCGATCGTCTTGCCGCGCGTGGTGGCCAGTTGCAGCAGCGGCGACGTGAATTCCTGCTGCTGCCCCGTCTTCACGTACAGCAGGATCTGCAGCCAGCGCTGCAACTGGCGCCGTCCCAATACCACCAATGCGTGTCCCACGGAATTGATGCGGTAGCGCGCGCCCACGGCTGGCGTGTTCACCAGCCGCAGCAGGCTGAGCGTGATCACGGCATCGTGTTTGACGCTGCGCTCGATGGCCTGGGTGTCCGCATCCTGGTTCAGCAAGTCCAGCAAATGCAGGATGGTCAGCTGGGATGGCGCGATCTTCTTGCCGCTCAGGATCACGGGCCGGGCGAAGTAATAACCCTGGAAGTACTCGAAGCCCAGCGCCATGCATTGCTGGAACTCCTCCATCGTCTCCACTTTTTCCGCCAGCAGTTTCTGCCTGGGATGGCGCAACCCCTGCGTCAATGCGGACAGCGCGCCCGGCCGCACATCCTTGATGTCGATCTTGATCACGTCGCACAGCGGCTGCAACTTGCGCACGTCATCCGACTCGGCCACCACATCGTCGAGCGCGAACTTGAAGCCGGCTTGCTTGAGCTCCTGCACCCGTTCGAGCACTTCCGGCGTGGCTTTGACGGATTCGAGGATTTCCAGGATCACCTTGTCGGTGGGCAGGAAGTTGATGAAGTCACTCATCAATCCCACCGTGTCCACATTGACATAGGCCATCTGGTCGCCCACCACCCTGCCCATGCCCAGTTCGGATGCGTGGGCGATCACGGTGGCGGTCGCTTCGGTGTGGTCGACGAAGCTGGCATCGTTACGCTCGGCGGCCGTACGGAACAGTAATTCGTAGGCAACCAGGCGTTGTTGCCGGTTGAGGATAGGTTGCCGCGCCAGGAAGAAATTGTTGGCATACGGCGGGACCGCGGTGGCTGGCTGCGACAAGGTCATGGGCATACCTCAGATCAGCGCTAGGGGCCGCGGCCGGTCCGCGGCAAGCCCGGCGGGTACGTCAATGCAACGCACCCGTTGATATAAGACTATACCCAGCCGTATAGTCTTGACAATATTTTCCTGCTTAAATCAGGGCTTGCGCGGGCCACTGTTGCGCGCAGCCGTCGCCGGGCCGCGGCCGCCGCCGGCGGCGCCACGGCCGCCCGCGGGCCCATTGCGCGGACTGCTTAGCGGGCCGCGTGCGCCGCCCTGCGGTCCACCCTGCGCGCCACGGCCGCCCGCCTGCTGGCCGCGCGCGCCCGACTGGGGCGCGCCTGCGCCGCCCTGCGGGCTACGTGCACCCGCTTGTGGCCCACGTGCCAGCGACTGCGGACCGCGCGCACCAGCTTGCGGGCCACGACCTTCGGCCTGTGCGTCGCGCGCGCCCGACCGCGCGCCGCGCCCCGTTACCTGCGTGCCCGATTCCAGCGTGAAGCGGGCGCCCTCATCCTTGCCCAGCGCCTGCACCAGGTAAGGCATCACCTGCTTCAACATCGGCTCCAGCGTGTACGGTGGATTCAGGATGAACATGCCGCTGCTGTGCAGGCCGAAACCGTCCGGCATCGGGGTATGCGTGGTCAGCGTCACGTTGAGCCATTCGGCCGGCAATTGCTTGAGCTTGTCGGCGAACTGGCGCGATTCCATGCGCTGCAGGATCGGATACCACACGGCGTAAATGCCGGTGGGGAAACGCCCCAGCGCCTCGGCCAGCATGTCCTTGACCTTGCGGTAATCCATCTTGTCTTCATACGGCGGATCGCACAGCACCAGCGCGCGGCGCGACGGCGGCGGCAGCAAGGCTTTCAGTCCCAGGAAGCCGTCGCCCTTGGTGATGATGACGCGCTTGCCGCGCGTGGTGGGACGCACGCCTTGGGCGGCAGCGTGGGCTTCGACCTTGCGGAAGTTATCGGCCAGGATCTTGGCGTCGGCCGGGTGCAGCTCGAACAGGCGCAAACGATCTTGCTCACGCGCCACCTTGTCGGCGCAGTACGGCGAGCCGGGATAGTAGCGCATCTTGCCGCTGGGGTTCATTTCCTTGACCAAGTCCACATATTCCTTCAGCGGCGCGGGCAGGTCGGTACGGTCCCACAGCGGGCCGATACCGGTGTCGTATTCCGCGTTCTTGGACGCGTACGTGCCGTCGAGCGCATACACGCCGGCGCCGGAATGGGTGTCGATGTAGCTGTAGGCCGTATCCTTCTGGTTCAGATACTGCAGCAACTGGATCGTCACGAAATGCTTCAATACATCGGCGTGATTCCCCGCGTGAAAGGCGTGGCGGTAACTCAACATAAGCTTGGTAATTCCTCAAATAGGTGGGCGGCGGCGGTTGGCCACCAGCCGAAAGCGGGACGCGCGCGATGGCGCGCGACAGCCATCATTATCGCCCAGAAACCCGGCCGCGCCAAAAAACCGCGCCCGGCCTCCCTCGATGCCGAATGCGTCAAAGCGGGCTTGGCCATACTAGCTAAGATGAAGCTGCCAGGCTGCACCCGCAAGCAAGGCGTTCTTAATGGAGGATATTATGGCATTCAACAATGTCGGTCCGCTGACCTTCCTGGCGCCCGGACAGACCGCGTTCTGGAGCTACAGCTACGGCGATGACCACGGCACGCAATTCGCGTCGGCCGATGTCAAGACGCCCAACCTGGGCGCGGTCCACCTGGCCGACCAGCAACGCAAGCGCAAGGACAACAATGGCGTGGCCACCTACTTCGTCGACATCCACAACCAGGGCGCCGGCGGCTGCTTCCACAATCTGCAAGGCGGGGGGATGTCATGAAGATGACGATCGTGACCGACGACAGCGGCAACATCCTGGGCGCCGTCCAGGGCCACTCCATGTCGGAAACCAAGAACGGCGTGCAGGCCACGGTGACGTTCGCGCCGGGCCACCAGATGCACATGGTCGAAGTGGATGACGACATGGCCACCATCGACGATGCCGACGTGTTCCAGCAACGGCTCAAACAGCATCTGCCCAAGCATTAAACACGGGCCAGCAACGAGCCGCGGCGGGCCTTGCGCCCCCCGCGGCTTTCCATTTACCAAAACCGTGTTACGTCCCCGATTTTGCTATTTGCCAAAACCGTGTTACGTCCCCGGTTTTCGCGCCCTGCCCGCTCAGGCCACCTTCTTGGCGTCGAAGAACTGCTCGTCCTCGGTCGAGCCATGCAGCGCCGTGGTCGAGCTCTGGCCGTTCTGGATGCACTGGGTGACGGCGTCGAAATAGCCGGTGCCCACTTCGCGCTGGTGCTTGACGGCCGTGAAGCCGCGCTCGGCCGCCGCGAATTCCGCTTCCTGCAATTCCACGAAGGCCGACATCTGGCGCCGCGCATAGCCATGCGCGAGGTGAAACATGCCGTAGTTGAGCGCATGGAAACCGGCCAGCGTGATGAACTGGAACTTGTAGCCCATGGCGCCCAGCTCGCGCTGGAACTTGGCGATGGTGGCGTCGTCCAGGTTCTTCTTCCAGTTGAACGAGGGCGAGCAATTGTAGGCCAGCATCTTGCCGGGGAATTTCGCATGCACGGCTTCGGCGAAGCGCCTGGCGTAGATCAGGTCCGGCTTGCCCGTCTCGCACCACACCAGGTCGGCGTACGGCGCGTATGCGAGCGCGCGCGACACGGCTTGCTCCAGGCCCGGCTTGACCTTGTAGAAGCCTTCCACGGTGCGCTCGCCCGTGCAATAGGGCTTGTCGTTGTCATCCACGTCCGAGGTCAGCAAGTCGGCCGCTTCCGCATCCGTGCGGGCGATCACGAGCGTCGACACGCCCATCACGTCGGCCGCCAGCCGGGCCGCCGTCAGCTTTTCCACCGCCTCGCGCGTGGGCACCAGCACCTTGCCGCCCATGTGGCCGCATTTCTTCACGGACGCCAGCTGGTCCTCGAAGTGCACGCCGGCCGCGCCCGCGTCGATCATGGACTTCATCAGCTCGTAGGCGTTCAGCACGCCGCCAAAACCGGCTTCCGCGTCGGCCACGATGGGCGCGAAATAATCGATGTCGTCCTTGCCTTCGGACCACTGGATCTGGTCGGCGCGCTGGAAGGTGTTGTTGATGCGCTTGACCACCATGGGCACGGAATTGGCCGGATACAGCGATTGGTCGGGATACATTTCCCCGGCCAGGTTGGCGTCGCCGGCCACCTGCCAGCCCGACAGGTAAATCGCCTTCAAGCCCGCCTTCACCTGCTGCATGGCCTGGTTGCCCGTCAACGCGCCCAGTGCGTTCACATAGGATTCGTGGTGCAGCAGATGCCACAGCTTCTCGGCACCGCGCCTGGCCAGCGTGTACTCGATCTGCAGCGAGCCGCGCAGACGCACCACGTCTTCAGCGCTGTAGCTGCGGGTCACGCCTTTCCAGCGTGGATTGCTATCCCAGTCTTGCCGCAGGGCGGCGATTTGCTCGTCACGGGTGGCCATGGTGTTCTCCTCAATTGCGTAGCAGCGTTAAAACGAAATCCGTTGAAACCATCATAGCCCCGCTTGTGCCGTGCAACAATACTCTTATATAAGACACATAAGCAAATTAAATGCTCTACAAATCAGATAGTTAGAAATTATTTTTCAGGATACGGGACGGAATTTCTTCCCGTGAAAGAAAGCGTTGCTGCAAACCCATAGCGCGTTTTGCGATATGAAACGCACTTCTCGCCAGATGAAATATGGAAGGGAAAGGCGGGCCGGCCAGCGGGCCCTGAAGTCGCCGCCCCACGGCGGCGTCGCCGTCCGTTAGGCGGGAAAAGAAAAACGACGATTTATGCCAGCTTCTGTTGCGCCACCAGCACACCATCGGCATCGGCGTAGATCCAGTCGCCCGGACGCACGGTCACGCCGGCGATCTGGACCTGAATGTCGCGCTCGCCCGCACCGCGCTTGCTGCTCTTTTGCGGATGGGCGCCCAGCGCGCGCACGCCGATGGCGCAGGCGTTGATCTCATCGGTATCGCGGATGCAGCCATCGACGACGATGCCGGCCCAGCCGTTGTCCTGCGCCAGCAGCCCCAGTTGGCCGCCGACCAGCGCGCGGCGCAGGCTGGCGCCGCCGTCGATCACCAGCACGTTGCCATTGCCGGGCGTCTCCAGCGTGCTGCGCACCAGCGCATTGTCCTCGAATACCTTGAGGGTGGTGGCACGGCCGGCGAAACGCACGTGCTGGCCATAGTGGCGGAACACGGGCGGCAGCACGGCCAGGCGGCCCTCTTCCAGCATGGCGGCATTGTCGTCGCACAGATCGGTGGTTGCAAAGCTCATCGTCATTTCCAGTCGGTGGTTAAGATGGCGATCATTCTAAGCCGTTTGCGCGCGGGTTGGGCGAACCTGGCCACCCACGCCCAGCGCCGTGACGATCACCAGCGCCTGGAACACGGCGATGCCAACGAACACGCCCGCCGGGTGGCCACCATCCATCAGCGCGCCAAACAGCAGCGGCCCCAGCGCCAGCCCGCTGTCCAGGCCCGAATAGACCACGCCGAACACGCGGCCGGTGGCGTTGGCCGGCGCCGCGCCCCGTATCATCAGGTCGCGCGACGGGCCGGCCACGCCCGTCACCAGGCCGATCAATCCCATCAGCACCAGCGCCAGCCAGGCCGGCACAGCGGCCGTGGCCAGCACCAGCGCCATCAGCGCAGCCAGGGCGAACGCGAGCATGATGGCGCGCTCATGGCGCACCGAGCCCGCCCCCAGGAAGCCGCCGTACAGCGTGCCCGCGGCCGACGCCACCATGTAGGCCGTGTAGCCGGACGCGGCCCAGGCCAGCGGCATGCCGTACAGTGTGACCAGGCTGGTGACGGCGAACGACTGGATGCCCGCCAGCGCGACGGCGGAAATCAGGAAGAACGCGAAGCACAGCCACACCACGCGCAGGCGCAGGAAGGCGAACGAGCCTTCGGTCGTGCCGGCAGCGTGCACGGCGTGTGGCATCGAGCGCAGCGCATGGCGTTGCCAGACCAGCAGCGCCAGCACGGCGCATGGCACGGCGGCCGCGCACAGCAGCGCCGTGCGCCAATCCGTGCGGCTGGCCACAAAGGTCAGGAACAACGGCGACACGGCCCAGCCGATATTGCCGCTGATGGCATGCACGGAAAAGCCATGCGCCAGCCGGGTACGGGTCACGTGCTCGTTGAGGATGGTGTAGTCGGCCGGGTGGAACACGCTGTTGCCGCAACCGGCCACGAAGGCGCCCAGCACCAGCATCGCATAACTGTGCGCGCCCGAGAGCAGTAACGCGGACAGGCCCAACAGGCTGATGCCGCCAAACAGCACGCTGCGCGCGCCCAGCCGGTCAACCACGAAGCCGGCCATGGCCTGCCCCACGCCGGACACGGTGAAGAACACCGTCATCAGCAAGCCCAGTTCCGCGTAGCTGAGCTGGAAGGCCGGCTTGAGCCAGGGAATCAGCGCGGCCAGGATCACGTGGTAAAAGTGCGAGGTGCCGTGCGCCAGGCCCACCAGGCCGATCACGCGCGCGTCGCGCCGCAGCGCACCGTTGCCGTCTGGCGTGGCGGAGGCGGCAGCCGGGCCGGCGGGAGAAGTATTGCTACGCATAGAGTCGCTCCACTGACAAAAAAGGTAAGCCAGTGTAAGCAAACCGGGCACGTCTGATTTAAGATAGAACGACAATCTTTATCGAAAATCTGACAAACGCATCCCATGGCCATTTCCATCGTCACCCATACCCAGTTCAACTGGAACTGCGATTTTCCCACTCCAGCCCGGCCCGTCACCATGTCCGGCCGCAACCTGCAGGCCGACGACACGCTGCTGCCCCACTCCCACCCGTGGGGCCAGGTGACGTATGCGCTGGAAGGGGTAATGCGGGTGACGGCCAACAACAGCAGCTGGATCGTGCCGCCGTTGCGGGCCATCTGGATCGCGCCCGATGTGGAGCACGCCATCACCGTGCTGGAAAACGCGCGACTGCGGCCGCTGTGCGTGCACGCCGATCGTTCTCCGTTCGCGGGCACCGAGTGCCAGGTGCTGGAAGTGTCGGACCTGCTACGCGAGCTGATCGTGGCCCTGGAGCAGCACGACCAGCACGAACAATCGGCGCGCGAAGCGCTGCTGGGAGAATTGATCCTCGATGAGCTGGCCCGTTCGGCCACACGCCCGATCCGGGTGCCGCTGCCGGAGGACAAGCGGCTCAAGGCGCTGTGCGCGGCCCTGATCGCCGAACCCGGCGCGGAACACACGCTCAAGGACTGGGCCGCCCAGGTGGGCGCCTCCGAGCGCACGCTGGCGCGCCTGTTCGAGCGCGAGCTGGGCATGGGCTTCGGCCAGTGGCGCCAGCAAGTGCGGCTGGCGCATGCCGCGCCCATGATCGCCAACGGCACGCCGCTGCTGGTGGTGGCCCAGGAACTGGGCTACACCAGCCAGTCGGCGTTTTCCGCCATGTTCAAGAAGACGTTCGGCTGCTCGCCGTCGGCCTTCTTCGCTGATCAGTAACGCACGAAGTCCGCCTCGTCGGGCTCGCCGATGCTGCTGGCCAGGATGTGGTTGGCGAACTGGCGCGGCTTGACCACCTTGATCACGTCGCGCTGGGCACGCCGCTTCAGGTTGTTGTTGAGCTTAAAGAAGCCCATGGTCTGCTGCAGTTCCTCGGCCTGGCTGCTCATCTGCTCGGCCGTGGACGCCAGCTCCTCGGAACCGGAGGCATTCTGCTGGGTGGTCTGGCTCAGCTGGCCGATGGCCGAATTGATCTGCCCCAGGCCCACCGACTGCTCTTCCGACGCGCCGGTGATCTCCTGCACCAGGTCCGAGGTGCGCTTGATGTTGGGCACCATGGCGCCCAGCATCTGCCCGGCCCGCTCGGCCAGGTTGACGCTGCTGGTGGCCACTTCCGCGATCTCCTGCGCCGCCACCTGGCTGCGTTCGGCCAGCTTGCGCACTTCAGCTGCCACCACGGCGAAGCCCTTGCCATGCTCGCCCGCGCGCGCCGCTTCGATGGCTGCGTTCAGGGCCAGCAAATTGGTCTGGTAAGCAATGTCGTCGATGATCAGCACCTTGGTGGCGATCTGCTTCATGGCCGACACGGTGGAGCGCACCGCTTCGCCGCCTTCGCTGGCCTCGCTGGCGGCCTTGCTGGCCATGGCATCCGTCACCTTGGCGTTTTCCGTGTTCTGCGCCACGGACGCCGTCATTTCCTCCACCGAGGCCGAGGTCTGCTCCACGCTGCTGGCCTGCTCGCTGGCGGCCTGGGCCAGCGATTGGGCCGTCGCGCTCACTTCCTCGGAGGCGGCCGCCAGCGCCTCGGCGTTGTTGTTGACTTCATTCACCACCTGGGCCAGCTTGGCCACCGTGTTGTTGGCATATTCCTTCAGTTCCGCAAACGCGCCTTCATAATCCTTGTCGATGGTCTTGGTCAGGTCGCCGTCGGACATGGCGCCCATCACCCGCACCACGTCGGCGATGCTGGCGCCGGTGGTGGTGGCCAGCTGGTTCAAGCCTTCGCCCATTTCGCGCTGGAAGCCCTTGAGGCCGTTCAAGTCCACGCGCGCGTCGAAATCGCCCCGGTTGGCGGCCGCCACGACGGCGCGCTGGCCATCAACCACCTGGGCCAGCTTGGCCACGGTGTTGTTGGCATACTCCTTGAGTTCACCGAACGTGCCTTCGTAGTGCTGGTCGATCGTCTTGCTGAGGTCGCCATCGGAGACGGCGCCCATGACCCGCACCACGTCGGCGATGCTGGCGCCGGTGGTGGTGGCCAGCTGGTTCAAGCCTTCGCCCATCTCGCGCTGGAAGCCCTGCAAGCCGTTCAGGTCCACGCGCGCGTCGAAATTGCCGCGGTTGGCCGCCGCCACCACGGCGCGCTGGCCGTTGACCACCTGCTGCAGCTTGCCCACCATTTGCTTGACCGCGAACAGCATGCTGGTGGTGTCGCCGGGCTTGGTGTGGACTTCGGCGGTGAGGTCGCCATTGGCCACTTTTTCCATCAGGCTGGCCGCATAACCCGGTTCGCCGCCGAGGCGGCGCACCAGGTCAAAGGTGATCATGCAGGCAATGACAACGGCCGCGAGCACGGCCACGGCGGACAACACGATCACCAGCCGGCGCGTGTCAATGTAGTTGGCGTCGGCCGCCGCCGATTCCTGTTCCATCAGCTCACTCTGGAATTTGGCCATGGTCTCCAGCGACGCCCAATAGGCATTGTTGGCGTCCGCGAACTCACCGCGCAGAAATTCGGCCGCCCGCTTCGGGTCGGTCTTGGCCAGCGCGTACAACTGCTCGTACTTGGGAGTGAGGACAGCGGCCTTGTCCGTGATGTCCTTGAACAGCGTCTGCCCCTTCTCCGTGCTGATCAGCTTTTCCATCTTGGCCAGCGCGTCCGAGATTTTGGGCCGGTTAGCCTCGACCGAACGGCGGAACTTCTCGCGCTCCTCATCGCTGGTGGACAGCAACATGCTGCGCAGCAAACGGCCATTGTCGATGGTGCGTTTGATCGCTTCGTTGGACAGCACCACTTTCGGGTAACGGTCGGTCGTGATTTTCCTGATCCCCTCGTTCATGGCCCCCAGGCGCATGACGCTCACGACCGACAACACCAACAACAGTACGACGACGGCGCCAAATCCCAGGCCAAGGCGTGTGGCCACTTTCATCTTAGCGAACATCATGACTCCCATGTAATGTAATAAACGTCATCTGACGTGACGGTAAAAACCCTGGATGCGGAGTGTGGAGCGGCGACAGGACGTCGCGGACAAGGATGGGCACGGCGGCAGCATGTGGCCGGACGGACGCCCGAACATGAAGGTCATCGAAATCACATCTCCCCAAGAAATGCGCAGCAATGAAAGCCAAACCGTGATCCATATCATGTCATGGTCACATGACGGATTGCAAGAAATTTGCGCAGGGGAGCAATCGCAAATATGAGGGTAAGCAACAGTTTCCTGTCGTCAAAAGAAAAGCCGGGGACGGGGCGCGATTGCCGGACAAATATCCCCGGAAAAAGCGCCCCGCCCCCGGCTGGCAGGCGGGCTGTGCTGTTTTACTGGCCGGCCTCGAACACCAGTTCGCCGTTGCGGGCGTCGATCTGGATGGTCTGCTTGGGCCCGAAGCTGCCTTGCAGGATGAGCTTGGACAGCGGATTTTCGATCTGCTGCTGGATCGCCCGCTTCAGCGGCCGCGCACCATACACGGGATCGTAGCCCGCTTCCGCGATCTTCTGCAGCGCGGCCGGCGTGACCGTCAGCGCCATCTCCATCTTGGCCAGGCGGTCTTCCAGGATCTTCAGCTGGATCTTGGCGATGGCGCCGATGTTCTTCTCATCGAGGCCATGGAACACGACGATCTCGTCGATCCGGTTGATGAACTCGGGCCGGAAGTGCGACCGTACCTCGGCCATCACGGACAGCTTGATCACGCCCGGATCGGCATCCTCCATCGACTGGATCTTGTGCGAGCCCAGGTTGGAGGTCATGATGATCACCGTGTTCTTGAAGTCCACCGTGCGGCCCTGGCCATCGGTCATGCGGCCATCGTCGAGCGCCTGCAGCAGCACGTTGAACACGTCCGGGTGCGCCTTTTCCACCTCGTCGAGCAGGATCACGCTGTAGGGCTTGCGGCGCACGGCTTCGGTCAGGTAGCCGCCCTCGTCGTAGCCCACGTAGCCCGGTGGCGCGCCGATCAGGCGGGCCACGGAATGCTTCTCCATGAACTCGCTCATGTCGATGCGGATCATCGATTCTTCCGTGTCGAACAGGAAGCCGGCCAGCGCCTTGCTCAGCTCGGTCTTGCCCACGCCCGTCGGGCCCAGGAACATGAACGAACCATACGGACGGTTGGGGTCCGACAGGCCGGCGCGCGAACGGCGGATGGCGTCGGCCACGGCCGAGATCGCCTCGTCCTGGCCCACCACGCGCTCGTGCAGCTTTTCCTCGATGTGCAGCAGCTTGTCGCGCTCGCCCTGCATCATGCGCGACACGGGAATGCCGGTGGCACGCGACACCACTTCCGCGATCTCCTCGGCGCCGACCTGGGTGCGCAGCAGCTTGGGCTGGCCTTCCTTGCCGGCGGACGCGCCGGCGTCGGCCTGCTTGAGCTGGGCTTCCAGTTCCGGCAGGCGGCCGTATTGCAGCTCGGAGACGCGCTGCCAGTTGCTCTCGCGCGTGGCCTGCTCCATCTGCAGCTTGATGCGGTCGATCTCCTCCTTGATGTGGGAGCTGCCCTGCACCACGGCCTTCTCGGCCTTCAGCACTTCCTCCAGGTCGGCCAGTTCGCGGCCCAGCTTGGTGATTTCCTCCTCGATCAAGCCGAGGCGGCGGCGCGAACCTTCGTCCGTTTCCTTCTTGACGGCTTCCTTCTCGATCTTCAGCTGGATCAAACGGCGTTCCAGCTTGTCCATCACTTCCGGCTTGGAATCGATCTCGATCTTGATCTTGGAGGCGGCCTCGTCGATCAGGTCGATCGCCTTGTCGGGCAGGAAGCGGTCCGTGATGTAGCGGTGCGACAGCTCGGCCGCGGCGATGATGGCGGCGTCCGAAATGGCCACCTGGTGGTGCAGCTCATACTTGTCCTGCAAGCCGCGCAGGATGGCGATGGTCGCTTCCACGGTCGGCTCGTCGACGAGGATCTTCTGGAAGCGGCGCTCGAGCGCGGCATCCTTCTCGATGTACTTGCGGTATTCGTCGAGCGTGGTGGCGCCCATGCAGTGCAGCTCGCCACGGGCCAGGGCCGGTTTCAGCATGTTGCCCGCGTCCATCGCCCCTTCGGCCTTGCCGGCGCCCACCATGGTGTGCAGCTCGTCGATGAAGACGATGGTCTGGCCTTCATCCATGGCCAGTTCCTTGAGCACGGCCTTCAGGCGCTCCTCGAACTCGCCGCGGTACTTGGCGCCCGCCAGCAGGGCCGCCATGTCCAGCGACAGCACGCGCTTGCCCTTGAGCGAATCGGGCACCTCGTTGTTGACGATACGCTGGGCCAGGCCCTCCACGATGGCCGTCTTGCCCACGCCCGGTTCGCCGATCAGCACGGGATTGTTCTTGGTCCGGCGTTGCAGCACCTGGATGGCGCGGCGGATCTCGTCGTCGCGGCCGATCACAGGGTCGAGCTTGCCGGCGCGGGCGCGCTCGGTCAGGTCCAGCGTGTATTTCTTGAGCGCTTCGCGCTGGCCTTCCGCTTCCTGGGAATCGACCTTGTTGCCGCCACGCACGGCCGAGATGGCCGCTTCCAGCGCCTTGCGGGTCAGGCCGTTCTCGCGCGACAGCTTGCCGGCGTCGGACTTGTCGTCCGTCAACGCCAGCAACACCATTTCGCTGGAGACGAACTGGTCGCCCCGCTTCTGCGATTCCTTGTCGGCCAGGTTGAGCACGGCCACGAATTCGCGGCTCACCTGCACGTCGCCGCCCGTGCCGGACACCTTGGGCAGGCGCTGGATCGACGACTTGAGGGCGTTGGCCAGGCCATTGACGTTGACGCCGGCCCGCTGCAGCAGCGAGCGGGCCGCGCCGTCGTCCTGGTTCAGCAGGGCCGTCAGCAGGTGGACCGGTTCGATGTAGGGATTGTCGTTGCCGACGGCCAGGCTTTGGGCATCGGCCAGGGCTTCTTGTAACTTGGTAGTGAGCTTGTCTTGACGCATGGGAGTGCTCCACAGAATTTTTAACTTACCTGCCAAGTAGGGCTTGGCCGTCCGTTTTCAAGGAGACTCCTAATTAATTAAACAATCAATGATCCACGTCAAACCTCAACCATTGCGCCATTTATCGAGCGCCGTCTCGTCCGTTACGCGGGCATCGACCCAGCGCGCACCGTCCGGGGTCTGCTCCTTCTTCCAGAACGGCGCTTCCGTCTTCAGGTAGTCGATGATGAACTCGCAAGCGGCGAACGACTCGCCCCGGTGCGCCGAGGTGACGGCCACCAGCACGATCTGCTCCATCGGCGTGAGCGGCCCCACGCGGTGGATCACCAGCGCGCCAAAGATGGGCCAGCGCTGCCGGGCCTGCCCGATGATGGTGGAAATCGACTGCTCCGTCATGCCCGGATAGTGTTCGAGCTCCATCTCGGCCACGCTGGCGCCCTCGTTCAGGTCGCGCACCGTGCCCACGAAGGTCACCAGCCCGCCCACGCCGGGCTGGCCGGCGCGCAGGGCCGCCACTTCGGCCGTCAGGTCGAAGTCGGCCTGCTGGATGCGTACCTCGCTGCGAAAGGCCGGCACCGTCATGCCGCCTCCGACGCGCCGATGCGGCGGAACAGGGTTTCGATACGGCTGGCCGTGCGCGCATCGGCCAGGGCCGGCATGGCGCACAGTTGCAGGAACTGGTCGGCCTGGGTCTGCGGCTTGTGGCCGGACTTGAGCGACGATTGCAGCACTTCCACCTGCATTTTCAGGCGCTCGCGGGCGAACTCGGCGCCGCTGTCCACGCCGGCCACGATTTCCAGGCGCAGCACCTCATCGAGCAGGCGGGCGCGGTTGGCCGCCAGTTGCTCGCCGTAGGCGGCGCGCTGGTCCTCGAGCGCGGCCAGGCCGGCCGCGAAGCGCCCGTGCAGCGTCTTGTCGTACTCGGCCGCCAGCGGCGGCAGCGCGCGCCAGCGCCCTTCCCACTCGGCGCCATCGATCGCTTCACTGCCGGCGATGACCTGTTCCAGCGCCTGCACCAGCCGCAGCTTGTCACGCAAGGCGTTGGCCTGGGCCGCGCCGGCGCGCCGGCGGATGGCATCGGCCTGGGCCTGGACGGCCGCCACGGCCGCCTGGTAGCGCTGGGTGATGCGCTGCTCGCTGGCGCGCGGCACCGTGCCGGCGCCATGCCAGGCGGCGGCCGTGTCGCGCAGCAGCTTGGCCATGGCCGCCAGTTGCGCCTTGTCCTCACCGCTGAAAGTGGCCGTTTCCAGCGCCGCGCACAAGTCCTCGCGCACGTGCAGGTGAGCCTTGCGTTCGTGGTCGGCCGCGTGGGCGCTCTCCTTGCGCTTGGCGAAGATGGCGTCGCAGGCGGCCCGGAAGCGCAGCCACAGGGCCTGTTCGGCCTTGCGCTCCAGCGGCAGCGCCCTGGCCTGTTCCTGCCAGCGCTCCTGCAAGTGGCGCAGGTTATCGAGCGTGTGGCGGTCCGACGGCTGCAGCTTTTCCACTTCCGCGATCAGGTGCTCGCGCCGGTCCATTTCGATCTGGCGCTGTTCCGACAGCGGCGCCAGCAGCTGGGCCAGCGCCTGCTCGAAGGCGGTGTCGAGCTTTTTCTTGTCCTTGCGGTCGATGGCGCCCAGCCGGCCCCACATCTGGCGCAGGCGCTGCGCGGCGGCGGCGATGTTCTTCCATTCCGCGCCTTCGCTGACCCCGGCCGCCAGGGCCTGGGTTTCCTCGATCAGGGCCTGGGCCTTGGCCGCGTTGCTGTGACGTTCGTCGGCCAGGTGCTTGAAGTGGGCGGCGGCCGGCGCGTAAGCGGCCGTGCAGGCGGCGTCGAAACGCTCCCACAAGCTCTTGGGCGCGTGGCCGGATACGGCGTCCAGCCCTTTCCACCGTTCGCGCATGCTGCCCACCTTCTTGGCCAGCTCGCTCATGGACAGGCCCAGCGTCTGCAATTCCTCGACCGCCTTGACCAGTTCCTCGCGCGACACGTTGCCGCCCCAGCGGGCCCAGTTGGCCAGCCGCTTGAGTTCGGCGCGCACGTGCGCCAGGCGATCGGCCTGGGCCGGCGTCAGGCGGCCGCCCTTGTGTTCCTTGAGCCATTTGTCGTGCTCGGAGGCCGCGTGCAGCAAGCCTTGCTCGAGCGCCGCTTCCATCGCGGCCAGCGTGTCGAGGAATTGCTGGCCGACCTGCTTCGGTGCGTCCTTGTTCACTTCCTTGTTCGCGTCCTTGGTGCCTTCCCTGGCCGGCTTGCGGGCCGGCTGCGCCACGGCTTCGGGCGGCGCCGGCAAACGGGCCAGCACGGCCTCCAGCCCGGCCTGCAGGGCCGTGGCCAGCTCGCCGGCCGGGACGGCCGGCAAGGCGCGCCAGTCGCGGCGGATCTGCTCGGCGTCCAGCGTGGCCGGATCGGCCGCCTGCCAGGCGGCCAGCGCCTGCTGGCGGGCGGCGACGGCGGCCTGGTGCTGTTCCAGTTCGGCCAGCGCGGCGCCGGCCTGTGCCAGCGCGGCGCTGTAGTCGCTCAGCAAATGACGCGGCAACGATGCTAGTTCGGGTGAGGCCAGGAAAGTGGCCTGGGCCGCCGTCAGCCGGGCCAGCGCGGCGCCCGCCTCGGCCGGCGCCAGGGCGGCGGCCGGCAAGCGGCGCAATTCGGCCAGCGCGTCGATCACGGCGCGCTGCAAGGTGACCTGGGCTTCCAGGCGCTGGGCCAGGGCGGCGCGCACGCCGTCGAAGGTGGCGGCCAGCTCGGGGCCGGCGGCCGTGACGGTCCACTGACGGTCCAGTTCGGCCACCTGGTTGGGGGTGAGTTTATCGTCTTGCAACAAGCGCTGGGCGCTGGCGATGCAGGCCTGGGCCTTCTCCTGCTCGGCGCGCTGGTAGCGGATGGCGTCGAGCCGGCCTTGCATCAGTTTGGCGACACGGCGGTCCGTGTTGCGCATGGCGTGCAGCACTTGTTCCAACTGGGGCTGAGAATGCACGTGTTCGGCGGCGGCCAGGCGCACGCCGGCAAATTCGCTGTGCAAGATCAGTTCGACGGCGGCCGCTTCGTCGCCGTTCAGGGCGCGCGCGCGCGCGGTCTGCTCGTCGCGGCGGGCGGCGCTCTGGGCGGCGGCGGCGCTCGGCTCGGCGGCGGCCATGGCCGCGGCGGCGGCGTCCGGCTTGTCGCCCGCACGCTTAAAGAGGAATTCGAACATGGTGGGCTTTGCTATCTGGTGGGGGCTAAAACCACCATGATAGCAAAGCGGACAGATTTTGCTCTGGCGGCGCCCTATCCGGCGCGCACGCGCTGGCGCATGCGGCGCTCCGGCGCCTGCCGCAACAGGGGCCGCAAGGTCTGTTCCGCGTCCATGCCGGGCAGCGGCAGGACCGCCAGGGACGGGATGGCGATGCCGTCGTCGGGCCGGTCGGCGCCAGCGGCAACGGTGTCGGTGGCCGGCGCCGGTTGCTTGCCGCGCCGCACTTCCTCGAGTTTGGCGTCGTGCAGCAGGAACTGGTTGGCGATGGCAAACCAGGCGTCGCCCCCGATCGCGCTGCGGGCGATGGCGAACAGCTCCTGCTCCTCCTTCTCCAGCCGCTGCAGCAGGGCCGCGCAGAAGGCGTCCACGCTGTCGCAGATCTGGCTGACCTGGGCCTGGTTGCCCTCGGCCAGGTCCCCCATGCGGGCCTGCATGGCGCGGATTTCGGCCAGCGCCGACTGGTTCAGGCGGTTCAGTTCCTCGATCAGCTGGTCGGCCCGCTCCGTGGCCTGGCGGATCGCGGGAATCAGGTACATTTCCGTCTTGCGCCAGTTGCAGGTCTGGTACAGGCGGTTGAGCATCTCGCAGGCATATTCGAGTTGTCCAATAGTAAGGCAATTTTGCTGCAACAACGTGGCGCGCACGTGGTGCTGGAATGACTGCAGGCTGATCCGCACCTTGGCTTGCTCCACGGACAGAGCAACCAGCGTGTATGTGGCCGTTAACATATGTGTCCCCCGGCTGGCCGGCACCCGCGTGGCGCTGGCACGGGCGATGATTGTCTCGGAATTATTGTCTCGCGGAACCGCTCTTGGGGGCGGCAGCGTCAAGCGAGGAACTACCAGTGTAAAGAATTCCGACAGCGCCGTCTTGTGCAATATCAAATGCTGCGCCGCATTAGTTGACTGTCTGCAACGGCAGGCGCAAGTTGACCATGCCCGCCTCCGCATGGGGCAGCACCGCGCCGCCGAAATGGCGCACCAGGTCCTGCACACCGTGGTTTTCCGACAACGCCTCGCCGCTCAATTCAGCCGTGCCCCGGTCGCGGAAATAGTCCACCAGCTTCTGGAACAGGATACGGCCCAGGCCCAGGCCCTTGAGGTCGGAACGCACGATGATGGCAAATTCCGCGCTCTGGTTGTCCGCATCGACCACGGCCCGCACCACGCCCAGCGTTTCAGGCTGGCCATCGGCGCCGTAGCCGGTGGCGATGAAGGCCATGGCGCGGTCGTAATCGATCTGGGTCAGGCGCGCCAGCTGCGACGGCGGCAACTCGCGCATGGCCGAGAAAAAGCGCAGCCGCACGTCGTCCGGCGCCAGCGCGCGGAAGAACGCCAGATGCTGGGGTGCGTCCTCGGGCCGGATCGGGCGCAGCACGATGGTGCGGCCCTGCCATGCCAGTTCCTGTTCCAGCGCCTGCGGATAGGGGCGGATCGCCATGGAATCGGTGGCGCGCGGCGGCGCCAGCCGGATGTCGGCGTCCAGCGCCAGCACGCCATTCGCGTCGGCCAGCAGCGGGTTGATTTCCAGCTCGGCCAGCTCCGGCAGGTCGGCCACCATCTCGGCCACCTGCACCAGCACCCGGCCGATGGCCTCCAGGTCGGCCGGCGCGTGGTCGCCGTAGCCGGCCAGCAGGCGCGCCATCCGGGTGCGGCCCACCATGTCGCGCGCCAGCACCATGTTCAGCGGCGGCAGGCCGGCCACGCGATCATCCGCCATCTCGGCCACCTCGGCCGCCGGGCCGCCCTGGCCGAACAGGATCACGGGACCGAACACGCCATCGACCCGGACCCGGATCGCCAGCTCCTGCGCCTGCGGCCGGCGCGCCATCTGCTGCACGGCGAAGCCGGGACCGGCCGCCGGCCGCAGCCGCCGCACCCGCTCGCGCATGGCGCAGGCGGCCGCGTGCAGCATGGCGTCGTCCTCCAGGTCCAGCACCACGCCGCCCACGTCGGCCTTGCGGCCGATGTCGTGCGCGCCGGCCTTGAGGGCGACCGGATAGCCGATGCGGCGCGCGGCCGCCAGCGCCTGTTCCGCGTCGGCCGCGAATTCCGTGGCGGCCATCGGGATGCCGTAGGCGGCCAGCAGCGCGCAGGTGTCGCGCGCGTCGAGCGCCGTGTGGCCGGCCGCCAGCGCGGCCGACACCAGCGCCTGGGCCGCCGCCCGCTGGGGCGCGGCGGCGGCCGGCACCCGGGCCGGCACTTCCATCAGCAAGTCCTGGTTGCGGCGGTATTGGACGATCTGCAGGAAGCCATGCACGGCCTTTTCCGGCGTGTCGTAGGTGGGCAGGCCGGCGTCGCTGAACACCTGGCGGGCCGCGGCCACGGAACGTCCGCCCAGCCAGCACGAAAGCACGTTGCGGCTGGCCGCCTTCAGTTGCGGCGCCAGTGCCTCGGCGATCAGGGCGCTGGGCACCATGGCCGTGGGCGCGTGCAGGAACAGCAAGGCGTCCGCCTGCGGCTCCTGCAGCAGCGCGGCGACGGCGCCGCTGTAGCGCTCCACGGGCGCGTCGGCCAGCAGGTCGAGCGGGTTGGACTGGGGCGCCTGCAACTGGCGCAGCCGCTCCGCGGTCTCCGGCGACAGGTTCGCCAGCGTGGCGCCGCCCGTCTGCAGGGCGTCGGCCGCGATCAGCCCCAGGCCGCCGCCGTTGGTCAGCACGGCCAGCCGTTCACCGCGCTGCTGGCGCGCGCGGGCCAGCGTTTCGACGGCATCGAACAGGTCTTCCGTCGAATACACGCGCAACATGCCGGCGCGGCGGATGGCCGCATCGAACGCCAGCTCGGCCTCCGGTTGCGGGTCGCGCCCCACCTTGAGCACGATCACGGGCTTGCCGCGCGCGGCCAGCCGGCCAGCCGACATGAACTTGCGCGCGCAGCTGATGCGCTCCACGCACAGCAGGATGGCGGCCGTGTCATTGTCGGCCGCCAGGTAATCGAGCAGGTCGCCAAAGTCCACGTCGGCGCCCTCGCCCATGGCGACAAAGGTGGAAAAGCCGATACCGCGCAGGCTGGCCCAGTCCAGCACGGCCGTGCCCAGCGCGCCCGACTGCGATACGAAGGCCAGCTTGCCGAGGGCCGCCGCCAGGTGGGTGAAGCTGGCGTTCAGGCCCTGCGCCGGCACCTGCAGGCCCACGCTGCCGGGGCCGAGGATGCGCATCCGGTGCGGCCGCGCCGCCTCCAGCATGGCCTGGCGCACGCTGCGTGCGCCGGCGCGATGGGCCTCCAGCCCGGCCGTCATCACGATGGCGGCGCGGGTGCCGCGCGCGCCCAGGTCGGCGATCAGGCCGGCAATGGAGGCCGGCGGCGTGCACAGGATGGCCAGCTCCGGCGGGGACGGCAGCGCCCCCACCTTGCCGTAGCAGCGCAGGTCGTGCAGGCGGTCGTGGCGCGGGTTGACGGGCCACAGCGCGCCGCCGTAGCCGCCGTCAACCAGGTTGGCCAGCACCCGGGTGCCGATGCGCTGTGGCTTGTCGGATGCGCCGATCACGGCCACCGAGGCCGGTGCGAACAAATGCTTGAGGTGCTTGATGCTCATGCCTGATCCTTACCGGCTCGCGCCGCGCTATGCTGTTACCGCCGCTGATGCTGATGCTGAAACAAATGCCGCGCGCCGGGCTACCAGCGCGAACTGTGGTCTTCCGTCACGCCGACCAGCTGGTTGACCATGCGCTTGGGGGCATCGGGCGCCGTGCGCACCCAGCCGCTGAAGGTGCCGATCGGCTGCAGGTAGCGGCTGGCCGCCACCACCAGGTTCTTGTTCTCGCGCCGCGCTCCTTCCGGCGTGAAGAACAGTTCCAGCTGGT
This sequence comes from Rugamonas fusca, assembly GCF_014042365.1. Lineage (GTDB taxonomy): Bacteria > Pseudomonadota > Gammaproteobacteria > Burkholderiales > Burkholderiaceae_D > Rugamonas > Rugamonas fusca. Next base: position 36,789 of record NZ_JACEZS010000030.1, read on the forward strand.
CGTCCTCGGTGAAGATATGCCAGCGCGACAGCGGATCGCTGTTATCGTACAGGAAATGGGCCGGACCCAAGGCGTGCAGCTGGCCGTCCAGCCACAGCGCGTTCTCGTTGGCGCCGAAATAGCCGGCCTGCAGGTTGAAGCCCACTTCCAGGTCATGGCCCGAAGCCCAGCGCCAGGCCGTCTCGCGCGCCAGCAAGCCGTTGGAATAGTCGAAGCTGGCCACGCCGCCGGCCAGGTCGTACTCGTCGCGGAAGGTGCGCACCTGGCCCGTGACGGGCATGGCGGTCGATTTCTGGGTGGCGTGCACGGAACCCTTGTCCACGGCGCCGCAGGCCAGCAACAGCGGCGCCGTCCCAGGGCCGAATTCGGCGTCGATCTCCAGGTAGTCGCAGCGCAGCGCGAGGCGGTAGCGGCCCGGTTGCGGGCTGTCGATGGCGATGTCGCTGCGGCGTGTCCTGAAGCGGCTGGCGCCGGCCGCGTTGTTGGCCAGCGTGGCCGACAGGCCGGGCAAGCCGTCCTGCGAGAAATTGGCCAGCATGTCGCCGTCATCGCGGTCGAAGGCGTAGGCGAAGGCGGTGCTGGTCCAGCCCACGTCGACAATGGCGACGGCGCAGAAGATGTGCTCCGTCCCCAGCGCCACGTAGTGCCAGCGCTTGTGGTGGAAACGGCGCCACAGGGCGTTACGGGCATGGGGCGCCGCCAGCCGGGGCCAGTCGAACTGCTCGACCTGGCCCGCGTAGCGGCCAAACAGGGGCTGGCCGTCGGGGCCGATCAGGCTGGCGGGGGCGGCGGGCAATATCATGCGGATGCGTCTTTCTGTGCTTGGTTGGTGAGGTTCAGTTGGGCCCGTAACAATGGCGCGAAGTGTGCCGGTACAGTGGCGTTCACTTGCACGCACGGACAGCCGTGCCAGAGCCCACAGCGCTGCAGGGCGGCGGCCACGTCGCGCACGAAGCGCTCGCTCAGGCGCGCGTCCGGCTCCAGCGCCAGCGATTTGAGCTCGAAGATGCCGGCGCGGCGGTGCGCCTTGGCATCCACCCGCCCCACCAACGCGCCCCGGCGCAGGATGGGCAAGGTAAAGTAGCCATAGCGGCGCTGTTGGGCCGGCGTGTAGCATTCGAGCCGGTAGTCAAAGCCGAACAGTTCCTGGGCGCGGCGGCGGTCCCACACCACCGGGTCAAACGGTGACAGGATGGTGGTCAAGGTGGGCGCCAGCGCGCCGGCGGCGGCCGCCTCGAGCAGGCCGGCGTGGTCCGGGTGCACGTACACGGGGTCGTCCCAGCCGGCCACGCGCGCCTGCAACAACGCGCCGTCGGCCACCAGCGCTTGCGGGTCCAGCCGCGGCGGACGGGTGCGGAAGTAGTCGCTGATCCAGCCCGCGCGGGCCAGGCCCAGTGCCTTGACGGCCTTCAGCACCAGCGTGCGCCGGGTCTGGTCCATGGATGGCATGTGGCTGTCGTCCCAGCCCGGCAATACCCGTTCGGCCAGGTCATACACGCGCTGGAAGTTGTGGCGGCGCGCGATCATCAGCACCCCGGCCGTGAACAGCACTTCCAGCGAGCGCTTTTCCGGCTTCCAGCCCCACCAGCCGCCCGCCTGGCCATCCGTGCGCTCGAAATCGGCCGAGCGCACCGGCCCGTGGGCGCGGATGTGCTCCAGCACGGCGTCGACGTCGGCGCGCCGCTCGCGCATCCACGTCTCCGAATACTTCCAGCCCATGGAACCGGGATCGATCATCCTGTGCCGGTACAGTCCATAGTCCTCTACCGGTACAAAGCAGGCTTCGTGCGCCCAGTATTCAAACAGTTCGCCGCGCGCCAGCGCCTGTTCCAGCCATGCCTGGGGATAGTCGCCCAGCCGGCTCCACAGCACCAGGTAGGGACTGCGCGCGACCACGTGGATGGTGTCGATCTGCAGCACACCCATCTGGCGGATGGCGGCCAGCACGTCGGCCTGCACGGCCTTGCGGCGGCGTGGCTGCAACAAGCCCTGGGCGGCCAGGTGCAGCGCGCGGGCGCCGGCCAGTGTCAACGTCGGTACGGTCAAATCCTGCTTCCTCAGGTGTGGGCCGGCGGCCGCGCGGCCCCGGCGCGGTGCGCGGAACGCCTATTCTAATAAAGAAATCAACATTGCCTGTATTTTTTGTGCCACCAAAGTGATGCCTCACGTCACATTATTTTCCCGTGCGCGTCACCCAAGGGGGAAAAATCCGTGCAGAATAAGCGACATCGTCCTGAAGACCGCCTGCCTGCGGTATGCCGCCTCCGATGCGGGGAATGCAGAACACTCAATGACACGGATCGCCTTCAGCCCTGCCCTGCGCTTCCTGCGCCGCCTGTATCGCTGGATACTGCTACCGGTGTTTGCGCTGGCGCTGCTGGCCGCCATGTGGACGGCCGTGGTGTACCAGGTGGGCCAGGAACGCCGCAACGCGCATGGCGAGGCGGTGCTGCACAGCCAGTCGCTGGCGCGCACGCTGGCCGAACACGCCAACCACCTGCTGCGCCAGACCGACCACGCCACCCAGCTGTTCAAGCTCAAATACGAGGAAACGGGGGGCGCCCTGCGGCTGGCCGAATTCAGCCGCCCCAACGGCCTGCTCGATTCGCTGCTGCCAACCCGGCTGGAATTGCCCATGGCCCTGCTCGACGCGCGCGGCAACGTGATCGACAGCATGCATGGCTATTTCGCGCCAGACATCGGCCAGCAAGCGTCTTTCCGCACCCATGCGGCCACCCCCGCGGACACCACGCTGGTGACGACGCCGGTGGTGCAGCCGGCCACCAAGAAGTGGCAGATCCAGCTGTCACGGCGCCTGAACGCGCGCGACGGCAGCTTCGCCGGTGTGTTCCTGGTCATGATCGATCCGGCCATCTTCGTGGACGATTACGACCGCCTCAACGTGGAGGACCAGGGTGCCGTGCTGCTGGTGAGCCGCGACAACGGGCTGTCCACGGGCCGGGTGGAGGAACGCCTGATCATCAGCGACACGCTCGACTTCAGCCCGGCGTCCGACAACGCCGAGGAGCTGCTGCTCAGGCATCCGTTCGACGCCGTGGCGCGCATCTACAGCTATCGCGACCTGCCACGCTACGGCCTGACGGCCGTGGTGGGCATCACCGCGCGCGCGGCGCTGGCGCGCTTCACCCACCAGCGCAACGTCTATTACGGCGCCTGCACCGTGGCCTCGCTGCTGGTGCTGCTGTTCGTCGGCCTGCTGATGCAGCAGGCGCAACGCCTGCGCCGCAGTGCGCGCCAGGTGAGCGAGGCCCAGCTGATGCTGCGCGCGGCCGCCAACGCCAGCCTGGATGCGGTCTATCTGCTGCGCGCCTGCCGCGCCCACGCCAAGCCGCACCCCATCGTCAACTTCACCTTCGCCGACTTGAACGAGCGCGGCGCGCAGTTGCTGGGCCACAGCCGCGACGCGCTGCTGGGCCAGCGCGTGCTCGACATCGTGCCCGCCCTGCGCGAACGGGGCTTCCTGGAAAAATACCTGCGCGTGCTGCAAACGGGGCTGCCACTGGAGGAGGAATTCGAAGCGGACTTCCTGCCCGGCCCACCGCGCTGGCTGCGGCACCAGATCGTCGCCATCGATAACGGCGTGGCCGTGACCACGCGCGACATCACGGCCCGCAAGGAAAGCGAACTGGCGATGCGCAAGAACCAGGCCGAGCTGGCGGCCGTCAACGACGCCTCGCCGCTGGGGCTGATACGGGCCGACCGCACCGGCCACTGCACCTATGTCAACCGGACCTTCGAGGCCATCACCGGCCTGACCCGCGAACAGGCGCTGGGCGACGCCTGGCTCGACGCCGTCCACCCGAACGACCGCCAGGAACTGACCGCCTCGCTGCAACACATGGCCGAGACCCGCGAGCCGTTCCAGGACACGGTACGCTGCCTGCGTCCGGATGGCGAGATCATCTGGATCTCGTTCAAGGTGGCGGCCATGACGGTGGACGGCAGGCTGTATGGCTACGTCGGCACGCTGGACGACATCACGCTGATGCGCAAGTCGGTGATGGCGCTGCGCGAAAGCGAGGCGCGGCTGCGCACCATCGCCGACACGCTGCCGGCCATGATCGCCTACCTTGATTTCGAGGAGGTCTACCGCTTCCACAACATCGCCTACGAGCGCGAATTCAACCACGCCGGCCTGCACGTGCAGGGCAAGACCGTGCGCGAGACGGTAGGCGAGGAACGCTATGCCTTCCTGGCACCCTACATCCGCCGCGTGCTGTGCGGCGAGACGCTGTCGTTCGAGGAGGAAGACAACAGCCACGGCTACGAGCGCACCTTCGAGGTGGTGTATATCCCGCAGCACGACGTGGACGGCATCACCGTGATCGGCTTTCACGTCATGCGCCAGGACATCACGGCGCAAAAGCGCGAGAAGCAGCGCCTGCTCAAGCTGTCGCAGATCGACGCCCTGACGGGCCTGACCAACCGCGCCGGCTTCCTGCAAAAGCTGCACGACGCGATGGCCGCCTGCCGCGAGAACGCCAGCATGATGGCCGTGATGTACATGGACATCGACCGTTTCAAGCCCGTCAACGACACCTACGGCCACAGCGTGGGCGACGCCCTGCTCAAGTCGTTCTCGGCGCGCCTGACCCACACCATGCGCGCCAGCGACACCATCGCCCGCCTGGGCGGCGACGAATTCACCATCATCATGGAGCGCGTCAGCCGCACCGAGGACGCGGCCATGCTGGCCGGGAAGATCGTCAGCGCCATGCAGGCCCCGTTCAACCTCGATGGCACGGTGGTCAGCGTCTCGGCCAGCATCGGCCTGACCTTCTACAGCGACGAGGACATGACCCCGGCCGAGCTGCTCAACCGGGCCGACGTGCTGCTGTACGAGGCCAAGCAGGCCGGCCGCAACACCTTCCGCGCCGGGCCGCCGCAGCCCGTGGTGCACGCGGCCTGAATGCGCTGCCGCGCGGCAGCGATGACGACTGCATCAAACCGCGGCGGCCCGTCTTGCGCTATATTGTGCGCTTTACCGCCCGCGCCAAGCTATCTTCATGCGTCTGCTGCACACTTCCGACTGGCATCTGGGCCAGTCACTCCATAACTTCGACCGCGCCTACGAACACCAGTGCTTCCTGGACTGGCTGCTCGACACCATCGTCGCCCGGCAGGTCGACGCGCTGCTGATCGCCGGCGACGTGTTCGACAACGCCAACCCATCGGCCGCCTCGCAGCACCAGTTGTACCGCTTCCTGCGCCAGGCCAGCGAACGGGTGCCGCACCTGAACCTGATCGTCATCGCCGGCAACCACGATTCGCCGGGGCGGCTGGAGGCGCCCGGTCCGCTGCTCGAGACGCATGGCACGCGCGTGGTGGGCCAGGTGCGGCGCGGCGCGGACGGGGAGATCGACCTGGAACAGCTGGTGCTGCCGCTGACGGACCGCGACGGCGCCGTGCGGGCGTGGTGCCTGGCCGTGCCCTTCCTGCGTCCGGGCGACGTGCCGCGCGCGGCGCCCGCTTCCGGGACGACGGCCAGCGGCGCCGACGCGCCATCGGAACAGGAACCGGAACAGGAACCGCAAGCACCGGCGGGCGATCCCTACCTGGCCGGCATCGCCCTGCTCTACCAGCAGGCGCTGGCGCTGGCCGAGGCACGCCGCCAGCCGGGACAAGCCATCGTGGCCATGGGCCACTGCCACATGGTCGATGGCCAGATGTCGGACCAGTCGGAGCGCCGCATCGTCATCGGCGGCACGGAGATGCTGCCGGCCGGGATCTTCGGCCCCACCATCGCCTACGCCGCGCTCGGGCACTTGCACCTGGCGCAGGCGGTCGGCAAGCAGCGCCACATCCGCTACTGCGGCAGCCCGATTCCGCTGTCGTTCGCGGAGACGGGCTACCAACACCAGGTCCTGCTGATCGAGATGGAGGGTGAACAGGCCGGCGCGATCACGCCGCTGCCCGCGCCACGCGCCGTGCCGCTGCTGCGCGTGCCCGCCAGGCCGGCGCCGCTGGCGCATGTGCTGGAAGAACTGGCCGCGCTGGCGCCCGCGCCCGCCGAACCGCACGCACAGCCCTTGCTGGAAGTGCGGGTGTTGCTGGAGGCGCCCGAACCGGGCCTGCGCGCGCGCATCGAAGCCGCCCTCGAAGGCAAGGCCGTACGGCTGGCGAAGATCGAAACCTCCAGCCCGGTACGCCAACCAGGCCAACCCGATAACGCGATGACGCTGGAGCAGTTGGCCCAGCTCAAGCCGGACGATATTTTCAAGCGCCTGTATGCGCAAAAATTCGGCAACGACGCCCCCGCCGACCAACTGAGCGCGTTCGCCGAACTGATGCTGCCCGGCGCCTGACGCCACACACACCATGAAGATACTGAAAATCCGAGGCAAGAACCTGGCCTCGCTGGCCGGCGAATTCCAGGTCGACTTCGAGGCCGAACCACTGGCTTCCTCAGGCCTGTTCGCCATCAGCGGCCCCACCGGCGCCGGCAAGAGCACCCTGCTCGACGCCCTGTGCCTGGCCCTGTACGACGCCACCCCGCGCCTGCTCAAGGTGCAGGGCCGCAGCGTGCTGCCGGACGTAGGCGCCGAGACCATCTCCACCCAGGACCCGCGCAACCTGCTGCGGCGCGGCACCGCCGAAGGCTATGCGGAAGTCGATTTCGTCGGCAACGACGGCGCCAGCTACCGCGCCAGGTGGAGCGTGCGGCGCTCGCGCACCCGGGCCGAAGGCGCGCTGCAACCGACGGCCATGAGCTTGCATCTGCTGCCGGCCCTGCAGCCGGTGGGCGGCACCAAGACCGAAGTCAAGGCCGCCATCGAGGCGCGCATCGGCCTGTCGTTCGACCAGTTCACGCGCGCCGTGCTGCTGGCCCAGAACGAGTTCTCCACGTTCCTGAAGGCGGAAGACAACGAACGGGGCGAACTGCTGGAAACCCTCACCGGCAGCACCATCTACAGCGACATCTCGATCCGCGCCTTCGAACGGGCCAAACTGGAACAAGCGAGGCTGCAGCAGCTGAACCTGCGCCTGGCGGACCAGAAGCCGCTCAGCGCCGACGAACGGGCCGCCCACGAACAGCGCTACGCCAGCGCCCAGTCCACGCTGGCGCAACTGGGCCAGCACAAGGCCGCGCTGGAACAGCAACTGCGCTGGCACCAGCAGGCCGACCAGTTGCGCGCGGCCGAACACCAGGCGCAGCAAGCCTGGCAAGCCAGCGCGGCCGAAGTGGAGGCGGCGGGGCCACGCCGCGCCGCACTGGCCCGGATCGAAGCGGTGCAGGCCGCGCGTCCACTGGCCGACGAGATGACGCGCATCGCCGGCGAGATCGCCCGCACCGAAGCGGCGATCGCGGCCCGCACGGAGCAGGCGGCCCAGGCGCGGCTGGCGCAGCAGCATGCCGCGGACGCGCTGGCGCGGGCCGCGGCGCAGCTTTTGGAAGCGGAACAAGCCCGCCGCGCCGCCACGCCGCAACTGGACCAGGCCAAGGCGCTCGATGCGCGCATCGAAGCCATGATGCCGGCCTATCGCCAGGCCGCCAGCCAGCGCGACAAGGCCGACGCGGCCGACGCGCAGGCCAGTGCCGCGCTGCGCGACAGGCTGGAACAGCGCCGCAAGCTGCAAGCGGCGCAGGAGAGCGCCGCCGCATGGCTGCAACAGCACCAGCAATGGCAAACGCTGGCCACCTCGTGGGAGCGCTGGGACGTGCTGTTCGTGCAGGCCGGCCAGGCGGCATCGCAAGCGGAAAAGCTGGCGCGCGAACTGGCGCGGGCGCAGCGGGCAGCCCAGGCCCAGCGCGAGCAGCAGGAGCAGGCCGGCGCGCGGCTGGCCGCGGCAACGGCCGCCATGCAGGCGCTGGAAGTGCGCCGCCAGGAAGCCATCCGCGCGCTGGCCGCCTGCTCGGACGCGCACCTGCCGCAACGCCGCAGCCAGCTGGAACAACGGCGCGACCTGCTGGCGGGCGCGGAGAAGCTGTGGCTGGAGCTCGACACGCGCCGGCGCCGCAGCGACCAGCTGGACGCGCAGGCGGCCCAGCTGCACCAGGCCAAGACTACGGCGGAAGCCCAACTGGCGCAAGCGCGCCAGGAACACGTGGGTATCATGGCCGCCTTCGCCCAGGCCGAACGGTCGTTGAAACTGGCCGAAGCGGCTTGCGCTGAAAGCGTGGAAAAGCTGCGCGCCACGCTGGAGGACGACACCCCTTGCCCCGTCTGCGGCGCCAATGAGCATCCCTACCGCCATGACGACGGCGCCCTGCAAGCCATGCTGGCGGGGCTGCGGCTGGAGGTGGTGCACTGCCGCGAGCAGATGATGGCCAACGCCAACGAGCAGACCAGCCAGCGCGCCGGCGTCCAGTCCTGCATCGAACAACTGGGCGCCATCGCGGCCGAGACCCGCGGCGTCCACGACGCGCTGCAACTGGCCGAAGCGGCCTGGCGCGACCACGCCCTGGTCCGCGACGCCACGCCGGACCACCGGCTGCCCGACGACGCGCAGCGCGGTGCATGGTTCGAGGCGCAACTGGCCGCCGCGCGCGGCGAACTGCAGCAGATCGAACGCCAGGAGGCCGCCATGCGCGCCGCCGCCGCCGCACGCGACCAGGCGCAACTGGCGTGTGACCAGGCCGGCGCGGAATGCACGCGGCTGCAGGAGCAGGCTGGCGCCGCCCAGGCGGCGCTGGCCGCCATATCGGCCGAACTCAAGGCGCTGGACGAGCAGCGCATCGAGGTGGCGCTGCAACTGGCCGCGCTGCTCGACGACCTGAACCCTGCCTTCAGCGGTGGCGACATCCCGGCCGAGGACTGGCGCGACGACTGGCGCAGCGGGCCGGCCCGCTTTTACGAGGCACGCAAGGCCGAGAGCCGCAACTGGCTGGCGCAACACGAGGCGAGCGAGCAGCGCGCCGCCGCGCTGGCCACCACCGGCGTCGAACTGCAAGCACTGATGACCGCGCAGGACAAGACGGCCCCGGATGCGGCGGCGGCCCGCCAGTCCTTCAGTGATGCGGACGCCGCGCTGCGTGCGGCGCAGGAGGCGCGCATGGCGCTGTGGGACGGCAAGCAAGTGCGCGAGATCGAAGCCACGCTGCAGGCAGCCATCGACGCCGCCCGCGACCACGTCGCGGCCCAGCAAGAACATGGTCAACAGGCGGCGCACCACGCGGCGCGCCTGGACGAGGCGTTGGTGCAAGCCCAGGCGAGCCTGGCCGGGCTGCGCCAAGCCGCGCAGGCGGCCGCCGACAGCTTCGAGCAGTGGCGGCACGCCTATAACCAGCGCCAGCCCGACACGCCGCTCACCGACGCGGCGCAATTGCACGCCCTGCTGCAGCACACGGCGCCATACATCCACGCCGAACGGGCCGCCTTGCAAGCGCTCGACAGCGCGGCCGGCGACGCCGCCGCCGTCCTGCGTGAACGCCAGCAGCAGCGCGCCCAACACCTGCGCGCCGCGCCGCCGGCACCGGACGAGCTGGCGGCGCTGCCGGAAGACGAGGCCGCGGCCCCCGCGCCAGGAGCCGACCCGCGGCATGCAGCGCTGCACACTGGTGAAACCGGAGACGCGGCGCCGGTGGACGACCCGGCCGCGGGCATCGCGCTTCGGCTGCAGGCGCTGGCCGCCCGCCACGCCGAGGCCGACGAGGTGGCCATCGCGCTGCGCCTCGCGCTGGAGCAGGACAATGCGAAACGCCGCCAGGCCCAGGCCATGCTGGCGGAAATCGCGGCGCAGGAAGCGACCGAACAGCGCTGGGCACGCATGAACGAGTTGATAGGCTCGGCCGATGGCAAGAAGTTCCGCAACTACGCGCAGCAATTCACGCTGAAGGTGTTGCTCGGCTACGCCAACGCCCATCTCAGGCAGCTGGCACGCCGCTACCAGCTCGGACGGGTCGTCAATCCGGCCACCCCGTCGCTCGGCCTGCTCGTGCGCGACCAGGACATGGGGGGCGAAATGCGCTCCGTGCATTCGCTGTCGGGCGGCGAATCGTTCCTCGTGTCGCTGGCGCTGGCGCTGGGGCTGGCGTCATTGTCGTCCAACCGGGTGCGGGTGGAATCGCTGTTCATCGACGAGGGCTTCGGCAGCCTGGACGCGGAAACGCTGCGAGTGGCGATGGATGCGCTGGACGGCCTGCAATCGATGGGACGCAAGGTCGGCGTCATCTCGCACGTGCAGGAAATGACGGACCGTATCGCCACCAAGATCCTGGTCCAGCCATCGGCCGGGGGCAAGAGTGCCGTCACCGTGCAATAGGAGACCGTTTCAAAAAGCCCGTGGCTTCGTTGCAGCGCCTCGCCACGATCATGTTGAACCAGCCTCTAAGGGATTCAGCGTTCGCGTGCGTTGGCGGGGCGCGCCATCCTGATCAGGTCCCACCCCAGTTCGCGCCGGATCTGCTGGGGGTCGGGCGGCGGACGGCGCTCCACGATCTGGTTTTGCAACCACTGTCGGACAGATTCCTTGCTCGGCTGCTTGCACTGCTCCATGGCGTGACCTCTTGGCGGTGAGTCTGGGGCGGCGACGCGTCGCGCATCGCCGGACACACCTTCAACGCGACGGCTTCCGTTCAGTTGACGCGCGCCGCGCCGCCGGCGCCCTTCAATTGCAACCAATTGCTACAGCGGGGCGATGCCGGATTTGCTATTATTCAGACAAATTCGCCGTCCAGCGCAAATCCGCCCCACCGCCATGAGCACCGCCGCCATCCCCGCCAGTGCAAGCGCCACACCGCCGGTGGCACTGCCGGGCGCGCCCAACGCCGCCGGCCCCCAAGCCCACGGCGACGCGCGCGCCGGCGCCCCAGGCGACCGTGCGGCGGACGGCCGCACATCTTCCACCTCCGCCTCCACCACCACCTCCAGCAGCACCACCCTGACGCCGCAGGCGCTGGCCCTGATCGACCGGCTCAAGACGCGCGACACGGAAGTGCGCCAGCACGAACAGGCCCATTTGGCCGCCGCCGGCGGGCTGGCCGTCTCGGGCGCGGCCTACACCTACCAGCGCGGCCCCAACGGCGTCGATTACGCCATCGGCGGCGAAGTCCACATCGACACCTCGCCCGGACGCACGCCCGGGGAAACCATCACCCGCGCCCGCACCATCGAGGCCGCCGCGCTGGCGCCGGCCGACCCGTCCGGCCCCGACCGCGCCGTGGCCGCGCAGGCGCAGCAAATGGAACAGCAGGCCAGGGCCGAACTGGCCGTCGAGGCGGCGCAACAGGCGCGGGCCGCCCGTGAACCGGAGGCCAGCCCGCGCCTGACCAGAGGTGCAGGCCAGGACAACGGGGCCACTCCGGCGCCGGCACCGACCGCCCAGGCGCCGGCGGCACAGGTGCAGGGTGCGGCGCCGGCGGTATCGGCGCCCGCGACCGGGCGGCCGCTGGTGCCTGGGATCGCCGACGGCGCGCAAGTGGCGCCGCTGCAACAGCCGCCATCGGCTGCATCGCTGCGGCGTGCCTATGATATTGCCCCCCAGGCCCTGCCCCGGCTCGATATCGTGGCCTGATGGTAGAATCGCCCCTTTGTCCGCGATTCATCCAGATCATGCTCAAAGCTCCCCGCACCCTCACGTTCAAATGCGCCAAATGCGGCAAATCGGTCCAGGTCTTCCTGCAAAAAGTGTCGGCCTGCTCGCACATCCAGCCCTACCAGGGCATCTGCCAGTGCGGCGAGGTCAAACGCCACGCCACGGGCCAGAAGGAAGCGGTGCAATCGTACCTGGCCTCGCCCGATGGCAGCTGGTCGCATCACCACTGATTGCAAAAATGACCTCAAGTTTTTGATTCCGGGGTCGTTATCTTAAGTACCATCCTCAGGAAACTGCCATGTCTACCATTTCCGCACTCGGCGCCCGCACGTTGCCGGCGCAAGCATATCCTGCCGCACTCGCGCAGGCCGATGCGCGGCCGGCCAATGCCCCGGCGTCCAAGGCTGCGGGCGGCGACAACGCCATCTCCCTGTCCAACAGTGGCGTGGACCTGGAAAAGCGCCTGTCCTCACTCGGCAATTCCACGGTGGACCTGGCGCAAAGCCTGCTGGGCAGCTTCGCCCAGAACCTGTTTGGCGATGCCGGCAAGGGCGCGGCCATCTCGTTCGACTCCGTCAGCCTGGATGCCCAATCGACTGTGAGCGCGGCAGTGCAGCACAGCACCGGCCCCAATGGCAGCACCGATGCGGCGGGCGTGCAACTGACGGACAGCACCCACTTCCTGGGCAAAGGCACGATCACGACGGCCGATGGCCGCAAGTTCGACTTCGAGATCGAAGTCCAGTACAGCGACCAGTACACGGCGCTGGCGGGGCAGCACAGTTCAAGTACAGCTGCCGCACAGGACGCCGGCGGCGCCCAGGGCAGCACCGGCACAACCAGCGGCAAGGGACAAACCAGTCACGGCGACACCAGCGGCTTGCCGACGGTGCAGTTCCCCAACGTGGACTTCCCCGGCACGCTGGCCGACCTGTTCCAGCTGATCGGACGCAACCTGCAATCGAGCCTGTCCGTCAATCCTGGCGCCGGCGACAAGGGCGATGGCAACAATATCGACCGCACCACCTTGCGCAGCCTGTCGTTGCGTCTGCTGAGCCTGGTCGACAGCAAGCACAAGGATACCTACGCACCGCCCAACGGCGCGGAGGCGCGCGCCAAGTCCGTGGCGGACGCTTACGGCACGGCGCCCGCCGCCGGCGAACCGGCTCAGCCGGGTGTGGCCACATCGCCAGCGGTGGCCGCACCGGCCGACACGGCCACGCCGGCCAGCACCACGGCCGGCGCACCCGCCGCCAGTGCCGACACCGGAGCCGCCGCGCGCGCCACCGATGCGGCCAGCGCCGACTCCCCTGCCAGCGCCGCGCTGGCCGCCTGATCCCCCTGCCCACCGCCGGCGCACGCTGGCGCGCGAAGCCGCGCCAGTGCGGCATCGGTTGTGGGCGCGCCCGCCGGGCAAGCCACGCCGCCACGTATAATAGCGGCCACATTCGCGCCACCGCCGCTGCCCAGCGGACTGGCCGGCCCGTCGCGGCAGCGCCAGCCCCTTCCATGAGGCGGCGCAGTCCATATCCACCATACCGATTGCCCCAAGATGCTTTTCCATTGCTCCGCTCCACGCTCCCCGCAACGCCAGCAGGTGGCGCCATGACCGCCACTATCCAGCACATCCACTGGCAGGAGAACGGCGCCGAACAAACGGCCCGTTGGCGTTCGGAGGCCGGCATGCCCCCGCCCAAGCGCGTCGTCATCGCCGACGACCGCACCAATGCCGACGTGGCTTACCGCCTGGCGTGCGAGGGCACGGCCCTGCTGTGGCGCGGCGACTTCCAGAACGCGCGTCAGCTGCTGCAAGCGCTGGCGCGGCGCGCCGACCACAAGCACGGCAAGGGCGGCAAGAAGGCCAAAGCGCCGAAAGTGCCCGCCACGCCCACCGAGGCATTCCACCTGCACCGCCAGGCGCAGTCGCAGCGGGCCCGCACCCTGGCCATGCTGCTGATCCCGTTCGACGCCGACTACAGCATCCCGCTGCGCCGCGCGCCGGACGTCAAGCTGGCCTGCAATGAAGCCTATGGCCGTGGCGAGGAACCGTTCATTGCCTCGCTGCGCGAGCTGCTAGGCCTGATCGGCGCGCACGAATGGCGCCGCACCGGCGTCGAGATCCCGGCATTGGGCGCGCGCATCCACCCGCACTACGGCGTGTTCTCGCCGGTGCGCGGCGAATACGTGCAGCTGGTGGCCGACACGCCGCTGCCGGCCGGCGCCAGCCTGGCGTTCGACATCGGCGTGGGCACGGGCGTGCTGTCGGCCGTACTGGCCAGGCGGGGCGTGGCCCGCGTGGTCGCCACCGACCAGGACCGCCGTGCCCTGAGCTGCGCGCGCGAGAACCTGGCGCGGCTGGACCTGGACCAGCAGGTGGAACTGGTCGAGGCCGACCTGTTCCCCGAAGGCCGCGCGCCGCTCGTGGTGTGTAATCCACCGTGGGTACCGGCCCGTCCCAGTTCATCGATCGAATACGCCGTCTACGATCCGGACAGCCGCATGCTGCGCGGTTTCCTGGACGGGCTGGCGGCCCATCTGGCGCCCGGCGGCGAAGGTTGGCTGATCCTGTCGGACCTGGCCGAGCACCTGGGCCTGCGGCCACGCCAGCAATTACTGGACTGGATCGCCGCCGCCGGCCTCAAAGTGCTGGGCCGCCACGACGTCAAGCCCGTGCATCCGCGCGCGTCCGACGCCAGCGACCCGCTGCACGCGGCCCGCGCGGCCGAGGTGACGTCGCTCTGGCGCCTGGGCGCCGCCTGACGCCTGGCCGGGGAGCCGCCTTGCCTCGCGCCGTGCTTCGCGCCTTGCCTCGCGCCTTGCCTCGCGCCTTGCTTCCTATAAGCGCCACTTAAGGATAGCGTATAAGCATAAGCCCATCTTATTCGAGCACTTGCGCAATGCAGCAAGCCTCTATATAATGCTGGCACACAGACGCGGGGTGGAGCAGTCTGGCAGCTCGTCGGGCTCATAACCCGAAGGTCACAGGTTCAAATCCTGTCCCCGCAACCACATTCGAAGCCGTTGATTCTTGCAAAAGAATCAGCGGCTTTTACGTTTCTGGCCGTCGATGGAGCATCCCATGCGCTTGACCGCAAAACACCCCCTCCCCTCGTTCACGGCCTGGATCGCTGCGCTGGCCGCATCTAGCTCGCTACATGCCGCCGATGCCATCGCCTGGCCGGACAACTATCAGTCCCGCCTGCAGGTCCAGGCCCTGGTCCAGACCATCAACGCCAACATCCTGGCCAGCACCAGCGCCACCCTGACGCTGGAAAAATGGTGCGCCGACCATGCCATGAGCGCCACGCCCAAGGTGACGGCCCACCTGCTGCGCGGCGTCACCAAAACCGCCAGCGCCGAACAGCGCGCGCGCCTGCAGGTGGCCGCCGACACGCCCATCAGGTATCGCCGGGTCCAACTGTACTGTGGCGGGCATCTGCTGTCCGAAGCGGACAACTGGTACGTGCCCGAACGCTTGACGCCGGCCATGAATCGCCTGCTCGACGAGACGGATACCCCGTTCGGCAAGGCCGTGCTGCCGCTGGCGCCCTACCGCCGCACCCTCGCCGCCAGCACATTGTGGTCGCCGCTGCCGGACAAATGGGAAACCGGCCAGGTCCCCCTGCCCGCCGCGCAGGCGACGGCACTGGACTTGCCATCGGCCCTGTTCGAACACACGGCCGTGCTCTACACCAGCGCCCACCTGCCGTTTTCGGAAGTGCGCGAGACTTACCAGCGCGGCCTGCTCGACTTCCCGCCGCCACCAGCCAGGTAGCGGCGATCCCAAGCCGGCCCGCATTGCACTTTCTGGGCAAACTGTCACAATTGCGCCTACTGTAATTTTCCATCCGGACCTCACCAAGGAGCAGCGCGTGAACGACAAACCAGAAGACCAGCACCAACCAGCCGACGACCTTCCGGCCAATCCTTCGCGCCGGCGCATGTTCCAGGCCGCGACAGCCGTGGGCCTGGCCAGCGCCCTGCCCGAACTGTCGGAGGCGGCGCCCGCCCACAAGACCGTGAAAGGCTCGCTGGACGCCAAACTGAAGGCCCACGTCAAGAACGTGGTGGTGATCTATCTGGAAAACCGCAGCTTCAACAACCTGTTCGCGAACTTCCCCGGCACGCAGGCGCCGCTGTCGGCCGTGGCGCCGGAAGCGTGCCTGCAAAAAGACCGCAACGGCGCCGTGCTGCCCGTGCTGCCCAAGGTCTGGGGCGGCATGGTGCCCAACAGCCAGGACATCGGCGGCAAGCACTATGCGATCAAGGAAGACCAGATCAAGGACCTGCCCAATGGCCCGTTCAAGCTGGTGGACGCGGAAGGCCAGCCGCTGCCAGAAGCGGTCATCACGCGCGACCTGTGGCACCTGTTCTACCACAACCAGATGCAGATCAACGGCGGCAAGAACGACGGCTTCGCGGCCTGGGGCAACGCCGGCGGCCTGGTGATGGGCTACTACGGCGAGACGAACAAGAACCTGGGCCTGTGGAAGATCGCGGAACAATACACCCTGTGCGACAACTTCTTCATGGCCGCATTCGGCGGCTCCTACCTGAACCACCAGTTCCTGATCAGCGGCCGCACGCCCGAGTATTTCAACGCGGCCGATACAGCGGCGAAGAAGAAAATCGCTGTACTGGCGGACGGACCCCAAGGCGTGCGCCTGGCGGTGGCGCCCGACTGCCCCGGCGCGCTGGATGGCCCGCCCAAGTTCGTCAACGATGGCGCCATCACGCCCGACGGCTACGCCGTCAACACCATGGCCCCGCCCTATCAGCCCAGCTACATCCGCCCCGCGCCCGGCGGCGATCCGCTGCTGGCCGATCCGGCCGACGCCAACACGCTGCCGCCGCAAACCTACCAGACCATCGGCGACCTGCTGTCGGCCAAGTCGGTGAGCTGGGCCTGGTACGGCGGCGCGTTCCAGGCCGCGCTGGATGCGCGCGGCGGCGGCGCCAAGCCGAACTTCCAGTATCACCACCAGCCGTTCAACTACTTCAAGCAGTTCGCGCCCGGCACCACCGCGCGCGCCGAACACCTGCGCGACGGCGGCATGGGCGACAGCCCCATCTCGAACAAATTCCTGGCCGACGTGGTGGCCGGCAAGCTGCCGGCCGTGGCCTTCTACAAGCCGCAAGGTAACCTGAACCTGCACGCCGGGTATTCGGACGTGGAATCGGGCGACCAGCACGTCGCCAACGTGATCGAGCACCTGAAGAAGTCCCCGCAATGGAAGGACATGGTGGTGGTGATCACCTTCGACGAGAACGGCGGCTGGTGGGATAACGTGGCTCCACCCAAGGGCGACCGCTGGGGCCCCGGTTCGCGCGTGCCGGCCATCGTCGTCTCGCCATATGCGAAGAAGGGCCAGGTCGACCACAACTTCTACGACACCACCTCCATCCTGCGCCTGATCACGCGCCTGCACGACCTGCCGCTGCTGGAAGGCCTGGCTGCCCGCAACGCCGCCTTCCGGGCGCGCGGCGCGCTGCCACCGGGCGACCTGACGGCGGCGCTCAGCTTCCGCTGATTCCCGGCCCGCGCGCCGCCACGGCCGCCCGCCCAGGCGGGCCGGCCCGCCCCAGGGTTGACGGTTTGTGATACACTGCACGCGCTATTTACTGAGCCCGACTGCCGCAGCCGGGCTTTTATTTTTGGCGGCGCACGTTCAGGCGCCGCACCGTTCAAGCGGTTCGCAACCAGGGCCGCTCCATCGCCCGCGCAGGCGCGCGCGGTGGGCATGAGGTTTTGACATGAGAGATAAAAAAGATAACGCGACGCTCGACCTGCCCGGCTTCAGCCCCGCCGCGCCGCTCGAACCGGAGCCCAAGCGCCCGCTCGGTCCGCGCCCCAGGCGCGCCACGCTCCAGCAAGTGCAGCTTGAACTGCTGGAACCGACCGACACCACCGGCCTGCCCCTGTGGACCCGCGACGACAAACTGGACCTGACCGGCCTGCCCATCTGGGCACCCGATTAGCCACCCTTGCGCATCCGCCCGCACGCGGATGCATCCATCGCACAGTGGCTCAACGCCGCGTTAGCCTGTTAGACTGTGCCCACCCCGCCATCCTGATCCGTTCCGCCACCATGACTTCGACTTCCTTTTCCAGCCTGCCGCTGACGCCCGCCCTGCTATCCAACCTCGACACCCTGGGCTACCACCAGATGACGGCGATCCAGGCCCAGAGCCTGCCGGCCGTGCTGGAGGGGCGCGACTTGATCGCCCAGGCCAAGACCGGCAGCGGCAAGACGGCGGCCTTCGGCCTCGGCATCCTGCAAAAGCTCAACCCCGCCTGGTTCGCCACCCAGGCGCTGGTGCTGTGCCCCACGCGCGAACTGGCCGACCAGGTGGCCAATGAGCTGCGCCGGCTGGCGCGCGCCATGGGCAACGTGAAGGTGCTGGTGCTGACGGGCGGTGCGCCCATGCGCCCGCAGATCGCCTCGCTCGAACATGGCGCCCACATCGTGGTGGGCACGCCGGGACGTATCCGCGACCACCTGGGCCGCGCCACGCTGGACCTGTCCAAGGTGCAGACGCTGGTGCTGGACGAGGCCGACCGCATGACGGACATGGGCTTCTACGACGAAATCGCCAACATCGTCAGCGCCTGCCCCACCCGGCGCCAGACCTTGCTGTTCTCGGCCACCTACCCGGACGACATCCGCCACGCCACAGCCTCGTTCCTGATCGATCCGCTGGAAGTGACGGTCGAGGCCCAGCACGACAACAGCCAGATCGAGCAGCGCTTCTACGAAATCGGCTTCGATGAGCGCAACCAGGCCGTGGCGCGGCTGCTCAACCATTTCCAGCCCGTCTCCACGATCGCCTTCTGCAACACCAAGGTCCAGTGCCGCGAACTGGCCGACGCGCTGCGAGCCCAGGGCTTCACCGCCCTCGCACTGTACGGCGAACTGGAACAGCGCGAGCGCGACGAGATACTGGTACTGTTCGCCAACCGTAGCTGTTCTGTACTGGTGGCCACCGACGTGGCGGCGCGCGGCCTGGACATCCCCAACCTGGAAGCGGTCATCAACGTGGACGTGTCCAAGGACACGGAAGTGCACATCCACCGCGTTGGCCGCACGGGTCGTGGCGGCGAGCAAGGCCTGGCCCTGACGCTGTGCGCGCCCAATGAAAAGAAATGGGTCAAGCTGATCGAGGAGTACCAGAACGCGCCCGTCGAATGGCACAAGCTGGACGAACTGAAGGAAGACGAATACGCGGTGGCCGAGCCGGCGCCCATGATGACGCTGGTGATCCAGGGCGGCAAGAAGGACAAGCTGCGCCCCGGCGACTTGCTGGGCGCGCTGACGGGCGACGCCGGCCTGCTCAAGGAACAGGTGGGCAAGATCAACGTGTTCGAGTTCCAGACCTACGTGGCGCTGGATCGCCGCATCGCCTACCAGGCGTTCGAGCGGCTCAGCAAGGGCAGCCCGCTGGGCGGCGACTTCGGCGCCATCAAGGGCCGCTATTTCAAGATGCGCTTTATTGAGGTGTAACTGAAGTGTCATGGCGCCCGCGCCGCCCACGCACCAGGACCGGCGCATCGCGCGCCGGCGAACACCCCGCCACCCTACTGCTGACTTTGCAACAGGCGCCCCGCCTCTGCTACACTGCGCGCACCATCGTATTTGTTCCAAACCGGTCCGCCGTAACGCCGCTTGCATGTTCGACTGAACTGTAGCGGGTCCGACGGCCCGCGCGTGGCTGGTGCGAGCGACGAACACGATGGCATGTACCGTTTCCAAGCGCTGTCAGCAAGCAGGTCGAGCAGAACATATCAGAGGTGCGCCATCCATGCGCGGATTCCGTCCGCCCATCCGCGTTCGCGCGGGCGACAGCCCGTCGCCGCTCCTGCCTGTTCCCCTCCGCCGCGCTGCAGCGTCCCATCGATTTCAAACAAGGGATGCCATGACCTACCTGCACCAACTCGACGCCATCGTCCAGAACACCATCGCCCCGGCGGCGCCAGCCACCGACCGTGAGGCCGCCTTTCCCCGCGCCGCCGTGCGCGCGCTGGGCGAAGCCGGCCTGCTGGGCCTGATCAGCGCCACCACCGTCGGCGGCATGGGGCTGGGCCTGGCCGAGGCGGCGCAAGTGGTCGAACGCATCGCCAAGGCCTGCCCGTCAACGGCCATGGTGATCTGCATGCACTACTGCGCCACCACCGTGCTGGAAAAAACGGGCAGCGATGCCGTGCGCCGCGACATCGCCGCCGGCCGCCACCTGAGCACCCTGGCCTGGTCCGACACGGGCTCGCGCAGCCACTTCTGGGCGCCCGTCGGCACGGCCCGCGCCGATGGCGACGCCGTCCTGCTCGACGGCAGCAAGACCATGGTCACCTCGGCCGGCGAAGCTGACTCCTACGTCTGGTCCACCGGCCCCATGGCCGCCGAAGGCGCCAGCTCGCTGTGGCTGGTCGACAGCAAGGCCGCCGGCCTGAGCGAAGTCAAGCAGTTCGATGGCCTGGGCCTGCGCGGCAACCGCTCCTCGCCGCTGACGGCAAAAAGTGTGCGCGTGTCGCGCTCGGCCCTGCTGGGCGCGGACGGCGGCGGCTTCGACATCATGATCGGCGCCGTCCTGCCCGTGTTCGCCACGCTGATCGCCTCGTGCTCGGTGGGCCTGATGGACGCCGTGCTGGAAACGGCCTGCGGCCACGTCAGCGCCAGCAAGCTGGAACACATCAACAGCGCGCTGGCCGACCTGCCCACCATCCGCGCCTACCTTGCCCGCGCCCGCATCCAGGCCGACATGGTGCGCACCCTGCGCGACGACACCGTGAGCGCGCTGGCCCAGGGCCGGCCCGACGCCATGCTGCGCGTGATGCAAGTGAAAGCGGCGGCTGCCGAAGCGGCGCTGGAAGTGAGCGATACGGCCATGCGCGTGTGCGGCGGCGCCGCCTTCCGCAAGGACCTGGGCGTGGAGCGCTACTTCCGCGATGCGCGCGCCGCATCCGTGATGGCACCAACCTCCGATGTGCTGTTCGACTTTATCGGCAAGGCCGTCTGCGGCATGCCGGTCTTCGGTTAAGGAGAACGCGATGACCAAACCATTGATGATGGGCGCCGTCGCCTACGCACCGAAAGTCGTGACGATCTGGGAAGGCTTCAAGGAATACTTCCGCCGCAACGGCTTCGAATTCGATTACATCCTGTATTCCAACTATGAGCGCCAGGTGGAAGCCCAGTTCGACGGCAGTATCGCGCTGGCCTGGAATTCGCCGCTGGCCTGGGTACGGGCCGAGCGCATGGCCCGCGCACGCGGCCAGCAGGTGCGCGCGATCGCCATGCGCGACAGCGACTGCGACCTGACCTCCGTGCTCGTGACCCGCAATGACGCGAACGCGCCCGCCACGCTGGACGCGCTGGCCGGCAAGACCATCGGCTTTGGCGCCATCGACTCGCCACAGGCGCGCCTGATCCCGCTCGACCACCTGCGCCAGCACGGCCTGCTGGCCGGCCGCGACTTCACGGCCAGGCGCTTCGACATCCTGGGCGGCAAGCACGGCGACCATATCGGCGGCGAACGCGATGCCGCGCTGGCCCTGATGGCGGGCGAAATCGACGCCGCCTGGATGATCGACGGTAACCACATGGCCTTCTCGCGCGAAGGCATCCTGCCGGCCAGCGCCACCCGCATCCTGACCCGCACGGGCGCCTTCGACCACTGCAATTTCACCGTCAGCCCCGGCGCGCCGGAAGCGGCCATCGCCCGCTTCACGGAGCTGCTGCTGGCCATGCGCTGGGACGATCCGGACGTGCGCCCCCTGCTGGAGCTGGAAGGGCTCAAGGCCTGGCTGCCGGGCCGCACCAGCGGCTACGACGCCCTGATCCGCGCCACGGACGATGAGCACTTCTATGACCAGGAAGGGAATATCCTTGCGACCGACTATCGATATTGAGGCGCTCGGTTTCGACGCCGGCGCCCACCTGCTGGTCAAGCACGCGCTGCAGCAAGTGGCGCCCGGCGCCGACATCGATGTAACCGGCGCCAGCGCGGGCTGGGACAGCCAGTTGGCCGCGTGGTGCCGCAGCCAGGGCCACCCCTGCCAGCTCGTCGAACGGGATGGGCACACGGTGGCCCGCGTCACGCGCGGCCACGTGCAGGCCGGCCGCTGGCGCGGCGCCATGCAAACAGGCCATGCCGACCCGGCACTGGACGGCGCCGTGGCCGACCACGCGCAGCCGCGCTGGGGCCTGGCCGCGCGCGGCGCGACGGTGGAAGCCGGCTCGCCGGCCATGCACTTCCGGCTCGACCAGAAAAGCGAAGTGTGGGCCGGCCGCGCCGCCGACCTGTACGCGCAGGCGGCCGCCGCGCAATGGGATCCGGAGACGGCCATCGACTGGAACGCCCCGTTCGAGCTGCCCGACATCGTGGAAGACGCCGTGGTCCAGGTGCTGACCTACATGATCGAGAACGAGGTGGCGGCGCTGGTGGTGCCGGCCCGCTTCCTGGGCCAGCTGCACCCGCACTACCGCGAAGTGCAGGCCGTGCTGGCGATCCAGTGCGCCGACGAGGCGCGCCATATCGACGTGTTCACGCGCCGCGTGCGGCTCAAGGGCAAGGGGCCCGCGCTGTCGACGGCCGGCGGCCAGAACTCGCTCAAGACGCTGCTCGACGAGGCCGATTTCTCCGTGGCCGAATTCCTGCTTTCCGTGCTGGGCGAAGGCACGTTCGTGAGCCTGCTGCAGTTCCTGCACACCCACGCGCCCGATCCCGTCACGCGCCAGATCGCGCGCCTGGCCGCGCGCGACGAGGCGCGCCATGTCGCCTTCGGCATGACGCACCTGGCCGCGCGGCTGGAGCGGGAACCGGCATTCCGTATCCGGCTGGCCAACGCGGTCCAGTCACGCAACGATGCGCTGTCCGGCACATCGGGACTGAACGAGGAAGTGTTCGACGCACTGATCCTGCTGGCAGCCGGCGAATTCACGCCCGCCGCCATCGCCACTGGCTACCAGCGGGTGCAGGAACTGATGGTGGACATGGCCGAAGGCCGCCAGGCGCGACTGGAAAAGCTGGGCTTCGCGAAGGACGCGGCGCAACAGCTGTCGTCGCTCCATACCCGCAATTTCATGTAGCCCGGCGCCGATGCAAGCTGGCCTGCTCGAAAGCGTAGGCCATACCAATCAGCTTGGCCTCGCTGTAGGCGGCGCCGACGAATGACAGGCCCACGGGCAGCCCGCGCACCTGCCCGGCCGGCACGGTGATGTGCGGATACCTGGCCACCGCGACCGGCAACGGAAGACCGCTGCCGGCATGGCCACCGTTGGCATCATCCTTCAGCCACGCCGGCCCACTGGTGGGCGCCACCAGCGCATCGAGGCCATGCTCGCGCATCAACTGGCCTATGCCCTCCTCCGGCCCATCGCCCTCATTGGGCAGTGCCGAATCGACCAGCACGGCGCCCTGCGCTTTCAGGTCCGCCAGGGCTTTTTCAATCACGACCGCGAATTCGGCGTGGTCACCAAAGCAGTTGCGGGCCACGCCGATGCGCGCACCGCGCAGGCCAGCCTTGTCGAGCGCCGCCCGGTAGTCGGCGACCTTGTCGCTGGCCGTGGTGGTGGCCGGGTCGTTGACGTCGGCGCCAGCCATCGCGGCCAGCATCAGGGCCGCATCGGCGACGCTGCGCGCCATCGGACCAGCCGTGTCGCGCGATGGATCGCCGGGAATGATGCCGCTGCGGCTCACCAGTCCCAGCGTGGGCTTGATGCCAACCAGGCCGCAATTGGAGGCTGGCCAGACGATGGAACCATTGGCTTCCGTGCCCACGGCCAGGGTGGCCAGGCCCGCCGCGATGGCCGCGCCGGAACACGGAGCGGCACCGCCAGCGGCATCGTCCGGGCGCATGCTGGCCCACTCACGGGGATTGGTCTTGCCGATGATGACGGCGCCGGCCGCCCGCAACTGGGCCACGACGAACGCATCACCTGCGGCGCGGGCGCCGGCGCTGGTGGTGCTGGCGCGTATGCTTGTGCTCATGCGGTCGCCGGTGGCGATATTGTCCTTCAACAGAACGGGGATGCCGTGCAGCGGCCCGCGCAGGCGCTTGAGGCCACGTTCGCGGTCCAGCTCCAGCGCGATCTTCAGCGCTTCCGGGTTGATCTCGATAATGGGGCTGACGGTGGGGCCGGTGTTGGCGACGGTTTTGATGCGGGCCAGGTACTGCGAGGTCAGCGAATGGGAAGTGAGCTTACCGGCCTGCATCAGCTCCTGTTGTTCCCGCACGCCCGCATCGAGGATGCCCGCCGTACCGAACCTGGGCGCCGCGCCCACTGCGCGCGCACTGCCTGCCAATGCGCCGGCATCGATGCCGGCCCGAACGAACTCCCTGCGATTCATGCCATCCTCGTGAGTGCTTAATCTCTGCTGCTTACCATTGGTTACTGCACGCGCTAGCATAGCAGCGGAAAGATTTTCACTCCAGAAAAATTGCTGTCGAGAATAGAATATTCCTTAACGTTTCCATACAAAAATACGACACCGGGGTCGGTACGGACGTAAAAAAAGCACGCCGGGCGAACCGGGCGTGCTATTTAGTGCGACGGGTGGTGCTTAGTTGCGGACCACGCGCTTGTACTCGTTGGTACGGGTGTCGATCTCGATCACGTCGTCCTGGCTCACGAACAGGGGAACCTGCACGGTGTGACGGTGGGCTTCGATCGCGTTTTCGATCTTGGCTTCCTTCAGCACGTTACCCGAGGTGTTGCCCTTGACGGCTGGCTCCGAGTACACCACTTGGCGGGCGATGGTGGTTGGCAGTTCAACCGAGATCGCTTTGCCATCGTAGAACACGGCTTCGCATTCCATACCGTCTTTCAGGTAGTGCAGCGCGTCGCCCAGGTTCTCTTCTTCGATTTCGTACTGGTTGTACTCAGCGTCCATGAACACGTACAGCGGGTCAGCGAAGTACGAGTAGGTCACTGGCTTCTTGTCCAGCACCACGACGTCGAACTTGTCGTCGCCACGGAACACGTTTTCCAGCGGGCTGTTGGTCAGAAGATTCTTCATCTTCCACTTGTAGGTGAAGCCCGTGCGGCTCGAACCGTTCACATCCGAACGCAGCACGATCATAGGCTTGCTGTCGACCATAATGATATTGCCAACACGAATTTCTTTTGCAGGTTTCATAGAGAGTGTACGTAAAAAGTAAGTTGCATAAAAAATCAACTGCTGCCGATGGCAATGAAGCCGCTAGCCACGTTTGATCGGGTAAAAATACGTTCTAAAATAACCGGGTATTATACCCGAGTTTCATGCTTAACCGACTGGATTACTCGGGAAAACTTCAGCAAATTGCCCGTCATGTCGCCGTTCTCCAGGATTTGCCGCTGCCACTCGGCGGCGCGGGCGGTGATGGCTGGCATTTCTGCCCGCAGCGCGTACCACAAGGCAGCACTGTGCTGGTCATCCGTACCGGCACCGTTCCAGTACAGCGAGAAAGCTGTCAGGCCATCCAAGCCGCCAGCGTAGCGGTGCAGGAAGGCACGCAGCTTCTTGTGGTGCAGGTTTTCGTCCTGCGGATAAATGTGCCAGATGAACGGCTTGCCAGCCCATTGCGCGCGCACGAAGGAATCCTCGCCGCGCACGAAATTGACATCGCACGCCCACAGCAGTTTGTCGTAATCCGGTTGCGGCACGAATGGCAGCACGCGCAAGGTCAGCGCACCACGGCTGGCGACGGCGCCGGCCACGGGTTCCGCGCCAAGGAAGGCCCGCACCGCTTCAGCCGCTACACCTTCCGGCACCAGGCAGGTGACGGGTTCAGCGCCCTGCTCCCATGCCGTGAACAACCCGGCGACGGGCGCGTGCGGATAGCAGAACATCGATACTTTTTGCGCGGCGATTTCCGCAGGCGACAAGCCTAGTTGCGCAAGGAAGTCCGCCATGGCGGCGGGATCAGCCTGGAACTGGCGGCGACGCTCGTCCAGTGCCGACTCCACCAGCAGCCCGCCCGTCTTGGCCGTAAAGCCGGGGAAGAAGAAGTGCTTGGTCAGCGGCAGGCGCGGGTGCGAGGACGGCAAGGTATGACAGCCCTCCACCCACTCTTCCGCCGTCAGACCTTCAAGGTTGAGCCATACGGAGCGCGGTTCGCGTCCGACCATCGCGGCGATATAGCCTTCCGGGATATCGCAGCCGAAAAATTCGATCACGATGTCGGCCACGTCGGCCGCTTCAAACTCACCATGCTGGCTGTGCCAGTGGCGCACCGTGACGCCGCCGACCCGCTGCACCTCGGTATCCGTGGCGACTTCGGGGCAGATGCGGCGAAAACTGTGCAGGTCATCCACCCACAGTTCGACGGCCACCCCGTGCTCGTGCGCCAACTGGCGCGCCATGCGCCAGCAGATGCCCACATCACCGTAGTTGTCGACCACCTTGCAGAAGATGGCCAGCGTGGTTGGGCGGCCGTGGCCAGCCGGGTCCACTACTTCAGGCAGCGCATCCGCCCAAGCGCGCGCGTGCGGCGCCAGCAGGCACGATACCGGACCAGCCATGCAGGCACCCAGCGCAGCGTATCGCTCACCATCACCGTTCCAGACCTGGAACGCCTCGGCCAACACGGCAGCCGCATGCGCCGGCAACGCCGCGCCGTATGCGCGCACGAAATCGCGCGCCACAGTGGAGCCGGCGCCCGCCTCCGCCTGCCAGACAAACGGGCGCGCGGCCAGTTGCGCACGCGCCAGTTGCGCATCACCGCGCACGAAATTGAAGTCGCAGGCCCACAGCAGCTGATCGTAAGCCTGGGCATCGAGCGCGGGCAGCACCTGTACTGTCAGGCCGCCGCGCGTGGCGCGCGCGCCGGCGACGGCGTCGGCTCCGAGGAACGCGGCCACGGCGTCGGACGCCTCGCCTTCGGGCACCAGGCACAACGTGGGCGTGGCGGCAGCCTGCAACTGTGCGAACAGTTGCGATACAGGCGCCGTACGGTTGCAGCACAACGAGATCCGGCGCGCATACGCCACGCGCTGCATGTCCACATCGAGCCCGGCGAAGAAGGCGGCGCGCACGTGGGCGTTGTAATGGAATAGCCAGCGCCGCACGGACAGCCGCGTGGCATCGCTCCCAGCGGGCAAGGCAGCATTGGCGGCGGCGGAGCCGGCGAAATTCAAATCGGAGGAAGAGGCCATCATCGGGCACCATCAATCATCGCATTCGCGATGGACGCAAAAAAAGCCGCACCAGGCGGCTTATTCGACCGTCTTCCGGCTTGCGGCCGGCGCGGTTATCTGGCGTCCCCAGGGGGATTCGAACCCCCGTACTCACCGTGAAAGGGTGATGTCCTAGGCCTCTAGACGATGGGGACTTTGCAGTGCTGCTTCGAGTCTTGTTGCCCTCAAAAAAGCGTGCGCGAATCATAGCACAACGATCGCAACAGAATCAATAGCTTAGCGCGTATATCGCCCGATTTTCGCCGCCCGCATGGCTGTTTTGCAACAATGACAAAACCGCTCTGCCCACGCAAAAACGCGGAATCGGCATAGGGGCGGCCAGCATAGCTGACCGGTCCCCTGCCACACCACCCGGCATGCGGGTCCGCACCGGGCGGTTCGAGTAGTTGAGGTTAAGACAGGCGTGGTACGCCCAACCGGTCGAAG
>NZ_JACEZS010000031.1 GCF_014042365.1 Rugamonas fusca
CTTCGACCGGTTGGGCGTACCACGCCTGTCTTAACCTCAACTACTCGAACCGCCCGGTGCGGACCCGCATGCCGGGTGGTGTGGCAGGGGACCGGTCAGCTATGCTGGCCGCCCCTATGCCGATTTGTTGCACATTTCATCATTGTCTGGCATGTTAGTGTTTTGAAAATATGGAGTGAGTGTCATGCCTTCCGTACTGATCGAAGTCAGAACGTCATACACGCGCGAACAGGAGCTGGCGATTATCGAGGCTGTGCATATGGCGTTGCGCGACGCCTTCAAGATCCTTCCTGGCGACAAGAACGTCCGCTTGATCGCACATGAACCACATCGCTTTGCCTGTCCACCTGACAAACAAAAGCCGGAACTGTACACCCACATCAGCATAGACGCGTTTGCCGGACGCTCTGTCGACGCGAAGCGCGATCTGTACAGCGCCATCGTGCGCAATCTTGAGACCTTGGGTATCCCCAAGGACCATACCAAGATTCTGCTGCGCGATATTCCTCGCGAAAATTGGGGAATCCGGGGTGGGCAAGCTGGCTGCGATGTTGAACTTGGTTTTAAGGTCAATGTTTGATCGACAGCATGGCAACCATGGGGGCGCTTGATGGCGCCCGGCGCCCGACACCCGATCGATAAACGGATCGCCGCGATCGCCTTGATCCATGGGCTTGAAGGCGCCACCCGCACCACGCAGGACGATGCCGCTACCGGCGTCAAGTTGTTAAATCCCTTCATTTGATGCGCCCTGCGCCCGCATTCGCCGACAATTCCTACTAAAGCGTCAAATCCGGTGGACTAAAAAGTTGCACTTCAGTATTCTCTTGGTATCCGGGCGGGCGAGGGCGCCTGCCGGGACAGCGTGGTGGCCGGATTTCGACACCTGACGGAGGCGCAATGCAGATCACCGATGTGGCACCCGACGCGGCGCAGCGCCCGGAAGCGGCGTCCACCAGACCGGAAATCTCCGCCGCGGCCGTGCTGGCCGTGCGCCGCGTATGCGCGCTGGAACAGGCGGTCAGCGACTTGCGCGCCAGCTTGGAAGGCGCGCCTGGCGCTGCCATGGATGAGAGGGAACGGCGCGCCCAGATCGCGCGCCTGCTGAGTGAAGTGACGTTGTTTCGCCTGGCGCTGGCGGATAGAGCATAATGCTCACATAACAAAGGAAGGGGCCTAGGCCATGGAAGAAACAAAAATCGTTTACGGTACGGAAGATTTGCTGACCAGCCTGTGCAACTCGGTCACGCGCGTGCTGGGCATCGCCACGCAAACCAAGGTGCACTATTCAGCCATGGTACAACGGATCACCAAGGTCGGCCTGAAGCCGGACATCGGTTGCTTCGTGCTGTTCGATGGCGGCTTCACGGGCCTGGTGGTGCTGAACTTCGCGGCCGAGACGGCGATGGAGATCTATTCGCGCTACATGCTGCACATGGGCATGCCCAAGTCGGAACTGGCCAGCTCGCACACGTCTGACGAAGTGGCGAACATCCTGGGCGAACTGATGAACCAGATCGTGGGCGATTTCACGGGCAAGGTGCGACGTGAATTGCAGACCAATATCACCCAGAACCAGCCCAAGATGCTGGTGCTCAACAAGCAGGTCATGCTGAGCGTCGATACGCCGCTGGACCGGCCCGAAATGCGCCGTGTCTCCTTCTACACGGAAAAGAGCAACGTGTTCTACCTGGAACTGGCCATCGACCGTACCGAGTTCGTGCGCCTGTACGAGTTCGACGCCAACGAAACGCCCGATCCCGATGCGCTGCTGGCCTTTGAACAAGAGAACCAGGCGGCCGCCGAGGCCGCTCCCGCCGTGGCTGAAGCCGAGGACAATGATGAGCTGCTGAAATCGCTGGGCATGTAAGCCGGCGCACGGATAGGCACCCCGAGGCCCGCGAGCGATCGCGGGCCTCGTTCATTTTGAGCGTGCAACTTCGACTCAGCGGCTCGGCGTGCGGCACACCGCTTCGTTTTCCCAGCGGCCCGAGCAGATGCGCGAACGGCACAGCATGCCTTCGATCAGTCCCAGTTGCTTGCAGCGGTGCAGCAGTTCGGCCGTGCTGTCGCTGTCGCCGCGCTCGACCACGTCGCGGTTGGACTGGGAGAGGACGGTAGCCGGCTGGCTGGCATGGGCCACCAGCGCCGTCAGCAAGGTCACGTCCGTGTCCGCCAGCGGCGGAGTGGCGGCGACCGCGTTCGTTCTCGCGCCACGTGGCCCGGATGCGTGGGCGCCCGCGACAACTTCGCGCGTCATCCTGGGCGCGGCCTTGTGGGCGGCCACGCCTGGAGTGACGGCGGCTTCCCCCTTGACCGGACGCTGTGCAATGGCCGCATGCTGCAGATCGGCCCGCCGTACGATTTCCACCTGGACCGGCGCGGGCGTGTCGTTGATGATGGCCGCCGCCTGATCG
Source organism: Rugamonas fusca (assembly GCF_014042365.1). Lineage (GTDB taxonomy): Bacteria > Pseudomonadota > Gammaproteobacteria > Burkholderiales > Burkholderiaceae_D > Rugamonas > Rugamonas fusca. Next base: position 2,418 of record NZ_JACEZS010000031.1, read on the forward strand.
GGCGCCGCGCCCGCGACGGGCGCCGGCACGGCATGGGCCAGCAGCGCTCCGGCCGCGGCAGGCGCAGTCGGGCGCGGGGGCATGTCCGGCGGCGTGGTGAGCGCGGACTGGTGGATGCTCCACGCCAGCACCGTCATCGTCAGCAACAGCAGGCATAGGCCCGTGGTCCAGCCGTTGAGTTTCCAGCGTGGCACACGTTCCGTTTCCAGCGTGAGGGCTCCGTGTTCCAGGCTGGCCAGGATGCGCCGCGCACCTTCGCGCGCCGGGCGCTTGGCCGACAACAGCGTCGGTTTGTTCTGTCTCTCCAAAATACCACCCCCGAATTTGATCTAGCGTTCGATGAAGTTTTCTGGGCGGCCTACGATGGGGCGATCCCGGCAGGCATGGCCGCAAGCTAGTGTCCGATCTGCGCCAGCCGGCAGTATTGATGGAGCGCACGATGTTACTTCTTTCCATGCTGATCTTTTTCCTGCTGGTCTGTGGCGGGGCCTGGCTGTCGCTGTTCCCGTCCGGCCGCGACCTGGTGCGGCAGTCGCTGGCCCACATGGGACGGTGGACGGGCCGCCGCGTCCGTCATGTGGGCAAGCGCGGCGCGCAAGGCGCCGGCACGATGGCGGATGGCGCCGGCGCGGCGCTGCGTGCGGGCGGCCGGCTGCTGCGCCGCCACTATTTGACGGCGCTGGCCGCGTCCGTGCTGCTGACGGTGCCCCCATTGCTGGCCTGGCTGGTCAGTGGAAGGGGCATGCTGGGCGGCTTCGATGGCGGCGGGACCGAGGTCAACGCGCAAGTGGCGGCGCTATTGCAAGGGGAGCAGCTGGCGCCGCCCGCGTCGCTGCCGCCCGTCACCTTTACTACGGCCGAGGTAACGCAGGTACGCCCGATGCTCGACAGCGCCAACCGCAACTGGCGCTTGCTCGACGCCGAGTTCGCCCAGCGCTTGCTGATGGTGTTCAAGATCATGCACGAGCGCTACGGCTACGACATGGCCATCCTCGAAGGCTACCGCAGTCCGGAGCGCCAGAACCAGCTGGCCGCCGCCGGTCCCGCCGTCACCAACGCCAAGGCGTTCCAGAGCTATCACCAGTTCGGCCTGGCGGCCGACTGCGCTTTCCTGCGCGACGGCAAGCTGCGCATCTCCGAGCAAGACCCGTGGGCCATGCGCGGCTACCGGCTGTATGGCGAAGTGGCCGAATCGGTCGGCCTGCACTGGGGTGGACGGTGGGCCATGATGGACCTGGGGCATACGGAATTGCGGGTGCCGGGCACGGTGCACAAATAGGCGGGCGCGGCGGTAACGTTGTGCCCGCTCAAACAATGGCCGCAGCGGCGGTGGCACCATGGCTCGGTCTGCCTGCATCTTCCCCCACCTTAACCTGGCGGCCCGCTCATGATGCGAAAAATCTGGTACTTCCTGCTCGATAGCCGCAAGGTTGCCTTGATCGGCTTTGTCGGCCTCCTCATCTTTCTCTACCTGGGCGCGGCGGCGCTGGAACTGACCTTGGTCTGGACGCTGGCGGCGCTGGCCACGGCGCTGCTCGTGGCCGCCATATGGTACGGCCTGCGCTGGTACCGTGCCCGGCGCGCATCGCAAGCGATGGGCAACGCGATCAGTGGCGAGGCCGAGGCCAACAGGGCGGCCGGACCGGCCACCACGGATGGCGCCGACGCGGCGACGACCCGCGCCGAAGTCAACGCCATCCGCGACAGCATGCTGAAGGCCATCGCCACCATCAGGGGCTCCAAGATGGGCAGGGTGTCGGGCGCGCGGGCACTGTATGAATTGCCGTGGTATATGATCATCGGCAATCCGGCGGCCGGCAAGAGCAGCGCCATCATCCATTCCGGCTTGCAGTTCCCGTTCGCGGACGGCCAGATCGTGCAAGGCGTGGCCGGCACCCGCAATTGCGACTGGTTCTTCACCACCGACGGCATCCTGCTCGACACGGCCGGACGCTACGCCGTCGAGGATCATCACCGGGACGAATGGTTCGGCTTTCTCGACCTGCTGAAGAAGTACCGCAAGCGCGCGCCCATCAATGGCATCATCATCGCCGTCAGCATCGCCGAATTGCGCGGCGACGATCCCGAGGCCGGCATCAAACTGGCCCGCAGCCTGCGCAAGCGGGTGCAGGATCTGATCGAACGGCTGGAAGTGTTCGCGCCCGTGTATGTGGTGTTCACCAAGGCCGACCTGATCGCCGGCTTTGGCGAGTTCTTCGCGCAGGCCGAGCGCAGCGAGCGCGAGCGCGTGTGGGGCGCGACCATGCCTTACAAGCGCAAGACCACCAGCCAGCAGTTGCTGGCCTTCTTCGACCAGGGCTTCAGCGAGCTGTGCGATGGCATCAAGGAGATGAGCCTGGCCAACATGGCCATGCAGCGGCGCGAACGCATGCCGTCCGGCGTGTTCACGTTTCCGCTGGAGTTCGCCACCATCCGTGCGTCGCTGCGGGCCTTTTTGGCTACGCTGTTCGAGGAAAACCCGTTCCAGTTCAAGCCGGTGTTCCGGGGCTTCTATTTCACCAGCGCCTTGCAGGAGGGGCGGCCGGTCAGCGCGCAGTGGCGGCGCACGGCCGAACGCTTCGCCCTGCAATTGCCCGAGGTGCCGCCGTCCAACTACAGCGGCCAGACCGGCTACTTCCTGCTCAACCTGTTTCGCAAGGTCATCTTCGCCGACAAGGACCTGGTGGCGCAGTACGCCAGCAAGACCAAGGTACAGCTCAAGTATGGTGTGTTCTTCGCATCCGTGCTCTTGCTGGGCGCGTCGCTGGGCGGGTGGAGCTGGTCCTACCTGGGCAACCGGCAGCTGGTCAGCAACGTGCAGGCCGACCTGGACAAGGTGGTCAAGTTGCAGGACCAGCGGCTGGACCTGCAATCGCGGCTGGAAGCGCTCGATATCCTGCAGGACCGTATCGAACAGCTGGACAGCTATCGGCGGCGCCGGCCGTGGTCCTTGCGCATGGGCCTGTACCAGGGCGAGCTGCTGGAGCGTAAGCTGCGCGAGGAGTATTTTTCCGGCGTGAAGGAAGTGATGCTCAAGCCCGTGGCCGCCAACCTGGAGGCGCTTCTGGCGGAAATGAACGCGCACGCCGACCAACTGCAACCCGTGGCCCGCGTGGCGCCGGAGGACCATGATGGGGGAGCGACCATGCCTGCCACGCCAGCCGCGTCCGCCACGGCCGCCACGGTCGCCGCGCCACCGATCAGCCCGGCACCGCGTGCGATGGCCGCGCAACCGTATGTCGATGCTTCGCCCACCAACGTCGAAGATGCCTACAACGCCTTGAAGACTTACCTGATGTTGGTCGACAAATCTCATGCCGAGCCCAGCCACCTGAACGACCAGCTCACGCGCTACTGGCGCGGCTGGCTGGAAAGCAACCGGGGCGCTATGCCACGCGAGCAGATGATACGCAGCGCCGAACGCCTGATGACGTTCTATCTGGCCCAGGTCGCCGATCCCTCCTGGCCGCGCGTGGAGGAAAAGCTGGCGCTGGTGGACCAGGCGCGCGAGAACCTGCGCCACGTGGTGCATGGCATGCCCGCGCGCGAGCGCGTATACGCAGACATCCGCGCGCGCGCGGCCACCCGCTTTCCTGCCATGACGGTGGCCGGCATTGTCGGCGAGCAGGACCAGGCGCTGGTGGCGGGCAGCCATGCCGTGTCCGGCGCCTTCACCCGCGCGGCGTGGGAAAAATATGTTGAAGGCGCCTTCAAGGACGCGGCCACGCACGAACTGCAAAGCGCCGACTGGGTGTTGCAGACGGCGGCCAAGGATGACCTGACCCTCGAAGGCAGCCCCGAGCAAATCCAGAAAGGCCTGGTGGACTTGTACAAGGCCGACTACGCGCGCGAGTGGAAGAAATTCGTGCAGGGCGTGACCATCGCCGACCTGCGCGGTTTCGATGGGGCCGTGGCCGCCATGAACCGGCTGGGCGATCCGCAATCGTCGCCGCTGGCCAAGCTGCTTACCACGATCTACCAGCAGACCACGTGGGATAATCCGGCCATGTCCCAGCCCGGCATGCAACAGGCGCGGCATGGCGTCATCGAATGGATCACCAATGCGTTCTCGCGCAACGCGCCGGTGCCCGTGTCCGGCGTCAACCTCGCCATCGACCCGGCCCGCTTCGATCGGCCGATGGGGCCAGTTGGGCGCGAGTTCGCCGGTGTGGCCAAGCTGGTCGCCCCCAAGGAAAAAGATGCATCGCTGATGGGGTCGTATCTGGATGCGCTGTCGCGCGTGCGCACCCGGCTCAACCAGTTGAAGAACCAGGGCGACCCCGGCCCCGGCGCGCGCCAGCTGATGCAACAGACGCTTGAAGGCAGCGGCTCGGAACTGTCCGACGCCTTGCGCCTCGTGGACGAGCAGATGCTGACCGGCATGAGCGACAGCCAGAGGCAAGCCATCCGCCCCATCCTCGTGCGGCCCCTGATGCAGACCTTCGCCGTCATCATCGGTCCCAGCCAGACGGAAATCAACAAGACCTGGCTGGCCCAGGTGTACGAGCCGTTCCAGAAATCGCTGGCCAACAAATACCCGTTCTCGACTACCTCGCGCATCGAGGCCAGCAATGCCGAGATCGCCCAGTTCTTCGGGCCCGATGGCGTGATCGCCAAGTTCGTCACCGGCGCCATGGGGCCGCTGGTGGTACGGCGCGGCGACGTGCTGGCGCCGCGCACCTGGGCCGACATGGGCATCAGCCTGGCGCCGCAAGTGGTGGCGCGTTTTCCCGGCTGGATCGCACCGATCGGCGCCGGCGGCGTGGCTACCTCGTCCGCGGCGGCCCAGACCGTGTTTCAGATCCAGCCCATGCCCGCGCCCGGCACGCTGGAATACACGGTCGAAATCGATGGCCAGCAGCTGCGCTACCGCAACACGCCCGCCCAGTGGAGCAACATGGTCCATCCCAGCCCGCAGGGCGCGCCCGGCGCCCGCATCACGGCCGTGGCGTTCGACGGGCGCAGCGTGGACATCTTCAACGAGCCGGGCCAGTTCGGCTTGAAGCGCATGATCGACGCGGCCAGCAAGCAGCGCAAGGATGGCGGCGTGTATGAATTGCGCTGGACCAGCGGCGCCATCACGGTGGCGCTGGACCTGAAGATCACCAGCAGTCCCGAGAGCAACGGCCGCGACGGTGGCGCGCCGGAGGAACAGGGTTTCCGTGGCATGAGCCTGCCGGAAACCATCGTCGGAGCGGCGCCATGAAGCGCGCGCCGCAAGCGACGCGGGTGGGTTACTTCGGCAAGATCCCCACCCGCAGCGATTTCATCAAGGCGGTCGACAACCCCGCGCTGGCCGCGCTGCTGGACCAGTGGCTGGCCGAGGTGATGAACCTGCTGACGCTCAACCCGCGCTGGAAGCAGCACTACGATGCACTGCGCCCGCTGCCGTTCGCCTTCGTCGGCAACCGCAGCCGGCGCGCCATCGCCGGCCACATCCTGTCGAGCGGCGACCAGTCGCAACGGCGCTATCCTTTTCTCGTCATGAGCGCGCTGGAAGTGCATGAACCGGCCATGTTCCTGGCGCGCAGCCCGCTGGTGCTGGCGCCGCTGTGGGAGGCGCTGGCGCCGCTGGCGGCCGAGGTCCCGGTGGCCGACGATCCGGCCGCGGCGCTGCACGCGTTGGCCGCCACGGTGGTGGAGCTCGATCCGCACGACCCGGACCACGAGACCGCCTTCACGCGCTTTCTCGATGGCCACGACCTGGCCAGCTTGCAGGCCATGCTGGCGAACGCGCCGGTACGGCAGATCCTGCTGGCGCTGGGTTTGCTGCTGCAACCGGTCAAGGCGGACGGCCAGGCCAGCCTGGACCGCAGCCTGGCGTTGCCGCTGCCCAACGAGCGGCGCCACCGCTACCTGGTGGCCGCATTCTGGCTGGACCTGATGAGGCCGTTCCTGCGCCCGGGCGAATTCGAGCTGTGCCTGTTCTTTGCCGACCTGGGCGAGCAATACGTGCTGGTGGTCGGCTTCAATGGCGCAGCGCCCGAGACGCTGCAAGCCGTGATCGATCCGCAATGTGTGGACGAGCAGCAGATCACCCTGTACGAGGCCGATTGGGTGGAGCAGTACGTGGATGCCGACCAGCGCGTCCACAAGCTGGCCGCCTATCTGGAGCAGGGCCAGCTGTCGCTGCGCTCGGCCCACGCGCTGTTTCACGAAACGTTTGCCTGACCCGGTCACGGAGGTAGTCCATGCGCGCGATTGTGTTGCCCTTGTTATTGGCGGTTTCCTTTCCTGCCGCCGCGCAGGTGCCGGCGCCGGCCACGCCCAAGCCGGGCCAGGTGCTGGTGAGCGGCACCGTGCCCGACGAGGCCAGCAAGGCCGCCATGCTGGCCCGGCTGCGCGAACTGTATGGCGCCGAGCAGGTGGTCGACCAGATCGCCATTGGCCGCGTGGTGCTGCCACCGAACTGGGTGGGGTATGTGCAAAAGCTGATCGGCGCCAACCTCAAGCTGATCAGCAAGGGCCAGCTCAAGATCGACGGCAACAACGTGAGCGTGCACGGCGAGGTGGCCAACGAAGCGCAGCGCCAGCAGATCGCCAGCGACTTCGCCACCAGCCTGAACCCGACCTACACGGTCAACAACGGCTTGCGCGTGAGCGCCGCCGAGCAGAACCTGCTGGACGCCACGCTGGCACACCGCATCATCGAATTTGACAGCGGCAAGGCCACGCTGACGCCGTCGGGCCAGGCCATCCTCGACGAGATGGCGGGCGCCTTGCACAAGGTGAAGGACAGGAAGGTGGAAGTGATCGGCCATACGGACAACGTCGGCCTGCGCGAGAGCAACGTGGCGCTGAGCCTGGCGCGGGCCGAAGCTGTGCGCACTTACCTGGCCGGGCGCGGGATCAGCCCCGACATGGTCACCGTGTCCGGGCAGGGGCCGGACCGGCCCGTGGCCGACAACGCCAGCCCCGACGGCCGCGCCCGCAACCGGCGCATCGAGTTCCGGGTGGCGCAGTAGGGCGCGCCGGGCGCGTCTCAGGGCAGGGTGATGGTCAGGTTGGCCGGCTTGGGCGCCAGCTTGACCAGGTCGTTGTAGGGCGCCATGCTGGTCTGGGTGGCCCGTGTCAGCGACGTCTTCAGGCCCAGGTAGATGCTGAGCGCGGCCACGGCGAACACCATGGACAGCGCCCACAGCGGCACTTCGCCACGCAGCTTGTTGATGATCTCGTCGGGCCGTTCGGCTTGCGGCGCAAAGCCGCGGCTCTTGCCCTTGATGTGGGCGATCTCCTCGCCCAGGCGGGCCGTCAGGTAGCTGAGCTTGTCGCTCGGCTCATTCGCGTACTTACCCTTAAATCCCAGCAGCAGGCACAGGTGGAATACCTGCAGCGATTGCAGCCGTCCCCCGCCTTTGCTGCGCAAGGCTTCCAGCCGGTCGAAGAAGTGTTCACCGGCCAGGTGGTCGCCAAACAGAATCAGCTGCAATGGCCGGTGGCGCCACGGCGCCCGCATGGCCAGCCTGGAATTGTGGATCACTTCATCCATCGCGGCGCAAAACGCGTACTTGGCCGCGTCGATATCGTCGCCGCTGGCGCGCAGCTTGCGTGCTTCGCGGTCGAACTCGGCCAGGAAACCATGCACTTTTTCCTTGAACGTGGCCTCATCCGCCAGTCCCCCCGGCGTCGGCGGCGCCTCGCCATCGACTGGCGCCGGCAGGGGGGGCGGTGCGGCCGGTGGTGGCGCCAGCCGGCCGGGCTCGCCCAGCGCGGCGAGCGGATGGGCGCCTTGTTGCAGCATGAACAGTGCGTAAAAGCCTTCGTGCAGCAGGTCCACCAGGGTGGGCAGGTTGCCGCTGCGCGCGGCATCGTCACGCCGCTGGTTGCCCAACAACGAGGGCGTGCTGCGTCGCTCGACCATCGCGTTCATGGGGCCGCTCCCGGCGCCCCTGGCCATGCCTGGTTGCTGGCGAAGCTGGTGTCTTTCATCTCATCCTCCTGTCAGCTGATTGCCGCATTACGGGCAACGCAGTGCCGCCAGCGGCTTGCTGGTGCTGCGATCCGCGTCGAGCAGCGTGGCCCCGCTCCCCACGCTGAGCGCGCAGGCGTGGGCCCCGATCGTGATGCCATCTTTTTCCGCGTCGCCGGCGGCGAACGACATGCGCCAGCGCTGTTCGGCCGGCGCCCGGAACAGCGCCACCACGCCGATGAAGGCCGCTTCGCGCGTCACCTTTTCCACTACCTCGTAGCGTTGGCCTGGCACCAGCAGCACTTCCTTCACCTCCAGCAGGTCGTTGCCCAACAAGTCGTGTTCCGTGTGGGCGTTCAGGAAGCTGTCGTAGCCAAGGTGCCGGAACGCGGCGTCCTGGCGCAGCTTGTAGATGCGGGCCACCAGTGCCAGCGGATGGCCGTTGGCGTCCGTGTTGAGGTTGGGGCTGGCGTGCAGGCGGATCGCCACCTGGCGCGGCGGCTTTTGCGCGTCGGGTAGTTCGGGCGGCTGGCGGATGCCGATCATCTCCAGTGCCGTGCCGGCGATCGAGCCGGCCGCGCAGCCGCTCAAGGTCAGCAGGGCAGTCAGGCACAGCAGGGCTTTGCGCGAGCGGTTCATGGATCCTCCAGGCGACCTTGCCATTAGAACCAAAGTGGCCAGGCGGGGATTTGCGGCGGCGCAAGGGCCGCGTGGCTTGCTGAACTGGCCGCACGCGCCGCGCTAGCCGGTATGCGCAGTGCTGCGCCAGATCAGTCCATGGCGTGATTTCCGGCCTCCTTGCGCGCAATCCAACATGCCTTGAGCGGGCGCAATTGCGGCCTCAACCATTGATGAATAATGGCCTCCACCCCAACCGCCTCTCCACCGCCGTTCATCAGGGAGCACACCATGAATCCGATCCGAACATCGTTACCTATTCTCGCTTGCGCGATGCTGCTGTCCGCGTGCGCCACCGATGGCGAGCAAGTGCGCGCCGAGCGCGTCCAACCGGCTACGCTGGACCGCGCGCTGGCCGAGGCCGATACGGCCGTCGCCGCCGGCCAGGCCGACAAGGCGCAAGTGATTCTCAAGGGCGCGGCCAGCACCTATCCGGCTGACAAGCAGCCGTGGCTGCACCTGGCGCAGATGAAGTTCGACCGTGCCAGCTACGGCGAGGCCATCACCAACGCGCTGGAAGCCTTGCAGCGCGACCCGAACGACAAGCTGGGCAACAGCATCGTGGCTGTCAGCGGTTTGCGCCTGTCGACCAAGGCGCTGACGGACTTGAGCCAGCAAAACAACCTGAACGGCTCGCTGCGTTCGGAAGCGCAGGACCTGGCCCGCCTGCTGCGCACCAGCCTGGGCGAGGATGTGCTGGTGCCGTCCTCGCCGCCCGCGCATCGCCCGCCGCCACGCGCGCACCATCCAGCCGCGACCACCGCGCATCACGCGACGGAAAAGCCGGACAACGCGTCGGCCAGCACCGATCCGTTCGGTGGTCTCAAATAAACCTAGGGAGCGATCATGGCTAATGGAGACAGCGTACAGAAGCGCCTGACCAAGGTGCGCGCGCCACGGGTGCAGATGACCTACGACGTGGAAATCGGCGACGCGATGGAAAACAAGGAACTGCCGTTCGTGGTCGGCGTGGTGGGCGACTTTGGCGGCAATCCGGAGGTGGAGCAAAAGCGTCTCAAGGAGCGCAAGTTCGTCAACATCGACAGCGGCAACTTCGACGAGGTGCTGGGCGGGGTGGCGCCGGTGGCCAAGTTCCTGGTGCCCAACCAGCTCAGTGGCGACGACAGCTCGTTCGCCGTCGAACTGCGCTTTCGCGCCATGGCCGATTTCCGGCCCGAGTCCGTGGTGCAGCAGGTGGCGCCGCTGCGTGAACTGCTGGAGGCGCGTGGCAAGCTGGCCGACCTGCGCAACAAGCTGGCCGGTAACGACAAGCTGGAGGACATCCTGACCGAGGTGCTCAACAACACCGACCAGCTGTCCGCCCTCCAATCCGCCCCGTCCAGCAAGGAGTGACGCCATGTCCGCCCAACTGCAAGCGGCGCAAGCGGCCGCCCCCGATGCCGCATCCGATGCCGCATCCGATGCCGATAAGCTGCTGGACCAGATCGTCGAACGCAGCAAGGTCGCCAAGTCCAGCATCGAACACGCGCGCGCCAAGGACATCATCTCGGAACTGGTCAGCCAGGTGCTGCAAGGGACGGTGGTGGTGTCGAACAATCTGTCGGCCACGCTCGACGCGCGCGTGGCGGAGCTGGACCGGCTGATCTCCAGCCAGCTGAGCGCCATTATGCACGCGCCCGAATTCCAGAAGCTCGAGCAAAGCTGGACCGGCTTGCACTACCTGGTGAAAAATTCGGCCACCGGCCAGGGCCTGAAGATCCGCATGCTCAACGCCACCAAGCGCGAGCTGGTGAAGGACTTCCAGACGGCGCTGGAATTTGACCAGAGCACCATGTTCAAGAAGGTCTACGAGGAGGAATTCGGCACCTTCGGCGGCGCACCGTACGCGGCCCTGCTGGGCGACTTCGAGATCTCGCGCCAGCCCGAGGACATGTATTTCATCGAGCAGATGTCGCACGTGGCGGCGGCCGCCCATGCGCCCTTCATCGCCTCCGCCGCGCCCGAGCTGTTTGGCCTGGAAGGCTACGCCGACCTGGGCAAGCCGCGCGACCTGGCCAAGGTGTTCGATACGGTGGAATACGCCAAGTGGAAGGCGTTCCGCGAATCGGAGGACGCGCGCTACGTGGGCTTGACGCTGCCGCGCTTCCTGGGCCGCCTGCCATTCAATCCGGTGGACGGCACCACCGTGGAAGGCTTCAACTTCGTCGAGGAAGTGGATGGCACCGACCACCACAAATACCTGTGGTGTAACGCGGCCTACGCTTTCGGCGCCAAGCTGACCAAGGCCTTCGACGACTACGGCTGGTGCGCCGCCATCCGCGGCGTGGAAGGCGGTGGCCTGGTGGACGACCTGCCCACCCACACCTTCAAGACCGACGAGGGCGAGGTTGCGCTCAAGTGCCCGACCGAGGTGGCCATCACGGACCGGCGCGAGAAGGAGTTGAGCGACCTCGGTTTCATCTCCCTCGTGCACTGCAAGAACACGGCCTACGCGGCCTTCTTCGGCGCCCAGTCCACCCAGAAGGCGCGCAAGTACAACTCGGAGGCGGCCAACGCCAACGCCGTGCTGTCGTCGCAGCTGCAGTACATCTTCGCCGTCTCGCGCATCGCCCACTACATGAAGGCCATGATGCGCGACAAGATCGGCAGCTTCAACGCGGCCTCCAACGTGGAGGACTTCCTCAACCGCTGGCTGATGAAGTACGTGCTGCTGGACGATAACGCCAGCCAGGAACAGAAGGCCCAGTTCCCGCTGCGCGAGGCCTCCGTGCAGGTGCACGAGGTGGCCGGGCGGCCCGGCGTGTACCGCGCCGTGTCGTTCCTGCGGCCGCATTTCCAGCTCGATGAGCTGTCCGTTTCCCTCCGACTGGTCGCGGAGCTGCCGCAGTCGACCAACATCTGAAGCTTTCCCAACCAACGAAAGAGGAGCGCGCAATGGCAATCGACGTCTACCTGTACATTGAAGGCATCAAGGGCGAGTCGGCCGACGACCGCCACAAGGACTGGATCGAATGCAAATCGGTCAACTGGGGCGTGGAACAACCCAAATCGGCCACGGCGTCCACCGGCGGCGGCCACACGGCCGAGCGCTGCGAACACCGCGACATCGTCATCAGCAAGCTGGCCGACCTGTCCTCGCCCATCCTGCTGCAGACCTGCGCGGCCGGCAAGACCATCCCCAAGGCCAAGTTCGAATTCATGCGGGCCGACGCCCAGGGCGAGCGGGTCAAGTACTTTGAAATCGAAATCGACAACGTGCTGATCGGCCAGGTCACGCCGTCCGTCGAGGAGGGCGACATCCTGGCCGAGCAGGTGGGCTTCAAGTTCTCCAAGGTACGCTGGAAATACACCCAGCAACGCATCAGCGGCGGCGCCGGCGGCAATACCTCCGGCGGCTGGGACCTGTCCACTAACCGCGTGGTGTGAACCATCGCGTTGGCCACCACAGCGGGGTCAGGCCCTCGCGCCAAGGCGAGGAGTCTGACCCTTGCTGTTCCTGGTTTCCCTTCAATTCTCACGTGCGCGGAGCCACAGCATGGGCATCAACCTGAAAACGCTGATCGGAAAACTGAACGACACCAGCCGCCAGGCCGCCACCCGCGCTGCCGCCATCTGCGTCGGGCTGGGGCAGTATGAAGTGGACGTGGAACACCTGTTCCTCGCCCTGCTGGAGCAAGAGCGCAGCGATGTCGCCGTGATCGCGCGCCGTTGCGACATCAGCCTCACGGGGCTGGACGCCGACCTGCGGCGCGAAGTGGCGGGCTTCCGCAACGGCAGCAGCCGCACGCCCGTGTTCTCGCCCCATTTGTCGACCTTGTTCGAGCATGCCTGGCTGATCGCCTCGCTGGCGGCGGAGCAGCCGCATACGATCCGCAGTGGCCACCTGCTGCTGGCCTTGTTGACGGAGCCGGAGCTGGCCCAACTGGCGGCGCGCGCCTCGCGCCAGTTCGCCCGCTTCCCGCTCGACGGCATGAAGCACCAGCTGGACAAATATACGGACGGCTCGCAGGAAGCGGCGCCCGCGCCATCCGCGCCGACCGAGCAAGCCGGCGCCGACCCCGTGGTCCAGGTGGCCACACGCACGCCGGCGCTGGACCTGTACACCAGCAACCTGACGCAGCTGGCCCGCGACGGCAAGGTCGATCCCGTCATCGGGCGCGACCTGGAAATCCGCCAGCTGATCGACATCCTGATGCGGCGCCGCCAGAACAATCCCATCCTCACAGGCGAAGCGGGCGTGGGCAAGACGGCCGTGGTGGAAGGACTGGCGCTGCGCATCGCGGCAAACGACGTGCCCCACACCTTGCAGGGCGTGGCCATCCACACGCTGGACATGGGCCTGCTGCAGGCCGGCGCCAGCGTCAAGGGCGAATTCGAGAACCGCCTGAAGAACGTGATCGACGAAGTCAAGAAAAGCCCGCATGCCATCATCCTGTTCATCGACGAGGCCCACACCATGATAGGCGCGGGCGGCCAGGCCGGCCAGAACGACGCGGCCAACCTGCTCAAGCCTGCCCTGGCGCGGGGCGAGCTGCGCACCATCGCCGCCACCACCTGGGGCGAGTACAAGAAGTATTTCGAGAAGGATGCGGCGCTGGCGCGGCGCTTCCAGGTGGTCAAGGTCGAGGAGCCGTCCGAGGACATCGCCTGCGCCATGCTGCGCGCCATGGTGCCGCTGATGGAAGGCCACTTCGGTATCCGCATCCGCGACGAAGCGGTGACGGAAGCCGTGCGGCTGTCGCACCGTTACATCAGTGGCCGGCAGTTGCCCGACAAGGCGGTGGGCGTGCTCGATACAGCCTGCGCCCGCGTGGCGCTGGGCCAGCATGCGGTGCCGGTGGCCGTGGAGAATGCGGCCCGCGCGCAGGAGCGCAGCGCCGCCGAGATCGCGGCGCTCGAGCGCGATGGCGAGGACGGCGGGAACGGCGCGGGCGGCGCTGCTGCGCGCCTGCAGCAACTGCGCGCGGCCCATGCGGCCCAGCGCGACGAGCACGCACGCCAGCGCGCGCGCTGGGAGCGCGAGCAGGCGCTGCGCGCCGAGATCGTGCGGCTGGAAGGCGAGGGCAATGCGGCGGAAGCGCGCGCGGCCAGGGCGCAGCTGGCATCGCAGCCGGACGGCGCGGCCATGGCGCCGCTCGAAGTGGATGGCAGCGTAGTGGCCGGCGTGGTCGCCGGCTGGACCGGCATCCCGCTCGGCAAAATGGTCAAGGATGAAATCCGCACCGTGCTGCGCTTGCGCGAAGCGCTGTGCGAACGCATCATCGGCCAGGACCATGCGCTGGCCGCCGTGGCCCAGCGCGTGCGCACGGCGCGCGCCAACCTGGACGACCCGAACAAACCCAAGGGCGTATTCCTGTTCGTCGGCCCGTCCGGCATCGGCAAGACGGAAACGGCGCTGGCGCTGGCCGACCTGCTGTACGGCGGCGAACGCAAGCTGGTTACCATCAACATGAGCGAATACCAGGAGGCGCACAGCGTCTCCGGCCTGAAAGGCTCGCCACCCGGTTACGTGGGCTACGGCGAGGGCGGCGTGCTGACCGAGGCGGTGCGCCGCAACCCCTACAGCGTGGTGCTGCTCGACGAAATCGAGAAGGCCCATCCGGACGTGACGGAGCTGTTCTTCCAGGTGTTCGACAAGGGGGTGATGGACGACGCGGAAGGGCGCGAGATCGACTTCCGCAACACCATCATCATCGCCACCTCCAATGTCGGTTCGGCCGCCATGATGCAAGCCTGCCTGAACAAGCCAGCGGACCAGCGGCCCGCGCCGGCGGACCTGGAAGAACTGCTGCGGCCCCAGTTGATGCGCCACTTCAAGCCGGCCTTTCTGGGCCGCATGAAGATCGTGCCGTTCTATCCGCTGGGCGACGAGGCGCTGGCCAGCATCATCGGCCTCAAGCTGGCGCGCATCGGCCAGCGCGTGTACGCCAACCACCAGGCTGAATTCAGTTACGAGCCGTCGCTGGTGGAAGCGGTGCTGGCGCGCTGCACCGAAGTCGATTCGGGCGCGCGCAACGTGGACCACATCCTGAACGGCACATTGCTGCCCGAGATCGCGGAAGCCGTGCTGGCCCGCATGGCCGACGGCGCCGCCTTCGCCCGCATCAAGGTTGGGGCGGGCCGCAACGGCCAGTTCAAATACACCATCAAATAAGCCGGAGGTTCGCCATGTTCAGCATCGCGCAACTGCTACTTCCCATCAGCCCCGCCCAAACCTGCGGTGAAGACCTGTCATTCAGCAGCGAACTCGATGACATCGCCAAAGCCCGCACTTACGACGACCCCACGCTGGACCAGGGCGAGTGGGTGGTGGCGTTGAAGGAGGCCGACTGGGGCTTCGTGGGTAGCCGCTGCGCGCGGCTGATCGAGTCGAAGAGCAAGGATCTGCGGCTGGCCGTGTGGCTGGCCGAAGCCCACGCCAAGACCCGCGGCCTGCGCGGCCTGGGCGACGGCTTCGCCGTGCTGGCTGGCCTGTGCGAGCATTACTGGGACGGCCTGTTCCCGCTGGCCGACGACGGCCAGTTCGAGCAGCGGGTGGGCAACCTGGGCTGGCTGCTGGGCCGCACGCCGCAACTGGTGCGCGAAATGGCGGTGACGGAGGAAATGGGCTACACCTGGGCCGACTTCGACGCGGCGCGCCAGCGCGCCGCCGGCAGCGGCGGTGCCGATAGTCAGGGCTGGGGTGGCGCATCGGACGCCGGCCTCGCGCTGGCCGACCTGGACGCGCAGCGGCGCCGCAACAGCGCCGACTACAACGAAGCCTTGCTGGCCGACGCGCAATACTGCCTGGCCATGCTGGCCGACCTGGAACGGGCCGTGGATGCGCGCCTGGGCGTGGACGGCCCGGCCTTCACGGCCGCCCGCGAGGCGCTGCAAGGCCTGATCCATTTCGTCGCGCCGCTGGCCGGTGGCGCAGGCGTGATAGCGGCCGTCGAGGCGGACGGCGCCCGTTGCGACGGCATGAGCCAGCCGGCAGCCTATGGCGTCGTGCAGCCGGGAGAAGCGCTGCGCAGCCGCGCGCAGGCGCTGGCCCAGCTGCGGCTGGTGGCCGATTTCTTCCGCCGCACGGAACCGCACAGTCCCGTGGCCTATCTGGCCGAGAAGGCGGCCAGCTGGGGCGAGCAGCCGCTGCACCTGTGGCTGCGTGCCGTGGTCAAGGACCCGGCGACGCTGGCCAGCCTCGAAGACTTGCTGGGCGCCGTGCCGTCCGCTCCCGGCGCCTAGCCGCGCCGCCGCGCGGCCGCCATCCCCACCCCGGCCAGGCCGAGCAGCAGCATGGCGTAGCCGGATGGCTCCGGCACGGCCGGGGCGAAGGTGGCATAGCTGTCGGAGATATAGCCCGATCCCGCGACGGTCATATCGTACAGCGCGGTTTTGGCGTAGCTGGTGGCTGTCGTGTCGAGAAGCATGAAGTAGGACTCCGACCCCGGCGCCAGCGTCGGATCGCCTTGCGTATGGCCAAACAGGAAGTTGACATAGGCGGTGGATGGCACGCCGAAGTGGTAGGCCGCATCCGGTGCGACCGACCCCAGGCCATCGCTGCGCCAGTTGCCGTTGTATTCCGGCGCGACGAAACGCCCCAGCCTGAATGAATCGATGTTGCCGGCCGAGCTGCGGTCGCTGATCACGCGCCAGTAAAAGTCCAGGGTGCCATCGACGCTGGAGCGCACCACGCGCGATTGCACCGTGCCCGACACCATGCCACTGCCGTTGTTAAACGAGAAGGCTTGCACCTGGTCTTCCAGCACCACACCGGCCAGTTGCGGTTCGGCCGCCACCGTGGTACCGGGCAGGGTAGTAAAGGTATTGACCGGCAGCGTAACGGCCACTGCGGATTGCGCGGCGGCCAGCACGGCCGCCGCCGCAAGCAGGCGGGGTAGGGATTTCATTGGATCACCTCCGGTTTATTGTTGATGGTACGAGCGGTGAAAACGAAGACTGTGCCTTTGCGGCTCACCCAGTATAAGCAGAGGATTTTGTGATTGCTATTGCATGTTTTACATTTTTGGAACTATTTTTTGCATCATTGTGTCTTCGCAATTCCGTTTGATTAACACGTGTTGGATCACGCCCAGCGTTATTGCGCATTGTTCGCCAGCCCATCACGCTTCGGTACAATGGCGGCCTATGACTTCCCCTCCGCCTCCCGCCGCCAGCGGCCACCGCCGCGCCATATGCGCCACCTGCTTGCGCGCGCAATCGGCCTGCATTTGCCGCTGGGTGGCTCCGGTCGATAACGCTGTCGATGTCCTGATCCTGCAGCACCCGATGGAAGTGGCGAATGCCAAGGGCAGCGCGCGGCTGCTGCATCTGAGCCTGGCGCGCAGCCGGCTGGAAGTGGGGGAGACGTTCGCACCGGAGAGGTTGGCGCAGTGGTTGACGGCCGATCAACGCCGGCCTGTGCTGCTGTATCCGGAAACCGTGGACGCGGGCGGGCCGGCGATGGTGCCGGCCGCGCCGTTCGATCCAGCGTGGCGCGCGCAGCCGGATCGCTTGCGGCTCGTGGTGCTGGACGGCACCTGGCGCAAGAGCCGCAAGATGCTGTACCTGAACCCGGCCTTGCAAGCCTTGCCCCGCCTGCCGCTGCGCGACACGCCGCCCTCCCACTACCTGATCCGCAAGGCCCATTTGCCCGATCAACTGTCGACGCTGGAGGCGAGCTGCTACGCGCTGCAGCAGCTGGAAGGCCGGCCCGCCGCGTTCGAACCGTTGATTGGCGCCTTCGATGGCTTCGTCGGCCAGCAGCAAGGCTACGTGCCTGGAGTGCGCGGACCGCTGTGAGGCGCCGGTAGCAGGCGCCAACACAGCACGCGGCGGGATCACGCGATCAGCTTCAATCCCGGTGGCAGGGCGTCGCCGAGCAGGCGTTTCTCATCCGCCTGGTCCAGTTGCACCACCTCGCGCACCATGGCGCTCCAGTTGGCGGGCGCGCCCACGGCCAACAGGCGGCGCAGGATCTCGGCCCGCAAGGTTTCGTCCACGTCGCGCGAACGGTCGCCCGTCATGCGCGCCAGGTGGGCGGCCGCGTAGCCGGCCGGCTCCACCTTCTTCCAGTCCAGCGCCAGGATCACGGCCAGCCATTGTTCCACCGTGGCCGTGGCCACCACGTCGTGCGCGCTGCCGTGGAAGGGCTGGCGCGCGCCCACGCGGCTCAGGCCCCACAGGTAGCGCGCCTGCGCCGCTTCCGCCTTGGCCGTCGCGTCGGCCCTGGCGCTGCTCGAGCGCGCGGCCGCGCCGCCTTTGCCAGCAGCTGTGCGCTGTAGCGCCGTTGTGGCCTGCTCGAGTTGCATCAGCATCCAGGCACCGATTTCAGCCTTGTAGTTGCCGGGGATACGTTCCAGCGAGGCGCCCAGGCGCAGCATGTCGTCATCGCTGCCATCGACCAGCGTGTGCGGGCGGCGGCCCCGTTCCTGTGCGTCGGCCTGTACGTTGAAGGCGAAATCGTCGAGGATGCGCAACTGGGCCGTGGCATCGAGGCCACCGGACACGCGCCGCCACATGGTCCACCATTCCGCGCACACCTGGCTGTCCTTGTGATGCTGGGCGCCGGTCTCGAACAGGGCCCATAACTGCTCGATGCGCCATTCATCGAGCGCGTAGCCGAAACCGGGGCGCAGGCAGTAGCCGCACAGGTTGAACCACACGCGCTCATGGTCGGCCGAACGGCGCCGGCCCTTGGCGCGGGCCAGCAGCGCGTCGAACAACTGGCGCAGCAGCGGCGTGGCCCACTTCTCACGGCTGCCCAGCGCGTTTTCGAGCTGGGTGCGCAACTGGCGCACTTCCTTCAATTCGACCTGCTGCGCGCGGGCGCCGAAGATGCGGTCTATCTTTTCGATGGCCGCGCCCACGCCCGGGTGCGTGGCGGCCGGCTGCGCCTCCGGCGCCGCGCTGGCGTCCGCGTTCGGCGCGCTCGCTTCGCGCAGCTGGAATTCCAGCAGCCAGCGTTGTGGCGGTTGAGCGTTGTCCGTGTCGGCGGCCACGCAATGTACTTCCAGCGTGCCCACTTCGCTCAGCGCCGTGGCCAGTTGCACGGGGATTTCCTTGCGTGCCGCGCTGTCGCTGTCGCGCAGCACGGTGGCCATGGCCGGCAGGCGTACGTAGTCACCCTGGTTCAGGTCCACCATCTCGCCGGCCAGCGGCGCATTGCCCGATTGCGCCGTGGACGAGGCCAGGTGGAAGCGCACCGGGCGCCCCAGTCGCAATGCGAACGTGCGCTCGGACAGCAGCACTTCAGTTCCTTCGGCCGTCCCGCGCGGCAGGATGCAGATGGCGCGGCATGGCTTGTCGGCGCGCTGTTCTTCGTCCAGCACCAGGAAGTAGCTGCGCGGTGAACCGCCCGTGATGGCGGGTGCCGCGCCACGCCGGGCCAGCGCGTAGGCCACCCCGCCACGGGCCACGGCCACGTCGGGATTGTCGTTGTGGAGCACGCGCAGCGGCTGGCCGCGCCATTGCGCCAGCGTCGCTTGCAGGCGCCGTGCGAGCGCGTCGGCGCGGAACACGCCGCCGTTGAGCAGCAGCGTGTCCGGAATGGGGAGGGGCGCGTCTGCGGCCAGCCCCAATGCGGCGCTGGCGGCGCCCGCGTGCTGTTGCAGGAAGCTGGCCAGGTGGCGCGTGATGGCCGGGTCGCTGGCGTAGGGCAGGCCGAATTCGACGATGGCCGCCCGGCCGCGCCGCGCGCCGTCGTCCACCGCGCCCATGGGGAAGAAGCCATCGACCACCAGCCGCTCCACTTCCTCGCGCGTCAATTCCACGGAGCGGGTGCCGCCAATCAGGCGCGAGCCGGCGCCCAGCAGGGTGACGGTGACGCGTTCGGGCGCGTCGGCCGCCAGCAGTTGTTCCTTGGCGGCGCGGCAGCGTTCCGTCAGTTGGGCCAGGCGGCCGGCGGACAGGCGCGCGGCGCCAGCATCGCCGCCCGCCATGCGGCTTTCGGCCAGGTGGGCCAGCGCCAGGTCCATGTTGTCGCCACCGAGGATCAGGTGGTTGCCCACGCCAATGCGGCTCAGTTGCGGCACGCCGTCCGTCAGTTCCACCTTGATCAGGCTGAAGTCCGTGGTGCCGCCGCCCACGTCGCACACCAGTACCAGCCGGGTATCGGCCAGTTCCTCGCCCAGCGTGGCGCGATGCCGGAACAGCCAGTCGTAGAAGGCCGCCTGCGGTTCCTCCAGCAGGCGCAGGCCGGGCAGGCCGGCCATGCGCGCCGCTGCCAGCGTCAGCGCGCGCGCGCCTTCGTCGAACGAGGCGGGGATGGTCAGCACCAGCTGCTGCTGTTCCAGCGGCTGTTGCGGGAAGCGCGTATTCCACGCGGCGCGCAAGTGGGCCAGGTAGCTGGCGCTGGCCGCCACCGGCGACACGCGCGGCACGCCTTCTTCCGCCCCCCATGGCAGGATGGGCGCCATGCGGTCCACGCTGGGATGGGACAGCCAGCTCTTGGCACTGGCTACCAGCCTCCCCGGCACTTGCGCGCCCAGCACGCGGGCCAGCCGGCCCGTGACCACCTGCGCCAATCCGGCCACGTCGTCCTGCCGCCACGGCAGTTGCAGCTCGCCGTCAGCCAGTTCGCCGTCGGCCGGGTGGTAGCGCAGCGATGGCAGCAACGCGGCTGGCGCCACCTCGCCCGGCGCCACCAGTTGCTCGATGTCGAACAGCCGGATCTGCGCCTTGTCGGGCGCCGCGCCAAGCTCGGAATAAGCCAGCACCGTGTTGGTGGTGCCCAGGTCGATGCTGACGAGGTAGTGGGCCATTGTCAGACAGCGGCTCCCGCGCGCACGTCGAACTCCACCTTCCAGCGCTGGCCGTCGTTGGCCACGGCCAGCAGTTCCAGCGTGCCCGATTCCGTGGCCAGCGCGTGCAGCTTGACCTGCACCACGTCACCGGCCTGGCGGCCTTCCGGCGACAGCGTGGCGGCGATCTCGTTCAGTTCCTGCAGTTCGTCCGGCAGCCAGCTGTCGAGCAGGTCGCCGATCTGGTCCTGGCGCCGCACGGACGAGCCGAAGAAGCGGAACTGCACCGGCTCGCCCACCACCAGGCCGAATTCCTGCGCCGGCAACTCCATTTCCGCGCCTTCCTCCATGCCGAACGGCGCCACGCACAGGGCCTGGATCGGCGGTTCCATGCCGGGGATGGCCGGCATGGCCGATTCGATGGCCACGTAGTAGGAACGGGCCGTGCCGCCGCGAATGCGCACGCCGCTGCCGCGCCGCACGTAGCTGTAGTAGGCCGCGCCACGGGCCACGGCCAGGTCGAGATCGGCGCCGCCCAGCATGCGGGCCGGCTCCGCGCCTTCCAGGTACAGCCAGTCGTTGATGGTGGCCATCACGCGCTGGGCCAGCAGCTCGGACTTGAACACGCCGCCGTTGAACAGCACGGCTGTCGGATGCAGGAAGGTGGCGTCCGCGTTCTGGCGACCGGTATAGCCCTCCAGCTCCGCCGTGGCGCCCACCTGGCGCGCCAGGAAGGCGGCCAGGTGGCGCGTGATGCCGGCATCCTGCGCGTACGGCAGGCCAAGCTGGGTCAGGCCGGCACGGGTGCGCACGGCCGGGCGGGCCGACGCTTCCACGGACGGGAAGAAGCCGTCCAGGATGAAGGTGCTCACTTCCTCGCGCGTCAGTTCGGTGCGGATCGAGCCGCCGATCAGCTTGGAGCCGCGGCTGGGGACGACGATGGGCCAGGTGGCCGCCTCGGCGTCGGCCAGCAGTGCTTCCTTGGCGGCGCGGCAGCCATAGGTGAGCGCGCGCATCTGCCAGGCGTCCAGTGTGGTGCCGTTGGCGGCCAGCTTGCGCGCCACCAGATGCGCCAGCGCCAGGTCCATATTGTCGCCACCCAGCAGAATATGGTCGCCCACGGCCACGCGGTGCGGTTCCAGCACGCCATCGCGTTCCAGCACGGCGATCAGCGAAAAGTCGCTGGTGCCGCCGCCCACGTCCACCACCAGGATCACGTCGCCCGGCTTGACTTCCTTGCGCCAGTGGCCGGCGCTGCCCTGGATCCAGCTGTACAGGGCGGCCTGCGGTTCTTCCAGCAGCGTGAGCGCGTCGTAGCCGGCCGCGCGGGCCGCATCGGCCGTCAGTTCGCGCGCGCCCGGATCGAACGAGGCCGGAATGGTGACGGTGACGGCCTGCTGCGTGAACGGCGCGTCCGGATGGGCCGCGTCCCAGGCCGCGCGCAGGTGCGACAGGTAGCGGGTGGAGGCGTCCAGCGGCGACACGCGCGCCACTTCCTCGGGCGCGTCGTTGGGCAGGATTGGGCCACGGCGGTCCACGCCGGGGTGGCACAGCCAGCTCTTGGCGCTCGAGACGAGGCGGATCGGCGTGGTGGCGCCACGGCTGCGGGCCAGCTCGCCCACCACGGCGCTCTGTTCGGCGCCGCTCTGGGCCCATGGCAGGCTCAGCTCGCCGGGCGCCAGTTCGTCCGCGTGCGGCAGGTACAGGAACGAAGGCAGCAGCGGCAGTTCTTCCACCGTGCCGGGCGCCGTCAACTGGGGGATGGCCAGCACGCCGTGGCTGGTTTGTTCGCCGTCGCTGGCGGCCAGGTCCACGTAGGACAGGGCGCTATGGGTGGTGCCCAGGTCGATGCCGATGGCGTAGCGTGGTTCGCTCATAATTCCACCTCCGCCGGGGCCAGTACGCTGGCGTCGTGGGCTTCGGCCAGTTTCGGCAGCAGCACGTTGGTGGCGCGCCAGCCGCGATGGCTCAGCGTGCCGCGGAACGGCGCCTTGCCGACCACGTTGCCTGTCAGGCGCACAGCGCCCGCGTCGAAGCCTTCTTCCAGCACCACGCGGCTGCCTTCGGCTTCGTCGCGCACGGGTTCAATGTGGAAGTGCTCGCGCAGCACCTTGCCGCAGCCTTCATGCACCACGCGCGCGGCGGCGCCGATGTCGGCGTCGGAATAGGCGCTCAGGTTTTCCTGGGTGAAGTCGATCAGGCGCGCTTCCCGTTGCAGCAGGCTCAGCAACTGCAGGGCGGCGTTGGGCGTGGCCACGCGCAGTGGCGCCGGCGCGGGCGCGGGGGCCGCCACGGGGGCCGGCGGATAGCTGGCGGCGTCGTTCATGCGTTGCAGGCGGCTGGCGTAATCGGGGTCCGACAGCGTGTTGATGAAGGCGCTGAAAGCCAGCGGCAACCGGTTCCAGAACGACAATGCTTTGGCAGGTGTAGGTTGGGTCATGGGGAACTCGCGTAAGGTAATCATCGGGGGCGCCACCCTGCACGGGGCGGCGTCCTGATACGTTGTTGGGTGGGGCAGGGGCGCGACAGGCCCGCCGGCGCGGCAATCAGCGCGCGCGGCGCGGGGATGACATCTCCCCAATTTTGTTCGCATGATACCAGCTTGCGCGCCCGAACTGCAGGGGCGGCGATCAAATCCGGCTTGCCATTGCCGTCGCATGTGCCTAGAATACTGTTTAAATATACAGTATTAGCCAGGTGCGCCATGTCTGACGGGGAAGAACAGTTCGAGCAAACCATGCTGCCGCCCCGGCCGTTGCAGGCCACCAAGGGGCGCGGCGCCATCAGCAATCTACAGGGACGTTTCGAGCGCGATGCGCGCGAGGCGTTCGACGATGGCTGGGAGCATGAGGAAGAGCAGACCCGTGGCTGGAAGACGCAGGTGACGCATGAGCAGGCCCGCAGCATCCTGAGCCGCAACGCCTCTCCCGATATTCCGTTCAACGTGTCGCTCAATCCGTATCGGGGCTGCGAACATGGCTGTATCTATTGCTATGCGCGGCCCACGCACAGCTACCAGGGCCTGTCGCCGGGGCTGGATTTCGAGAGCAAGCTATTCGCCAAGGTCAACGCGCCCGAGTTGTTGCGGCGCGAACTGGCCAAGGCTTCCTACGTACCCGAGTCGATCGCGCTGGGCGTCAACACGGATGCCTACCAGCCTTGCGAGCGCGAGCTGCGCATCACGCGCCGCGTGCTGGAAGTGCTGCAAGAGTGCGAACATCCGGTCGGCCTGATCACCAAGTCGGCCCTGATCGAACGCGATATCGACATCCTGGCCCCGATGGCGGCCCGGCAGCAGGCGGCCGTGGCCGTCACCATCACCACGCTGGACCCGGCCATCGCGCGCTCGCTGGAGCCGCGCGCGGCCGCGCCCGCGCGCCGGCTGCGCACCATCCGCACGCTGGCCGAGGCCGGCATCCCGGTGGGGGTGAGCATTTCGCCCATCATCCCGTTCATCACGGAACCGGAGATCGAGCGCTTGCTGGAAGCCGTGCGCGAGGCGGGCGCCTCGTCCGCCCATTACGTCGTGCTGCGCCTGCCGTGGGAAGTCAATCCCCTGTTCCAGCAATGGCTGCAGGCGCACTTTCCTGAGCGGGCCCAGCGCGTGATGAACCGGGTGCGGGAAATGCGCGGCGGCAAAGATTATGACGGCGATTTCTCCACGCGCATGAAAGGCGAGGGCGTGTGGGCGGAACTGATACGGCAGCGTTTCCAGATCGCCGCCGCACGCTTGGGCTTGTCCGGCCACAGCGGCCGTTTCCAGCAACTCGACGCGAGTCAGTTCCGTCGCCCGCTCGTGATTCCCCCGCTGGGTGCGCGGGCCAGGGGGGACGGCGCAGGGCAACTGGATCTGTTCGGCTGACGGTCCACGGAGCAGGGACACGCCATGAGCATCACGCTAGAACGGCTCCCATTCGTCCGTGCCGGATTTGGCGCGCGATGCTGGCGTGGCGCTGTCGCTGCCGGCCGCTGCTTGTTGTTGCGCGCGGGGTTTGGCCGACGACAAAGGGATGACGTCATGCCGTGTGGCCCTGGCGTCGCGCCCGATCGGGCCGGCCGGGGCGTGCGTGGTGGCGTTTGCGCGTGCGTCGCCAGCCAGGCCATGTTCGAGCTGGAAGGTGGCCACGGCCTGCACCAGTTCCTGGGCCTCGCTGCGCATGCTGGCGGCGGCGGCCGCCATCTGTTCCACCAGGGCCGCGTTCTGCTGGGTCGCCTCGTCCATCTGCGTGACCGCTTCCGTCACCTGGGATACGCCGGTGGCCTGCTCGCGGCTGGCCGCGCTGATCTCGGCGACGATCCCGGTCACGTGGGCGATGGCCTCGACCACCGCGTCCATCGTCCGGCCCGCCTTATCCACCAGCACCGCGCCATGTTCGACCCGCGCCACGCTGTCGCCGATGAGGGCCTTGATTTCCCGCGCCGCTTCCGCGCTGCGGCCGGCCAGCGCCCGCACTTCCGTCGCCACCACGGCGAAGCCCCGGCCCTGTTCGCCGGCGCGGGCCGCCTCCACGGCAGCGTTCAAGGCCAGGATGTTGGTCTGGAACGCGATGCCGTCAATCACGGCGATGATGTCGCTGATCTTGTGGCTGGCGTCGTCGATGTCCTTCATGGTCTGGATCACCTGGCCGACTACTTCGCCGCCCTCGCGCGCGACCGTGCTGGCGTTGACGGCCAGCTCGCTGGCCTGGCGGGCGCTGTCGGCGTTTTGCGCCACGGTGGAGGACAGTTGCTCCATCGACGCCGCCGTTTCTTCCAGCGCGCTGGCCTGGGCCTCGGTGCGGCCCGACAAGTCCATATTGCCCTGCGCGATCTCCGCGCTGGCCGTGGCCACGCTGTCGGAACTGTGGCGTACACTGCTGACCAGCTTGGCGAGGCTGTCGCGCATGGCGGCCATGGCCGCCAGCAGGCTGTGCTGGTCGCCGGGGCGCCGGTGTACCTCGACGGCCAGGTTGCCGGCCGCGATTTCACGGGCCACATTGGCCGCGTAGGCCGGTTCGCCACCCAGTTCGCGCGTCAGCGCGCGCGTGATGCGATAGGCGGCCAGTGCGCCCAGTATGGCGCCCAGCACGGTGGCCAGCAACATGGCCGTGCCGGCGCGGCTGACCGTGGACTGGGTGTCTGCCGCGCTGAGTCGCATGCTCTCGCGCTGGTAGTTCATCATCTCGTCCAGCGCCTTGAAGAAGGTGCTCTGCAAGGGCCGGACCTCGTTGAGCAGCGTGTCCCTGGCTTCGTCGTTACGGTTGTCCAGGCCCAGCGCAATGGCCTTGTCGAGTGTTTTCAGGTACGGCACGCGCGCATCGACCACGCGCTGCAACAGCAGCTTGCCCTGGTCGGGCGCACTGTCACCGCCAAGCTTGTGCAAGGTGGCGCCGATGGCGTCACGGGCGCCATTGATCCTGCTTACTTCCTCCTGCATGGCGTTGCGGTCCGACAGCAGCACGACATTGCGCACGGCGCGCGCCACCAGGTTGACGTTGTCCTGCACTTCATTGAGCTGGTCGTACTTGACCATGCGGTCATTGACCAGCAGGTGCATTTCGGTGCCGACATTGCCCAGCTGCGCGTGGCCGTAGCCGGCCACCGCCATACCCACCATGATGATCAGGCCAAAGCCCGCCGCCAGCCGCGTGGCCACGCTTCCGTTGCGAAAATCCATGCTCATTCCCCTTGCCGTAATGTGGTCTATCCGTTCGGCAACATGCCGTCAGGGAACATGATATGTACATTTTTTGACAACTGAAGGGAGGCTGTGGAACCGAATTGATATGGCGCAGTGTCGACGCAGGGTCTGGTAGCGCTGGCTGTTGGGCGGCCGCGACTGGCCGCCCGCTCAGAAGGGCTTGGCGTTCAGTTCGGCCAGGTGGCGTTCGATGGCGAACACATGCTGGTCGTGCTGGCCCAGTTCGCGCAAGGCGGCGGCCAGGTGGTTCAGGTAGTCGCTGTTGGGGCCGCTGGGGCCGGACGAGCGGGCGATGTGGCGCGCGATTTCCTGCTCGGAGGCCGCGCCGAGAAAGGCCGTGTTGTCTTCCGTGGCAATGTAGACCAAGCCGTCCTCGCTGCGGCCGTCGTCGAAGAGGATGGGGATGGCCAGGCGCAGGTAGCCGTTCTTCTCGCGGTGGTCGAGGTGGCCGAACACGTCGGGCGTGATCAGGTAAGCCATGCCGTGGCAGATGGCGCCCGCTTCGCGGATCAGGGTCACCACGCGGCCCGGCGCTTCCGGCGTGCCGCGATGGTCGTGCGAGCCTTGCCAGAAGCGGCGCGTCCAGTCCGTGATGCTGGCCGGACGGCGCTCCAGGTAGGGGAAGTCGGCCTTGTAGATCAGCGAGCCGTAGCCGAACAGCCAGACGCTGTGGCAGCCGTTGAACTTGTCCATCTTTTCGTTCACGGCGATGGTATTGGCAGTCATGGTGCGAAAGTGGTTCAGGTGACAAGCCGGCCGCGCCGGGCCGGCACCTGCGCATTATAGGCGGACGCTGCGTTTGTGTCAGGCAACGCGCGCGATGCGGCTCACGTTGCCAGCGTCACGGCGCCAGCGTGGGCATGGGCAAGGTGTCGGGCATGAGCAGATTGCCGTTATCGTCCGTCGCGCTGCGCAGGAACTCGGGCTGGGCGATGCCGATGTGGCGGAACACGCGGGCCAGGTGTTGTTCGTGCTCGTCCATCATCCGTTGTTGTTCCGCTTGTTCGGCCGGGCTGCAGCAGGAGGTGATCACCAAGAGCCGTTTGCCGTGCAGGGCTGTTTTGAGCTCGGCGGTGTCCAGCGCCTGCGCCAGGTGCAGGACACGGTCCAGCCAGGCCTTGAGGACGGACGGGATGGAAAAGTTATACAGCGGCGCGGCCAGCACGACCAGGTCGGCGTCGAGGAATTCGCGCAGCAGCGATTGGCTGAGGGTAGCTTCGGCGCGCACTTCGGCATTGCACGGGATCGCGTCGTCCCAGTGCTGGCGCAGCACTTGCAGCAGGGGGCCGCTGATGTGCGACAGGGGCGCGGCGGCCAGGTCGCGATACACGACCCGCGCCGTGCCGTCCGGACACTGCGCGGCGACGACCGCGGCCGTGGACTGGCGCGAGCCGGTGATGTCGCCCAGGGCGCAGGTATCGATATGGAGGATGTTCATTTGTTTGTTTTGTTCATCAGGCTTAAAGAGCGTCGGGCAGTATATCCTTGCGGCAATTATGTTGCCAATAGGTAAAAAGCATATACTTTGTTGCAATGTCGGCTTGCGCCGGCTGGCGCTGCCCGGCTGGCCGGGACGGCCGGCGCCCGTCAGTCCAGCGTGACGTTCCACTCGTGGCCGGCCACGAACTGGTGCAGGAAAGTGGCGAAGCTGTCGGCCGCCGGCGACAGGGCGCGCGCGCTCTTGGTGTAGACAAAAAAGCGCCGCGTCAGCTCCGGCTCGTACAGCTGGCGCATCTGCAGGCCGTACAGTTTGACCATCTGGGCCGCGTAGGGCAGGCAGACCGTGATGCCGAGGCGTGCCGCCACCATGGCCAGCGCCGTCGTCATGAACGTGACTTCGTTGTAGGGGCTGAGCGAAATGTCGCGGAACGAGGCATGCATGTCGCGCAACAGCCGTTCCGTGAACTGGCCCTGCAGCGAGATGAACGGATAGTCGGCCACGTCGGCCCACGTGACGCGCGCGCGCTGTTCGAGCGGGTGGCCGGGCGGGTAGACCAGCACGAACGGCATTTCCAGCAACTGCACCGCGTCGATCTCGGCGGTGGGATCGCGCTCGGGGCCGATGCCGAAATCGACTTCGCCGCTGAACACGCGGGCCGTCACCTGCTCCAGCGGGCAGTCCACCAGCCGCACCTGGATCGCCGGCTGGGTGGCCTGGTAGGCGGCGATCACTTCCGGCAGCAGCGTGCACGACATCATCTGCGGCGCCGCCACGCGCACCATGCCCTTCTTGAGCGCCTTGCGGTTGGCGATGTCGGCCATGGCGCCATCGAGATCCTGCAACATCTTGTCGAACAGCGGATACAGCTCGCGGCCCAGCTCCGACAACTGGGCCCGGCGCGTGGTGCGCTCGACCACCGTTACACCGAGCACCTGCTCCAGCTCCTTGATCTGGCCGCTCAGGGCAGACTGGGTCACGTGCAGGTATTCGGCGGCCAGCGTGAAGCTGCCGGTCTTGGCCACGGCCACCAGGGCGCGCATCTGTCGCAGGCTGGGATTCATAAGAAATTCTGATAAATAATGAAGAAAATACCGTTTGTATGATATCTGAATCTGGATTCTAATGCTCTCCATGAGGAATCAACCGGAGACACAGATGAAGATCAAGCAAATCCACCACGTGGCCTACCGCTGCATCGACGCCAAGCAGACCGTCGAATGGTATGTCAAACATCTCAACATGGACTTCGTGCTGGCCATCGCCGAGAACGAAGTGCCATCGACCAAGGCGCCGGACCCGTACATGCACGTGTTCCTGGACGCCGGTCACGGCAACGTGCTGGCCTTCTTCGAACTGCCGACCCAGGCGCCGATGGACCGCGACCGCAACACCCCGGCCTGGGTGCAGCACCTGGCGCTGGAAGTGGAGAGCATGGACGAACTGCTGGCCGCCAAGGAGCGCCTGGTGGCCGCCGGCATCGACGTGCTGGGCCCCGTCAACCACACCATCTTCAAGTCGATCTACTTCTTCGACCCCAACGGCCACCGGCTGGAACTGGCGGCCAACACGGGCACGCCGGAGATGTACAAGAAGCTTGATGACGTCAAATGGGAAATGCTGGAGGAGTGGTCGAAAACCCGCAAGGCCCCGCGCCACGCCGCCTGGATGCACGAAACGCCAGCGGAGGGCCAGCAATGAAGCTCGCCACCCTGAAGAACGGCAGCCGTGATGGCGCCCTGGTTATCGTCAGCCGTGACCTGTCGCGTTGCGTGACCGTGCCGCAGATCGCCGCCACCTTGCAATATGCGCTCGACAACTGGGACGCCATCGCACCGCGCCTGGAGCAGACCTACGCCGCGCTCAACACCGGCGCCGTCGCCGACGCCCAGCCGTTCGACCAGCTGCAATGCCATTCGCCGCTGCCGCGCGCCTACCAGTGGGCCGACGGCTCGGCCTACATCAACCACGTGGAACTGGTGCGCAAGGCCCGCAACGCGGAAGTGCCGGCCTCGTTCTATACCGATCCGCTGATGTACCAGGGCGGTTCGGACAGCTTCATCGGCCCGCACGATCCGATCTACGCGCTGACCGAAGACTGGGGCATCGACCTGGAAGCGGAAGTGGCCGTCATCACGGGTGACGTGCGCATGGGCGCCAGCGCGGAGGATGCGGCCAGGGCGATCCGCCTTGTCATGCTGGTCAACGACGTCTCGCTGCGCAACCTGATTCCGAACGAGCTGGCCAAGGGCTTCGGCTTCTTCCAGTCCAAGGCCGCCAGCGCGTTCTCGCCGGTGGCCGTCACGCCCGACGAACTGGGCGCGCACTGGGCCGACACCAAGCTGCACCTGCCGCTGCTGGTGGAACTGAACCACCGTCCGTTCGGTCGTCCCAATGCGGGCGAGGACATGACCTTCAACTTCGCCCAACTGGTGGCGCACGCCGCCGCCACGCGCGAACTGGCGGCCGGCACCATCATCGGCTCGGGCACGGTGTCCAACAAGCAGGGCAGCCTGCACGGTTCGAGCATAGCAAACGGCGGCGTGGGTTACTGCTGCCTGGCCGAAGTGCGCATGTACGAAACCATCGAGAGCGGCAAGCCGCAGACGGGCTTCCTGAAGTTTGGCGACAGCGTGCGCATTGAGATGCGCGACGCGCACGGCGCCAGCATCTTCGGCGCCATCGAGCAGACCGTCACCCACTACCGCGAACGCGGTTGATGGCGGCGCCGGGTGCCCAACCCGGCGCATGAACGCATAAAACATCAAGGAGACAGCATGGAAAATCCGATCGATATTCCGGCCCTCATCGACCGCAACAAGGTCGGCGGGTTCCAGCTTCGCGTATTGCTCTTGTGCGGCTTGTGCATCCTGATGGATGGCTTCGACGTGCAGGCCATGGGCTACGTGGCCCCGGCCATCATCCAGGAATGGCATGTGACCAAGGCCAGCCTGGGGCCGGTGTTCGGCGCCGGTTTGCTGGGCATGCTGGTCGGCTCGCTGGCGTTCAGCGTGCTGGCCGATAAGATTGGCCGCCGTCCCGTGCTGATCGGCGCCACGCTGTTCTTCTCCGTATGCATGCTGGCCACGCCGTGGGCTTCCTCACTGGAGCAGTTGCAGGTGCTGCGCTTCATCACGGGACTGGGCCTGGGCGCCATCATGCCCAACGTGATGGCGCTGGCTGGCGAATACAGCCCGGCACGCCGGCGCGTAACGCTGATGATGCTGGTGTCGTGCGGCTTCACCGTGGGCGCCGTGGTCG
Source organism: Rugamonas fusca (assembly GCF_014042365.1). GTDB lineage: Bacteria > Pseudomonadota > Gammaproteobacteria > Burkholderiales > Burkholderiaceae_D > Rugamonas > Rugamonas fusca. The sequence continues at coordinate 33,065 of NZ_JACEZS010000031.1, forward strand.
GCGGGCTGGTGTCGGCTGCGCTGATCCCGGCGTATGGCTGGCGCGCCGTGTTCTACGTCGGCGGTCTGGCGCCGCTGGTCATCGGCCTGCTGATGCTGCCGCTGCTGCCCGAATCCATGCAGTTCCTGGTGCTGCGCGGCGGGCGCACGGAACAGGTGGCGCAATGGCTGCGCGCCATCGATCCCACCGTGGTGGCCGGCGCCGGCAGCCGTTACCTGGTGCAGGAAGCGCCGCAGAAGGGCGGCTCCGTGCTGGCGCTGTTCCGAGCGGGCCGGGCCTGGACCACGACGCTGCTTTGGCTGGTCAACTTCCTCAATCTGCTGAACCTGTACTTCCTGTCCAACTGGCTGCCCACCATCATCAAGGATGCCGGGCTGTCAACCAGCATGGCCGTGCTGGCCGGGACCGTGCTGCCCATCGGCGGCACCATCGGCACGCTGGTCATGGGCCAGATGATCGACCGTTCCGGCTTCCGCCGCGTGCTCATTCCCAGCTTCCTGGTGGCGGCCGTGGCCATCGTGCTGATCGGCCGGCCGGAAGCGTCGCTGCTGTTCCTGTTCGCCAGCATCCTGGTGGCCGGTTTTTGCATCGTCGGCGGCCAGCCAGCCGTCAACGCGCTGGCCGGCAGCTACTACCCGACCACCTTGCGCGCCACCGGCATAGGCTGGAGCCTGGGCGTGGGCCGCATCGGCTCCATCGTCGGGCCGGTGCTGGGCGGTGAGCTGATCCGCATGAACTGGCCCAACAGCACCATCTTTGCTATCGCGGCCGTGCCGGCCCTGCTGTCGGCCATCATGTTGTGGCTGATGGAGCGCCCGCTCGCCGTGCAGGGGGCTGCGACCGAGGGCATGGCGGCCGCTGGTCACTAAACGCCAGTTTTTTTGAAAGAGACGAGCAATGAAGCTGTACACCTACTTCCGCAGTTCCGCCGCTTACCGCGTGCGGATTGCGTTGAACTTGAAAGGACTGGCTTACGAGGCCATTCCCGTTCATTTACTGCGGCATGGCGGCGAGCAGCTGGCGCCGGCATACCGCGACATCAACCCCAGCGCCCTGATCCCGGCGCTGGAGGACGACGGCGCCATCGTGCACCAGTCGCTGGCCATCATGGAATACCTGGACGAGCTGCATCCGGCCGTGCCGCTGCTGCCCGTGGGCGCGCTGGGCCGCGCCCGCGTGCGCGCGCTGGCGCTGACGGTGGCCTGCGACACCCACCCGCTCACCAACCTGCGCGTGCTCAAGTACCTGAAAGGGCCGCTGGGCTTGTCGGAGGAAGTGAAGACCCAGTGGTACAAGCACTGGCTGGGCGAGGGCATGGCCATGCTGGAAGCGCACCTGGCGAACGAGCCGCAGACGGGGCGCTTCTGCCATGGCGATACGCCCACGATGGCCGACTGCTGCCTGGCGCCGCAAGTGTTCAACGCCCAGCGCTTCGAGCTGGACCTGGCGCCATACCCGACCATCATGCGTATCCACGCCAACTGCATGGAACTGCCCGCGTTCGCGGCCGCCCATCCGTCGCAACAGCCCGACGCCGAGTGATGCCCGGCGCCGGCTGTCGCAGCGGGCGGTGTCAGAACCGGGTGCTGAGGGTGACGCTGGCATTGCGCGGCGCGCCCGGCTGGATCTGCACGTTGTTGATGGCCGACTCGTAGTAGCGCGCCTTGCCCACGTTGTTGAGCTTCACGCGCACGTCGTAGCGGGGCTGGTGCCAGGCCAGCATGGCATCCACGCGCGCGTAGCCGGGCAGGCGCACCGTGTTGTCCGACAGCGCGAACTGGCTGCTGCTCGCCAGCACGCCCAGGCCCGCGCTCCACGTGGCGTCGATGGCCTGATCCAGCCACAGGCTGGCGCGGTGGCGTGGCGTCATCTCGGCCCGGTTGCCGGCTGGGACGTCGTTCGACGCCACGATGCGCGCGTCGTTGTAGGTATAGGCCGCGTTCACGCGCGCGCCTTGCCACAGCGCCCCTTGCAGTTCCAGTTCCACACCTCGATTGCGCTGCTTGCCCACCTGGAGCTGGCGCAGGCCGGCCGGATCGTTCGGGTCCATGGTGAGCTGGTTGCGCTGTTCGATGCGGAATAACGCCACGGTGGCGTACAGCCGGCGCGCCAGCCAGTCACGCTTGTAGCCAACCTCCTGCAAGTCCGTCTGCAATGGGCGGACCTGGGCCAGCGGCGTGTTGCCCGTGTAGAGAAGGTCGCCGCCGCCGGGTTGGAGCGACCGGCTCACGTTCATGTACCACGACTGGTTGTCATCGGGCTGGAACACCAATCCCACCCGTGGCGAGGCCACGTTGTCGGTGCGCTCGCTGCGTTCGTTGTTCTTCAGCCGGTTGGTCTGCTGTTGCTGGAAGCGGTCGAAGCGCGTGCCCACCAGCGCCTTCCATTGCGTGCCCAAGTCGATCTGGTCCTGCAAGTACAGGGCCTGGGTGCGCGCGACGAAAGCGCTGTCCAGCGACACGGGAAAACTGGATAACTGCGGCATCGGCAGCCTTGGCTGCGGCGCGTACAGGTCGATGGGATAGGCGATACCCGTTTGTGCCGTGCGTATGTCGCGCCGCTGTTCGGACAATTCCAGCCCGGCCAGCACGGTCTGGCCATCGCCTGTGTACATCAATTCCGTCTGGTTGACCAGGTTGCGCTGCCATTGCGGGAAGTACGTGATCTGGCGCGACAGGGTGCCGTTGGCGTTGACGCGGCGGTTGCGGGTGTTGACGCCTTCCAGGCCGGTGCGGCTGTATTGCAGCGTGTTGTCCAGCGTGAGCTGGTCGTTGACGCGGTGTTCCAGCTTGGCTCTGGCCAGGTCGCTGTCGGTGCGGGTGTAGTCGTAAGCCTCACCGTAGTAGGTGGAAGGCGCCACGGCCAGTGGCCGGCCTTGCAGCGACGGCACGCCACGGTCTGGCGTGTGGTCCTCGCGCTGCACTTCCGCCTGCAACAGCAGTGATGTTTCCGGCGCCAGCGCGAACTGGATGGACGGCGCCAGCAGCTTGCGGGTGTGATGCACCACGTCGCGGTAGCTGTCACCGTTGTCGATGACGGCGATCACGCGGCCGTTGGCGCCGGCGCCGAGCGCGCCGCCGGCATCCACGCTCACGCGCCGTTCGCGGTCGGCGCCGAGGGTGGCCGTCAGCTCCGTGTCCTGGCTGGCGCGCGGCTTCTTGCTTACCCGGTTGATCACGCCGCCCGCCGAACCGCGTCCGTACAGGGCGGCGGCCGCGCCCTTGATCACTTCGATCTGGTCCACCGTGGCTAGGTCGCGGAAGTACAGGTTATCGTCGCGCAGGCCGTCGAGCAGGGTGTCGCGCAGCGCGTAGAAGCCACGGATGTAAAACTCGTCGCGCCGGCCTTCTCCCTGGCCGGCCACCACGCTGCTCACGTACTCGAGCGCGTCCTTGCTGGTGAGGGCGGCGCGGTTGCGCAGGCTGTCGCGGCTGACGACGGTGACCGCCTGCGGCGTGTCGAGCATGCTGCTGTAGGTCTTGGTAGCGCCGCCGCTGGAGGCGGCGCCGCCGCTGCCACTGATGGTCACTTGCGCCATGTCGGGCAGGTCGTCGGCGCGCGTGGCGCCGGACAGGAGGAACAGGCCGGCCAGCAGCAGCGGCAGGGTCTTGGGCTGGGGAGAGGTTGGGTGCATAAGGTCGTGAAGTCAGGGTGGATCAAATCGATGCGGCCGGCGCGCCGTTGACGACGGCCAGCGGGTGGTACAGCGGCAGGTAGCTGGCCTGGCGGTCGGCCTGGCGCAGGAAACGGGTCAGCAGGTTGCCCTTGGCCGGCAGCGGTTCGCCGGCCAGCAGGCCGTGGATGCGGCGGCTGGCGCTGGGATGCGGATAGCGCGCCAGGTAGTCCTGCAGCGTGTGGCGCAGCACGCTCCACAAGCCCAGGCCGAGTTGTGCGTCGCCGTTGGCGATGGTGGCGATCACTTCGCACAGGTTGTTGACGAACAGGCAGTAGCCGATGCGGGTCCAGGCCCGCTCGTCGCCGCAGCACAGTTCGGACAGCGTGGCCGCGTCCAGCGCCAGCGCGCGGGCCAGCGGTTGCGCCTGCGGGGCCAGCCGGGTCAGTTCCAGGTCGCGCAGGATGACGTGGGTCGGCGCGCCATCGGCGTCCAGGCCCACCAGCGTGTTTTGCATGTGCGGTTCGAACGCGATGCCGTGCTCGAACAGCAGGTACAGGATGGGATGGACGGCCGTCTCGGCGTAACGGGCGAACCATAGCCGCGCTGCCCGCTCGCGCGTGTAGCCGTGATATTGGGCATAGCGCTCGATCACGGCGGCCACGCGCGCGCGCCCGTACGTGCCGTTGCCGAACAGGGCGGCACAGACGACGGGGCGCACACCTTGCGCCAGCAAGTCCGCCATGCCTTCGCGCGCCAGCACGCCAAAGCCGTCGGCCAGCTCCTTGTCGGCGCCGTCCTCGCCGGGAAAGGCGACCGTGACGAAGGCACGTTCCTCCAGCACGTGGAAGCCGGGGAAGCGCTGGCGCATGCCGTCGCGCAGGCCACGGTACAGGCGGGTGCCTGTCAGCGCGCTGCGCAGTTCATGGCGCGCGTTGTTGCGGATGCAGTTGGTGATGCGCATATTGAGCGACAGCTTGAGGAAGTGGCGCGCATCCTCGGCCAGCAGGGTGCGGATCGAGGCTGTGGGATGGAACGGCAGGCCGCGTGGGCCCAGGTCGCGCACTTCGCCATGGCGCATGGCGCTGGCGATGCGCGGCTGGCGCCGCATCCAGCCCGCTTGCCAGGGATGCAGCGGCACGATGACGCCGCCCGGTTCCGCTGTCAGCGCGTGGCCCGTCAACCGGGCCAGCAAGGCCGTCGCCGCTTCGCCGTCCACGTTGTCGCAGACCAGCCAGGAACGCGGAATCTGGAAGTAATGCAGCGCCATGCTGGCCTTGTGCTCGGGCGAGTAATGGCGCTGCTCGGCCGGCGACCAGTCGGCCCGGCTCTTGGGGGCGGGGTGGAACGGGTGGCCCGTCAGCAGGCTTTGTTCGCTGTCGATGTAGGCGTGCAGCGCGTTGCGGTTGCCCGGCTGGCGCGGCGCGGTGGTTGCCGGCTGCTGGTCCAGCACATCCTGCATGGTGGCGATGCTGTCGCCGATCTGCTGCAGCAGTTCATCGTTGAACGGCGTGCCGGCGCGGCGCGACAGGTCCTCGATCAACAGGCGTGACAGGTCGCGCCAGTCCGCTTCGCGCCATCCATCGCGGCCCGAACGCAGGTAGACCGGCGTGGTGTAGTCGAAATTGGCGGTGGCCGAAACGTGCAGTACGCCCACGCGCAAGCGGCTGTCCACGCGCGGCAGGGTGATGTCGAGCACCTGCCCGTGGTGGCCGGCCAGTTGCGGCACGGCGCCGGCCAATTGATAGACGGGCAGCACGGCCAGCGTGTGTTCCTGCATCGCCACTTCGCGGGCGTAGCAGTTGATCAGCAGGCGGCAGTGCTGCAGTTCCGCGAAGCGCGGCGCTCGGCTGGCCGATGCTGATGGCATGGGCGGTTGCAAATGCGTGTGCGACAAGGGAGAGTTCATGACCGTTTCCATTTCAGTGAGATGAACAGCGAGGCAAGCAGGGCGCAGCCCAGCCACATGGGGGCTGCGTAGCCCAGTTCGGCGACCAGCAGGCTGGCCAACAGGCCGGCGGCCACACCGCCCCATTTGTTGGCCGCTTCGAGCTGGCCGAAATGGCGTCCGGCCCGGTCGTTGCGGACCGTGGCGGCGGCCAGGGCATTGATGGCCAGGCAGGCGCCGGTCATGCCGGCGCCCATCAACAGGCGTCCCGTCACCAGCCACGCCAGGCCATCGGCCAGCAGTTGCAGCAGCAGGCCGGCGCAGGTGAGGGCGGTGTAGCCGGCCAGGCTGGCGGCCGCGTTGGCGAAGTGCAGGCGGCGCCCCAGCGGCCAGGCCAGCAGCAGGAACACGGCGTGCGGCAGGCCGAATAGCATGCCGGCCGTGGCGGCGCCCAGGTGCAGGCGCTCTGCCAGGTCGGTGACGAAGTAGGGATAGCTCAGCGCGGTGCCGATCGTGAACAGCGCCTGCAGCCAGTACAGCGTGGTGGCGCTGATGCCGGCCGCGCTGTGTGGCGCCACAGCACCTGTTCGGGCGCCATCGGCGGCAAGCGCGTTGCTGTGCGCCTGCGCGGCGCTCGCGCGAGCTGCCTGCTCGGGCAGCAGCCACAGTACGGCACATGCGGCGCCGGGCAGCAGCGCCAAATAGAGGAACAGGTGCAGCAGGTCGACATGGCCTTCGAGCAGGCCGACCAGCGCCGGCCCGGCGAACAAGGCGGTCCGCGCCGATGCCTGCATCACTCCCAGCACGGCGGCCAGGCGCGAGGCCGGCAGCAGGTCGGCCAGGTAGGCGTTGGAGGCGGAAAAGGTGCCGCCCAACAGCCCCTGCACCGTCAGGCCGAGCGCGAATTCCAGCGGCGTGCGGGCCAGGCCGGTGACGATGAAGCCCAGGCACAGGCCCGCGTGGGCACGCATGAGCAGGGCGCGCCGGCCGATGCGGTCGGCCAGCCAGCCCCACACCGGGCTGGCGATGGCCGCGGCCAGCGTGGGCAGCGTGAAGTACCAGCCGGCCAGCACCAGCGACGGCGCCTGCCGCGCGAAGCTGGCCTGCAGGATGTGGGCATAGAACGGCGGCATGCACAGGGCGGCGAAGGCGGCGCTGAAGTGGCCGCCCACGGTGGCCAGCACGGGCCGGGTGAACATGGGGGCTGGCCGCATGGTCATCGTGGTCATGGCGCCGCTCCGGCCAGTGCGTCGAACAGGGGATTGCGCACGGTGCGCAGGCGCTGCGTGCTGCCGCCCAGCAGGCGGCGCGTGGCCAGGCATTCGATGCGCAGCGTGGGGCCGAGCAGGTCGAACTGGCGCTGGCGTTCCGCCATGGCCGGGAATTGCTCCTGGTAGTCGAGCACGGCGCAGGCGGCCGCGTGCCAGAAGCGCACTTCGGCATATCCGTGCTGGCGCTCCAGCCGCCACGCCAACTCGCCCAGGTTGATGAAGAACATGACCTCCAGCAGATAGCCGCGCGCTTCCGTCTCCGCGTTGAATACGAATCCGGCGCTGGCGTTAAGCGCGTCGCGATACGCGGGGGCCGCGCGCAACCCGGCCTGTTGCGCGGCCGCGCCGGCGGCGGGCAGGTAGTGCAGGCCGCCCGGCAGGTCGCGCACGGCGATCCGGCAGGGCAGGCCGTCGCGCAGGATCAGCAGCGTGTTCTGCGCATGGCATTCGAGCAGCACGCCGTGCGCCATCATCAGGTGCAGCAGGGGCGGGACCATGGCGGCCAGCAGGGCGTGAACCCAGCGTTCGGTGCCATGCTGCGCGAGCCAGGGGGCGATGGTCAGGCCGCCTTCGGGCGCGCGCGTGGTCAGGGCTGTCATGGGGAACAGTTGTTCGCCCGGCGCCAGCAGCGACCCCGGCGCCGTGCGCCAGATGGCGCCCAGCATGCCGTAGGCGCCGGGCAGCTGGCGCCCATGTGCGACCGTGATGCCGGCCGGTTCGGTCAGCAGCGCAAGCCGGGGGCCATCGGCCAAATAGGGATCGTCGCGGCAGATGCCCGCCAGCCAGCGCGAGATGCGGGGCGCGTTGTGCACGTGGTGGTCGGACAGGATGCGGTCGGCCGAGCTGTTGGCGATGGCCAGCGGCAGCTTGATGTCGCAGCGCTGCCCGCCATCGAGGCTGCTGAGCGAGCGTATCGATTGCTGCGCCAGCCATTGGCCTTGTCCCTGGCCCAGGTACAGCAGCGTGCCGTCGGCCAGCCAGTCCGCATAGTGCTGGCGCACGCGGTGTTCCCACTGCCACGGGTGGACGGGCAGCAGCCGATAGTTGTCCGGCGCATGCCCTTGCTGCGCCACGCGCTCCTGTAGCCAGTGGTATTCGGCCTCGCCCAGCTGGCTGGCCAGGAACTGTTCGTAGTCGATGCCGGGCAGGGTGTGGGTTTCGCTGGCGTGGCGCGCGATGGCCAGCCACACCAGCGTGAACGGCCGCGCGAACTCCGGGCCGTAGCGCAGGTGATCGTCCAGCGAGAAGCCCATGCGCGAGCGGAAGCAGGGATGGTACAGGTGGCCGTCGCCCAGTTGCGCTTCCTGCCACGGATAGGGCGCCTCCAGTGTGGCTTGGGGCGGGGCCGTCATTGACCACGCATGGTTGAGCGCTGTGTGGCGCAGTTCGGCCACGAACTGGTGCGTGGCCGCTGTCGGCGGACCGAGGTGGCGCAGCAGGTCGCTGGCGACGGTAGCGATGTCCGGCTCCACGGAAGGCTGGTCCTCAGCGTGCACGGGACCGCACAGGCGCAGGCGCTCAAAGCCGCTATGGCCGGCGATGGCGATGGTGTAGCCGCGCGGTTGGCCATCCTCGCTTAGTCCCTCCAGCCGCAGCAGGGCGGGCTGGCCGCGCCGCTGTGTGATGGCGCCTGTCAGGCAGCCTTCGTTCCAGAATGCTTCGATGAACTGGCGCAGTGTGCGTTGGCGCGCCGATGGGTAGTACGGCAGGAAGGTAAGTGGATGGGGCATGGGGGCGACTCTTTCCTAAGAAGAAAGATTATTTGATTGATATGTCACCACCTTAATGCACGCCAATGCGAATGTCAATACAAATGAGAATGATTCGCATTTAAGTTTAAACCAGCAAATCCGGCGACGCGACCAAAAATAGGGTGGGGAGGCGGGCGCCACGCCCCCGCTTAGGCGGCGCGCAACGCTTCCACGATGCGCAGGCGGGCTGCCCGCACGGCCGGCAGGAAGCCGCCGATGAAGCCCATGATGAGGGCGAATACCAGCGTCTTGAGCACGATGGCCGCGCTCAGCTTGAAGCCGAACGCCAGCTCCGAGAAGGTCTGGAAATTAGCGGTGGAGAAGGACATGAACTGCATCAACGAGGCCAGCGCCAGCCCGGCCACGCCGCCCACCAGCGACAGCAGCATGGCCTCCGTCAGGAAGGCGGCCAGGATGCTGCGGCGCCGGAAGCCCAGCGCGCGCAAGGTGCCGATCTCGCCCACCCGGTTGGCCACCGAGGCATACATGGTGATGGTGGCGCCTATCATGGCGCCGATCGAGAAGATCACCGACAGCGTCATGCCCAGGATGTTGATGAAGGTCGACAGTGCCTTCGACTGGTCGGCATAGAACACCTGTTCGCGCTTGGCCTCCAGCGTCAGGCGCGGGTCGCTCTCGATGTCCTTCTTGAATCGCTCGAAGCTGTCCGTGCTGGCCAGGCGCAGCACCATGGCCGACCAGGCGTTGCGGCGGAACGCTTGCAGCAACTGGTCGGCGTCGCCCCATACCTCGGAATCGAAGCCACTGTTGCCGGCGTCGAACAGGCCCACCACGGTCCATTCGCGCTGGCCAAAGCGCAGCTTCTCGCCGATGCCGGCGCCAGCGAACCGGCGCGCGATGCTGGCGCCGGCGATGATCTCGGAGGCGCCGGGGCGGAACATGCGCCCGCTCGTCAGCCGTACCTGGGGCCGCAACTGCAAGCCGCGCAAGTCCACGCCACGGATGATGACGTTGGACGGCTTGTCCGTGTCGCGCTTGTTGAGCGAGATGAGCACCACGGTTTCCTTCGACAGCATGGCCTGGCCGTCCGGTCCGCGCGCGATGGCGGGGTGGGTGGCGACGATGTTGGCCTGGGCGCGCTCGATGCCGCTCTGGATTTCCGTGTCGGCGGCGCGCCGGATCACCACCACGTTGTCGTATTCGCCGGTGGTCACGAGCGTGCTGCGCAAGCCTTCGTCGAGCATCAGCACGGTGGCGAACACGAACACCACCAGCGCCAGGCCGGCCGCCGTCAGGCCGGTGGTCAGGCGGCGCATCCACAGGTTGCGGGCGATGTAGGAGAGCGGGATCTTCATGGGCCTATCCTATGCTGCGCAAACCTTCGACGATGTTGACGCGGCTGGCCCGCAGCGTGGGCGCGATGCCGGCCACCACGCCGATGGCCAGCGCGGCCAGCACCTGCTGCAGCACGGTTTGCGCCGACACGTCGAACACGGGGAACATGGTGCCCATCTTGGCCGCAAAGCCGGCCGCCACCGGGAACAGCAGCACGATGCCCAGTCCCGCGCCGCACAGGGCCAGCAGCAGCGATTCGCCAAAGATCATCAGCGCCAGGAAGCCGGGGCCGAAGCCGAGCGCCTTGAGCGTGGCATATTCACCGAGCCGTTCGCGCGCGCTCATGGCCATGGTGTTGGCCATCACGGCCATGATGATCAGGATCACCACGTACGACACCACGCGGATCCCCACCACGATGGCCTCCGACATCGACACGAAGCCGAGCTGAAACGCCTTTTCTGTTTCCGTCAGCGTCTCGGCCAGCGAGTTGCGGAACTGGCTGTCAATGGCGGCCGAGATGGCGGCCGCGTTTTCCGGCTGGCCGATCTGCACCACGTACACGCCGATCTGGTTGGCGCGGCGCGGCGTGATCTTCTTCATCGTCTCGTTGACGTAATCCCAGTGGAAGAACATGGTGGAGGTGTTGGTGTTGCTCTGGCGGCCGTCGTAGATGCCGCGCACCACGAACTCCCACTGGCCCGGATAGATGGTGCCCTTGATGGGGATGATGTCGCCCACCTTGAAGCCATACTGGTCGGCCAGCTTGCGGCCCACGATGGCGCCCTTGCGGTCGCGCAGGAAGGCGGCGCGCTGGTCCGCGGGCAGCAGGTAGTCGGGATAGATGTCGAGGTAACTCTGGCCGGAGACGGCGAACTGGGCGAAGAAGTTCTTGGGGTCCTGATAAATGCCGCCAAACCAGTTGGCGTAGCCGACGGCCTTCACGCCTTCCACGCCGCGGATGCGGGCCTGGTACGACAGCGGCAGCGGGAACACGAGCGAAGTCTTGTTGCGGGTGACGAGGGTGGTGTTGGCGGCGCCTTCCGCGCCCGCGTACCAGGCGTCGATCACCGTTTGCAGCAGGCCGAATGACAACGTGGCCACCACCAGGCCGAGCACCGTGAGCGTCGTGCGCAGCTTGTGGCGCAAGGCGTTCTTGGCGATCAGGCGCAGCGTGTAGAGCGGCGCGACCATGCGTCAGGCCGCTCCCTGGGCCAGCAGTTCGCCTTTTTCCAGGTGCACCAGGCTGCGCGCGGCCGCCGCCGCGTTGGCGTCGTGCGTGACCATGATGATGGTCTTGCCCAGCTCCCGGTTCAGCCGTTGCAGCAGGGCCAGCACTTCGGCGGCCGAGTTGCGGTCCAGGTCCCCGGTCGGTTCGTCGGCCACGATCAGGGCCGGGTCGGTGACGATGGCGCGCGCGATGGCCACCCGCTGCTGCTGGCCGCCCGACAGTTCGTTGGGCGTGTGGTCCATGCGGTCGGCCAGGTTGACCATGGCCAGCGTCAGTTCCACCCGCTCGCGCCGTTCGCGCCGCGACAGGGGCGTGAGCAGCAGCGGCAGTTCCACGTTTTCGAACGCGGTGAGCACCGGCATCAGGTTGTAGAACTGGAAGATGAAGCCGACGTGGGTGGCGCGCCATTGCGCCAGCGCGCTTTCGCCCATGCGGGCGATATCGAGGCCGTCCACGCGCAGCAGGCCGCTGTCCGGCTTATCGATGCCGGCGATCAGGTTGAGGAGGGTGCTCTTGCCGGAGCCCGATGGCCCCATCAGGGCCGTGAAGTCGCCGGCCTGGATGGTCAGGCTGATGTCGGTCAGCACCGGCACCACCTGGCCGCCGCGCCGGTAGGACTTGACCAGGTGTTCGATCTGGACGATGGGCTGCATGGCTTACTTCTTCGCCAGGGCGATGGCCTGGCCGTCGCGCAGGCCGGCGGCCGGGTTGAGCACCAGCTTGTTGCCCGGCTTGACGCCCTGCACGGCCACCAGTTCGCCCACCTTGGCGCCGGCCGTCACGGGCACCTGGTGCACCTTGCCGGCGTCGGCCACGAAGGCCACGGATTTGCCGTCGCGGGTAGTGATGGCGCCCGGCTGCACGGCCACCACGGGCGCGCGCTCGGCCGCCGGCACGGGCTTGGACAGGAAGGCCACCTTGGCGCTCATGTCGGGCAGCACCCGGCTGTCGGGCGCGGCGAAGCGCACCTTGACCAGCAGCGTGGCCTTGCTGCGGTCCAGCGTGGGCACCATGCGCGACACGGTGCCTTCCAGCCGTAGCTCGGGGAAGGCGTCGAGCTGGATCTCGGCCGGCTGGTCGACGCGGATCTTGCTGATGTTCGATTCGGACACGTCGGCCTCCACCTCCAGCGTATCCATGTCGGCGATGGTGACCACGGCGCCCTTGCTGTCGGCGGCCGACGAGAACGGGGTGATGTTGTCGCCCACGTTGGCGCTCTTGGTCAGGATCACGCCATCGAACGGGGCGCGGATCAGGGTCTGGTCCAGCGCCACCTGGGCCGACTGCGCACCGGCTTTTGCGGCGGCGATGGCGGCCTGGTAGCCGGCGATGTTGGCGCGCGCCTTGTTCAGCCGGGCCTGGGCCGCGTCGTAGGTAGCGGCCGCGATGAATTTCTGTTGCAGCAGCTCGGCGCTGCGCCTGAAGGCGGCCTGCGCGTCCTGCAGCTCGGCCTGGCCCTGCGCCAGGTTGGCCTGGGCCAGTTGCACGTTGGCCCTGGCCTGGCCCAGCGCGGCGCTCACGTCGCGGTTCTCCAGGCGCGCCACCACTTCATCCTTTTTCACATGGCTGCCTTCGAGTACGCCCAGCCATTCCAGCCGTCCCGTGGCCTTGGACGACAGGGCCGCCTTGCGCTGCGCCACTACGTAGCCGGTGGCGTTGAGCAGCGTGTAGTTCTGGGACGGGTAGGCCAGTGCCACGGTGACCGTCTCCACGCTGGCCGCGCCGCCCAGCTGGCGCGACACGACGGCAACGGCACCCAGCGCCACCACGCCAACGACCACCCAGTGCAGCCAGCGCCGCCGCGGGTGCGCGCCCGCTATCTGCGCCTGCGGGCCGCGTTCGATCTTGAGCTTGGAGATGTCTGGGTTTGCCACGGTTTACCTCAGCGGTGGAAGGGATGGTGAGACTGGCGCAAAACAACATAACAATCTTGCTATATTGTCGCCGCCCGCGCAAGCGCGGCAGCCCACGCGGGCGCAAGACAGCCGTAAGCGCCCCGCGTTACAATCTCGCCTTTCCCCTCTGAGCTCGCAGCGCCATGACCATCCCCGCCCCCATCGCCGATGCGCTCACGCGCGCCCATGCTTCCTGGCGCCCTGTTTTGCGCAAGGGACTGGAGGCGATGCTGGCGGCCGATCCGGCCTATCTGCCGGCGCTGGCCCTGGACGATTACCTGCCGACGGAGCAGCGCCTGTTCGCCGCGTTCGCGCTGCCGCTGGATCGGGTGCGCTACGTGCTGGTGGGCGAGGGGCCCTATCCGCGCGCCGAGAGCGCGACCGGGGTGTGCTTCATGGACGGCGCCGTCGGCAGCCTGTGGTCGGACGAGGCGGGAGGCGGCTTGTCCAAGCCCGTCAACAAGGCCACCTCGCTGCGCAATTTCATGAAGATGCTGCTGGTGGCCGACGGCCAGCTGGCGCCCGACAACACGGGCGGGCCGGCACTGGCAGCCGTGGCCGAGCGGGCCCGCCAGGGCGGCCATATCCAGACCCTGGCCCAGATGCAGGAAAAGTTGACTACTCAAGGATTTCTGCTGCTTAACGCGGCCCTGGTGTTCCGATCCCACGTGGCCCCGGCCCGCGATGCCAAGGCATGGCTGCCGTTCTTCGAGACGGTGATGGCGGAACTGGCCCGACTGGTGCAGCCGGCGCCGGTGGTCATACTGTGGGGAAAGATCGCTGAACAGCTGAATAAGTTGCCGGTGATGAAAAGTTTCCCGCAAGTATGCTGCGAGCATCCCTACAACCTGAGTTTCATCGTCAACACCGACATGCATGGCCTGTTCGGCCCGATGCGGCTGCTGGCGGCCGGCCAAAGCCGGTCCTGACAAACTTACGCAAAGTTTGATATACTTGACTAAATCGATCAACTAATCAGGCTTATTTGATGAGTTGAGGAGCGATATTTTAACCGAGTTGAACCGAGGTAGTGATGCGTCTGACCACCAAAGGCCGTTTTGCCGTGACTGCGATGATCGATTTGGCTATGCGCCAGGGCAAGGGCCCCGTCACGTTGTCGGGCATCAGCCAGCGGCAAGCCATCTCGCTGTCCTACCTGGAGCAGCTGTTCGGCAAGCTGCGCCGGCATGAGATCGTCGAGTCTATCCGCGGTCCCGGCGGCGGCTACAGCCTGGCGCGCCGGGCCGACAAGGTGACGGTGGCCGACATCATCATCGCCGTCGACGAGCCGCTGGACGCCACCCAGTGCGGCGGCAAGGAAAACTGCCACGGCGCCGATGCGGCCAGTGGCGCCCGTTGCATGACCCACGAGCTGTGGGCCACGCTCAACGAGAAGATGGTCGATTACCTCGATTCCGTGTCGCTGCAGGACCTGGTCGACCAGCAGAAACAGAAGAACGCCGAACAGAACGTGGTCGTGCTGCACCGCAACCACGCCGCGATGGGCTGATGACCGCGCCGCGGTTAGCCTGAAAATAAGTTGTCACGCTTTGGAGTAACTAGATGAATGCCCCTGAAAAAAACGTCGCGCAGGTCCAGTTCCATACCGCCCCGCACTTCCCGATCTACATGGACTACTCGGCCACCACGCCGGTTGATCCGCGCGTCGCCGACCAGATGATTCCGTATCTGCGCGAGCAGTTCGGTAATCCCGCCTCGCGCAGCCACATGTACGGCTGGACGGCGGAAAAGGCGGTGGAAGAGGCGCGCGGCCACGTGGCAGCGCTGGTCAATGCCGATCCGCGCGAAATCATCTGGACCTCGGGCGCTACCGAAAGCAACAACCTGGCCCTGAAGGGCGCGGCGCAGTTCTACAAGACCAAGGGCAAGCACATCATCACCGTCAAGACCGAGCACAAATCGGTGCTCGACACGGTGCGCGAACTGGAACGCCAGGGCTTCGAGGCGACCTACCTGGACCCGCAGGACAACGGCCTGATCTCCATCGAACAGCTGACGGCGGCCATCCGCCCCGACACCATCCTGGTGTCCGTCATGCTGGTCAATAACGAGATCGGCGTGATCCAGCCGATCGACGAAATCGGCGCCCTGTGCCGCTCGAAAGGCATCATCTTCCACTGCGACGCCGCCCAAGCGACGGGCAAGGTGGCCATCGACCTGCAGAAATCCAAGGTCGACCTGATGACCTTCACGGCCCACAAGACCTACGGCCCGAAAGGCGTGGGCGCGCTGTACGTGTGCCGCAAGCCGCGCGTGCGCCTGGAAGCGCAGATGCACGGCGGCGGCCATGAGCGCGGCCTGCGTTCGGGCACGCTGCCGACCCACCAGATCGTGGGCATGGGCGAAGCGTTCCGCCTGGCCAAGCTGGAAATGGACGAGGAGATCGTGCGCATCAAGGCGCTGCGCGACCGCCTGGCCGCCGGCCTGCAGGAAATCGAAGAAACCTACGTCAACGGCGACATGGCGCACCGCGTGCCGCACAACCTGAACGTGAGCTTCAACTACGTGGAAGGCGAATCGCTGATCATGGCCGTCAAGGACCTGGCCGTGTCGTCCGGTTCGGCCTGCACCTCGGCCAGCCTGGAGCCGTCCTACGTGCTGCGCGCGCTGGGCCGCAGCGACGAACTGGCGCACAGCTCGATCCGCTTCACCATCGGACGCTTCACCACCGAGGCCGACATCGACTTCGCCGTCGACCTGATGAAGTCCAAGGTCGGCAAACTGCGCGAACTGTCGCCGCTGTGGGACATGTTCAAGGAAGGCATCGACATCAATTCGATCCAGTGGGCGGCCCACTAATCAGGCACGCACGAATTCTCTCAAATTTAGGAGCATCAAAATGGCTTACTCGGAAAAAGTGTTGGATCACTACGAAAATCCCCGCAACGTGGGCGCGTTCGAAAAAGGCGATGAAAGCGTCGGCACCGGCATGGTGGGTGCGCCCGCCTGCGGCGACGTGATGAAGCTGCAGATCAAGGTCGGCGCCGATGGCCTGATCGAAGACGCCAAGTTCAAGACCTATGGCTGCGGTTCGGCCATCGCATCGAGCTCGCTGGTGACCGAATGGGTCAAGGGCAAGACGCTGGACCAGGCGCTGGCCATCAAGAACACCCAGATCGCGGAAGAACTGGCGCTGCCGCCGGTGAAGATTCACTGCTCGATCCTGGCGGAAGACGCGATCAAGGCCGCCGTGCTCGATTACCAGAACAAGCACCCGGTCGCAGCGGCTTAATTTGTTTGACACCGGACCCCGCGATGAGGCGGGGACCGGCAGGAGAAATGCATGGCAATCACATTGACCGAAAAAGCGGCGAAGCACATCAACCGTTACATCGAACGGCGTGGCAAGGGCGTGGGCCTGCGCTTTGGCGTGCGCACCACGGGCTGCTCGGGTTTGGCCTACAAGCTGGAATATGTGGACGAGGCGGCGCAGGAAGATCATGTGTTCGAATCGTTCGGCGTGAAGGTGTTCGTCGATCCGAAAAGCCTGCCGTACATTGATGGCACGGAGCTCGACTTCGCGCGCGAAGGCTTGAACGAAGGCTTCAAGTTCAACAACCCGAACCAGAAGGACGCGTGCGGCTGCGGCGAAAGCTTCCGCATCTGAGCCCGCGTTCCATGTGCCGCGGTCTTGCGATTGTGACGGCAGACGACGAATAGACCCGGATAGACTCCAGCCATGCAAAATCATTTCGAACTGTTTCACCTGCCGCAGCAATTCGCGCTCGACCAGGGCGCGCTGGACGCCGCCTACCGCGATGTCCAGGGCCAGGTTCATCCCGACCGTTTCGTCAATGCGACGGACGCGGAAAAGCGCGTCGCCATGCAGTGGGCCACGCGCGCCAACGAAGCCTACCAGACGCTGAAGAATCCCCAGAAGCGCGCCCAGTACCTGTGCGAGCTCAATGGCGTGGATCTGCAGACGGAGTCCAACACGGCCATGCCGATGACCTTCCTGATGCAGCAGATGGAGTGGCGCGAGGCGCTGGGCGAGGCCCGCGCCGCCAAGGACCTGGGCGCGCTGGAGGCGCTGGACCGCGAACTGCGCAATGACCGCAAGGGCCGCTTGCTCGACATCGCCGTGCACCTCGATGGCAACGATTACCACGCCGCCGCGCAGGATATCCGCGCGCTGATGTTCATCGACAAGATGAAGCATGAGATCGACCTGGCGTTCCATCAGTTAGAGGACGCTTGAGCGGACGGTGGAGCAGGGCGCCGCACCGCGCGGCGATGGCCGGTATTCCGGCCTGCGGCCACGCGCCGGCGGCCGTTCCACCGCATACTTTTAATCAGAGCCGCAAGGCATGAAACCATAAATGGCACTTCTGCAAATTTCCGAACCTGGCATGTCGACCGCGCCGCACCAGCACCGGCTGGCGGTGGGGATCGACCTGGGCACCACCAACTCGCTGGTCGCCACCGTGCGCAACAGCATCCCCGAAGTGCTCAACGATGAAGACGGCCGCCCGCTGCTGCCATCCGTGGTGCGCTACCTGCCCAATGGCCACGCCAACATCGGCTACAAGGCGCAGGCCGCGCAGACCACCGATCCGAAGAACACCATCGTCTCGGTCAAGCGCTTCATGGGCCGCGGCCTGCAGGACATCGCCTACGCGGAAAACCTGCCCTACGATTTCCAGGACACGCCCGGCATGGTGCAGCTCAAGACCATCGCCGGCATCAAGAGCCCGGTCGAGATCTCGGCCCAGATCCTGGCTACGCTGCGCCAGCGCGCGGAAGACTCGCTGGGCGATGACCTGGTGGGCGCCGTGATCACGGTGCCGGCCTATTTCGACGACGCCCAGCGCCAGGCCACCAAGGACGCGGCACAACTGGCCGGCCTGAACGTGCTGCGCCTGCTGAGCGAGCCGACGGCCGCCGCCATTGCCTACGGCCTCGATAATGGTTCCGAAGGCCTGTTCGCCGTCTACGACCTGGGCGGCGGCACCTTCGACATCTCCATCCTCAAGCTGTCCAAGGGCGTGTTCGAAGTGCTGTCGACCGGCGGCGATTCGGCCTTGGGTGGCGACGACTTCGACCACCGCCTGTTCTGCTGGATCCACGAGCAGGAAAAGCTGGCGCCCCTGTCCGACGAGGACACGGCCGTGTTGATGGTCAAGGCGCGCGAAGCCAAGGAACTGCTGTCGACCAAGGATGAAGTGATGGTGGACGCCGTGCTCGGTTCGGGCGAGGAGGTGCACCTGAAGATCACGGCCGCCACCTTCCACGAGATCACCAAGCACCTGGTCGGCAAGACCATGAACGCGATCCGCAAGGCCCTGCGCGACGCGGGCGTGGATGCGGACGACGTGGACGGCGTGGTCATGGTGGGCGGCGCCACGCGCATGCCGCACGTGCAGCGCGCCGTGGGCGAGTTCTTCCACACCACGCCGCACGCCAATATTGACCCGGACAAGGTGGTGGCGCTGGGCGCGGCCATCCAGGCCAATCTGCTGGCCGGCAACCGCGCGCCCGGCGACGACTGGTTGCTGCTGGACGTGATTCCGCTCTCGCTCGGCATCGAGACGATGGGCGGCCTGGTCGAGAAGATCATCCCCCGCAATTCCACCATCCCGTGCGCGCGCGCGCAGGAGTTCACCACCTTCAAGGATGGCCAGACGGCGCTGGCCGTGCACGTGCTGCAAGGCGAACGCGAACTGGTGTCGGACTGCCGCTCGCTGGCCCGCTTCGAACTGCGCGGCATCCCGCCCATGGTGGCCGGCGCGGCGCGCATCCGCATCACCTACCAGGTCGATGCCGACGGCTTGCTGTCGGTGTCGGCGCGCGAGCTGCGCTCGGGCGTGGAAGCGTCGATCAGCGTCAAGCCGGCCTATGGCCTGGGCGACGACGACGTGGCGCGCATGCTGCAGGATTCGTACAAGGCGGCCGACGTGGACATGGTGGCGCGCGCATTGCGCGAGGAACAGGTGGAGGCCGAGCGCATCCTGCTGGCCACCCAGTCCGCGCTGGACGAAGACGGCAACCTGCTGGACGGCGCCGAGCGGGCCGCCGTGGACGCGCTGATGCAGCAGGTGCGCGACGCCATCACGGCGTCCAACGCCGGTACGCTGGACCACAGCGGCGTGAAGGCGGCCGTGGAGGCGCTGGCCAACGGCACCGAGGAATTCGCCTCGCGCCGCATGGACCGCAGCGTGCGCAGCGCCCTGGCCGGCAAGTCGCTGGACCAGGTAGTGTAATCATCCCATCACCGCCGCCGCCCGCCTTGCGGGCCGGGCGGCGAACCGAATTGAACAGACAGAGGTAACCAAGTGCCACAAATCGTCATCCTGCCACACGCCAAGCTGTGCCCTGAAGGCGCCGTGATCGAAGCGCCCGCCGGCAAGTCCGTGTGCGACATCCTGCTCGAAAACGATATTCACATCGAGCACGCCTGCGAGAAGTCGTGCGCCTGCACCACCTGCCACGTGCTGGTGCGCGAAGGCTTCGATTCGCTCAACGAGGCGACCGAGACGGAGGAGGATATGCTGGACAAGGCCTGGGGCCTGGAAGCCGTGTCGCGCCTGTCGTGCCAGGCCATCGTGGACGAGGAAGACCTCGTGATCGAAATCCCGAAATACACCATCAACCACGCCAGCGAAGGCGGACATTGAGACGGGAGAGCGACATGAAATGGACTGACATCACGGCCATCGCGGAAGCGCTGTACGACAAATACCCGGACACCGATCCGACCACCCTCCGCTTCACCGACCTGCACAACAAGGTGGTGGACCTGGAAGGCTTCGACGACGACCACTCCCGTGGCGGCGAGAAGATTCTGGAAGCGATACAGCAGGCGTGGATCGATGAAGCGCGCTGAGAACCGGGCGGCCAAGGCCGTACCGCTGGCCACCACCACCAGCACCGCCACCATGCCCGAGATCCGCGACGGCCAGTCGGTGGCGCTGCTGCAGGAACTGCACATCCTCACCCGCGACGGCAAGTTGAACCAGGATAGCCGGCGCAAGCTCAAGCAGGTCTATCACCTGTACCAGTTCATCGAGCCGCTGCTCAAGGAACTGCAGGCAGAGCGGGGCGAGGGCGGTCCCGGCATCTCGCTGGTGGATCACGGCGCGGGCAAGTCCTACCTGGGCTTCATTCTGTACGACCTGTTCTTCAAGGGCTTGCAGGACGACTCGCACATCTACGGCATCGAAACGCGCGAGGAGTTGGTGGCCCGTTCGCAGGAACTGGCGAAGAAGTTCAACTTCCCCGGCATGTCCTTCCTGCCGCTGTCGGTGGCTGAATCGACCGAATCGAAGCTGCTGCCGGAACAGATCGACATCGTCACCGCGCTCCACGCGTGCAACACGGCGACCGATGACGCGATCCACTTCGCGCTCAAGAAGAAGGCCAAGTACATGGTGCTGGTGCCTTGCTGCCAGGCCGAAGTGGCGTCCGTGCTGAAGAAGAACAAGGGCAAGGCGCTGGCCAAGAGCGCGCTGACGGAAATCTGGCGCCATCCGATACACACCCGTGAATTCGGCAGCCAGATCACCAACGTCCTGCGCTGCCTGCAACTGGAAGCGCACGGCTACCAGGTCAACGTGACGGAGCTGGTGGGCTGGGAGCATTCGATGAAGAATGAGCTGATCATCGCCACCTACAAGAACCTGCCGCGCAACCGCCCGACCGAGCGCCTGCGCGAAGTGCTGGAAACGCTGGGGCTGGAGGAGATGGGCAACCGCTTCTTCACCGAGCAAGTAGCGCAAGCGAGCGCATAAGCGATGGATGCAATGAGCGATAGCAGTACCGACAACACCATCCGTCTCGCCAAGCGCGTGGCGGAAATGCGTGCCTGTTCGCGGCGCGAGGCCGAGCAGTACATCGAAGGCGGCTGGGTCAGCGTGGATGGTGTAGTGGTCGAGGAACCGGGGGCCCGCGCGGCGCCACACCAGACAGTCACCATCGCGCCCGATGCGACGCTGCTGGACGTGGTACCCGTCACGCTGCTGCTGCACAAACCGGCCGGCGTCAACGCCGGTGTCGGCCAGCAGGGCGTGCCCGCGCTCACTTGCCTGCGCGCCGACACGCTGACGGCCGACGCGCGGGGCCAGCGTTTCCTCAAGCGCCATCTGGCGGGCCTGACCCTGACCAATCCACTGGAGACGATGGCCAGCGGCCTGGTCGTGTTCACGCAGGACTTCCGCGTGGCGCGCAAGCTGGTGGACGACGCGGCGCGCATGGAGCAGGAATTGATCGTGGAAGTGGCGGGCCAGATCGCGGAGAATGGCCTGGCAAAGCTGAATCACGGCCTCACATTCAACGGCAAGCCGCTGCCGCCGATCAAGGTCAGCTGGCAAAATGAAAAGCGCCTGCGCTTCGCGCTCAAGGGCGTGCAGCCGGGCCAGATCGAGCACATGTGCAAGCAGGTGGGATTGAGCGTGGTGGCGATCAAGCGCATCCGCATCGGCCGCATCGCCATGGCGGGTTTGCCGGTGGGCGAGTGGCGCTACTTACAACCGTACGAGCGTTTCTAAGCGGCCAAATACAATTGGGGACGTAGCATAATTCGGAATTTTGCTACGTCCCCCATTCTTTTCAGGCGGCTTTCTTCTTTTTCTCGGGCTTGGGCAGTTGCACCAGGCGGGTGCCCGTCAGGCGGTCGTGCAGGAACTGGCCGTCCTTGTCGAACCAGGCCGTGGCCGACCAGGCCAGGATGCCGGCGCCCAGCACACCCAGCGCCTGCCAGTGCGCCAGTCCCAATGCGTAGTCCAGCAGCGCGGCCGGCACGATCCACAGCCAGGCCAGCAGGTAGCGCACTACGGCCGCTTGCAGCGGTACGTGCTCGCGGCCTGGCATCACCAGCTTGATACGCCAGGTGCGCATGGCCAAGGTCTGGCCTTCGCGACTCCATTGATGGATGAAGTAGGCGCCCAGCACGAGGAAGGCCAGCGCCTGGCGCATGTGCTCGACCACCTTGGCATGGCTGGCCTGGGTGGCGATCTCAAATACGAGGAAGGGCAAGAACAGCACGGCCAGGCCGAGCAGGGTTTCGTACACCATCGAGATCAGGCGGCGCGCCACGGTGGGCACGGCCGGGCTGCTGGGAGCCGGAGCGGGGCTATTTGACATTCGTGGGGGCGGGTGCGCTGGCCGGGGTGGCGGCCGGGGTCGTGGTGCTGGCGGGTGCGGTGGGCGTGCCGGTCGCCGGTGTACTGGCGGCCGTTGGCGCCGTCGCGGCAGCCGTGCCGGCAGCGGGCGCCGTGGCTGCCTGTGTTGCCGGCGCTGCCTGTGCCGACGGTGCCGACGGGGCCACCGGGGTGGCCGGGGTGATCGGCGCGATCGATGGTGGCGGCGTTACGTTCTTCTTGATCGGCGCTACCGTCTTCATCTTGCTCTGTTCCGGCGTCGGCAGGTTGGCCACCTGTTTTTTCACGGCCGCCGCTGCTGCCAGTTGTTTCTTCTGCTCTTCAGGAAGTTGCTGGTACTCCTCCCACTGGGCTGACTTGTGGCCGGGGCCGATCTTCTGGGTGCGGGCGTAGTTCTCGCGCACCTGGCGCCGCTGTTCCGGCGTCATGCGTACCCATTCGTTCATGCGCTCGCGCACGCGCGCCTGTTCGTCGGGTGTCATCGACGAATAGCGGTTGGCGATCTTCAGCCACTTCTGCTTGCGCAAGCCTTCCATCTGATCCCATTCCACTTGCAGCGGGAGCAGGGCTTGCTGTTGTGATGCGTTCAATTCCTTCCAGAGAGGCTTGTCCAGGCCTTTGGGCGCGGCGCCATGCTGCTTGCCGCCAGCGCCGGACTTGCCAGCGGCGGACGATGCCGAGGGTGCGGCGGCCGCAACTCTGGCCGCCGGCGCCACGGGCGCCGGGCGCGTGCCGACCCAGACCGTGCCGGCCACTGCCGCCAGCACGCCTGCCGCCACCGCCACGCCCAGTTTTGCCTGACTACTGAAACCCGTCATGCTTATTGCTCGCTTCGGTCGCTTTGTTCGCTTTGGGCGAGGTAGGCGTTAAAGCCGTGGTCCAGGTAGGCCGACAGCGGCAGTTCATCCGACAGCACGGCCGCGTCCAGCTCGGCCAGCTCGGCCACGCGCTGTTGCTGTTCGTACTGGTAGATGCCGATCAGGCCCGTGACCAGCACCAGCAGCGGAATCACCATGCTGACCCGGCCCAGCCAGGAGAACGGCTGCGAGAAGTAATCGCCCAGGCTGCGTGCGCCGCCAGCGCTGGCCGTGGCCAGTGCCGCCTGCTTCACGCGCAGCGGGGCATCGGCCTTCTTGCGGGCCAGGGCCGCCTTGCGCGCTTGCGCCAGCCGGTCGGTGGTCGAGGCCGGCAAGTCGTCGAGCCGCTCATTGAGCTTGTGCCGCACCTTGTATGCGAAATTGAGTTCTTCGGTGTTCATAATTTTATTCCCTTGGCCTGCAGTGCCTCGGCGAGTGCATGAGTTGCGCGTGAGCAATGTGTTTTGACGCTCCCCTCGGAACAACCCATCGCTTCGGCCGTTTCGGCCACGTCCATATCTTGCCAGTAACGCATGAGGAAGGCTTCCCGTTGACGCGCGGGCAGTTTTTGTACCTCATTCTCGATCAAGGCCAGCATTTGCTGGCGTTCGACCTGGTCGGCGCTGGACTCGGCGGCCGCGGTGCCTTGTTCGGCTTCGTAGGACTCCAGTATATCAAAGTCCTCATGCTCGTCTCCCGATGGGCCCAGGCCGGAGAACAGGCTGACCCAGGTGTTGCGTACTTTTTCTCGGCGGAAATAATCGAGGATGGTGGTCTGCAGGATGCGCTGGAACAGCATGGGCAGCTCGGCGGCCGGCTTGTCGCCGTATTTCTCGGCGAGCTTGATCATCGCGTCCTGCACGATGTCCAGGGCGGATTCGTCCTTGCGTACCGCATAGACGGCTTGTTTAAAGGCGCGCCGCTCGACGTTTTCTAGAAAGTCGGATAATTCTTTGTCTGTTGCCATGCGTCGTGGAGCGTTTGGCCGGGAATGCCGGCATCTGGGGCGCGAAGGCCGGAAGTGTTGCGTGTGGCGTTGTTTCGTAAACTGAGCGCATGCTAGCAAAAATTGGCCATTTCCGCATGTTTTTCGATAACAGACGCACCAGAATGGCGCTTTACGCATGATTTCGCTTGCTCAAACCGGGGTGCCGGTGTTACCGTATGGGAGCTTTGAACATCCCGAAGCTCTATGGTCTGGTCGCCGCTGGCACACAACGCCGCAATCGACAAGACGCGCTTTCATATGTAGGCAGTTTGCTCTAACCCGCGCCACAAGCGCGAGAGGTACGCACAACCGCTGCAGAATACTCCAGCCTAACGAAATTGCGTCCAGCGACGCCTTGTACGCTCCCTACGGTGAGCGGAAGAGGCACCGTGACCGCATCCAAAAGGGCAGCTGGACCACGCTGTGGCAGTACGCATACTTCGCCAGGACAGGGCATCCGATCAATCTCCAATGGACCTTGAAAGGAATGTGTTATGAATACCGAAGCAGCAGGAAACCAACTCACAGGCGCGGAAATCGTCGTGCGCTGCCTGGCCGAAGAGGGCGTTGAGCACGTCTTTGGCTACCCGGGCGGTGCCGTTCTGTACATTTACGACGCCATCTTCAAGCAAGACAAATTCCAGCACATCCTCGTTCGCCATGAGCAGGCCGCGATCCACGCCGCCGATGCCTATTCGCGCAGCTCGCAGAAAGTCGGCGTCGCCCTGGTGACCTCCGGTCCCGGTGTGACCAACGCCGTCACGGGCCTGTCGACCGCTTACATGGACTCGATCCCGATGGTGGTCATTTCGGGCCAGGTGCCCAGCCATGCCATCGGCCAGGATGCGTTCCAGGAATGCGACACGGTCGGTATCACCCGTCCCGTCGTCAAGCACAATTTCCTCGTCAAGGACGTCAAGGACTTGGCGGAAACCATCAAGAAAGCCTTCTTCATCGCCCGCACCGGCCGTCCCGGCCCCGTGCTGGTCGATATTCCGAAGGATATCTCGATGCACAAGACCACCTTCTCGTACCCGAAAGAGGTCGAGATGCGGTCCTACAAGCCGGTCGACAAGGGCCATTCGGGCCAGATCCGCAAGGCCGTGCAGCTGTTGCTGCAAGCCGAGCGCCCCATGATCTACACGGGCGGCGGCGTGATCCTGGCCAATGCCTCGCCGGAACTGAACAAGCTGGTCGACAAGCTGGGCTTCCCCGTCACCAACACGCTGATGGGCCTGGGCGCCTACCGCGCCAGCGACGAGAAGTTCGTCGGCATGCCCGGCATGCACGGCACCTACGAAGCGAACATGGCGATGCAGCACTGCGACGTTCTGATCGCCATCGGCGCCCGCTTCGACGACCGCGTGATCGGCAACCCGAAACACTTCGCCAGCCATCCGCGCAAGATCATCCACGTGGACATCGACCCGTCGTCGATCTCCAAGCGCGTCAAGGTCGATATTCCCATCGTCGGCAACGTCAAGGACGTGCTGATCGAGTTCCTGGCCCAGCTCGACGCGGCCGAGACCAAGCCCAACGCGCCCGCGCTCAAGGACTGGTGGAAGCAGATCAATGAATGGCGTGGCCGCAAGTGCCTGGCCTACACGCCGTCGGACCTGGTGATCAAGCCCCAGGCCGTGGTGGAAAAGCTGTGGCAGGTGACCAAGGGCGACGCCTTCATCACCTCCGACGTGGGCCAGCACCAGATGTGGGCGGCCCAGTACTATCCGTTCGACAAGCCCAAGCGCTGGTGCAACTCGGGCGGCCTGGGCACCATGGGTGTCGGCCTGCCGTACGCCATGGGCGTGCAGATGGCCAATCCGGACGCCACCGTCGCCTGCATCACGGGTGAAGGTTCGATCCAGATGTGCATCCAGGAACTGGCGACCTGCAAGCAGTACCACCTGACGCCGAAGATCATCATGCTCAACAACCGCTTCCTCGGCATGGTGCGGCAGTGGCAGCAGATCGACTACGGTTCGCGTTATTCCGAGTCCTACATGGATTCGCTGCCCAACTTCGAGAAGCTGGCCGAGGCCTATGGCCACGTCGGCATGCGCATCGAGAAACCGGGCGATGTGGAAGGCGCGCTCAAGGAAGCGTTCGACATGAAAGACCGGCTGGTGTTCATGAACTTCATCACCGATCAATCTGAAAACGTATGGCCGATGGTGAAGGCGGGCAAAGGGCTCTCCGAAATGCTGTTGGGTTCGGAGGACTTATAAGATGCGACACATTATCTCTGTATTGCTGGAAAATGAAGCGGGCGCGCTGTCGCGCGTGGTGGGCCTGTTCTCGGCCCGTGGCTACAACATCGAAACGCTGACCGTGGCGCCGACGGAAGACGCGACCCTGTCGCGCATGACCATCGTCACCAGCGGCTCGGATGACATCATCGAGCAGATCACCAAGCACCTGAACCGCCTGATCGAGGTGGTCAAGGTGGTCGATCTGACCGAAGGCGCCCACATCGAACGTGAGCTCATGCTCATCAAGGTGCGCGCCGTCGGCAAGGAGCGCGAGGAAATGAAGCGCACCGCCGACATCTTCCGTGGCCGCATCATCGACGTGACGGAAAAAACGTACACCATCGAACTGACCGGCAACAAGGGCAAGCTCGACGCGTTCATCGATTCGATCGACCGTGCCTCCATCCTGGAGACGGTCCGTACCGGCGGTTCCGGCATCGGACGCGGCGAACGCATCCTCAAGGTTTAACCGGACGTCCCCGACGCACGGCTTCAAACAAACAATACCCCAAATATAGGAATTATCATGAAAGTTTTCTACGACAAAGACGCTGACCTCTCCCTGATCAAGGGCAAAAACGTGGCCATCATCGGCTACGGTTCGCAGGGCCACGCCCACGCGCAAAACCTGAGCGACTCCGGCGTCAACGTCACCGTGGGCCTGCGCAAGGGCGGTTCGTCGTGGTCCAAGGTCGAGAAGGCCGGCCTGAAAGTGGCCGAAGTGAACGACGCCGTCAAAGCCGCCGACGTCATCATGATCCTGCTGCCGGACGAGAACATCGCCCAGGTCTACAACGTAAACGTGGCCCCGAACGCCAAGCAAGGCGCCGTGCTGGCCTTCGCGCACGGCTTCAACGTGCACTACGGCCAAGTCGTGCCACGCGCCGACCTGGACGTGATCATGGTCGCACCGAAGGCCCCAGGCCACACCGTGCGCGCCACCTACACCCAGGGTGGCGGCGTGCCGCACCTGATCGCCGTGTACCAGGACAAGTCCGGCATCGCCCGCGACATCGCCCTGTCGTACGCTTCGGCCAACGGCGGTGGCCGTGCCGGCATCATCGAAACCAACTTCCGTGAAGAGACCGAAACCGACCTGTTCGGCGAACAAGCCGTGCTGTGCGGCGGTACCGTGGAACTGATCAAGGCCGGTTTCGAAACCCTGGTCGAAGGCGGCTACGCTCCTGAGATGGCTTACTTCGAGTGCCTGCACGAACTGAAACTGATCGTTGACCTGATCTACGAAGGCGGCATCGCCAACATGAACTACTCGATCTCGAACAACGCCGAGTACGGCGAGTACGTGACGGGCCCGAAAGTGGTGACCGAAGACACCAAGAACGCCATGCGCCAGTGCCTGAAGGACATCCAGACCGGCGAATACGCCAAGTCCTTCATCCTGGAAAACAAGGCCGGCGCCCCGACCCTGATCTCGCGCCGCCGCCTGACGGCCGAGCACCAGATCGAAGAAGTCGGTGCCAAGCTGCGCGCCATGATGCCTTGGATCGCCAAGAACAAGATGGTCGACCAGTCGAAGAACTAATCAGTCTCTTCGCAATAGGAAAAGCCGGGATGCGTTCCCGGCTTTTTTTTCGTTGGTGCGCCCAGCATGGGCGCACTCCTGTGGGTGCAAGTCCCGCCGCGAGCTGACCACAGTGAGCGAAGTGAAGCGCAACTGCGGAAGGGTAACTGACTGTGGGAAGGAAGCGTGGAGCATAAAT
>NZ_JACEZS010000032.1 GCF_014042365.1 Rugamonas fusca
CTTCGACCGGTTGGGCGTACCACGCCTGTCTTAACCTCAACTACTCGAACCGCCCGGTGCGGACCCGCATGCCGGGTGGTGTGGCAGGGGACCGGTCAGCTATGCTGGCCGCCCCTATGCCGATTTTCCGCAGGGAAAAAAATGGCAATATTTTAATTGGTCGCCCGACAACACCCCGCCACTGGCCACCGTCCCGGCCATTGCTCCAGGCATGAAGCGGCCCCTCAACTTTCAGTGTGATAGCGACAATAGGCCGTGGTTTCGATGCCATAGCCAGGCTGTTGCCCGACGTTGTGGATGGACTGTGCGCGCCCGTGCGTTCCGCGATCATTGTTTGCTTTTACTCAAATTTGCGGAATAACAACAAATAAACATGCCGCGCGCGTGCGCGTACACCCAAGAATGAAGCTGGTTTCATCGGTGATGCCATTTTTTCTTTTGTTATTTAAAATAAATTCAAATATTCAACGTTAAGATAATTGCACTTTAAGTTGTTCCTCTTGCTATATTTCTTGATGCTGGCTTTGCGACCCATTGCCGCGTAAGCAGGGCGCCACGACCTTGCAGGTCCGATGCAGACCATGTCCGCTCCTTAACCAAGAAGGCAAGAGAAATGAAATCTACCCCCACACTGAAACATCTGGCTGGCCTGCTCGTCAGCGCCGTGACCCTGCTGGGCGCCGCGCCCGCCATGGCCGACACCATCACGTTTGACTCCCATGGTCCCGACGTGTTCGCCGGTGGCGACACGTTCACGGAAGCCGGTTACACGATGCAGGTGCTCGACACCGTGGCCGGCAGCGGCGGCGGTTTCGCCGGCGCCATCGTCAACCCGGCCGATCCCACCTCCTGCACGGTGGCCGCTTGCCCGGTCGGCAATAGCAGCATGTTCTACCTGGGCATGAACGATGGCGGCCTGAGCATCCATCGCACGGATGCGTCAGCCTTCTCCGTGCATGGCCTGGACTATGCGTTCGCGGCACCCGTGGGTGGCCTGCCCAACGTCAACTACGGCCAACTGGTGTTGACCGGCAAGCTGGCCGGTGGTGGTACGGTGAACAGCGTCTTCGACTTCCCGCTGCAAAACGCGGCCGGCAGCTATGTGTTTGGCGTCGTGCCTTTGAGCACGGCCTTCGGCCATGCCAACCTGAGCGAGCTGACGGTCAGCGCCTGCCTGTTCGACGGTCACGGCGGCTGCGTCAACCCGGCCGGCAACCAGGCCCAGTTCGCCATCGACAACGTGAACGTGAGCGCCGTGCCGGAACCGTCGGCCTACGCCATGCTGATGCTGGGCCTGGGCGGTGTCGCCTTCGCCGCCCGCCGCCGCGCCCGCCAGACCGGCGCCGCCACCACCCTGCCAGCCCAAGCCTGAGGAGACGCCATGAAATTGCATCCTATCTCGTCCGCCGTCCTGGTGCTGCTGTCGGCCATGGCCGGCGCCGCCATGGCCGATGAAGTCCGCCATTCCTATATCGTGCAGCTGGTCGACAAGCCGGCCGCCACCTACACCGGCCAGATCACGGGCTTGCCCGCCACCATGCCGGCCCCCGGCCAGCGCCTGAACGTGGACGCGGCCGACGTACAGAATTACCTCAACTACCTGGACACCAAGCAGGAAAGCGTGCTGAACACCGTCAGCGCCGCCGAGATCACCCACAAGTACAACGTCGTGTTCAACGGCTTCGCCGCCATGCTGACCGACGACGAAGTGCGCGCCCTGAAGAAGAACACGGGCGTGGCCAACATCACGGCCGACTCCATCTTGCAGCTCGACACCAGCTACACCCCCACCTTCCTGGGCCTGGACAAGGCCGGCGGCCTGTGGGACCAGCTGGGCGGCAAGGGTGCGGCCGGCGAGAACATGATCCTGGGCATCGTCGACGGCGGCATCTGGCCCGAGAACCCCAGCTACGCGGACCGCGTGGACGAGAACGGCAACCCCAGCCACACGGGCGCGACCCGCGTGTATGACGCGCCGCCGGCCAGCTGGAAAGGCATTTGCCAGACGGGCGAAGGCTTCGGCGTGCAGAACTGCAACAACAAGCTGATCGGCGCGCGCTACTTCAAGTCGCCCGACCAGACCTTGCACTGGACGGAATTCCTGTCGGCCCGCGATTCCGTGGCCGGCACGGAAGGCCACGGCGGCCACGGCAGCCACACCTCCAGCACGGCCGGCGGCAATGCCAACGTCAGCGCCAGTGTCGGCGGTGTGCCAATGGGCAAGGTGTCGGGCATGGCCCCGCGCGCCCGCATCGCCGCCTATAAAGTCTGCTGGACCGATGGCGCGACGGGCAAGAACGGTTGCGCTACCTCCAACAGCGTGGCCGCGATCGACCAGGCCGTCAAGGATGGCGTGAACGTGATCAACTTCTCGATCGGCCCCAACGCGGGCGGCGGCGCCTTCAACGAGGCGACCGAAGTGGCGTTCCTGGGCGCGGCGGCGGCCGGCGTGTTCGTGTCGGCCGCGGCCGGCAACTCGGGCCCCACCTCCAGCCCGCCGGCGCCCGTGTCCCACATCAGCCCGTGGCTGACCACGGTGGGCAACTCCACCCATAACCGCACCTACATCGCCTCGGCCACGCTGGGCAGCGGCGTCAAGGTGGACGGCGCCTCGAGCAATGCCATGACCCCGAGCGCGCCGCTGATCCTGGCCAAGGATGCCGGCCTGGCCGGCATCGACCCGGCCGACACCAACCTGCTGCGCTGCTTTGGCGCCACCGACGGCGTGGCGCCGTTGCTGGACCCGGCCAAGGTGACGGGCAAGGTGCTGGTCTGCGACCGCGGCGCCAACGTGCTGGTCAACAAGAGCGCCAACGCCAAGACGGCCGGCGCCGTGGGCGTGATCATCGCCAACGTGCCCGGCGGCGCGACCACCGTGCTGAACCAGCCGCACACGCTGTCGACCATCCACATCACCCAGGAAAATGGCGCCATCGTGAAGAACTACGTGGCCGCCAGCGGCGCTGCCGCCACGGCCGCGCTGGGCGACCTGCGCGCGTTCTTTGATCCGAACGTGCCGGCCCCGGTGATGAACGGCTCGTCCTCGCGCGGCCCGAACGTGGCCAACGCCAACATCCTGAAACCCGACCTGACGGCGCCTGGCACCGACATCCTGGCCGCCGTCACGGCGGACCTGACCCAGGCCCAGCGCGACGCCGTGGCCGGCGGCGGCGTGGCGCCCGTGACGGACTGGGCGTTCTACACGGGCACCTCGATGGCCACCCCGCACGTGGCCGGCATCGCGGCCCTGCTGAAACAGCGCCATCCGGACTGGACCCCGGCCGCCATCAAGTCGGCCCTGATGACGACCGCCTTCGACACCAAGCCCGACGGCCTGAACGGCTCGATGGCATGGGACGCCACGGCCAAGACCACGGGCACGCTGCCATGGGGCCAGGGCGCCGGCCATATCGCGCCGTCGACGGCGGCCGACCCCGGCCTCGTGTATGACGCCACCGAGATCGACTATGCGCGCTTCCTGTGCGGCCTGAACGCCGGCGTGTACTCGGCCGCCACTTGCCAGGCCGTGGGCACGATCCAGCCGTACAACCTGAACCTGGCCTCGCTGACGGCGGCCAATGTGCTCGGTTCGCTGACCATGACCCGCACCGTCACCAACGTGGGCAACAGCGCCGCCACCTACACGGCCACGGCCAGCCTGCCAGGCTACACGGTGGACGTGCAGCCTGCCGCGCTGACGCTGGGCGCCGGCGCCAAGGGCAGCTTCACCGTCAAGCTGACCCGCACCAGCGCCCCGATCGACACCTGGACCTACGGTTCGCTGGTATGGTCGGACGGCACGCACACCGTGCGCAGCCCGCTGACGGCGCGCGGCAGCGCGCTGGCCGCGCCCAGCCGCGTGAGCAGCGAGGCGGCCACCGGCAGCAAGGTCCTGACCGTGGGCACCGGCTTCGCCGGTACCCTGGGCAGCGTCAAGGGCGGCCTGATTCCGGCCACCGTCGATGGCCGCGTGGTGGGCCAGGCCGACGTATCGGCCAACACGGCAGCCCAGTGCGCCGCCGGCGGCGCCCCTGGCGTGAACGTGCACACGGTGACGATCCCGAGCGGCGCCCTGGTGGCGCGCTTCTCGCTGTTTGACGCCGACACCAGCGGCAATGGCGAGTCTGACCTGGACCTGGTGGTGGTCAAGGGCAGCACCGTGGTGGGCAGCAGCGGCGGCAGCAGCGCCAACGAGCAGGTGCAGCTGATCAAGCCGGCGGCCGGCACCTACAACGTGTGCGTGGTTGGCTACGCGCCCGTGGGCGGCCAGGCCAGCTACAGCCTGAACTCGTGGGTGATCACGCCAGCTAGCGTGGGTGGCAACTTCAAGGCCCTGATGCCGAGCGCGGCCACGGTGGGCGGCACTGCCTCCGTGGGCATGGCCTGGTCGGGCCTGGCGCCGGGCAAGCGTCACCTGGGCGCCGTCCAGTACCTGCTGAACGGCAGCTACCAGGGCACGACGGTGGTGGAAGTGAACACCAACGACCCGCTGCCGCAGTTCGACAACGCGCGTGACAAGTACGTGAACGCGAAATAAGCGACGCGCGCTGCAGGCCTGTCATCCGGCGGGCCAGAAAAATCGGGGACGGACCCTGGTTTTCCTCTGCGGGAAAACCGGGGGCCGTCCCCGATTTGTTTGAACGGAAAATTGCTTGATGGCTAAATCGGGGTCCGTCCCCGATTTTTTATTGCTGTAGCGGCGGGCCGTCCACGGTGAGGGGGCGCAGCACGCAGTGGCCGGCCTGGCAGGTGGCGCCGGGGTCGCTCACGTAGGAGCAGGTGGACATCATGCGCGCGCGCATGTCCTCGGCCCGGCGCGCGGCCGCATGCCGGGCCACCAGTTGCTTGAGGCGGCTGCCGTCACTGTGGCGGTCGGACCAGGCGCGGTAGGCTTCCGGGCCGCCGCAGGCCTTGCTGCCGATGGCGATGGTGTGGCACTGGCGTTCGCTGTCGCAGGTATTGTCGGCCAGTTCGGCCTGGATCTGGCGCATCAGCGCGGCGCTGTCGGCCGGCGCGGCCGGCGCAGACGCCGCGGTGGTGGCGGAAGCGGCCAGCGGCGCGCTGCCGCAGGCGGCGCCGCCCAGCGTCAGCGCGACGGCGCAGGCCAGGCGGGAGAGCAGGAGTCGGGGGGCGGTGTGCATGCGCCATCATCGCCCAGCATGCGCGCCGGCGCAAGCGCCATCATTGACCGGCGGCTGGTTTGTTACAAGCCTTTGCTGCACAAACGGAAGTCGGGATCGTCCTCGTAGGGCGCGATCTGGAAGCCCAGGCTGGCCATCAGCTTGAGCATGCCGCTGTTCTTGCTCAGCACCAGGCCGTTGATTTCTGTCAGTCCCTTGTCGCGCGCCACGTCCATGATGGCGTGCATCAGCCGCGTGCCCAGGCCCTGGCCGCTGAAGCGGTCGTCCACCACCAGCGAGAATTCGCAACTGCTGCGGTCCGGGTTGGCGATGTAGCGCGACACGCCGATGATGCGGTCGTGGACGATGAATTCGCCGTCCTCGCCCGGCGTGCGCACCGACTGCACGGCCACCAGCGCCATTTCGCGGTCGTAGTCGATCAGCGTGTAGCGCGCCAGCATGGGCACCGACAGTTCCCGCAGCGACGACGCGAAGCGGTAGTAGCGCGACTTTTCCGACAGGCCGCGGGTGAATTCCTGCAGCATCGACGCGTCGTCCGGCTGCACCGGGCGCAGCGTGTACTGGCCGCCGCCGCGCATCGGCCACTCCTGGGTGTAGTTGACCGGGTAGGGCAGGATGGCCAGGTGGTCGTAGCGGTGCACGGAGGGTGGGGCGGTGTCGATCACGATGCGCGCGTCCACGGCCAGTGCGCCATGTTCGTCCACGATCAGCGGGTTGATGTCCATCTGGCGCAGTTGCGGCAGCTCGCACACCATTTCCGACACCCGCAGCAGCACGTGTTCGATCGCCACACGGTCGGCGGCCGGCGCGCCGCGCCGCTCGTCGAGGGTGTGGGCCGAACGCACCCGTCCGATCAGGCGCTGGGCCAGGAACTGGTTCAGCGGCGGCAGTTCGATGGCGCGGTCGTTGATCAGCTCTATCATGGTGCCGCCGGCGCCAAAGCTGATGGCGGGACCGAACAGCGGGTCGGTGACGACGCCAATGTACATCTCGCGGCCATTGCGCTTGCCGGCCATTCTCTGGACCGTCACGCCGTTGATGCGCGCTTCCGGCGCCAGGCGCTGCACGGTGGCCATCATGTCGCCGAAGGTGTCGCGCACGGCCGCCGCGTTGACCACGTTCAGGGCCACGCCCTGCACGTCGGACTTGTGGCTGATGTCGGGCGAGTCGATCTTGAGCGCCACCGGATAGCCCTGCTGGCTGGCGATCAGCATGGCCTCGTTGGCGTTGCGCGCCAAAATGGTCTGGGTGATGGGGATGTGGAAGGCGGCCAGCAGCGCCTTCGATTCCATCTCCGTCAGCACCTTGCGCCGTTCGGCCAGCACGCTTTCGATCAGCAGGCGGGCACCGTCCAGGTCCGGCTCGGCCAGTTGCGACAGCGGCGGCGGGGTCTGGTGCAGCAGTTGCTGGTTCTGGTAGAACGAGGCGATGTTGGAGAAGCCGTCCACGGCCGCCTCCGGCGTGCGGAAGGTGGCCACGCCGGCCTGGTTGATGATCTCGCGCGCCTGGCCCACCATTTCGTCGCCCATCCAGCAGGTCAGCAGCGGCTTGCCGACGGCGGCCTTCAGCTCGCCCACGGCTTGCGCCACGGCGTTGTGGTCGCCCGCCAGCTTGGGCGAATAGATGGCCAGGATGCCGTCCACCTGGCTGTCCTGGCCGCAGGCCATGATGGCGGCCCGGTAGTGTTCCGGCCCCGCTTCCTCGGACAGGTCCAGCAGTTGGCTCAGCGTGGCGTGCGGCGGCAGCAATGGCATCAACGCCTGCGCGTGCGGCGGCGACAGCGGCGTCAGTTGCAGGCCCAGTTCCGCCACCCAGTCGGCCGCCAGCACGCCGGGTCCGCCGCCGTTGGTGACGATAGCCAGCCGCGGCCCCACCGGCCGGTAGCGCGAGGCCAGGCACTTGGCGGCCGCGAACAGCTGCACGAACGATTTGACGCGCACCGCGCCCGTGCGGCGCAAGGCCGCGTCGAACACGTCGTCGCTGGCCAGGATATTGCCCGAGTGGGTCAGCGCCGCCTGCGAGGCGCCGGCCGCGTTGCCGGCCTTGAGCACCACCACCGGCTTGGTGTTGGCCGTGCCGCGCAGGGCCGACAGGAAGCGGCGTGCATTGGTCACGCCCTCCATGTAGATGACGATGCTTTCCGTGGCCTGGTCGGTGGCCAGGAAATCCAGCGTCTGCGCCAGGTCGACCGAGGTGTTGGGACCCAGCGAGACGACGGTGGAAAAGCCCACGGCGTTCTTGTCGGCCCAGTCCAGGATGGCCGAGGTGAGCGCGCCCGATTGCGACACCAGCGCCAGGCTGCCCGGTTGCGCCAGCTTGCCGGCCACGCCCGCGTTCAGGTGCAGGCGCGGGCGCTGGTAACCGAGGCAGTTCGGCCCCAGCAGGTGCAGGTCGTGCTTGCGGGCGATGGCGTGCAGCTCCTTGGCCAGTGGCGGTTCCACGCCCGACGAGATCACCAGCGCCGCCTTGCACTGGATGCGGCCCGCCACTTCCAGCGCGAACGCCAGTTCCTCGTGGGGCAGGGCGATCAGGGCCAGGTCGGCGCGCGAGTGGGCCAGGTCGGCCAGCGTGCCGCTCATGTTCACGTCGAGGAAGGTGACGGGGCCGGTGAAGCCGCATTCACGGATCTGGGCGCAGATGCTGCGGCCGTAGCTGGTCTGGGTCTCAGGCTGGTCGACCTTGCCGGCGAATACGACAATGGCTTGCGGGGAAAATAAAGGGCTTAAATAGTGGGTATCCATGTTGTTCTTGTTCGGGATGCGTTGGATGGGAATGGTACACGGGGTCAGTCGTCCAGGCCGAGCAGCACTTTCACGTGGGCCGCCGCGCTGCGCGCCAGCGACGACAAATCATAGCCGCCTTCGAGGCAGGATACGACGCGGCCCTGGGCGTGACGGTGGGCCACGCCCATGATCTGGCGCGTCATCCAGGCGTAGTCCGCTTCGACCAGGCCCAGGTTGCCCATGTCGTCGTCGCGGTGACCGTCGAAGCCGGCCGACACGACGATCAGCTGGGGCTGGAAGCGTTCCAGCGCCGGCAGCCAGAATTCAGCCACGCTGGTGCGCAGCAGTTCGCCGCCGGAGCGGGCCGGCAGCGGCACGTTGACCATGTTGGGGCCGCGCGGCGTGTTGCCGCTGTACGGATAGAGCTTGTCCTCGAAGATCGAGCACATCAGCACCCGCTCGTCGTGGTGCAGGATGTCCTCGCTGCCGTTGCCATGGTGGACGTCGAAGTCGATCAGGGCCACCCGTTGCAGGCCGTGCACGTTGAGCGCGTGGCGGATCGCCACGGCCGCATTGTTGAAGAAGCAGAAGCCGCCGGCGGCCGCGTACTCGGCGTGGTGGCCGGGCGGGCGGATGTTGCAGAACGCGCTAGGCGCCTTGCCTTCCAGCACCAGGTCGACGGCCAGCACGGCCGCGCCGGCCGCCCGCAGCGCGGCCTGGTAGCTGTAGGGATTCATGCTGGTGTCCGGGTCGACCTGCACCGAACCTTCCTGCGGCACCATGCTGGCCAGCGTGCGGATGTAGAGCGTGGAATGGGCCTGGGCCAGTTGCTGCTCGGTGGCGCGCGGCGCGTCAAAGGTCTGCATGCAGTCGAGCAGCCCCTTGATCAGCAGCATGTCCTGGATGGCGCCCAGCCGGGCCGGGGCTTCCGGGTGCTGGTCACCCATGTCGTGTTTCAGGCAGTCGGGGTGCGAGATATAGGCTGGCAGCATCGTGGGAGGGGCAGGGCTACGTTGCGGGCGCACGATGGCGCCGGGCCGCCGTGATCGGTTTAACTCGTGGTACGAAAACCAGTGTACTGAGGTGTATCAAATGTTTCGTTGATCTAAATCAAACGCGCTGACTTGGCCGATGGAGGCCAAGCGCCGTTGCGCTGCCGGGGCGTGGCCGTATAATCGGGCCGTAGCCTGGGCCTGGCGCCCGATGGGGGGATGGATGACGCTGACGCAATTTGCCGCCGACGTGGCGTGGAAGTCGCTGCCGCTGCTGGGCTTGATCGTGCTGGCCGGCCTGGCCGAGCGCTGGCGGCCCGTGGAGGCGCAGCGCTGGCGGGGCCGGGCTGTCAACCTGGGCTGCATGTTGGCGTATGTGCTCGGTTTCGCCCTGTTGCAGCAAGGTACGGCCGCGCTGACGGTGCTGGCTGTCAATGGCGCCGGCGGCGGCTGGCTGGCCTTGCCGGCCGATGGCTGGCATCTGCTGCCGTCGTTCCTCGTCTACACGCTGGTGCTCGACTTGGGCGAATACGCTTTCCACCGGGCGCAACACCGCATTCCCGCGCTGTGGGCCATGCACTCGCTGCATCACAGCGACACGGCCATGAACGCCACCACGACGGATCGCCACTTCTGGCTGGAGCC
Source organism: Rugamonas fusca (assembly GCF_014042365.1). Taxonomy (GTDB): domain Bacteria; phylum Pseudomonadota; class Gammaproteobacteria; order Burkholderiales; family Burkholderiaceae_D; genus Rugamonas; species Rugamonas fusca. Next base: position 9,502 of record NZ_JACEZS010000032.1, read on the forward strand.
GGGCATCAAGATGGTGACCATCTACCTGGGCATGGGCTTGCTGTTCAAGCCTGACCCGGCCATCGTCGGCCTGTATGCCTTGCTGGGCTTGTACAACGTGGTGCCGCACATGAATCTGCGCTGGGGGCTGGGGCGTGCTTGCTTCCTGATCAACACGCCGCAGTTCCACCGGCTGCACCATTCGATGCTGCCGCAACACTACGATTGCAATTTCGCCGGCCTGTTCCCCGTGTTCGACGTGCTGTTCGGCACTTACCGCCAGCCTGCCGCAGACGAATATCCGCCCACCGGCATCGCTGGCGGCGAGGTGCCGGCCGACACGCTGGACGTGCTGGCCTGGCCGCTGCGGCGCTGGCTGCGCCGGCCAGGGCAGGGCAATCGTTACCCTTGAGGAAAACCGTGTTACGTCCCCGATTTTTCCGCCCTGCAAAATCGGGGACGTAACACGGTTTTTCCAGGGCGAAAAAAAAAGCTCGCCGAAGCGAGCTTTTCTTCACACGGGAAACCGCTTAGAACTGGTTCATCGTGTTGTCTTTACCAGCGGCCTTCAGGGCTGCTTCGCCGCTGAAGTATTCCTTGTGGTCGTCGCCGATGTCCGAACCGGACATGTTCTGGTGCTTGACGCAGGCGATACCCTGGCGGATTTCCTTGCGCTGCACGCCAGCCACGTAGCCCAGCATGCCTTGGTCGCCGAAGTATTCCTTGGCCAGGTTGTCGGTCGACAGGGCGGCCGTGTGGTAGGTCGGCAGCGTGATCAGGTGGTGGAAGATGCCGGCTTCGCGGGAAGCGTCAGCCTGGAAGGTGCGGATCTTCTCGTCGGCGGTGCGGGCCAGTTCCGACTCGTCGTATTCGACGCTCATCAGCTTGGCGCGGTCGTAAGCGGACACGTCTTTGCCAGCGGCCTTCATCGCATCGTACACTTGCTGACGGAAGTTCAGGGTCCAGTTGAACGATGGGCTGTTGTTGTACACCAGCTTGGCGTTCGGGATGACCTTGCGGATTTCGCTGACCATGCCGCCGATCTGGGCGATATGGGGTTTTTCCGTTTCGATCCACAGCAGGTCGGCGCCGTTCTGCAGCGAGGTGATGCAGTCGAGCACGCAACGCTCTTCGCCGGTACCGGCGCGGAACTGGAACAGGTTGCTTGGCAGACGCTTAGGACGCAGCAGCTTGCCTTCGCGCTTGATCACCACGTCGCCATTGCCCAGGGCGTCGGCCGACACTTCTTCGCAGTCCAGGAAGGAGTTGTACTTGTCGCCCAGGTCGCCTGGCTTGTGGGTCACGGCGATCTGCTTGGTCAGGCCGGCGCCCAGCGAGTCGGTACGGGCGACGATGATGCCGTCGTCCACGCCCAGCTCCAGGAAGGCGTAACGCACGGCGCGGATCTTGGCCAGGAAGTCTTCGTGTGGCACGGTGACTTTACCATCCTGGTGGCCGCACTGCTTCTCGTCCGACACCTGGTTCTCGATCTGGATGCAGCAGGCACCGGCTTCGATGAATTGCTTGGCCAGCAGGTAGGTCGCTTCGGCGTTACCGAAACCGGCGTCGATGTCGGCGATGATAGGCACGACGTGGGTCACGTGGTTGTCGATCTGCGACTGGATGGCGGCCTTGTCGGCGGCGTTGGTGGCGGCGTCCAGCTGGCGGAACAGGCCGCCCAGTTCGCGCGCGTCGGCCTGGCGCAGGAAGGTGTACAGTTCACGGATCAGGTCCGAAACGGCGGTTTTTTCGTGCATCGACTGGTCAGGCAGCGGGCCGAACTCGGAACGCAGGGCGGCAACCATCCAGCCCGACAGGTACAGGTAGCGGCGGTCGGTGCTGTTGAAGTGCTTCTTGATCGAAATCATCTTCTGTTGACCGATGAAACCGTGCCAGCAGCCCAGCGACTGGGTGTACTGCGATGGGTCGGCGTCATAGCGGGCCATGTCGGCGCGCATGATCTTGGCGGTGTACTTGGCGATGTCGAGGCCGGTCTTGAAGCGGTTCTGGGCGCGCATACGAGCGGCGGACTCAGGATTGATCGCGTTCCATGCGGCGCCCTGCTGGTCTTTCAGGGTGGCGATGGCCTGGATGTCGTCTTGGTACTTGGACATGTGAATCTCCTAGTGATTGAAGCAAAAATGAGAAAACCGTATTCCTGTCGCGTCGCGCTTGCCGCTCGTGTTCGCGACATGGTGCTGCTATCGAAGCGAAACTGCATGGAAGAATAATAGAACGTTTTCGGCCGAAGGCACAAGTCTTATATAAGACATATAACCTAAATAATGTCGTTTTATTTCAACGGTTTAGTTGTAATTTTTCAGCATGTGGTATGTATTTTCAAAAAATGGAATGGCGATGCCCGTTTTTTACGCACCACATTTTCGTAATATGGAATGCCATTTCACGCCGAGGCTGTAAGTGTCAGCAAAACCGGGGCCGTGCAGGGCAGGCGCGGCATGCAAAGCAAGGAGAGAGCGATGGACCATCCCCATGTATCCCCTACGGCGCCCGCCATGGCGCCAACCGAAGCCGACCGGACCTTCGCCGGTTCCATTCCCCAGCTCTATGAGCGCTACATGGTGCCGATGATTTTCGCGCCTTATGCCGAGGATATGTGCCGCCGGGTCGTGGCGCGCCAGCCACGCGCGGTGCTCGAAATCGCCTGCGGCACCGGCGCGGTGACGCGCCAGCTGGCGGCGGCGCTGCCGGCCACCACGGCCATCACGGCCACCGACCTCAATCAGGCCATGCTGGAGCACGCCATCGCCCAGGGCACCGGCCGGCCCGTGACGTGGCGGCAGGCGGACGCGCAGCAGCTGCCGTTCCCGGACGATGCCTTTGACCTGGTCGTGTGCCAGTTCGGCGCCATGTTCTTCCCCGACAAGCGCCAGGCGTATGCGGAGGCGCGGCGCGTGCTGCGGCCGGGCGGCGCTTTTCTGTTCAGCGTGTGGGACCGTATCGAGGAGAACGAGTTCGCCGATGTCATCAACCAGGCCCTGATCAAGGCCTATCCGGCCGATCCGCCAGCGTTCATGGCGCGCACCCCGCATGGCTATTGCGACACGGCCCTGATCGCGCAGCAACTGCTGGCCGCGGGCTTTGCCCAGCCGCCCGCGTTCGAGACGGTGACGGCGCGCAGCCGCGCGCCCTCGGCGGGCACGGTGGCCACCGCGTATTGCCAGGGCACGCCGTGGCTTGGCGAAATCGAGGCACGCCGCACGCCCACCGTGGCCGAGGCCACCAGCCTGGCGCAAGCGGCGCTGGTCGAACGGTTCGGGGATGGTGCCGTGGAGGGGCGGATTCAGGCCCATGTTGTCACGGTTGACAATTGAAATGCCAGGGCGCCTGGCGTGCTGGCCGGCTGGACGCCGCCGGCGCGCCTGATGCAGAATGCGGCGCAGCTTAGTCCGCGTAGGGAGTGGCCATGCCGAAGCTCGCCTGGGTGTTGTTGCCGACCATCTTGTATGCGGCCGGCCTGGCCGCGCGGATGCTGCTGCGCAGGGGCCGGCCGTCGCGCCAGGCGCTGAACCTGCAACTGAGCCTGCTGTTGATGCTGTACCTGGCCGCGACGGCCGGGCTGGGCCTGTTCTGGGTGGCCCGGCAGCAGTTGCCCGTTTTTGACTGGCACTACCTGTTTGGCTACGGCACGCTGGCGCTGGCGCTGATCCACCTGTATTTCAACCTGCCGGCCGCATTGCAGGCGTTGCGCCGGCCACCCCACGCTGCCGCGTCGCCGCCAGCGGGGCGGGGGCGGGGACGCCGGGCGGGCATGGCGGCGGCCATGGCGGCCGCGCTGGTGGCGGCCTGGTGGCTGGGGGCAGGCTGGCAGGTGGCGCGGCATGCCCCGCTTGCATCGCTGCCAGCGGCCTCCCCCAACGTCGAGGCTGTGCTGCGCTATCACGCCGATTCGTCCGCATCGCGGCGCCAGGTCCTTGACCGCGCGCCCGCGCTCGACTGGGGCCAGGCGCCGCCCGCGTTCAAGGCCTATCCGGCGGCGGCGCACATCCGGCTGTCGCGCGGTGACGTGGGGTGGCGCGGCCTGAGTGCGGCGCTGGGCGGCGCCGGGGCACGAACCGACGCACTGCGCTTGCCCGAACTGGGCGACTTGCTCTACCTGTCCGCGGGCGTGACCGGACGCCGGGAGGGCGGGCGCGCGCTGCGTGCCGCGCCTTCGGCCGGCGCCCTGTTTTCCAGTGAACTGTACCTGCTGGTGCGCGCCGTGCAGGGACTGGCGCCTGGTGTCTACCACTACGACGCGGACCAGGAACGGCTGGACGTGCTCGGTCCACTGCCCGCCGACAGCGGCGCGCCGTTCGCCGACCATGCCGACGCCGCCATCGTGCTCACTTCCGTGATCCGGCGCACCGCCTACAAGTACGGCGATCGGGCCTACCGCTATGTGGCGGCCGATGGCGGCCATCTGCTGGAGAACCTGCGCGTTGCGAGCCAGTCGGCCGGCATGCGGGCCACGCTGGCGGCGCGTTTCGACGAAGGCCGGCTGGCCCATGCGCTGGGGGTGGACGGGGACGATGAAATCGTGCTGGCCGTGATGGAACTGCGCCGCGCCGGCGCCGCGCCAGCGCAGGCATGGCCGCCGCGCTACGCGGAGCTTGCCGCCGGTCCCGCGCCGGCGCCGGACGTGACGGCCATGGTGCAGCGGGCGACGTCGCTGCGCCTGGCGGACGCCGAGGCGGGGAGGGATCGAGCTGACGTGGTCACCTTGCCGGCGCCCCAGGCCAGCGCGGTGCCGGTGCGGCAGGTGATCGTGGAACGGCGCAGCAAGCGGCGCTTCACCGGCGAGCCGGTGCCACTGGCGGCGCTGGCCGGCATGCTGGCCGACCTGGTGCAGCCGGACCAGCTGTCCGGTGCGGTGCGCATCAGCCTGGTGGTGAATCGGGTCCAGGGGCTGGCGCCGGGGATCTACCGCTACGACAGGCGCCAGGCATTACGGCGCGTGCGCGCCGGCCAGTTCTCAGCCGCCGCGGAACAGGCGGCCCTGTCGCAGTCGGTGGTCGGCGATGCCGCCGTGGTGTTGGTCCTGTCCGTCGAGCGGGGCGCATTGCTGGCCGAAGGAGCACGCGGCTATCGGCATGGCTTACTTGAAACTGGCCTGATCGGCGAACGCTGGCTGCTGGGGGCGGTGGGCCGCCACCTGGGCGCCTGCCCGGTCGGGGCGTTTTATGACGACGAGGCGGCGGCCCTGATCGACGCTGATCCTCAACGTGAATGGGTGCTGCATTTCGCGGCACTGGGGGTGCCGGCCGGCGAGTGAGGCGGCGGCGCCCAGCGGGCGGGCGCCCGGTCGCCGGCGATACGGCTTGCCGTCGATACCACAGGCGGGCATGGCCAACGCGCCCGCTAGCGCGCGCGCCAGGCCGTGATGCTGCAGCCGTGGCGCTGGCTGAACCAGCGCGAGAACGCGCTTTGCGATGAGAAGCCCAGCAGCAGCGCCACTTCGCTGGCGCGGCGCCGGTCGTGCAGCAGGTAGCGCGTGGCCAGTTCGTCGCGCACGGCGTCCACCAGCACCGTGAAGGTCTCGCCATGCTGGGCCAGGTGGCGGTGAATGGTGCGCCGGTCCACGCCGAGGCTGTCGGCCACGGCTTCGGCGCTGCAGCGGCCCGTGGGCAGCATGGCCAGCACCAGTTGCCATACCTTGTCGCGCGTATCGTTGTCGGGGTCGCCGATGATGGAATCGAGGTAGGCGCTCACGTACTTGGCCATCAGCGGATCGGCCGCCTGGGTGGCGCGGTCCAGGTCGCGCGCCTGGCAGATGAAACCGTCGAAGTCGGCGCGAAAGCGCAGCGGGGCGTTGAAGAAGCGCCGGTGCGGCGCCATGTCGCGCGGCGGCTGGTGCGAGAAGCACACGGCGCGCGGCGCCCAGCCTTCGCCGAAGAACAGCCGCATCATCCCGTGCAGCACGCCGATGGTCAGCTCGGCCGCCTGGCGATACACCGTGCCTGAGGTTCCCAGCATGGCTTCGGAGACGTAGACCAGGCCATCCTCCTCCTCCACCCGCAATCGCAGCGCTTCATTGTGCAGGCGCTGGAACTTGGCGGCCGCCTCCAGCTTGCGGCGCAATGTCGGTTCCTCGCGCATGGCCAGCGCCAGCGGGCCCAGGTTGGACAGCTCGCGCGTGGCCGCCAGGCGCAGGCCGAAATCCTCCACGCCCGCTTCGGCGGCGCTGGCTTCGAGCATGCGCGCCAGCGCCTCGGCCGGGATCTTCAGGTCCGGGTCGAGCAGGGCGGCGCGATTGATGCCCGCTTCCTTGAGCAGGTTATAGGGATCGAGCCCCAGCGAGCGGGCCAGGGGCACGTAGCTGGTCAGGGCGGCGCTGCGGACGGCGTACCGGGACGTTTTCATGATGTCCCAAAATGTAACACTAATGTCCCATTATGTGAATACTGGCGCCGTCCCGGCTTTCTAGAATGGCTCCATTACATCAAAAAATGGAGACACCCGATGGACAACCACACCCCGCTGTGCGACCACCTGCGCGCCACTGGCGAATGGAATCCCAACTGGACGCCGTTCGCTGAACTCGATCCCGTCTGGACCGAGAAATTCATGGCCATGGGCCTGCGCCCGATGATCGCCGGCGTACTCGATCCGAAGACGGTGGAATTCATCGCCATCGCCGTCGACGCCTCGTGCACCCACATGTACGAGCCGGGCGTGCGGCGCCACATCCGCAAGGCGCTGGAACTGGGCGCCACCAAGGAGGAAATCACGGCCGTGCTGCAACTGACGTCCGTGCTGGGCATCCACACCATGAGCCTGGGCGCCCCCATTTTGCAGGAAGAACTGGCCGCGCGCAGCAAGTGAGGCGGCCATGGGACAACTGCACAACCGTATTGCGCTGGTGACCGGCGCGGGCCGCGGCCTGGGGCGCACCATCGCGCTGGCACTGGCCGACGCGGGGGCCAGCGTGGCCATCTGCGACATCGACGCCGACAACCTGGAAACGACGCGCGCCGCCATCGAAGCGCGCGGCGGTGAGTGCCTGGCGCTGCACTGCGACGTCTCATCCAGCGCCGCCGTGGATGCCATGTTCGCGCAACTGGTGGCGCGCTTTGGCACGCTGCACATCCTGGTCAACAACGCGGCCCGCGTGCCCGAAGGTGAACAGGATACGGTGCGCCGCAACCAGCACTACACCTACATGACCACGCCCGTGCCGCGCCAGTCACTCGGCTTCACCAGCGCCATGAGCGACGCGGAGTGGCTGCGCTTCTGGGACGTGAACGTGCACGGCATGTTTTACTGCACCCGCGCCGCGCTGCGCCTGATGGAACCGCAGCGCGACGGCAAGATCATCAACATCGCCTCCATCGCCGGCATTTCGGCCATGAGCGCGCACAGCCCGCACTACAGCGCCACCAAGGGCGCCGTGGTGGCCTTCACCAGGAGCGTGGCGGCCGAAGTGGCGGGGGCCAACATCTACGTCAACGCCGTCGCCCCCGGCGGCGTGCAGACCCCGCAGTTCGAGCAGTACCTCGCCGCCGTGGGCGAGGAAAAACGCAACCAGCTGTGGCAGGTGGTGCCCGCTGGCCGTCTCGGCACGATGGAGGAATACGCCTCGCTCGTCACTTACCTGGCCGGCCAGCATTACCTGGTCGGACAAATCATCAGCCCCAATGGCGGCGCAGTCATCTAACAACGAAAGGACTTACCATGCAATTCTTCGACGATTCCCTCCTGCCGGAAAACCAGGAAAAGCTCGTGATCCAGGTGGCGCCGTTCGGCCCGCAGTTCATCCCCAGCGATTCGGACGACATCGCCGTCACCATGGACCAGCAGGTGCAGAAGGCGGTCGACTGCTGGAACGCCGGCGCCACCGTGCTGCACGTGCACGTGCGTGAGGATGACGGCAAGGGTTCCAAGCGCCTGTCCAAGTTCAATGAAATGCTGGGCCGCCTGCGCGAAGCCGTGCCGGAGATGGTGCTGCAGGTGGGCGGTTCGATCTCGTTCGCGCCCGAAGGCGAGGGCGCCGAGGCCAAGTGGCTGAGCCACGACACGCGCCACATGCTGGCCGAGCTGACCCCGAAGCCGGACCAGGTCACCATCGCCATCAACAACATGCAGATGAACGTGTTCGAGCTGATGACGGCCGAAGACGGCGCCGGCACCATGCTGGCCGATCCGCGGGTGAAGGCGGCCTACCAGGACATGTGCACCGAGGCCACGCCCACCTTCTACATCGAACACCTGAAGCGGCTGCAGGAAGCGCGCATCCAGCCGCACTTCATGCTGGGCGGCGTGTCGCAACTGGAGACGGTCAAGCGCCTGATCCGGCGCGGTAACTATAACGGCCCGCTGGTGCTGAACTATGTGGCCATCGGCGGCGGCGCGGCCGGCCCCGACCCGTTCCACATGATGGAGTTCATTCGCCAGGTACCCGATGGCGCCGTGCTGACCATCGAAGGCATCATGCGCAACGTGGCGCCGATGAACATGATGGCCATCGCCATGGGCTTGCACGTGCGCGTGGGCATCGAGGACAACCTGTGGCGCCGTCCCGGCGAGCGCATGACCTCGGTGGAGCAGATCGAGCAGATGGTGCGCCTGGCGCGCGAAGTGGGCCGCGATGTGGCCACCGGCAAGGAAGCGCGTACCATCTACCAGATCGGCACCCAATACAATGATGTCGACACGACGTTGGCCAAGCTGGGCATGGCGCCCAACCGCAAGCCCGGCCAGCGTGGCTTCCCGATGAACCGGGTGGGGTAATCATCATGCAATGGCGGCACTTCCCCCGGATCGCCCTGTGCGTCCTGCTGTTCGCCCACATCCTCGCGCATGTGGACCGCAATATGCTGCTCGGCTTTTCGCCGCAGATCATCCGCGACATCGGGCTCTCCAACGCGCAGTATGGATTCCTGGTCGGTGCCGTCTGGGTGCTGAGTTTCGGCCTGATGGCCATGTTCATGGGCACGCTGGCGGACCGCTACTCGCGCCCGCGCGTGGTGGCCGTGGGCATGCTGGTGTGGAGCGTCTGCACCTGGGCCTCCGGCAACGTGCACGATTTCACGCAGATGGCGATGGCGCGCTTTTTCGTCGCCAGCGGCGAGGCGGCGCTGGTGCCGGCCGCCGTCAGCCTGCTGGCCGATCTGTTCCCGGCGCGCCGGCGCGGCACGGTGATCGGCATCTTCTTCACCGGCATCCCGCTGGGCATCGGCTTCAGCTTCCTGCTGGCCGGTACCTACGGCGAAACGCACGGCTGGCGCGACACCTTCCACGCGCTGGGCGTGATCGGCGCGCTGCTGGCGCTGCCGCTGGCCTGCCTGTCGGAGGAACGCGGCCAGCCGGGGCATGAGCGCGGCGCCCCGTTCGGCGCGCAGTTGCGGGCCCTGGCCCGCACCGTGCGCAACACGCCGGGCCTGCTACAAGTAATCGCCGGCTTCGTGCTGCTGCACATGGTGTTCGCCGGTTTCGCATTCACGCAAGTGTGGCTGGTCGATGAGCGGGGGCTGGACGCGGCCGCCATGGCCAAGCGCATCGGCATGCTGCAACTGGTGTTCGGCACCATCGGCGCCGTGTTCGGCGGCGGGCTGGGGGACCGCTTCGCGCATGTCATCAAGGGTGGTCACGCCGGTTTCGTGGCGGCGCTGGTGGTGCTGTGCGCGCCGTTCATGCTCGCTTACCGTTTCGCCGCGCCCGGTTCCGCGCTGTTCTACCTGGGCATGTGCGCCGGCGCCTTCCTGCCGATGGCCGCCTACGGCCCGGCCAACACGCTGATCCAGGGCATGGTGCCGGCCACCATGCGCTCCACCGTGGCCGGCTTCACCATGATGGCGATTAACGTGGTGGCCATCTCGCTGGGCAGCCTCGCGGTGGGCGCCGGGCGTGACCTGCTGGCCGGCGCCGGCGTGGCCTCGCCCTTCACGGCCATGCTGCTGGCCACGGACGTGTTGGCGATCGCCTCGGTGGTATTGTTCGCCGGCGCGGCGCGGCGCGGCACCGTGGTGTGCCTGCCGGCCGCCATCCGTTCACATTGAGCGGACGCCGCTCCCATGGAGGGACGGGAGCGGCGCCATTTCCGACTCAGTTGCCGCAACCCTGGCTGCGGATGCGGTCATACGCGGCCTTCGCCTGCACCAGGCCATAGCCAAAGTACGGGTCGCGGCCCGGCGTGCCCAGGTCGAGCGCGGATTTGTCGAGCGAGCTGCGGATCTGGCTGGCGCTGCACTGCGGGAAGTAGCTCCACACCAGCGCCGCCACGGCCGACACGTGCGGCGTGGCCATCGACGTGCCGTTGTAGAGCGCGTAGTTGGTGGCCGTCACGGTCAGGTTGGCTTGCTGGCCCACTTGCGTCAGCAGGCTGGCCCCTTCCGTATCGGACACGCCGACCGAGGGGATGGTGGTGACGGTGGTGCCCAGCGTGCCGTTCAGGCCGCCGGCCACGTTGTTGTACACCACGGCGCCAACGCCGCCGCTGGCCTGGCAGTTGCTGACCTTGGTGGCGAACGAGACCGAACCCCGTTTGATCAGGCACACCTTGCCGGCCATGGTGCTGTCGGTGGCCGTGCCCAGGCCGAAGTCGGCCAGCGGGGCGTGGGCGCTGGCGGCTGGCGAGCCGTCCATTTCCCGTGGCGCGTAGCTGGTGGCCCCGACTGCCAGCGAGGCGGCGCGGCCGGTGCCCATGGGCACGGTCGAGAGCACGTCCACGCCCGGCGCCGACAGCTCGACTTTGGGCGTGAACTGGGAGAAGGTAGCGATCTGCTGGTTCTGGTCCAGCGCGCCGATCGACATTACGCTGCTGTAGCCGGCCGGGTAGGACTGGGTGTCGTTGCCGTCGTTGCCGGCGGCCGCGATGGACAGCACGCCGCGCCTGGCCAGGCCATCGAAGGCGCGTTCCTCGGCGATGCTGCGGTCGCCGCCGCCCAGCGACATGCTGATCACATTGGCGCCGGCCGCGCCACACTTGTTGGCGGCCGCGATCAGGGTCGAGGTGTAGGCCCAGCCGTCGGCGCCGAACACCTTGACGATATGCAGGTTGAGCTGGCGGCCGGGATTGACGCCCACCACACCGACGCCGGCATTGTTGATGGCGGCGATGGTGCCGGCCACGTGGGTGCCGTGGTGGTTCTCGTCGGTGTACCAGTTGCCGGTGCCGGGGTTGGTGTCGCCGGTGACGTGGTTGCCGTGCAAGTCCTCGTGGGCCAGGTCGATGCCCGAGTCGATGATGCACAGCATGCGGTTGCTGGCGTAGGTGTCGGGCAGCTGGTCGGCCTGGACCATGGCGATGCCGTAGGGGACTTGCTGGCCCAGCTGGTAGGGCGCGCCCGTCGATGGCGTGCTGGCGGCGAACGGCATGCGTTTCTGGTCTGGCTCCACGAACTCGATCAAGGGATTGTTGCGCAAGCCGTCCAGCGCCTTGGCCGGCACCTGGGCGGCCGAGGCGCTGATCTCAGGCAAGTCCTGCACGATATTGCCTTGCGCGGCGGCCAGCGCCGCCTTGCCATTGGCGACGGTGCCCGCCTTGAAGCCGACGATGACGCGCACCGTGCCATCGGCGGCGGCGGCGCTGGCGGCGGCACAGTGCGCGCCGGCGGCGGCCGCCAGCAGGGTCATGACGAGGACGCTACGGGTATTGCCGAGATGTTTTTTGAACATGATGAGTCCTGGAAATCGTGAATGGGAGGGATGGTCTTGCACGCCAGAAACGATACGGCCGCCGGTCGCGGCGATCGAAATCCGATGCTATGAGCGTTCCAATCCGGGGTCAATCGCGATGTCTAAATAACATGCGAAATTGATGGAAAAACCACAAAATTAACTTTAAGCAATACCATTTGCGGGGCCGGTGTTGCTGCATGCGCAGGTGGCTGGCGGATTGATAGCTTTTCGATGTGCGTGTGCTAAAGTGATTTGGCTTGTCGGAAAGAAAACACGAGTCGTGCACGGCGGAGGTAGGTTTCAATCTTTTAGATGACCATCAAAAGGGGAGAAATATCATGGCCAAATACGGTTGGTTGCCCGAGGGTGTGAATCGGGCCAGGCGCATCATCGGCAGGGTGATAAACCAAAAAGAATTGCCCGCTTTTGTCTACCGATTCGACGCGCGGTCGCCCGCGACGATCCGGGCCACGGGTTTTCAGCCATGGAACGGCGCCGGCGGCATTTCGATGATGGAGCATGTGAACAACGCCTACGCGACCGGCCACGCGCAGGCCGGGCAGCAAACGAAATATGACAGCCAGTTCGTCTCCACCGGCGCCTACGGCATCCTCAAGCGCATCGACCCCACCTTCGCGCAGCAGGTGCTGCAAACCAACCTGTACAAGATCGACGCGGCGGTGGCCTTGCAGACCGGCATGTTCTACGACGCCAATGATGTGTTCGACCGGGCCGGCGTGAACCGGCCGTATGCGACGCAGCGCGAATGGATCAAGGAAGGCGGCATCGACCAGGCCGCCGTGGTCGCCACCATGACCGGCGCCAACTACGCGGCGCAACTGGCCATGCCCGGCGGCACCGCCCCGGACGAGGGGGCGCTGCAGGGGTGGGCGGCGTTCTGAGGCGCGGTGGGCGCGCGCCCGTCGCGGCGACTGTTCGCCGGCTCAGGCGGCCGGGCTGGCGCCGGGCAGGCGGCCGGCGATCTGCGCCGGCGCCGCTGGCGCCTTGCCGGGCTGCCGCGTGTCGCCGCCCGCGCGCAGGCGGAACGCTGCCACCGCCTGCGCCAGGTGCTGCGCCTTGTGTTTCAGCTCGCCAGCCGCGGCGGCAATCTGGCTGACCATGCTGGCGTTGTGCTGGGTGGCGCTGTCGATCCGCTGCATGGCGCCCGACACCTGCTCCAGGCCGGCATTCTGGTCGCGGCTGGCCTGGGCGATGTCGCTCACCTCCGCCGAGACCCGCTGGATACCACCGACAATCTCCGCCATGGCGTTGCCGGCCGCCGCCACGTGCATGGCGCCCTGGTCGATGCGCTCGACGCTGTTGGTGATCAGTACCTTGATTTCCTGCGCCGCGCTCGCGCTGCGCTGGGCCAGGCTGCGTACTTCGCTGGCGACGACGGCGAAGCCACGCCCCTGTTCGCCCGCGCGGGCCGCCTCCACCGAGGCATTCAGCGCCAGGATGTTGCTCTGGAAAGCAATACTCTCGATCACGCCGATGATGTCGGCGATCTGCCGCGCGCTGTCGTTGACGCTCTGCATGGTATGCACCGCCTGCTGGACGGCGCCGCCGCCCTGTTCCGCCATCTGGTTGGCGCGCACCGCCAGTGTGTAGGCCAGTTGGGCATGTTCGGCATTGCGCTGGACGGTGGCGCCGAAACGCGCCATGGCGCCCACGGTTTGCACCAGCGCGCTGGCCTGGCTGTCCGTGCGCGCGGCCAGGTCCTGGTTGCCGGCGGAAATCTGGCTGGCCGCGGCCGATACGGTCTCCGCATGGGCGCGCACGCCGCTGACCATGTCGCTCAGCCCGCGCTGCATGTGCGCCGCGTAGGCCAGCACGCTGCGCTGGTCACCGGGCGCCAGGTCGAAGCGCTGCGTCAGGTCGCCTGCCGCCAGGCGGCTGAACAGCGCGCGCAGCACGTGCGGTTCAGCACCGAGCTCGGCCGCCAGGCTGCGCTCGATGGCCAAGCCGGCCAGCACCGACAGCAGCACCGCCAGCGCCATGCCGCCGATGTAGCTGCGGCGCTGCGCCTGGTAAGTGGCGTGGGCCGCCGCCACCATGGCTTGCGCACGGCCGGCCGTCAAGGTGGCGTAGTCGTCGGCGGCAGCGGTCAGTTGCCGCAACAGGGGCCGGCAATCCTCGTTCATGCGCTGTACGGCCCGTTCATGCTGGCCCTGCAGCGCCAGGTGGACAATATCGAGCGCCACCGGGGCGTAGCGTTGTTCGACCTCGGCCACGGCGGCGATCTTGTCGCGCACCAGCGAGGGCACGTCCGGCGCCTGCGCCAGCTGCTGCAGGCGCGCCAGTTGCTCGCCGACACGGGCGTGCGCCGCCATCACGGCTTGCTGCTCCAGGGCCAGGTCGGCGGGTGACGCCACCAGCACCAGGTTACGGGCCGCGATGGCGCGGTCGTCCACGGCGGCGCGCAGCCGCTCCATGGTGTGGGCGCGGGCGTTGATGCCATTGACGAATTGGTCGAAACGTTCGCTGGTGGCAGACAGCAGGTAGTTGGCGGACAGCGCCATCGCCAGCACCAGCAGGGTCAGCGCGCCGAAAGCGAGGCGCAGCTTGCTGCGCACGGTCAGTGGATGCATGACAGATCCTTTGTTGGCGTGAATGCGGCAGGCGTGGTTGCTGCCGCCCAATGAATGCCGGGCACCTGGCCGACGACCGGGCGACTGAACAGGTAGCCCTGGAACAGCTTGACGCCCTGCGCGCGCAGGTAGCGCAGTTCGCCCACCGATTCCACCCCTTCGGCGATGACTTCGATCCGCAGCGCCCGGCAGACCTCGATGATGCTGCGCACGATGACCTGGCGCACGTGGTTCTCGTGCACGTCGCGGATCAGGTCCATGTCGAGCTTGATGTAGTCGGGCTGGAAGTCGGCCAGCAGGTTCAGCCCGGCATAGCCGGCGCCGAAATCGTCGATGGCGGTCTTGAAGCCCTGGCGCCGGTATTCCCGCACGATGTTGCGCAGGTGCTGCTTGTCGCGCACTTGCTCGCTTTCCGTGATTTCGAACAGCAGGCGGTGGGTCGGCATCTGGTGGCGCCGTGCCGCTGCCAGCGTGGCGCGGATGCATGTCTCGGGCTCGTACACGGCATTGGGCAGGAAATTGATGCTCAACAAGCCTTGCAGGCCCAGGCCGCTGGCCAGCTCCACGGCCTTGGTGCGGCAGGCCTGGTCGAAGGCATAGCGGTTCTCGGCATTTACCTGCGACAACACGTGCGCCGCGCCCGCCCCGTCGAGGCCGCGCACCAGCGATTCATGCGCGAACACGGTCCGTCGCTCGACGTCCACGATAGGCTGGAACGCCATGGTGAAGTCGAACGGCAGTGCGCGGCCGGCGCGGCAAGCCTGGCAGGCTGGTACCTGGATAGTCATCGTAAGCCCCCTTGGGTATAATTTTGTCTAAGACAAAGTGGAGGCAATTATGCCCGCGGGAAATATTTTTGTCTAGGACAAAATGGGCGGCGTGGCTAAAATGGCGCCATATCAATTCAGCATTCTTTTCTGGCAAACCGCATGAATCCTCAGGAATTGTTCACCATCGCCGCCGTGGAACGCGACACCAGGTTGTCCAAGGACACCTTGCGCATCTGGGAACGCCGTTACGGCTTTCCACAACCGTTGCGCAACCAGCAAGGGGAGCGCCTGTACCCCGCGGACCAGGTGCAGCGCCTGCAGTTGATGCAAATCCTGTTGAGCGGCGGCCTGCGCCCGGCGGCGATCGCCGGCTTGCCGCTGGAGGCGTTGCAAGGGCTGCTGGACCAGCGCCAGACGGTCGCGCCGCCGCCGCCGGCCGCGGCGCTCGCCTTGCATGCCGACTGCCTGCGGGCCTTGCGCCAGCACGATATGCCGGCACTGCTGCAACTGCTGAACCGGAGCGCCAAGCGGCTCGGTCTCGCCGGCCTGGTGTGCGACGTGCTGGCCGACTTGACGGCCGAAGTGGGGCGGGCGTGGGCGCGCGGCCAGATCGAAGTGTTCGAGGAGCACTTGTACACCGAATGCGTCAGCACCATGCTGCGCCAGGCGCTGGCCGAATTGATGCTGCAAAGCGCCCGGCAACGGCCGCGCATCCTGTTGACCACGGTACCGCAGGAAGCACATGGATTGGGCTTGTTGATGGCGCATACCCTGATGGCGCTGCAGGGCTGCGACTGCCGCTCGCTCGGGCTGCAGACGCCGCTCCAGCAGCTGGTACAGGCGGTGAGCGCGCAAGCGATTGACGTGCTGGCGCTCAGCTTCAGCCAGACCATGCGTGCCACGGACGTGCAGCGCAACTTGCGCGACGTGCGCCTGGCGCTGCCGGAGCAGGTGCAGATCTGGGCCGGTGGCAGTCATCCGGCGCTGGTCAAACTGGCGTTGCCCGGCGTGACGACACTCGCGCGGCTGGAGGATATCGGCCCCGCCATTGCCGCCTGGCGCGAGGCCGCGTCTTTGACGCTGTAGTTCGCTCTTTGCTGAACGCGAAAAGCGATCAATCCGGCGTGGTCCCGGTGGGGGGCTTTATGTCCGGGCTAGGCATCTTGACCTATGTGCTTGGAATCGGCGTTCAGCGAGAATAGGTGGGTGGCAACCGTCCTCGATAACCTTTCCTTGCACCGGAGCAGGCAAAATGAAGCAAACCGTCTTGACCGTCCTCGCCGTGTGCGCCCTGGCCACGGCGCCCGCCTTCGCAGCGCAGGACATGCATCAGCACGGCCACGATGCGCACGGCGCCACGCTGCAACTCAATGCGGGCAAGAAATGGGAAACCGATGCCGCGCTGCGCAAGGACATGGGCGCCATTCGCCAGTCGATGGCAAGCTCCCTGGACGCGATCCACGCCAACAAGATGCCGCCCCAAGCCTATGCGGCGCTGGCCAGGAAAGTGGAGGATGGCGTGGCCGACATGGTCGCCAACTGCAAACTGGCGCCGGCTGCCGATGCGCAACTGCATGTCGTGGTCGCCGAGTTGCTGGCCGGTGCGGAGCACATGGCAGGCAAGGCCAAATCGGGCACGCCCCAGGACGGCGCCGTGAAGGTGATCGGTGCGCTCAACAACTACGGCAAGTATTTCGACGACCCGGACTTCCAGCCGATCTCGCACTGAGCATGCACTGAGCACGCACTGTGCCAGGGCGACGGGCCTGCAACGCTGGATCCAAAGGCATCAAAAAGTGGTCATGGCTTTCGCTTGGCGGTCGCCAAAATATTTGCGCATGATTTGAAACAGCGTGCCGTCGCGCCGCATGCCATCGATGATGTTGCGCCACTGTTGCTGATCTTCCGGGGACAGCGATCGCTTGGACATGATCAGGCCGTGCAGAACCGAGGGGTCGTCGGACTCAAACAAATTGGTCAATTCCGACAGTTCCCGCTGCTGGACTTGCGAGTAATTGAAAGGCTCAATGATGATGCCCTGAATGCGATTCAGTTTAAGCATGCCCAACAACTGCTCGTGGTTGACCACTTCATTGATGCGGTTTTCTGCGCGCAGCGCGTCGGCCAAATGGTTGAAACGCTCGCTGTAGCGAAAGCTGCGAATGGTGCCCAGGGAAAGGTCCTGGCGTCTTTGAAAGTCGTCTATGCTGCGCACCCCGGCGTCTTTACGGACCAGCAGGTAATATTTGTTGAACAAATACCATCCGAATGCCGCAAATTTGTCGCGCTCGGGATTGGTGATGCCAGACATGCTGAAATCCAGTTGGCCGGATTCGATCAAGGCCCATATGCGCGCCCGTGGCATCACGGTGACGGTGAATTTGCAGCCGCTGCGTTTGATCATTTCTTCCGCCACATCCTTGTCGATGCCCTGGTCCAGTGCCTTGGAGTACAACATGCCATGCTCGTGATACGCCAGGGTATAGGTGCGGCTGCAGTTGGGCGTTGGCGCGGCCTGCGCCAGGCCGGCCGCAGTGGCCAGGACGATAGGCAAGTTCCGGAGTCCGGTCAATATGGTGGAAATGGCCATGTATAGTCAAGTTACTGGTCTTGGGAAAAAAAACCGGTCAACTACATTCGCGGATAGAACAATTGTTGAGCCTGCCGCTTGAGTCACGATACCAGAATTCCTGGCAGCAGGAGATCAGCCTCTTTCATTTTGAGAAGAGTGAGGATGGGCGGATGCCGCGCGATGAATTCGGCAACTTCAGTCAGCCTTTTGCCAGCAGCGATGTGGCATGGAAACGGACACGCGGGTTCTGGTTCCGGAAACAAAAACGCCGATCTGCATGGATCGGCGTTTCGTCAAGGATGTTCTTGGTGGCCCGGGGCGGAATCGAACCACCGACACAAGGATTTTCAGTCCTCTGCTCTACCAACTGAGCTACCAGGCCAAGGACCGCAATTATAGCAGGCTCAAGAGAATTGGCAAGGCCGTCCGTGAAAAAGATTTGCCCGCGAGATTTTTCCGCCAGCTGCGGCGGCAGGCAATGCCATATCAACATCATGGCAGGCGCAGCAATTGGCGCCCGCCACAAACGCTATAATGAACGCCCCGATCAACCACCCCCACAGTCCCACCATGCGGCGCGACCTTCACAGTGATATTTGTATCGTAGGCGATGGCGCCATCGCCAAGACGACGGCGCTGGCCTTCGCCCAGGCCGGGCAGAGCGTGACGATGCTCACGCCGCCGGCCGCGCCCAAGGCGCCGGCCGCCGGTGATCCCGGCTGGGACGTGCGGGTGTTCGCTCTCAACCACACGGCCCACAAGCTGCTGTCTTCGCTCAAGGTGTGGGGCGCGCTGGATGCGGCCCGGGTGGCGCCGGTGGATGCCATGCTGGTCAACGGCGACGGCGAGCACGCCGGCGCCCTCGGTTTCGACGCCTACGGCGCCCACACGGGCACGCTGGCCTGGATCGTCGAGGACCGCAACCTGAACCAGGCGCTGGACGCGGCCCTGCGCTTCGCCCAGAACGTGACCATGGTGGCCGGCCACGCCACGGCGCTGCTGCGCGACGACGACGGCGCCACCGTGCAACTGGCCGACGGCTCGGCCATCCGCGCCGCGCTGGTGGTGGGCGCCGACGGCGCCCAGTCCTGGGTACGTGGCCAGTGCGACATCGGCCTCGATTACCGCTCCTACGGCCAGCGCGGCGTGGTCAGCAACTTCCATTGCGAGAAACCGCACCTGGGCGCGGCCCACCAGTGGTTCACGGGCGCCGACGGCATCGTGGCGCTGCTGCCGCTGCCGGGTAACATGGTGTCGCTGGTCTGGTCGGCGCCCGACGCGCTGGCCGATACGCTGTGCCGCGAGGGGGCCGATGCGCTGGCCGCCCGCCTGGCCGTCTACGCCCGCGACAAGCTGGGCACGCTCACGCCGCTGCGTCCGGAACTGGTGCGCGACTTCCCGCTGCGGCTGATGCGCCCGCACGCGATGGTGGCGCCGCGCGTGGCGCTGGTGGGCGATGCGGCCCACGTGGTCCATCCGCTGGCCGGCCATGGCATGAACCTGGGTTTTGCCGACGTGGCGCAGCTGGTGGCCACCATCAACGCGCGCGAGCCGCAGCGCGCCATTGGCGATGAGCGGGTGCTGGCGCGCTACGCCCGCGCGCGCAAGGAAAACGTGCTGCTGATGCAGTTCACCACCGATGGCCTGGCGCGCCTGTTCGGCACGGATGTGGAGCCGTTGCGCGTGGTGCGCAATTTGGGATTAAACTTGCTGGATAAATTGCCCGTGCTCAAGCGCCGCCTGATTTCCCACGCATTGGGAAATCAGCAAGGTTGATGGCCGCACGGGCGCCTGTGATGTCGTTTTCGGAGATGGTATGAGAAAGAGCAAGTTCGCACTGCTGTTGTTGTCGGCCCTGATGGCCTCCTGCGTGGGCGCCGAGACGCCGACCGAGGCGGGCATCAAGAAGTTGATCGAGCCGCGCCTGGGCGGCGGCGCCAAGGTCGATTCGGTCAAGGAGACGCCTTACAGCGGCCTGTATGAAGTGCGCATGGGCGGCGACATCCTGTACACCGACAAGACGGCCACCTACCTGTTCTCCGGCCACATCTACAACGCCAAGACCTCGGTCGACCTGACCCGCGAACGGCTCGACGAAATCAACCGCATCAAGTTCTCCGACCTGCCGCTGGACAAGGCCGTCAAGCTGGTCAAGGGCGATGGCAAGCGCGTGATCGCCGTGTTCGAGGACCCCAACTGCGGCTACTGCAAGCGCTTCCGCCAGAACACCATCAAGGCGATGGACAACATCACCGTCTACACCTTCATGTACAACATCCTGGCCGAGGATTCGTTCACCAAGTCCAAGAACATCTGGTGCTCGGCCGACCGCAACAAGGCCTGGGATGACTGGATGGTGTCGGGCAAGGCCGCGCCAGCCGCGCCGGCCGCCTGCAATACGCCCAACGACGCGGTGCTGGAACTGGGCCACAAGCTCAACGTGACGGGTACGCCGGCCATCTTCTTCACGGACGGCAGCCGCGTGCCCGGCGCCATCGACGCCCGCTCGCTGGAAGCGAAGCTGTCGTCGATCAAGTAAGCGTAGTAGTATTGGCAATTCCCATGCGGACGGGAGCATCGTCCGCAGTCTGACGGCGCCCGTGCATCGCGGCGCCGGTTTCGTCTTTGCCTGTCCCTTTGTTCATCGCTGCATCAAGAGGAGCCATTGATGATTACCCTGAATATCAACGGAAAAAACATGCAGGTGGACGCCGACCCGTCCACGCCCATCCTGTGGGCGCTGCGTGACAACCTCAATCTCACCGGCACCAAGTTCGGCTGCGGTGCGGCGCTGTGCGGCGCCTGCACCGTGCACCTGGGCGGCCAGCCGGTGCGCTCCTGCGTGACCCCGATCTCGGCGGCCGTGGGACAGAAGATCGTCACCATCGAGGCCATGGAGTCGGACAAGGTGGGCAAGGCGGTGCAGGAGGCGTGGGTGCGGCACGACGTGCCCCAGTGCGGCTATTGCCAGAGCGGCCAGGTGATGAGCGCCACGGCCCTGCTGCGCGCCAACAAGGCGCCCAGCGATGCCGACATCGACAACGCCATGAGCGGCAACATTTGCCGCTGCGGCACCTATCAACGGATTCGCGCCGCCATCAAGGACGCCGCGAAAACCCTCGCCTGAAGGAGAACGTCATGCGTATCGAATGGCTTAACCAGGACACGATGCAGGCGGCGGTACAAGGTGCGGGCGAGGGCATGAGCCGGCGTGGTTTCATCAAGGCCGGCGCGGTGGCCGGCGGCGGCCTGGTACTGGGCTTTTTCGTACCCGGTGCGAACCGCTTCGCCAACGCCCAGGCGCAGCAGGCCAAGACCTATGAACCGAACGCCTTCCTCCACATCGCGCCGGACAACAGCGTGACGGTGCAGGTCAACCGGCTCGAATTCGGCCAGGGCGTGCAGACGGCGCTGCCGATGCTGATCGCCGAGGAACTGGACGCCGACTGGTCGCAGGTGCGCAGCGAACTTGCGCCGGCCGGAGAGCAGTACAAGGACCCCGCGTTCGGCATCCAGATGACGGGCGGTTCGGGTTCCGTCGCCCACTCGTTCACGCAGTACCGCGAAATCGGCGCCCGCGCCCGCGCCATGCTGGTGGCGGCCGCCGCCGAGCAGTGGAAGGTGGCACCGGCCCAGGTCAAGGCGGCCAACGGTGTGCTGACCGGGCCCGCCGGCCAGAAGGCCAGCTATGGCGCCATGGCCGATGCGGCCATGAAGCAGCCGGTGCCAGCCACCGTTACGCTGAAAGACCCCAGGCAGTTCCGCCTGATCGGCAAACCCGTCAAGCGGCTCGACGCGCGCGCCAAGTCCAGCGGGCACCAGCAGTTCGGCATCGACTTCAAGCCGCCCGGCGCCAAGGTGGCGCTGATCGCCCATCCGCCCGTGTTCGGCGCCAAGGTGGCAAAATTCGACGCCACGCGGGCCAAGTCCATGCGCGGCGTGGTGGCCGTGCTGGAAGTGCCGACCGACCGTGGCGGCAGCGGCGTGGCCGTGATCGCGGATGGCTACTGGCCGGCCAAGCTGGGCCGCGACGCGCTGCAGGTCGATTGGGACACCAGCGCCGTTGAAAAGGTCAGCAGCGACAAGCAACTGGCCGACTACAAGGCGCTGGCGCAAACGCCGGGCACCGTCGCCAAGCAGGCCGACACTTCGCGGCTGGCCGGCGCGCCGAAGAAGATCACGGCCGTCTATGAATTCCCCTACCTGGCGCACGCGCCCATGGAACCGCTCAACTGCGTGGTGGACCTGCGCGCGGACGGCTGCGAAGTGTGGGCCGGCACCCAGTTCCAGACCATCGACCAGGGCGCCATCGCCAGGACGGCCGGCTTCAAGCCGGAGCAGGTGGTGCTGCACACAATGATGGCCGGCGGCGGCTTCGGCCGGCGCGCCGTGCCGACCTCGGACTACCTGGTGGAAGCGGTCAACGTGGCCAAGGCTTACCGGGCGGCCGGCAAATCCGGCCCCGTCAAGGTGATCTGGAGCCGCGAGGACGATATCCGCGGCGGCTACTACCGCCCGGCGCACGTGCACCACGCGGAACTGGGGCTGGACGAAAAGGGCAAGATCGTGGCCTGGAACCACACCATCGTGGGCCAGTCCATCATCAGCGGCACGCCGTTCGAGCCGATGATGGTCAAGAACGGGGTGGACGCCACCATGGTCGAGGGCATGGGCGAGCCATATGAAGTGCCGCTCAACCTGTCCGTGCATAACGTGAAGGCCAACGTGCCCGTGCTGTGGTGGCGCTCGGTCGGCTCCACCCACACGGCCTTCGTGATGGAGACGCTGATCGACGAGGCGGCCCATGCGGCCAACATGGACCCGGTGGCCTACCGCAAGCAGCTGCTGGGCGAGAAGCACAAGCGCCACCTGGCCGCGCTGGAGCTGGCCGTGGCCAGGTCGGGTTATGGCAAGAAGGCGCTGCCCAAGGGACAGGCGTGGGGCGTGGCGATGCACGAGTCGTTCAATTCCGTGATCGCCTATGTGGTCACGGCTTCCGTCAAGGATGGCGTGCCGCACCTGCACCACGTCACGGCCGGTGTGCATTGCAACCTGGCCGTCAACCCGATGACCATCGAAGCCCAGGTCCAGGGCGCGGCCTTGATGGGGCTGGGCATGACATTGCCCGGCGCCGCCATCACGCTCAAGGACGGCGTGGTGGAGCAGCAGAACTTCAGCGATTACACGGTGGCGCGCATGCCCGACATGCCCGTGATCGAGGTGCACATCGTGCCCTCGGCCGAAGCGCCAACGGGCATGGGCGAGCCGGGCTTGCCGCCGCTGGCGCCGGCGTTCGCCAACGCCGTGTTCAAGCTGACGGGCAAGCGGCTGCGCAAGCTGCCGTTCGATCTGGCTTCGGCCAGTGCCTGAGCCGGCGACGCTGGCAACGCCAGGGTGCGTGATCCGGTGAGCCTGACCGGCGTGCTGCTGGCGGCCGGGCGGGGCCGCCGGTTCGATCCGTCCGGCCAGCGCAGCAAGCTGCTGCAGCCGCTGCCCGGCGGCGGTACCGTGGCCGAGGCCAGCGCCCGCCATCTGCTGGCCGTGCTGCCGCGCGTGGTGGCCGTGGTGCGGCCCGGTGAGGATGCGTTGGCCGCGGCGCTGGGCGCGCTCGGTTGCGAGGTGTGCGTATGCCCGGACGCTGACCTGGGCATGGCGGCCTCCCTCGTCCATGCGATAGACTACGCCCGTGGCGCCGCAGGCTGGCTGATCGCGCTGGCCGACATGCCGTTTGTGCAAGCGGCCACCATCGCCAGCCTGGCGGCGGCGGTGCAGGATGTGGAGCACGGCGCCGGTATCGCTGTGCCCATGTACCAGGGCCGGCGCGGCCATCCCGTCGCCTTTGGCCATGCATACCTGCCGCTGCTGCTGGCGCTGGAAGGCGACCAGGGCGCGCGCGCTATCCTGCGTGCGCATCCCGTATGCGAGGTGGTGGTGGACGACAGCGGCATACTGCGCGATATCGACACCCCGGACGACCTGGCGCCGCCACAAGCGGCGCCGGAACCAGAACAGCTATAGGAAGAAAATGAAGAAAGCACAGAACAAGAAGAGCCCCGCCATTGCCTACGCCATCGTGGCCAAGGACTTGCCGGGCCACCTGTTCCAGGTCACGCTGGCCGTGAGCGCGCCAGCGCCGGACGGCCAGGTACTGGCGCTGCCGGCCTGGATTCCGGGCAGCTACATGATCCGCGAATTCGCCCGCAACATCATCCAGATCCGCGCCGAATCGAACGGCAAGGACGTACCGCTCACCAAGCTCGATAAGCACACCTGGCAGGCCGCGCCGGTGTCCGGCCCGCTGATGGTCCATTACGAAGTCTACGCCTGGGACTTGTCGGTGCGCGCCGCCCACCTGGACCAGACCCACGGCTTCTTCAACGGCACCAGCGTGTTCCTGCGCGTGGTGGGACAGGAGCAGGCCACCCACACGGTCGACATCCAGCGCCCGGCCGACCCGGCCGCCGCCAGCTGGCGCGTGGCCACGGCGCTGCCGGAACTGAAGGCCAGGCGTTATGGTTTTGGCAGCTACGTGGCCGCCGATTACGATGAACTGATCGATCACCCGGTCGAGATGGGCGACTTCGCGCTGGCCACCTTCAAGGCCCACGGCGTGCCGCACGATATCGTCGTCACGGGCCGCGTGCCCAACCTGGACATGGCGCGCCTGTGCCGCGACCTGAAATCCATCTGCGAAACCCAGATCGCCTTCTTCGAACCGAAAACCAAGCGCGCGCCCATGGAGCGCTACGTGTTCCTCACCATGGCCGTGGGCGACGGCTACGGCGGCCTGGAGCACCGCGCCTCGACGGCCCTGATCTGCGCCCGCGCCGACCTGCCCAGCACGGCCGCGCCGCAGACCAAGGAGCTCCCGGACGGCTACCTGCAATTCCTCGGCCTGTGCAGCCACGAGTATTTCCACACCTGGAACGTCAAGCGCATCAAGCCGGCCGCCTTCGCACCGTATGACCTGCAAGTGGAGAACCACTCGCCGTTGCTGTGGCTATTCGAGGGCTTCACCAGTTATTACGACGACTTGATGCTGGTGCGCGCGGGCCTGATCGGCGAGCCGGCCTACTTCAAACTGCTGGGCAAGACGGTGGCCAGCGTGTTGCGCGGCAGCGGCCGCACCAAGCAGAGCGTGGCCGAATCGAGCTTCGATGCCTGGACCAAGTACTACCGCCAGGACGAGAACGCACCCAATGCCATCGTCAGCTACTACACCAAGGGCTCGCTGGTGGCGCTGGCGCTGGACCTGACCATCCGTGCCAAGACGGCCGGTGAGCGCACGCTGGACGATGTGATGCTGGCCCTGTGGCAGCGCTACGGCCACGACTTTTACCCGGACGGCGGCCGCGGCGTCACGCCGGCCGAAGTGGAAGCCCTGTTCGACGAGATCAGCGGCCTGCGCCTGAAATCGTTCTTCGACAAATACGTACGCGGCACGGCCGACCTGCCGCTGGCCAAGCTGCTGGCGCCGGTCGGCGTCAAGCTGGCCGACGAGCGCAAGTCCGCGAAACCGAGCCTGGACGTCAATCCCGGCCGCGACGGCAACGATTGCAAGCTGTCGGCCGTGCACGAGGGCGGGGCGGCGCACCAGGCCGGCCTGTCGGCGGGCGACGTGCTGGTGGCCGTGGATGGCTTGCGCGCCACGCATGCCAACCTCGATAACCTGCTGGCCCGCTATGCCGTGGGCGCCACGGTGGAAGTCCATGCGTTCCGGCGCGACGAGTTGATGGCGTTCCAGGTCACGCTGCAGGGCGACCGCGCGCCCGGCATCACGCTCACGCTGGACGCGGCCGGCGCCAAGCGCGGCGCAGCCCTGCGCCCCAGCGCCGCACGCTGAGCGTCGTGCAACAAGCCGCGCAGGCGACGGCGCTTGCGCGGTTTTCATCTTTTCAGATTGGCGGTGAGAATCTGTCATATTTCGTTGGCGAGTTCTGGTCTAGAATGCGGAATTGGATATTTGCGCCTGTGCGCGCCCATCCGCCCTCGTCGACCATAAGCTGCCCGTGATTTCGCTCGATCCCCTGACGATTGTCCTGATGTCCACCGTGATGTGTGGCGCGATGAGCATCGTCCTGTTTTCCGCCTGGCGCAGCTTCCCGGCCGAGATCGGCGGCTTGCGCGAATGGGGCATGGGCTTGCTGCTCATGGTCGCCGGCACCGTGCTGCTGGCGCTGCGCGGCGGTACCGTGCCCAGGCCCCTGCCGGTACTGAGCATGAACGCCGTGCTGTTGTGGGGCATAGGGCTGTCCCTGATCGGCACGGAAAAATTCTATGGCCTGCGCCCCAGCTGGCGGCTGTTTCATGGCATCTGGCTCGTGGGCATGGCCGCCATCGCCTGGTGGCTGCTGGTGTGGCCCGACTTCCCGGTGCGCGTGGCCGTCTTTTCCACCCTCGTCAGCGTAATCTACTGGCGCCAGGTATGGCTGATCGCGCGCCACGGCGAGCGCCAGTTTCCCACCCTGTTGTTCGGCATGCTGATGCTGGCCCAGGCCTTGGTGGTGGCCACGCGCGGTGTGCTGGCGCTGTTCGCCGGCGGCACCTCGGTCGACCTGCTACGGCCGGGGACGTTCCAGAACGTGTATCTGGCCATCAGCAGCTTCATGGTGCTGATGCTGGTGGTAGGCTTCCTGACGGTGGCCACCCGTCGCCTGCAAACCATCCTGGAATTGCGCTCGACGCGCGACCCGCTGACCCAGGTGCTGAACCGGCGCGGCTTCGCCGACGTCTACGCGCGCGAGCGCGCCCTGATGCAGCGCGAGCGCCGCGCCATCTCCTTGATCAGCATCGACCTCGATCACTTCAAGTCCATCAACGACCGCTATGGCCACGCCACCGGCGACCGGGTGCTGGTACATGTGGCGGAAGTGATCGGCAAGGTGCTGCGCGCGTCGGACCACGTGGCCCGTTTCGGCGGCGAGGAATTCGTCGTGCTGCTGCCCGACACGGGCATGGAGCGGGCCTGCAGCGTGGCCGAACGCATCCAGGATGTGCTGCGGGAGCCGCGCCAGGACGGCTTGCCGGCCTGCACGGCCAGCATCGGCGTCGCCTGCCAGCTCAGCGCCGAGGAAGATTTGGACGGCATCCTGCTGCGGGCCGACGGCGCCCTGTACCGCGCCAAGGCGCTGGGGCGCGACCGGATCGAAGTGGCGGAACCGGCCAGCCTGCCGCCACGGGCGGCGCTGGGCTGAATGTACCCCCGCGGGTGCCTTACTGCGGCCCGGCCAAGGTGCGCAGCTGGAACTGGTAGTCGCGGTTGAACAGGAAAGTCTCCGTCACGGCCAGGTGCCGGCCCCGCAGCAGGGAACCAGGGCGGGGCAGGGGCTCGGCCCGGCGCACGGCGCTCATGGCGATGCTGGAGGCGTCGTCGTCGCGCGAGCGGTGCACGCGCAAGGTGCCGATATTGCCGTTGCCGTCGATGGTGAAGTCCAGCACGACGATGGCCGGCAGCATGGGCGGCAGCGCGCCGTAGAAGATCTGCGAAGCGTTGGCGGCGGCGATGCGCCGGGCCACCATGATCTTGTAGTCATCCAGCGTGGCCGCCTGGCGCTGGCTTGGCGCCGGTTGCGGCGCTGGCGCGGGCGCCCGCGTCACTGGGGGAGGTGGCAGCACGGTCGGCTGCCGGTAGCAGGAAGTGAGCAGGCCAGCGAGCAGGGACATCCCCACTAACGAGGCCAGCCCCGCGAGGGCTGTTTTCCTCAACGGTGTCGTGGCCATGGCAATCTCCGGTTAGTTGAACAGGCGGCGCAATTCCGCGCCGGGGTCTGGTGCGCGCATGAACGCTTCGCCTACCAGGAAGGCGTTGACGTTAGCATCACGCATACGCTTGACATCATTTGTTACCATGATGCCAGATTCCGTCACAACGAGGCGCTCGCTTGGAATGCGTGGCAACAGGCCCAAAGTGGTGTCCAGCGACGTCTCGAAGGTACGCAGGTTGCGGTTGTTGATGCCCATCAGGTTGGTCTTCAGGCGCAGGGCGGCCGTCAGTTCGTCGCCGTCGTGCACTTCCACCAGCACGTCCATGCCCAGCTCATGGGCGCACGCTTCCATTTCCGCCATCAGCCCATGATCGAGCGCCGACACGATCAGCAGGATGCAGTCGGCGCCCATGGCGCGCGCTTCGTACACCTGGTAGATGTCGATCAGGAAGTCCTTGCGCAGCACGGGCAGCGCGCACGCGGCGCGCGCCTGCTGCAGGTAGTCGACGGCGCCCTGGAAGAACTGCACGTCCGTCAGCACGGACAGGCAGGCCGCGCCGCCTGCCGCGTAGCTGGCCGCGATCTCGGCCGGACGGAAATCGGCCCGCAGCACGCCTTTCGAAGGCGACGCTTTTTTCACTTCCGCGATCACCCCGGCCGCGCCGGCGGCGATGTGGCGGCGCAGGCTGGCCTCGAAGCCGCGCAGGCCGGCCCGCAATTCGGCGTTGCCTTCCACTTCGCGTTGCAGGCTGGCCAGGTTGCGGTGCTTTTTGGCGGCGGCCACTTCGTCGGCCTTGACGGCCAGGATTTTGTTGAGGATGTCGGACATGATGGGGAAACCGTGAATGGGAATGCTAGTGTTGTTCGGATAAGGCCAGGCGCAGGCCCAGCGCCAGGAACAGGCCGCCGGTGGCGCGGTTCAGCCACAGGGCCAGCAGCGGCTTGAGCTTGAGGCGGGTGCTGGCGAACGCGGTGAACAGGGCCAGCGCGTGGCACCACAGCGTGCCATTGAAATTGAAGATGCAGCCCAGGATGATGAAGGCCAGCGGCTTGCTGGGCGCGTCCGCGTTGATGAATTGCGGGACGAAGGCCAGGAAGAACAGCGCCACCTTGGGGTTGAGCACATTGGTCAGCATGCCCTGGAAGTAGATTTTCCGGTAGGGCAAGGCTGGCAGCGCGGGCGTTGCCACCTCGGCAGGCTGGCCGCGCCGGCTGCGCAGCAGGCCGATGCCGACATAGACGATGTAGGCCGCGCCCACCCATTTGACGACCGTGAATGCGGTGGCCGACGTGGCCAGCAGCGCCGACAGGCCCAGCGCTGCGGCCAGGATGTGCACCAGCGTGCCGGTGGCGATGCCCAGCGCCGCGGCCGAACCGGCACGCCAGCCTTGGGTGGCGCTGCGTGTCATGATCAGCAGCGAGTCGGGGCCGGGCAGGATGTTGAGCAGCAGGCCAGATACGATGAACAGCGTCAGGTCGTGGATGCCGAACATGGCGTCTCTCCTCGTTGATGGCTTGGTTGGTGGCTTAGTTGGTGGCGCCCAGCGTCTGCGTCACCTGCACGAACTGCTCGATCTTCTTGAGCGCCGCGCCGGACTCGATGGCGATGCGGGCCCGCTTCAGGCCATCCTCGATCGAGCTGGCCACGCCGGCCGCGTACAGCGCCGTGCCGGCGTTCAGGGCCACGATGTCGTACGGCGCGCCGGGCTGGCCGGTGAGCGCTTCCATCATCATGGCGCGCGAGGCGGCGGCGTCGGCCACTTTCAGGTTGCGGCTGGCGATCATCTGCAGGCCGAAGTCTTCCGGGTGGATTTCGTATTCGCGGATTTCGCCGTTGACCAGCTCACCGACCATGGTGGCCGCGCCCAGCGACACTTCATCCATGTTGTCGCGGCCATAGACGACCAGGGCGTGCTGCGCGCCCAGGCGTTGCAGCACCCGCACCTGGATACCCACCAGGTCGGCGTGGAACACGCCCATCAGGATGTTGGGCGCGCCGGCCGGATTGGTGAGCGGGCCCAGGATGTTGAAGATGGTGCGCACGCCGAGTTCGCGCCGCACCGGCGCCGCGTGCTTCATGGCCGCGTGGTGGTTGGGGGCGAACATGAAGCCGATGCCCGTTTGCGCGATCGACTGGGCGATCTGCTCCGGTTTCAAATTGATGTTGGCGCCCAGCGCCTCGATCACGTCGGCGCTGCCGGACGAGGACGACACGCTGCGCCCGCCGTGCTTGGCCACGCGCGCGCCAGCGGCGGCGGCCACGAACATGGAGGCGGTGGAGATGTTGAACGTATGGGCGCCGTCGCCGCCGGTGCCGACGATGTCGAGCAGGCCGCTGGTGTCGGCCATCGGCACCTTGGTGGAGAATTCGCGCATCACTTGCGCGGCGGCGGCGATTTCGCCGATAGTTTCCTTTTTCACGCGCAGGCCCATGGTCAGGGCCGCGATCATCACGGGCGACATTTCGCCGGACATGATCTGGCGGAACAGGTGCAGCATCTCATCGTGGAAAATCTCGCGGTGTTCGATGCAGCGCAGCAGGGCTTCTTGATGGGTGATCGGCATGGCAATTCCTTCTTCAAATTTTGAACGCGGGTCGCAGCGGAGGGAGGAAAGACGTACGTGAAGACGTACGCCTCCCTATCAGCGGACCAGGAAATTCTTCAGCAGCTCGTGGCCGTGTTCCGACAGGATGGACTCGGGGTGGAACTGCACGCCCTCGATGTCGTATTCCTTGTGGCGCACGCCCATGATTTCACCGTCGTCGGTCCACGCCGTCACTTCCAGGCAGGAAGGCAGCGAGGCGCGCTCGATGGCGAGCGAGTGATAACGGATCACTGTGAAGGGGGAGGGCAGTCCCTTGAAGACGCCCACGCCCGTATGCGCGATGAGAGAAGTTTTGCCATGCATGACCTGCTTGGCGCGGATCACCTTGCCGCCAAAGGCTTCGCCGATGGCCTGGTGGCCCAGGCACACGCCCAGGATGGGCTTCTTGCCGGCGAAGTGCTTGATCACCGCCAGCGAGATGCCGGCCTGCGCCGGGTCCTTGGGGCCGGGCGAGATGCAGATGCGGTCCGGATTGAGGGCCTCGATCTGTTCGATCGTGATCTCGTCGTTGCGGTAGACCCGCACGTCCTCGCCCAATTCGCCGAAGTACTGCACGATGTTGTAGGTGAAGGAGTCGTAGTTGTCGATCATCAGCAGCATCTCAGAACTCCCCATCCAGGCCATCTTGCACTTGTTCGGCGGCGCGCAGCACGGCGCGCGCCTTGTTTTCAGTTTCCTGCCATTCCATCTCGGGGATGGAGTCGGCCACGATGCCGGCGGCGGCCTGCACGTACAGGTTGCCGTCCTTGATCACGCCGGTGCGGATGGCGATGGCCACGTCCATTTCGCCGCCGAACGACAGGTAGCCGCAGGCACCGCCGTAGATGCCGCGCTTGGAGATTTCCAGCTCGTCGATCACTTCCATCGCCCGCACCTTGGGCGCGCCCGTCAGGGTGCCGGCCGGGAAGGTGGCGCGCAGCACGTCCAGGTTGGACAGGCCGTCTTTCAGCTTGCCCTCGACGTTGGAGACGATGTGCTGCACGTGCGAATACTTTTCGATCACCAGGCGGTCGGTGACCTTGACGCTGCCGATCTCGGAAATGCGGCCCAGGTCATTGCGGGCCAGGTCGATCAGCATCACGTGTTCGGCGATCTCTTTCGGATCGGCCAGCAGTTCTTTCGCCAGTTCGGCGTCGCGCTCGGGCGTGCTGCCGCGCGGGCGGGTACCGGCGATAGGGCGCAGCGTGACTTTCTTCTGGCCGTCCGGCGCTGTCTCGTTGCGCACCAAGATCTCGGGCGAGGCGCCGACGATCTGCATGTCGCCGAAATTGTAGAAGTACATGTACGGCGACGGGTTCAGCGAACGCAGCGCGCGGTACAGGGTCAGCGGCGAATCCACGTAGGGCTTGCGCAGGCGCTGGCCGATCTGCACCTGCATCAGGTCACCGGCCAGCACGTATTCGTGGGCCTTGGCCACGGCCTTCAGGTAGTCGGCCTTGTCGAATTCGCGGATGGTCTCGGTGCGCACGGAGCTGGAGGTGACAGGTGCGTCCACGCCACGGCGCAACATCATGCGCAAGTCCTTCAGGCGCTGGCGCGCTTTCGAATAGGCTTCCGGCTGGGTGGGGTCGGCGTACACGATCAGGTACAGCTTGCCCGACAGGTTGTCGATCACGGCCAGTTCTTCCGTCACCATCAGCTGGATGTCGGGCAGGCCCAGGTCGTCCTTGGGGCAGGTGGCGGCCAGTTTCTTCTCGATGTGGCGCACCGTGTCGTAGCCGAAGTAGCCGGCCAGGCCGCCGCAGAAGCGTGGCATGCCGGGGCGCAGGGCCACCTTGTAGCGCGACTGGAATTGTTCGATGAATTCGAGCGGATTGCCCTCGTGGCGTTCGATCACGGCGCCGTTGCGAACGACTTCCGTCACGTTGCCCGTATTGCGCAGCAGCGTGTTGGCCGGCAGGCCGATGAAGGAATAGCGGCCGAAACGCTCGCCGCCCACCACCGATTCGAGCAGGAAGGTGTTCTTGCCCGCGTTCTGGGTCTGGGCCAGCTTGAGGTACAGCGTGAGGGGAGTTTCGAGGTCGGCAAACGCTTCCGCGATCAGCGGGATACGGTTGTAGCCTTCATTGGCCAACGATTTGAATTCGAGTTCGGTCATGTTTCTCTCCATGCCGCCGCATTGTGAGCGGCGGTGGGTTTGCAAAAAACCTGTCGGGTGCGAGAGCACGTGCGACAGCAATCAATTCGGCTTACTTTTGCCAGGATTGCCAGCGTCGCCAAAGCCAGGCCTCAATCGAGCCCGGTTGTGTGACAGTGTGTTTTTTGGTGAGAAACATTATCGGTTGAGCGCAGTATGCAATTCAGTTATGCAAACGAATCTGGCGTGCCGCTTCTAGCAGCGTGTCAACTATACCATCGGAATCGGTTTCGTGTATAGCCTGTCCGTGATTGTAGCCGTAGGGTACCGTCAGGACGGGGCAACCGGCCGCCCGCGCCGCCTGCGCGTCGTTGGACGAGTCGCCAATGGCCACCACGGCCGATGGCGCCAGGCCGAAGTGTTCGCATGCGGTCAGCAGCGGCAGCGGGTCCGGCTTCTTGCGGGCCAGCGAATCGCCGCCGTACACGACGTCGAAATAGCCGTGCAGGCCTTTCTGGTGCAGCAGCGGGGTGGCGAACGAGATCGGCTTGTTGGTCACGCAGGCCAGGCGCAGGCCTTGCGCCTTGAGCGCTTCCAGGCCCGCGATCACGTCCGGGTACAGTGCGCTGTGGTTGCCGTTGATGGCCAGGTAGTGGCGCTGGTAGGACGCCAGCGCCGCCTCGAAATGCTGCTCCACGCCGGCCGCGTCGTAGTCGAGCGCCAGCACGCTGCGGATCAGGTTCTCGGAACCCTTGCCCACCATGTTGGCGATCAGCTGTTGCGAGATGGGCGCCAGGCCCAGCTCGGCGCGCATGGCGTTGATGGCCACGTGGAAGTCGGGCACCGTGTCGAGCATGGTGCCGTCCAGATCGATGATCGCGGCGCGGACGCCTGCCAGGACTTTCATGCTTACACCGTCGCCAGTTGGGTACGCATGGCGTCGATCACGGCCTTGTAGTCGGGCTGGCCGAAGATGGCCGAGCCGGCCACGAAGGTGTCGGCGCCGGCCTTGGCGGCGGCGGCGATGTTGTCGATCTTGATGCCGCCGTCCACTTCCAGCAGGATGTCGCGGCCCGATTCGTCGATCTTGCGGCGCGCCAGCGCGATCTTCTTCAGTGCTTCGGGGATGAAGGACTGGCCGCCGAAGCCGGGGTTGACGGACATGATGAGGATCATGTCGATCTTGTCCATCACGTGGTCCAGGTAGTGCAGCGGGGTGCCGGGGTTGAACACCAGGCCGGCCTTGCAGCCGTTATCGCGGATCAGTTGCAGCGAGCGGTCGATGTGCTCCGACGCTTCCGGGTGGAAGGTGATGATGTCGGCGCCGGCCTTGGCGAAGTCGGGGATGATGCGGTCGACCGGCTTGACCATCAGGTGCACGTCGATCGGCACTTGCACGTGCGGGCGGATCGCCTGGCATACCAGCGGGCCGATGGTCAGGTTGGGCACGTAGTGGTTGTCCATCACGTCGAAGTGGATGATGTCGGCGCCGGCGGTGACGACGTTGCGCACTTCCTCGCCCAGGCGGGCGAAGTCGGCGGACAGGATGCTGGGGGCGATGCGGAAAG
The DNA here is from genome assembly GCF_014042365.1 of Rugamonas fusca. GTDB lineage: Bacteria > Pseudomonadota > Gammaproteobacteria > Burkholderiales > Burkholderiaceae_D > Rugamonas > Rugamonas fusca. Next base: position 42,989 of record NZ_JACEZS010000032.1, read on the forward strand.
TGGTCATGGTGTGGTCGTGCAGTGCGCTTGCATTTTAAAAAGATGCGCTATTTTACGCTCGCTGGCGCGGCCGCGCCTGTTTGGTCCAAGGTTTTATGGGCCGTTTTGGCTGCGGCAGCTTGCATCCTGCTCCAATTTGGAGTGCAATGTAGGACTGACGATATTGAATCGCTATCATTGTCGGCGGTTCACGTTTTACCGTTTTTTAAGGAAAGTCGATGGCCACTTACGAATTTACTGTGTCGGTCAGAACCCAGTACCTGCCCGAGCAGTCGGACCCCGAGCGCACCAATTTCGTGTTCACTTACTCGATCACGATCAAGAACACGGGGACGGTGCCGGCGCAGCTGATCTCGCGCCATTGGGTCATCACGGACGCCAACAACCACGTGGAGGAAGTGCGCGGCCTGGGCGTGGTGGGCCATCAGCCCTTGTTGCAGCCAAACGAGCAGTTCGAATACACGAGCGGCACGGCGCTGCAGACCCAGCAAGGCTCGATGACGGGCGAGTATTTCTGCGTGGCCGAGGATGGCCACCAGTTCGAAGTCAAGATTCCCGAATTCGTCCTGTCGCTGCCGCGCACCTTGCACTGACACGGCCCGCGCCATTTCTCCGGGGCGCGCCGCCGCGCCTCAATTCGTGTCGTCGTTCTTCTGTTTGGGCGTAGGCTTTTTGCCCGAGTACATGGTCCACCAGACGATGAAGACCAGCAGGAAGAACGCCACGATCGCTTCCAACATCAAGACCCACATAGTTATCCTTATGTCATTTACACGCAGTAGTTTACTCGTTTCGCTGACGGCCGTCGTGCTTTCGCTAGCCGCCTGTACCACGGCGCCGCCGCGCCAGCCCGCACCGCCGCCCGTGGTGCCGGCGCCTGTGCCCACGCCGTCGCCGACGCCGGCACCGCTGCCGACCACGCCGCAATTCGTGCCAACGACCTTCGCCGCGTTGCCGGGCTGGGACCGCGATGACGTGCGCGCCGCCTGGCCGGCCTTCGTGTCGTCCTGTAATGTGCTGGTCAAGCGCGTGGACTGGAAGGAAGCCTGCACCATCGCCCGTACCGTCAACGGCAACGACGAACAGGCGATCCGCACCTTTTTCGAAGCGTTCCTGGTGCCGAACCAGGTCATCGCACCCGACGGCGCGCACGATGGTCTGATTACCGGCTATTACGAGCCACTGCTGCGCGGCGCCCGCAAGCGCGGCGGTCCATACCAGACGCCGTTGTATAAAGTGCCCGATGACCTGATCACGGTGGACCTGGCCAGCGTCTACCCGGAATTGAAGGGCATGCGCTTGCGCGGCCGGCTGGTGGGCAAGAAGGTGGTGCCGTATGCGAGCCGCGCCGAGATCGAGCGGGCCGACGCCACTGGCAAGGAGCTGCTGTGGGTGGACGATCCCGTTGAATCGTTCTTCCTGCAGGTGCAGGGTTCCGGCCGCGTACAGCTGACGGACACCCAGGAAACCGTGCGCGTGGCGTACGCCGACCAGAATGGCTATCCCTACAAATCGATCGGCCGCTGGCTGGTGGACAAGGGCGAACTGACAATGGAGCAGGCCTCGGCGCAGGGCATCAAGGCCTGGATCGCGGGCCATCCCACGCGCATGCAGGAACTGTTCAACGTCAATCCCAGCTATGTGTTCTTCAAGGAGGAGCGCTTGCCTGATCCGCGCGTGGGGCCGAAAGGCGCGCTGGGCGTGCCGTTGACGCCGCAGCGCTCGGTGGCCATCGATGCGTCCCAGCTGCCGCTGGGCGTGCCCATGTTCCTGTCGACCACGCAGCCGAACAGCGACATTCCGCTGCAGCGGCTGGTGATGGCGCAGGATACGGGCGGCGCGATCCGCGGCGCGATCCGGGTCGATTACTTCTTCGGCTTTGGCACCGAGGCGGCCGACAATGCGGGCCGCATGAAGCAACGCGGCGCGATCTGGCTGCTGTTGCCGCGCCAGGCGCCGGCGCGCTGATTGCACCGGCGCGGCGGTCCTGGTTCAGGGCCGCACGGCGCGGATAGGCTTGGACATCAGCAGGGCGATGGTCAGCACCACGCCGCCGGCCGCCACGCAGGCCATGCCGGTACGGATGCTGTAGTGTTCAGCCACGGCGCCGGCCACCATTGCGCCCACCGGGGCCGTGGCCACCGTCAGGAAGCGCATGGTGGAGGTCATCCGGCCCAGGAATTCGTCCGGCGTCACCTTCTGGCGCAAGGCCAGGTAGGGCATGAAGAACAGCATCACGCCGCAGTCGAAGAAGAAGGCCAGCGCCGCGTAGGCGACCGCGCTGGCGTTGCGGCTGCCGAACAGTTCGGCGGGGATGGTAGGCATCAGCACGAAGCCCAGCGCCGTCGAGGCCACGCCGACCAGGATGGTGCGGCCCGGCCCGTAGCGGCGGTTCAGGGGCTTGAGCAGCAGCGAGCTGACGAACACGCCTATCCCGCCCACCATCTGCGCCGTGCCCAGCATGCCCGGCGTCATGCCCAGCTCGCGCGTGGCGAACAGGATCACCAGCGCCGAGTAGCCATAGAACAGCCAATGCCAGAAGCCCGTGGCCCAGGCCAGCGCGCGCAGCAGCGGCTGGCCCCAGATGAATTTCAGGCCGTCGTGGATGTCGCGCAGCGGGTGCTTGTCCGACGGGGCGGGGCGCGGATCGCGCACGCTGATGCGGCGAAGGTTGAATACGGATATGACGAAGCCGGTGGCGTTGAGCAGCACGGCGAACGGCGCAGTCAGCCACTGGATCAAGATGCCGGCGATGCCGGGCGCCAGCAGGCGCGAAGCGGAATCGGTGGCGGTCAGTTTCGATTGGGCGTCGATCAGGCCGTCGCGGCCGGTCAGGTAGGTCAGGAAGATCTGTTCCGCGCCGCCGCCCACCACCGAGCACACGCCCAGCACAAAGGCGTTGGCATACATCCAGTGGATAGACAGTGTGCCCATCCAGTAGGCGGCGGGGATGCTGGCCAGCGAGATGGCCTGAATAGACTCGCTCAATAACAGGATGGGGAATTTGCTGTTGCGGTCCAGGATGACGCCGGCCGGCAGCGCGAACAGCGCGAACGGGACAGCCTGGGCCGCGACCAGGGTACCCATCTGCGCCGGCGTGGCATGCAGCAGCAGCACGGCGCACAGCGGCAGGGCCAGCGCGCTGACCTGGCCGCCGAAGCCATTGAGCACGCTGCTGAACCAGTAGCGGCGGAAGTCGGCATTGCGCAACAGGGCGTCATTGCCAAACTTGTCGCTTAAATAGTGGCGGAATACGGTAAGAATGGGGCGTCCTGTGTGGGCTGCGTATCAAGCGGTTCATCATACCAGTGCCCCTTCGCCATAGATAGACGCTACAATCGATGGATACTTTTTCAATTGGAGGAGAGCTCAATGCAGTATGAAGACCTGATCGTAGAGATTCACGACAAAGTGGCGCTGATTCGCCTGAACCGTCCCAAGGCCCTGAATGCGCTGAACGACCGCATGATGAATGAGCTTGGCGATGCGTTGTACAAGTTTGACGCTGATCCGGCGATTGGCTGCATCGTCCTCACGGGCAGCGAGAAAGCATTCGCCGCTGGCGCCGACATCGCGGCCATGGCCGATTACACCTACACCGACACCTATCGCGATAACTACATCACCCGCAACTGGGAGCATATCCTGCGCGTGCGCAAGCCGGTGGTGGGCGCCGTGTCCGGCTACGCGCTGGGCGGCGGCTGCGAACTGGCCATGATGTGCGACTTCCTGATCGCGGGCGACAACGCCAAGTTCGGTCAGCCGGAGATCAAGGTTGGCGTCACGCCGGGCGCGGGTGGTACCCAGCGTCTGCCGCGCACCATCGGCAAGGCGAAGGCGATGGATCTGCTGCTGACGGCCCGCACCATCGATGCGGCCGAAGCGGAGCGTATCGGCCTGGTGTCGCGCGTGGTGCCGGCCGACAAGCTGATTGAGGAGACCCTGGCTGCGGCGGCCACTATCGCCGCCATGCCAACGTCGGTGGCGATGATGATCAAGGATGCCGTCAACCGCGCCTTCGAGACCACGCTGACGGAAGGCGTCAATTACGAGCGCCGCCTGTTCCAGGCCGCGTTTGGCACCCCGGCCCAGAAGGAAGGCATGCACGCCTTCCTGGAAAAGCGCGCACCGAAGTTCGACGGGCTTTAATCAGAGCGCAAGCCCCAGCCGCTTGCCCAGGCACAGTAGTGTCAGGGTGGGCGGCAATCCCCAAGGGCCGGGGATGACCGAGGCGTCGCAGACAAACAGGTTGGGTGTGGTTGTCTGCAGGGAGCTGTCCACGCCGTCGCCGATGCGCACGCTGCCACCGGCATGGGCGGCGAAATGCCAGCTCTTGAATATCTTCTTTGCCCCGGCGGCGCGCAGGATGTCGCGCGCCATGCCCACCCCGGTTGCCAGCCGGGCGCGGTCGGCGCCGGACAAACCCTTATCGACCCAGTGCGGCCCGATGCCGCCGCCGACGTCGTCGCGTATCTTTACCATCAACGTCAGCGTGCGCGCGTGCGACAGCAGGCGGTCGAATCGCCCGACCTGGGCGGCGAAGGCCTGGTACATGGGCTTGGGCAGCGTCATGTCGGCCAAGGCAATCCCTTCCTCCCGCAGATACATCCCGGCCGCCATCGGCACTTCGGCGCCGCCATCGATATCGTCCACCTGTCCCATGACGGCCACGACGGGGTCGCTGAAAAATGGGCTGCGCGCAGGGTGCAGGCCCGAGTGGTGCAGCAGGCGCGGGCTGCCGATGCCGCCGCCGGCCAGTACGATCTTGCCGGCCAGCGCCTGATGCAGCTTCCCGCCGCGCCGGTAGTGCACGCCGGTGGCCCGGCCGTTTTCCACGATGACTGCCTCTGCCTTGGCTTGGTCGATCAGGGTTGCGCCGAGTTGAACGGCCTCATCAAGAAAGTCGCGCGCGGTCCACTTGGCGCCATAGGGGCAACCATACACGCAACGCCAGCAGCCGGTGCGGCAGGATAGTGGGCGTATTAATTTATCAAGTTTGCGCCAGTTGAGCTGCAAGGCCAGGGCACCTTGCTGGATGCGCCTGGCCATGGGGCCGATCAGTTCGTCCGGCAGGGGCGCCATCGGCAGCTCTGCCTGTAGCGACGCTAACGCGGGTGCCAGATCGATCCCATGCGCGGCGAACATAGGCAACGGCGGTGGGACCGCAGTGGCGAAGTTGATGGTGGATGTGCCGCCAGTGGCAATGCCGCTCACCAGCAGGGACGCATCATGATGGAAGAATGCGCTCTTGCCAGGTATGGCGGCAATGCCGGCCATTTGCGACAGCGTGCCCTGCAGTGGAGCGGCGCTACCCTGTTCCAGCACCAGTACCCGCATCCGCCGGCGCGCGAGTTCGCGCGCGACACTGGCGCCGCCCGGTCCGCTGCCAACGACGATGACATCAAATGGTGGAGGCTTTGTCATGGGATATGGCCGGAGGTGAGAGGGGAGGCGGGGTGTCACCTTAGCGCATTTCATGCCGGTCTGCCAGCGAGGACGATGTGGGGCTGCGAAAAAGGCCTTGCCAGTCCTGCGCGGGCTTTGCTATAGTTCGCCTCCCCGCAAAACGGCGCATGTAGTGCGAGTGAAGCGGGGAGAAAAATGAGGGGTTGACGAGCTGCACGAAACACCGCATAATCTCATCTCTCTGCTGACGAACAAAACGATTCGCAGCAAGCAGTACCGAATAAAGTTCTTTAACAATTCACAGTCGATAAGTGTGGACGTTTGATGGAAGTGCACACGAGGCTAGTCCTCGTGATACTTAAAATATCAAATGTTCACAAGAAATAAATTAATAGGATACTCGCAAGAGTAGCCTGTCAGTATTTTGAGTGAGCGACCCGTTAGAGATAACGGTGCGAGAAATCGCAAACAAACAGAGATTAAACTGAAGAGTTTGATCCTGGCTCAGATTGAACGCTGGCGGCATGCCTTACACATGCAAGTCGAACGGCAGCGCGGGGCAACCTGGCGGCGAGTGGCGAACGGGTGAGTAATATA
>NZ_JACEZS010000033.1 GCF_014042365.1 Rugamonas fusca
CGCCAGGCTCATGCCGGCGGTGGCGAAGACCAGGGGAAACAAGCCCCAGACCATGCCGTCGTTCAGATTGTTGACAAGCCCCGCTTGGCTGACACTGGACAGATTTCGATCGGTCAGCGAGGCACGGTGAAAAATTTCGCTTTGGCTTGGCAGTGCTAACCCGCCCCCAGCGTGGTGCGTTCGTACTTCGTGAGCCACAAAATGCCGAGTCTCGCGGACTACCAGCATCGAGAGCATCAAGCCGAGGATCACATAGATCACCCCGAGGTAGAAAGGCTGCGGCCGCAGTCCATAAAGAGACGCCAACCAGCCGGTGGCAAGCGCGCTCCCCGCCACCGCAAAGTAGCCTGCAAACTCGTTGAGTCCCATCGCAAGGCCACGCTGCTTTGGCCCAACCAGATCGATCTTCATGATGACGGTGGTAGACCAGGTAAGACCCTGACTCACGCCCAGCAATACATTGGCGGCGACGATCCAGTTCCAATCAGGTGCCCACATTAAGACAAAAGGAACCGGAATAGCAACCAGCCATCCGGCGACCAAGATGTGCTTGCGACCATGGCGGTCGGCAAGCCGTCCCGCGAAGTAATTGGTCAGCGCCTTGGTGACGCCGAAGACGACGATAAAGGAAAGAATAGCGGCCCGCGCCTTGATGTGGAACTCTTGCTCGGCAATGGCTGGTAGGATACTTCGCTCCAGACCCACCATTGCGCCGACGAAGGCATTGACCAAAACCAGCAGTGAGAACTGCCCCAAGTTTTCACGCAGCCCGAGACGGATGGCGGTCGTGTTCACAATTCGGCTCTCCATGTCGAGGTAAAATCACACCATGGCTTCCATCTCGGCTGGACATGCATAGTGGTCTAAAAAACGGGAAAGGCCCTATTCTAGCTACAAACGAATCGGACACCATGCATTCCACAACACCCAGCGCCTTCAACAGGGCGTTTCGCTTCTCGTTCCGCCGGGTACACAACATGGAGCGCAGCGCTGCGTGGCCATATAGTTTCGTGTTTGCTAATTGCTGGGAAGTGCTATGGGCGTCCAGGACTACGTAAATCATGTTGTGGTAAAACGCGCCACGGCCATACTCGCCAACTTCCTGAGGGTCCGCCGACGCTTGCAACTCGGCCAAGAGGTCGACCACTACCCGGACTTCCTTTTTCCTGAACGGGATGGCCGCGCTGAGCTTGGCAAGGAGCGCCGCTTTGACGCTGGCAATGACAGCATCCGTATCGTGACCGCAGATGGCGAACTGTGGATTTTCCCCGATGGCTACCGACTTCTGCTACCACGCCCGCAAAAATAAATCACGACCGATACAATGCAGGCGGACGCCATCGCGGCGTTGGAAGTACTAACTGGGCGAGACATAACCAGCGTGACCACGGCCAGCACCGCCCTGCCCGCGACAGGTAACATCGGCCCGTTGGGCTTGCCGATCGGCTGGTGGTAGTTCTTCACCAGCTCGTCAAAGAAGTCCCGGCCCAGCGCCTGCACGACGACGGCAGGGACGCGGAACTCGCCATTGCTGACGGCGACCGGCTGGCCGTTGGCCATGGCGGCCACGGAATCGCTGGTGCCGCTGCCCGGCCCCTGGATCATGCCGCCGTTGGCGAGACAATTATCGTCCGCGATCAATCAGCCAGTGCGAATCAGGTTTTCAGCAGTCACCACCTGTATAACAAAGGCCGCCTCGGCGACGGTGCGCTGATACGCAATGAGGGCATGTTGCCTATAGTGCTGGCGAAAGCGGCAGCCGCGCCGGTCTGTAATGTCGAAGGCGCCGGAAATTCCATCGCCAGCACTCACCCAGCCACAGCGAACGAAAATGCGTTGCGGCCACCACGCTTCGCCCTGTACATTGCCTCATCAGCAGCTTTGAGTAGGGAAGCAGCGCCATCGCCGTCCGTCGGATAGATGGCGACGCCGATGCTGGCGGAAATGACCAGTTCGTGCAGCCCAATCACAAACGGACGACAAATCTCATCCAGCATCTTTTGCGCCACTCGCGCTGCATCCTCCTTCCCGTTGATGTCATTGAGGATTGCGGTAAACTCATCGCCACCTAAACGTGCGACGGTATCCGATTCCCTGGCGCTCGCTGCGAGCCTCGTGGCTGCCATCTTGAGCAGGTCGTCGCCAACATCGTGACCGAATTTGTCGTTTATTTCCTTGAAATGGTCGAGGTCGATGAAGAGCAGGGCCATCGCCAGCTTGTTGCGGCGGGCGCGGATAATCTCTTGATGCAGGCGATCCATAAACAGCGAGCGGTTCGGCAAGTCGGTGATTGGGTCGTGATAGGCTTTGTGATGGATGAACTCCGCAGCCTGCTTGGCCTCGGTAATATCGTTGATAACTCCAACGTAGTGTTCAATACGGCCATTGCCATCGCGTATCGTTGTGATCGTCTCGCTCACCAGGAACAGGCTGCCGTCTTTGCGACGGTTCCAAATTTCACCATTCCAACAACTGTGTTTGTTGATAGTTTCCCAGATACCGCGATAAAAGTCGGCATTGTGCAAGTTTGACTTGATGATGCGCGGATTAGCCCCTATTAACTCTTCAGCGGAGTACCCAGTGATGGCGCAATAGGCTGGATTCACCGAGACGATGGCGCCATCGGGATTGGTGGCTACTACACCTTCGCTGATGTTGGAATATACGTTGGCAGCCAAAGTGTGCAGCGTCAGCAGATTAAATGCATTTTTGATGGCAGACCCAACATCCGACACTTCCCGAACTCGGATGTGTGGGACGGTGACTGACGCCCCCGATCCCAGAGCCATAGCCGGCGCAATCAATGCTCGTATGGAACGGGCAAGGTGGCTTGCAAGAATTGACGCCAGGACGACACTGACCGTTATGAGAATAACTATCGTGACCAGCAACAGCAGGAATCGCTGCCGCAATTGCGCCGTGAATTGTTGGGTTGGGATACCGATGGCAACGGTCCATTTCGTCCTGGGTGAGCGACTGAAGACAGCGCTGACAGGAATGCCTTCTAGGGTGTTGGTTTCGACCATGCCTTCCGCCGCCACCTCCATGCGCTGCAACAGCAACGGAACCACTTTTTTGCCGACGAATCTATCTGTTGCGTGAGTACGCGAGGCAATAACGCCCTGGGTATCAAGAATCGATACTATCCAGTCTGGAGGTAGGTGCTGAGCAAGCGGTATTTGCCCCAGTCGCTCCGGGAAAATCCCGATGCTGAGGTCATAAATGGCCTTGCCATTCTTAAACACCGGAACATCAATGCTCACAACCGGCCGGTGTAGCGCGCCGCCAACGTAAACGTCCGATATGACCGGCTTCATCGTCTTGAAGACTTGTTGCAATTGCTTTGGATTGCCGTGGCGCGGTAATGGGCCGGGAAACGGACGTATGGTGTTGACTAACTGCTGCCCCATCTCGTCGCTGAGAACAAAGTTGTTGCCGATTTCGGTTTGTTGCAGCAGGTCCGTTGCATGTTCATAGAACGTAGCAAAGTCTCCTGAGAACAAATACCCAGAAGTAGCCATCGCCTGTGCGGCAGCTTGGGCCTTCAGAAGTTCGGCGTCCACCGCCTGCGCCATGGCACGCGCCGTCTGGATAGTATCGACCTCTAACTGGACACGTTCTCTCTGGTAGGAGATGTAGAGAATGGCCGACGCCCCGAACACACCAGGTAGGAGACAAGCCAGAACAAGCGAAATTAGGATAGTACGAACCGAAACAGACCAGCGTATGGCAGCAGGACTTGGATTTCTCGATTCTTCTGGCACACCCTACCTCGCCGAATATATTTACCAACAGTGTAAGCGAAGAGGTCTATTTCTTAGTGGAATTTTTTTGGAACGGCATCATGTCGATGGTTTACCGTGGCTCTGTTGCACGCATTCAGTCGGGGGCCACCCGGTTTCAATACGCGCAACGCCTTAGCCCACACACCCACTCGATGGGTGATGTCGCCACCGCTCAACTGCATGCCTATGAAGCCCATGGTGATGCGCGACCAGCCACCAAGTGCGCTCAGGTTAACCGAAGCTGGTCCGCTGCCGCCCTTTTTGCCCGCCGTCAGGTGGTACGGCGGGTCGGTCACGATGGCCTCCATGCTTTCGGCCGGCATGTTGCGCGTGCATGCGCAGCAACAGCGTCTGCTGGTCCAGGGCGATGTAGGCCGCCATGGCGTTGAAGGCGGCGATGTACGCTTCCTTGAAGGCCATCGCCGCCTCGCCAGTAAAGCCCATGACCAGCATCACGAAGCCGTCCTTGGTCATCTTGACCATGCGCTGAATGTTGCCACGCCCATCAACATATTCATGCGGCTGAAAATTCAGCCGCATGAAATCATGAGAACAGTTCAGCATATCGTAGGCGCGCAGCACGTTCTTGTGTCGCTTGCCGAAGCTCTTGACGACCGTCAGCGAGTCCGTAGGCTGTGGCTATAATGAGCCACATGTGCCCACCAAGACTCACCCTGGTACCACCGCCACCCAGCTTGAAGCTGGACACTCCGCTGTCGTTGACTTGGCGCGACGGGTCCGCGCTGCATGTAACGGAAAGGGGAATATTGCTGTTGGACGCTACGGCACCGTACTTGGTCAATCCCGGCCCGCCAACTTCGTCGCCGATGAGCCTAATCCACTCGTCGGACAAGTAGCAGTCCCCGACACGGTACGATCCCGTCGTTGCGGACGTCAGTCCTCGTGCTGTAGCATGAGGGCTGCCTCCCACCACCAGCACCCGCCATGAAGCGTTCTCGCTATGCCGATCAACCAAGAGCCTACGCCATGCATCGCATGACAGTAGCGATTGATCGCATGATCGCCGCCACCACCCCGGAGGGTAAGCGCCGTGCTGCCCAGTGGGCTGCGGCATGGGGCGTAGCGTCTGGCAGCCCTGTTCCACACACCATTAAGCTTCGTCCCAGACCGCAGCATAGGCATGCCACATCCTCAGTCGGACTGGCCGCACCGAAGTAGCTGGACGGCACCACAGCAGCCCCTATCGATATCTAAAATCTTGCGCAGGGCAGGCTTTTTCTTCAACGACAGATACCCGCAAAGTACCGAGTGTTCACCCTGTGTTCGCGCCGTTCAAACTGCTATGCTGTATTCATGCAGGTGGCGCGTAAGTGGATCAGTTGACTGATCGCGGCTGCACGCCGCAACTGAGGGAGTTAATCATGACACATACTCTGGCAGCCGTATTTGATAATCGTGCTGATGCAAACGGCGCCCGCGAAGCACTGATAGATGCCGGCTTTGATGTTGCATCCATTCAACTGAGCGATTCTGCTACTGTCGCCGGCGCTGGACAGCAATTCGATGCTATCGTTAGCTCGAACGAAGCTGGCGATGCCATCGCCGACAAGATTAAACACTTCTTCAGTAGGTGCTTTGACACCGACTACCGCGAACACCGCATTTATTCCGAGGCTATAGAGCGGGGGTGTGTAGTCTTGACCATCCAGGCAGTTAGCCGTGAACAAGCCAGGAACGCGGCGGTCATTGTCGATACCTTCGGACCGTTGGATATCAACCAGCAACAAGCCCGATGGGGTGCTGGCGAATGGGCTGGCATCAAGATGGAGCAAGGCAGCGTACCCAATCCTCAGCCAGATGTCGGCTTACAACAACGTTCACAGCAACAACGCGACATGTTGCAAACAGCGCAAAGGGGGGCGCAGGAAATGGTGCAGTCGACGCAGTCCGAGTCATCTGCCTCTCGGCAGGGAATGCAGGAGGCGGGGGCGATGCAACGTGCTGTGTCCGAAGCGGAGTTACCGCACGACGCGGCCTCCCGGCTCGACAACAGCAGACGCCTGCCGCCCACGCCCAATCAGGGCAGCTTGAACATACAGCGTGGCGACAGCCTAGGCATCAGCGAGGACACGTACTTCCGCGCTCACTGGCTGGACACTTTTTCCTACATGGGTGGCACTTATCAAGAGTACGACCCCGCGTATCGATACGGTGCATCGATGGCGAACCGCGCAACCTATCAAGGTAGCGCCTGGGAGGATGCCGAACCAGAATTGCGAGAATCCTGGGAGCGCGACTATCCGGCATCACGCTGGGACAAGGTAAAAGAGGCGGTACGTGCAGGATGGGTGCGCATGACGAAATAGTTTTTTGGTTTAAACACCATGGCCAGCATCTCGAGGCCACGCGCCGTGCAGGAAACGCTGACGCTGGGCGCTCCGTTCAGCGTGACCCCGACCAGCACCGCAGCAGCACCCTAGCGGCAGTGGTCAGTATCGGCCCGTTGGACTTGCCCGTGGGCGTGAGGTAGTTCCGTACCAATTCATCGAAGAAGTCCCGTCCTAGCGCCTATACGACAGCCGCGGGGGCACCGAACACATCGTTGTTGATGGCGACCGACTGATCATTGGCAATGGCGCCAGGGAGTCGCTGGTGCCGATTCGCGCCCCCTGGATCGCGCCGCCGTTGGCGAGGCGGCTTTTTTGTTGAAGGCCGATACGCCCAGCAGACTATTCAACGTGCAGCCCTGCATCAGGTCGTGTACCGGGCTGCTTGTTCATCGCGGTTGGGGCCAAGCCCATGCCGGTCAGGTTGTAGCCGTTCAGGTTGTCGGGCTGATTGGCCACGTTCGTGAAGCGGCCTCCCTGGCGCAGGATGACGCGAGCGTCACCTGCGTGGCTGGCCGGGATGGTCGGGTAGCGCTGCTTCGGTGGCTGACCTGGCCGGATGGGATAGCCGCAGTCGGCGTGGCGAATAGGAGCGATCAGGTCGAGGTCAGCGTAGGCCGCCGCCTGGATGCTGTTCGGGCGAGCCGTCTCAATGCTATGGTGCCGGACGTGGCGGGCATGGGCGGCATGGGCCGCTACATGGTGCTGGGCGGTTGCAAACCTGATGTTTGCCCCCCCCCAGCTGTCCTATCAGGGCAAGGCGAGAGGCCGAAGGCTTCTCTTATTCCGCCCCAACTAGAAGGTCGTCGTTAGGACAGGTCAGAACTCACATTTCTCAAAGTTCTAATAAGCTCCTCTGCGGCACTTCTTGGCCAACCTCGAAACTCAATATCCGCTTCCCGAGCAATCCGTCTAGTCAATTGGAACGCAGGATGCCCGTCCGGGTCGCGCTTGATTGGGGCGACTCCTTCAGTCGGTGCAGGCGACGCCAACGGGGCAGAATTCAATGTGGACATGATGAGCCTTCAGTTCTTGCCACGTTTGTAGTACGCCTGTTGAGTTTAAAGCCACTTCGTACTTAGTCAAGGCAATGGCGATGGCGATGGCGGCCATCAATTCTGGGATGGACAGGACGCCAATCCTTCCGGGGCCGGATGTCGCCGGCATCATAGACATCCCGGCATCCAGTTACCCTGCACGGCTCCGTCGTTTTAGTCAGCATGGCTGATGTCGCGCTGAGCCGCCAGCATGCCGGCCGAGGAGACTACAGTATCCGACATGATGTAAGCAATGGCGACAACGTCCTCCACCGTGACAGCAAGCGTGCCGCCCCCCGGCCATGAGGACAGTGCGAAAGAATATTGAACCGTCGGGTTCCGTCCTGCCATCGCTGCGGTCAACGCAACTAGCGCGGTCTTCAACGGCACACCAAAATCAGCCAACAACGCCGCAGAAAAAAAAACTCCATGCGACGCCGCCAACTCTTTCGCAGTCAACACAAGCAGTTCATCCCGAATTTGCCTCGTTTCCATGTCTGGCCTCCTTCCCAGACTCTGGCACGTCGCCAAGGGAGTATATTGAGGTCGATCAACCCCTGCGCATGTAGTCTTGGGGGCCGCGTCCGTATGCCACCACCTTTGAGAATGCCCATGCCAAATCGCCTGGTCAGCGCGGTACCACCCTCGGCGGCACCCCGCAAGCGCGCCGCAGCGTATATGCGAATGTCGACGGAGCGGCAGAACTATTCAATTCAACACCAAAGCTGCGCAATTAACGACTATGCCTTGTGCCACGGCATCGAGGTCATCAAGACCTACGTGGACAGCGGCAAGAGCGGCTTGCGCATAAACGGTCGAACTGGACTCAAGAACCTGATCGATGATGTTTTGTCTGGTTCGGCCGATTTTGAAATTATCCTGGTCTACGACGTGAGCCGCTGGGGACGATTCCAGGATGCGGACGAGAGCGCCTACTACGAGTTCATCTGCCGCCGCGCTGGCATTGGTGTCGTCTACTGCGCGGAGCTTTTTGCCGACGACGACTCCCCCATGGGGGCAGTGCTAAAAAGTTTGAAGCGCCTGATGGCCAGCGAATACAGCCGAGAGCTGTCCGCCAAAGTGTTTGCGGCGCAGTCCAATTTCACCCTCATGGGATTCAAACAAGGTGGCCACGCGGGCTATGGCTTAAGACGCCTTGCAGTCGATCAGGCCAGGAACAAAAAAACCATCCTGCGCCAAGGAGAGAGGAAGCCCGCGCAAACCGACCGCATAGTTCTAGTCCCCGGTCCTAGTGACGAGGCCGAGGTGGTTCATTCCATCTACGACTGGTATACCCGATACAAATTGGGCGACTCGCGCATCGCATTGATGCTCAACGTAGCCGGCATACCAAGCGAATCGGGAAAGCCTTGGACGAAGAAAATAGTCCGTAGCGTGCTGACCAACGAAAAATACATCGGAAACGCAGTTTACAACCGGACGTCCTACAAGCTGAAAAAACATCCTGTCAAAAATCCTCGCCACATGTGGATCAGGAAAGATGCCGCCTTTCCTGCACTCGTGCCCGCCCCCGTATTCGACATGGCCCAAGCGGAGCGCCAGCAAAGGCATCGATGCTACACGGACACCGAACTGCTGGACATGTTGCGGGAGGTCCACGCCAAACATGGAAAGGTCACGGCCCTGCTGATTTCGGCAAGGGGCGCCGCTCCAACGCCACAAACCTTCAAATACCATTTCGGCACCTTGGCGAACGCCTACTCTCTCGCGGGGGTGGCCTGCGAAGAGAACTTCTCGTATGTTGAATCGCGTCGTGCGCTCCGAGCAGTCCGCTCGAATCTGGTAACCAGGGCGCTGGAACTCATCGCCTTGGCCGGTGGCAGCGCCACGCCCACTGATGACCAAGACACGCTGAGGGTCAATGGGGCGCTTACGCTCAAAATCATGGCCATCCGATGTCAACACGAGGGCAAAGGGCTTCTCCGGTGGAGGATTAAGCTAGGCAAAACGGCCAACGCGGATTTTGTTATTGCGGCGCAAATGGACGAAACGAACCGACAGGTACATTGCTTCTACCTGCTGCCCATGGCGAACTTCGATGGAAAATGGCTTCCGCTACCCACTCGATTCGGTGCACCGAGTGGTTTGACCCAATATCGATATGCAACGCTGGAAGCCATATTCGGAATTCATGTGTGACGCCCCCCCCCTTTTGCAGACGCTAAGACGTGAGCTGAACGTGAAGCGGCGCGGTGGGCAGGAAATTCTGCCGGATTCCGGTCCCTATCCCGCGAGAACGCGGAAGAGCTGCACAATATCCTGCCGGACGACAGCAGGCCGATCACGATCTGGTTGAACCCGCCGTTCTCGGCCAGCGCCGACCGCATAGAAGGCGCCCGTGACACGCAGATCGGCGCCCAGCACATCGAGCAGGCATTGAAGCGCATGTTGCCAGTAGGCCGTCTGGTAGCCATCCAGGGCCAGGGCATGGCAAACGGCAAGTCGGCTTTCTGAACTTGGTGGTGTATTTTCAAACAGGAATATACTGGTCCAACGAACATCGGCGCGGACGGGGCGAACTACGCCAAGTACGGCACCACGGTTGATAATCAGCTGCTGGTCATCGACAAGACCGGCAAGACCACCGAGCCGGTGCTGACCGGCACCGTCAAGGGCGTGGATGCCTTGCCGGCTATGTTGGAGGGGATTCGCAATGATCGACAACAACCACATGAACCGGGTGCAATTGGTGAACCAGTTGCCGCTGAACCGTATCGCCATGAAGTGGCTGGACGAGATTTACCCGGAAGCGCCGGACCAATCGGAACTGGCCGTGCTGACGCTGATGCGCTGGGGGCTGGACAACCACCTGCAATTCCAACCGAAGGCACCGCACCACCCCGACTGGGAACAGCTGATGTATCAGATCAATCTGATGTCAGAGTGGGAACCTCGCAACGCGATGGCGTTCCTGACCAACCCGGAAGACCACGAGGGCGCGACAGTGCTGTATCCGAGCCAGCTGGCAGCCGAGCCGACAGCGGAGGACGCGGCCCAACTGCTGCTGGAAAACCTGTACGATGCGATGGTGGCGACAATGCCGTAAAAGCGGACAGCAAGAGCGACATACGCATCGAGGTGCAGGACGCCCAGCGCAACAAGGACGAACTAACCGACGCCCCATTTGAAAACTACACGCGCCTGCGCTTGAAAATTCCCAACGTCAAGGCCGGCCATGTAGTCGCGCAGGTCGCCCCCGTTCTGCCGGGCCACCTTCACCATGCATCCCAAACCAATCGGCGCCTTCAACAGGGCGCTTTGCTTCTCGTTTCACCAGGCACCCACAGGGGAGCGTGATTCGTGGCCGTATAATTTCATGGTTGCCAATTGCTGGGTGGTGCTATGGGCGTTCTGAACCAAATAAATCGAGTTGTTACAAAACGCGCTACGGCCCTAATCGCCCACGTCCTAGCAGCCCGCCGAGGCTTGAAGCACGGCCATGAGGTCGGTCATTACCCGGACTTTCTCTATCCTGAACGGGATGGCCGCGCCCTGCTTGGCAAGGAGCGCCGCTTTTACGCCAGCAATGACGGCACCCGCATCACGACTGCTGATGGTGAAGTATGGATTTTCCAATGTGGCCACCGACTCCTGCTACCGCGCATGCACAAATAGGCCTTCGTCATTGAAGCCAGCTCGGATGCGCGACAGAATAACCTTGTCCCACTTCCTCGCAAGCCCCTTGTAAAACGTCGACGGAGCGGCGGGACATTGGCGGGA
The DNA here is from genome assembly GCF_014042365.1 of Rugamonas fusca. Lineage (GTDB taxonomy): Bacteria > Pseudomonadota > Gammaproteobacteria > Burkholderiales > Burkholderiaceae_D > Rugamonas > Rugamonas fusca. The sequence continues at coordinate 10,912 of NZ_JACEZS010000033.1, forward strand.
CACTCCAGCAAGTTCAACAAGTACAATCCAGCATCAACACCAGCAAAAGAATCAACATAAGCCATTGATTCTACTGTGCTAATTTGCCTTACTTTGTTCTCATTTATCCGCCGAGCAAGATTTGTAATCATCAGGTGATCCGTTCGATTCGGATAGTCGGCACCATATAAAACAAGGGCTTACAGCAATGTAAGCCCTTTGTTTTTTGGTGGGTGTCAACCAACTGTCAACCGCGTCAACGGGTTCAGCAGTTTGGCTTCCTGTAGGTGGTCAGGACTGAGGTGCGCGTAGATCATGGTCGTCTGAAGGCTAGAGTGGCCCAGCACTTTTTGTAGCGCCAGGATGTTCCCGCCATTCATCATGAAGTGGCTGGCGAAGGTATGGCGCAGAACGTGCGTGAGCTGGCCGGGCAGCAGTTCGATACCAGATTCCTTCACCGCCATTCGGAATGCTCCAACTGAGCTCTTAAAGATGCGGCCGGTCGCATCTCGATTATTCGCCTTGTGGAACTCCCGCAGCCACTTCTCCGCCGCGTCGTGATTAATGACTGCGGCTCGTCGCTTTACTTCAAACCGTGATCCAGCATCGATTGCGCCGAATCGCTTGAACTGGTCCATGCAGGGATAAGCACCCAAGAAGAACTCGCTTGGGTTTAGGAGCACATCCGGACTGATCACCGTATTAGCGTTCTTAAACTCGATTTCGCAGCGGCACCAGCCGCTCTCCTTGTCGCCCTCTTTCCGCCCCTTTTCGTAGAAGCGAACAAATTTGGAGGAGCTTCGAACTCCAACGGTCAAAGTACGGCCCTTGCCATTTGGCTTCTTCCAGTTGCCCAGGTTCTGCACTTCCGGTGGACGGCCACCTTTTGCGAAAGTGAACCCGCCAGACTCCCATTGCGTCTCGGCCCAGTCCACGGACAAGTAGGACCCATCGAAGTCGTCATGAGCGAGGTCAATGCGCGATATCGACGGACGAATACTTCTTTCCCAAAGCGTACAGCGCGATCACGAATCCCAAGTCATCAAGAGACGTTAAGCCTACATCGGCCGAAGTGCGGCAATCGGCCATTGTTCCCACCGCTCCGCCAGCGTTTCAACTGGTCGGCTACTACCGTAAGGGACAACAGTGCTTCGGCATTCGCCGTAACGGTGAAATAGTGCAGGAACCAGATCAATGCAGGGAGAAGCTGAATTGAGTAAATCGTATAAATCATTTTTTATCGCTGCCATATTGGCGTCGTCATTTGCTCGTGCAGAGGAAGTTGCGCTCAACTTCGCGGCGGTTCCGCTAGTGCAGTTTGCGCAGTCCACCTACAGGGCCATGCTTAAGCGCGATTTTGTCATCGCGCCCGAACTGCTCGCCACTGAAAAGCCGATTTCTGTCTCGGTGCGAAGCATTAAATCTGAGGATTTGCCTCGGTTCGTTGAAAGTGTCTTGTCTGCTCAAGGAGTGAAGAGTGAACTACGTGATGGAGTGTACTTTCTTAGTCTTGCTGGCTGCGACGGCGGCGCTTGTTCCTCTGGCGGCGGCAGGTCGCCTATTCCATTGTCTGGCGCAGTTCCGCCACCACACGGCGGAGGCGGTGTGGTGGATGGTCTTTCTGTCACAGGTACGGGATGTATTTGATCTGAGGCGTTCGGTTGTGGTGTTTGCGCAGCGACGGTCAGATGCGCTGCAACTTGAGCGCGCAGCATTGAAGCTTCATGCTCGATGGCGAGTGGATGCGCCGAGTGGCGCGGTTGTCTATTCTGACGGTGTGCCAACCTGCATTGCTCCCATTCGATGGTCTGCTGGAGGGCGCAATGAATGGTTGAACTCGGCCGCGTATTCTGAAGTTTTGAACTATCTGTTATTCGCTGGTCGCAGTGTACCTCGACCTTCGATTTCGATAGCTGAGTGGGCTTGGGGACAAGGCAAGTCTCTGCAATGATTTGGTTTGGTTTGGTTTGGCCGATCTTGGCTCGCGCCCCAACAAAGTCACGGTTTTGCGAAAAAACTTCGCCATTAGCGAAAAAAAATGCTTGCGCCGAGGGGTGTTATTCGCTAAAGTGTTCCTGTGATTTGGTAAACAGAGATACCTCGAAGGCAGTTTGGAGCGTTTGCTCGTGGCATGCTGTTGATGCCGAAACCATGCTTCGGTCTCCCCGTCGCGTCGATCTACGACTGACGATGACTGTGCATACCTGGTTGCGCCGAGGGTGGCGCAACCAGTCACTAATGGAAGAAGGGGTAGTTCGGTCGTTTTCTCTGTCCTTTTGAAGAACGAGGGGGGCTTTGCCCACATTAGGCAATCGTGTCTAGTGTCTTCAAAAAGGAAACAAAATGAGTAGTAAGAAACAAATCACGAAACGATCGACGCAAGATGTAGAAAAAACTACTGAAGCACCAAAAACTAGGGATGTCCTCGTAAAGTTTGCGAAAGCGGCATTGCGAAAAATTCTGTTGCGCCCGGCAACGTGGCGTTTTCTGGTAGTACACCTGCCGGAAGTGGGAGCTAAGGTAGAAGAGTGGCTGAAGGATGTTATTGCATTCTTTAGCGACTTGTTCTAAATCGAGCGCCCCTTCCATTTTTGAGGTCTTTTATGATTAATAACGCATTGAAGTTGATACGGCAGTATCACAATATTAAGCAATCGCAGTTGGCTGACAGATTGGCGATATCATCGTCTTATTTATCGGAATTAGAGTCAGGTAAGAAAGAGCCAACTCTTGATATTTTGCACCGTTATTCTGAAGTTTTTGGTGTTCCATTGTCATCCCTTGTCGTATTTTCGGAAACTCTAGATGGAACGCAAAATATCAGTAAAGCTCGGTCATTCATCTCCAAAAAAATGCTAAAAATACTTGAGTGGATCGCCGAAAAAGATGACATCGAGCCTGCGAAAACCAAAGCAATATGAACTTGAGAAATCGCCATTCTTTCAGCTCAAAAGCAAGAAAAAACTGGCAGAGCTACTTAATGTCAGCTTACCCTCTCTAAGTCGTACTCAGATTGAAAAGTTAGCCTCGTGCTACCGAATATTTGTTGATCGTGAGTCACGCCGCTTTATTACTGAACCGGTAGGTGAGTTACAAGTTATTCACCAAAGACTGCTGCAGTACTTTTCGCGTATTGCGCCTCCGGACTATTTGCATTCAGCGCGAAAGAAACGCTCATATAAGTCAAATGCGGAACAGCACATTGGCAATACAAATGTGCTGAAGATCGATATAAAAAAATTCTTTCCATCGGTTCAGTTTTCATATATTCATGACTTCTTTTCCAATCAGCTCCAATGTGCCCCGGACATTGCTGCGATACTCGCCCGCCTGTGTACGGTAAAGACGAGTCGACACGGGGTTCACTTACCCACTGGTAGCTGCATCAGCCCAGTTCTTTCCTTCTTGGCGAACAAGCCAATGTTTGATCGAGTTGCAGCACTCTGCGCAAGTCAGCGCTGCACGTTTTCACTTTATGTGGATGACATTACCATCTCTGGCGCCGGCGCAACTCACGCCCTTCTTACTTCTATCGCTGTTGAGATAAATAACGCGGGATACGGGTTTCATAAGATTAAAAGCTACTTCTCTGAACCAGCAGTTGTAACCGGCTTGATTGTCACTCATGACAGGCTTTGCCTTCCGCATGAGCGCCAGAAGAAGATTCGCGAGGTAGCTGAGGCATTGCGCATCAGTATAGACACTGGCATACGCGAACGACTATTGGCCAGCCTGGTTGGTCGCCTGTCTGAAGCAGAGCAGATAGACACCAAATATGGTAACTATCGCAAAATCGTTTTAGCACGTTATTCCGCAGACTGGAAACGTGTTGTGGCTCATCGCCTTGCAAGGATGAAGAAAAGCGCAAAACGTCCTTAGGGCGCGCAATTCACCGTGTGATATCACTCACCATCGTCAACTAGGTCACGTAATGTCGATATTTTCATCAGAGAAAGAAATGCAGGAGTGGCTAAGTAGCCATTTGGAAAAGGAAGAAGGGCTAACTGATCTGGTAATTAATCGAGAGGAGATCGCCGAGCGGAAGCCACGGAACTATGCAGAAGCACGAGTTATCGATTCGATTAATAAGGTATTTTCTTCACTACATAGTACTGTAAAGATTTCAGAGGACGAGAATATTTCCTCTGTGACCGGTGAAATCTTACGCCCCGACTTTGTGCTGTATTCTCCAGATACGCAATCACTAATTATTGTTGAATTAAAGAATTTAGTGTCTCCATCTCGCCAAGCCGGGACCGAGCTTGCCGCGTATTCTGCCGGAATTAGAAAATTTACTCCACTCCTTGCCGAAGGCGATATGGCTCACGTTTTGATTTCTTCGGTTTGGCCAACTCTTCTTAAACACTATGCACGCGATCAAATTCTTTGGCAAGGTCGCAATTTATTGTGTTTAACACCGGTCCAACTTGATACTTCCGAAATAGCATTGGCGATCGTTGACCCTGGTGAGATTTCCGGAGTGGACCTTGAATATCGGTTGACTCCTGAGCAAGTCTGTGGCTATCAGATATGCCTATATAACTATCAAAATAAAGCCGATCTCACGCAACATGAAAATCAGTTGAAGGCAGCGCTACAGCTAATGGCGAACGAGGGCAATCGGCAGCGATCTCATGGGTTTGCTTATCTTTGGCGTGACCATGCAAGCTTCAGCTTGGCTCCATATTCGATTACTTGCATGGTAGTGGCTCCATTTGCTTTCCCTGATGAAATTTTGAAGGAAAAGCAAGTCGCTGATTCGTCATTCTTTGATAAATTCCAAGAAGTCATCCAAGATTTCTGTCCATCAGGTCATGGTGAAGCACTGAAAGAAATATCTAATATCGGAAGGGATTTCGTCGAAAATATATGCGACCCACGGTATGAGGGGTTTTATTCATGGGAGATGCATCGAATGGAAATGCAGCCTCGTGCTGAGAAGATTGCTTTTATTGGCTGGGGCGTCTTTGGCGAAGTATTTTTTTCTGAATTACAAAAAAAATATCAATCAGGAAGTGCCGTCATAGACCTTATGGACCCCGAGATCGGTGACTACGCTGTTGATGCTTTAGTTGAAACTAAAGCTGCAATTGTGTCAGCTTTCGATGAAGTAGCAAATCCGCAGAAGGGTCAAGAGCGCGACGGATACTATGCAGGGCCACCGGATAATTGCGACCTCTGCGGAAAGTCACTTGCCAGAGAGAAATATTTTATTGATGGTAAGCTTTCTGGCAGCCATATGTGGGCAAATATGTGTGGACACTGTTACAGGTTGCGTGGGGAAGACATACGCTGGGGGCGAGGACAGCTATTCAAGAATTGCGGTCCAGGTCGCTGGCTTATGGTTGGAGGATTTGAAGATGATGAATTTGTGCAATAATGCCATTGAGCAATACTAGCCTAGTGGAGAACTCATGATCAAAAGCCTTACTTTAAGCGCACTCCTGTTGCTGTCGATGTCCGTTGGCGCACAAACTGTACCTTTGAAAAGTCAGCCTTCAGCTGAAAAGCCAAAAAGAGAGTACGCGCCAACCTCGTATTGCATATACGACGACAAGAAGTATTCGGAGGGTGCTGTTAAGGCCGTCGATGGCCAGGTGCTGATTTGCATGGTCAGAGACGGGATTAGCGTTTCCTTTGAGGAAGGGGTTCAAGCACCACGCGACCTTGTATGGGAGCTTGGCAGCTCGTTCCGTGGCAAGTCACGACTGAAGGCGTCATCTGACGTTACAAAGTAATTTTGCTGTCAACCGAACGTCAACGCTACTGTTAGATCGCCAAGGCAGCACTGTTAGATCAGATAGTGTAAGTATCTGATTTCGCTACACAATGTTAGTTAGTGTTATCGCGGCTGAAGAATTTGTAATCATCAGGTGGCCAGTTCGAAACCGGCAGTCGCACCACAATTCAGCTTTCAATTCAACGCCTTACGTGTCCTGCACGTAAGGCGTTTGTGTTATTGGACCTGGCACGGAGACACGTCAGCGACTGGCCTGGGTCGCCGTTCCCGCCGCCAGCGAAGCGCGCTCGTCGATGGCCATGCCCCCGCCCCGCGCATCGCGCCGGTAAGCGCCGGGTCCCGTGCCAAAGTGGCGCTTGAAGACCCGGTTAAACGCGGCCTCCGATTGATAACCTACCTGCTCCGCGACATCCCCCATCGGCAATTGCGGATCGGCCAGCAGGGTGGCCGCCTTGGCCATGCGCATGCGCAACAGGAATTCCGCAGGGGTCGCGTTGGCCCGCTTTTGAAAAACGCGGGCAAACGTGGCGCGCGACATATGACATGCCGCCGCCAGTTCGGCCAATTGCCACGGACGTTCGGGCGCGGAGAAAATCGCCTTGAGCGCTGGCTGGAGGCGTCGCTCGGACAGCAAGGAAAACAGGCTGGGCCGGCACTCCGTCTGTCCGGCCTGCTCCACCCACGCGCGCATCAGCAGCGCGAACAACGCCGAAGCCAACTGTGAAATCACGGCCGAAGCGGCTGGGCGGGCGCCATCCGTTTCCAGTTTCAGCATGTCGATCAGAGTGCGCAGCATGAGCAAATCGCCGCGCTCGCGCGTACGAATGTGCACCACGTCAGGCAATTCCCCAAGCAGCGGGTTCGCGCCCCTACGCTGAAATTCAAATTGGCCGCACAAGATGCCCGTCTCCGGCGCGGTGCCGGCGTTATGCAGCAGCCGCAACGGACCATCGTTCTCCTCGATGGGCGGCGGTACCGGGGCACCGGAATGCGACACCGAATACAGGCGATGCGCCTGCCCGGAGGGGAACAGCACGATATCGCCGGGTTCCAGCGCGATCCTGCTGCGCTCACCGATGTCGAGATACGCGTGTCCGCGCATCATCAGGTGGTATGGAGCGATGCCAGCGGCGCTGACGGCATGCTCAATGGCCCAATCACTGCCGAATCGGCATTGCGTATCCAGTGCGCTGTGGACCGGATACAGCGCCAGTAAGTGGCTTAAATTATCCATGCAGATCCAATTGAGACGATTGAACAAATTATCGGCGGTTTCGAGCATTCAAGCTGATGGCCGGTCTCGCTAGACTGTTCTCCATGCCGCAACACCTGACAGCCGGCATACACAGTCTGACTAACCGAAAGGAATCATCATGACCCGTCTGCACACCGTACAACCCGAACAAGCCACTGGCCGTGCCGCTGAACTCTTTACCGCGATCAAAGGCGCCATCGGCATGGTGCCCAATGCGTATGCCACCATCGGCTCGAACAGCCCGAAGGCCCTGGAGGCGGCGCTCCAGCTTGACCAGACGCTGGGTAAAAGCTCGCTCTCGGCCAAACAGGTGGAGACCATCAAGCTGGCCGTCAGCGCCCATGCCGGCTGCGATTACTGCGTCGCCGCCCACACGCTGATGGGAAAACGTGCGGGTCTCGGCCCCCATGCCATGGCGGCCATTCGCGCCGGCGGCACCAGTGGCGATGGGGCGCTGGATGCGCTGGCACACTTCGCCCGCCATCTGGTGAGCAGCAGCGGAACCGTGGCCGCCAATCACATCGCGGCGATCAAGGCGGCCCACTACAGCGACACCCAGATCATCGACATCCTGCTCACCATCGCCACCATCACTTTCACCAATCTGGTGAACCGGGTCAATGATACGGTGATTGACTTCCCGGCCGCCGACTGACCGGGCGCGCTTGCGGGCAGGCCGATCCGCGCCGTCTGGTCGCGGAGGGCCTGTCGCCGGTGCCTGGGCGGGAGCCGGATGGCGGCGCGGTACGGAAGAAAAGGGGGGGGCTCAGAACTTGCTCGACAAGCTCATCCCGATGCTGCGCGGATTGACGCGGTAGCCCTGCACGATGGACGCCACCTGCGGATGCTGGATCAGCGTATCCTCTTCCAGCGCGTTCTTGACGAACACGGTCAGGCTGACCCGGTCAAAGCTCATGCCCGCGCTGAGATCCACCGTGTGATAGGCCGGCCGCAGGTAATCGGTCTGGTCAGGATTCAACGAGCCGTGGCTGGAACCCACCCACTGCACGCCCCCCATCACGAACGCGCCACGCTCGCCCACGGCGAAGTTGTACTGTGCATTAACGGCCGCGTTGTACTTCGGCACACCCTGGATAGGCGCGCCTTCGTGCGCGCCCACGATGCCCGACTGCAGTCCGATATCGTTCGACAGTTCCGCCTTCACATAGCCGCCGGACGCGCTCAAGGTCAGCCCCGACATCGGCTTGCCCTTGATCTCGAACTCGAAACCCTTGCTGGTGGCGTCGCCCGCGTTGGCGTTGTAGGTGTAGGCGCAGGTCGGCAGATACACGCCCTGCTGGATATTCTTCCACTTCACGTAGAACAGGTCGGCGTTGACAGTCAGCCGGCCGCCCATGAAACGCGACTTGTTGCCCACCTCGTAGCTCCACAGGCTGTCCGGCGCATAAGTGCCGGGTGCCGCCGTGATGCCGTTGGCCGCCAGGTCCTGGCCGCACGTGGTGGGTGGCACGTAGACGTTCGAGCCGCCCAGGCGGAAGCCCTTGGCCACGCTGGTGTAGACGGTGTTGGCGGGATCGATCTCCCAGGTCAGCGCATATTTCGGCGTGAACGCCTTGGACGATTGCTCGCCGCCGCCGTTGCTGCCCGCGCCGGCCAGGTAGTTGCCATTGAGCTGGGACAGCGTTGAAGTCGCCTTCAGGTAGCGCGCCCCCACCGTCGCGTGCACCGTGGGTGTGAAGTAGTAATTGGCTTCGCCAAACACGGAGCCCTGGCGTTCGCGGTAGTGGAAGTTACCGGAGAACGAGTTATCGTTCGGGAAGTCGTTCGGGTACGCGCCCGGCAGAATATCGGGGTCCGAGGTGCTCAGGCCAAATTGCTGGAACAGCGCGTTGACGCCGAAGATGGGGTCGTTCTCCGTCACGTTGGTGTGCTGGTTGGCGTAATACGCGCCGGCCAGCCAGGTCCACGGCGACACGGCCGCGTCATATGGCTTGGAGGCGAGCCGCACTTCCTGCGCGATCTGGCGCACCTGGTTGTTCAGGTAGACGGCCGACGGCAGTGCCGCCACGCCATCGATCAATTCCTGCGGCGCCGTGCCGCCATCGGCCACCGACGTCAGGAAGGTCGACAGCGAATAACTGTTGTAGGCCGAGCCGTTCTGGGTGCGGTCGAACTTGCGCTGGAAATAGCTGGTGCTGGCCGTGAGGTCGGCCGCGCCCATGTCCCAGTTGATGGTCACGCTGGGCGCGAACAGCACGTCGTTGGATGGCTCGCGCACCTGCTTTTGCGACTGGTAGCGCGGCAGTTCCAGGTTGAACGCGGCGATATCCTTGGCGTTGACCCGCTGGTAGTAGACCGACGGCGACACCGTCAGCGTGCGGGTCGGCAGCCACTTGAGCGCCACGCGCAGTTCCTGGTCGTCGATCTTGTTGATGTTGTTGGCCAGCGTATTGCCGGCACCGTCCACCTGGTTGATGAAGCCGCCCGTGTGCTGCACCTGCGCGCCAATGCGCAGCGCCAGTTCATCCTTGGCCAGCGGGAAGTTGCCAACGATGTTGGCGGCGTAATTCATGCTGCCGCCCTTGGTGCTGGACGCTTCCGTGTAGGTGGTGAATTCACGGTCCTTCAGGTCCGGCTCGTTGGGCACGAACTTGATGGTGCCGCCCATGGAACCGGCGCCGTACAGCGTGGCCTGCGGTCCGCGCAGCACTTCCACCCGGTCCAGGTCGAAGAACTTGGGTTCGATGTTACCCATCGTATAGACGTTGCCCACCGTGACCGGCACTTCACCCAGGTAGATGCCCACCGTGGCCGCGCCGGCGGCCGAACTGATGCCGCGGATCTCGATGTTCGACGTGCCCGGCCCGGCCCCGCCATTACCGGTGGCGGCCGTGAAGGAGACGCTGGGCACCACGCGCGTGAGGTCGGTGATGTCGTTGACGTGTTCGTTCTGCAGTTGGGCGCCGGTGACGGCGCTGATGCTCATCGCCACCTTGCTGGGGTCTTCCTTGCGCTTTTGCGCGGTGACCTTGACCACTTCGATCTGGTCGGACTGCACCACTTGCGACCATGCCGGCGCGCCCAGGGTGGCGGCCACGGCGACGACGAGAACTTTTCTGCGTATTTTCATGCGTATCTTTCCAAGAGTGGCGAGCTGGCTCCATGTAACGACATCCGCGCTCTCGCATGGTGCACGAATCAGTGCAAGAATGGTAAAAAATGCCAGCAAGTGTGGCGTTTTTTCATCTTTTCCAACGAGATCATCCTGCTTGCATTATAAGCAAGAAGCCGGCCACGGCGTTCGCCGTTTCTATTTGAGGACACTCAGGATGCTGCTGTAGTCGTCCGTCCATGGCCGAACCGCAGTGCGGCGCGGCGCCTGGGTGGCGACATGCCGTATCCGCTCCGGGTGGGCCATGCTGGCCGGCCGCCCCACCAGCACCCATTGCGCACGGCTGACGCCCGCTTGGGGATCCGAATAGGAATCGACCAGGAAGCTGTCACGTTGATAGTAGGCGGCCGCGCTTTGCACCACGGGCACCAGGTCCAGGTGCAGGTTTGACACGTGCACCGCCAGCACGCCGCCGCCATTGAGATGGCGGAAGTACGCGCCGAACGCTTCACGCGTGAGCAAATGGACGGGGATGGCGTCGCCGGAAAAGGCGTCCAGCACGAGCAGGTCGAAGTGCTGGGGCGGCTCGGCCTCCAGCGACAGGCGCGCGTCGCCGTGGGCGATCTCCACCCTGGCCTTGCAGTCGGACAGGAAGCTGAATTCCGACGCGGCCAGCTGGCTGACCAGCGGATTGATTTCATAAAAGCGGTAGTAGTCGCCGGGCCTGCAGTAGGCGGCCATGGTGCCCGCCCCCAGGCCGACTACGCCCACCCGCTGCGCCGCCTCCGTGCGGCTGGCGGCCAAGCCCACCCCGGCGCCGCTCGCCGGCCCGTAATACGATGTCGGCCAGCGCCGGCGGTCCAGCCGCAGGTACTGGAAACCATGCAGGATAGTCCCATGCGACAGTTGGCGCGCCGCAGCGCTGCCCTGGCCCACGTCGCGCACCCGCACGATGCCGTAGAAATTCCTGGCCTTGATGGCCCCCCGGTCAATCAGCAATTCCTTGCCCACGTAAAGGCAGGTGCTGAGCGTGGCCGTGAAGACGATCGCTTTGCGCCACGATTCGCCGGAGCCCATGAGCGGCATGACCACGTCCGGCTCGCGGCACACGGTGAGGAACACCAGCAGCAGTGCGCCGATGGCGGCCATAGGCAGTTCATAATTGTCGTTGAACAGCCGGGGCGCCAGCAGCGCCACGAACACGCCGCCGATGGCGCCCCCGGCGGCGATCATCAGGTAATAGGACGTCAGCCGGGCCGGCGCGGGTTTGAGCCGGGCCAGCTCGCCGTGGCACACCATGCAGCAAACGAACAAGCTTGCGCTGAACAGCGCGATCTGCCCGGCCGCGCTCTCGCTAAGCAGCAGGGGGAACATGCTCAGCACGATCATCAGCGGCACAATGGCGACGAACAGGGGCAGATACCAGCCACGCCGGTACCAACCCCCACCCTCGAAGCACAGGATAAAACTGAGCAGGTACAGCACCAGCGGCAGCACCCACAACAGCGGGATGGGCGCGATATTCTCCGTCAGGTGGCTGGTGATGGCCATCAGCAGCACCGTCGGCAGCGCCGCCAGCGCCGCCCACCGCGCATGCGCAGACCGTTCCGGCGCCGCGGGCGCGGCGTCCGCCGTAGACACCGGCGCGTTGCCCGCCATCCAGGCGCCGCGCAAGGACAACGCGCTGCAGCACAGCACGAACACGCCATAGCCGGCCGACCATCCCAACGACATGGCGCCCGCGGCCAGTCGGGGCTCGAACCACAAGGGATAGCTGAGCAAGCCAAGCAGGGAGCCACAATTGGACAACGCGAACAGGCGGTAAGGAATGCGTCCCGCCTCCTCACGGGCATACCAGGCCTGGATCAGCGGCCCGGTGGAAGAGAGCAGGAAATACGGTAGCCCGATCATGGCCGCCATCAATCCCAGGATGCGCCACGACGGGTCGGCGTCGCCGCCCGGTTTCCAGCTGGCGTCGGGCATGATGGGCAGCAGCGCCACGCTGGCCGCCAGCAGCACGCTATGCAGCACGGCCTGGCGGCGCGGGCGCAAGTGGCGCATCGTCAGGTGCGCGTACAGGTAGCCGAGCAACAGCAGCAGCTGGAAGAACAGCATGCAGGTGCTCCACACGGCTGCCGAGCCGCCGAACCACGGCAGGACCATCTTGCCGACGATGGGCTGGATCTGGAACAGCAGGAAGGCGCTCAGGAAGATCGTGCTGGCATAGAGTAGCGTCATCGTTACGGTCCGTTCCCAAGACTATCGATACGCCAGCTTAGAGTGGCGCCCGTTGGGGCGCAATAGCTGATTTGTCCTGCTTCCACGCCCCCTGCACCGCCGCGCGGCGCCGCGCTTCCCGCCCGCTATCCGCATTCTGGCCCGTCAAAAATGCAGTTCGTCGCATGTCAATGGTGACGGGAACGCGCCCTGTCTATAGTTCACTCATCGCAGCACACATTCGAACGCAGCACCAACGACAAGGAGCATCATCATGAACATCGCCAAAAACATGGAAGCCATCTTCATCATCGCCACCGTGCTGATCGCCGGCACCAGCCTGGCCACTGCCGCCGTTCCCGCGCACCACGCCGCATCGCACGCCGTGGCCAAGGTCGACAACGCGCCCATGCAAGTGGTGACCATCAGCGCCAAGCGGCTGACGGCGGAACAAAAAGCGGCGCTGGGCAACTGAGCGAACGCCTGCACACATCACCACCTTACGACGACGGGAGCATCAACATGAAGCGAACCATACGTGCGGCATTGCTGGCCTCGGCACTGTGCAGCGGAGCACACACCGCGCTGGCCGATGAAGCGGTCAGCGAACCGCGCGCCGTCGATGCGCGTACCGTCAACATCAACCTCGATGGCGTGATCAGCCTGAACGTGAAACAGGGCCCGGCCGCGCTCACCATCTACGGCGACCCGCGCTACCTGCCCAAGGTGGTGGTGGAACAGCATGGCGACAGCCTGCACATTGGCACCGCGCTGCACGGCTTTCAGGTCGGGAAGACGGACCTGCGCGCGGAACTGACCTTGCCCAACCTGCACGAACTGGTGTCGGGCGGCGTGGGCTCCACCGAGATCAACGGCTTTAGCGGCGACACCCTGCGCCTGGTGCTCGATGGCGCCGGCGCCATCACGGCCAAGTCGCAATACCGGAACGTGAACGTGAAGCTGGCCGGCGTGGGCAGCATCAACCTCGATGCGGGCAGCAGCGACAACATGGACCTGAACCTGCGCGGCGCCGGCAGCATGCATGTCCACGGCCAGGCCAGAAAGCTGCACGCCAGCCTGAGCGGCGTGGGCAGCCTCGATGCGCGCCAGCTGCAGGCCGACAGCATCGACGTGAGCCTGACAGGCCTGGGCAGCGCGCGCCTGTTCGCGAAGGACAGCGCCACCATGAACCTGACCGGGCTCGGTTCAGCCACCGTCTACGGCAATCCGGCCAACCGCCAGGCCAACGCGCGCGGCATGGGCAGCTTGCATTGGGAATAAGGCTGCGCGCAGGCGTCGCACAGATTTTCGGGTGTGTTCTTCCTCAGTCCGGGCCCCTCCCCCGGACTTTTTTTCGTCCCCCGCTTTGCACGCTACTTCAAGTAGCGCTGCCGCAGCACGGCGGGGCTGAGCAGGTCGCGTCCCAGTACGATGCGCACTTGCGCGCGCTGCTGACCCTCGCGCGGCGCCGTCACCGCCATCCCCAGCCTGCTGGCCAGCGCCTGGGCCGCAGCCCGCTGGTCGGACTGGTATTCGACCCGGCTCACGAGAACCGCGAACGGCCGCACATTGGTCAGCCGCACCACCCGCACGCCATCACCGCGCATGGTGCGCGCCAGCGCCGCCGCCATGCCGGTCACGCCGTTACCATTGCTGATCTCCAGCCGGACCGGCGGCTCGCCGGCCGCCAGCGAGGCCGGCGCGGGCGACGGTGAGGGCGGCAGTGATGGTGGCGATGGCGGCGCGGCTTGCGCCGGCACGCGCCGCAATTGCACCATCGCGCCGCCGACAGCGACCACCTCGATGCGCGCCAGCGCCTGCGGCCGCGGTGCCGTCTGCGCCCATCCATCCGGCGCGCCCCGTTCCAGCTCACGCCGGCGGGCGGCCAGCAGCGCATAGTCGCTCCCCAGGTCGTGTGTCCGCAGTGATTGCGCCTGCTTGCGCATCAGCGCCGCCCGCGCACCCTGTCCTTGCCGCTCCAGCGCCAGCGCCAGTTGTTCCCAGTGGCCGGGATCGAGGGGATCGAGCACGCAGGCTTTCTCCAGCGCCGTGATGGCCTGCTCGCCTTCGTCCGCCTGCAGATAGGCAGCTGGCGGTGGCGGTGCCACCACGCCGGCGCTGCCGCACGCCAGCAGCGCCGTGCCGGCACAGGCTGCGCTCAAGAAATGGATCGCGGTGCGCATGCTTCACTCCCTCGGCTAATTGGTGTTGGCCAAGGTCGGCAGCAGGACGCGCCCGATCTGCATGGCGGCGGGCCCCAGCAATACCAGCATCAGCGTGGGGAAGATGCAGAAGATCAGGGGGAACAGCAGCTTCAGTGCGATCTTGGCGGCCGACTCCTCGGCCGCCAGGCTGCGCTTGTGACGCAGGTTATCCGAATGCACCCGCAGCGAATCGCCCATGCTGGTGCCGAAACGTTCGGACTGGATCAACATGGCCACCAGCGTGTCCACATCCTCCACCCCGCTGCGCAAGGCCAGGTTGCGCAGCGCCTTTTCCTTGCTGAAGCCGGCCCGCATCTCCATCAGCACCAGTTGCAGCTCCTGGGCCAGCGCCACGCTCTTGATATGGATCTCGCCGGCCACCTTGGCCAGCGCCCGCTCCAGGCTCAGGCCCGCTTCCACGCACACGGTGAGCAGGTCCAGGCCATCGGGGAAGTTCTCGAAGATGTCGCGCTGGCGGCGCGCGGCGGCCCGCGCCAGCACCACGTTCGGGCTGTAATAGCCCAGGCTCGCGCCCAGCAGCAGCAACAGCAGGAAGCCATCGTGCAGGACGGTATCGAGCGCGGCCGCGCCCAGCACGGTCATCAGGGCCGGCACCCCCAGCGCCAGCACCGTCTTGGCGCCGAAATACAGGGTGGGCGCATTGGCGTTGCGCCAGCCCGCGTTCATGAAGCGGGTGCGCAGCGGATGCTTTTCCCAGCCTTCCTCGGGCAGCGACAGCTTCATGAACGGCTGCGCCACCTTGGCCGCCCGTTCGATCCAGCCGCCATCGTCGCTGTTGTCCTGCGCCTCGGGCACCGGCGGCGCGATGAAGCTGCCCAGCCGCTGGCGCAACGGCACGGCCGAGAACATCAACATGGCCAGCAGCACCAGCGCCACCACCACCGCGAATACGATCACCAGAAACAGGATCTGCCGCCCGTCCATGCCAGCCTCCCGCTCACACGCGGATGCGGATCAGGCTGCGCATCCAGCACACGCCCAGCGCGCTGATGCCTGCCGCGTACCACATCAGCCGCACGCCCGTCGGATCGTGCCACAACGGCCGCACGTACTCCGGGTTCACCACCGTCATCACCAGCAACACGCCGATCGGCAACAGGCCCAGTATCCAGGCCGACATCCGGCCCTCGGCCGACATCACGCGCACCTGGCCCAGCAGCTTGAGCCGGGCCCGTATCAGGCGGCTGATGCTGCCCAGGATCTCGGCCAGGTTGCCGCCCGATTCGCGCTGGATCAGCACCGCGATCACCAGGTAGCGCAAGTCCGTCAGCGGCACGCGCGTGGCCAGGTTGTGCAGCGCTTCGTTCATCGGCACGCCGTAGTTGATCTCCCGGTGGGCGAAGCGGAATTCGGCCGCGATCGGGTCGGGCATCTCCTCGCCCGCCATTTGCAGCACGTTGGCGAACGAGTGGCCGGCGCGCAGCGCGCGGCCCAGGAAGTCGGCCGCCTCCGGCAACTGCTGCTCGATTTTTTTCAGCCGCGCCGCGCGCGCGCGCAGCAGCAGGCCGCCCGGCAGCAGCCCGCCCGCCGCCAGGGCCGCCAACGCGGCCGGCGTCGGCAAGTCCCACAGTTGCGGCAGCAGCAGCCCGGCCAGCAAGGCCGATGCGGACACGCCCAGGAACTGCGCCACCGTCCACGCCAGGCCCGCCTGCAACAGCAGCCGGTCCAGCGCCGCCAGTTGCGGTATGCGGCGCAACACCCGCTCCAGCGCTGGCGCGCTGGCGTAGCGGCGCTGCTTGAGGATGCTGAGCTGTTCCGTGCCGCCGGTCGCCCCCCCCCATCAGCCGCAGCCGCCTGGCGATGCGGCGCGCGCCACCGCCATGGCTGCCGGACCACCACAGCCAACTGCCTTCGATCGCCAGGATCACGGCGGCGAACAGCAGCACCGCGAAGCCGGTCATGAACATGTCCATCGCCGCCTCCTACTCAAACACCCGGTCCGGATCGAACACGGAATCAGGCACGGGCACGCCAAACATGCGCAGCCGGTCCGCGAAGCGCGGCCGCACGCCCGTCGCATAGAACTGCCCCAGCACCTTGCCCGCCGCGTCGACCCCGGTCTGCTCGAAGCGGAAGATCTCGTGCATGGCCACCACCTCGCCCTCCATGCCCGTGATCTCCTGCAGGCTGACCAGCTTGCGCGTACCGTCCGTCAGGCGCGACACCTGCATCACCACCGTCACGGCCGAACAGATCTGCTGGCGCATGGCGCGCGGCGTCAGGTGCACGCCGGCCATGCCCACCATGTTCTCCAGCCGCGACAGGGCGTCGCGCGGGGTGTTGGAGTGGATCGTGGCCAGCGAGCCTTCATGGCCCGTGTTCATCGCTTGCAGCATGTCGAGCGCCTCGGCGCCGCGCACCTCGCCCAGGATGATGCGGTCGGGCCGCATGCGCAGCGCGTTGCGCACCAGCGAACGCTGGTTGACCTCGCCCTTGCCTTCGATATTCGGTGGCCGGGTCTCCAGCCGCACCACGTGGGCCTGGCGCAGTTGCAGCTCGGCCGCGTCCTCGATGGTGACGACGCGCTCGCTGGCAGGAATGAACCCGGACAGCACGTTGAGCAAGGTGGTCTTGCCGCTGCCCGTGCCGCCCGAGATCAGGATGTTGACCTTGGCCTGGCCCAGCGCCTGCAGCACCTGCACCATGGGCGGCGTCAGGCTCTTGTACTCGAGCAGGCGCTGCACGGTGAGCGGGTTGGCGGCGAAGCGGCGGATCGACAGGATGGGGCCATCGACGGCCAGCGGCGGAATGATGGCGTTCACGCGCGAGCCATCCGGCAGCCGCGCGTCCACCATGGGGCTCGATTCGTCCACCCGCCGCCCCACGCGCGAGACGATCTTCTCGATGATCTTCATCAGGTGCGTGTTGTCGTGGAAGCTCACGTCCGTCAGCTCCAGCCGGCCGGCCCGCTCCACGTACACCTTGTCGCAGGTGTTGACGAGGATGTCGGACACGCCGGGGTCGGCCAGCAGCGGCTCCAGCGGGCCAAAGCCCAGCATCTCGTGCTGGATGTCGAGCACCAGGCTGTGGCGCTCGTTCTGGTTAAGCGCGATCCGTTCATCCTCGATGATGCGCTGGACTAGCAGCGCCAGCTCGTGCTTGAACTGCTCCGGCGTGAGCCGCTTGAGGCGCTCCAGGTCGATGCGGTCCAGGATGGTCTGGTGCATGCGCTTCTTCAGCTCCAGGTAGGCCGATGCGGCCAGCGCCGGCGGCCCGCCGTGGTTGATCCTGGGCTCGTCGGCCACGGCCAGGCGTTCGCGTAGACTCATGTCGCTCTCCTTGCGGTGATATGCGGTGCGATGCGCTACTCCGCCTCGCTGCGCCCGAACAGGCGGTCGAACAAGCCCTTGCTCTCGGAAACGCGCCGCGCCGTGACCAGTTCCACCAGGTCAGCCAGGCTGCGCGCCACGGCGCTGCTGCGCGAGAGCTGCAGCACGGGAATGCCCTGGTTGACGGAATCGGTGGCCGAGATGTAATCGTTGGGCACCGTGTGCACCACCTCCGCGCCCAGCGCGTGTTCCAGGTCGGCCAGCCGCAGCTTGCCGCCCTTCTCGTAGCGGTTGACGATCAGGCGCGTGCGGTCGGTGGGATAGCCGAGCGAGCGGAAAATGTCGAGCAGGCGCCGGCCGTCGCGGATGTCGGGCAGCGCCAGCTGCAGCACGGGGTAGATGGCGTCGGCCTGGTCCAGCGCGCGCAGCGAGATGGCGTCGATCTGGCGCCCCACGTCCAGCACGATGTAGTCGTAGTGCTGGCGCGCCACGCGCAGGATGGTGTCCATGTGCTCGGGCTTCATGTCGACCGCGTGGTTGGGATCATCGGCCGCCGCCAGCACGCCGAAGTTGGAGGCCACGTGCACCAGGCAGGAATCGAGGAAGGCGCCATCCATGCGCGCGATCTGGGCGCAGATGTCCGACAGCGTCATGGCCGGCTTCTGGTCCGACACGTACAGGGTGGCGTCGCCGAACTGGCCGTGCAGGTCGATCAGCAGCACCTTGCGTTCGGCCAGCGCGGCCAGCGCGTAGCCGAAATTGGTGGACAGGAAGGTGGCGCCGCTGCCGCCCTTGCACGAGATGAAGGCCAGCACCTTGCCGTCGCGCATATGGCTGACGCCGGCCGCCACCTCGATCCGGTCCATCGCCTCGTGGAACGCCCGGTGCACCAGGGGCAGCTGCAGCACTTCGCGCATGCCGGCCCGCATGGCGCGGATCAGCAGATCCTGCTGGGCCTCGCGGGTGAGCAGGATGAAGGAGGCCGACGGATAGTGCTTGCTCAGGCGCTCGACCAGCTCCGCCTCGCCGGCCGCCACTTCGCTGGCGTCGAAGATCACCAGCGCGGGCGGTTCCGGCATCAGTCGTTCCACCGCGTCGCGCAAGCCATTGCGCGACGCCACCAGCTGCACGGGCGGCATGCGGGCCGACCCCTGGGCGGCGATCTCCGCATGCAGCAGGCTGTCGCGGCTAATCATCAACGCTTTCATTCCGGTTCCTTCAAGTCGTCGTTGGCATGGCCGCCCGTGGCCGGGCGGGCCGGTACGTCATCGGGCGCCGCTCACGCCGATGGTGAAACTGGCCGGTTGCGGCTTGGGTTCGGCGAACGATTTCTGGTAGCGGGCCTGGGCGGCGCTGGCCGCCCGCCCATCCATGCCAGCCACCGGATCGGCGTTGCCCGCCGCCCCAGGGTGCAGCACCTGCTGCGCCAGCGTGGCGCGCGCCGCCTGGCCAAAGTGGCGGTCCCAGTCGGGCGTGGTGGCGGCGCAGGCCGACAGCAGCATGGCCAGGCCCGGGATCAGGCGGGCGCGGGCCCGCGATGAGACAATCAATAGCATGGCCAGCCCTCCCCTCATTTGCGTTCGGATCCGCGCGCGCCACCGTTGCCGGCGGCGGCCGGCGGCTTGCCTTCCATGCGGCCGCCGAGGAACAGTTCGGCCCGGCCAGGCGTGGTGATGCCATCGGTCGGCAGCGCGTAATCGGGCGGCAGCGGCTTGACCAGGCGGGCCGTGACGACGAACAGCAGTTCCGTGCGGTCGTGCTGGAAGTCCGTGCTGCGGAACAGCGCGCCCAGCACCGGCAGTTCGCCCAGCACCGGCAGGCCGCGGATGTTGCTGACCTGGTTGTTCTTGATCAGGCCACCGATGGCGAAGCTCTGGCCATCCATCAGCTCCACCGTGGTGGCCGCGCGCCGCGTCGTGATCAGCGGCAGGATGGCGCCCCCGGAGAGGCCGGCGGCCGAGATGCCCACGCCTTCGCGCGACAGCTCGGACACTTCCGGCGCCACCCGCAGGTTGATGCGGCCACCGGCCAGCACGGTGGGCGTGAAACGCAGGCCGACGCCGAACTCCTTCTCCTCCAGCGTGACCTTGTTGTTGTCCTGCGCCACCGGGATGAAGATCTTGCCGCCGGCCAGGAAGCTGCCCTCCTGGCCACTGATGGCCATCACCGTCGGCTCGGCCAGGATGCGCACCAGGCCATCCTGCTTTTCCGCCTCCACGGTGAACTGGCTGCCGCTCGACTTGCTCGCGTCGACCATGCCCCTGAGGGTGCCGCTCAGGAAGTTCGACAGCAGCTTGGCGCTCCAGCTGCCGGAGGCGAAGCGCAAGGTGCTGCCCGCCTCGAGTTTGTCGAGCAAGGTCTTGGACACTTCCGCGATCTTCACTTCCAACATCACCTGCTGGGGCGCGCGCACCCCCAACAGGTTGACGATGCGGGGGGCGCCGCTGGCGGCACCGGGCGAGGCGGCCGGCGCCGTGGCCGAGGCGCCGGCCGGCTCCTCGCTCTTGCGGCTGGACAGCGCCTGCGCCGGCCGGCGCACATAGGCCGCCGCCAGGTCCAGCACGTGGGCCAGGGTGGCGCCATCGTCCACCGTCCCGCTCAGCACCAGCGCGTCGGCCGCCGCGCTGACGCGGATGTCGCGCTCCTGCGGCAACAGCGCGGCCAGCGTCGCCTGCAGCGCGCCCGGATCGATCGCCACCGTCACGTCGACCACGCTGCAGCTGCCGCTGCGGCCCTGCACGATCAGGTTGGTGCTGCCCACGTCCACGCCAGCCACGTACAGCGTGTCCGGCGACACCAGCATGGCTTGCACCACGGACGGATTGCCGACGGCGCGCGCGGCCACGGCCTCGGGCAGGCGCATCAGGGTGGACTTGCCCAGCTGCAGCGTGAGCTGGCCCGGCGTGGCCGCCTCGCCCGTGCAGCGCAGCTGCCCATCCTGGCGCGCGGCCGGCGCGGCCGCCGCGGGCACGCCACCGGCACGGGCCGACGCCAGCGCGGCGATGGCCGGGCCCAGGTCGGCCCGCGGCAAGCCCGCCAGCGGCGCGGCGGCGGCGGCGCCGGCCAGCAGCAACGCACCTGCCAGCGCGCCAGCGGCCCGCGCCACTGTCATGCCGGGCGCGCTCACAGGCACTCCTGCGTGCTGCGCAAGCCGTCGATGGCGGCGATGCAGTGGCGTTGCGCCTGGCGCGGCGCGGGCGCCAGCGCCGCGCGCATGGCGGGCAAGGCGGGCGGCGTGGCGGCCGCCACCTCGGGCGCCAGCGGCGCCGGCTGCGCGCGCTGGCCCAGCAGGGAAGCCTTGGTGGCGCCGTCCGTCACGCCCGGCCGCGGGTCCACCTGGTTGCGCAAGGCCAGCGACAACGTGCCCACGCTGCGCGCCAGGTCCAGCTTCTCGGCCTGCTCCGGCGTCACCTCCAGCGTGACGGCGTTGACCACGCGCGGCTTGGTCTCGTCGCGCCCCACTTCCTGCGCCACGGCCAGCACCAGGATCCGTTCCAGCACGATCTTGGAAATGCCCTGCTCGCGCCCGGACCCGCCTTCGCTCTGGGTATAGACGATGATGTCGACGAAATTGCCCGGCAGCGCGAAGCCGGCCACCCCCACCACGTCGTTGACGCGCACGGTGATGGCGCGCTTGCCCTCCGTGATCAGGGCCGACAGCCCGCCCAGGGTGCCGGCCGGGGCCAGCTTGGCTTCCGTCAGCGGCTCGCCGCGCAGCACGCTGCTCTTGAGCACCCGGCCGCTGAGCTTGGCCGGGTCGCGCAGGGCGCCGCGCGGCAGGCTGTCGGCCGGCCAGTCCACCAGCTTGAGCAACTCCGGCGCCAGGCGCTGGCCCAGGTTGACGTCGGCGGCGGCCACCACGATCTTGTTGCCGCCCCCGGCGGCCTGGTGCAGCAGCCAGCGCGACGCCATCAGCACGGCCCCCAGGCCCAGCAGCACGGCCAGCCCCAGCATCACGATGGCGCGCCGGTGCTTCATGCTATTTTCTCGCACAGGATGGTGTTTTCACCGTCGGCCGCGCCGCCGCAGGCGGCGAACATGCTGATCCAGGCCTGGTCCAGCGCGGCCACGGTCAGCCGCGGCGGCTCGCCGGCGAAGCCGGCGAAATCGGCGATGCGGGCCAGGATGTCACGCGGATAGCTGGCCAGCAGCGGCTCGCCGCTGCCCGCGTGCAGCTGCTCGATCAGGTAATCAAGGGCCGCCTCGTCGCGCGCCACGGCCGCGCTGTCGCACAACTCGCGGAACAGGCAGCGGTAGCGCGCCTCGCTCAAGGCCCCCACCTCGATCTTGTAGGCCAGGCGGCGCAAGGCGGCCGGGTCCAGCAGATGCTCGGGCGCGCGGTTGGTGGCGAACATCAACAGCAGCCGGAATGGCGCGGCGAACTTGTGGCCGCCCTGCAGCGTGACCTGGTCGCAGCCGGCGTCGAGCGGGCCCAGGTAGCGGTTGAGCACATCGGCGGCCGGCATGCGCTGGCGCCCCAGGTCGTCCACCACCAGCAAGCCATTGTTGGCCTTGAAATGGGGCGGCGCCCGGTAGCTGCCGCTGCTGGCGTCCCACTGTGGCTCGAGCATCTCGGCGTTCAGTTCCGCCCCCAGCGACACCAGCGGCCGCTGGCACAGCATCCAGCGCGCGTCGCAACTGCGCCGCTCCAGCGCCTGGCGCACTTGCGCGGCCAGCCGCGGCGGCGGCGCCTGGTGCACGGCCGCGTCATACAGCTGGATGATGTCCTGGCCCACGGCCACCGCGTGCGGTACGGCCACCACGCCTTGCAGCAAGCGTCCCAGCTTGCGCGCCAGCCAGCTCTTGCCGCTGCCGGGCAGTCCGTACAGCAGGATGGAGCGGCCCGAATACATGGCTGCCCCCAGCAGGCCATGCATGGCCGGGGCCAGGTGGTCATCCGCCACTTCCACGGCCAGGTCGTCGGCCGTGACGGGCGGCAGCAGGGCGGCCTGCCGCTCGACCATGGCGCGGTAGGCGTCCAGCGTGACGGGCGCCGGGCCCGCGTAAGGGCAGCGCTCGAGCCAGGCCCCGGCGCGCTGCTTGCCCACCGTGGTCAGCTGGTATTGCACGTCGATGTCCGATTCGCCGCGCCACGCCACTTCGGCCAGTTGCTCGGCCAGCATGAAGTCCAGCGTCTCGCGCAGCACGTTGATGGACAGGCGCAGCTTGCCCGTCAGGATGGGCAGATGGGTGCGGCCGCCGATGTACAGGCACTTGGCGATCAGTTCCACCAGCAACGGCAGCTCCAGCCCCGTCTCCCGCACCGATTTGGGCTGGGGCGGCAGCGGCGGCAAGCCGTCGGCGGCGGTCACCTGCAGTTCAAGCTCGGACATGATGGTGCTCCTCAATCTGTCTGGCTCGCAAGATTGTTCCCACGAGCAATCGATTCTAACGATGGGGGCGGGCTGGACTTTGATCCGCAGCAAGGCGCTGGCGGTAGCCGCCGGCCTTGGTGCTCATTGCCCCCACAGCACATAGCCCATGGTGCCCAGCGCGACGGCCAGGCCGTAGGGTATGCCGCCCACGCTGGCGCCGGGCGGCAGCGGCACGGGCTGCAGCGGCACCCCCAGCAGGCGTAGCAACAACGGTTTGCCCAGCGCCGCCAGGTTGCGCCACACGGCGCGCCAGCGGCCGTTGTACAGCAGCATGGCCAGCGCCATCAGGCCGCCGATCAGGCAGGACAACAGTCCGATATGCAATGCCCCGCGCGGTCCCGCGAAAGCACCCACCATGGCCAGCAACTTGACGTCGCCAGCCGCCATGCCGCGCGCCAGGTACAGCGGCAGGAAGAGAAAGAAGCCGGCCAGCGCGCCGGCCAGCCAGTCGGTCACGGGGGCCCAGTGGGCGCCGTCCAGCAAGTGCAGCAGCAGCGCCAGCAGCAGGCCGCTGAGCACCAGCACGTTGGGGATGCGGCGCACCGACAGGTCCGTGTAGGCCGCCTGCGCGACCATGCAGATGAGGATCAGTTCGATGGCGTGATTCATGGGGTCGCCTCTGCGCGTAAGTCCTCCCGGCTGGCCCAGCCCGGGAGGACGAGCCGGTTCAAGGCGCGGTCAGCTTGTTGCCGATACCGGTGAAGGTATCGATCAATGGCTGTTTCAGCAGCGCCACCGAGGCCAGCACGGCCGCCGCCATCACCGCCGCGATCAAGCCGTATTCAATGGCCGTGATCCCCCCGTCATCCCTGGCGAATTGCTTCGCCGCCGCTATCAATGCATGCATGGCAGACTCCCAAAAGTGATTGAAATACCCTACCCCTGACGCAAGCGGAAGATGCCCAAAAGAAACCATCATTTCCCGCTATCATTACCGCGCCATTGGGTTCACTATAGGGTCTGTAGCACATTGGGAGTTGACTTGGCGCAAGCTTTCCATGTGGAACTATTTGCATGATGTGCGGAAAATTTCAGCACCATGCACACGGGGAAGCTGGCTTATGTCAAACTGCTCGGGTTTTCCCGCGAGTACGCTGGCACAGGCGACGGCCGGCCGCGTTGTCGGGAAAAAGATGCATGGAATCGTGAGGAATGTTTTTTTTCGCACACATGAATTGCCTAGAATGCAAAAAGCTATTATCCTGCTTAGCTGTTCTTTGGAAAGGCCCCGTGCAATCGTTTCACAGTGCGCCTTACTATCAAAAAAACACTGCGCTGATGCTTGATAGACGTGAACGAAATGTGGCTAGACACAATGGTTGTGTGACAATTTTCCAGAGACGCGAATGGATTCCCTACTGAAACACATGGTGGACATGACCGGCCACCGCGATCACACGATGCTCGACATCTCCGTGATCTCGGCGGTTCAGGAGCTCGCCCATGCCACTCAGACCCGGGTCTTGTCACTGGCGCAAGTGCGCGGCCAGTTGTTCGTGCGCCCGCGCGCCATCATCACCGATGGCTTGCCCGCCAAGATGGTGGACAACCCCGACCCCAGCAGCCCCGGCGAACCGATCAGCAATTTCCCTGCACTGGCGGCCTGCATCGCGCGCCATGAGGCCAGTGCCGACGTGGCCAACGCGCAAGGCGAACACACCCTGTGGCTGCCCATCTGGCTGGGTGACAAGGCCGACACCTGCCTGGAAATCGTCAACCCCACGCCCTACACGAGCGACACCATCCACGTCATCGGCGGCATCGTCAGCGTGTACCGCAATTTCCAGAACCTGCTCGACTACAGCGAGCGCGATTCACTGACGGGCTTGCTCAACCGCAAGACTTTCGACGACCAGCTCAGCAAGATGCTGGCCGCCAGCCCGGAACCGGACGCGCTGACCCTGCCCGGCGAACCCGAACGGCGCCACCACCAGGACCAGGAGAAGCAGTGGCTGGCCGTGGTGGACGTGGACCATTTCAAGCACGTCAACGACCGCTTCGGCCACCTGTACGGCGACGAAGTGCTGATCCTGATCGCCAACCTGATGACGTCCTCGTTCCGGGCCCAGGACCGGGTGTTCCGCTTCGGCGGCGAGGAATTCGTCGTGCTGCTGCGTTCGACCACGCTCGACAATGTCAAAAAGATCATTGACCGCTTCCGCGTCAACGTGGAGTCGCATGAATTCCCGCAGGTGGGCCGGGTCACCGTCAGCGTCGGCTTCGTCAGCATCAGCGCCGTGGAAGCGCCCGTGATCATCCTGGGCAAGGCCGACCAGGCGTTGTACTACGCCAAGAGCCACGGCCGCAACCTGGCCTGCCACTACGACGAACTGGTCGAAGGCGGCTTGCTGCAAACCATAGAATCGAACGATACGGCCGAATTCTTCTGACGCTGGCGCGCCCCGGCCTCAGGCCAGCGTGAGGAAGCGCATGGGGTCGACCTTCCACTTGGACGGCGACTCGTGGCCGACGATCTTGTCGCCGCCGCCAAAGCCCAGTCCGCGCGACAAGTCGATGGTTTCCGGCTTGATGTAGAGATTTTGCTTGGTATTGAAGAACACGTTGACCTTGGGTGCCAGCAGATTGGTCTCGTGCGGCTCGATCACCACCCCCAGCCGCCCCGATTCCAGCAGCACCATGGTGCCCACCGGATAGATGCCCACGCAACGCATGAATTCCTGCGCATAGGTGGGGTTGAAATGGAACTTGCTCCACTCGTAGATCTTGCGCAGGGCGGCGGCGGCCGACATGCCCTTGTGATAGCAGCGATCAGCCGTGATCGCATCATACACGTCGACAATGGCCGCCATCTGCGCCAGTTCACTGATACCGTCGCCGCCCTGCTTGTCCGGGTAACCACTGCCGTCGCGCCGCTCGTGGTGGTGCAACGTGATGTCGAGCGGAATCGGCCCCACCTCGGGCGACTGCAGCAGGATGTCGTAGCCATCCTTGGGATGGCGCTTGATGATGGCGAATTCCTCGTCCGTCAGCGGGCCCGGCTTGTTCAGGATGGCGTCCGGCACCAGCGCCTTGCCCGTGTCGTGCAGCAAGCCGCCAAGGCCGGCCTGGTGGGTCAGCTCGGGGTCCATCCCGCGCGAACGGCAGAACGCCACCAGCAGCGCGCACACGCTGACGGAATGAAGGAAGGTGTAATCATCCTTGGTCTTGATGCGCAGCAAGCCGACCAATGCGCCCGGATTGCGCAGGATCGATTCCGTGATGTTCTGCACCACCGGCTGCACCTGGTCCAGTTCGATCGCCTTGCCCAGCCGGGCGTCGCGCATGACGGTGCGCACCAGGTTCGAGGCCTGGTGCCGGATCTGGTGCGCGCGCGCCATTTCCTCGCCCAGCGACACGCGCGTCACCACCACCGGCTTGGCCGCCAGCTCCACCAGCTCACGTTCCGTCTCCGCCTGCGCCTCGGCCAGGGTGGGTGCGTTCTCCACGTCCAGGCCCTTGGCGCTGTCGATGACGACGTCATGGATACCGGACTCGATGATCTTGCGGATCTCGTCTTCGCTGCTGATGAGGAAACGGTTGCGGATAAACGGATGGGTCATCCAGTCACAACTGAGATCATGGATGTACATGCCCACTTTCAGCTGTGAGGAATCGACTTTCTTAAACATACAGGACACTCACGAAGGAAGCTGGGAGGGCAGGAAGCGTTAGAATGAGTATAACAAATAGTTTCTGTCCAGGACTATGTTTTGCCATTCCGGCAGCATTTGTATCCGGTTTTTTACACAGCGCGCAACACAAATTCCATGGAATTACGCCAACTTCGCTATTTTGTCGCCATCGTCGACCATGGTTCGCTATCGCGCGCCGCACTGGTGCTGCACGTGGCCCAGCCCGCCCTGACCCAGCAACTGCGCCAGCTGGAACAGGAACTGGAGGCGCAACTGCTGCACCGCACGGCCCAGGGCGTGCTCAGCACGGACGCCGGCAAGGTGTTCTACCAGCATGCGCAAGCGATCCTCAAGCAGGTGGCCGACGCCAAATCGGCCGTGACGCAATCCGCCACGCGTCCGTCGGGCAGCGTCACGCTGGGACTGCCGCACAGCATATCGGGCGCGCTGGCGCTGCCGCTGCTGATGGCCGCCCGTCAGCATTATCCCGAGATCACGCTGCAACTGACGGAGGAATTGACGGGCAACTTGAGCGAACAGCTTAAATCGGGCCGGGTCAACCTGGCCGTGCTGTTTGACGATGGCCAGCTGACCCCGTTCGCCTGCACCGCGCTGGCGGAGGAGGAATTGCGCTTCATTTGCCGCGCCGACGCCGCTTGCGCACCGGATGGCGCGACCATCACGCTGGCACAGGCGCTAGCCGCACCACTGATCTTACCGGGCTTGCAACATGGGGTGCGGCCGCGCATCGAAAGCGTGGCGCGCACGGCGGGCCTGACGTGCGGCGACGTCATCGAGATCAACTCGATCGCCATATTGAAATCCGCCATCCTGGCTGGCATGGGCGCCACCATCCTGCCCGTGGCGCCGCTGCTGGACGAAGTGGAACGGGGCACCATGCGCAGCTACCGCATCCACGACCCCGCCATCTCGCGCACGGTGGTGTTGTGCGCGTCGAAAAACATCCCGCTCACCAACGCGGCGGCCGCCGTCAGCCGGCTGGCGGTGCAGGTGGCGGCCGAGCTGTGCGCCAGCGGCACCTGGCTGGGCGCCCGCCCGCTGCCGCAATAAGCATCCGTTCCCCGGCAGTCAGACCAGCAGCGCCTGCAATTGGCGCTGCATGGCCGGCGCCAGCGCGGGCGCGGCCTTGGCCAGGTTGACCTGCTTGGCCGTCTCGGCCACCTCGGCCACGCCGGCGGCGACCGGATAGGTGCCCCTGGCCAGCAGCCACTTGAGCACATCGACCAGGTGCCACACGGCGATGCTGCCGTCATGCACGGGCGGCGGGAAACTGGTGGCATGGTTGACCATGAGCTTGCGCATATTCTGGCGCGTGGTGCCGACCAGCTTGGCCACATCAGTCAGACCCACGAAGTCGGGACCGGCCTCGATCAGGCGGGCGCTGGGCACCACCCGCTTGACGTCGGCCAGCGCGCTCAGCAGCGCCGCCTGCGCGCTGTCGGCCTCGCGCGTGAATTCCAGTGCGATGCGGCCCGGTTGGCCGATACCAATCAGGGCATCGTCGCAGCCGGCGGCGCCCAACCGTTCCACGATGTCTTCCTGCTTGCAATCTTGGGCGGACAGTTGGTACTTGAGGATGAACAGATATCCCATGGTGTCACTCCGGCTTTTTTGCCGCGACGACGGTCTTATGTTCAGTGCAATGATCGACCACGCGCCGTATGGCCTTGGCCAGCGCAGCAGTGCGGCCGACCGCCTTGCGCCCCATCATTTTTTCTTATACCCCCATCCAGAAACGCTATTTCCGTTAACGTCAACTAGTCTCTACACTGGCCGCACTGCGGATGGTTGAGCCCCAGCTTTCCGCATCGCTGCCATAACAGGCGGCCAATGGCCCGACCCTGGTGCGCCTACCCGGCGCTTCCACAGACCGGGCGCGATCTGATACCACGGAGACAACCCATGCCTGATACCACGGCCACCGGCCCTGCCACGTCCACCGGCGTCGCAGCGACCGCCACCGACCGCCTCACCAGCGTCACCCTCGACGACAAATACACCGCCACCGACGGCGCCATCTTCCTGTCCGGCATCCAGGCCCTGGTGCGCCTGCCCATGCTGCAGCGCCAGCGCGACCTGGCCGCCGGCCTGAACACGGCCGGCTTCATTTCCGGCTACCGCGGCTCGCCGCTGGGCGGCCTCGATGAAAACCTGTGGAAGGCGCAAAAACACCTGGCCGATCATCACGTCCAGTTCGTCCCCGGCGTCAACGAGGACCTGGCCGCCACGGCCGTGTGGGGCTCGCAGCAGGTGGACCTGATCGGCGAGGCCAGGTACGACGGCGTGTTCGCCATGTGGTACGGCAAGGGTCCCGGCGTGGACCGCTGCGGCGACGTCTTCAAGCACATGAACCACGCCGGCACCGCCAAACACGGCGGCGTGCTGCTGGTGGCCGGCGACGACCACGGCGCCTACTCGTCCACCCTGCCGCACCAGTCCGACCACCTGTTCTCGGCCTCCATGATCCCCGTGCTGTACCCCTGCAACGTGCAGGAATACCTGGACCTGGGCTTGCACGGCTGGGCCATGTCGCGCTTCTCGGGCTGCACGGTGGCCTTCAAGGCGCTGGCCGACACGGTCGAATCGTCGGCCTCGGTGGACGCCAACCCGTTCCGCGTCGAATGCAAGATCCCGCAGGACTTCCAGATGCCCGAAGGCGGCCTGAACGCGCGCCTGTCCAGCATCCCGCTGGGCCAGCAGGCGCGCAACCAGGAAGCGCTGATGCAGGACTACAAGATCTATGCGGCGCTGGCCTACGCCCGCGAGAACAAACTCAACCACACCACCATCACCAGCCCCGACGCCAAGCTCGGCATCATCGCCTCGGGCAAGTCCTACCTGGACGTGCTGGAAGCGCTGCAAGACCTGGGCATCGACGAAGCCATGGCCGCCAGGGTCGGCCTGCGCCTGTTCAAGGTCGCCATGCCATGGCCGCTGGAGCCGGACAGCGTGCGCGAATTCGCCCAAGGCCTCGACGAGATCCTGGTGGTGGAGGAAAAGCGCCAGATCGTCGAATACCAGCTCAAGGAACAGCTGTACAACTGGCGCGACGACGTGCGCCCGCGCGTGATCGGCAAGTTCGATGAAAAAGGCGAATGGGTGGCCCCGCGCGGCGAATGGCTGCTCACCTCCAAGGCCGACTTCTCCGTGTCGCAAGTGGCGCGCGTGATCGCCAGCCGCGTGTCGCGCCTGATCTCGGACCCCGTCACGTGCGACCACATCAAGGCCCGCCTGGCCTTCCTGGACGCCAAGGACGCCGTGCTCAAGAAAGCCATCAACACCCCGTTCCGTCCCGCCTTCTACTGCTCCGGCTGCCCGCACAACACCTCGACCAAGGTGCCCGACGGCAGTCTGGCGCTGGCCGGCATCGGCTGCCACGTGATGGCCACCTCGATCTACCCCGAGCACAACAAGCTGACCACCCACATGGGCGGCGAAGGCGCGCCGTGGATCGGTCAGGCCGCATTCTCCAAGCTGCCGCACGTATTCCAGAACCTGGGCGACGGCACCTACTTCCACTCCGGCTACCTGGCCATCCGCGCGGCCGTGGCGGCCAAGGTCAACATGACCTACAAGATCCTGTACAACGACGCCGTCGCCATGACGGGCGGCCAGCCGGTGGACGGCACCACCTCCGTGCCCATGATCGCCCAGCAGATGGCGGCCGAAGGCGTGAAGCGCATCGCGCTGGTGACGGAAGACCTGGGCCGCTACACGGACCGCTCGGCCCTGCCCACCATCGTCAGCCTGCACGACCGCAAGGAGATGGACGCCGTGCAGCGCGAACTGCGCGAACTGCAAGGCGTGTCGGTGCTGATCTACGACCAGACCTGCGCGGCCGAGAAGCGCCGCCGCCGCAAGAAGGGCGAGTTCCCCGATCCGGCCAAGCGCATGGTGATCAACGAAGCCGTGTGCGAAGGCTGCGGCGACTGCGGCATCCAGTCCAACTGCACCTCCATCCTGCCCAAGGAGACGGAGTTCGGCCGCAAGCGCACCATCGACCAGTCGTCGTGCAACAAGGACTATTCGTGCGTGAAAGGCTTCTGCCCCAGCTTCGTGACGGTGGAAGGCGGCACGCTGAAAAAGACCAAGACCGGCGTCAGCAAGGAGGACGCGGACGACGGCTTCGGCCCGCTGCCCGTGCCCGCCCTGCCCGACTGCGAGCAACCGTACAACATCCTCATCAACGGTATCGGCGGCACCGGCGTGATCACGGTGGGCGCGCTGATGGGCATGGCCGCCCACCTGGAAGGCAAGGGCGCGTCGGTGCTGGACATGACGGGCATGTCGCAGAAAAACGGCTCCGTCACCTCGCACGTGAAGATCGCCCGCACCCCGGCCCACCTGCGCGCGCAGCGCATCGCCACCGGCGAGGCCGACCTGGTGCTCGGCTGCGACATGCTGACGGCCGGCGCCGCCGACGCCGTCGCCAAGATGCGGCCGGGCCGCACCATGGCCGTGGTCAACCTGCACGAGCAGCCGCCCGGCACCTTCGCCCAGCACGCCGACTGGCAGTATCCGGTGGATGAAGTGCGCGCCCTGATCAGCGAATCCGTGGGCGCCGAGCAGTACCACAGCGCCGACTTCATCAACGCCACCAAACTGGCCACGGCGCTGATGGGCGACTCGATCGCCGCCAACCTGTTCATGCTCGGCTACGCGTGGCAGAAAGGCCGCATCCCGCTCACCGAAGCATCGCTGCTGCGCGCCATCGAATTGAACGGCGTGGGCATCGCCGCCAACCAGCGCAGCTTCCTGTGGGGCCGCCGCGCCGCCGTCGACTTCAAGCGCGTGGAGAAGATCGCCACGCCGACCCAGGCCGTGGTGGTGCAGATGCCGCAAAGCCTGGAGACCATCATCAAGCGCCGCGTGCAATTCCTCACCGACTACCAGGACGCGGCCTACGCGGCCCGCTACGAGGAACTGGTGGCGCAGGTGCGCGCGAAGGAAACGGCGCTCGGCCTGGGCAACAAGCTGGCCACGGCCGTGGCCAAGTCCTGCTTCAAGCTGATGTCGTACAAGGATGAATACGAGGTGGCGCGCCTGTACACGGATGGCCGTTTCGTCGAACAGCTCCAGCAGCAGTTCGAAGGCAACTTCACGCTCAAGTTCAACCTGGCGCCGCCGCTGCTGGCGAAGAAGGATGCCAAGGGCCACCTGGTGAAGGCGGAATTCGGCTCGTGGATGTGGCGTGCGTTCCAGCTGCTGGCCAAGGCCAAGGGCCTGCGCGGCGGCATGTTCGATATCTTCGGCTACACGGAAGAGCGTAAGATGGAGCGTGCCCTGATCGCCGAATACCGCGAGATGACGGCCGCCATCCTCAGCAAGCTGACGGCCGAGAACTACGAGACGGCCGTGGCGCTGGCCGCGCTGCCCGAGAAAGTGCGCGGCTTCGGCCACGTGAAGGAAAAAGCCGTGGCCCTGTTCCACGCCGAGAAGGCGCGCCTGATGGGCGTGCTCGACGGCGGCCACCAGCACGCGGCCTGATCCCGCCGGCGTGGCCGGCCCGCATCCCCAGGCGCTTGCCCGGGGATTAAGGCCGGCCCGCCGCCACCAGACACCCCCCCGCCCGGGGCGTGGCTGGCGTCATACAAGCCAACGTCGAGCCAGCGATTTCGCTTGACTTGACGTTAACGTAAACGTCATATAATTTGAGATCAGCCCGACCACGCCTCGCGCCCAGAACTACAAGGACACCCATGAACGACCTCTCCGCTCCGAAAATCGCCGCCGTGCCGGAACAGCCCAAGCTGGCCAACAAGGTACGCTTCGTCACCGCCGCCTCGCTGTTCGACGGCCACGACGCCTCGATCAACATCATGCGCCGCATCCTGCAGGCCAACGGCGTGGAAGTGGTCCACCTGGGCCACAACCGCTCGGTTGACGAAGTGGTGACGGCGGCCCTGGCCGAAGACGTGCAAGGCATCGCCATCTCCAGCTACCAGGGTGGCCACGTCGAATACTTCAAGTACATGATCGACCTGCTGCGCCAGCGCGGCGGCGCCCACATCAAGGTGTTCGGCGGCGGCGGCGGCGTGATCGTGCCCGACGAGATCGCGGACCTGCATGCCTATGGCGTGACCCGCATCTTCAGCCCCGAGGACGGCCAGCGCATGGGCCTGGTGGGCATGATCCAGTGGATGGTGCAGCAGTGCGATATCGACCTGTCGCAATACGCGCCCACTTCGCTGGCCCCGCTCAAGCAAGGCGACATCGCCAAGCGCCACCGCCCGCTGGCCCAGCTGATCACGGCGCTGGAAAACGAAAAAGTGTCGCCCGCACTGCGCGCCGAACTGCTGGACGCGGCCGTGGGCCTCGGTGTGCCCACGCTGGGCATCACGGGCACGGGCGGCGCCGGCAAGTCGTCGCTGACCGATGAACTGATCCGCCGCATCCGCCTCGACCAGGGCGATGCGCTCAACATCGCCGTGATCTCGATCGACCCGTCGCGCCGCAAATCGGGCGGCGCGCTGCTGGGCGACCGCATCCGCATGAACGCCATCAACCCGTGGGCCGGCCAATCGCGCGTGTTCATGCGCTCGCTGGCCACGCGCGAAGCAGGCTCCGAGATTTCGCAGGCGCTACCGGACGTGATCGCCGCCTGCAAGGTGGCCGGCTTCGACCTGGTGATCGTGGAAACCTCGGGTATCGGCCAGGGCGACGCGGCCATCGTGCCGCACGTGGACGTGTCCATGTACGTGATGACGCCCGAATTCGGCGCCGCCTCGCAGCTGGAAAAAATCGACATGCTCGATTTCGCCGACGTCATCGCCATCAACAAGTTCGACCGCAAGGGCGCCCAGGACGCGCTGCGCGACGTGGCCAAGCAATACCAGCGCAACCGCGAACTGTGGTCCAAGCGCCCGGACGAGATGCCCGTGTATGGCACCCAGGCGTCGCGCTTCAACGACGACGGTGTCACGGCGCTGTACCAGGGCTTGCTGCCCAAGCTGGCCCAGTTCGGCCTGCAGGCCAAGCCGGGCAAGCTGGCTGCCGTCGATGTCAAATACTCGAGCGGCAAGCACGTGATCGTGCCGCCGGCCCGCGCCCGCTACCTGGCTGAAATCGCCGACACCGTGCGCGGCTACCACAAGTTCACCGGCAAGCAGGTCACGCTGGCGCGCGAGCGCCAGCAACTGACGGAATCGAAACGCATGCTGGCCGCCGCTGGCAAGGGAGCCGATTTCGACGACCTGATTTCCGAGCGCGACAGCGCCATGGACGCCGGCGCCAAGAAGCTGCTGGCCCAGTGGCCCGACCTGCAAGCTGCGTATGCGGGCGACGACTACGTGGTCAAGATCCGCGACAAGGAAATCCGCACCCGCCTGGTCCAGCACACGCTGTCGGGCACCAAGATCCGCAAGGTGGCCCTGCCCCGCTATGAAGACCACGGCGAAGTGCTGCGCTTCCTGATGCTGGAAAACGTGCCCGGCTCGTTCCCGTTCACGGCCGGCGTGTTCGCCTTCAAGCGCGAAGGCGAAGACCCGACCCGCATGTTCGCCGGCGAAGGCGACGCCTTCCGCACCAACCGCCGCTTCAAGCTGGTCTCGACCGGCATGGACGCCAAGCGCCTGTCCACCGCGTTCGACTCCGTCACCCTGTACGGCGCCGACCCGGCCGTGCGCCCCGACATCTACGGCAAGGTGGGCAACTCGGGGGTGTCGATCGCCACGCTGGACGACATGAAGGTGCTGTACGACGGCTTCAACCTGTGCAGCCCCAGCACCTCCGTGTCGATGACCATCAACGGCCCGGCCCCCACCATCCTGGCCATGTTCATGAACACGGCCATCGACCAGCAGATCGACAAGTTCAAGGCCGAGAACCAGCGCGACCCGAGCGCCGACGAAGCGGCCAAGATCCGCGCCTGGGTGCTGCAGAACGTGCGCGGCACGGTGCAGGCCGACATCCTCAAGGAAGACCAGGGCCAGAACACCTGCATCTTCTCGACCGAGTTCTCGCTCAAGGTGATGGGCGACATCCAGGAATACTTCGTGCACCACCAGGTGCGCAATTTCTACTCGGTGTCGATCTCCGGCTACCACATCGCCGAAGCGGGCGCCAACCCGATCTCGCAGCTGGCGTTCACGCTGTCGAACGGCTTCACCTTCGTGGAAGCCTACCTGGCGCGCGGCATGCACATCGACGATTTCGCGCCCAACCTGTCGTTCTTCTTCTCCAACGGCATGGACCCGGAATACACGGTGCTGGGCCGGGTGGCGCGCCGCATCTGGGCCGTGGCCATGCGCGACAAGTACGGCGCCAACGACCGCAGCCAGAAGCTCAAGTACCACGTGCAAACGTCGGGCCGTTCGCTGCACGCGCAGGAGATCGACTTCAACGACATCCGCACCACGCTGCAGGCGCTGATCGCCATCTACGACAACTGCAACTCGCTGCACACCAACGCCTACGACGAAGCCATCACGACGCCGACCGACGAATCCGTGCGCAGGGCATTGGCAATTCAATTGATCATCAACCGCGAATGGGGCCTGGCCAAGAACGAGAACCCGAACCAGGGCGCGTTCATCATCGACGAGCTGACGGATCTGGTGGAGGAAGCCGTGCTGCAGGAATTCGAGCGCATCGCCGAACGTGGCGGCGTGCTCGGTGCGATGGAGACCGGCTACCAGCGCGGCAAGATCCAGGAAGAGTCGCTGCTGTACGAGCACCAGAAGCACGACGGCACGCTGCCCATCATCGGCGTCAACACCTTCCGCAATCCGAAGGCCAACGACGCACCGCAGAAGATCGAACTGGCCCGTTCCACGGACGATGAAAAGCAGTCGCAGCTCACGCGCCTGGCGGACTTCCATGCCCGTAACGCCGCCGCCGCACCGGCCGCGCTGGCCGCGCTGCAGCAAGCGGCCATCGACAACGCCAACGTGTTCGACAAGCTGATGGACGCCGTGCGCGTGTGCTCGCTGGGCCAGATCACGACGGCGCTGTTCGAGGTGGGCGGCCAGTACCGCCGCAACATGTAAGTACGCCGGGTCACGCCCGCCGCAAGAAGAAACGGGAGGCCCAGGCCTCCCGTTTTTCTTACAAAAGCGGGGTCACCCATTAGCCAACCAGCGTCAAGTCGATAATACTGTCCCGGCGCCTCGATTTTATCGAGGCGCAATTTCTTGCCTGCCTTAGCCGCAAACGCTTGTCGCGCCCGTTTTCTCAGTA
>NZ_JACEZS010000034.1 GCF_014042365.1 Rugamonas fusca
AGCCGTCTTCAGGCCGCCGATGGTGGCCGTGGCGATGGCGGCCACGGCGGCCGTGGCCAGCGACGAGAACTGCGCCGTGCTCAAGGCGCCGATCTGGTTCGACGACAGCGACACCACCTGGTCGGTGCTCAGGCCGTTGGCGATCTGGTTGGTGGTCAGCGCGGCAATCTGGGCCGTGGACAGCGAGGCCGTCTCATTGGTCGTCAGCGCGGCGATCTGGGCCGTGCCCATGGCGGCGATGGCGGCCGTCTTGATCTGGGCCAGGTCGGCCGTTTCCAGCGCCGCGACGGCATTGGTGCTCATGCCCACCACCTGGGCGCTGGTCAGCGCGCCGGCCTGGGCCGTGGTCAGGGCCACGATCTGGTCGGTCGTCAGGGCACCCGTCTGGCTGGTGCTCATGCCGGCGATGGCCGCCGTCTTCAGGGCGGCGAAGTCCGCCGTTTCCAGCGCGGCCACCTGGGCCGTGGACATGCCAGCCACTTGCGCCGAGGACAGCGCGGCGGCCTGGGTCGAGCTCAGGGCCACCACCTGGTCGGTGGTCAGGCCGGCGTTGATGGTGGCCGTGGTCAGCGCGCCCACCTGGGCCGTCGACAGGGCGCCGATCTGGTCGGTCGTCATGGCGGCCAGCTGGGCCGTCTTCAGGGCCGCGATGTCGGCCGTCTTCAGGCCGCCGATGGTGGCCGTGGCGATGGCGGCCACGGCGGCCGTGGCCAGCGACGAGAACTGCGCCGTGGACAGGGCACCGATCTGGTTCGACGACAGCGACACCACCTGGTCGGTGGTCAGGCCGCTGGCGATCTGGTTGGTCGTCAGCGCGGCGACCTGGGCCGTGGACAGCGAGGCCGTCTCATTGGTCGTCAGGGCGGCGATCTGGGCCGTGCCCAGGGCGGCGATGGCGGCCGTCTTGATCTGCACCAGGTCGGCCGTTTCCAGCGCGGCGATGCCGTCCGTGCTCATGCCCACCACCTGGGCGCTGGTCAGCGCGCCGGCCTGGGCCGTCGTCAGGGCCACGATCTGGTCGGTCGTCAGGGCCTTGGTCTGGTTGGTGCTCATGGCGGCGATGGCGGCCGTCTTCAGCGCGGCGAAGTCCGCCGTTTCCAGTGCGGCCACCTGGGCCGTGGACAGGCCAGCCACCTGAGCCGTGGACATGGCCGCCACCTGGTTCGAGCTCAGCGCCACCACCTGGTCGGTGGTCAGGCCGGCGTTGATGGTGGCGGTGGTCAGCGCACCCACCTGCGCCGTCGACAGCGCGCCAATCTGGTCGGTCGTCATGGCGGCCAGCTGGGCCGTCTTGAGGGCGGCGATGACGGCCGTTTTCAGGGAGCCGATGTCGGCCGTGGTGATGGCGGCGACGGCGGCCGTGCTCAAGGCCGAAGCCTGGGCCGTCGACAGGGCGCCGACCTGGTTCTGGGTCAGGGCCGCCACCTGGTCGGTGGTCAGGCCGTTGGCCAGGTTGTTGGTCGACAGCGCGGTCACCTGGCCGGTGGTCAGGCTGGCCACCTGGCCGGTGGTCAGGGCCGCCATCTGGGCCGTGGCCAGGGCGTTGATGACGGCCGTCTTCATGGCCACCAGGTCGGTCGTTTCCAGCGCGGCGATCACATTGGTGCTCAAGCCTGCGACTTGGGAAGTGGCCAGGGCGGCGGCCTGGCCGGTCGACAACGCGACGGCCTGGTCGGTGGTCAGGGCGCTGACCTGGGCCGTGGTCAGGCCGGCGATGGCGGCCGTCTTCAGGGCGGCGAAATCAGCCGTCGACAGCGCGGCGATGCCGGCCGTGGACAGGGCCGCCACCTGGGTCGAGCCGAGCACGGACACTTGATTCGAATTGAGCGCCACCACCTGGTCGGTGCTCAGGCCATAGGCCATCTGCACCGTCGTCAGGGCGGGGGTCTGGAGCGTCGTCAACGCGCCGATCTGGTCGGTGGTCAACGCCCGGATCTGAGCTGTATTGAGACCGGCAACGTCAGATGTCGCCAAAGCTGCAATCGTTGCAGTCGACAGCGCCGCAATCTGGTCAGTTGTCATGCTGGTGATAAGGCTCATTTCCATTCTCCTTGGGGGGGCGCTACTTATTAATTCTGTCTGGACACGAGAGGGAGCCGACCGGGTCTTTTCCCGCTGGCTCCCCTCACGATCGTTGGCACACTGCCGTATAACTTGTATTTTTTCTACTATCCCTGAAGCTTCAGCCACAAAAGGGCCCAGCATTCCATTCTTAACGTCAACAAAATCGCTAACTTTAGTAAACAAAAGCAACCCGCCGGGGCGGTATTCCTGTCTCAATCTTGCACTCGAGGCAAGTTTATCCCACTGCTAAAAACTGCTCACCGGCAATATCGGGCCGGTCCGTTTCGGTACAAAGCGACCCTTTCGAGTCTTCCATTAAGTAAACTTGTTCTTCATGGGCAATAATTTTGCGACGACGGCCCCGCCGCCTGGCGCCATGGATTTTGCGCGCGCGGAGGGCAAGTATAACCCAATAAATTGCCGTGAAGAACGTTTTTGGGCTGATGTATCCCCGCCGCAACCTGTCGCGTAGGCAATAATAAGCCGCCAACTATCATGTTTTTATGGCAGGATCAGCCCATTGTAGAAGCGCCCGCGGCGGCGGCATCGGGCAAACAGGGTCGGGATCGCCCCTTAATTCATTGAAGAAACTTTCCCGGGCGTCGACTTTGCCTGAACCACATGACCGGCGTATGACGGTCAGCCCGCCACCTTGCCCCAGGCCCCCATGGCCTGTCGGCGGGATGGCGCGCCCGCCCCGGTGGGCCATGCGTTGTAGGAGCACTCCTACACCGACCGCCATTGTCGCCAAATTGCCTGGCGACAAAGTCACCAATCTCCACAACGCGCAAAAATAAAGATTTCAAGCAACAACGGCGGCCCCCCTTGCGCGGGGCCGCCGTTGCTTAACGATCAATATTACCGGCTTCAGGCGGATTTTTGCGCCGCCACCCATTGTTTGATGCGCCGTTCCAGC
Source organism: Rugamonas fusca (assembly GCF_014042365.1). GTDB lineage: Bacteria > Pseudomonadota > Gammaproteobacteria > Burkholderiales > Burkholderiaceae_D > Rugamonas > Rugamonas fusca. The sequence continues at coordinate 2,981 of NZ_JACEZS010000034.1, forward strand.
ACATCCATCGGCAAGGCGCCGGCGCCCAGCACCTCATCGTGGAAAGCGCGGATGTCGAATTTGCTGCCCAGCTGCTGGCGCGCATAGTCGCGCAGCTCCAGGATCTTCAGCTGGCCGATCTTGTAGCCCAGCGCCTGGCCCGGCCACACGATGTAGCGGTCGGTCTCGCTTTGCACGTCCACTTCCTCGATCCCGGAGTGGGCGTGGAAGAAGTCCACCACCTGCTGGCGGTTCCACTGTTTATAGTGCAGGCCGGTATCGACGACCAGCCGGATGGCGCGCAGCATCTCGTCCTGCAGGTGGCCATAGTAGCTGTACGGGTCGCTGTAGAAGCCCAGCTCCTCGCCCAGGCGCTCGGCGTACAAGGCCCAGCCTTCCGTGTAGGCCGTGTAATTGGGCTGCTGGCGGAACGCTGGCAGGCCCTGCAATTCCTGGGCGATGGCGATCTGCATGTGGTGGCCCGGCACGCCTTCGTGCAGGGCCGTCGTCTCCACGTCGATCAGCGAACGCTTGGCGAATTCGCCCGTGTTGACCATCACCCGGCCCGGACGGCTGCCGTCCGGCGTGCCCTGGTTGTAGGACGCCCCGGCCGCGCCTTCCTCGCGGAATGGCTCGACCGGCATGATCTTGACCTTGGCCTTGGGCAGCACCCCAAACTGCTGGGGCAGCTTGGCGTACATCTGGTCCGTGTACTTGGTGTACAGGTCCAGCAGTTCCTGGCGCGACTTGGGATGCAGGGCCGCGTTCGCATGGATGGCCGCGTTGAAGCTCTTCAGGTCAGCGTAGCCCATCTTTTTCGCCACGGCCAGCATCTGGCCCTCGATGCGGGCCACCTCGGCCAGGCCCAGCTGGTGGATCTGTTCCGGGGTCTGGTCAGTGGTGGTGGCCGAGCGCACCCGGTAGCTGTAGCGGGCCGCGCCGTCCGGCAGCGACCACAGGCCAGGCTCGGTGCGGCCCTGCGGCAGGTAGACATTCTTCACGAACGCGGCGAACTGTTGATAAGCGGGCAGCACGTCATGTTCGATGGCGGCCAGGATCTGCCGGTTCAGGCGCGCCTTGTCGGCCGCGCTGAAGCTGGCCGGGAAACGGTTCAGCGGTTCCGCGAACGGCGAGGCGGCCGGCGCCATGGCGGCCAGGTCCTCGCACTGGCGCGCGATCTTGGGGATCAGGAACTGGGGCGGCATCAGGTGGTCATGCATGCCGTTTTGCATCTGGATGGTGGTATCGGCGAACGCGCGCGGCAAAGCGTGCAGGCGGGCCAGGTAATCATCATAGTCCTTGACCGTGTCGAAGGCCAGCGCCGACACCAGCTGGGGCGCATCGATATGGATGCCGGAATTTTGCAGCACCGGCATTTCCCATTCCTTGAAGCGGGCCCCATCGAGGTTCAGGCGCAGCGAGCGCACCATCAGCGCCTGGTTCAGCTGTTCCTGCTCGGGGAAGCCGGTGGTGTCGATGGCTTCGAAACGGCGCAGGAAGTCGGCGCTGGCGCGGATGTCGGCGTCGATGGCGGCCTGGGAAAAGTCGGTCAGGCGGTCATTGAAGCGCTTGTCACCCAGCATGGACGCCCACTCGGGATTGGTGCGCATGGTGTAGTCCCACTGCTCGTTGATCAGGCTGGCCAGCGCCTGGCGGCGCGCGGCCAGGTCGGGCGCGGGGGCGCCGGCATGGGCCGCGCCCATCACGAGGAAGAACAGCAGCGCGCTGGCGCCGCTACGGGAAGTCAGAGTCATGGTGGCCTGTCCGTCGAAAAGTGGTGGAGGCTGCAATGTAGACGGACTGGCCACGGCCGGCACGGGGAATGTGACGGACTGTTGAAATTCGGGCATGAATTGCAAACCGGCGGGACAGGACGGGTCCGGCCCGGCGGCAATTCTTGGTATCATGGGGGACGCCCACGCCCAGCGTGGTCACCGAACTATGCCATTCCCCCATCCAGACTCTCTTAACGACACCGACACCGTGAATACGCCCAACCTGACCATCACGCCCTCCACCCACCGCCTGAGCGACGCCGAACGCACCAAGCTGATCAGCAACCCCGGCTTTGGCCGCATCTTCACCGACCACATGGTGGTGATCCCCTATCGTGACGGCGCCTGGCAGAAAGGCGAACTGAAAGCCTACGGTCCCCTGAATCTGGACCCATCGTGCTCGGCGCTGCACTACGGCCAGGCCATCTTCGAAGGCTTCAAGGCCTTCTCCCAGCCCGACGGCAGCGTCAAGACCTTCCGTCCGGAAGCGAACGCGGAGCGCTTCAACCGCAGCGCGGCCCGGCTGGCCATGCCGGCCCTGCCGCCGGCCCTGTTCATGGAAGCGGCCGACGCCCTGATCAGCATCGACGCGGCCTGGGTGCCCAAAGCCGTGGGCGAGAGCCTGTACCTGCGTCCGCTGATGTTCGCCACCGACCCCTTCCTGGGCGTGCGTCCCGGCAGCGAATACCTGTTCGTGCTGTTCGCCTCGCCGGCCGGCGCCTACTTCCCGCAAGGCGTCAAGCCGGTCACCGTGTGGATCAGCGAGGACTACGTGCGCGCCGCGCCCGGCGGCACCGGCGAAGCCAAGTGCGCCGGCAACTACGCGGCCAGCCTGGCGGCCCAGGCCCAGGCCCAGGCCAAGGGCTGCGACCAGGTGGTGTGGCTGGACGCCGTGCACCGCGAATACATCGAAGAGATGGGCGGCATGAATCTGTTCTTCGTCTACCAGGAAAACGGCAAGACCGTGCTGGTGACGCCGGAACTGACGGGCACCCTGCTGCCCGGCATCACCCGCCGCAGCCTGCTGGAACTGGCCGCCGACCTGGGCTTTGAAGCCCAGGAGCGCAAGCTGACCGTGCAGCAATGGCGCGACGACGTGGCCGCCGGCCGCATGACCGAAGCGTTCGCCTGCGGCACGGCCGCCGTGATCACGCCGGTGGGCACGGTCAAGGCCAACGGGTTCGAGATGACCATCAACAACGGCCAGAACGGTCCCGTCACCCTGGCCCTGCGCGAGGCGCTGCTGGGCATCCAGCACGGCACGGCGGAAGACACCCACCACTGGATGCACGCCATCTAAGAAGGACCGCCGCCCCGGCCCGGGGCCGGCGACGACAACGGCTGGCCGCGTGCCAGCCGTTTTTTTTGCGGAGCGGCATAGTATGATGGGACATCACCATCCGCTGCCGCCCGCTCCATGAACGACGCCCAATTCGACCGCCTGCACGACAAGATCGACGCCTACACCATGGAAGTGGACCGCTTCCACGACGACGTGGCGGACCTGGCCAAACAGGTCGCCAACTGCGACCGGCTGGTCAAGCTGGCCAACGCCAGCCTGGGCCAGATCGACGAGAAGATCGCCGAGGCCGTGCGGGTGGGCGCCCAGGCGCGCCAGACGGCCGACGCGGCCGGCGAGCAGGCCAGCGCGGCGGCCACGGTGGCCGTCAACGCCGCCGTCGGCGAACTGGTGGGCGCCATGCGCGCGGCGACGGCGGCCGCCCACGACGCGGGCGCATCGCTGAACATCCAGCGTTTCAAGACAGGCGCCTGGATCGCCGTGTACGCCGCCATCACCATGCTGTGCTGCGTGGCCACCGCCTACATTACCAGCCGCGCCTTGCGCGGCAACGCGCTCACGCCGGAACAGGTGCACTACATCGCATTGGGCAAGGCGCACGAAACCATGCTGGGCAACGCCACCGACAAGGAATTGAAACTGATGACGGCGATCCGCAATCGGCCGCCCAAGACCAAGTAAGGGCCGCCGTCAGCGTTGCGGGCCTTTGCGCCCGCGCGCCGGCGCGCGTTCGACGGCGGGCACGGCTTGCTCGCGCGCGGGCTCGGGCGACCGCTGCGGCGTGTAGTGGATGGTCAGCGCCAGCAGATGCGCGAAACTGTTGAAGGTGATGGTCTGGAACTGCGCCCGCTTTTCCCGCGCCGGCACATACACGGTGATCAGCCCCTGGAAGTCCGCCAGCCCGGCCGCGCCATCGGTGCCCACCAGCTCATACAGTTCCATCAGGTAGCGCTTGAAGCGCTCGATATTGGCGCCGGCGATGGTGTTCTCCAGCCAGCGCTCGATGAAGGCATCGTCGCTCCAGCGCACCGTGCGCGGCTTGGGGATCGCCAACCCCAGCGCCATGCCCACGCGGTCGGCATAAGGGGCCAGCACCAGTTCCTGCTGGGTTTGCGCGCCCAGGCCCGGCAGGTCGAGCTGCGCCGATTCGCCCCAGGCCGCGTGGTGGATGGCGCGCGAGCGCGACAGGCGGGCGCTGTCGGCGATGCAGGCGTCCAGCAAGCGCACCCGCTGCGGCTTGACGCCCTCGGTCTTGAGCTGCTCCGCGTTGGCCTTGAACTCGATCAGCGCGAAGCGGCCGCCGGCGGCGAGCAGATAATCGGCCAACGCCTTGTCCTGGCCGCACAGCGCACTGCCGATCAGGTACGGTTGCGCCTTGCCCGCCCCATGCAGCTCGCGGAAACGCCGGTCGGCCTTCTTGGAAAACTCGACGATCAGCGCATCTTCCATGTGGCGGAAGAATGGAGAGGCGGTCTTGTTCATGGCGAGGCAAGCGCGCGATCAGGGTGAACCGTCGTCCCGGCCAAGATCAACCCAAGGACAAAAAAAACGCCGCACAAATCAGTGACTTGCGCGGCGTTGCTTCCAAAATAAAGTGGCGATTCCTTAGAACGGAATATCGTCATCCATATCCGAGAAATTCGGCGCCGGTTTCGGTGCCGGACGCGGTGCGGGCGCGGGCGCGGCCATTTGCGGACGCGGGGCTGGCGCCTGGCGGGCTGGCGGGGCGTCGTAGCCGCCGTCATCCATCGCGTCGCCGCCGCCCATGCCCTGGCGGCCGCCCAGCATCTGCATCTGCTCGGCGATGATGTCGGTCGCGTACTTCTCCACGCCATCCTTGTCGGTGTACTTGCGGGTCTGCAAACGGCCTTCCACGTAAACCGACGAACCTTTCTTCAGGTACTGGCCGACGATTTCAGCCAGGCGGCCGAAAAAGGAAATGCGGTGCCATTCCGTCAGCTCTTTCTGCTCGCCCGTGTTACGGTCCTTGGAACGGTACGAGGTGGCCACGGCGATGTTGGCGATCGCGTCACCGCTGGGCATGTAGCGAATTTCCGGATCACGGCCCAGATTGCCGACGATGATGACTTTGTTGACTGATGCCATGAATAAAACTCCTGAATAACGGCCGCTGCTGCGCGCGGTGGAATGTTTTGTGAAACCAAACGGCGATTATATGCCATGCCGCCAGCCCAAGGCCAAGCAATTCGCACCCCGCCGGCCAGCCCCCGGGGCGACAACTTTTTTCGTATCGCCGCTGAAACAAGCGGCGCCAACACTGTTATTATATACAGTATTTAATAGCCAACCTTTAGCGCTGTATCAATTCCGCCGCGATTGACACGCCCGGCCCGGCCAACGGCGCCCGCCGGCGCGCAAGCGGAAACCCGGCTATAGTACTAGGTTGACCCGTTCGTCCCGGTTCCGCGCGCGCGCCGGACCGTACCACTCACTGAAAGCAAGCCACGACATGGAACAGATCCGCATCCGCGGCGCCCGCACGCACAACCTCAAGAACATCAATCTCGACCTGCCGCGCAACAAGCTGATCGTCATCACCGGCCTGTCCGGCTCGGGCAAGTCCTCGCTGGCGTTCGACACGCTGTATGCCGAGGGCCAGCGCCGCTACGTGGAATCGCTGTCGGCCTACGCGCGCCAGTTCCTGCAGCTGATGGAAAAGCCGGACGTGGACTTGATCGAAGGCTTGTCGCCCGCCATCTCGATCGAGCAGAAAGCCACCTCGCATAATCCGCGCTCGACCGTGGGCACGGTGACGGAAATCCACGACTACCTGCGTCTGTTGTACGCGCGCGTGGGCACGCCCTACTGCCCCGACCACCCGGAACAGCCGCTGGCGGCCCAGTCCGTCTCGCAGATGGTGGACGCCGTGCTGGCCATGCCCGAAGGCACCAAACTGATGATCCTGGCGCCGGTGGTGGCCAACCGCAAGGGCGAGCACGCCGACCTGTTCGAGCAGATGCAGGCCCAGGGCTTCGTGCGCTTCCGCGTGCAGAGCGGCACCCACGACGCCAGGATCCACGAGGTGGACAACCTGCCCAAGCTGAAGAAAACGGAAAAGCACACCATCGACGTGGTGGTGGACCGGGTCAAGGTGAACGCCGAGCTCAAGCAGCGGCTGGCGGAAAGCTTCGAGACGGCGCTGCGCCTGGCCGACGGCCGCGCCGTGGCGCTGGAAATGGACACTGGCCACGAGCACGTCTATTCCAACAAGTTCGCCTGCAATGTGTGCGGCTATTCGCTGCAGGAACTGGAGCCGCGCCTGTTCTCGTTCAACAACCCGATGGGCGCCTGCCCCGAGTGCGACGGCCTGGGCCACATCGAGTTCTTCGACCCCAAGCGCATCGTCGCCTTCCCCAATCTGTCGCTGGCGTCGGGCGCCGTCAAGGGCTGGGACCGCCGCAACCAGTTCTACTTCCAGATGCTGTCCAACCTGGCCGCGTTCTACGAGTTCGACCTCGACCTGCCGTTCGAGCAATTGCCGGCCGCGGCCCAGCAGGTGATCCTGCACGGCTCGGGCAAGCAGCTGATCCCGTTCGCCTACGTGAACGAGCGCGGCCGTACCGTGATCAAGGAACACACCTTCGAAGGCGTGGTCACCAACCTGGCGCGGCGCTACCGCGAGACGGATTCCATGGCCGTCAAGGAAGAACTGGCCAAGTTCATCAACGAGAAGAAATGCCCGTCCTGCCACGGCGCGCGCCTGCGCGTGGAAGCGCGCTACGTCAAGGTCGGCAGCGGCAAGCAGGAAAAGGCCATCTACGAGATCGCGGAAAAGCCGCTGCGCGACACGCTGTCGTTCTTCGAACAACTGAAACTGAAGGGCGCCAAGAAGGACATCGCCGACCGCGTGATCAAGGAAATCGTCTCGCGCCTGAAGTTCCTCAACAACGTCGGCCTCGATTATTTGTCGCTCGACCGCAGCGCCGACACGCTGTCGGGCGGCGAAGCGCAGCGCATCCGCCTCGCATCCCAGATCGGCTCCGGCCTGACGGGCGTGATGTACGTGCTCGACGAACCGTCGATCGGCCTGCACCAGCGCGACAACGACCGCCTGATCGACACCCTCAAGCACTTGCGCGACATCGGCAACAGCGTGCTGGTGGTCGAGCACGACGAGGACGCCATCCGCACGGCCGACTTCATCGTCGACATGGGCAAGGGCGCCGGCGTGCATGGCGGCGACGTGATCGCGCAAGGCAGCCTGAAGGACATCCTGAAGAACAAGCAATCGCTGACGGCCCAGTACCTGAACGGCACGCTCAAGATCGCCGTGCCGGAGCAGCGCCACGCGGCCGATCCGCACCGCCAGCTGGTCATCACTGGCGCCACCGGCAACAACCTCAAGAACGTCACGCTCGATCTGCCAGTGGGCCTGATGACGTGCGTGACGGGCGTGTCCGGTTCCGGCAAGTCCTCGCTGATCAACGACACGCTGTACCCGGCCCTGTCGCGCCACCTGTACGGCTCGCAGACGGAACCGTCGCCGCACGACAGCATCAGCGGCCTCGAACATTTCGACAAGGTGATCGCCGTCGACCAGGCCCCGATCGGCCGCACGCCGCGTTCCAACCCGGCCACCTACACGGGCCTGTTCACGCCCATCCGCGACCTGTTCGCCACCGTGCCCATGGCCAAGGAACGGGGCTACAGCGCGGGCCGCTTCTCGTTCAACGTCAAGGGTGGGCGCTGCGAGGCGTGCCAGGGCGATGGCGTGATCAAGGTCGAGATGCACTTCCTGCCGGACGTGTACGTGCCGTGCGACGTCTGCCACGGCAAGCGCTACAACCGCGAAACGCTGGAAGTGCAGTACAAGGGCAAGAACATCACGGAAATCCTCGACATGACGGTGGAGGACGCGCACGAGTTCTTCAAGCCGGTGCCGCTGATCGCCCGCAAGCTGCACACGCTGCTGGACGTGGGCCTGGGCTACATCAAGCTGGGGCAAAGCGCCACCACCTTGTCGGGCGGCGAGGCGCAACGCGTCAAGCTGTCGCTGGAACTGTCCAAGCGCGACACGGGCCGTACCCTGTACATCCTGGACGAGCCGACCACGGGCCTGCACTTCCACGACATCGACCTGCTGCTGAAAGTGATCCACCGCCTGCGCGACCAGGGCAACACCTTGGTCATCATCGAGCACAACCTGGACGTGATCAAGACGGCCGACTGGATCGTCGACCTGGGGCCGGAAGGCGGGGCCGGCGGCGGTCAGATCATCGCCAGCGGCACGCCGGAGGAGGTGGCGGCCAACCCGGCCAGCGTGACGGGCAAGTACCTGCAGCCGCTGCTCGAGAGCAAAGCCAAGGGCAAATAAAGGCGACTGGCGCGCAGCGCAAGCGCACCGGGCGACGGCCTCGCAGCGCCGCAAGGGAATTGCCCGCGGCGCCACCGGGGACTGCCCCCAGCGCCACATTGCCACCTGCAGCCCGCGCCGCTGAACCGCAGGGGCTGTCCCCTCAGCCCGGGGCCGCCGTGCACCGGGGACAGCCCCCCGCGTTGCCGCAGGCCCCCGCCCATGCCGCTGGCCCCGGGTCAGTCCCCTCCGTCCGCGACACCGTCCATAAGGGACAGCCCCCCGCACCTAGGGGCAGGCCCGGGCGCCACGGGGGACGGACCCCGGCGCCACATTGCCATCCGCAGCCCGCGCAGCTGAACCGCAGGGTCTGTCCCCCAGCCACGGCCGCCGCGCACCGGGGCCAGACCCTCGATCCGCCGCTGGCCCCTGCCCCAGCCGCTGGGCCTGAGGTCAGTCCCCTCCGTCCACGCCAACTTGCGGCGCCGGCTGCTTCATCACCAGCGCCAGCTGGTCAAGCCGGTCGAAGCCCCAGAACGATTCGCCATCCACGATCATGAACGGCACGCCGAACACGCCTTGCGCGATGGCGTCCTCGCTGGCCTGCCTGAACGCGGCCTTGACGGCCTCATCCTCCAACGCCGCCAGCAACGGGGCCCGCGCCACGCCCATGCCGCTGGCGATCCCGGCCAGCACCTCATGGTCATTGATGTCCACCCCATCGCTGAAGTAGGCGGTGAAGCAGGTGCGCGCGAACGCGGCGGCCGTGTCCTCGCCATGGCTGGCGGCCAGCCACGTCATGGCGCGGCCCGGCGCCAGCAACAGCTTCGGGAAGCCAGGCGGCAAGCGGAACGGGATACCCGCCAGCCGGGCACTGCGCTCCAGGTCTTGCTGGACGTACTGCCATTTCATCGGCACGAAGGGCGTCAGCTGGGTGCCGGCCGCCTTGCTCAATACCGTCATCAGCACCGGCTTCCAGCGCACCTTGCGCCCGTGGGCGGCGGCCAGCCGTTCGATGCGGGTCGAGGCCAGGTAGGCATACGGCGAAACAAAGTCAAAATAGAAATCGATATCAGTGCTCATGGTCAGCCTCCAGGGAAAAAGTCGTCATTACTATCGGGTAGGGCGCGCAGCAACGCCACCAGGCCTCGGGGCCAGGCAAGGTAGAGCGCGACGGGGACAAGCAGCAGCAAGAAACTCATGTCAGCCTCCTTTTCGCACACCTGTGCGAAATTACAGCGAAAAAACGGCCGGACGCGGCCCGGCCCGCCGGTTACCCCTCGTTGAAGCTCTTGTAGGTGGAAATCAGCCGGTTGAAAGCACGCTGCGCATGGCGCAGCGCCGTATCGTCATGCAGGAAACGGGTATCGTGCAGCAAGCCCACGATCAGGCTGTAGATCTCGTACACCAGTTGTTCCGGGTCCGTGTCGGGCCGCAACTGACCCGCTTCCATGGCCTGGACTATGGTCTTGCGCAGCGACGCGCGCCACGCCTGCGCGCCCTTGGCCAGCCGGTCGCGCAGCGGGCCGGGCTGGTCGTCGAACTCGAAGGCGCCGGCCGTGTACAGGCAGGAATGCAGCACCACGCCATCGCAGATACGGCGCATCCAGTTGGCCACCATGGCCGTCAAGCGGGGCAGGCCGCGCGGCAGTTCCAGCGTGGGCAGGAAGATGTCGGCCGCGAAACGGCGGTCGTACTCATCGAGCACGGCTTCCTGCAACGCCTCCAGCGAGCCGACGCGGGAAAACACGCCGCTCTTGCTGATGCCGGTACGCTTGGCGATCTCGCCCAGCGACAGCTTGCCGATGCCTTCGGCGGCCGCCATGGCGCACCCGGCCGCGACGATGGCGGCAAAGGTGGCTTCGCTTTTGGCGGTCAAGGTATCCATGCGGCGCAGTTTAGCACACCTGTGCGAAATTCACACAATGAAAAATCAGGGACGTAACACTATTTTTCCAGCTAGAAAAACCGTGTTACGTCCCCGATTTTGCGCATTGGGAATATGGTGTTACGTCCCCGGTAAAAAAAGCGCGCCGCAGGGGCGCGCTTGGCGGGGATGCCGTCAGTCGCTGACTCAGCCGTTCAGGCGCTGCTCCAGCTTGGCCATGTTGTCCTTCAGCTCTTGCGGCAGGTGGTAGGCCAGCTTCTCGAACAGCTCGGCGTGCAGCTTCAGTTCTTCACGCCATGCGTCCTTGTCGATCGAGGTGATGGTCTCGAACTCTTCCGGCGAGAACGGCAGGCCTTCCCAGTGGATGTCGCCAAAGCGCGGGGTCACGCCGAACAGGTTTTCCACGCCGCCAGCCTGGCCTTCCAGGCGTTCCAGCATCCACTTCAGCACGCGCATGTTGTCGCCGAAGCCGGGCCAGACGAAGTGGCCCTGCTCGTCGGTGCGGAACCAGTTGACGCAGTAGATCTTCGGTGCGGCGGCACCCAGCTTGGCGCCCATGTCCAGCCAGTGCTGGAAGTAGTCGCTCATGTTGTAGCCCATGAATGGCAGCATGGCGAACGGGTCGCGGCGCACCACGCCCATCTGGCCGGCGGCGGCGGCCGTCGTCTCGGAACCCATGGTGGCGGCCATGTACACGCCTTCGATCCAGTTGCGCGCTTCCGTCACCAGCGGCACGGTGGTGGAACGGCGGCCGCCGAAGATGAAGGCCGAGATCGGCACACCGGCCGGGTCGTCCCAGGCCGGGTCGATCACGGGGTTCTGGGTCGAGGCCACGGTGAAGCGGGCGTTCGGGTGGGCGGCCTTGGTGCCGGAGGCCGGCGTCCAGTCCTTGCCCTGCCAGTCGATCAGGTGCGCCGGCGCTTCCTTGGTCAAGCCTTCCCACCACACGTCGCCATCGTCGGTCAGGGCGACGTTGGTGAAGATGGTGTTCTCGTGCAGGCAGGCCATGCAGTTCGAGTTGGTCTTGGTGTTGGTGCCGGGGGCCACGCCGAAGTAGCCCGCTTCCGGGTTGATGGCGTACAGGCGGCCGTCGGCGCCCGGCTTGATCCAGGCGATGTCGTCGCCGATGGTGGTCACTTTCCAGCCATTGAAGGTGGCCGGCGGGATCATCATCGAGAAGTTGGTCTTGCCGCAGGCCGAGGGGAAGGCGGCCGCCACGTAGTGCTTCTTGCCTTCGGGCGATTCCACGCCCAGGATCAGCATGTGCTCGGCCAGCCAGCCGTGGCCGCCGGCCTTGGCTTCCTTGTGGCCCATGGTGGAGGCGATGCGCAGCGCGAAGCACTTCTTGCCCAGCAGCGCGTTGCCGCCGTAGCCGGAACCGAACGACCAGATTTCGCGCGTTTCAGGGAAGTGCACGATGTACTTGGTGGCGTTGCAGGGCCAGGCCACATCCTTCTGGCCCGCCTTCAGTGGCGCGCCCACGCTGTGCACGCATGGCACGAAGGGACCGTCTTCGCCCAGCACGTCGTACACGGCGCGGCCCATGCGGGTCATCACTTTCATGTTGACGGCCACGTAGGGCGAGTCGGACAGTTCCACGCCGATGTGGGCGATCGGCGAACCGAGCGGGCCCATCGAGAACGGGATCACGTACATGGTGCGGCCGGCCATGCAGCCGTCGAACAGGCCGTTCAGGGTGGCGCGCATTTCGCCCGGTTCCATCCAGTTGTTGGTGGGACCGGCTTCTTCCTTGGTGGCCGAGCAGATGAAGGTGCGGTCTTCCACGCGCGCCACGTCGGTCGGGTCCGAGCAGGCCAGGTAGGAGTTCGGACGCTTTTCCTGGCTCAGGCGTTTCATGGTGCCGGCGGCCACCATCTCGGCGCACAGGCGGTCATATTCCTCTTGCGTGCCATCGCACCAGTAGATACGATCGGGTTTGGTCAAAGCGGCAACATCGGCCACCCAATTAATCAATTTTTGCTGCTTGATGTAAGCTGGGACGTTCAATGCAGCAACGCCACCCATCACGGGCTGATTCATAGTACCTCCAATGCCAATAAAAGAATTCTGGTCTAGTCCCGGCAGGCAGGATCGTCGTCAGCCGCGCACGCTTGTAGCGCGCGCCTTGTGCCAGGAAGCCATGGCGATGGTAGGCCATGTTCCGGCGGAGTCGGCGGTCATGTCGTGCGCCCCGCGCCGGCGGGGCACGCAGCCCAATCATGTGCCTGGGCTGATGGAACGTATTGCGCGGGCCCGGTGGCCAGGCCCGAAAATTAGTGGGCGATTGTACACCCGTCCACCTCGCTTTCCGACAAAAATGTAGGAGAAATGGTTGAGCAAAGTAGTAAGCTATTCCGGAAATCCCTAAACCTGTTGTTTCGCTACGAAATTCCCCACAAGATCCGCCAACTCCCATGAAAATCGCAATTCTCGACGACTATCAGAATGCTACGCCCAGCCTGGAATGCTTCAAGCTCCTCGATGGCCATGATGTCAAAGTCTTTAATAATTCGGCGCGCGGATTGGGCCAGCTGGCGATCCGCCTGGCCCCGTTCGACGCCCTGGTGCTGATCCGCGAACGCACGCCGCTGAACCGCGCGCTGCTGGCCAAACTGCCCAACCTGAAGCTGATCTCGCAGACCGGCAAGGTGGCCGGCCACATCGACGTGGCGGCCGCCACCGAGCGCGGCATCGCCATCGCCGAAGGCGTGGGCTCGCCCACGGCGCCGGCTGAACTGACATGGGCGCTGATCATGGCCGCCACCCGCAAGATCGTGCCCTACGCCGCCAACCTCAAGGATGGGCTGTGGCAGACGGCCTCGATCAACCCGGCCCTGAACACGCTCGGTACGGTGCTCCACGGCCGCACGCTGGCGATCTGGGGTTATGGCAAGATCGGCCAGATACTGGCCGGTTATGGCCGCGCCTTCGGCATGCGGGTGCTGGTGTGGGGCAGCCAGGCCAGCCGCGAGGCGGCCGTGCGCGATGGCAACGAGGCAGCCGGCAGCCGCGAGCATTTCTTCGAGCAGGCCGACGTGCTGAGCCTGCACTTGCGCCTGAACGACGCCACGCGCGGCATCGTCACGGCCGAGGACCTGGCGCGCATGAAGCCCAGCGCGCTGTTCGTCAACACCAGCCGCGCCGAACTGGTGCAGCCGGAGGCGCTGGAACTGGCCTTGCCGCAAGGCCGGCCCGGCTATGCGGCGCTGGACGTGTTCACCGACGAACCGCTGCCGGCCAGCCATCCGCTGCTGCGCATGCCGGTGGTGCTGGCCACGCCCCACCTGGGCTACGTGGAAAAAGACAGCTACGAGCTGTATTTCCGCCATGCGTTCCAGAACGTGGTCGACTTCGCGGCCGGCAGCTGCGAAAAGATCCTCAACCCGGACTACCGCCAGCACGTCAAGGTGGACTGAGGGCGGACTGAGGGCGGACTGAGGGCGGACTGAGGGCGGACTGCACCGCTAGCGGATTTCGGGCAGGCCCGTCAGGTTGATGGCCGGCGTGGGCAGCGCGTGGACCTGGCGCCACAAGCCGGCCCAGCCGGGCGGCCACGGCAGCGCCGGCCCCGTGTAGGGCGGCAGCGTGGCCCGCACCGGCACCACCGGCACGGGCGGCATGTCGCGCAGCTCGCCGTGGGCGGGGCGCTGCATGTCGAGGCTGTACATATACCCGGGCAGCAAGGCGTCGCACACGGCCGCGAACCAGGCCGTGTGGTCCTCGTCGCGCCCCAGCGCCTGGGCCAGTCCTTGCGGGTCGAAACGGGCCAGCGCATGGATCAGTTCGTCCGTGGTGGCGCCCGGCGAGTCGCCCCAGCCCATCACGGGGTTGACGTTGTAGTCGGCGCCCGAGCCATACCAGCCTTCGCGCCACGAGCGCTGCATCCAGTCGCGCTGGCCCGTGAACAGATGCCAGCGCCAGTGCAGCCCGGACGGCTTGGGCCACGAATACAGGTACAGCCGCTGGTAGCCGGCCTGGTGCAGCGCGCGCACCACCGCCATCAGGCGCGCGTGCGGCATGCGGTCAGGCGCGGCGCGGCGGAACAGGATGGCCTCGCCATCGGCGAACTGCACCTCGTCGGTCGACAGGTTCAAGTCCAGCGTCCGGCTTTCACTGCCGAAGCGGGCGCTGATCCAGCCCGTCAGCAGGTTGACGGCCGTGATGACGCCGTAGCCGCGGTGGCGGTGGAAGATGACGGTGCCGGGTGCGAGGGTTTTCATGACAGGGGAGCCAACCAGGGGCAAACAAAGAATCCAGTGTAGTCACAGTATGCCCGGTTTTCCAGTCCGTCGTGATCCGGGAGCCGGGGCCGGTTTCGCGGTATCATGCGCGTCATTTCACTGTAGAGGATTTCTTCCACCATGACCTTGCGCATCCTCGCCACGGGCGGCACTTTCGACAAACATTACGACGAACTCAATGGCAAGCTCGGCTTTGGCGACAGCCACGTGCCGGCCCTGCTGGCGCGCTGCCGCCTGACGGTGGAGGTGGCGCTGGAGCAGTTGCCGCTGATGGATTCGCTCGACATGGTGGACGCCGACCGCGCCCGCATCCTCGCTTCCTGCCAGGCGGCCGGCGAGCGCGCCATCGTCATCATCCACGGCACCGACACCATGCCACAGACGGCCGCCGTGCTGGGCCCGGCCAACCTGGGCAAGACCATCGTGCTGACGGGCGCCATGATCCCCTACGAGATCGCCAATTCGGACGCCCTGTTCAACCTGGGCTTCGCCTGCGGCGTGGCGCAGACGCTGGCGCCGGGCGTGTACGTGGCCATGAACGGCCAGATCTTCGCCTGGGACAACGTGCAGAAAAACCGCGCGGCCGGCGTGTTCCAGCCGCTGTAAGCTGAGCGGACGGCGGCGCCCGCCCCCATCGCCGCGGCCGTGCCCGCCAGACGGCCAGGCGCGCCGCGCGGCGACAACAGCGCCCGCCGCCGGTTGTAACGGCCGCCGCTGCCTGCGACCGCCGGCTAGCGCTCGGGCAAGGCCAGCGGCACGTGGCTGGCCGCGGGCGCCGTGCGCAGCTTGAAGTCCGGCGCCGGCGCGTACAAGGCCACGCCCGCCAACGGCAAGCCATGGGCATCGTACCGGGCCAGCTGGCTGGCCAGTTGCGCCACGCCGGCCGCCAGCGCAAGCTGGCCAGCGGCCGCGCCGCCTGGCGCCGCCGTGTCGCCATACGCGGCCAGCGCCTGCGTCAACCCACCCACGCGCGCGCGCAACGCGGCATCGCCCTGCGCGAACCACACGTCGGCCAGCGCGCGCTCACTGCCATCGGCGCGCTGGTAACTGGACACCAGGCCGATGATGTTGCCGTGCTCGCCGGCGCCATCCTGGCGCGCGGCCAGGTTCAGCTTGACGATGCCCAGCGCGGCGAGCGTATGCAGCTCGCCGGCCTGGCTCACGCCATCGGCATCCGCATCGACCCACACCCGCAACTGGCCGAACGCGGCATCCTCGGCGGTGATGGCGCCATCGCCATTCGTATCGAGCGCGGCCAGCGCCGCGTAGCCATTGGCCGCCCGGCCGCCATCGGCCAGCGCCGTGCTTGATCCGAACAGCTCGCCGCCATCGTTGATGACGCCGTCGCCATTGCGGTCCAGCGCCAGCAAGCCGTCGCCGCCGCCCACCCAGCCGGTGGCCTGCCGGCTGCCGTTGGCCAGCAAGTCGAAGCGCACGCCCGCATCGAGGCCCAGCGTGTGCACGCCATCGCCGTTCAAGTCCAGCACCAGCGGGGTGGTGAACGGCAGCGCCGCCTGCTGGGCCAAGGTCATCGCGCCTTGCTGGGTCGTCGTCAGCGCCATGAACTGGGTGCTGGAGAAGACATGCAGCTGGGCCGTCGTCAGCGCCCGCACCTGGGCCGTGGCCAGGGCCCGCATCTGGGCCGTGCCCAGCACCGTCACCTGGCGCGTGGTCAACGCCACCAGGTCGCGCGTTTCGATGGCCGCCACCTCGGCCGCGCTCAGGTCGGCCACCATGGCCGTGCCCAGCGCGGCCAGTTGCGCGCCACCCAGCGCGACGATCTGGTCGGTGGTGAACTGGTCCGTGTCGGCCCCGTGATTGGGCTGCAGCACGGCCAGCTGGCGCGTCCCCAGCGCCGCGATCTGGGCCGTGGCCAGGCCGCGCAACTGCTCCGATCCCAGGCCGGCCATGGCCGCCGTCCCCAGCATGGCCAGGGCCGTGGTCGACACGGCCGCCAGCACCTCGGGCCGCAATTGCCGGATGTGGTCGCTGCCCAGCGCGGCCGCCTGCTGCGGCGTGAGCACGGCCACCTGGTCGGCCGTCAGGCCGGCCAGCCAGTCGCCGGCGCGGGCCGCGGCCGCGAAGCTGGCCGCGTTCAACGCCGCCACCGTGGCCGGCGCCAGCGCCGCCTCCTGGTCCGTGCGCAGCGCCATCAGTTGCGCGCTGCCCAGCCCGGCCGCCTGCTGCGTCCCCAGGGCCGCCAGCTGGCGCGGCGCCAGGGCCCTGAGCTGGGCCGACGTCAAGCCGGCCATGGCCGTGCTGCGCAAGGCCGCATAGTCGGCCGTCGCCAGCGCCGCGATGATGTCGCTCGACAGCGCGGCCAACTGGCCGCTGCCCAGGGCCCAGGCCTGCTGGGTGGTCAGCGTCAACGCCTGCTCCACCGTCAGGCCGGCCAGCGCGCCGCCTGTCAGCGCGGCGACCTGGTCGGTGCGCAGGGCGCCGAACAGCACCGGCCCGCCCCACGGCGGATTGCCCAGCATGGCCAGCTGGGCTGAATTCAAGGCCGCCAGCGCGGCCGTACGCAAGCCGGCCAGGCCGTTCGTGCCCAGCCCCGCCAGCTGCTGCGGCGCCAGTTGCGCCACCTGCTGCGCGCTGAGCGCGCCGGCCTGCGCCGAACTGAGCATGCTGTAGCGGCTGGTACTGAGCGCGGCCAGCTGGGCCGTGCCCAGCGCGGCGATCTGGCGCGTCGTCAAGGAGGCCCACTGCACCGTATCGAGTTGCGCCAGCAGCGCAGTGGACAGCGAGGCGATCACGCCCGTGGCCAGCGCCGCCACGTCCGCGCCCGGCAGGCCGGCGATCACGCCATCGCCCAGCGCCGCCACCTGGATGCTGCCCAGCGCGGCCACCTGGGCCGTGCCCAGCGCGGCCAGTTGCGCGCTGCCCAGCGCCGCCATCTGCTGCGTCGTCAAGCCCGTCATGGCCGCCGTGCGCAGCGCGGCCAGGCCGGCTGGCAGCATGGCCGCCACGTCCTGCGCCGACAAGGCCCGCAGTTGCGCGCTGCCGAACGCGGCCAGCTGGACGCTCGTCATGGCCTGGATCTGGGTGGTGGACAAGCCGGCCAGCGCGGCACTGCGCAAGGACGCGACCTGGGCCGTGGACAGTTGCGCGAAGCCATCGGCGCCGCCATTGCCATCCGTGCCCAGCACGGCCAACTGCTCGCTGCGCAAGCCGGCCAGCGCGGCCGTGGACAGCGCCGTGACGCCGGCGCCCAGCGCCCGCACGTCGGCCGTGTCGAGCGCGGCCACCTGCTGCGAACGCAGCGCGGCCAGCTGGGCCGTCGTCAGGCTGGCCAGCTGGCCGGTGCCCAGCGCGCCCAACTGGGCGCTGCCCAGGGCGGCGATCTGGCGCGTGGCCAGGCCGCTCAGCTGGACGGTGTTCAACTGGCGCAGCAAGGCCGTGCCCAGCGTGGCGATCACGCCCGTGCCGAGCGCGGCCAATTGCGCGGGGGCCCAGCCCGCCACGGCGTCCGGCGCCAGCGCCCCCACCTGCGTGCTGCTCAAGGCGGCCACCTGGGCGCTGCCCAGCGCGGCCAGTGCATCGCTGCCCAGGGCCGCCATCTGGGCCGTGGCCAGGCCGCGCATGGCGGCGCTGCGCAAGGCCGCGAAATCGTCCAGCGGCAAGGCGTGCAGGTCGGGCGCCGACAGCGCCGCCAGTTGCGCGCTGCTCAAGGCGGCCGCCTGCGCCGTCGTCAGCATGGCCGCCTGGGCCGTGCCCAGGCCCGCCAGCGCCGCCGTGCGCAACGAGGCCACCTGGGCCGTGCTGAGGGTGCCGAACAGGGCGCCGTCGGCCCCGCCCAGCATGGCCAGTTGCTCGGCCGTCAGGGCGGCCAGGGCGGCCGTGCGCAAGCCGGGCAAGCCGTCCGCGCTGATGGCGGCCACGTCGGCCGGGCTCAGGCCGGCCAGCTGGCGTGAACCGAAGGCGCCCAGTTGCTGCGAACTGAGCAAGCCAAACTGTTCGGTATGCATGGCCGCCAGCTGGGCACTGCCCAGCGCCGCCACTTGCCGCGTGCTCAGCACCGCCAGGTGCTCGCCATCGAGCGCAGCCAGCACGGCCGGGGCCAGCCCCGCCACGGCGCTGGTGCTCAACATGGCCAGCTGTGGCGGCGCCAGCGACGCCAGCAAGGCGGTGGGGAAGGCGCTGATCTGGTGGCTGCCCAGCGCGCCCAGTTGCACGCTGGTCAGCGCCGCCAGCTGGGTGGTCCCCAGCGCCGCCAGCTGGGCCGAGTTGAGGCCGGCGAAGGCGGCGCTGCGCAGCGCGCCCACGTCGGCCGGATCGAGCGCGGCCAGCGCCGCGGTGCTGAACGCGGCCAGCTGGGCGCTGCCCAGCGCGGCCGCCTGGCGGGTGGTGAGCGCGGCCGCCTGGCCCGTCGTCAGGCCCGCCAGCGCCGTGCTGCGCAAGGCCGCCACCTGGGCCGTGCCCAGCAACGCGAACAGGCTGCCGTCGGCGCCGCCCAGCGCGGCCAGCTGGTCGGACGTCAACGCCGCCAGGGCCGCCGTGCGCAAGCCGGGCAGGCCGGCCGCGGCGATGGCGGCCACGTCGGCCGTGCTCAGGCCGGCCACCTGGCGCGAGGCCAGCGCGCCCAGCTGGGCCGAACCCAGCGCGGCGACCTGGACGGTGCCAAACGCGGCCAGCTGGGCGCTGCCCAGGGCCGCCAGCTGGCGCGTGGCCAGCGCCGCCACGTGGGCGCCGTCCAGGCTGGCCAGCACGGCCGGCGCCAGCGCGCTGATGGCACTGGTGCTCAGCAAGGCCAGCTGGTCCGGCGTCAGGGCCGCCAGCATGACGCTGGGGAAGGCGCTGATCTGGCGGCTGCTGAGCGCGCCCAGTTGCGCGCTGGCCAGGGCCGCCAGCTGGCGCGTGCCCAGCGCCGCCAATTGGGGGGAACTCAGTGAGGCGAACACGGCGCTACGCAGGGCGGCCACGTCGCCCGGGTCCAGCGCGGCCAGCGCCTGGGTGCTCAAGGCCGCCAGCTGGGCGCTGCCCAGCGCCGCCGCCTGGGCCGACGTCAGGGCGACGGCCTGGGCCGTCGTCAGGCCGGCCAGGGCCGTGCTGCGCAAGGCGGCCACCTGGGCCGTGCCCAATGTGCCGAACAGGGCGCCATCGGCCCCGCCCAACGCGCCCAGCTGGGCCGACGTGAGGGCGGCCAGGGCCGTCGTGCGCAGGCCGGGCAGGCCGGCCGTGCCAATGGCGGCCACGTCGCCCGCGCTCATGGCGGCCAGCTGGCGCGAGGTGAGCGCGCCCAGCTGGACCGAACCCAGCTCGGCGAACTGCTCCGTGGTGAGCGCGGCCACCTGGTTGCTGCCCAACGCGGCGATCTGGCGCGTGGCCAGGGCCGCCAGGTGGGCACTGTCCAGGCTGGCCAGCACGGCCGGCGCCAGCGCGGCCGTGGCCCCCGTGTTGAGCGCCCCCAGCTGAGCAGGCGCCAGCGCCGCCAGCGTGGCGCTGGACCAGGCCCCCACCTGGCCACTGCCCAGCGCCCCCATCTGGCCGCTGGTCAGGGCCGCCAGCTGGGCGCTGCCCAACGCGTTCAGGTCGCTGCCTTCCAGCCCGGCCAGGGCCGTCGTCTTCAGCGCCGCCACGGTGGCCGGCGCCAGCGCCGCCAGGGCCTTGGTCGACAGCGCGCCCAGCTGGGCGCTGTTCAAGGCGCCGGCCTGGGCCGTCGTCAGCGATGCCGCCTGGGCCGTCGTCAGGCTGGCCAGGGCGGCGCTGCGCAAGGCGGCCACCTGGCCCGCGCCGAGGTTGCCGAAGGCGCTGGCGCCGCCCGTCCCGCCGAGCACGGCCAATTGATCACCGTTGAGGGCCGTCAGCGCGGCGCTGGACAGGGCGGACAGGCTGGCCGCGCCGATGGCGGCGATGGCGGCCGTGGACAAGGCGCCCAGCTGCTGCGAACGCAGCGCCTGGGCCTGGCTGGAATCGAGCGCCGCGACCTGGGCCGAACCAAGCGCGCGGGCCTGGGCGCTGCCCAGCGCGGCGAGGGCGGCCGTGGACAAGGCATGCAGGCCGGCGGCGCCCAGCGCCTGCACATCGGCCGTCGACAAGGCGGGAATCTGGCGGCTGGCCAGCGCCGCCACCTGGACGGTGGACAGGGAGCGCACCTGGTCCGGGCGCAAGCCGGCCACGGCAGGCGTGGCCAGCGCGGCCAGGTCGGCCGTCTCCAGTCCCGCCAGCGCGGTTGTGGCGAGCGCGGCCACGGTGCTGCTGCCCAGTGCGGCGGCCTGGGCCGTCGTAATGGCGGCCAGCTGGCTGGCGCCCAGGGCGGCGATGAAGTCGCTGGCCAGCACCCCGGCCCCATTCAGCGCCAACGGTTTGAGCGCCGCCACCTGGACCGTGGCCAGCGCCGCCACATTGGCCGGCGCCAGCGCCGACAACTGGCGGCTGTTCAGGACGGAAAGCTGGGCCGTGGTGAGCGCCTGCAGTTGTGCCGACGTCATGCCGCCCGTCTCGGCCGTCGACCAGGCGGCCACGGCGGACGTGCTCAATGCGGCCACCTGGGCCGGTGTCAGACTGCTGATGGCGCTCATAAGCATTCCATTTTTAATAACGCTCTACGATACCAGAAAATCGTCAAATTGCCTCACGGCAACTAAAATATTTCTTTGACCAAAAGCAAAAAATGTCGGCTTGGCACCACCGGTGGCGGCCGTCCGTCACGGTAACACGGGCGGCCGGCCGTGTCGCATCCGTGACAAAAAACAACTTGGGGAGCAACACGGCGTGAACCCGTGTTGCTCCCCATCATGTGCCGGCCTTGTTGCCGTGCTTATGCCTTGGCTTCGCCACCCAGCGCTTCGACCACGTCGGCCAGCAGCTTGCTCAGCTCGCCCGTCATCAGCATGAAGTCGCCGTCGAAGCGCTCCTCGTCGTTGCGGGTCGACGATTCCTTCTCGCTGATCACGTCCAGCGGCTTGACGCCCTTGATGGCCAGCGATTCGGTGAGCACGAACGAAATCTTGCTGTCCCACGTCATGGCCAGGCGCGTGCACTGCTTGCCGGCCGCGATGTGGCGCCGCACTTCATCCGCCTCCAGCGTGTGGCGCACGTAGCGCACGGCGGCCTTGCTCTCGCCCGTGGCGCGCAGTTCCGTGTCCATGTCGACCGTGAAGCCGGCCGGGGCGTCGTCGGCCTGCAGCCACTCCGTCATCACGCCCACCGGCGAGCGCTGCACGCGCAGGCTTTCCAGCGGCATGCGGTCGACGGCCTTCAGCAGCAGCTTGATCACGTCATCCGCCTTGGCCGGGCTGGCCGCGTCCACCACCAGCCAGCCGTTGACGGGGTCGATCCACGTCCACACATTGCTGCGGATGGTGAAGGCGCGCGGCAACAGTTCGTCGGCCACGCGCTCCTTGAGTTCCTTCATCGCTTTCTTGCCGGGCGCGAAACCTTGCGCCTCTTCCATCTCGGCCGCTCTGGCCTTGGCCACCTGGTTGATGACGGTCGACGGCAGCAGTTTCTTTTCCGTGCCCAGCAGGATCAGCATCTGCTGGTTGACCACGTGCACCAGGCCGCCGTTCGGACGGGGACGGTCCCAACCCTGGCGCAGCAGTTCGTTGCTGCTGGCAGGCACGAAGGAATGGGGCGCCAGTGCTGCTTCCAGTTGTTCCGGGGTGTACGCCCAAGGGGCGGGCAGACGGTAAATCTGAAGATTCTTGAACCACATAGGTGTATTTGCCTTGTTTCAGTGTTGCCAGGGGAACGACATTTTACACGCTCGCGTTCCCCGCCGCGCCGGATTCAAGCGAGATGCGCTCCGGCGCGGCTGGCCCCACTCAGGCCGGCAGCGTGTAGTCGCGGAACTGCTCGCGCAGCTTCATCTTCTGCAGCTTGCCGGTGGCCGTGTGCGGCAATTCCTCGACGAAGGCGACGTCGTCCGGCAGCCACCACTTGGCCACCCGCTCCCCCAGGTAGGCCAGCAAGTCCTCGCGCGTGACGTCGTGGCCGGCCTTGCGCACCACCACCAGCAGCGGCCGCTCCTGCCACTTCGGATGGGCGATGCCGATCACGGCCGCCTCGGCCACGGCCGGGTGGCCCACGGCCGCGTTCTCCAGGTCGATCGACGAAATCCACTCGCCGCCCGACTTGATCACGTCCTTGGCGCGGTCCGTGATGTGCATGTAGCCGTCCGGGTCGATGGTGGCCACGTCGCCCGTGTCGAAGTAGCCGTTGGCGTCGAGCTGCTCGCCGCCTTCGCCGCGGAAGTAGGACGCCACCACCCACGGCCCCTTGACCAGCAGGTGGCCGAAGGCCTTGCCGTCGCGCGGCAAGGTGTTGCCATCGTCGTCCGTGATCTTCATCGTCACGCCGAACGGGGTACGGCCCTGCTTGGCCTGGATCTTGTGGCGCGCCTCGGCCGTCAGGGCCGCGTGCTTGGGCAGCAAACGGCACACGGTGCCCAGCGGCGACATCTCCGTCATGCCCCACGCCTGCACCACGGTGGCGCCAAAATCATGCTCGAAGCGTTCGATCATGGACACGGCCGCCGCCGAACCGCCGATCACACAGCGCCGCAGGCACAGTT
This sequence comes from Rugamonas fusca, assembly GCF_014042365.1. Classification (GTDB taxonomy): domain Bacteria; phylum Pseudomonadota; class Gammaproteobacteria; order Burkholderiales; family Burkholderiaceae_D; genus Rugamonas; species Rugamonas fusca. The sequence continues at coordinate 25,990 of NZ_JACEZS010000034.1, forward strand.
CCTTGCGCGGGTCCAGTGCTGCCGTGTCCACGTGGCGGAACAGCATCAGCCATACGGTGGGCACGCCCAGCGCCATCGTCACGCGCTCGTCGCGCATCAGTTCATAAATGCTCTTGCCGTCCAGCGAAGGGCCGGGCAGCACCAGCTTGGCGCCGCACATGGCGCCCGCGTACGGCATGCCCCAGGCGTTCACGTGGAACATGGGCACCACCGCCAGCGCGGAATCTTCGCCCGACAGGGCCAGGCCATCCATGCCGCACGCCATCATCGAATGGAGCATGATGGAGCGGTGCGAATACAGCACGCCCTTGGGATTGCCCGTGGTGCCGGAGGTGTAGCACAGCGAGGCGGCCGTGTTCTCGTCCAGTTCCGGCCAGGCGTAATCGGTGTCGGCGCCGTCCAGCAGCTCCTCGTAGCACAGCAGGTTGGGAATATCGACTTGCGGCATGTGGGCCCGGTCCGTCATGGCGATGAAGGCTTTCACCGTCGGCAGCTGCGGCGCCAGCTCGGCCACCTGGGCCGCGAAGCCGATGTCGAAGAACAGGTACTGGTCTTGCGCGTGGTTGACGATGTACTCGATCTGCTCCTTGAACAGGCGCGGGTTGATCGTGTGCAGCACGGCGCCCATGCCCGACACGGCATAGTACAGCTCCATGTGGCGGTAACCGTTCCAGGCCAGCGTGCCCACGCGATCGCCCTGTTGCACGCCGAGGCGGGTCAGCACGTTGGCCATCTGGCAGGCGCGCCCGCGCAGCTGGCCATAGCTGGTGCGGTGCACCGGGCCTTCGGACGTGCGCGAAACGATTTCCGCATCCGGGTGGTTGAGGGCCGCGTGTTCAATCAGCGACGAGACCAGCAGCGACTGGTGTTGCATTAATCCGAGCATCTACTTCTCCTGAAAACAAATAAGGGGTTGATCGTGGTGGGCCAGTACGGCGCGCCGCACGGACGCGGCATACCAGCGCCCGCCGTGCGGCCCCTTCACGCCGCGCCCGTTCAGGCGCGCGGCGATCAGGTGAAACGGGGCGCCGGCCGCCCGCAGCGCCAGGATTTCGGCGCGGATGGCGGTGACGGGCGGCGCAAGCTGGGACATGAAACGCAGCGTGGCCGCTTACACTTTCCGCAGCAGGAAGTGCGACAGCGCCGGCACCAGCATCAGCGCGCCCAGCATGTTCAAGGTGAACATGAAGGTCAGCAGGATGCCCATGTCGGCCTGGAACTTGATCGGCGACCAGGCCCAGCACACCACGCCGGCCGCCAGCGTCACGCCCACCAGCGCCACCACCTTGCCCGTGAATTGCAGCGCGTGGCGATAGGCTTCATGCAGCGTGTCGCCCTGGCGTTGCTGGGTCAGTTGCACCGACAGCAGGTACAGCGCGTAATCGACGCCGATGCCGACACCGAGCGCGATCACGGGCAGCGTGGCCACCTTCACGCCCATGCCCAGCATCACCATCAGCGCCTCGCACAGGATGGAGGTGAGCACCAGCGGCAGCACGGCCACCAGCACCGCACGCCAGCTGCGGAAGGTGATGAAGCACAGCACAATCACGGCCGCGTACACGTACAGCAGCATCTTGTGGTTGGCCTCGCGCACCACGATGTTGGTGGCAGCCTCGATGCCGGCGCTGCCGGCGGCCAGCTGGAACTGGCGCTCGCTGCCGCTGTGGGCCTGGGCGAAAGCGTCGGCGGCGGCCGTGACCCGCTCCAGCGTCTCGGCCTTGTGGTCGGACAGGTAGGCGATCACCGGCATCAGCGAGCAGTCGCCGTTGAACAGGTCGGGGTTGTTGACGGAGGCTTGCTGGGCGCCGTAATTGAGCACGTCCTGGTTGCGCGAAATCGTCAGCCATTTCGGGCTGCCTTCGGAACTGCCGGCCGTCACCTGGCGCACCGCGTCCACCAGCGACACGGTGGTCTGCACGCCGGGGATCTGCTGCAGCGTCCACGCCAGGCGGTCCGCCTCGACCAGGGTTTCGTATTTGAGGCAGCCTTCCTTGGGCGTTTTCACCATCACCGCGAACTGGTCGGACGAGAGCGAATAGTGGCCCGTGATGTAGGCGTTGTCGCGGTTGTAGCGCGACTCGGCGCGCAGCTCGGGCGCGCCCGGATCGAGGTCGCCGATCTTCAGGCCGGTGCTGACGATGAAACCGCCCACGGCCAGCACCACGGCCACGGCGATGGCGCCGATGGCCCAGTTACGCTCCGTGAAGCGCTCCAGCACGTGCCACACGCCGCGTTCGGTGACGTGGGATTCCTCGCGCAGGCAGCGGCGCGCGGCCGCCTTCGATACGCCCACGTAGGACAGCAGCACCGGCAGCAGCAGCAGATTGGTGAAGATCAGCACGGCCACGCCCAGCGAAGCCGTCATGGCCAGGTCCTTGATGACGGGGATGTCGATCACCATCAGCACGGCGAAGCCGACGGCGTCGGCCAGCAGCGCCGTCAAACCGGCCAGGAACAGGCGGCGGAAGGTGTAGCGGGCCGCCACCAGCAAATGCGTGCCGCGGCCCACGTCCTGCATGATGCCATTCATCTTCTGGGCGCCGTGCGACACGCCGATGGCGAACACGAGGAACGGCACCAGGATCGAGAACGGGTCCAGTTCAAAACCGAGTGCCGCCACCAGGCCCAGTTGCCACACGACGGCCACGATGGAGCAGGCCACCACCAGCGCCGTGGAGCGCACGCAGCGCGTGTAGCCGTAGATGACGAGCGTGGCAATGGCGGCGGCGGCGCCGAAGTACATCACCACCTTGAGCATGCCGGCCAGCAGTTCGCCGATCAGCTTGGCGAAACCGACCGTGTGCAGGCGCACCTTGAACGGGCCGTGTTCGGCGGCCTGCATCTGCTTGTCCAGCGCGGCGGAGAAGGTTGAGTAGTCAATCAGTTTGCCGGTGGCCGGGTCCTTGTCCAGCAGCGGCACGAAAATCATGGTGGACTTGAAGTCGTTCGCCACCAGGCTGCCGACGATGCCGGAGCGGGCGATGTTGATCTTCAGCTGCTCCACGCTGCGCGCGCTGCCGTCGTAACTGTCGGGCATCACGGGGCCGCCCTGGAAGCCTTCCTCCGTCACCTCGTTCCAGCGCACGGTGGGCGTCCACATGGACTTCATCCAGGCCCGGTCCACGCCCGGCGTGAGGAACAGTTCATCGTTGACGCGCTTGAGCGCCTCCAGGTATTGCGGATCGAAGATGTCGCCGTTCGGGTTCTCCACCACCACCCGCACCGCGTTGCCCAAGCCACGCAAGGCGCCCTTGTTGGCCAGGTAGTTCTGGATGTAGGGCTGCGACTGCGGCATCATCTTCTCGAAGCTGGCATTGAGCTTGAGGCGCGTGGCGCCGCACCAGGCCAGCGCCAGCGTCACCAGCGCGCACAGCACGATGAACGCCACGCGGTGGTTGAACACCAGCCGTTCCAGCCGGTTGCCCGAGCGCTGGTCGAACTGCTCCAGCGTGCGCACCACGGGCATGCTGTCTAGTTGATTGATCCCCATATCCATTCCTGTCTCTCTCCAAAGGTACTGATGGCCGTTGGCGGGCAGCGCCCCGGCTCTTGTGGCTTATTTGCGATGATTGTTCGAAGCGTATGCCCAGTGCGTACTCAGTGCGCCGCCAGCGGCTGCTGGCGCAGGCCGCGCACGCCGCCCAGCACCAGCTGGCCGCCGGCCGCCAGCGCCGCCGACACGGGTCCACCCGGCGCGCCGGGCAGGCGCGCGAAAGTGGCGCCGGCATCGGCGCTCACCAGCACCTGGCCGGCCTGGCTGACCAGCAGCAGCCGGCCATCCGGGGCCTGGGCCGATGCCGTCAAGCCCACCTGCAAGCCCGTTTCCACCTTGCTCCAGCTGGCGCCACGGTCCGTGCTGCGGTAGGCGTTGCCGCGCAAGCCGTACACCAGCAGCGCGCCCTCCTTGCCGACCAGGCCGAAGTAGGTGCCCTTGTAGGGCGTGGCCAGCGCGTCGAAGTGGCCGCGCTCGCGGTTCAGGCGCAGCACCAGGCCCTGCTCGCCGACGATGTACAGGTCGCCGCCCACGGCGCGGATCGCGTTCAGGTGGAAGGCGCTGGGATTGTCCGTGCGGTCGGCCCAGCTTTGCCAGGTGCGGCCGCCGTCGGCCGTGTGGAAGATCAGGTTGAAGGCGCCCACCACGTAGCCGTTGTTGCGGTCCTCGAACCACACGTCGAGGAAGGGTTTGTCCGGGCCCTGCTCGGCCATGCGCTTGGCGTCGGCACGCTGGGCGTCGGTGGCGTTGGGGTTCTTGCTCACTTGCTCGTCGACGATGGCGGCGGCGGCGCGGCCATCGAGCTGCTTGCTCCAGCTGGCGCCGCCGTCCACGCTGTGCAGCACCACGCCGTCGTGGCCCACGGCCCAGCCCAGTTCAGGGGTGGGAAACTGCACCGCCACCAGGTCCGAGGACAGCGGCACGGCGGCCTGGGTCCAGTGCGCGCCGCCGTCGTCGGAATAAACGATGTGGCCGCGCTGGCCCACGGCCACCAGCCGCGTGCCGGCCTGCGCCAGGCCGTTGATCAGGGTGCGCGCGGCCAGCGGGCTGCGCACGGCCGCCGTATCGAGCGGATCGGCGAACGGTTGGGTGGCCGGTCCGCTTGCCACGGCGGCCATGCCGGCGCAGGCGGCGGTGGCGGCGCAGGCCAGCGCGGCGCGCTTGATCCAGGTGAGTGTGTTCATATTCTGTACTGAAAAGATGCGGTGGAACGGCAAACAGGCAGGGTGCCCAAAAAAGCCGCCGGCCGGCGGAGATCTGGCATGTGGCCGGCGGCAAAGAGAAACACGATACGTAATGCCTGACGCTTGCTACGGTTTCCTGCTACGGGCGCGCGCTCAGCGCACGCCAGCACCGGCCAGCGCTTCAGCCGTCCATTCCGATGGCTTCAGGGGCTCGATGTACTTGATGCCGCCATGCATGCCCACCAGGCCGGTCACGTTGTAGGTGCCGCTGACGAAGTCGTAGATCATGTGGCAGGCCGACTGCGGCGCCTGGGCGTCCCAGCTGAAGGTGAGGAAGTCGTACGAGGCGCGGTACAACTGGCCGCGCGCATCGTATTCGTCCGACGCCAGCGCGGTCCAGCTGTCCTCGTCGATGTAGAAGGTGCGCTTGCTGTAGATGTGGCGCTTGCCCGGCTTCAGGGTCGCTTCCACCACCCACACGCGGTGCGTCTCCCAGCGCACCATGTCGGGATTGACGTGGTTGGGCTTGGTGACGTCGGCCGCCGCCTTGGCGTAGGTGATCTTGTAGCCGTTGTAGGGCACGATCATCTCCTTCTTGCCGATCAGCTTGAATTCGAAGCGGTCCAGCGCGCCGTTGAAGACCCAGGCGTCGTCATAGGTGGAGGCGCCGGCCGAACCGGGGTTGGGCGTGTCGTAGGCCACGTCCGGCGCCAGCTTGACGCGGCGCTGGCCCGGCAGGTATTGCCACACTTTGCGCGGCTGCACCAGGGGATTGATGGCGTCCAGCACCAGCAAGCCTTCGCCGGCGCGGCGGGCCGGGGCCAGGTAGGCCAGCTTGGTGCGGAAGAACACTTCATTCTGCTTGGCCGGTTCGGTGCGCTTGGGGTCCGACAGCGGGAACTCCTGGTAGATCTCGCCCGTGGTGGCCAGGGTCGGCACGCCCGAGGCGTCCACGTTCCAGGAATCGTACTTGGTGGTGTTGGCCAGGCCCTGGTAGCGCAGCAGGTGGTTCCACATCACTTCGTAGCCCGTCTTGGGAATCGGGAACGGCACGCCGGCCAGCGCGCCCTCCACGCCCACGCCGCCTTCGGTGGTCTTGGCGTTGACGGCGTTCTTGGCCGTGTTATCGAGGATGAACTTGGGCAGGTTCACGCTGCGGTGGGTGGGATAGACGTCGATCCGGTAAGTGGGGAAGCGCTTGAGCAGCTCGCGGGTGCCGGCCGTCAGCTTGTCCTCCTGGCCGGCCAGGTTCTTGCCCGTGATGACCAGGCGCGGCTTGTCGGCCGCGTACGGGTCGGCACGCATGCCAGTGCCCTTGGCCACGGCCGGACCGTTGGTCAGGCCGCCCGTGTATTCGGGAATCAGGCCATCCTTGCTGGCGCCTTTCTCGGCGCCGGTGGCCGTCAGCGTGGCGCCCAGCTGCTTGGCCTCATCCGGCGACACGGCGGCCTGGGCCAGGGTCGCGGCCGACAGGGCGGCCGCCATCAAAGTCAGTTTGAACATTTTGTGCGTAGACATCGTCGTCATCCAGGTCAGAAAGTGGTTTTGAAAGTGAGGGCCACGAAGCCGCGGTCCTTGAGCAATGGGGTCACGCCCGCGCTCGAGGTGATGGCGCCGTTGGCATCCGTCACGAACGGGCCGAAGAAGTCCACATACTTCACGTCGAAGCGGTATTTCTGGTACAGGTCGAAGCCCAGGCCGAAGCTGTAGTTGCCGGCGTGCTGGTTGCCGCCCGACTGCACGGCCGAATTGCCCGACAGGCCCACCGAATAGTTGAGCGGCATGGTCAGGTCCAGGCCCGGCATCACCTGGAACCAGGTCGGCGTGAAGTTCAGCGCCAGGCCGAAGTAGTCCTTGCTGACCTTGTCGGCGCCCACATAGCTGTCGCGGCCCTTGAAGAACTGCGCGCCCTCGGTCACCTTGGCCACCCGGTTCCACGTCAGTTCCGCGATCCAGCTCGAGGCGTCCCACAGCGGCGTGGCGGCCGTCGTGCCCAGCGCGTTGAGCACGCCGTGCCAGGTGTCGCCGCGCGCGCCGCTGACCTGGCCCTGGCCCGGCTGGGCCGCGCCCGTCACCACCAGCGCGCTGCCGGTCAGGGCGTTCAGGCTGGACACCAGGGCCGGATTGGTACCGACCGGCATCAGCAGCGCCGGGCTGCTCATCAGCGGCATGTCGCGCCGGTAGCTGAGGTCGGCGCCCACGGACACCCCGGCCACGTTCTTGGACAGGCTCAGGCCGAACACGTCGATGCCGCCCGCATATTCAAGCTGGTAGCGGCTGGTGGTGCCCAGCGTGGACGGGTAGAACAGGCAGTTGCCGCCGGCGGCCAGCGCGCCGGGAATGGCGGCCGTGCAGGTGGCGTTGCCGACGGCCAGCGCGGTGGCGGCGCCGGCTTGCTGGGCCGCCGCCTGGGCCGCGGCGGGGGTGCCGCCGGCCGCGATCACGGCCGCGGCCGCCTTCTGGGCGTTGGCCGCCACCAGCGGGCTGTTCTTGCCGAACAGGGCCGATGGCAGGCCGGCCAGGCGCAGGTTAGCCTGCGGCAGCAGGTCGGCCGTGCGGCGGCCATAGAAGCCCAGCGTGCCGTCCAGCCATTCCGGGCTCCAGCGTGCGGCCAGGCCGAAATCGCCCTTGTGGTCGGGCTCGCGGTCCTTCTCGCGCACGGCGGCCGGCAGGCCCAGGGCGGACAGGTTGAACGTCTCGCCCCCCTGGAACGCGTAGTCGTAGAAGCCGAGGAAGGAACCCGCTTCAGGCAGGCGGGCCGGCTTCCAGTTGAAGAAGTACTGGGCCGCGAACGACAGCTCCGTGGTGGGCGAGAACTGGGCCGAGATGGCCTGGCGCGGCAGGAACAATTCCTTGGCGTCCGTGTTGGGCACCGAGAAGCCCTTGATCAGGTCCACGGCCGACTGGCCGTAGTTGACGCCATGGATCACCGACAGCAGGCTCTCGCCCCAGTACAGCGTGTGCTGGCCCAGCTTGACGTTGACGGGCATGTCGCCGATATCGAAGCCGGCGAACACGAACGCGTCCAGCACTTCGCCCGACGGGCCCTTGTGGTAGCGCCGGGCGTAGTCCGACAGACCCAGCGCCGGCTTGCCATCGGCGCCCACGTGGTTGGAGCTGGCCACGTTGCCATTGTCCAGGTGGGCGTAGGCGCCATCGGCCCAGCCGGCGGCGCTGACGCGAAAGCCCATGCGCTTCTTGTAGACGAAGTCGAATTCGCTCAGCAGGTCGATCCGGTTCGACACCGTGCCCTGGTCGAAGTTGCGGTCGCCATCGTCGGAGTTGACCGACTTGAGGATGTTGGGGTTCTGCTTGCTCAGGCGGTTGGCGTAGTTGTACTTGATCGTGTTGTCGAAGCGGATGGACAGGTCGGGATTACCGGTCTCCAGTTCCACCGCGCCCGCCGCGCCCATCGCGCACAGGGCGGCCGCGACGGCGGTCGCGCGCAGGGCATAAGCCTGTTTCTGCTGTGTGTGTTTCATGCTGCACCATCTCCTTGGTTATCGTTATATGCAACGCTGTGTACTGCAACTGCTCTTGGTTGAGAAAGCGATCCGGCATACGCCAGGGCGAGCGAGCCCACGGACGGCAGGGTGGCTGCCGGCCGGGCGTCCTGGAAAAATCAGGCTTGCTTAAGGGTGGGATGGCGCTCGCGGCGCGCGGCGCCGCTGACGCTGGTCGTTGAGCTGCATGGTGGTGTCTCCCTTGTCGTGCCGCTGTTGTGTTCGCTGCCGTGAAATCTATGGATGATTTCTTGATTGCATTTTGCGACGATCATCCACGCCGCGCTTGTCATTTCTTGTCAAGCGACTGTCATTTTGTGACAGCTGTGGTTTTCAGGATCAGGGGCCCCTTGTAGGCCTCCATGATGGCCGAGGCGGGCATGCCGTTGGCCACGATCTGACCCAGCGCGTTCATGGCGCGCGTGATGTGGCGGAAGTATTTTTCATAGCTGGGGCACAGGTAATTCATGCCCGGCTGGCCGTCGGGCGAGGCCATGAAACGGTTCTTGGGACATTCGCCGTGGCAGGCGAACAGGTAGGGACAGCGCCGGCAGTAGTCGGGCAGCGCCTCCTCCTTGGCCGCGCCGAACGCCTGCTGCCGCGCGCTGGCGGCCAGCGCGCCTGGGTCGTCCTGCGCAATATTGCCGAGCAGGTAATCGGGATACATGTAGTGGTCGCACGAATACACATCGCCGCTGTGCTCGACGATCATGGCCTTGCCGCAGCGCGGCGCGAACAGGCACACGGTGGCCGGCAATTGCAGCCACGACGCCAGCGCCCACTCGAAGTTCATCACGTGCACCGTGCCCACGTCGTGGCGCACCCACTCGTCGAAGATGGCGATCAGGAAATCGCCATAGGCTTCCCGCGCCACCGTCTGCGCGGTGACGGCCACCTCGCTGGCCAGTACGGGCGAGGGCGTGGCCACGGGCGCGCGCGCGGCCAGCTTGGGCGGCGTGGCGAAGTGCAGCCCGATCACCTGCTCGCGCGGGGCCGGCATGCGCTCGACCACGGGATTGAACTGGATGTGGCGCACGCCTTCGGCCCTGAGGAAGCGGTAGATCTCCAACCCGTGCGCGGTGCTGTCGCGCGTCACGGTGACCAGCACGTTGAACTGCACGCCATGCTGTTGCAGCAGGCGCAGCGCGCGCATCACCTGCTCGTGGCTGGAGCGGCCCTGCTTGTCGGGCCGGTGCTGGTCGTGGATGGCACGCGGTCCATCGAGCGACAGGCCGACCGTGAACTGGTGGCGCGCCAGGAAGGCACACCAGTCGTCATCGAGCAGCGTGCCGTTGGTCTGCAGGCTGTTGCGGATGGTCTTGCCCTGGCCGTACCGGCGCTGCAGGTCCAGCGCGCGGCGGAAGAAATCGAGCCCCAGCAAGGTCGGTTCGCCGCCCTGCCAGGTGAACTCCACCTCGGGCGTATCCTGCGCCGCGATGTAGCGCTGGACGTAGGCCCGCAGCACGTCGTCGGTCATGCGGAACTTCTCGCGCGGCGGATACAGCTGCTCCTTCTCCAGGTAGAAGCAGTAATCGCAATCGAGATTGCACAACGGCCCGATCGGCTTGGCCATCAGGTGCAGGCCCTGCTCCGGCGCGGAGGGATGGGCGGGGGCGGGCGGTGTGTGCATGGCGGGAACTCGCGGTGGATGGCCGGACTGGACGTGGAAACGGCATTGTTGGCCCGGCCCTGTTGCGCCGCTTGTCATTTTTGGACAAGTCGCTGTCATTCAAAGACAGAACTCATTATGATGTAAATCGAGTGGCAAGCATATGCCGCCGCGACGACAACGAGAGACACATGAACACGCTGGAACAATCCGTACCCGCGCGCTATTTCGCGATGCTGATGGATCACCTGGAAACGCACGGCACGCCGTGCCGCGACGCGCTCAGCGCGGCCCAGGTGCGCACCCTGAACGACCCGCTGGCCCTGCTCACCACCAGCCAGGTCGACACGCTGGTGCGCGAGATGACGCGCCTGACGGGCCGGCGCGACCTGGGCTTCGAGCTGGGGCGCCTGATCAAGCTCAATTCCCACGACGTGCTGGGCTACGCCATGATCAGCAGCCCCACCATCGACCACATGCTGCGCCTGGTGGCGCGCTACTACCGCCTGATGTCGCCCATGTTCGTGTTCCGCTACCAGCGCCTGGGCGAGCGGGCCGAGGTCAGCTTCCAGCCCGTGGTGGCGATGAACGAGCTGACCTTGCAGTTCTACCTGGAGACGGTGGCGCTGTCGTTCCATGCGCAGATGATGACGATCACGGGCGGCAAGCTGGGGCCGTACGATATCGACATGTCCATGCCCGAGCCGGCCCACGTGCAGCGTTACCGCGAACTGGCGCCGGCCCGCTTCCATTTCGGCGCGGCCCAGCTGGGCGTGCACATTGCCATGAGCGCGGCCGGCTTCGACCAGCCCTTGCCGATGGCCGACCTGCGCGCGCTGGCCAAGGCCGAGGCGCGCTGCAAGCAGCTGTTGCAGGAAGTGACGGCGGCCGGCAAATGGTGCGACTGGGTGGCCATGATGCTGCGCGAGGCCGAGGACAGCCAGCCCACGCTGGACGAACTGGCCCGCATCCTCAACATCTCGGCCCGCACGCTGGACCGCTACCTGGCGCGCGAAGGCGTCAGCTTCCGCGACCTGGCGCTGGCCATCCGCAACGAACGGGCCTGCGAGATGCTGGCCAGCGGCAAGCACCCGGTGTCGCAGATCGCCTACCGGCTCGGCTACAGCGACATGGCCAACTTCAGCCGCTCGTTCAAGAAGAGCAACGGGGTGAGCCCCACCGCCTACATGGAGCGGCACCGGGCCCTGTCGCACTAACTCAAAAAGTGCAAAATAGGCAATAAATAATTGACAACTTCAGTGCATTGACTTACTGTTAACGTTTCTAATCATCGAATGGGCAGTCGCAAGGTGCGCCCATCACTGTGGAGGAACGTCAATGCATGCACGTACCATGCTGGCTGTGGCACTGTTGTCCAGCCTGTCCTTACCAGCCCTGGCCGACACCCACGCCGCGGTATCGCTCAATGGCTTCAATGTCCAGTTAAAGGATCTCAACCTGGCCGATGGCGTGGCGCCTGAGCTGACGTGGAGCTATGGCAGCGCCAGTATCCACTCGACGGATGCCCGCCAGCAGGGTTGGGCGCAGATCAGCGATCCATGGAGTCATAGCTGGAATCCCATCTGGGGCGCGACGAACGACGCCGATCAGGTTTCCATCATACCGGCCACGCTGGACGGCCTGTCCAAATATGGCAACGGCACGCAGCACGTGGCCTCCGGCCCCGGCGGCCTGGCTGGATTGTCCGTGTCGACGCACGCTGTGGCGGGCCAGAGCGTGACCTCACACGCCGGGTTCGGTCAGAACTTCACGCTGACGGCCGGCACCCAGGCCACGTTCAGCGTCATGGTCGAGGGCAACCTGTCGGGCACGGGCTACAGCGGCGGCTGGATACCGCCCTACGGCACGGATGGCTTCAACTCGGGTGCCTGGTTCGCGGCCGACATGTCGGTCGGCGCGCTCCATCAAGGCGTGAGCGCTTCGGGCGGCAATAACTGGGTCTGGCAGCCAGACGCCTACGATTCGAGCCTGGATGGACAAACCTTGCGGCTGACCATCAAGAACACGGGCAATACTGACAAGAACTATTGGTTGAACCTGTCCGGCGACGCCGTGGCCACGGAAACGCTCGCGCCCGTGCCGGAGCCGTCCACCTACGCCATGCTGGGCGCCGGCCTGCTGCTGCTGGGCGCGACGGCGCGGCGCCGCCGCCAGGGCTGAATGGCGCCAGTGCAAGGCGGGCGCTAGGCAAACAGCTCGCCTTGCACGGGCCGCGCCACCTGCGGCGCCTGCCCGTGCTGGTCGCGCGGCGCCAGCGTGCTGGCCCGCACCCCCAGCAGCCGCAGACGCCGTTCCAGTCCGACCCGCTTCAAACCGGCGCGCGCCGCGTGCAGGATGGCGGCCGCGTCATCGACGGCCTGCGGCACGGTGACGTTGCGGCTGACGATCTGGAAGTCGTCGAAGCGCAGCTTGATGCTGATGGTACGGCTCACATAGCCCTTGCGTCGCAAGTCCTCGGCCAGCCGTTCGCACAGGGCCGTGAGGATGGCCGACAGCGCGGCCCGGTCCTGGCGCGCGTGCAGGTCGCGCTCGAAGGTGGTCTCGCGGCTGATCGACTTGGTCTCCGAACTGGTGGCCACTTCCCGGGTATCGATGCCGCGCGCGGCGTCGGCCAGCCAGCCCGCGTAGTGGTGGCCGAAGTGCTGCTGCAGCAGGCCGGGATCGGCGGCGGCCAGATCGCCGATGGTGGCGATGCCCAGCGCGGCCAGCTTGTCGGTGGCCTTGGGGCCCACGCCGTTGATCTTGCGCACGGCCAGCGGCCAGATGCGGGCCGGGATCTCGTCGTGGCCGAGCACGGTCAGGCCGTCGGGCTTGTCCAGGTCCGAGCAGATCTTCGACAGCAGCTTGTTGGGCGTGACGCCGATCGAGCAACTGAGGCCCGTGGCGTCGCGCACGGCCTGCTTGATGCGGCTGGCCAGCGCCACCGTCTCGCCTTCCACGTCCGTCAGGTCGATGTAGATCTCATCGATGCCACGATCCTCGATTTCGGGCGCGATGGCCGCCACGGCCGCCTTGAACAGGCGCGAATAGTGGCGGTAGCGGTCGAAATTGACGGGCAACAGCACGGCGTCCGGCGCCAGCTTGGCCGCCTTCATCATGCCCATGGCCGAGCCGACGCCGAGCGCCCGCGCCTCGTAGGTGGCGGTGGTGATCACGCCCCGGCCCACGTAGTCGCGCAGGCGCGCGTAGCGGCGGCTGCCGTCGGGCAGTTGCCGGGGCGCGCTGTCGCGGCCGCCGCCGATGACGACGGGCTGGCCGCGCAGCTCAGGATAGTGCAGCAGTTCCACGGAAGCGTAGAACGCATCCATGTCGAGGTGGGCAATGCGGCGCGGACGCGCAGTCATGGTGGTGGCAAGCGGCCATCCAGGGCCGAATACTGTGAATACATACAGTATCGCCGCAAACGGCCTCGTCCGCAAGGGGCCCCCCGCCCGTGCCTGGATCGCATTTTCGCAACAGGCGGCAGCAGCCCGGCCCGCCTTTCTTGCCGGACAGGAAGATAGCCGCCCAGCAGGTGCTACACTGGGGTTCAACTGAACGCTCGCGCCCCCATGTCCGTCCATCCACCGCTGTCCGCCCTCGTCCTGGCACTGGCCATGGCCGCCCCAGTGGCGCCGGCAGCCGCAGCCGACTACGTATGCCCGGCTGTCACGCGGGTCGGCCTGAGCGATCTCGGTTACGCCTCCTACCGCGAGCATGGCCGCTACCGGGGTACGGCCGTGGATCTGGTCGAGGAGTTGGGCCGGCGCACCGGCTGCCGCTTCCAGTTTGAATGGTATCCGCGCGGCCGCCTGTTCGCCGAGTTCAGCGCCAACCGCGTCGACATAGTGATGAGCTCGCTGGCCGACACGGCGCGCAACCAGGCCGGCCGCTGGATGCCCTACAGCTATACCCGCTTCGAACTGGTGCTGAACCGCCGGGCCGGTGGCGGCTACGCCAGCCTGGCTGACTTTGTCGATCAGGGGACGGGGCGGCTCAATGTCACGCGCGGCGTGTACTACGCGCCGGCCGTGCAGCGCCAGCTGGACCGGCTGCAGCAAGCCGGGCGACTCGAGTATGTGAACGATTACGACACCGCCTTTCGCAAGATCCAGGCGGGCCGCGCCGACGGCACGCTGGCGCCGCTGGTGATCCATCTGTGGCACAGCCGGCGGCTCGGTGTCAGCGACGACCTGGCGCACTACGAGGTCCCCGAAGCGCCGCGCAGCATCGCCGGCGCCTACGCCTCGCGCGCCAACGTGGCGCCCGAGTTGCAGCAAGCGTTCACGGCCGCCTTCCGCGCCATGGTCGCCGACGGCACCGTGCAAGCCATCTACGGGCGTTATGTGGGCGCCGACCTGGCCAGACAAATCTTCGCCGGCGGTACCCGCGAGATCCTCGACAGCTACGCGCCGTGACGGCCGCCGTGCAATTATTTGCGAAATCCCTTGCGGAACGCGGCGCGCTGCTTGTAGAATACGGCCTCGTTCAGCAGTTGTGACAATGACTGCATGTTTTCAAGCGAGCATGGGTGCTTAGCTCAGTTGGTAGAGCGGCGCCCTTACAAGGCGTAGGTCGGGAGTTCGACCCTCTCAGCACCCACCATGCACCTGAAGACAGCAACGATGAGGAGTGGTAGTTCAGTTGGTTAGAATACCGGCCTGTCACGCCGGGGGTCGCGGGTTCGAGTCCCGTCCGCTCCGCCAACATTTCGCCGATGACCTGATGGGTTGTCCGCACACAGAGTAACAAACGTCGCCTGACGACGCCGCAGTTTGGAGCGGTAGTTCAGTTGGTTAGAATACCGGCCTGTCACGCCGGGGGTCGCGGGTTCGAGTCCCGTCCGCTCCGCCAACATCCCTTAAGGGCCCGACCAAGTCGGGCCCTTATTCATTTCCGCGCCTGAAAAAAAACGGGGCCGCAACCGATGTTGCGGCCCCGTTTTCACACGTGGCGTCTCAGGCGGCGCTGACGTCGGACCGGATCAGGTGATCGAAAGCGGACAGGGCGGCCTTGGCCCCTTCGCCGACGGCGATCACGATCTGCTTGAACGGCACCGTGGTCACGTCGCCGGCCGCGAACACGCCGGGCACGGAAGTCTGGCCGCGCGCATCCACTTCGATTTCGCCGTGGCGCGACAGGGCCACCGTATCCTTCAGCCATTCCGTGTTCGGCACCAGGCCGATCTGCACGAACACCCCTTCCAGCTCGACCTTGTGGGCGGCGCCGGACACGCGGTCCGTGTAGCTCAGGCCATTGACCTTCTGGCCATCGCCATGGATCTCGGTGGTCTGGGCCGACACGATCACGGTCACGTTGGCCAGGCTGCGCAGCTTGCGTTGCAACACGGCGTCGGCCCGCAGTTCGGCGCCGAACTCCAGCAGCGTCACGTGCGACACGATGCCAGCCAGGTCGATGGCCGCTTCCACGCCCGAGTTGCCGCCACCGATCACGGCCACGCGCTTGCCCTTGAACAGCGGGCCATCGCAATGCGGGCAGTAGGCCACGCCGTGGTTGCGGTATTCCTGCTCGCCGGGCACGTTCACTTCACGCCAGCGCGCGCCGGTGGCGACGATCACGGACTTGCTCCTCAGGGTGGCGCCGCTTTCCGTCTGCACTTCGATCAGCTTGCCCGGTACCAGTTTCGCGGCGCGCTGGGTGTTCATGATGTCGACTTCATAGTGCTTGACGTGCTGCTCGAGCGCGACGGCGAACTTCGGCCCTTCCGTTTCCTTGATCGACACGAAGTTCTCGATCGACAGCGTATCGAGCACCTGGCCGCCGAAGCGGTCGGCCAGCACGCCCGTCTTGATACCCTTGCGGGCCGCGTAGATGGCGGCCGCCGCGCCGGCCGGACCGCCGCCGACGATCAGCACGTCGAACACGTCTTTCTTGTTCAGCTCGGCGGCCTGGCGGGCGCCGGCATTTTTGTCGAGCTTGGCGAGGATTTCCTCCACGCTGGTGCGGCCCTGGCCGAAGTGCTCGCCGTTCAGGAACATCATGGGCACGGCCATGATCTGGCGCGCTTGCACTTCCTGCGGGAACACGCCGCCGTCGATGGTGGTGACCTTGATGCGCGGGTTGATGACGGCCATCGCGTTCAATGCCTGCACCACTTCCGGGCAATTGTGGCAGGACAGCGAGATGAAGGTCTCGAAGTTGTAATCGCCGTCCAGCTGGCGCACCTGCTCGATCACGGCGTCGTCCAGGCGGATGGTGTGGCCGCCCACTTGCAGCAGCGCCAGCACCAGCGAGGTGAATTCATGGCCCATGGGCACGCCGGCGAAACGCACGCCGATGTCGGTGCCGGGGCGGTTGATGCTGAACGAAGGCTTGCGCACATTGTCGTCGTGCCGTTCGGCCAGCGTGATCTTGTCGCTCAGCGACACGATATCCTGCAGCAGCGCCCGCATCTCGCGTGCGGCGGCGCTGTCATCGAGAGATGCGACCAGCTCAATCGGCTGCACCACCTTTTCCAAATAGGCTTTCAACTGGGATTTCAGGTCTGCATCTAACATGATTTTTTCTTCCTTACTCAAAACTGAGGCGTATGCCGGGCCGGATGCCCGGACCGGCATCGCGGTACTACTGTGTGTGAACGGTCAGGTTCAACTTAGATCTTGCCAACCAGGTCCAGCGAAGGCTTCAGGGTCGCGGCGCCTTCGGTCCACTTGGCCGGGCACACTTCGCCTGGGTGGGAAGCGACGTACTGGGCAGCCTTGACCTTGCGCAGCAGTTCGGTGGCGTCGCGGCCGATGCCGTTGTCGTGCACTTCCAGCACCTTGATCTGGCCTTCCGGATTGATGACGAAGGTGCCGCGCAGGGCCAGGCCTTCTTCCTCGATCATCACTTCGAAGTTACGGGCCAGCAGGCCGGTCGGGTCGCCCACCAGGGGGTATTGGACTTTCTTGATGGCGTCCGAGGTGTCGTGCCAGGCCTTGTGGGCGAAGTGGGTGTCGGTCGAGATGCCGTACACTTCCACGCCCAGCTTGGCGAATTCAGCGTAGTTGTTGGCCAGGTCTTCCAGTTCGGTCGGGCAGACGAAGGTGAAGTCGGCTGGGTAGAACACGAATACCGACCACTTGCCTTTCAGGGACGCTTCCGTCAGGTCAACGAATTTGCCGTTGTGGTAAGCGGTGGCCTTGAATGGTTTTACTTGGGTGTTGATCAGAGACATTGTGGTTTCCTCGTGAGGTTGTGAATCAATGAGACGTCAGTGTAAAGTCTTTTGATCCATATGCAAAATTGATTGTCGCAATATATTCGATATACTTTGACTATCGAACAAACATATGGAAATACTATTATCCCCGTTCCGCCAGGAAGTCGGTGCCAAGTCGGTGTCAGGTCTGTCATTCGGCCAGTCGCCGCGCAATCTTGAGTTTTCTCATAACGCGCGCTCTGGATCGGGTGCAGTTGCTACAGCACGAGGCGGCACACCACATGCGACCTCGATACCGATTGATAAAGCGCAAGAACACGATCCGTGAGTCCACATGACAGACCTCGTATATTGAACGAGCCGGATCTACAGGATGTGTCAACGTGTGATGGTGACGTGGCCATCGCCGACGTAAGCACCGCAATCGAAAAACTGGATCGGCTTCGCCTTCTCATCGAATAAAAAGGAGAGATCAGCGAACCTGCTTGGCTCAATTCCGTCGCACGGAACCTTTATGCGATACCAACCATTGCGCACAGTGACGCGCGTTCCCCGCTGCTCAATCGCACGCACCAGGCCAGGAGCACGTATGCGCTCGAAAAATCGTGGCTGAACGTTATCAGGGAGCTCAGGATGCACCACGATATCGGCGGCGCCGGCGTGCGCCACGGCGAAGCAAGTGGTGAACATCAAGCAAAGCGGGATGGTTTTCATGGTTGGTCGAATTGCCGATCGGTGATGACGTCAACTTGACGGCGTACACTGCAAGCTACTGGCTAGATGGTTTTGGCCACCGTCACGATCAGCAGGGCGGATGGCACCAGCAGCAACTGGGCCAGCGCGGTGCCGGCCAGCCGGCTGCCGACCAGCCACACGACGGCGCGCCGGAATTGCGTCTCGCTCACCTTGCCGTCGATGACGTCGTCCGTCATGCCGGACATGTGGGGATCGATGAACACGGCCATTATCACGGTGGCGCCACCGTTGATGATCGAGGACAGCGTGCTGGACGTCACGCGCACTGACGGGTCCAGCACGCCGGCATACAGCGCCGCGAACACGCCTACCGTCCACAAGGCCACCGCCGCCACGTTGAGCACCGTGACGGACACGGACACGCTGCCAGCATCACGCAAGCCCGCCACATTTGCCGCGCGCGGCAAGCTCGCCGCGTCCTTCACGTACGACAGCCCGCCTTTGAAGAAGCCGTGCAGGATCAGCTTGGATATCGAGCGATGCACCTGGAAATGCGCTACAGCCCGGCAAAAAACCCGCTGAAAGGTGGGGATCAACAGCGCCCCCGCCACGGTAGCAAGCGACGCGGAAATGAGCAGCCAGCGGAAATCGTGCAGCAGGCCGTCAGCGGCGAACGGCAGGTCGATATGGGACTCGACCCGCTTGGCCAGGAAGGGCCCCAGGAAGGAATTGGACGTCCTGGAAACGAGCACCAGTATGCTGAACAGCGCCAGCGACACAGCGATACGCCGCGTCCTGACACCGGCGATGCGCACGGAATAGGCGAGCGTGCCGATGATATGGATGACGAAGGTCAGGAAACAAATGAAAAACAACTGGCGGTCCATCGCAGATCCGGAAGTCTCGATGGATGGACATGCTGACATCGAATTGCAAAATTAGCAAGCACCCAGTGTCAGGTCTGTCATTCGGACAGTCGCCGCGCATCTTTGAGTTTTCTCACAACGCGCGTTTTTAATTGTCATCATGGTGACAACGGGAGACCGCTTATCACTTGTGCCCACCACACCGATTGATAAAGCTCAAGAACACGATCCTTGAGTCCAAATGACAGACCTGACACCGGAGCTATTGAGTCCAAATGACAGACCTGAACATCCCGCCCGGATTTTCAAATGCTTTTTGGTTCGAAGCCAGGTAAGCGATACTCGCGTTGACCGTGCAGCATGGACCACAGTACTCGGCATAGCTGCCGTCCCAAGGCGCGTACAGCC
>NZ_JACEZS010000035.1 GCF_014042365.1 Rugamonas fusca
ACTGAGAAAACGGGCGCGACAAGCGTTTGCGGCTAAGGCAGGCAAGAAATTGCGCCTCGATAAAATCGAGGCGCCGGGACAGTATTATCGACTTGACGCTGGTTGGCTAATGGGTGACCCCGGTTTTAGCCGTGGGCGGTGGCGATCAGGCGCTCGGGTGCCAGGATGCTGTATTCGCCCAGCTGGGCCGTGCCCAGCAGCTTGTCGTCCAGATAGACGCGCACCCGGCCCTGCTCGGCCGGCACGGTCACGGGCTCCTTGCCCAGCGCCAGGCGCTGGCCTTGCAGGAAACGCTTGGCCAGCTCGGCGTTCAAATGCACGGCCGGGAAGCTCGACAGCAACGCATCGACGGGCGCCAGCAGGCTGCGCGGTTCCGGGTGCGCCAGCAACGCGTCCAGCGTGATCATGCCGTCGGCCGTCAGCGCGCCCACTTGCGTGCGGCGCAGCGCGTTCAGGTGGGCGCCGCAACCGAGCGCTTCGCCGATGTCCTGGCCCAGCACGCGGATGTAGGTGCCCTTGCTGCAGGTGACGGACAGCTTGAGGAATGGCACCTCGTAGCTGATCAGCTCCAGCTTGTGGATGACGACGTTGCGCGCTTCGCGCTCGAGCGTGATGCCGGCGCGCGCGTATTCGTACAGCGGCTTGCCGTCGCGCTTCAAGGCCGAGTACATGGGCGGCACCTGGGCGATGGGGCCGCGGAAGCGGGCCAGCACGGCGTCGATCTGCTCCAGCGTGACGTGCACCTCGCGCGTGTCGACCACCTCGCCTTCGGTGTCGCCGGTGTCGGTGGTCTGGCCCAGGTGGACCACGGTTTCATAGGTCTTGTCCGCTTCCAGCAAGTCTTGCGAGAACTTGGTCGCTTCGCCGAAGCACAGCGGCAGCAAGCCGGTGGCGAACGGGTCCAGCGTGCCGGTGTGGCCGGCCTTCTTGGCGTTGAGTACGCGCTTTGCCTTGATCAGCGCGTCATTGCTGGAAAAGCCGACCGGCTTGTCGAGCAGCAGCACGCCGTCGATCAGGTCGCGGACTTTCTTGGGATGGTTTGGCTTCATGTTGATGGCGGCGGGGGCCGGGGCGCGCGAGGCGCCCCACCCTTGCTTACTCCGCGTCCTTGTCAGCGTCCGTGCGCTGCTGGCTCTGCTCGTCGTCGAGCGCGCGGGTGGCGTTGGCCTGGTCGATCAGGGCCGACAGTTCCATGCCGCGCGCGGTCGACACGTCGTGCACGAAGTGCAGCTGCGGCAGGGTGTGGATGTGCAGCCGCTTGCCCAGCTGGTTGCGCATGTAGCCGGCCGCCTTGTTCAAGCCTTCGATGGTGTTCTGCACGGCTTCCTTGCTGTCCTTCAGCATGGTGAAGAAGATCTTGGCGTGCGCGTAGTCGGGCGTGAGCTGCACTTCCGTCAGCGTGATCATGCCCACGCGCGGGTCCTTCAATTCGAACGCGATGATTTCGGACAGGTCGCGCTGGATCTGGTCCGCCACGCGCTGGCCGCGCTGTGGAATGGTTTTGCTATGTTTTGCCATGATTCGATACTGCCTTCCTAAAACGGCAAGTGGACGGGAGCGCTGCGCCCCCGTCCACTTGCCTGGTCTCGCCGATACGTTGTGGATTACAGCGTACGTGCGATTTCCTGTACTTCAAACACTTCCAGCGAGTCGCCCACCTGGATGTCGTTGTAGTTCTTCAACGACAGGCCGCACTCGAGGCCGGCGCGCACTTCCTTCGCATCGTCCTTGAAGCGCTTGAGCGAGTCGATCTCGCCCGTCCACACGACGATGTTGTTGCGCAGCAGGCGTACCGAGGAGGTGCGCTTGACGACGCCATCGGTGACCAGGCAGCCGGCAATCGCGCCCACTTTGGACACCAGGATGACCTGGCGAATCTCGACCTGGCCGATCACGGTCTCGCGCTTCTCCGGCGCCAGCATGCCCGACAGCGCCGACTTCACGTCATCGATCGCGTCGTAGATGATGTTGTAGTAACGGATATCCACGCCGTTCGACTCGGCCAGCTTGCGCGCCTGGGCATCGGCACGGGCGTTGAAGCCGATGATGACCGCTTTCGAGGCCACCGCCAGGTTGACGTCCGATTCCGTGATGCCGCCGACGGCCGCGTGCACCACCTGCACCCGCACTTCCGAGGTCGACAGTTTCTGCAGCGAGCTGACCAGCGCTTCCTGCGAACCCTGCACGTCGGTCTTGATGATCATCGGCAGGTTCTTCACTTCGCCTTCGGCCATCTGGTCGAACATGTTCTCCAGCTTGGCGGCCTGCTGCTTGGCCAGCTTCACGTCGCGGAACTTACCTTGACGGAACAGACCGATTTCACGCGCCTTGCGCTCGTCGGCCATGACCATCACTTCTTCACCGGCTTGCGGCACTTCCGTCAGGCCCTGGATTTCGACCGGGATCGAAGGACCGGCTTCCGAGATCGGCTTGCCGTTCTCGTCCAGCATGGCGCGCACGCGGCCATAGGAGGAGCCGGCCAGGATCACGTCGCCGCGCTTGAGGGTACCGGACTGCACCAGGATGGTGGCGACCGGGCCCTTGCCCTTGTCCAGGCGGCCTTCGACCACCAGGCCACGGGCCGGCGCTTCCACCGGCGCCTTCAGTTCCAGCACTTCGGCTTGCAGCAGCACTTGCTCCAGCAGCGCGTCGATGCCCTGGCCGGTCTTGGCCGACACCGGCACGAATGGCGATTCGCCACCGTATTCTTCCGGCACCACCTGCTCGGCCACCAGTTCCTGGGTGACCCGGTCCACGTTGCCGCCCGGTTTGTCGATCTTGTTGATCGCCACCACCAGCGGCACACCGGCCGCTTTCGCGTGGGCGATCGCTTCCTTAGTTTGTGGCATCACGCCGTCGTCGGCCGCCACCACCAGGATCACGATGTCGGTCGCCTTGGCGCCGCGGGCACGCATGGCCGTAAACGCTTCGTGGCCCGGCGTATCGAGGAAGGTGATGATGCCGCGCGGGGTTTCCACGTGGTAGGCACCAATGTGCTGCGTAATGCCGCCGGCTTCGCCCGACGCCACTTTGGAACGGCGGATGTAGTCCAGCAGCGAGGTTTTACCGTGGTCGACGTGGCCCATCACGGTCACCACCGGCGCGCGCGGCACGGCTTCGAAGTGCGCGTGTTCACCCTGGTCGGCCAGCAGCGCTTCCGGATCGTCCTGCTCGGCGGCGTAGGCCTTGTGGCCCATTTCCTCGACCAGGATCATGGCCGTTTCCTGGTCCAGCACCTGGTTGATGGTGCACATCTGGCCCAGCTTCATCAGTTGCTTGATGACCTCGGATGCCTTGACCGACATCTTGTGCGCCAGTTCGGCCACGGTGATGGTTTCAGGCACGTACACGTCCTTGACCACGGCTTCCGTCGGCGCCTGGAAGTTGCTTTCGCGTTCTTCCACATGGCCGCCACGGCGACCACCGCCCTTGCCGCCGCTGCGCCATGCGTCGCGGCCGCCGGTCGGGGCATTGCCACGGCCTTTCGATGCGCCCGGCGCGCCGCGCTTCTTGGCGTCGTCCTGCCAGGTCGACGAGACATTGGCCGACTTGATCGACTTCTTGTCGGCCGTGGCCGGTTTCTTGTCTTCTTTCTTCTCGCCAGGTTTCTTGTCGGCAGGCTTATGCAGCGTGCCTTCGGGCGCCTTGGCCTTGACCGGGGCCGGCGCCGGCTCCGGCGCCTTGATGGCGCGCCGTGGCGCGTTCATCATGGCCTTGATCTGTGCCACTTCGTCGGCCACGGCCTTGCGGGCGCGCTCGGTGGCGGCCGCTTTTTCGGCGGCTTCCTTGGCGGCGGCCTCGGCCTTCTTCTTGGCTTCCTCGGCGGCAGCGGCTTTCTTCGCGTCCTCGGCGGCGTCGGCGGCCGAGGCGGCGGCGCCCGCTGCGGCGGTGGCGGCGGCCTGCTTGGCGTCCGCTTCCGCTTGTTTCTTCGCTTCCGCTTCGGCGGCAGCCTTCGCTTGCGCTTGCGCTTCCTTCTCCGCGTCCAGCTTGGCCAGCGCTTCCTGCTTCTCGCGCAGTTCCGCTTCCTGGCGCGCGATCAGTTCAGCCTGCTTGCGGGCTTCCTCTTCGCGGCGCGCCACTTCGGCGGCGTCGATCACGGGCGCGGCCGGCGCGGCCGGCGCTGGCGGCACGATGTCGTCGCGCTGCACGAAGGTGCGCACTTTCTTGACGGCGACCTGGATCGTGCGCGACTTGCCCGTGGCGTCGGCCTGCTTGATCTCGGTGGTTTCCTTGCGCGTCAGCGTGATCTTTTTCTTTTCGGTGTCAGCCGCTGCGCCGTGGGTACGGCGCAGGTGATCCAGCAACTTATCCTTATCATCTTTCGACAATGGATCTGACGTCGAACTTTTCTCGACGCCGGCAGAACGCAGCTGCGTCAGCAGCAAGTCTGCAGGCATCTTCAGTTCGGTGGCAAATTGGGCTACGTTGTTACTCGCCATTCAGTCCTCTTTTCTATGTGTCGCGGAGATGATAAAGATACTCAAATTAAGCCTTTGCGGATTCGGCAAGACTCCAGGCCTTGGCTTGCAGCGCCTTGGCACGGTCGTCGTACTTCGAGTCAACCAACTTCATCTCATCGTCGGTCACATCTTCAAATTCACTCTTAATCAGTTCTCGTGCCCGGTCGGACGACAGCGCCAGGATGGCACCGAATTCGTCGTAGGCCAGTGCGGCGAATGCTTCCACGGTCTTGATACCAGCCAGACCCAGCTTGCCGGCGGTGATGCGGTCCATGCCTTCCAGACCGACCAGCGCCTCGTCCATGCCTTCCAGGCCTTCTTCCGAAGCGATCGCCTCGGTCACCAGCGCGTCGCGGGCGCGGGTCCGGAGTTCATTGACGGTATCCTCATCGAACGATTCGATTTCCAGCATTTCGGAGATCGGCACGTAGGCGATTTCTTCCAGGCTGGCGAAGCCCTCTTCCACCAGGATGTCGGCCACTTCCTGGTCGACGTCGAGCTTCTCCATGAACAGGGCGCGCACGGCGGCCGTTTCCTGGGCAGCCTTGTCGGCCGATTCCTCGGCCGTCATGATGTTGATCTTCCAGCCCGTCAGATCGGACGCCAGGCGCACGTTCTGGCCCGAGCGGCCGATGGCGATGGCCAGGTTTTCCTCGTCCACCACCACGTCCATGGCGTGCTTTTCCTCATCGACCATGATCGACGAGACGTTGGCCGGGGCCAGCGCGCCGATCACGAACTGGGCCGGGTCTTCCGACCACAGCACGATGTCCACCCGTTCGCCGCCCAGCTCGCCGGTCACCGCTTGCACGCGCGAACCGCGCATGCCGACGCAGGTGCCGATCGGGTCGATGCGCTTATCGGCCGTGTAGACGGCGATCTTGGCGCGCACGCCGGCATCGCGGGCCGCCGATTTAATTTCCAGCATGCCCTGCTCGATTTCCGGCACTTCCAGCTCGAACAGCTTCATGATGAATTCCGGCGCCGTGCGCGACAGGATCACCTGCGGGCCGCGCATGTTGCGGTCGATGCGCAGGATGTAGGCACGCACGCGGTCGCCGATACGCAGGTTCTCTTTCGGGATCATCTGGTCGCGCGGCAGGCGCGCTTCGATCTTGCCCGATTCGACGATGGCGTCGCCGCGCTCCATGCGCTTGATGGTGCCGGTCACGAGCGAGTCGCCGCGTTCCAGGAAGTCCACCAGGATCTGTTCGCGCTCGGCGTCGCGCACGCGCTGCAGCACCACTTGCTTGGTGTCCTGCGCGAAACGGCGGCCGAATTCCACGGATTCGATCGGCTCCTCGATGTGGTCATCCACTTCGATGTCAGGGATCTGTTCCTTCGCTTCGAACAGCAGGATTTCCTGGTCCGGCAGCTGGAGGCCAGCTTCGTCCGGCACCACGTGCCAGCGGCGGAAGGACTCGAATTCACCCGACTCGCGGTCGATCGAAACGCGGATATCGACTTCACCTTCATAGCGTTTCTTCGTGGCTTGCGCCAACGCGAATTCCAGCGCGCCGAATACGACATCCTTATCGACGTTCTTCTCACGCGCCAGCGCGTCTACCAATAACAAAACTTCGCGACTCATGCTTTGCGTCCCTTAAAATCCACCTGCGGCACCAAGCGTGCCTTATCCACATCGGCGAGCGTAAACTCCAACAGCGCCGGACCATCTGTTCCTTCAAATTCCAACGACAATTTCTCGTCCTGGGGTTCCTGCAGAACGCCCTGGAAGGTGCGCCGGTTGTTCGTACCCGGCATGGCCACGCGCAGCTTGACGCTGGCTTCGCAGCCGGCAAAGCGCACATAATCGGCCAACTTGCGCAGCGGGCGGTCGAGGCCCGGCGACGAGATTTCCAAACGTTCGTAGTTGACGTTCTCGACCGTCAACACGTGCGACAGCTGGTGGCTCACGGTGGCACAGTCCTCCACGGTGATCGGGCCTTTTTCGGCCGCATCCTCCGCCGAGAAATCGATATACACGCGCAACAGTCCACGCTCGGCCCGTTCGACATCAACCAGCTCATAGCCCAGACCGGACACGGTCTTTTCAATTAATTGCGGCAGCTGCAAGAAATTCTCCAGTTCAAAGTCCGTTTCCACTTTGAAAAACGGACCACTCAAAACGGTTCACCAAAAAAAAAATGGGCATCTGCCCATCTTCTTGTCATTCCAACCAGACGGAAGCACTCTTGGCAAACAGACCTTGCGAAGAACTCCAATCAGGCTGTGAATTATAACCCGTTCTTCCCTGTGCCGCAATGCCGGACATACCCCAACAACGGCCTTACAACAAGGAAAATCGGGCTACACGGCCCAAAAACAAGCCAAACAACAGGCGACGGCCGGGCCGCCGCCCTCCCATCAACCTTTACGGCGACGCGGCATGCCGTGGTCGATGGCGCCGCCACGTGGCGGCTGGTTGCGGCGCGGCGCGCTGGCGTTGCCGAAACCAAAAGTTGTTTGCAGCGGATCAGGCTGGCGCGGACCGCGCTGCGGCCCCTTGGCAGCGCCAAAACCCTGCCCCTGGCCGCCCTGGCCACCCTGGCCGCCCTGTCCACGGCCCTGGGACTTGCCCCGGCCCTGACCCTGGCCTTCGAAACCGCCACCGAGCGGACGGCCGCCGGCGTAGGCGCCCAGCGTGCCGCCTTGCGGACGGCCACCGGGACGACCGCTTTGGCCCATGCCCATGCCCATGCCGCCACGGCCCTGGCCGCGACCCTGGCCACGAGCCGGTTTCGGGAATGGCAGCGCATTGTCATTGCTGACATCGAGGCGGTTGCCATTCGGCTCGTCGCGCTCGTCGCGCTCGCGCTTGGCGTTACCGCCCTTGGCATTATTGCCACCACGCTGCGCCTCGCCGCCGCCTTTCTTTTCCACGCCATAGGCGGCCATCAGGTCGCGCACGGTGTTTTCTTCCATTTCCTCCCAGCGGCCACGCTTCAGGCTGCTTGGCAAGGTCATGGCGCCGTAGCGGGTACGGATCAGGCGCGAGACGGTCAGGCCGATGGCCTCGAACATGCGGCGCACTTCGCGGTTGCGGCCTTCGCCGATCACCACGCGATACCACTTGTTGATGCCTTCGCCGCCGCCGTCGGCGATCTTGGTGAACTGCGCCAGGCCGTCTTCCAGCTCCACGCCGGCCAGCAGTTTCTGGCGCATGCCCTCTTCCAGCTCGCCCAGCGTGCGCACCGCGTATTCGCGGTCGATGCCGTAGCGCGGGTGCATCAGCCGGTTGGCCAGGTCGCCCGAGGTGGTAAACAACAGCAAGCCTTCCGTATTGAAGTCCAGGCGGCCCACGGCCAGCCATTTGCCGGCCTTCATGGTCGGCAGGCGGTCGAACACGGAGGGACGGCCATCCGGATCGTCATGGCTGACGATCTCGCCGGCCGGCTTGTGATACACCAGCACGCGCGGCGGCTTCTTGCTGACGCGGCGCTGGATCAGCTTGCCGTTGATACGGACCTGGTCTGTGCCCAGGATGCGCTGGCCGATGTGGGCCGGCTCGCCATTGACCGACACGCGGCCGGCGATGATCAGCTCTTCCATGTCGCGGCGCGAACCGAGGCCCGCTTCGGCCAGCACCTTGTGCAGCTTGGGCGCGTCGTCGTCCGAGGTCAGGTCGCGGCGCACGGCCTTGGCTGGCGCACGGCCCATGCCGCCTTCTTCGGTGTCGTACGCTTCCGAGGTCACGAACGAGAACACGGCGTCGGCATCGGCCACCTTGGGCGCGCCGCCTTTGCCACCTTGGGCGCCGCGCTGTTGTGGCTTGCCGCCCTTGCCTTTCTTCTGGTTCGGCTGGCCTTTGCCGTTGCCGCGCGCTTCGTTGCGCGGGCCTTGTTCGTGGCGTGGCTTGCCTTCCTTGGCGCGCACCACTTCACCTTCGGCAGGCGCCTCGCCTTCCACGGCGGCGACCGGCTCAGGACGCGGCATGGCAGCCTGGCGGGCTGCGCGCTGCTCGCGCATCTGGCGCGGACCGCGCGGCGGGCGGGGGCCGCGTTCGGC
Organism: Rugamonas fusca; assembly: GCF_014042365.1. GTDB lineage: Bacteria > Pseudomonadota > Gammaproteobacteria > Burkholderiales > Burkholderiaceae_D > Rugamonas > Rugamonas fusca. The sequence continues at coordinate 8,469 of NZ_JACEZS010000035.1, forward strand.
ACGCTGGCCGCCGGCTTCGACCGGGGCTGCGGACACCGCGGCGACCGGCGCCGCATCGACAGTAACCGTGGCGGCGACAGGAGCGGCAGCGGCAGGCGCCGAGGCGACAGCCGGCGCCGGTGCTGGCGCCGCTTCTGGCGCGCCAGCACCGGCGCCAGTCGACTTGGCGGCCGGCTTGGCGCGCGGCTTCTTGACTGGCGCCTCAGCCGCAGCGGCAGCAGGCGTGTCGGCCGTCGCAGCCGGAGCCGCTTCGGCGACTGCCTTGGGCTTGCGTTTGGGCTTGGCCGCGACCGGCTCGCCGGCGGCGGCAGCGGCCGCTGCGTCGGCTTCGATCTGGGCTTTGGTGCGGCGTTTAGGCTTGGCGACCACTTCGGCGGCCGCAGTGCCGCTGACTGACTCTGGAGAATTAGGATTGTTCATTATTCATTTCTTGGTTGTGCTCAGCGTCAACCGTTAAATCGGGCGCAGGGCCGTGGGTAATGGCCGGGGCCGCCGAATCATCGGCCGCCCCCGCGTCGTGGCCGGCATCCGGGCTGGCCGTGACATCCACAGCCACTTCCGCCTCACCATCCGTACCAACTGCTTGTTGCGCGGCATTATGCGCCGCAAAATTTTCCTGCAGGGCCGCTTCCAGCGCTTCCATATCGGGACCGCCGCCCTGCATTTCGCTGATTTGCTGCAACGGCGGCAGCTGGGACAGCGAATTCAAGCCCAAATCATCCAAAAACTGCTTGGTGGTGCCCAGCAAGGCCGGGCGGCCCACCACATCGCGGTAGCCAATCACATCGACCCAGCCGCGGTCTTCCAGCATCTTGATCGTCTGCGAGTTGACGGCCACACCGCGGATTTCCTCGATGTCGCCGCGCGTCACCGGCTGGCGGTAGGCGATGATGGCCAGCGTTTCCAGCGTCGCACGCGAATATTTGGGCGGCTTTTCCGGATTCAGGCGGTCCAGGTACAACTTCATTTCCGGCCGGCTCTGGAAGCGCCAGCCACTCGACAGGCTGACCACTTCGATGCCCTTGCCGGCCCAGTCCAGCCGCAATTCTTCCAGCAAGGCCTTGATCGTATCGGCGCCCACGCCAGGCCCGCGTGGCCGGCCCTGGTCGTCCACTTCGACATACAGCTTTTTCAGACTGTGGATCGACAAAGGCTCATGCGCGCACAGCAGCGCGGTTTCGAGGACTTTTTTCGCCTCACCAGTATTCATAGCGATCTTATGGTTGCATTCACATGCAAGAAAGAAATCAATAACAATCAGTGAGGCGTATGGCTGGCATACGGGATGCCGCCTGGCTGGAGTACTCGCTGAAGCTGGTTTTTCCGACGCTAGTGCCGATGTGCGCTGAGCGGGAGGGAGAGACAGACCACTTACGGCACCGCCGCGACGACGCGGCAGCTACCGTTGATTTCAAGTGAAACGCAGTCCTGGCGCGCCGTTTTCGGGCGAAAAGCGGTGCGCACTACCTGGAACGATCCATGCCGTTTCATCCAACAGTGCGAATTGTACCTGATAAAAGACTGAAAAGCGCATTTCGCTACCGCGAAATGTAACAGGGCTTACGCTTGAGCAAGTCTTTCGGACAAGATTGCAGAGACGCCGACGAAGGCCGGGTATTCCGCCGTGATGACGAAAGTGGGCACTTTGGCCAGGTACGCAGCGAAGCGGCCCTTCTGTTCGAAGCGGGCGCGGAAGCCGGAGCGGTCAAAGCGCGCGCCCAGGCGAGGCACGATGCCGCCGCCAATATAGATGCCGCCTTGCGCGCCCAGGGTAATGGCCACGTTGCTGGCCACCGTGCCCAGCATGCAGCAGAAGGCCTCGATGACCTGGTCGCACAGGGCCGACTCGCCGGACAGTGCGCGGCGCGTAATTTCCGGGGCACCGATGGCTTCCGCCGGCACACCCGTATGATCAGCCAGCGCGCGGTAGATCAGTTCGATCCCCACGCCTGACATCAAGCGCTCGGCCGACACGTGTTCGAATTCACGCCACGCGAATTGCAGGATGGCCACTTCCGTCTCGTTGAAAGGCGAGAAACTGACGTGACCGCCCTCGCTGAGCAAGGCGGTCCAGCTGTCGCCGGACGGAATCAGGCCCGACACACCCAGGCCCGTGCCGGCGCCGATCAAACCCAGCGGCGCGCCAGCCTGCGCCACACCGCCACCGACCTGGTGCTTCTGCTGGTCGGACAACAACGGCAGCGAACGGGCCAGCGCCGTGAAATCGTTGACCACCACCAGCGTCTCGAAGCCGCACTCGACGCGCAGCGCTTCGATCGAGAATTCCCAGTGATGGTTGGTCATGCGCACCAGGTCGCCCGTGACCGGATTGGCGATGGCGATGGCGCCCTGCCGGACCGGGCCCAGATTGGCCTGCACCACGGCCGGCAAGGCCAGGTAAGCCTGCAAGGCGGCGGCCAGGGTCGGGTAATCGGCGCATGGCAGCACATTGATCAGCTCAATCTTGCCCGGCGCCAGTTCCAGAGCGAAACGGGCATTCGTCCCCCCAACATCCGCCAGCAGGCGCGGGCCGCCCGGAAAAGCGATGGATGGGGACTGTGGTGCGTGCAAGGACTGGGCTGTCATGATGAACCAAAAGAAGTTGAGCCCTAAGCTTAAAGGATTTCTTAGCCGATCCGCAAGCCTTCTTTGTAGTTTTAGTACACACTCAGCGAAATTTCCTACAAAAAATTACATTATGAAATATTGGTGTCGTAGTATGACTACCACTTACTTTCATATGTGCAAGCATTTTCGTCGATTGCACGGCACTTGCGAGCACTCAAGAATCTGTTCAAACGGGGCGGGTAGGCTGCAAAATCGAAGCACGAAGACGACAAAAACCGGAGCGGGCAATGCGCAAGCACAATGGCCAAGCGGCGCAATTGAAACAGAAGAAAAGGTGCGTGCTGGCAGCCGCATTTGCTACCGCGTCGACCTTGGCGAGTCCAAACGCGATGCCGGGATTCGCCCGATACCAAGTAACGCAACACTATGCAGGCCCCATGGCAAAGCCGGTACTGACCACCCGGCAGGACAAAGCGTTTCAACGCCAGCTACGTCGCGCCGCACATGGGCAGCCTAACTTCGCCGGCCATTATCGGGTCGTCACGTTTGGATGCGGCGCCTCGTGCGTGATGGGCGCCATGATCGACGCCAAGACTGGGAGAATAGTGTGGCTGCCGTTCACCGTGCGCTGCGGCAGCGATGCCAACAAGCCACCCGTGGACTTTCGCTCCGACAGCGCCCTGCTCGTCATCAACGGCATGCGCAATGAGGCGGGCGACGGCACGCATTACTACGTGCTCAAGGACAATCGACTGAAGTTTATTGGCTCACGCCCTCAATGACTTCCACAGTGGCAGCGGCCTGCTCCGGCGCGAACGCCGCGTTCCACGCCTCCAGCCCGCCATGCAGGGGCCGGGCACGGTGGAAGCCGTGGGCCAGCAATTCCTTGGCCACCTGGGCCGCCGTAACATCGTTGGGGCAGCTGCAATAGACGATGATGTGGCTATCCTTGTCCAGCGCCGCCAGTTCCGGCAGCCCTGCGCCGCCCTTGAACAGCAGCGCGCCCGGCACCGCCGGCTCCAGCGATTGCGCCGTGGCGCTGCGGGCATCCACCAGCACCGGCTCGTGGCCCTCGTCGAGCAGGCTTTTCAATTCGTCGATGGTGATCCGGTCCATTTGCGTGGCCTGATGGAAGCGCTTGCGCTCCACGTATTTGAACGTGACAAACAAGGCCAACAGCACACCCAGCACGATCAAGGCCGTCGTGCCCATGGTGCTGAGGATGCCCAGCACCTGCGCCACGCTGGTGTGGAAATACGCACCGATGCCGATGCCGGTGCCACTCCACAGCAAGCCGCCGGCCATGCTGAAGCCCAGGAACGTGGCCTTGGCCGTGCCCATGGCGCCGGCCAGCGGCGAGGCGATGGTATTGAAGCCAGGGATGAACTTGGACACCATCAGCGCTTTCGGCCCCCAGCGCTTGAAGTTATCTTCCGTCTGGCTCACGCAGTAGTCAGGCGACAGGGAAATGCGGCACAGCAGCTTGAGGATGCGCTTGCCGAAGTGGCGCCCGGCATGGAACCAGAACTGGTCGCTGATGACGCAGGCGATCAGACTCACGGCCAGCACGCCCGGCCACGCCAGGTCGCCATCCTTGGCCAGCGCCCCGGCCACAATCAGCACCGGATAAGCAGGAATGGGCAATCCGATCTGCTCGACCAGCACGACGGCGAACACGATCAGGACGCCGTATTGTTGCAGCAGTGGGATGAGATTGGCCATCCCGCTATCTTAACGTAAAACGGAACGGCTAGCCGGGCAGTCCGCGCGGGATGGCCGCCAGCAAACTGCGCGTGTAGGGATGGGCGGGATTACGGTACAGCTCGTCCGAATTGGCCAACTCCACCACCCTGCCCTGCTGCATCACCATCACCTGGTCGGCCATGTATTTCACCACCGACAAGTCGTGCGAGATGAACAAGTAGGACAGCCCATATTCGTCCTGCAAATCCTGCAACAGATTGAGCACCTGGGCCTGCACCGACACGTCGAGCGCCGACACGGATTCGTCGCACACGAGGATTTCCGGCTGCATCGTCAGGCAGCGGGCGATGGCGATACGCTGCCGCTGGCCACCGGAGAACTCGTGCGGATAGCGATGCATGGCCTGCGCCGGCAGCCCGACCCGCTCCAGCAACTGGCAGGCGATGGCGGTGCGGGCACGGTCGTCCGCACCGATGGCGTGGATGCGCATCGGCTCCAGCAATATCTGTCCCACGGTGTAGCGCGGATTCAGTGAGGCGTAGGGATTCTGGAAGATGATCTGGATGCGCCGCTTGTAGGGCAGGAATTCGCGCGCGCTCATGGCCAGCAGGTCGCGGCCTTCGAAGATGGCGCTGCCGGTCGTGGCCTGATGCAGGCGCAACAGCGTCAACCCTACCGTCGTCTTGCCCGATCCCGATTCGCCCACCACGCCCAGCGTCTTGCCGCGCGCCAGCGTGAACGACACGTCGCGCACGGCCTGGAACGCGCGCCGGCCGAACCAGCCTTCGCGCACATAAAAACTCTTGCCCAGGTTCTTCACCGTCAGCACGGTATCGTCGCCGGGCGCGTAGCCGCGCTCGCGCGCAGGCGTGGACTGATCGGCGCCAGCCTTGCCTTCCAGGTAGTCGGCGATCACGGGTAGCCGCCACGGCCGCGCCGCCAGCGGCGGCCGGCAATGCAGCAGCGCGCGCGTGTAGGCATCCCGCGGCTGGTCGAACACTTGCCGCAGCGTCCCCGCCTCGCGCACTTCGCCATGGCGCATGACGATCACGTGGTCCGCGATTTCGCCCACCAGTGCCAGGTCGTGTGTGATGAACAGCACCGACATCTGGTGCTTGCGGCGCAGATTGGCCAGCAAGGCCATGATCTGCTTCTGGATCGTCACGTCCAGCGCCGTGGTCGGTTCATCGGCGATCAACAGCTTCGGCTCACAGGCGATGGCCATGGCGATCATCACGCGCTGCTGCTGGCCGCCCGACAACTGGCCGGGATAGGCGTCGATCTTTTGCGCCGGATCGGGGATGCCCACTTCGTCCAGCAGCGCCAGCGTGCGGGCACGTGCTTGCCGACGATTCATGCCCATGTGCTGGCGCAGCACCTCACCGATCTGGAAGCCGACCGTGAACACGGGATTGAGCGAAGACATGGGCTCCTGGAAGATCATGGCCACATCCTTGCCGCACAAGGCGCGCCGTGCGCGCGCATCGAGTGCCAGCAACGCGCGTCCATCGAAGCGGATGCTGGACTCGGGCGCGATGGCGGCGCTGTCCGGCGGCAGCAAGCCCATCACGGCCAGCGCGCTGACGGATTTGCCGCTGCCCGATTCGCCCACCAGCGCCACGGTGGCGTCGCGCGGCACGTCGAACGTCACGCCCTTGACGGCTTCCACGCTGCGCTGCCGGTCCACGCGGAAACTCACGCGCAGGTCGCGCACTTCCAGCAAATGGCCGCCGCTCATGCCAGACTCCTTACCTTGGGATCGAGCGCGTCGCGCAGCGCGTCCGTCAGCAGCGAGAACGCCGTCACCAGCAGCGCCATGGCGGTAGCGGCGGCCGTCAGTTGCCACCACTTGCCCAGGATCAGTTCGTTCTGCGCTTCATTCAGCATGCTGCCCCACGACACTACGCCGACCGGCACGCCAAAACCAAGGAAGCTCAGGATCACCTCGGCCTTGATGAAGCCCACCACCAGGATGGACAGCTGCACCAGCGCCACGTGGCTCACGTTGGGGAAGATGTGACCGAACATCTTGCGCCAGTGCGAGGCGCCGATGGCGTCCGCCGCCAGCACGTATTCGCGGCCCTTGTGCTTGATGTACTCGGCCCGGATCAAACGGTATGGCCCGGTCCAGCCTGTCAGTCCCAGGATCAGCACGATGGTCAGCACGCCCTTCTGCTGCAACACGGCGGCCACGGCCAGGATCATCAGGATCGAAGGGATGGACGTGAAGATACTGTAGAACCAGTTGAACAAATCGTCGACCAGCCCGCCGAAATAGCCGGACACGGCGCCAAACAGCGTGCCCAGCGCCACCGCCAGCAAGGCCGCCACCAGCCCCACCACGATGGAGGTCTCGCCGCCCTTGATGGTTTTCTTGAGCACGTCATGGCCCCACTTGTCGGCCCCGAAAGGCAGGCTGGACAGGCGCGCGCCGTGGCCGCGCGACTGCGCCGGCAGCGTGGCGCGCAACCGGGCCAGGTCGGCGGCCAGCGGATCGGTGAGGCCATACATGTCAGGCACAGCGGCGCCCGGTTCCTTGCGTTGGGCGCGCAATTCAGCCAGGTCGGCGGCCAGCGGGTCGAAGGGATTATCAGGCGGCGGTGCGGCGGCGGATGCGCCTGCCGAGGCTGCAGCAACGGCCGCTGCACCGGCCAAACCCTGCGCCACATGGTCGAGCAGGAAGGTGGGCGGCGCGTAGTTGACGGCCACCTCGTCCTCCCAGTCCGCCACGATCAGGCCGCTGGCCGACAACAGCAGCATCAGCAGGAACGCCACCACCACGGCCAGCGCCGCCATGGCCAGGCGGTCGGCCCGCAAGCGGCGCCAGGCCAGCGCCCACAGGCCGGGGGATGCCAGCGCGTCACGCATCGCTCGTCCTCATGTCAGTTGCACCCGTGGATCGACGGCCTGGTACAGCAGGTCGGTGAGCAGGTTGACCAGCATGGTGGCGGCCGCCACATAGATCGTGATGGCTTTGATGACGGGAAAATCGCTGCGCTCGACGGCCAGGATCACTTCCCGCCCGATGCCGGGAATGCCGAAGAAGCGCTCCAGCAAAAAGGCGCCGATCAACAACGCCGGCAGGTTGGACATCACGTAGGTAATGATGGGAATGGCGGCGTTGCGCAGCACATGCACCCACATCACGCGCCGCTCGGACAAACCCTTGGCGCGGGCCGTGCGCACGTAATCCTGCCCGACTTCATCCAGCACGAAGCTGCGGAACAGGCGCAGCGTGGGCGCCACCGACACGGCCAGCCCGATCAGGATGGGCAGCGGCGCAAAACGCAGCAGGTTGATCCAGAAGCTGTCACCCCAGCCTTGCACCGGAAACAGCCCCAGCTTGTATGCCAGGCCATACTGGAACACGATGATGTAGACCAGGATGCTGACCGACATGCCCACCGTGCACGCCACCATCACGGCGCGGTCCGTCAGCGAACCGCGCACGAAGGCGATGGCCAGCGCCAGCGCGATGCCCAGTGCCGTCTCCAGCACGGTCAGTGGCACCAGCACCGTCAGCGACGGGCCCAGCCGGGTGGTCACGATGCTGGACACGGCCTCCCCCGTGGCCCAGCTCTGGCCAAAATCAAACATCACGATCTGCTTGATAAATATCCACAACTGCACGTAATAAGGCTGATCCACGCCCAACTGGTGCCGAATGTTGGCGATGCTCTGGGCATTGGCCATCTTGCCAGCAAGAATATAAGCGGGGTCACCGCCCACCCAGTTAAACAGGATAAACACCAGCAGCACCACACCCAGCATGGTGGGCAGCATTTGCCACAAGCGGCGGACAATATAAGCAAACATACTATTTTTCTTCTTCTATAAGCTGCGCTTATCTGGCTGGCCCGGCCGTGCGGTCCAGGTCGATGAATGGCCATTCCTGGTGCAGGATGGGATGCTTTTTATACCCGAGTACGGCCGGCTGCGCCAGCATATTGCGGTAGCGTGCGTAGCCCATCAGGGCCACGCCATTGACTTCGAGGCTGCGCGCCATCTTGTGGTACAGCGCGTCACGCTCCGGCCCTGCCGGCAAGGCATGGCTGGCGGCGTACCAGGCGTCGTATTGCGCATCCTGGTAGCAGGCGGCGTTGTTCTGATGCACGTTCGGGCCGTAGAACAATTGCATGAAGTTATCGCCATCGGGAAAATCAGCGATCCACTGGAAGTTGCGCGTTTGCAGCTTGCACAGGGTTTCCGCCTTCATGATGTCACCGAGGATGAGCCGGTCATTGTCCATGTGGATGGCCAGCGCATTGTAAGTCTTGCGCCACAGCTCCGCCTGCAACACGCCGCTGGCCTCGTTGCGCGACGTGTAGCGCACGTGCAGCGGCTTGCCGTCGGGCAGTGTGCGCCAGCCGTCGGCGCCCTTCTTGTAGCCGTAGCGGTCGAGCAGCTTGTTGGCCAGCACGGGATCATATTGCAGCAGGCTGCGGTAATGGGGATCGTGGCCCACCACGCCAGGCGGGATCGGATATTGCACCGGCGTGGCCTGGCCGTTCCACACCAGCCGGATTTCCTCGTCCACGTTGTGCGCCATGGCGATGGCGCGCCGCAGGGCGATCTTTTCCTTGCTCAGGCCGCCCAGCACCGGGTCCTGCATATTCCAGTAGTAATACGTGATCTCGGGGTCGATCAGGCGCGACAGCTGTATGCCCCTGGCTGCCAGTTCCGGCCGCAGCTTGCCGTCGATCAGGGCCTTGGGCGCCAGCGGGCCGTCCAGCCAGAACAGGTCGGCTGCGCCGCTGGTGAAGGACAGCCAGCGCGACTGGTCCTCCAGCTGCACGGTGATCTCGATGCGGCCGATCTGCGGGATTTTCTTGCCCCGCATCTGGCGCACGATGCGCTGGTCGTCAGGATCGTCGCCGGGCTGGAAATTCCATACCATGGGCCGGTGGCCGGGATTTTCGTCGAGCACGATGCGGCTGCCGCGCACCCACTGCCCCAGCAGGTAAACGCCCGTCCCCACAGGATGGTCGGCCACCTCGCCCTTGGCGTCGCCATAACGTTCCACCACTTCGCGCGCCACCGCCGCCAATGGCACATAGGCCAGGATCATGCCCAGGCTGAAATCGGTCTGCGTCAGGTGGATGCGCAGCGTGTAGCGGTCGAGCTGCTCCAGTCCCGCGACGGGGCGGTCGTAATCGAATTTGCCGCTGCGCGCGGCGTCAGCGGCCAGCTGGTCCAGCCCGACGATCTTGCCTTCAAGCAGCCAGGTGTGCGGTGAGGCCAGCCGCGGATCGAACAGCCGCTTCCATGCATACACGTAATCGGCCACCGTCAGTTCACGCCGCTTGCCGCCGAACGCGGGGTCGGGCGTGAAATATATGCCGCGCTGCAGGTGGATGGTGTAGGTCTTGCCGTCGGCTGATATCTCGGGCAAGGCGGCCGCCGTCTGCGGCGCCAGCTTGACGGGCCGCGCCAGGTAATCGTAGGTGAACAGGGTTTCGAAGATGGCTTCGTTGACGTGGCCCGTGTACAGGTCGCGCGCGATGGCCGGATCAAAACTGGTCTCGGCCGCCGGCAAAATGTAGTGCAATACCTTGGCCGGTTCCGCGCCGTGCGCCGGCGTGGCCGCCGGCAAGCCGAGCAGGCATGCCAGCATAAATACATTCTTGATGAGTGTTGCCGGCATCCGGGCGCTCGCGATAGGGTTTCTGATGAGCAAACAACCATAACGATAACCGAATTCTCCCCGCCGGCAATGGACAATTTTGCATCAATTTGGTGCATTTTTCGCACCGTCAAGGTGCAAGCATATTGCGGCGCAGCATATTCGAGCTAAGTTTGCTGCAATGCCACGCAACTCGCAGGCCTGCTTTCCTGCCGTTTCCCCAACTCTGCCATAAAGTTCGGTGCTGCAACGCAGCAAAGAAAAATTTACGCATTTACATAGTGCAAACAAAATGTTGCATTCATACGTCAAAAGCAACGATTTTATTTGACAACCAAGGTCGCGCGGTGTTCTTATGCGCCCCTTCTGAAAATACATTAAGTGATTTTTGGAAAGAATTGGCGACTGATGCTTTCCGCTCCGCTACCCACGAGGTGGCAGGGCGGGCGTTTTGCCGCCGTCTAGATATCTTTCTATGGAGTTTTTGGTAATGATGATGGAAACGGTAATTTCCCGTTCCGTGCGCCTGATGTTCTCGGGCGGCGTGGCGGCAGTAAGCCTGGGCCTGGCCCAGCCGGCATTCGCACAAGACGCCAACATCCAGCGCGTCGAAATCACGGGTTCGAGCATCAAGCGCGCATCGGCGGAAACCGCTTCGCCAGTCCAGATGATCGGCCGCGAAGAACTGATGAAGTCGGGCAAGGCGACGGTCGCTGAATTCCTGCAAACCCTGACCGTGGACGGCGCCGGTTCGCTGCCGACCGGTTTCGGCAGCGGCTTCGCCGCCGGCTCGACCGCCATTTCCCTGCGTGGCCTGGGCGCCACCTCCACCCTGGTGCTGCTGAACGGCCGCCGCATGGCGCCGTACGCCCGTGCCGATGACGGCCAGAAGAGCTTTACCGACCTGTCCAACGTGCCGATGCAGATCGTCGAACGCATCGAAGTGCTGAAGGACGGCGCCTCGTCGACCTACGGCGCCGACGCCATCGCCGGCGTGGTCAACATCATCCTGCGCAAAGACTTCGAAGGCGTACAACTGAAGGCCGACACCGGCGCTTCGCGCTACAGCGACAACAAGCAGAACAACATCGCCCTGACCGTGGGCAAAGGCAACCTGGACGACGACAAGTACAACGTCGTGTTCAACGCCGAGTACAAGAAGTCCGACCTGCTGGCCGCCAGCGACCGCGCCGACCGCGGCTGGATCGGCCATGGCGACATCCGTCCATGGGGCTACATCCAGAACACCCAGTACATGGGCGGCTACATCACCCCGGGCAATTCGTCCTACACCCCGACCGGCGCCCTGCGCGATCCGAAGACGGGCAATTTCGTGTCGCTGGGCGGCTGCAGCCAGTTCTCGCAAACCGTCAAGCAAGACCCGGCCGGCGGCTGCCTGTGGTCGCAAGACCAGTTCCGCTCGCTGCAACCGAACGTGGAATCGGTCAACCTGTACACCCGCGGCACGCTGCAGCTGAACGCCGACAACCAGATCTACACGGAACTGGGCTACGCGCAGCGTAACAGCTCGTTCATGCTGGCGCCCGTGTCGGCCACGCCGAACGTGACCTTCCCGGCCAATGCGGCCAATCCGACCGGCATCATCCTGTACACCAACGACTTGCTGATGGCCGCCTCGCACCCGCAGAACATCTTCGGCGTGAACACCCGCATGCGTTATGCCATGTTCGACGTGGGTCCAAGCAACCACATCGCCAACAACCAGTTCAACCGCTTCGTCATCGGCGCCAAGGGCACGGCCTTCGGCTGGGATTACGACACCGGCCTGACCCACTCGGAATCGAAGCTGCACATCGAGTGGACCAACCAGCTGAACATGCCCGTGCTGAAGGCCGCCCTGGGCGACCCGACCAGCAAGTTCTTCCCGTACTACATCGGCAGCCAGGCGTACAAGAACCCCGCTTCGCTGTACGCGGCCATGGTGACGAGCCCCACCTCCGACTCGACCACCAAGCTCGACATCGTCGACTTCAAAGCCTCGCGTGAACTGTTCGCGCTGCCAGGCGGCAACCTGGGTTTGGCCGTGGGCGCCGAGCACCGCCGCGAGCAGCTGGACAACCCTTCGCTGACCGGCACCGCCGACGGCTCGACCAACTCCAGCTACGTGGCCGCCAAAGGCGAGACCAAAGTGTCGGCCATGTACGCCGAACTGCTGGCGCCTATCGTGAAGACGGTGGAACTGTCGGCCGCACTGCGTTATGACCACTACAGCCAGTTCAACTCGACCACCCCGAAACTGGGCCTGAAGTGGACCCCGGTCAAGACCTTCGCACTGCGCGGCACTTACACGGAAGGCTTCCGCGCCCCTGGCGTGGCTGAATCGAGCGCCGCCAGCCAGTCGACCGGCTCGTCGTCCGTGATGGACCCCGTGCGTTGCGCTGGCGGCAAGCCGGCCGCGGGCGGCGCCACTGCGCTCGACTGCAACATCCAGATCGGCGCCGTCAAGATCGGCAATCCTGACCTGGCACCGGAAAAGTCCAAGGGTTACACCCTGGGCATGGTGTGGGATCCGCTGAACGACACCAACATGTCGCTGGACGCGTGGAAGATCCGCCGCACCAACGAGATCAACCCGCTGTCGTACGTGGAAGCGGCGTCGCTGCCGTCGGCCGTGCGCCTGGATAACAACCTGGTCGTCAATGGCGTCGTGATCCAGAATTCGGGCACACTGCTGATCTCCAAGGCGCCGTACCAGAATTCGAGCTACACGGAAGTCAAGGGTATCGACCTGGACGTGAAACAACGCCTGCGCCTGGGTAACTACGGCAAGGCCACCATCAACCTGGTGTGGTCGCACGTGGCCTCGTGGGTACGCGCCGACAAGAACCAGACCTTCCAGTTCGCCGGCACCCATGGCAACTGCGATACGTCGGACTGCGCCGGCACGCCGAAGGACAAGATCAACCTGATCACGTCCTGGGACAAGGGTGACTGGAACGTCAGCGGCACCATCAACTACCGTTCGGACATGAAGAACATCCGTTACGAAGGCGCCAAGTGCGCCACCGTGATGGTGGACGGCAGCAACTCGCCGAATGGCGCCTGCCGCCTGGCTTCGTTCACCACGCTGGACCTGTCGACCCGCTACAACTACAGCAAGCAGTTGCAACTGTACGCGTCGATCAACAACGTGTTCGACAAGATCGCCCCGCTCGATCCGCTGACCTACGGCGGCATGAGCTTCAACCCGATGGACGCCTCCGGCGCCACCGGCCGCTACTTCAAAGTGGGCGCGCAGTACAAGTTCAACTGATCTGATCGGTTGTAAGCAATAGGAGAAGGGAGCGAGCGATCGCTCCCTTTTTTTTCGCGGGTCCAAATGTTGTTCTTCGTCCAAGAACACTTCCCATGCTGACATGAACTATCTGACAATGTTCATACTGAAAAATTACTTATTTTATAAGTACAAGTAAATCCCGTCCGGCACCGGACACGCTCCGCTGGCCAACATGACGCTGGCGCTGGACTACTGGAACATCCACCTGCGCGACAGGATCGGCGCCTTGCCGGAACAATCGATCTACGGCAACTACGCGAAGTACAAGGACCTGTTCCTGCGCAATCCGGATGGCTCGCCCTACGCCATTTCGGACTTGAACAACAACCTCGGCGAAGTGAAGACGGACGGCCTGGACCTCAGCCTGGCCCTGTCCTCGGGCGCCTCGTCCTACGGCAAGCTCAACTTCACGCCCGATGGCACGTATATCCACAAGTACGATTAGCAGAACGAGCGCGACGGCGCGTTCCTGCACAATGTCGGCGTCTATGGCGACAACAATCCGGTGTTCCGCTGGAAGCATCACGCCGCGCTGAGCTGGCGGCTGGGCCCGTGGGGCGCTACCCTGAGCCAGTCGTTCAAGTCCGGCTACACCGACCAGAACCAGGTGGACGCCCAGTACAAGCAGGACGTGGGCCGTTACGCGCTGTGGAATTTCTCCGGCAGCTACACCGGCTTCAAGGGATTGACCTTGATGGCGGGCGTGAAGAACCTGTTCGACAAGAATCCGCCCTTCACCAACCAGGGCACCATGTTCCAGAAAGGCGATGACCCGCGCTACACCGCCCCGGTCGGCCGTGCCCTGTACCTGCGCGGCAGCTACAGCTTTTGAGCGCGGCGGACATAAAAAAACCCCGGGCAAGCCCGGGGTTTTTTGGGGTGCTAAGCCTTACGGCATCAGAACTTGACGTTACCCGACAGGTAGAACGAACGGCCAATCGGATCAGCGTAACGACCATCGTAGCCGGTCTGGTTGCCGCCACCAGCGTTCTGCAGCGTCAGCGGTGGGTTACGATCGAAGATGTTCTTCACACCGCCGGTCAGGCTGAACTTGCCGAAGTCGTACTTGCCCTGCCAGTCGAAGGTGGTGTACGAAGGGGTCCACAGGCCATCAAACGCCACCGACGAACCTTTCGTGCCATCCGGGTTGGCGGCGTAGATCGAGGTGCCCACAGGGTAGGCCTGGTCATGGTAGCCCGACTTGTAGTGCGCCGTCACGGTGTTGGTCATCTTGCCGTTGGTCAGGCTCAGCGACAGGTTGGTCTGCACGCGGAACACGACAGCGTTGTCAGGACCGAAGGTGCCCAGATCGGAGTTCACCGCGCCACCCGCTTCGGTGGTGTAGTTCTGCTTGATCATGTAGGTACCATTCCAGTTCGCACGCAGGTCGCCGAACGACGACTTGGCACGATAGGCGAAGTCCCAATCCACACCGCGGTAGTTAGCCACACCACCGTTGATCGGCGCCAGCAGGTAAGCGATCGTGGTGTAGCCAGCTGGGTCTGGGTACGGGTTGGTGAACAGGTACTTGTACTGTTGCGGGTTGGCGAAGCCAACCTGCTCAGGCGTACCGGCGGACAGCACCTGGTTGCGGATCTGCACGTTCCACAGGTCCATACCGAGCGACAGGCCTTTGACTGGCTCGATCACGCCACCGAAGGTCCACTGCTTCGATTTCTCAGGCTGCAGGCCGGCCGAGCCGCTGGCGCCGTTCGGGCCACTCAGCAGATCGTACTGGGCGTTGCCCACCAGGCAGCCGGTCGAACCAGGGAATGGGCAAGCGTAGCTGCCCGAGGTGCTGCCACCGAAGGTGTTGGCACCGGCGATGTCGTTGATGTTAGGCGCCTTGAAACCGGTGCCGTAAGCGGCGCGCACCAGCACGCTCTCAACCGGGGTCCAACGGGCGCTGACCTTGTAGGTGCCGGCGCTGCTGGTGTTGCCCAGATCGCCGCTGGCCAGTTGCTGCTGGATGCCATTGGCATCAGGCACGGTCGCGAAGATGTAGTTGCTGTGGGTCTTGCCGTAGCTGTCGTAACGGCCCGACACGGTCGCTTCCAGGGTCTTGGTCACTGGCAGCAGGATCTCGGTGAACGCACCCCAGTTGTTGCGGCTGGCGTCGAACGGTACCTGGCCATAGTTGCCGCCGACTGGGTAGTCGTCGGACGCTGGCTGGGTCGAGAAGCCGGACTGCGACAGGATCAGCGGGCTGTACGCGGTCTGGTAGTGGGTCTTGGAGTAGTCGCCACCGAGGGAGATGATCGACGTACCGCCGCCCAGTTCCATCAGGTCATGCTGCGCCTTGGCGTGCAGCGTGTTCAGCTTGGAGTCGGTGGTCGAGAAGTTGACGCCGTTCAGCAGCGCGTTCTTCAACAGGCCCGCACCAGTGCCCATCACAGGATCGTAGGCGCCCGAGGCCACCAGCGACTGCAGCTGGCTGAAGTCGGTGTAGCCACCGGCCGCGTTGTCCTTGATCTTGCTGCTCGACAGGATCAGGCTGGCCGTGTAGCCCCAGCCGGCCGCCTGGCCGTCGATACCGGCGGCGAAGTGACGCGCGTCGGTCACGAATTCGTCGGTACGGCCGCCCACCAGCACGGAACGGTAGCCCAGGGTTGCTTTCTGGGTTGGGTTTTCCAGGCCGTTCGCATCCAGGTAGGGCTGCACGTATTTGGCGTACAGGCCTGGGAAACGGGTGGTCGAGTTGACGCCCATCGGCTGTGCCGAAGGTGCGAACTGGGCGGTCATCGAGAAGCTCGACAGGACCAGCTCACTCCACAGGGTGGTATCTTCGTTCAGTTGCAGGGTGCCCTTCAGCAAGCCACTGTCGCGGCGGTTGCCGGGAATGTCTTCCACGGTGGCGGCGTAGTTGAAGCGGCACTGGGAACCGGCGGCGCCAGCCAGCGGGCTGCCGCAGTTGCCGTTGGCGGCCAGGAACGGGTTGATGGCCACGCCATGGGTGGCGACATCGGCGGCCGAACCGGCGGGACGCACGTTGAAGGTCAGGTTGGCCGGCTCGGTGTTGCCGGTGCGCTGGTCAAAGAAGTAGTCCTTGCCGCCGTTGCTGAACTTGAAGTAAGCGCCCTTGGCCGAGAAGTCACGCTGCAGCGCGGTCAGGCGCTGCTGTTCGTCGTGGCTGTACGAGAACAGGATGTTGAACTTGTCGGTGTCCAGGTCGCCCCAGCCCTTGGTGATGCCGGCGTTCATCGAACGGCCGCCAGATTTCTTGGGCTGGTTGTAGGTGGCGTAGGCTTCGCCCTTGGTGTTGTTCTTCTTCAGGATGAAGTTGACGACGCCGGCGATGGCGTCCGAACCGTACAGGGCGGAAGCGCCATCGGTCAGGATCTCGACGCGCTCAACCGCTTCCAGCGGGATCGATTCGATGTTGACGGCATAGCCGCCGCCCTGGCCCGAACCCACGGCCGTGGGCGCCATGCGCTGGCCGTCCAGCAGCACCAGCGTGTATTTCGATGGCAGCGAGTGCAGCGCCGCGGTGGTGGCGCCGCCGCCGCCGCCGTTCACGGAGCTCGACGATGGCACGAAGCCTTGCATCGATGGCAGCATCTGGATCAGGTCCGACGCCGATGCGGCACCGCTCTTCTTGATGTCATCCTGGTTCAGCACTTGAACCGGCAGTGCGCCTTCCTTGGCGATCCGCTTGATCGACGAACCGGTGATTTCCACCCGCTGGATGGTCGTGTCCGTGGTCGTTTGCTGCGCCAGTACGGGCTGGGCCAGCAAACCGAAACCTACAGCTACACCGCCCGAGAACATCAGGCGCAGTGAGCGCGACAGTACAGTTTCTTTAATCATTGCTATCCTTGAATTTGAATTTTATTAAGCGACACGCCGGCTGGTAGGTTGGTGCGTCGGCTAAACACTGCTCTCTTTAAGCATGAATTGCGCGGATTTGAGCATTTTGTGATGCCACAAGGCCGCATGGTTCAAGCAAGGCCGGGGGCCGGTTTCTCCCCGATTTATTTACCAGTTCACCATTTCAGGCAAATTTAAGTAGGCTTTTGGACGAAAACAGCCACTTAACTGATCATGGATGAGAACATGGCTGCACAAACAGTGTCAACGCGCCCCATGTCATCAAGATGTAATAAAACAACAAACATGCAAGTATTCCTCGCCCTCAGCCCGATTCTTGGTGCACTATGCGACACTGGGGTGGTACACATCAGCCATATCCCGTCAAAAAACTGTCTCTTTTCAGTCTTAGCATGATGTAAATATTGCCTGAGACATCCTTGCGGCGACGTCCAAAACGGCACGGACAACCATGCCGCGCCATCCCTGCCCAACTTCAAGCTCCGGTCTCCGGCCGGCCGCCACTTTGACTCAAGCTTCCCATCAACCGTGGCGCCCCTTCATGGCGGCCATTGCGCGTCCGATCAGGGACGAACATGTTGTTCTGGCGCCACAAAAAATATCACAAATATAAGTTAATGCCTTCCAGGAAAGTTTTGGAAATTCAAAACAAGTTACCGGTTATCAAAACATTATGGATGTGGTGCAATTTTTAAAGCACTTTAATTTCTCACTCGCGATTATTTTATAAACAAAATTAATTTTCATCACTTTTCCTGTGAAAAGAGGGGGCGGGCAAGACACATAATTAGTAAAGGACATCAACATTTACAGATTGACACCCCAGTACGCGAATGATTAGATGCCAGCCGAAGAAGGGGCAAACCAGCCCTCTTTTCCGGGGAGGGGAAACATGGCCTCTTTTGCGCGACCCAGCAGCCGACGCGACGACCGGTCGTGACAGTCACTGGGACTTTTAGTAGAAATTCGGGGAGTCTAAAGAAATGATGGTTGAAACAGTTTTATCCCGCTCGATCCGTCTGATGTGCGCAGGCGGTCTGGCTCTGGGCATGCATGCGGCATACGCACAGGAAGCCCAACCTCAAACGGTGCAACGGATCGAGATCACCGGCTCCAGCATCAAACGCATCGCGGCCGAAGCGTCGCTGCCGGTGCAGACTTTTAACGAAAAAGACATCAAGCGCGCCGGCGTCACGTCGGCCACCGACTTCATCCAGCAGCTGCCGGTCATGCAAGGCTTCACCACGTCGGCCGACGCGGTCGGCGGCGGCGGCGGCGGCATCACCACCGCCTCGCTGCACGATGTGGGCGAACAATACACGCTGGTGCTGGTGAACGGCCGTCGCATCGCGCCGTCCAATTCCGGCACCACCATCGACATCAGCACCATTCCACTGTCGGCCATCGAGCGCGTGGAAGTGCTGACTGACGGCGCCTCCGCGCTGTACGGCGCCGACGCGATCGCCGGCGTGGTCAACTTCATCCTGAAAAAAGGCGCCGCCCCGCTGTCGATCGACGCCAAGTACAGCAAGCCGCAAGGTCCGGGCGGCAAGGACAAGTCGGTCAGCATCGCCAAGGGCTTCGGCGACATCGACGACGACGGCTACAGCGTGTTCCTGGCGGCCAGCCACCAGGAATCGGAGCGCATGAAGGCGTCCCAGCGCGACTTCGCCAAGACCGGCATCATCAACTTCAACGACCCCGTCACGGGCAAGCCACTGCAGTTCTTCAACGGCTCCTCGCGTTCGATTCCGCCTAACGTCACCATCCGCTACAAGGATGCCGCCGGCGCCAGCAAGTCGGTCAACGTCAATCCTTACATGAAGATCAACGGCAAGTGCCCACCGGCACACGTTGACGCCTTCGGCGACGGCCAATGCTATTTCGACTACACCTCGACCGTGGAAATCGCGCCGGAAGTCAAGCGCGACAACGTCTATGGCTCGGGCACCGTCAAGCTGGGCAACAGCGGCTTTAACGCCTTCACCCAGATTGCGCTGGGCGAATCGCACACCTATGCCAACATCGCCCCCTATCCCGCTGAATTCGCGCTGGCGAAGTCCTCGCCCCTGTTCGCCAAGTACGTCACGCCTTACCTGACGCCACAGCAGCTGAGCGGCATGACCTCGGCCACCGTCAAGTACCGCCTGCAGGACCTGGGTGGCCGCGCCTATGACTACGAGAGCAAGACGGCCGACGTGGTCGCCGGTGTCGACGGCAGCGCCATGGGCTGGGATATCAATTCCGCCTTCACCTATTCGACCAACCATGCACCAACCAACTATGTCGGCGGCTTCCCGCTGGCTGACAAGTTCAACGCGGCGCTGGCCAGTGGCGCTATCGATCCGTTCCCGTACGCAGTCGGCCAGATGCCCAAGGACATGATCGACGCGCTGAAAGCGACCCAGTACGTCGGCAACTACACCGACGTGAAGATCAAGATGCACGGCTTCGACGTGCACGGCTCGCACGACCTGTTCGCCATGCCAGGCGGCAAGTCGCAGATCGCCGTGGGCGCCGACTACCGCAAGACCAGCTACTCGGAAAAAGGCAACGACGCGGTCGCCCACTCGGAAATCCTGTTCGATTCGGACCAGACCCCGTTTGACTTCACCCGCCACAACGCCGGCGCCTTCACGGAAGTGCTGATGCCGATCGTGAAAGACCTGGAAGTGACGGGCTCGCTGCGCTACGACAGCATCAGCAAGCTGACCGACAACCTGGCCAACACCTCCATCGGCGACAACCAGTCGGCCACCACCTACAAGCTGAGCGCCCGCTACCAGCCGGCCAAGACGGTGCTGCTGCGCGCCGCCTACGGCACCGGCTTCCGCGTGGCCGACATGAAGCAGATCGGCCAGCCACTGGCTGACTTCGGTGTCACCGGCGGCACCTACAACTGCCCGCTGAGCGCCGCCAACGGCCTGGCCAACCATCCGCTGGCCCAGTACTGCGATGGCCGCAACCAGCTGGAAGTATGGAAAGGTGGCAATGCCAACCTGAAGCCTGAGCACTCCAAGCAGTGGTCGTTCGGCACCGTGTGGGAGCCAAATGCCTCGTTCAGCGCCAAGGTTGACGTGTGGAACGTGGAAATCCGTGACGCGGTGACCTCGGTCAGCGAATCGCTGATCGCCAACAACCCGAACAAGTACATCGACCTGTACACCACCAAGTACAAGGCGTCGACGGGCGTGAACGCGCTGGCGATCAAACTGATTCCGATTAACATCGGCCGTCAGGAAAACCGCGGCATCGACTACGACCTGCTGTTCAAGACCAAGCTGGGCGAAGCCAAGCTGACCAACCGCCTGGCCGGTACCTTCCTGCTCAAGTCGCGCCATACCACCCCAGGTACCAGCGACAGCTGGGAAAGCAGCCTGAACGAATATGGCAGCGATGACAACGTCGCGTTCCGCAACGTCGTGAAAGCTTCCAGCACCTACGAGCTGGGCCCATGGACGCATACCCTGACCGCCAACTACCGTAACGGCTACAAGGACAAGCACCATGACATCGACAACTGCGCCGTGACCACCAACGACGCAGCCCAGGATTGCGTCGATGTGCAGCTGGAAGTGCCAAGCTACATGACGTTCGACCTGCAGTCGCAGTACCACGTGATGAAGAACCTGGACATTACGGCCGGCATCAACAACCTGGCCGACCGCAATCCACCGCTGTCGCTGCGTAACACGGGCTCGCACCAGCTGGGCTACGACCCACGCTACGCCAGCGCCGTGGGCCGTACCTTCTACCTGAGCGGCTCGTACAAGTTCTGATACGCTAAGCTCTGTAGCTAAAAAGCCCGCCGGTTCGCACCGGCGGGCTTTTTTCATTGTGGCGGGCGCGGCCAGCGTGCTCCGCCATGGAACCGGCCCCGCGCGGGGCCGGCGCCGCTTCAGTCGGCGGCCCGTTCCTCGGCCTTCAGGCGGCGCTGGCGCACGGCGTCGGCCAGGCTGTGCAGCACTTGCACGCTGCTGTCCCAGTCGATGCAGCCGTCCGTGACGGACTGGCCGTACACCAGTTCCTTGCCCGGCACCAGGTCCTGGCGGCCGGCCACCAGGTTCGATTCCACCATCACGCCGATGATGCGGCTGTCGCCGCCGGCCACCTGGCTGGCGATGTCGGCACATACGGGGATCTGGTTCTCCGGCTTCTTGGAACTGTTGGCGTGCGACGCGTCGATCATCAGGCGCGCCGCCAGGCCCTGGGCTGCGATCGCCTTGCACGCCTCTTCCACGCTGGCCGCGTCATAGTTGGGCGCCTTGCCGCCGCGCAGGATGATGTGGCAATCCTCGTTGCCGTTGGTCGACACGATGGCCGAGTGGCCGCCCTTGGTCACGGACAGGAAGTGGTGCGGCTGGGAGGCCGCCTTGATGGCTTCCACGGCGATCTTGACGTTGCCATCCGTACCGTTCTTGAAGCCAACCGGGCACGACAGCCCCGACGCCAGTTCGCGGTGCACCTGCGACTCCGTGGTGCGCGCGCCGATGGCGCCCCAGCTGATCAGGTCGGCGATGTACTGCGGGCTGATCACGTCCAGGTATTCGGTGCCGGCCGGCAAGCCCAGCTCGTTGATGTCGCGCAGCAGTTCGCGCGCCATGCGCAGGCCGTCGTTGATGCGGAAGCTGTTGTCCATGTAGGGGTCGTTGATCAGGCCCTTCCAGCCCACCGTGGTGCGTGGTTTCTCGAAATAGACGCGCATCACGATCTCCAGCTCGCCGGCCAGTTCCTGGCGCAGCTTGACCAGGCGCTGGGCGTACTCCATGGCCGCCTTGGGATCGTGGATCGAGCACGGGCCGATCACCACCATCAGGCGGTCGTCCTGGCCGTGCAGGATGCGGTGCAGCGCCACGCGTGCCGCGGCCGCCGTCTGCTCGGCCGCTTCCGTGCAGGCAAATTCACGGATCAGGTGCGAAGGCGGCGTCAGTTCCTTCATTTCGCGGATACGCAGGTCGTCGGTACGGGGCATGCTGTTACTCCTTCAGGGTTCGATGGTGAGCTGGATAAGAAATTCGGGGTAAAAAAAAACCGCCATCGCTGGCGGTTTTCTCGGATTCTGCTGGGTTACGTTTTGCTGCTACGTGTACCGGCCGCTACTCCACCGCCTTGAGGCTGGAATTGCTAAAGTAAAAATAGCCGGTAAAGAAAACAATCGAGCGCATGAACGAAATCCGTGGTGTTTGGACGACTATAACAACAATAGACTGAAATTGGCAAGGCTTTCCTTGGAATAAGCTTATATCTGAGCCATGTTGTTGTTCTTCACTTGATCCGGCGATGGCTTACGCCGTGCCGCCCACCGTCACGCCATCGAGACGCAACGTAGGCTGGCCCACGCCCACCGGCACGCTCTGGCCTTCCTTGCCGCATACGCCCACGCCCGGATCGAGGCGCATGTCGTTGCCGATCATGGATACGCGGTTGAGCACATCGGGACCGTTGCCGATCAGCGTCGCACCCTTGACCGGATAGCTGATCTTGCCATCCTCGATCATGTAAGCCTCGCTGGCCGAGAACACGAACTTGCCGTTGGTGATATCGACCTGGCCGCCGCCGAAATTGACGGCGTACAAACCATTCTTGACGGACGCCAGGATCTCCGCCGGGTCCTTGTCGCCACCGAGCATGTAGGTGTTGGTCATGCGCGGCATGGGCAGGTGGGCGAACGATTCGCGCCGCGCGTTGCCCGTCACGGGCATCTTCATCAGGCGCGCGTTCATGGTGTCCTGGATGTAGCCTTTCAGGATGCCATCTTCGATCAGCGTGGTGCACTGGGTCGGGTTGCCCTCGTCGTCCATGTTGAGCGAACCGCGGCGGTCGGCCAGGGTGCCGTCGTCCACCACCGTCACGCCCTTGGCCGCCACGCGCTCGCCGATGCGGCCGGAGAAGGTGGACGAACCCTTGCGGTTGAAGTCGCCCTCGAGGCCGTGGCCGATCGCTTCATGCAGCAGGATGCCGGGCCAGCCCGGGCCCAGCACCACGGTCATGGGACCGGCCGGGGCCGGCCGCGCATCGAGGTTGACGATGGCCGAATTGACGGCGTCCGTCGCGTACTGGTCCAGCAGCGCATCGCTGAAGTAGCCGTAGTCGTAGCGGCCACCGCCGCCGGACGAACCCACTTCGCGGCGGCCGTTCTGTTCCACGATCACCGTCAGCGACACCCGCACCAGCGGGCGGATGTCGGCCGCCAGCACGCCATCGCTGCGCACCACCAGCACCACGTCGTATTCGCCGGCCAGGCCCGCCATCACCTGCACCACGCGCGGGTCCTTGGCGCGGGCCATTTTCTCGATCCGCTCCAGCAGCTTGACCTTGGCCGTCGCGTCCAGCGACACCAGCGGATCGTGCGGCAGGTACAGCGAGCGCACGCCCTGCTGCGTCATGGCGCCGGCCACCTTGACCTTGCCGGCGCCCGCGCGCGCGATAGTGCGGGTGGCAGCGGCCGCGTCCAGCAGCGCGCTTTCGGAAATGTCGTCCGAGTAGGCGAACGCCGTCTTGTCGCCGGACACGGCGCGCACGCCCACGCCCTGGTCGATCGAGAAGCTGCCCGTCTTGACGATGCCCTCTTCCAGGCTCCAGCCTTCGTTCTTGGTGAACTGGAAGTACAGGTCGGCGTAATCGACCTTGTGGGTAAACATGGAGCCCAGCGCCTTGAGCAGCTTGGCTTCGTCCAGGCCGAACGGCGTCAGCAGGATGTCGCGCGCCACGGCCAGGGTGGAAAGATTCGGTTCAAATGGGGTCATGATGTTGCCTCTGATTAGTTGCTGCCATTGTATCGGAAGGCGGCTCACATGGTGCGGTGTTTCAGCGCCGGCAAGCTCTCGCGCACGCTGGCCATGAAACCGGGATCGACCTCGCCATGGATCACGCCTTCGCCCTCGGGCAGCACGGCCTTGATCTCGCCCCACGGGTCGACCAGCATGCTGTGGCCCCAGGTACGGCGGCCATTGACATGCAAGCCCCCCTGGGCCGCGGCCAGCACATAGCACTGGTTCTCGATGGCGCGCGCGCGCAGCAGCACTTCCCAGTGGGCGCGGCCGGTGGTGTAGGTGAACGCGGCCGGCACCACGATCATGGCCACCGGGCCCATGGCGCGGTACAGCTCCGGGAAGCGCAAGTCGTAGCACACGGACAGCCCGACCTTGCCGAACGGCCCGTCAACCGTGCCCAC
The DNA here is from genome assembly GCF_014042365.1 of Rugamonas fusca. Taxonomy (GTDB): domain Bacteria; phylum Pseudomonadota; class Gammaproteobacteria; order Burkholderiales; family Burkholderiaceae_D; genus Rugamonas; species Rugamonas fusca. The sequence continues at coordinate 32,664 of NZ_JACEZS010000035.1, forward strand.
GGTGCGGCCCGGCACGATGGTCTGCGCCTCGTCATATGATTCGGTGCCCTTGCTGAAGCCGAACAGGTGGATCTTGTCGTAGCGGCCCACGTGCTCGCCGTCGGGGTTGTAGATCAGCGTGGTGTTGATCACCTTGCCCGCCTGGTCCGATACCAGCGGCAAGGTGCCGCCGATCAGCCACACGCCATACTGGCGCGCCATGGCGGCCATGAACTGCTGGATCGGGCCGCTGCCGGGGCGCTCCGCGTGATCGACCTTGTCGCTGTCGCTCAAGCCCATGATGGCCCAGTATTCGGGCAACAGCACCAGCTCGGCGCCCGTGTCGGCGGCCTGGGCGATCAGGCGGCGCGCGGTGGCGATGTTGTGCGCCACATCGGGCGAGGAAATCATCTGGACGGCGGCGACGGTATGCATGGGGTACCTCGGAGAAAGTTATTGGGCCGGCACGGTGGCGGGCGCCGGTTCGGGCTGCGCGCTGGCCAGCTTGGTCACGACGGGCGCCTTCCACGGCCCCGTCACCTGCATCTGGTAAGTGAGCGCCTTCATCACGGGCGCGCTCAGGAACAGCTGGGCCAGGAAACTGCCCAGCCCGATCACGGGATTGACGGCCAGCGCGTACACCAGCGGCGCCGTGCCCAGGTTCACCTGCGGGATCACCACCACGTGCAGATTGGTCGACTCGTTGGCAATATCGGCCGTGCCATCCATCAGTACAGTAGCGGCCACGCCGTGCATTTTCAAGTTGTCCGTCTTGACGATGCCGTGGTCGATGGCGGCGTTGGCCGTGATGCCGTCGAACGCCAGCCCTTCCGAGAACACGTCGTGGAAGTCGAGCTTGAGCAGGCGCGGCAAGGCTTGCAGGCTCAGCACACCGAGCAGCTTGGCCGCGCCCGGGTCCTGCTTGAGGAACTGGCCTTTTTCCACGTTCATCGTGATCTGGCCCGACAGGCTGGGAATGTCGAACGCATACGGCAAGCCCTTCCAGGCGATGTCGCCCGACAGCGTGCCCTTGCCGCCGCGCAGCGTGCCGGCGAAGCCGAAGCGGTCCAGCAGCTTGCCCGCGTCCACCAGGTCCAGGCCGAAATTGAGGCTGCTGCGCTGCACGCCATCCCGGCTCACCCAGCGGCCCGTGCCTTTCAATTCGCCATCGGGATTGGCCAGCGACAGCTTGCTCACGCGCCATTCGCGTCCCGTGCTCAGCATGACGTTATTGGCCTGCAATTCCAGCTTGCCCAGCGGCTTGTTGAACAGCTCGAAGCGCTCGGCCATGATGTCGAGCGCGGGGATGGTGGCCGTGCTGTTCTTGCCTTCGAGCAGGTCGCGCACGTCGCCGGCGGCCGACTCGGGAATGATCAAGGTGGACAGGCGGGCCGTGACCTTGCCCAGGCCACCGGGCGCTTCGGCCCACGTCAGGTAACCATTGGCCTGGCCGGAATCAATGTTGGCTTGCCACACGTTTTTCTGGTGCGACAGGCCCAGCAACACATTCTCGAACTTGCGGTCGCCTGCCAGCAGTTCGCCGGCCCGCACCACGATGGCGTCCGGCTGCACGAACTGGGCCACGTCCATGCCCTCGTCGTCGGCGGCCGGCCTCGCCAGCCCTGGCGCGGCGGCGGGCGCGCTGTTCATGGCGCTGGCCAGGTCCAGCCACGCGTCCACGTTCAGCGCCCGCATGTTGAGGTTGAAGGCCACGCCGCTGTCGGGCTCGGGCGCCGGCGCGTTCACGCCGATGCCGCCGCGCAGCAGCCGCCACGGCCCCTTGCCCGTCTTCTGGCGCTGGTAGCGGGCCGCGATGGCGTTGCCGATACCAATACGGATATCGTCGCGCCACGCGCCCCCTTCCGGATTGAGGTTGCTGCTCATCACAAAGCGCAGCGGCAGCGCTTCCGGCGCCGCCTTTTTCAACGGTGCCGGCAAGTCCAGCCCCGCCCCCACCAGGCTGGTATCGACGGCAATCTGCAATTGATGGTCGCGCACCGTGACCTGGCCGCCGAACCGGGTGGCGCCCGAGAAATGGCTGCCCAGGCGTTGCATGGCTGGCGCCGGATAATTCCTGCGGAAGCCGTCCGCCGTGACGGTGCCGGCCAGCTTGACGACGATGGCGTTGTCGCGCTGGCTGCCGCCGCTGATGGCCACCGGCCCCCCCAGGAAACTGCCGCCCAGCCCGTTCAGGTTCACGCCCCGTTCATTGAATTCGATCTTGCCCTGCGCGCCCAGCACGGGCGGCAAGTCGTTGAACAGCGCCACGTCGTTGCCCTGCAACTGCAGCACGCCCAGTACCTTGGCGTCGATGATGTGGTTGAGCGGCAGATGCAGCTTGAGCGCCAGTTTCGTGTTCCCGCTGGCCTGGGTTTCGTCCGTGAAGTGGCTGATCCATTCCTGCACCGGGCTCACCGTCACGTACTTGAGGAATTCCTGCATGGGGCCGGTGGCGGTGCCGTCGATGTCGAGCATCATGTCGTGCACGGTCAGGTCGGGAATCACGGCCTTCACGTTGGCCAGCGCGGCGCCGCCGGTGCGCGCCGTGTCACCACGGATCTCCATGCGTGGGCCTTCGAACACGAAGCTGCCCTTGATCTTTTCCGCCTGCGGCCACAAGGGCAGCTTGCCATCATCGTGCAGGAATTCGCCGGGCGTGTAGTTCAGGCGCGCGTTCTCCAGCCGGCCCGCGACCCGGAATTCGCCGCGCGCGCGCTCGGCCGCCGAGTCGGTGCGAAACGGGAAGTGGGCCAGGTCGCCGCGCAGGCGCAGCGTCACGTCCTGCGCCACGCCATCCTCCAGCGCGCCCGTCAGCCAGGCCCGCAAGTCATGTGGCGTTTGCAGCGGCAGGTAGCGGTCTATCGTGTTCAGGGCGAAGCCGTTGAGCTTGCCCGTGAAATCCACCTGGCCCAGGCCCTTGCCGACCAGCGGCAACACGTGGCTGCCCGACAGCGAAGCCGTCAAGCCCTGCTGGGCGAAGTCCAGGCTGTCCACCTGCACGCGCAGCTGGTCATCCTTTTCGAACGACCAGCGCGCCTGCATGGCCAGCCGGTCGAACGGCATCGACGGTTCCGTGAAATAGGCGGGCATCTGCAACACCAGCTGCCGGGTATCCAGGCTCAGCGTGCCGCCCTTTTCGGTGGCGTCGATCGAGCCGCTCAGGTTGTCGAAGCCGGGAATGGCGGGCATGCCGGCGATGGCCGGACTGTGGGCCGTCTTCGGCTGCGGCGGCTGGGCCGGCAGCGGGTTCAGGCCCAGCCCGTCCAGGCGGCCGCGCAGGCGGTAGGTTTGCAGGGCCGGATAGGCGCCCCGCCATTCGGCCGACACGTCCAGCAGCCGGCCATGGGGCGCGAAGTCGGCCAGCATCTTGCGCTGGCGCGGCGTGAGCGGCAGGCGTCCGGCCAGGCTGGCCAGCGTTTGCAAGTCCAGCAGCGGCGCGCGCAACTCCGTCTTTTCCGGCTGCTTGCCGGTGGCGGCCAGGTGATGTTCGAACAGCGAGGTGGGCGCCAGCGTGAGGCCATCGCGCGTGGTCAGCGAAAAGTTGCTCAGCTCGACCGTGTGGCCGCGTGCGCCGAAGGTGGGCTTGCCTTCCTTGTCGCCGGCCGGATATTCCTCGCGCGCGGCCAGCCGGCCCTGCACTTGCAGCAAGTCCAGCGGCGGCAAGTCCTTGCCCAGCACGGCGGCCACGTTGGCCAGGCGCACGTCGGCCATGAAGCCGGCCAGCTTGGCGTGGTCGAGGTCGACCCAGGCCCGCAGCGAACCCTGGCCTGTTTGCACCGTGAACGGATAGCTCAGGTAGGTGTTCCAGGCGGCCAGGTCAGCGTCGCGCAATTGCGCGTACAACTGGCCGGTCCACATGGCCACGTTCGAGACGCGGGAAGTGAAGGCCGGATGGGTGAAGTCGGCGCGCACATCGAGCGGCGCGCTGAGCGCGGCCGGCGGCGTCGCCTTCAGGGCGAACTGGTGGCGCCGCCACTGGTTGCGCAGCACCAGCGTCAGCTGCTCCAGCGCCAGCGGCGGCGCGGCCCGCAACTGGTCGGTCCAGACGATGCGCCCTTCGCGCACGACGATCTCGCGCTGGCCCAGCAGCCAGTCGGCCGTCTTGCCATCGCCGCCCTGGTTCAGGTTGATGTGCACCCCGGCCACCACCAGCGTGCCGTCGGGCAGGCGGCGCGCATCCAGGTCGGGCCGGATCAGCTCCAGCGATTCGAAGCGCACGTCGGCCGCCAGCACGCTCCACCACGACAGCGTGGCCGAGACGCTGGGCAAGGCCAGCACTTGCCGGCCCTGGGCGTCGCGCAGCAGCACGTCGCCCAGGAACAGGTTGGGATGCAGGCCGTTCCACGACGCATACAGGCGCGCGATGGTGACCTGGTTGCCCACGGCGCGGCTGGCCAGCCGTTCGATGTCGGGCTTGTAGTGGTCGATATTGGGCAGGATGGCGTAGCGCAACGCCAGGAACAGCACGCCGAATACGAAATACAACAAGGCCACCGACTTGATGGCGAAGCCAAGCACATGGTGGCTGGCCAGGTTACAGACCCGATAGACGGCACGCAGCCGCTGCCAGCGCACGGCCAGGGGCACGTTGCCTGTCACGGTCTCCTCTGCTGTTTTTTTGTCGAGTAAGCTAATAAATTCAGGCCCGGCGTAAAATACATCGCTACAATCGTCCAGCGCACTTGGGTCCGGGGCACCTCACCGGGCACAAGCCTTTTCGCCTGCGCGGCAATTTTACCGCAACCGCCGAACCGACCGCGCCCCGCTTACATCCGGTTACCGCCACCACGCCAGACTACATCATTGTTCATGAGCCCAACTTCCCTCACGTCCGCCTCCCGCTACTACCAACGCTGGCTGGCCGCCAGCCCCGAACGCCAGCGCCAGGTCGATGAACTGGCGCAATTATCGCTTGCCCGGCTCGATTTTGCTGAATTTTTGGCAAAAGAGACGGGCACCGGGCTGCCGCTGGTGCGCGCCATGCGCCGCCTGCGCAACCTGGTCGTGTGCGGCCTGATCCGACGCGACCTGGACGGCGCGGCCGACCTGGACGAGGTGGTGACCACCATGACCCGCTTCGCCGACTTCGCCATCCAGACCCATCTGGCCGAACTGGATGGCGAGATGCGGGCCGCCCACGGCGTACCCACCGGCCACGACAGCGGCGAGGTGCAGCAACTGATGGTGCTGGCCATGGGCAAGCAGGGTGGCGGCGAGCTGAACGTGTCGTCCGACATCGACCTGATCTTCGTCTACCCCGAGGATGGCGACACGGTGACGACGGAAGCGGGCCAGCGCAGCCTGTCGAACCACGAATACTTCATCCGGCTGGGCAAGAAGCTGATCGCGGCCCTGTCCGAGATCACGGAGGATGGCTACACCTTCCGGGTCGACATGGCGCTGCGCCCGAACGGCGCCTCCGGCCCGCTGGCGGCCAGCCTGGGCATGGTGGAACAGTACCTGATCGTGCAGGGCCGCGAATGGGAGCGCTACGCCTGGGTCAAGGCGCGGGCCGTGACCGGCCGCGCCGAGGATATCGCGGCACTGGACGCCATCGTGCGCCCGTTCTGCTTCCGCCGCTACCTGGACTTTGGCGTGATCGAGGCCATCCGCACCATGCACGCCCAGATCCGCGCCGAGGTCAACCGCCAGGAACGGCTGCATCCGGACCGCAGCAACAACGTCAAGCTGGGCCGGGGCGGCATCCGCGAAATCGAATTCCTGGCCCAGGTGTTCCAGCTGATCCGTGGCGGGCGCGACGCGGCCCTGCGCGACCGCTCCACCCGCGCCACCTTGCGCACGGTGGCCGAGAAAGGCTTGCTGGCGCCGGCCATCGTCGAGGAATTGCTCGCGTGCTATACCTTCCTGCGCAATCTTGAGCACCGGCTGCAATACCTGGACGACGCCCAGACCCACACCCTGCCCGCCAACGAGGCCGACCGGCGGGTGGTGGCGCAGATGATGGGCCTGCCCGACACGGCCACCCTGCTGGCCCGGCTCGATGAATGCCGCGCCTTCGTGGCGACCCAGTTCGACGCCATGTTCGCCGACAAGTCGGCCGGCGCCGAGGCCGACATCGATCCCCAGTCCAGCAACGAATGTGCCGACCCCGACAACCGCGAAGCGATCGAAGCCCGCTTCGCCGCGCTCGGCTTCGAGGACGCGCCCGGCGCCGCCAAGCGCCTGATCGCCACCTGGCAGGCGCCGCGCCTGCAATCGCTGCCCGAGGCCAGCCGCAACCGCCTGGTGGCCCTGGTCAACACGGCCCTGCCCCTGATCGCCCGCTGCGCCGACGAGGCGCGCGCCGGCAACCGCCACGACACGCTGGGCCGCCTGCTCGACTTCCTGGAAGCGATCGCGCGCCGCTCGGCCTATCTGTCGCTGCTGACGGAATACCCGCACACGCTCGAGCGCGTGATCCGCATGGTGCACGCCTCCGGCTGGGCCGCCACCTTCCTCAGCCAGCACCCCATCCTGCTCGACGAACTGCTCGACGACCGCATCCGCAACCTGGTGTTCGACCCGCAGGCGCTGGCGGCCGACCTGGCGCGCCAGCTCGACGCGGCGGCCGGCGACACGGAACGCCAGATGGACATCCTGCGCGAAGTGCACCACGCCCAGCTGTTCCACCTGCTGGCCCAGGACCTGGCCGGCGACCTGACGGTGGAGAAACTGGCCGACCACCTGTCGGCGCTGGCCGACACCATCGTGGCCGCCACCGTGCAAGCCGTGTGGCGCACGGTGGCCACGCGCCACCGCGAAGTGCCGCGCTTCGCCGTGATCGCGTACGGCAAGCTGGGCGGCAAGGAACTCGGTTACGTGTCCGACCTGGACGTGATCTTCCTGTTCGATGACGACGACCAGGAAGCCCCGGCCCAGTACGCCAAGCTGGCGCAGCGTTTCATCACGTGGATGACCTCGCACACCTCGGCCGGCATCCTGTTCGACATCGACATCGCGCTGCGCCCCGACGGCGCCAGCGGCATGCTGGTGTCGAGCGTGGCCGCGTTCGAGCGTTACCAGGCCAGCTCGGCCTGGGTGTGGGAACACCAGGCGCTGACCCGGGCCCGCTATTGCGCCGGCGACGCCGCCATCGGCGCCCGCTTCGAGCAGATCCGCGAGCAGGTGCTGCGCACCCGCCGTCCGCCCGACGGCCCGCTCAAGAGCGAAGTGCTGGCCATGCGCCAGCGCATGTTCGACGCCAAGCCCAACCGCTCGGCCCTGTTCGACCTGAAGCAAGACCGGGGCGGCATGATCGACATCGAATTCATCGTCCAGTTCCTGGTGCTGCAATACGCGGCCGACTATCCCGCACTGACGGGCAACATCGGCAACATCGCCCTGCTCAAGCTGTGCGGCGAACTGGGCCTGATCGACGCCACCCTGGCCGGCCACGTGGCCGACGCCTACCGCGCGCTGCGCAAGTTGCAGCACCAGTTGCGCTTGCAAGGACAGGAACTGGCCAGGGTCGCCCCGGACTTGGTGGCCTCCCAGGCCGCCGCCGTACGCCAGCTGTGGCAAGCCGTTTTCGAGCGCTGATCCCGCCCGCGGTGGCGGACCTGGCCGCCACCGCCCCCTCCCCCCCCGCCATACACCATCTGCACAATTATGCAACTGTGCACAGAAAACAACGAACCGAGTGTTTCCCCCAATTCCGTTAGTGATTCCGTCAGGTAAATTCAGTTTCTGACAACTATAATTAAATAGCATCTATAAATATAGTTTTTGTCACAACCTGGAGCAGCGGCAAGACCGCGCGCCCCGGTCCACTCGGGAGTAATTCTTTGAAGAAGCAAATCAGTCTCAAAAAGAGCGTCGTTGCGGTCGCCCTGACGCTGGCATCGTCACAAGTGGTGATGGCGCAGGAGAGCGGCACCGACAAACCCATCGAAAAAGTCATCGTCACCGGCTCCAGCCTGAAGCATATCGAAGGCGAAACCGCGACCCCGGTGCAAATCATCAAGGCCGAGGAAATCCGTCGCCTGGGCGTGGGTTCGGTCAAGGAATTGCTCGACACCATCACCTCGGCCAGCAGCACGTCGTTGTCCGACATCGGCGGCTCCAATTCGTTCGCCTCGGGTGCCTCGGCCGCCGACCTGCGCGGCCTGGGCAAGCAATCGACCCTGATCCTGCTCAACTCGCGCCGCGTGGCGCCGTATGCGCTGGCCGACTACAACGAAGTGTTCACCAACCTCGATTCGCTGCCGCTGGAGGCGGTGCAACGGGTGGAAGTGTTGCGCAATGGCGGTTCCTCGCTGTACGGCTCGGACGCCGTGGCCGGTGTGATCAACATCATCACCCGTTCCGACTATGAAGGCATCTCGGCCAACGCCAGCCGCGACCAATCCGTGGCCAACGAACAATTCCACAAATACACGGCCAGCCTGACGGGCGGCTTCGGCAACCTGGTCAAGGACCGTTACAACGTGCTGGCCAACGTGGAAGTGTTCAAGCGCGGCGCCGCCACCTGGCGCGACGTGCTCGACGATATCAACCCCGCCTACGGCAACAAATTCAGCGCCGTCGCCAACAAGAGCGGCCTCATGTTCGGCAACCGCGGTACGCCGTCCACCTTCAGCTATCCGGGCAACATCATCGGGGTCGGCCCCGTACCGGGCTGCACCACGTTGAACGCGGGCGGCCTGTGCGTGTACGACCGTTTCGGCCGCTTCGAGGCGCAACCGGCGGCCCAGCGCGTCAATGGCCTGGTGTCGGGCAAGTTTGACATCAACGACAATCTGCAGGCCTTCTCGGAAGTGCTGTTCTCGCACACCCGGACCGACTACCTGCCCGCTTTTGGCTATTACGACTCGACCGCCAGCGACGCTGTCTGGGGCGACCCCAGCACCGGCCAGGCCAAGACCTTCACCTCGCGCTACCTGCCCGCCACCCACCCGCTCAACACCAGCGGCGACGAGGCACCGCTGCGCTATCGCTTCGCCGATTCCGGCGCCAGCCACACCACCACCTCGGACGAGTACCGCGCGCTGGCCGGCTTGCGCGGCACGGTCGGCAAATACGACTGGGAAAGCGCGGTCGGCGTGATGGGCGGCAAGGTCACCGATGACAGCCGCGGCGCGCTCAGCGACAGCGGCTTCCGCCGGGAGATCGGCAACTACGATCCGTCGCAAACCGATCCGCTGTTCTTCAACCGCGGCTACAAGATTGGCCAGGTCAATGCGCCCGACGTGCTGAACGCCTTGTTCCCGCACTACGGCTATGAAGGCAAGATCACCCAGACCTTCGCCGACGCCAAGATCAGCGGCGAAGTGGCCCAGTTGAACGGCCGTCCCGTCGGCCTGGCCGTGGGGGGCGACGTGCGCCACGAGAAGATGAGCATCCTGCCGTCGGCCAACCTGCTGGCTGGCGACATCGTCAGCAATGGCGCCGCCACGGCCGACGCCAGCCGCACCAGCAGCGCGCTGTTCACGGAGCTGAATGTGCCGCTGAGCGCGGCGCTGGAGGTGGTGGGCGCGGCCCGCGTCGACAAATTCCCCGGCTTCAAGGCCCACGTCTCGCCCAAGCTGGCCGCCCGCTTCGAAGCGAGCAAGCAACTGCTGTTCCGCGGCACGCTGGAATCGGGTTTCCGCGCGCCTAACCTGACCGAGAGCGCGCAGTCGAGCAAGTTCTCGTTCAACAATGGCCTCACCGACCCCAAACGCTGCGACCAGGCCCAGGTGCTGGCCAACGACTTGCGCAACAGTGCCGCCAAGCTGCCCGACAACGACACCAACAAGGCGCTGCTGCTGGCCCGCGCCGACGTTGTGGAAGGTAATGAATGCGCGGCCGGCGTGGCCAATATCGTGCGCAACAATCCCGGCCTGAAACCGGAAGTGTCGCACAGCCTGTCGTTCGGCTTCGTGATCGAGCCGGTGCCCGGCACCAACCTGTCGCTGGACTACTTCAACATCAAGCGCAAGGATGAGATCGGCCTGAAGACGACGGACGAACTGCTGGCGGCCGAGGATAGCCTGGCCGCCGGTGTGGTCAACCGCCTGCCCATTGCGCAGGACAAGACCTTCAGCGCCGACGAGCGCGCCAAGTACGGCGTGACGGCGGGCCCGCTGGCATCGATCAGCGGCAGGTTCGAGAACGTCTCCAAGACCAAGACCAGCGGCATCGATATCGGCGGCGCAACCCGGGTCGATACGCGCTGGGGCCGCCTGGACCTGAGCACCAACGCCACCTACCTGCTGGACTTGCGCAATTTCGCCAGCACGCTGGGCCAATACGGCGACAACCTGGCTGGCCGCTACACCTACTCCAAACTGGTGGCCAACATTGGCGGCAGCTTGAAGACGGGTGACTTCACCAACAGCCTGCGCCTGACCTATCACAGCGCGACCAGCCTGCAGGGCGATTACTTCGACAGCGGCTACACGCTGGCCGCCTGCCAGGCCAAGCACTGGAGCGCCGACGAGTGCCGCATCGCGTCCTACCAGCGCCTGGACTACAACGTCAGCTACACGGGCGTGAAGGACTTGACCGTGTCACTGTTCATCGGCAACCTGCTGGGCCGTCGCCCACCGCTGGACCTGAAGAGCTTCAACAAGGACGGCGGCGGCGTGATCCCGCAAGACCTGGCCGACGTGCAAGGCCGTACCGCGCGCGTGATGGCGGAATACAAATTCCGTTAATCGCCTGACGGCGACCAGCGCATGGCGGGTGCCTGGCACCCGCCATTTTTTTGTCTGCGCGCCCCAGCCCAGCTTGCCCTCGGGATGAACAAATCATCAATGTTGCCACAAAACAACATCAGTTGTTGCAATTAAGGTTAGCATGACGGTGAACAATAATCGGCGAACCGGGTGGAGCGCCTGGCTCCCCACGATGGAGATCGACATGCGAGCATACTTTTGCGCCCTGGCCGCTGCTGCGGCCACGGCGACGTCCTGGAGCGCCGCGGCGGCCGACCAGGGCACGCCCGAGCAGGCCGTGGCCATGGTCAAGCGGGCTGTTACCCTGATCAAGAGCGAAGGCCGGGCCAAGGCGTTCGCCGCTATCGGCGACACGGGCAACCCGGACTTCCACCAGCGCGACTTGTACGTGTATGTGTACGACCTGAACGGGGTCGCCCTGGCCCACGGCAACAATCCCAAGATGGTGGGCAAGCCCCTGATCGGCCTGCGCGATAACGAAGGCAAGCCCATCATCCAGGAAATGGTGAAGGTGGCCACCACCAGCGGCAAAGGCTGGGTCGACTACAAATGGCCCAATCCCGTCACCCATGCCGTGGAAGCCAAGTCCGGCTACGTGGAGCGGCTCGACGACATGCTGGTCGGCTCGGGCGTCTATAAATAAGCGCGGCGGCCGGCGCCGAAAAAAAAGGCTATGTCCCCGTTAAGTATTGAACTTCTTGCGGTAAAGGCCCTCCAAGACTGAGTAAATTCATGCTTGGAGGGGCCATGAGAAGCGCAGACTTTGGGCAATTGCTGGCACAACTTAA
>NZ_JACEZS010000036.1 GCF_014042365.1 Rugamonas fusca
GATCGATACCGCTATACTTGCTCATACCAGCCTCCCTGTACGTAAGTTCAACTCGACATTGAATGCTTACTGTACCCCCGGCGTATGCCGGAGGGAGGTTGGCTAGATGATTATCAGGTCCGGCAACGCGCCAAAAATGGCGCGTTGCCGGACCTGACCCCGCCGTTCTGCCCCGTTGCCGGACCTGACCCCGCCGTTCTGCCCCCGCCGTTCTACTCGCCCTGCGCCAGGCTGATGCGCACCAGGTCGGCCACGTTGTCCACCCCCAGCTTGGCCATCAGGCGCGCCTTGTGCACTTCCACCGTGCGCACGCTGATGCCCAGCGCCGGGCCGATCTCGCGGTTGTGCTGCCCCATCACCACCAGCCGCATCACTTCGCGCTCGCGCGGCGTCAGGTCGCGCAACAGGTCGGCGCCGCGCGCGCGCGCCTGCCGGGCGCCGCGCTGGGCCCGCTCGCGCGCGTAGCCCTCCTCGATGGCCGCCACCAGCTTGGCGTCGTCGAACGGCTTTTCCAGGAAGTCGATGGCGTTGGCCTTGAACGCGGCCCGCGCTGAATTGACGTCGCCATGGCCGGTGGCGATGATGACGGGGATGGTGCAGCCGCGCGCGGCCAGTTCCTGCTGCAGCGCCAGCCCGTCCATGCCGGACATGCGGATGTCGATCAACAGGCAGCCGGCCCAGTCCGGCCGCCACGCCTGCAGGAACGCTTCGCCGCTGGCGAACACGGCGGTGCGGTAGCCGCGCACGCCCAGCAACAGGCCCAGCGCATCGCGCACGGCCGGATCGTCATCGACGATGAAAACAGTCAGATTATGTGGCAAGTTGTTCTCCCGGCACCGCCATGGGTAGATCGAAACGGAATATGCCGTGCCCGCCCACCTCGGCCCACAGGCGGCCGCCATGGGCTTCCACGATGGCCCGGCTCAGCACCAGGCCCAGTCCCAGCCCGCTGGCCTTGGACGACACGAATGGTTCAAACAGGCGCGCGGCCAGCGCCTCGGACACGCCCGTGCCGCTATCCTCCACGCTCAGGCGCAGCCGCCCGTCCGGCGCCGGCGCGGCCGTCACGCTGACGCGGCGCGATCCGGCCGGCCGGACCAGCACGGCGTCGCTGGCGTTGTCGAACAGGTTGCGCAACACCAGCTCCACCTGCACCCGGTCGGCCCGCAACATCAGGGCCGGGTCCACGTCCACCGTCAGCACGATGCCATGCTGGCGGAACGGCAGCTGGAACTGGGCCGCGATGCCCTGCACCAGGGCGGCCGCCGACACGGTCTCGAAGCGCATGGCGCCGGTGCGGAAAAAATCACGCAGGCGCCGCACCACGTCGCCGGCCCGTCCCGCCTCCACCAACATGCGGCCGATGGCGTCGCGCAGCAAGGCCTCGTTGCCGCCCCGTTCCAGCAAATGCTCGCACGCCTTGCCATAGGCCGACAGGGCCGTGAGCGGCTGGTTCAGCTCATGGGCCAGGGCGGCGGCCATCTCGCCGGCCGCGGCCAGCCGCAGCGACTGGCGCAAGTCGGCCGCCACCTTGCGCAGCTCGTCGACCACGATGCCGATGAAAAAACCCACCAGCGCCAGCATCGCGTCGAGCATCTGCAATTCATACACGGCCAGGTCGCGCGCGCCATGCCATTTGACGAGTGCGATGATGCCCGTCTGCAGCACGAACACGATCAGGGCCGTGCCATACAGGCCCTGGCGCGAGGCGGCCCAGATCACGGGCAGGAACAGGAAATAGAAATGCTTGAATTCGGAACTGGCGATGGAGCCGAACACGGCGTACAGCACCACCATGGCCAGCGCCAGGTAGGCCAGCGTCTCGCCGCGCACCAGGATGCGCCGCAGCCGGGCCCGCCCGTGCCCACTGGCCAGCATCCAGATCAGCGGCATCGACACCAGGATGCCCACCGTGTCGCCGATGCCAAAACGCATCAGCGCCAGCCCCCACTGGGCCGGCGGCACCAGCCCGGCCGCCGACAGCAGCGCGATATAGCCGATGCCGTTGAACAGGGTGCCGGCCGCCACCACGCTGACCCAATGGAACAGCCGGCCGCGGTTGTCGAACATGTCGACGCTGGAAAAGTCGCGCCGCAAGATGGCGCCCATCAGGCCGTAGGCGGCCGTCAGCCACAGGGCGCCGGCCAGCGTGACCAGCGGCCCGGCCGCCATGCCGCGCACCAGCACCTCCCCGCCCAAGAGGGCCAGGAACAGCGGCAGCGCCGCGCGCCGGCCATAACGCAGCCAGAACACCAGGCCCAGGGCCGGATCGGGATTCCAGGGCGTGATGTTCAGGCCATACAACGGATACAGGTAGGTGGCCCAATCGAACAGCAGGTACAGCGCGATGAACGCCGGAGTATGCAGGTAGCGGAGCGAAAATTGGCGCATGGAAAGAGCTTGTAACGTTATGTAGCATTATGCATGGCATTTTGTCAAAACACACTAGGGAAAGACACTACGTGTTTCCCTTATGCGGATCTCGAAATCCTGCTGCGCAGCGGGCGCCATGGCCGCCCGCCCGGCTGGCAAAGATTAAGGGGAAACCGTAAGAGATTTTGCTAATTTACAATACGTTACACAAGGCATACCATGCACGATTCCGTATTCCGTCCCCCCTCTTTCCCATGACGACGCAGGCTTCCGCCCCGATGGCGCAGTTAATCACCCTCCGCACGGGCCTGGCCGCCCGGGACGGCGCCCTGTCCTGGCTGCGCGACTCGCTCAAGCTGTCGCTGCGGGCCAGCCTGAACCGGCGCACCACCGTCGGCTGGCTGCAGTTGCTCAATTCGCATCCGCTGTACCGCGAGCTGGTGCAGATCTACCCGATGATGGTGTACAAGGTCTACCGCCCCTACCTGAGCGACGCCCTCAACTGCGCCCAGCGCCTGACGGTAATCGAGGACCATTACCGCTTCGTGCTGCGCCACGGCCTGGGCCCGCTGACGGTGCGCGCCGCGCGCGCGCCCATGATCCTGGGCGACGTGGAAGGCAAGTCGGGCCGCCGCTACCAGCTGGAAATGCACGCCGTGGCGCCGCTCGAGCGCGAGGGGGAATTGATGCTGCGCCTGCTGCAAGACGGTGAACGGGTGTTTTCCACCTCGTTCGTGTTCTTCCAGGGCGAGCGCGGCATGGCGCTGGGCGTCGGTTGCATGCAGGGCCCGCAGGATGACGATGGCCAGCAGCGCATCAAGGAAGCGACCCGCGACCTGCACGGCCTGCGTCCCAAGAACCTGATGGTGTATTTGCTGCGCCAGCTGGGCCATGCCTACGGCTGCGACCAGTTGCGCCTGGTGGGCAACGCCAACCGCACGGCCCGCACGGCCCTGCGCAAGGGCAAGGTCCATGCCGACTACGACGCCCTGTGGCAGGAACTGGACGCCCAGTTGCGTCCGGATGGCGACTACCAGCTGGCCTGCGCCCCGCTGGCCGAGCCGGACATGGCCACCATCCCCTCGAAAAAGCGTTCCGAATACCGCAAGCGCCACGAAACACTGCAGGCGCTGGCCGCGATCCTGCAAGCGGGCCTGCAGGCGCCGCGCCTGATGCCCGTGACCGGCGCGCCAGTGCGCGACTTCAGCGAGGAAACCGCGGTCGAGCTCGCCCAGGACGCGGGCTACCACTCGGCCCTGGCCTGAACCGGTCCGCGCATCGCATGGTTGCCTGGCCGGCTGGAACGGCCACGGGCCCCGATTTCCTGTAACATAGGCAATGGCGGTCGGCCCGGATCGTAGCCCTGGCCTGTTGCCGCCTTGCCCATCAAGGAGGAGCGACATGCGCGTGGATATCTATCGCCGAGCCGAACACAACGGCAATTTTTCCTACCTGGCCGTCCCCGAAGACAAAGCCATCCCCCAGGAAGCCATCAGCACCGACTGGCAACCAGCGGCCCAACGGGTGGAAGTGGATGAGGACGGCGCCGACACCCTGCCCCAATACCACATCGCCCATCCGCTGGCGCAGATCCGCGACAAGGGCTATGCCATCACGGGATTGAACGGCAAGGGATGATCGCCCAAGGTCGGACCCCGGCGCCAAGGCCGGGCGTCTGACCCTTAGTACTCGACCGCGACCTCGCGCGCGCCCAGCACCTGCTGCAGCGCCAGCTGCAACTCGTCCGACGGGGCCACGCGCCAGTCGTCGCCGAACTGCAGCACGCACGACACGCCCTGCGGCGTGATGCGGGCCGCGATCGGCAAGCCCTGCTCGTGGCGGTGCGGCGCCAGCACGTCGGCGATCTTGCGGCTGTCGAGCGTGGCCGGCAGCGACAAGCCCAGCTGGCGGCCATACTGCACCCGCGCCGTGACGATGTCGAACACCTTCTCGGCCGAAATCCGCAGGCCGCCCGAGAAGCGGTCTTCCGACACCTTGCCCACCACGGCCAGGAATTCGTCTTCCTTGAACATCTTCTTGTTCTCTTCGAACACCTCGGAATACACGGTCACTTCCAGCACGGCGCTCTTGTCGTCCAGTGTGACGATCAGGATCTTGCCGCGCTGCGTCATCTGCGGACGGATGCCCGTGATCACGCCGCACAGCATGCGCGGCTCGCGCGACGGTTCCAGTTCCGACAGCTTGGTGCGCGCGAAGCGGCGCGCCTCGGGCGCGAACGAGTCGAACATGTGGCCCGACAGGTAGAAGCCCAGCGCCGTTTTTTCCTCGGCCAGCTTCTGACGGTCCGTAAACGGCGCGCACTTCACGTATTCGGGCGGCGCCACCAGGTCGCTGTCGTCGCCGCCGAACAGGCTCACCTGGTTGGCGGAACGGGCTTCCTGCTCGGCGCACTCCATGGCGAAACCGACCGAGGCCAGCAGGATGGCCCGGTCCACGCCCAGGCAGTCGAAGGCGCCCGCGCGGATCAAGGACTCGATGGTGCGGCGGTTGATCTGCTTCTTGTCCACCCGCTTGCAGAAATCGAACAGGCTGGTGAACGGACCGCCCGCCTCGCGCGCGGCGATGATGGCTTCGATCGCGTTCTGGCCCGCGCCCTTGACGGCGCCCAGGCCGTAGCGGATCTGCGTCACCTTCTTGCCCGTCACGGACGGCGGCGGGCCGTCCGGCGTGAAGCGGAACTGCGACAGGTTGATATCGGGCGGCAGGATGGTCAGGCCGCAGATGTCGATCGCGTCCTCCACCAGGATCTTGACCTTCTCCGTGTCCTCCATCGCCAGCGACATGTTGGCCGCCATGAACGCGGCCGGATGGTGCGCCTTCAAATAGGCCGTGTGGTAGGACAGCAGCGCATAGGCGGCCGCGTGCGACTTGTTGAAGCCGTAGCCGGCGAACTTCTCCATCAGGTCGAAGATCTCGTCGGCCTTTTCCGTCGACAGCCCGTCCTTGGCGGCGCCGGCGCGGAAGATGGCGCGGTGCTCGGCCATCTCCTCGGCCTTCTTTTTACCCATCGCGCGGCGCAGCATGTCGGCGCCGCCCAGCGAGTAGCCGCCGACGATCTGCGCCATCTGCATCACCTGCTCCTGGTAGACCATGATGCCGTAGGTCTCGGACAGAATCGATTCCGTGCGCGGATCGGGATAATCGAACTTCTCGCCGTGCTTGCGCTTGCAGAAGTCGGGGATCAGGTCCATCGGGCCGGGACGGTACAGCGCCACCAGCGCGATGATGTCCTCGAAGCGGTCGGGCCGCGCATCCTTCAGCATGCCCTGCATGCCGCGCGATTCAAGCTGGAACACGGCCACGGTCTTGGCCTTGGTCAGCAGTTCATACGAGGGCCGGTCGTTCAGCGGCAGCTTGGCCAGGTCGAAGTCGGCATCGGCCGGGTCGAGCTGCTTGATGTAGCGCACGGCCCGGTCCAGGATGGTCAGCGTGGTCAGGCCCAGGAAGTCGAACTTGACCAGGCCCACGGCCTCCACGTCATCCTTGTCGTACTGCGACACCACGCCCGTGTCGCCCGACTGGGTGTACAGCGGGCAGAAGTCGGTCAGCTTGCCCGGCGCGATCAGCACGCCGCCGGCGTGCATGCCGATGTTACGCGTGATGCCTTCGACCTGCTGCGCCAGGTCCAGCAGCTGGCGCACCTCCTCCTCGTTCTCCTGGCGCTCCTTGAGCATCGGTTCCTCTTCGATCGCGTCGGCGATCGTCACCGGCTTGCCCGGCTTGAAAGGAATCAGCTTCGATACGCCATCGCAGAAGTTGTAGCCGAAGTCCATCACCCGGCCCACGTCGCGGATGGCGCCCTTGGCCGCCATGGTGCCGAAGGTGGCGATCTGCGACACGGCGTCGCGGCCGTACAGATCCTTCACGTGCTGGATCACCAGTTCGCGCTTTTCCTGGCAAAAGTCGATATCGAAGTCGGGCATCGAGACCCGTTCCGGGTTCAGGAAACGTTCGAACAGCAGGTTGTACTTGAGCGGATCGAGGTCCGTGATCTTGAGGCAGTAAGCCACCAGCGAGCCGGCGCCCGACCCCCGGCCGGGGCCGATCGGCACGCCGTTGTTCTTGCCCCACTGGATAAACTCGGCCACGATCAGGAAGTAGCCGGGGAACTTCATCTTGATGATGGTCTCGTTCTCGAACGCCAGGCGCGCCTCATAGCGCGGCCGTTCCTTCTCGCGCTTTTCCGGGTCCGGGAACAGGTGCACCAGGCGTTCCTCCAGGCCCTTCTTGGTTTCGGCCACGAGGAATTCGTCGATCGTCATGCCCGGCGTGGGAAAATTCGGCAGCTGCGGCTTGCCCAGCGTGAGCGTGAGGTTGCAGCGCTTGGCGATCTCCACCGAGTTTTGCAGCGCGGCCGGCAGGTCGGCGAACAGCGCGCGCATCTCGGCCTGCGACAGGAAGCGCATCTGCTCGTTGAAGCGGCGCACCCGCTTGGCGTTGGCCAGCATCTCGCCTTCGGCGATACAGATGCGGGCCTCGTGGGCGATGAATTCGTCGGCCGACAGGAACTGCACGGGATGGGTGGCCACCACCGGCAAGCCCAGCTTGGCCGCCAGCGCCACCGCATGGCGCACCTGCTGCTCCTGGTTGGCCTGGCCGGCGCGCTGGATCTCGATGTAGAAATGGCCGGGGAAGATGGCGGCCCACTTCTGCGCGTGGCGCTCGGCCAGCTCCGGGTTGCCATTCTCGATGGCCATGCCGACGTCGCCGAAATGGGCGCCGGACAGGGCGATCAGGCCATTGGCCGGATCTTCGCCGGGCAGCAGCGGATAGGATTTGGCCGTCAGCTCCATCAGCCACTCGGTGCGGATCTCGGCGCGGCCCTTGTACTGGTTGGTGAGCCAGGCCATCGACAGCAGCTCGCACAGCTGCAAATAGCCCATGCGGTTTTTCGCGTACAGCATCAGGCGCGAGGGCTTGTCGCGGTTATCGTCGTTGGTGATCCACACATCCACCCCGACCACGGGCTTGATGCCCTTGCCGCGCGCGGCCTTGTAGAACTTGACCATGCCGAACATGTTGGACAGGTCGGTGACGGCCAGCGCCGCCTGCTTGTCCTTGGCGGCGGCCGACACCAGGTCGTCGATGCGCACCAGGCCATCGACGATGGAATATTCCGAGTGCACCCGCAGGTGGACAAAGTCGGGGCCGGCAGGGGCAGCGGCCGGGGCCACCGTCACATCTTGTTCGTTTGCTACCATGTTCATACGCCGCTCAAAGCTGGTTCAATAACCCGCTATTTTACCGTGCGGCGGCCGGGGCCGAGAATTGATTGCGGGGGTGCGGTCAGCGTTTGAACGGGAACGCCCCTTTCATTGCGGCCGCTCATATGCGGCCCGATTTGCTGGCGTAGCCTGTCGATCTACGGCACAGTGAACCACACGTAAGCCAGTCCGCCCCACAGCCATGCGCTTCTACGCGATCATGGGATTTTATGCGTATAATACACATAACATGAACAGCGCGGACCTGATCAAACGGTTGGAGCGCGCGGGATGGCGACTCAGGAGCATCAAAGGCTCTCATCACATCTATGTTCACCCCGAACGCCCCGGTCACGTCACCGTTCCCCATCCGAAGAAAGATCTGGGCGTCGGGCTGGTCAACAAATTGCTGAAACAAGCCGGTTTGCAGCAGGAATCGACATGAAATATCCAATCGCAATTGAACCTGGGAACGAGAAACACGCTTTTAGTGTCGTCGTGCCGGACTTACCCGGCTGCTTTTCCGCCGGCGACACGCTGGATCAAGCCCTGGACAATGCCCGCGAGGCAATCGACCTCTGGCTCGAAACGAGGATAGACGATGGCGGCACCATTCCCGAGCCGCGCCCCATCGGCGAACACTACAACGCGCCGGAATATGCGGGCTGGATTTGGGCCGTGCTGGAAATCGACCTGGCTCAACTGTCCGACAAAACGGAGCGAGTCAACATCACCCTGCCCTCGCGCATACTGCGCCGTATCGACCGCGCCGCACAAGCCGCAGGCGAGTCGCGCTCCGGCTTCATTGCCCGGCGCATGCTGGCGATGTAAGTGCGGCCGTTGTCGGTCAGGTAACGCACAATGCCACATCGCACGGCAAGACGGCTGCGGCTCTCGCCTCTTTTTTAAGCAAGCACTGCATCAGATCAAGCGCGGCGCGTATAATATCGGCTTTCCCGTTTTTCGCTGCCCACCACCATGTCCGCTAATACCGCCTTACAAGCTGAAGCGCATGCCGCCGCCAACGCCGCCGCTGCCGCCTTCGTCAACATCGCCGCCTACAAGTTCATCACCTTCGACGACACGGAAGCGATGCGCCCCCAGTACCAGGATATCTGCCAGCGCCTGGGTCTGAAAGGCACCATCCTGCTGACCCCGGAAGGCATCAACATGTTCCTGTCCGGCACGGCCGCCAACATCGAGGCATACCTGGCCTGGGTGCGCGCCGACGCCCGCTTCGCCGACCTGGAAGTGAAATACAGCTATTCGGCCGAGCAGTCGCACAAGCGCATGCTGGTCAAGATCAAGAGCGAAATCATCACCATGCGCATGCCGCTGATCAAGCCCGAAGAAGGCCGCGCGCCGTTCGTGGCAGCGGCCACGCTCAAGCGCTGGCTCGACAACGGCGTGGACGACAACGGCCAGCCCGTCGTCATGGTCGACACCCGCAACGACTTCGAAGTGGACGTGGGCACCTTCAACAACACGGTCGATTACCGCATCAAGAAGTTCACGGAATTCCCGCAAGTGATTGCCGAGCACAAGGACGACTTCGCCGGCAAGACCGTGGTCACCTTCTGCACCGGCGGCATCCGCTGTGAAAAGGCCGCCATCCACATGCAGAACATCGGCTACGACAACGTCTACCAGCTCGAAGGGGGCATCCTGAAGTATTTCGAGGAAGTGGGCGGCGAGCACTACACGGGTGACTGCTTCGTCTTCGACTACCGCACGGCCTTGAACCCCAAGCTGGAACCGACGGAAACCGTGCAGTGCTTCAACTGCCGCGCCGTCGTCACGCCGCGCCAGCAGCTGTCGCCTGAGTACGTGTATGAGAAGTCGTGCCCTGCTTGCTACGGCAAGTCGCAGTAGGACCAAAGTAGCAGCAAAGTAGCAGGGTCAGGTCCGGCATCACGCCAAAATGGCCGATTGCCGGACCTGACCCCGCTGTTGACCCCGCCGTTTATTGATGCGTGCGGGGCAGCAGCTCCCGCAAGGCCGCCTCGTAGGCGTTGCGGGCCGTCTGGAACACGGCCAGCTTCGAGTGCAACTCCGTCATCTGGGCGTCGACGAAGCGCAGGCTGGTCACCTGCTCGCGCGCCGCCGCGCTCAGCTCACTCACGCGGTAGCTGACGCCATCAACCGTCACTTCCTCTTCCTCATGCATCGCGCGCGCTCCCATCCGGCTCAGTGGAAATAACTGGCCGCGTCGCGCACGTCGTCGGCGCCCAGCGTGCCGGCCGCCGCCCGCAGGCGCAGCAGCGATTGCAGATAGGTGTAACGCGCCTGCGCCAGGTCGCGCTTGCTGGTGTAGAGCTGCTGCTGGGCGTTGAGCAGATCGAGGTTGATGCGCACCCCGCCCTTGATGCTTTGCTCGGTGGCCTTGACCAGCAATTGCGCCGATTCCACGGCGCGGTCCAGCGCGGCGATGCGGGCCATGCCGCTGTTGACCAGTCCGAACTGCTTGCCCACTTCCACCATCACCTTGGCCGTGCGCAGGTCCAGCTCGGCGCGCGCTTTTTCCAGCCCGGCCGCCGCCTGGCGCGTGGACGCGCTGACCGCGCCACCCGAATACAGCGGAATGTTGATCTGCACGCCGATGCTGCGCGAGGTGGCATCCTGGTTCAGCGTGGTCAGGGTGTCGGACTTGGTCTTGCTCAGGCTGCTGACCAGGTCGATGCGCGGCGTGTGGCCGGCGCGATTCTTGTTCACTTCCTGCACGCTGGCCTCGATCGCGTAGCGCTGCGCCTGCAAGTCGGGATTGTGGGCCAGCGCCAGTTCCTTCCAGTCGGCCAGCGTGGCCGGTTGCAAGGGCTTTACATGGAAGCTGTCACCGAGCATCTCCACCGACGGCACAGCTTCGCCCACGATGGACACCAGCGCGGCCATCGACGATTGCTGGTTGTCCAGCGATTCGATCAGCTGCGCTTCCGACAGCTGCAGCCGGGCCTGGGTTTCCAGCATGTCGGTACGGGTACCCTCGCCTTTGGCGAACAGGCGTTCATTGGTCCGGTACTGCTCCTGCTGGGCGTCGCGCTGGGCGCGCGCCAGGGCCACCTGCTCGGCGCTCAGGGCGGCGTCGAAATAGGTGCCCGCCAGCCGCACCACCAGTTCCTGCCCCGCGCTGGAAAACTGCGAGGCGGCGTACTGGCTTTGCGCCACGCCCTGCTTGTAGCGGGCCAGCGCGTCCAGGCTGAACAGCACCTGGCGCAGCTGCAGCGCGTCGGCATGGCTGTAGTACACCGGGTGCGTGGTGGTGATCTGGCCGAACACATTGGGCGCCGTCAGGTCGGCCCGGATCTTGTTGGCCGAATAACTGGCCGACAGCTGCGGCAGCAGGCCGCTGCGCCCCAGCGCCTTGTATTCGGCGCCGGCCAGGCTGTCCTGGTAGGCTTCGCGGTAGGCCGGGTCGTTGTGCAGGGCCGCGTCGTAGGCTTGCTGCAAATTCATCGCGTGGGCGCCGCCGCCCTGCAGCAGCAGCGCGCCGCAGATGGCCCGCAGCATCGTTGTCAGCCGCGGCCGGGTCTGGATTCGGTTCAGCACTTATTCCTCCGTCAGCGAGGTCTTGGCGCGGTCGAAGACCGGCTTGAGCAGGTAGCTCATCATGCTGCGCTCGCCCGTCTTGACGAACAGTTCCACCGGCATGCCGGGCTGTATATCGAGCTTGTGGGTGGCGATCAGTTTCAGGCCGGCCGGCGTGACCTTGGCGCGGATCTTGTAGTACGGGTTGCCGGTACGCTCGTCCACCGTGCGGTCGGCCGACACCTGGGTCACCACGCCGGGAATGTGGGGCGTGCTGTTGGTGTTGAAGGCCGAGAAGATCAGTTCAGCCGGCAAGCCCACCCGCACCTTGTCGATCAGGTTCACGGCCACCTGCGCCTCCACGATCATGGGGTCATCGGTCGGCACCAGGTCCATCATGCGGAAGCCGGCCGGGATCACACCGCCCTTGGTGAACACATTCAAGCCCACCACCACGCCGTCGGCCGGCGCCTTGACTTCGACATTGCCCAGTTCGTACTTCTGCGCCGCCAGTTTGCTCTCGTTGATTTCACGGTCGCGCTGCACGTCGGCCAGTTGCGTCTCGACTTCCTTCTGGTATTCCTGCGCGCGCTGGTTGCGGCGCTGGCCCACCTCGGCGATCTGGCGCTGGGTGCGGCCGATGGTGCCGATATCCTCGGCGATCGAGCCCACCAGTTGCGCATAGCTGCGTTCGCCATCGAGCAGGCGGCTGCGCGGCACATAGCCGTCCTTGGCCAGGTCACGCAGGTTGTCGAGCTGCTCCTTGAGGAACTTGAGCTGCTCCTTCTTGCTGTCGCGCGATTGCTCCAGGCCGCTCAACTGGCTTTTCAGGCCGGCCACGTTCTCGTCGAACGAGGCCAGTTCGCTGCGGATGGCCATCTGGCGCGAAGCGATCAGCTGGCTTTGCAGCGCCATCGCGCTGGCCAGTTGCGGCTCGTTGCGTGCGGCCAGCAGGTCGGCCGGGAAGGTGATGGTCGATTTGCCGGCGTGCTCAGCCTGCAGGCGCGCCTCGGCGGCGCGGGCCGTCAGGTACTGGGCGCGCACCACTTCATACTGGGCCTTGGGCTGCACATCGTTCATGCGCACCAGCGTCTGGCCCGCCTTGACCACGTCGCCATCCTTGACCAGGATTTCGTCCACCGTGCCCCCTGGCTGGTACTGGACCGCCTTGCGGTTGCTTTCCTTGGCCACCGTGCCGCTGACGGGTACGCCCTTGTCGAGCGGCGCGAAGATGGCCCACAGCAGGAAGCCGCCCACGCCCAGCAGCACGATCAGCCAGCCCAGCTTGCTGTACGCGCGCTCGTCGGTATTGACCGTCAGTGGCGTGACATCGTGCGCGATGACTTCGGTGGCCTCGGCCTTGTCTTTCAGTAGGTTCTTCATGCTCATTCCTGTTCCTTCACTACGTCGGCGGCCGCTTGCGCACCGCCCGCCTCTGCCACGCGCGCCGCCTGGGCCGCCTGGGCCTGGCCCGCTTGCTGCTGGGCCAGCGCCAGTTGCGCCTGCGCTTCCGCCTGCGCCTGCTGCTGGGCCTGTTGCTGGGCCTGTTGCTGGGCCTGCAGCGCGCGCTGTGTGTTTTCCTGCAACGCGGCCAGTACCTGTTTGGTCGGGCCGAACATTTCCAGCACGCCTTCGCGCAGCAACAGCAACTTGTTGGTCACGCCGATCACGCTGGTACGATGGGTGATCAGCACGATGGTCTTGCCACGCTGGCGCAGATCGTTGATGGCTTGCACCAGCGCCTGTTCGCCCACGTCGTCCAGGTTGGAATTGGGTTCATCGAGCACGATCAGGGCCGGGTCGCCGTACATGGCGCGGGCCAGGCCCAGGCGCTGCCGCTGGCCGCCCGACAGACCGGCGCCGCCGTCGCCCAGCAGGGTGTCGTAGCCCTTGGGCAGGTGCAAAATCATCTCGTGGATGCCGGCCCGCTTGGCCGCCTGCACCACCTTGTCCGCGTCGATATCGCCAAAGCGCGCGATGTTCTCGCTGACGGAACCGCCAAACAGTTCGATGTCCTGTGGCAGGTAGCCGATATGGGGCCCCAGCTCGCCCTTGTTCCACTGGAAGATGTCGGCGCCGTCCAGGCGCACCTTGCCCATCATGGCCGGCCACACGCCCACCAGCAGGCGCGCCAGCGTCGACTTGCCCGAACCGCTCGGGCCGATCACGCCCAGCACGTCGCCCGGCGCGATGGCGAAGTTCACGCCTTTCAGCACGGCCGTCTGGGTGCCCGGTGGCGCGGCCGTCACCGTCTCCACGCTCAGTTGCCCCTGGGGCACGGGCAATGGCATGCCGGCCGAACGCTCCGGATTGGTCTCCAGCAGATTGGTCAGGCGCTCGTAGGCGCTGCGGGTGCTGCTCCAGCTTTTCCACACGCCGATCACCTGCTGCACCGGCGCCAGCGCGCGGCCCACCAGGATCGAGGCGGCGATCATCATGCCCGAACTGATCTTGCCTTCAATCACCAGCATGGCGCCAAAACCCAGCACCAGCGACTGCAGCGACACTTGCACGAACTTGGTCACGGCGCCCACCATGCCCGCCTTCTCGCTGGCCTCGGCCTGCAGGTGCAGGAAGCGGCCATGCAATTTGAACCAGCGCCCCATCAGGTTGGGCAGCATGCCCATCGATTCGATCACTTCCGCGTTGCGCAGGTTGTTGGTGGCCAGATTGGACGAGGCGATGGCCATGGTGTTCGCTTCGGCCAGCGGCTTGTGCGACACCCTTTCGTTCACGTAGGCCAGCAGCACCAGCAAGGCCGTACCGCACAGGGAGAACACGCCCAGCGATGGCTCGAACAGGAAAATCACGATCAGGTAGACGGGGAACCAGGGCGCGTCGAAGAACGCGAACAGGGCGTTACCGGTCAGGAACTGGCGGATATTGGTCAGGTCCTGCAGCGCCTGGCCCGCGTTGCCGCCGGCGCGCTTCAGGTTTTGCTCGAACGCGGCCGTGTAGACGCGCTTGTTGAGCTGCATGTCGAAGCGCGCGCCCACGCGCACCAGCACGAAGCTGCGCACCATTTCCAGCGCACTCATGGCCAGGTAGGCGCCCAGCATGATCAGCGTCAGCATCAGCAGCGTGATCTCGTTGCGGCTGGCCAGCACCCGGTCATACACCTGCAGCATGTACAGCGATGGCACCAGCATCAACAGGTTGGTGATCGCGCTGAACGTGCCCACCGTGTAGAAGGTGCGCCTAAAACCCTGCAGCACCTGCTGGATTTCATTTTGAGGATTGAGAAGTTTTTTCATGGGGTCACTTGTGCTGGTCACGGTGATGAAGCTGGGGATGGCCCATCGCACATCGCCGAAATCTTATACGTCGGGAAATTCACGTCTGGCGAGAGATTATAGACCAAAGCCACCGCGAAATGTGATGCTCGTCACATTTTTTACATGACAGGACAGAAAATCGCGCGCCGCGCGTCCGTCACGCAATCTGTCGCGCTATCTGCTGCCGACACAGATGGATTCAATGGGCGCTAAGGTTGGCCAACGGCAAAAATAATGTCCGGCGCGACTGGGAAAACGCGATGAATCCATGGTGGCGGTAAAACGCGGCTGCCGCCTCATCCTTGGCGTCGACCAGCAACGCAAATGCGGCGATCTCGGCACGTTGCGTGCGATCTATCGCGTCGGGCAACAACGCTCCGCCCAAGCCCCGCCCCTTGAATCTCCGGTCAACGGCCAGGCGCCCTAAGCGCACAGCGGGCACAGCGGGCACAGCAGGATAACGTGGCAATTTTCGGGCAAGCTCAGCTGGCAGTTGGTTCAATGCGATACTGGCGGCCGCCAGTGTGTAGTACGCGGCGATGTGATGTTGATCCGTCAGAGCAACAAAACATGCGGCGATATGACGACGCACATCCTGCATGACTTGTTCGCGCAAGTAGCGATCCAGCGGCGCCGCGCCACAGTCGAATACTGCACGGTCATGTGCGGCGCCCAGCGGTTCAAGCCGGAATGCCGCGCGCGTCATTGTGTGCGCAACAGCTTCTTGCGTCGCGCGTAGGCACGTTTCAAGGCGGGCGCCGGCTCAGGCGGGGACAGCATCGCCTGCGCAAAGCACTGCTGGTCAGCCAAGGACAAGCGCACGACTTCAGCCTGTTCAATGGCCCGCTGCGCGGCGTCCTGCACCGCCGCGATCACAAAATCCGTCACGCTCCGTCCTTGCAGTTGGGCGGCACGTTTGAGCATGGCGTGCAGGTCCGCGCTGATGCTTGCCTCGAGCCGGGCAGTGGCGATGGTATCCGACATAGTGTAGTCCCCCATGGCGACATGGTACGGCATATCACCGTATCATTCCGTCGCCATGATCGCCTAGGTGAACCGCAAGCCGCGGCGGATGCAATCCATTTTTTCCTCCAGCAGGACCGGATCGTAAATGGTGTGGCGGGCGTTGCGCTTGAAATCGAGCAGGTGCAGGATGGCTTCCTGGGTGCGCCCCTCGTTGAGCAGCTTGGCCAGATGGTTGGGGAAATATTCCACTTCCCAGCAATCGACGGCCGCGTAATCGGCCTCGGGCACCTCCACGTCTGCGTCATCGCCGGCCAGGAAGGCCCGGAACGCCGCCACGATATCATGGCCGAACCAGCGGGTGCAGCTCACCCACTTGGTGGGCCGGGGATCGGCCTCGATCAGGTAGCAGCGCTGGCTGTCGCGCTCGCGCAGGATCGAAATGTTGGCGAAGCCATGCAAGGTGGCGGCCTGCCCCAGCCGGCGCAGCAGCGCGCCGATCGGTTCATCATTGGGGAAATAGCGCCGTTTGGTCGAAGGCCCCAGCGTCGGCTCCACGTCCACCGCGCATGCGTATTGCAGCAACTTGCCGCGCTTGAACAAGGCGTCCATGCTGAGCAGCTCGCCATCGATGAATTGCTGGACCAGCAGCGGCTCCGCGTAATCGTACGCGGCCATGCATTGCGCGTACGCCGGCGCGTCCCGGAAGATGCGCACGCCGGCGCCGCCATTGGAATAGTTTTCCTTCACCACCACCGGCAATCCCAGCGACTGCAACGCGGCCGGCGCTTCGGCCGCCCGCGTGACCACTTCGAACCGGGGACTGGACACGCCGTGGTCGCGGCACAGCGCCGCGAAGCCTGCCTTGCCCAGCATGGGCAGCGCGGCGTGGTCCAGGATAGGCAACAGGGGCCACAAATCCTCCAGGCGATCGCGGTAGATCCGCCACAGGATGGGATCATCGCCGATCAGGATGTACTGGTACGACCGCTGCCCCGCCAGCGCGCGCAACGCGGCCAGCAAGGTGTCCAGTGTCGGCCCCGAATCGAACCAGCGATCATGGAAACTATTCTTGATGGCCGCATTGTTGTGCGGGCACAGCACGTGAACCTGGCAGCCCGCCTGCTTGGCCAGCCAGGCCATTTCGGCCAGCGTGCTCCAATCGTGCGTGACAAGCAACACCTTGGGCGCCTGCGGCGGCGCGGCGGTGGCTGGCGCCTCGCTCAGCGGCTGCGGCACGGCCGGCGCGGCACCGGCGTGCCCGGCGGGGACAGCGATGCCCAGCGCGGTAAGCCGTTCGCCATAAGCATGGCGGGCGGTGCGCAGGATGGCGGCCTGGTGTTCCAGGCGCCGCAACTCGGCATCGACGAATTGCACGCTGCGCAGTAACGCCGCGCCGTCGTCCGGCAGGGTGGTGGATTGGGTGGCGCCGGACGGCTGATCGGTTTTCGGCATGACAGCGGGTGGTACTGGACGGGGTGGTAAACGATAGACGGTATCACAAAGCGACGCCCCCGCGCCGCCAGGCTGGGGCCTGGTTGCGCGGGGGCGTCGGGGGGTGCGGTGGCGTCAGCCGATCAGCAGCGTGGCGTGGTCGGCGCTGAGCGATGCATGGCTCAGGTCGACCAGGCCGGTCAGCTTGACGATCAGGTCAGTGCCATTCATGAACGCCGCCTCCGTCGATGCATAGGCATGCTGCACGATATACGTATCGCCGCCAAACTGGAACCAGACGGTGTCGCCCTGGCTGGTGCCCGTGACCGCCGCGTTGGCATAGTCCTGGAACACGGCCGTCGCGCCCAGCGCCAGCTTGGTCTGGGCGAAGGTGACCGAACCCACTTGCGCCAGGCCGATCATGTCGCCGGCGGTGGCGTCGGTGATGGTGGCGTAGGCGTTGACGTTGCCCGGCGGCGTGGCAATAACGAACAGGTCGTTGCCCGCGCCGCCCGTCATCGTGACCAGGCTGGCGCTGGCCACCAGCATGTCGGCGCCGGCGCCGCCAACCAGCGTGTCGCCAGCGTGCAGGGCGCCCAGCACGTCGTCGCCGGCGCCGCCCTTGAGCACGGCTGCGGCCGCCGCGCCGGCCACCGTCGCCGTCTGCAGGCTGCCCGTCATGGCGCTGCCGTCGATCAGGGTCAGCGCCACATCGGATGGATCGAGGGCCAGCACCAGGCCGGCGTTGCCGCTCAGGTGCACGGTCTTGGCGGCCGCGTCGGTGAGGATCAGTCCGGCGTGCTGCACGCCGTAGCCGGTGGCGGTGACGTCGGTGTCGATCGCGCTGACATTGACCGTTTCCACGCCGGCCACGGCCACCACGCCAAACGACGTGTCGGCCGCCGTCACCTTGGTGATCACGTTGAAGCTGTCGGCCGTGCCGGTGGCGTCGCTCATGGTCACGGTGGTGCTGGTGGCCGCGCCCGTCAGCTCCAGCGTGCCGCCGTTGGCCATGTGGGTGAGCGTCAGCGCGCCCGTGCCCACGCCGCCGGCGCTGACGACGTAGCTCATGCCATCGAGGTTGGCCAGGTTCACGCTGTCGCTGGCCGCGTTGGCCACGGCGCCCAGCTTGAGGTGCTCGAAGCCGGTGATCTTGTCGGCGAACGCGGTGCCGGTCGAGGCGCTGGCCGCGTCGGCCGAGGCCATGGCCAGCGTGTCGGTGCCGGCGCCGCCATCCAGCACGGCGCTGGCGGTGGTGGTGCCCGTGGCCAGCGCCAGCGTGTCGTCACCGGCGCCCAGCGTAATGGCCTTGCTCGGCGCGGTGGTGGTCAGGGTGACGATGTCCACCCCAACGCCGCCGGTGTAGGTGGTGCGGGTGGCATCCAACTGCACCACGCTGGTGCCGATGGTGGCGCTGGTGTTCACGGCCGTCATGCCGGCGCCGGTGGCGTCGCCGGTCACACTGGCGGCGCCCGTCACGTTCACGGTTTGCACGTTGCCCATGGTCGAATTGCTCAGGTCCAGGGCATGGTCGCCGCCGATGGTCACCGTGGTCAGGCCGCCGGCCGTCAAGTCCACATAGGAGTCGGCGCCGGTGGCGTTGATGACGAGCGAGGTGTAGGTCGAGCCGAGCGCGACCGAGCTGACGTGGCCGGACGCGCCCAGGCCGTTCAGGTACATGGTCAGCGCGGTGGCGCCGTTGTTGGTGACGGTGACGTTCTCGTTGCTGTGGGCCAGCGTCAGGCTGGTCAGCGCGTCGGAGGTGATGGACGAGGCCGCGCCGATGCCATCGAGCGTCACGCTGGCCAGCTTGTCGGCGCCGGCGATGGCGCCGTTGATGGTCACGGCGCCACTGCGCACGCCCAGCACGCCCGTCTTGGCGTCCACGTTGGTCAGGCCGGCCGTCTTGTTGACGGCGGCCACGTCGCCTGCATTGGCCGTGTCGTACACGGCGATCGGGGTGTGGCCGGTGGCAGCGTCCGTCGCGGTCGCATCCACGGTGGCCACGGTGCCGGTGGTGACCACGGCGCCGGTGCTGTAGCTGCCCGAGAACACGCCCGTGTAACTGCCATTGCCGGCCGGCGCGGCGCCGGCGATGGCGCCCGCGCTCAGGTTGGCGAAGGCGGCGGCCACCTGCGCCGCCGTCAGCGCCTTGGCGGCCGTGAAGGTCAGGCCGCCCACGGTCATGGTTTCCGTGGCCGCCATGGCGACGAAGGTCACCGTGTCGACCTGCTTGACGCCGACCGTGGCCGGCACGGCGTCCACGGCCGACACTTCCGGCGTCTCCGTCACCGACACGCTGGTGGTGGCGGCGCCGGCCGTCACAGTGACGGCGCTTTGTACCACGGTGTGGCCGACGAGGCTGATGTCGGTCGCGGCGGCGGCGTCCGATGAGGTGGCCTTCTCGTTGATGGTGACGCTGGTACCGCCCGTGACCTGGATCGCGCCGCGCACGACGGCCGTATCGGTGGCGAGGTAAGCCTTGCCCACGGTGGTCACGCTGATGGCGCCGGAAGGCTGGTCGGTGGCGTCGCCGCCCTGGCCGATGTTGATGGTGCCCGTGGTTGCCTCGCCGGCCGTCACGCTGACGCTGGTGCCGCCATCGATGCTGATATTGCCGCTGCCCTGGGCGCTGTGGCTGACCGACACGGCGCCCGTGCCCACCGTGGTGTAGCCCAGCGTCACGTCGGTGTTGACGCCAGCCGTGCTCACGGTCTGGTCCGCGCCGCCGTTGAGGGAAATGGCGCCGTCCGCGCCGTTCACGCTGACGTCAGTGGTGCCGGCGGCCACCAGGGTGACAGCCTTGCCCTGGGTCACGCTCACATTGGTCAGGCCGGTCCAGCCGGAAACATCGGCCGTCAGGCCGACGGCGGCGCGGATCACGGCCTTTTCGACGCCATCCACCGTCACGTTGGGCAAGGCCGCCACGGCCGTGTTGGCGCCGCCATTGCCGTTCAGCACGTTCAAGTTCAGGGTGTCGTTGCCGAGGCCGCCCTTGATGGTGTCGAGCGCCGAGAAGGTCGAGGCGACGGCGTTGGTGGTGCCATCGATGACGCCGTTGAAGATATCGTCGGCCGAACCGCCGGTGAAGGCGTCGATTCCCTTGGTCAGGGTGTAGGTGGTCGCCTTCGCCGTGGTGGCGCTGGACACCAGCGAGGACAGGGTGCTGGTGACGGTGCTCTGGAAGTCGGCCGGCACCGTGGTCGAGGTGACGGTGGACAGCATGTTGCGGGCGGCCGTGGCCGCGGCCGCCCCCTGGTAGGCGAGGATTTCGTCGGTGGTGTCGAGCGCGTTGGTGAAATTGGTGGCGATGGTCGTCTTGTTGGCCAGCACGGCCGCATCCAGCAAGCCCTGCGCGCTCGTGTTTTGCATGGCCCCAAGCGCGATGTTCAGGGCCGCCGCGCCCTTGCTCAGGCGCCCCGCGTCGATCTCGCCGGCCCAGAACAACAAGCCCGAGAAATCGGCTGCACGGTTCAGCACGTTGACGAACACGGCGCTCACGAACGCCAGGGTGTCCGTGCCGTACAGGCTGACGGATTCAGTGCTGGTACCAAACGAATTGATCAGGGTCGCGAGCGCGGCGTTGGTCTTGCTGGCCGTCAGCAGGCCAGCCAGGTCAGTCGGCGCGTGCAGCGCGTCCAGCTGCGCCGATACATTCTTCAGGCCGATCAGGTCGGCCGGACGGCCGAAATAGGAGATGTAGATTTGCTGTACGAGGGCGGTGTAGTCTGCTGCGGCCATAGTCTTCCCTTGGTAATTTTATTTGGTATTTGGAGCCAGCAGGCTGGCGACCGGGTGCCTGTGCAAGTACTGCCGAGCACAGCGACTCGCCATTATAAACGCTACTAAATGACAACTGTTATTGAACAGTTGATAAGCGCGCACTGTTCAGGACGTGCGCCCATGAAAAAAACCCCACAAGCTGATGAACAGCTTGTGGGGTTTCGGTCCGTTGCCGGAACCAAGTTCGTTTGGCGGTTTCGCCGGTCACAGCCCCGTTCCGGAGGAACAGGGCTGCGATTCAGCTTGCCACCAGACTGGCTTGATTAGCCCAGCGTGATGGTGTGAGCGGTATTGCTGAAGGCAGCGGTGCTCAGGTCGACTGCGCCGGTCAGCTTGACAATGATGTCGCTACCGTTCGAGAAGGTAGCACCACCCGAGACGTTCTCCACCACGTAGGTGTCGCCACCAAACTGGAACCACGACACATCGTGCGCGCTGCTCAGGTGCACGGCCTCGTTGGCGTAATCCTGGAACACTGCGGTGCTTGCCAGAGCAACTTTCGATGCCAGGAAGTGCTCAGCGCCCGTTGCCGCATTGCCAGCGGTACCAGCGAACACCAGGGTTTCGCCCGAGGTCGCGTCCGTGATGGTTGCGTAGCTGTTGACGTTCGACGTAGCGAATGCCACGTTGAAGGTGTCAACACCAGCGCCACCGGTCAGGGTCACCAGACCGCCGTGGACGATCAGGGTATCGTTGCCTGCGCCACCCAGCAGCACGTCGCCGCTGTGGTTAGCAGTCAGCGTGTCGGCTGCCGAACCGCCCTTGATGGTTGCAGCAGCGGTAGCACCTGCCACGGTTGCGGCAACCAGCTTGCCGGTCATGGTCGAACCATCGATCGAGGTCACTGCCACGTCGGTCCCATCCAGCGACAGCGACACGTTGGCGTTGCCAACGACCTTGATGGTCTTGGCGGCGGCGTCGGTGATGCTCAGCGTCGAGGTGTTGATCGCAGCGGTGGTGCTGGTGTCGGTAGCGGTGACGTTGACAGTCTCCACACCGGCAACGGCAACAGTACCGAAGTTCAGGTCAGCAGTACCAACTTTGGTCACAATGTTGAACGTGTCGGCGGTGCCGGTCGCGTCGGTCATGGTAACGATCGCGCCAGCGCCCAGACCAGTCAGTTCCAGCGTGCCGTTGTTGGCCATGTGGTTCAGCGTCAGCGTGGTGTCCGTGCCAGCAGCGTCGCTACCTGCGGTCGTGGCGTAAGTACCGCCAACATCGGTGAAGTTACCACCGACCAGCGTCTTGGAATGGTCAACCGAAGTGAGCGTCAGGTCAGCACCGGCGTTGGTGAAGGTCACACCGACCTTACCAGCGCCAACGGCCGCATCAACCGCAGCTTGTACTTCGGCGGCGGACGCCGTAGCGCCAGCCGTGACGCCAACCGTAGCCGTGTAGACGGTGCCATTGTAGGTGAAGGCAATGGTGTCGCCTTTGGTCAACAGCGCAACTTCGCTTGCGTAGACGCTGTAGGCGGCTGCACCTGCGGTGTCAGTTGCGGCGACGTTGTCGCCAACCGCATCCAGTGCACCGCCGACCAACGTATGATATGGCGCGGCAGCGGTGAAGGTGATGTCAGCGCCAGCATTCGTCAGCGTTGCCGTTACCTTGCCAGCACCGAAGGTGACCAAGCCGGTAGCTTTGTCCACAGCAGCGGCGATAGCCGCGTCGAGTTCGCCTGCAGTCGCAGAAGCACCGGCGATCGTGACCGTCGCCTCATACTGCGTGCCATCGTAGGTGAAGAGAATCTTTTCACCGGTAGCCAGCTTCGCCACGCCGCCGGTCCAGGCGGTCGAGTACGCGGTGCCAGCAGTATCGGCACCATCCAGCGTTGCCAGCGTACCACCCGCGTTGGCGTAGTTGCCACCAGTCAGGGTGTCGTGGGCAGCGTCGCCAACAGCGGTCAGCACCAGGTCATTCGTGGCGAACGCAGCGGACACCTTACCCGAACCAACTTGCGCATCGATAGCGGACTGAACTTCAGCGATGGTAGCAGTAGCGCCAGCGGTCGCACCAATGGTCGCGGTTTTGGCACTGCCATTGTAGGTGAAGGCGATGGTATCGCCGGCGGTCAGCAGGGACTTGACGCTAGCATACGTCGTGTTCGCGCCTGCGGCCGTAGCTGCGCCTGCGCTCACAACATAGCTAATACCGTCCATGTTGGCCAGGTCAACCGTCGCAACTGCAGCAGCCTTGTTCAGGCTCAGCTTCTCGAAACCGTCGATCTTGGTTTGGAAGGAGTTGTTCAGCGTAACGAATGCAGCATCGGCTGCGTCCATCACCAGCGTGTCAGTACCTGCGCCACCGCTAACGTTCGCGGTCAGCGAGTGCGTGCCGGAGGACAGGGTGACGGAGTCATCGCCAGCGCCCGTGTCGATGGCTTTAGCAACAGTGGTGTTTGCCAAGGTCACATTATCAACGCCAGCGCCACCGGTATAGGTTGCATTGGTGCCGTCGATCTTCACGGCGCTGGTGCCGGTGGTGGCCGAGGTGTTCACAGCGGTCACGTTGGCACCCGAGGCGTCCACGGTCACGCCAGCCGAACCGGTCACGGTCACGGTCTTCAGTGCGCCCAGGGTCGAACCGGTCAGGTCAACGGCCTTGGCACCAGCCACGGTCAGCGCGGTCACGCCGCCAGCGGTGACGTTCACCACGGAATCAGCGCCGGTGGCGTTGATGTTCAGGGCGGTGTAGGTCGCGCCCAGGTTGGCGGTGGCGGTCACGTCGGAGTCACCAACAGCGTTCAGGCCCAGTGCCAGGGTGCTGGCGGCGGTGTTGGTCACGGTGACGCCGGCGTTGCTGTGTGCCAGGTTCAGGGTGGTCAGTGCGTCCGAGGTCACGGACGACGATGCGCCGAAACCGTCCAGGGTCACGGTAGCGATCTTGTCGGTGCCGGTGATGGCGCCGTTCACGACCACTGCGCCGCCGGTCACGCCCAACACGCCGGTGACGGCGTCAACAGCGGTCAGGCCGGCGGTCTTGTCGGCGATCGATGGGCTGCCTACAGCAACGCCATCGGTAAAGGACAGCGCCGTGGCGGCCGTTGCTGCGGTCTTGGCGGTAGCATCCACAGTGACCACAGTGCCAGTGGTAACAACAGCGCCGGTGGTGTAGCTAGCCGAGAAGGTGCCGGAGTAAATACCGTTGCCGGCAGGTGCGGAGCCAACGGTGGCGCCAGCGCTCAGGTTAGCGAAGGCGGCAGCAGCTTGAGCAGCGGTCAGCGCCTTGGCGGCGGTGAAGGTCAGGCCACCGACCTCGATGGTGTCGTTTACAGCCATGGCCGTGAAGGTCACGGTCTTAATTTGCTTCACACCAACAGTTGCAGCCACTGCGTCAACACCGTCAACGGCAGCCGACTGGGTCACGGAAACGGTGGTGGTCGACGCGCCGCCGTTCACGGTCACAGCGCTCTGCACGACGTTGTGGCCAACGACGGAGGTGTCGGTAGCGGCAGCAGCCGACGACGACGTTGCCGTTTCGTTGATGGTCACGGTGGTGCCGCCAGTGGTCTGGATGACGCCGCGGGTGACGCTATTGTCGGCAGCGGCATATGCCTTGCCGGTGGTGTTGATGGTGATCGCGCCGGAAGGCTGGTCGGTGGTCGCGCCGCCCATGCCAACGGTGGTGGCGCCGGTGGTGGCGCCCGAAGCGGTCACGGCCACGGTGGTGCCGCCGTCGATCTGGATCGCGTTAGCAGCTTGTGCGGTGTGGGTCACGGCGATGGCGCCGGTCGCAACGGTGGTCGCGCCCAGGGTCACGGTGGTGCCGCCGGTGGTCACGGTCTGGGTCGAGCCGCCGTCAATAGCGACGGAGCCGGTCGTGCCAGCAACGTTGACAGCGGTGGTGCCAGCAGCGGTCAGGGCCACGTCGGTGCCCTGGGTCACATTGGCGGCGGTCAGACCGGTCCAGGTGGACACGTTGGCGGTCAGGGCGACAGCGGAACGCACGTTCAGGTTTTCTACGCCCGACACGGTCACCGAAGGCAGTGCGGCAACCGAACCACCAGCATCAGGACCTTTGATGATGTTCAGGTTCAGGGTGTCGTTGCCCAGGCCGCCGTTGATCACGTCCAGCGCGGTCAGGGTGGAGGCTGCAGGGGTGTTGGTGGTGTCGATCACAGCGGTGATCACGTCATTGCCCGAACCGCCAACGATGTTGTCGATGCCGGTGGTCAGCACGCTGTTGACGCTAGGAATGCTGTCAGCAACGATGGTGGCCAGGGTCGAATCGATCGACGACTGGATGGTGGTCAGGTCGGAGGTTGCTACCACGGTCTTCAGCAGGTCGCGAGCGGCTTGAGCGGCTACGGCGCCCGAGTAAGCCACGATATCAGCGGCGCTGGTGGACATGGTGGTGGTGAAGTTGGTCGCAACGGTCACTTTGTTGGTGACGTTGGCCAGGTCGGTGGCGTCGCCACCGTCTTTGACTGCGGCTGCCAGGATGTTCATGGCGGCGGCGCCCTTGGTCAGCGTACCGGAGTCGATCGCGTTAACCCAGAACAGCAGGCCGGAGACGGCAGGAGCGCGGTTCAGCAGGTTCTGGTAGATGGCGTTGACGAAAGCGGCGGTGGTGCCGGAGCCGTACAGGTTGGCCGATTCGGGGCTGTTGCCGAAGCTGTCGACCAGGGTCTTGACGGTCGAGTTCGTGCTGTAAGCGGCGACGAAATCAGCGGTGTTGGTTGGCACGTTGCCAGCTGCCATGGCGGCGGTCATGTTGTTCAGACCGACGACGTCGGCTGGACGACCGAAATAGGCCAGATAGAGTTCTTGCGCTACGGTAGTGTAATCTGCGGCTACAGCCATGATGATTTCCTTTAAATTGTGGTTTAAACCAGGTTCTCTGCCATCAGACAGCGCTTAGTACCAAACGCTGAAGATGCCTTTTTTGCAGAACTGGGAGTATATTGCCAGATAGGGGGGCAGATGTTGTGACGGCCATCACATTGGCACAGTGAATCTACCCTTTTTTGTAATATTTTGTGTTTTTTTTGAGATTACGCTCATGCGCTGCACAAAATTTGTGCAATGAGGCGGAAATATGACGGGGGGGGGCGTGAATCGGGTAGATGAACAGGCAAGCTTAATTCACCAACCATGAATAGTGATGCATGTAACGCCACCACTAACTAATAAGGCATTGTAATTACCGCCACCGGCGCCGGCCGAATCGCCCCTGGCAAGACAGCGGGCTGGCACTCTTGCGAATGCCAGCCCGCCGTCCCGCATCCTTGCTGATCAGTGCTTCCAGCTGGTCGCACCCTCGGCCGTCAGTTTGGGGTTATTAATCGTCTTGAAGACGTAACCGGCCTGCTCGGCCTGGGAACCACCGAGATAACCGCGGATCGTCATGTTGGAACCCAGATCGCTGACCAAACCGCCTTGCGACGTAATGGAACCCTGGCCCGCCACCGCCATCGACGTATCGGGCGTATAAACCGTCAGGCCGGTGGAGAAACTGCGGCCGCTAAAATTCACATCCAGGTGGGCATCCTTGATGGCCGCCGCCACCGGATCCTGACCCGCCAGTTGCAGCGTGGCCGCGCTGCCCGTCAGCACGAACGACGCCGAGCCTTCCTTGGGCATAACCAGCTGGCTGTTCTTCAGACGCGCGATCACATAGGCGCCGCCGGCCGTGTAGGTGTTCTCAAATGTGCCATCGCGCAGTTTCGCCAGGACCGCCGTATCCTGCGGAATGTCGGCCACGGCTTGCCAGCGGCCCCACAGGATTTCGGGCGGGCTGGGCGGCGCGGGCGGCACGACGGGCTTGCCCGGATCGACCACGATTTCAGCGGGCGGCACCTTGGTGCCCGAGTCGGTGCCGGTCTGGGCAGTGTTATTGCCGCTGGCGGACTTGCCCGCGTTGAGCAGGCCGGCGCCCTTTTGCGCATCCAGGTTCACATCCTGCACCGCTACCGGCAAACTGGACGCTGGCGTCACCTTGCCCACGGGTTCATCGCCGCGCGGCGGCACGCTCTGGTCCGGCGCCAGCGACGGGTTGTGCAGCAACTGCGGAATATTCTGGCCGCGCTGCACCTGCAGCAGCAGGCCGGACTGGCCAGCGAACAGTTCGCGGCTGGTATTGCCTTCGCACGGGCCGCTGCCTTCCGGACCGCAGCCGCCGGAGAAGCCGCTTACCACCACGCCGCCGGAAACGACCACCACGCGCGAGGTTTCCTGGTCGGTGTAGACGATGAAGTCGGTGCCGCGCACGCCGATGGCGGCCACCGGGGTGTTGAAGCGGAAATTCTGGCGCGCCTTTTTCACGGCCGTGCCGGAGATGCTGCGCGCCACGCCACCCAGCAATTCGAGCTTGACGTGGGTGTTGCCGGGATGTTGTTGGTCAACCTGGTAGGCGGCGATGCGCGCCTTGCTGTTGGGGCGCAGGATCAGGAAGCCGGCGTCCACCGTCTTGATATAGACGTAGCCATCGGCGCCGGTGGCGACCTCGTCGCCCTCCTGCACGGCCGCGTCCAGTACCGCCGCCTTCTTGGCCAACTGCACCTGTCCGGTGACAAATACCACTTTCCCGGCCTCGCCCGCCGTGGCGGCGGCCGACCACAGCAAGCCGGCACCCACGCTTAACGAGACCAAAATCTGACGCAACATAATATATTCTCCCTCACCCTGCATTGTCCGTATTCTGGCGCCAAAGTATGTGATTACCGTCACATTCTTGCATTTGGATACAATTAAGAATACGGGCAGGCTGGCGGCCGCTTTTTCGCCCCCTCGCCATAGTGTTGACGGCCGCAAAGCGTTATACTTGACAACTATTTTACTGGGGTGCCGCCCCTCTCCTGCCCCAGCCTCCGGCACGCGAGCCTTGCCGGCACCGACTTGTTAGCCTATCTTGCGCCATTTGATTCCATCCGCCTCCATGTTTCGCACCGGCATCGCGCTGGCCGCCGTCCTGCTGACGGTCTGGTCGCAGTGGCTGGCGCCCTCGGGCACGGGGTTCGCGGACGACTGGCTGCGTGACCGTTTCATCCGGCTGCGGGCCAGCGCGGCGCCCGAACAGCGCATCCTGGTGGTGGACATCGACGAGAGCAGCCTGGCGGCCCTGCCGTGGCCGTGGCCGCGCGCGCGCCTGGCCACCCTGATCGAAACCCTGCTGGCCAACGGCGCGCGCGGCGTGGCGCTCGACATCCTGCAGGAAAAGCCGGCCGACGCCGACGGCGACGCGCGCCTGGCCATGCTGGCCCGCCACGGCCCCGTGGTGCTGGCCCAGTTGTTCGATTTTGCAAATCAGCCTCATCCGCTGCGGGGCGGCCAGCTGGTGGGCGGCATGCCGGCCGCCGCTGGCGCCGTGCCGGCCACCGGCTACCTGGCCAACCACGCCGGGCTGGCGCAATCGGCATACGCCGGCAATATCGGCGTGGCGCCCGACCACGACGGCACGCTGCGCTGGGTGCCCATGTACGCCAGCTTTGAAGGCAAACAATATCCGACCCTGGCGCGCGCCCTGTTCGACTGCTGCGCCGGCGGGCCCGCCGCCGAGCTGCCCACGGGCGCCCTGCGCGTACCCTACAGCCGCGCCTGGTCGGCCTACTCCGGCCTGAAAGCGGCCGATGTGCTGGAGCAGAACTTCACGCCCGACCAGGTGGCCGGCAAACTGGTGCTGATCGGCTCCTCGGCGCTGAGCATCGGCGACCGCCTGTCCACGCCGCTGGGGGCGTCCACGGCCGGCCTCTTGGTGCACGCGGCCGTGCTCGACAACCTGCTGGCGCGCCAGGCTGGCCACGCGCCCGCGCCCTGGCCCGGCAAATGGATGGCGCTGCTGTTCTGCCTGAGCGTGGTGCAGCTGATCAGCTACACCCTGCCGCGCCGGTCGGCCGCCACCAATGTGGCCTTGCTGGGCGCCAGCGCCGCGCTGTGGCTGGTGCTGGCCTATGTCGTCGTGCCGCACGACGACCAGTTCTCCACGGCCGGGCCGCTGCTGTCCAACCTGTTCCTGCTGGCCGTGGCCGTGCCGTTCCACTGGCAGCTCACGCAACACAAGTCGCGCCAGCTGCTGCACACGCTGCGCCAGTACGTGGCCAAGGAAGTGGTCGATGAACTGCTGCGCAGCGACCTGCAAGACCCGCTCTCGCCCAAGCAGCGCCAGGTCACCACGCTGATCGCCGACATGGAAGGCTACACCACCCAGGTGGAATCGCTGCCGGTGGAGGAAGCGGCCAAACTGACCACCGACTTCCTCGATTGCCTGACCCGCCCCGTGCTCGACATGCACGGCACACTCGACAAATACACGGGCGATGGCCTGGTGGCGTTCTGGGGCGCGCCACTGCCCATCGCCGACCACGCCGACCTGGCACTGGACGCGGCCCAGCTGATCCTCATGGAAGTGGCACGCATGAGCGCGCGCCGGGTGGCCGACGGCAAGCTGCCGCTGCGGGTGCGGATCGGCATCGAGAGCGGCCTGGCCATGGCCGGCGACTACGGCACGGCATTCCGCAGCATCTACACGGCCGTGGGCGACAGCGTCAACACGGCCTCGCGGCTGGAGCAGGCCGCCCGTGAATTCCCGCACGACGTGATCATCGGCGAGGGCACGGTGCGCAGCGCCACCCGCCACCGCTTCCTCCACCTGGGCGAACGCCGCCTGCGCGGCAAGGAAAAGCCCGTGCAGCTCTACACGCTGGAGCCCGTGGCATGACGCGCCGGCCGCTGATGTCCCTGCTGGCCGCGCTGCTGGCCACGCTATCGCTGCCAGCGGCGCGGGCCGACGAGGCCCCGCCATTCCCGCCCGTGCAGCAGGAGGAACTGTACGTGAGCGCCATGAAGGCGCTGGCCGACGGCCGCCCCGACGACGCCACCCGGCTGCTGATGCGCTTCCTGGAAAAAGAACCGCAGCACGCGGGCGCCTGGCTGGACCTGGCCATCAGCCAGTGCGAGCTGGGACACGGCACCGAAGCCGAGCGCCTGTTCGTGGAGATCGAACGGCGCTTCGCGCCGCCGCCAGGCATCGTGGAAGTGATCCAGGGCCACCGCGCGCGCGGCTGCCACCCCTTGCCGCCTGGCCGGCGCGACCTGCTGTCGCTATCGGCCGGACGCGGTTACGACAACAACGTCAACCAGGGCGCCAGCAGCGCCTTCTTCAGCACCGGCAGCGGCGCCAACTACCTGCAGTGGCAGCTGACGCCCGAATACCTGCCCAAGGCGGACGGCTACAGCCTGCTGTCGGCCGACTACAGCGGCAACCTGGGCCAGAGCAAGCTGCTGGGCTTCGCCCAGCTGCGCGTGCGCCGCCACGACCACGAGCACGAGCAGGACATGACGTCCGCGCTGGTGGGGCTGGAGCAGCCATGGCAGCTGGGCCAATGGCGCGGCCGGGCCACGGCCGGCCTGAGCGCCCTGCAGTTGAACGGCCACTATTATCAGCGCCAGGCCCAGGTGCAACTGCGCGCCACGCCGCCGGTGGACTTGCCCGAGGCGCTGGAGTGGTCGCTCACGAGCGGCCTGAGCCACGTCACCTACCCCACCCGCACCAAGTACGACGCCAACACGGTGGAACTGGGCAGCACGCTCAACTACCGCGACAACGTGCGCCAGGCGCTGGCGGGGGTGGGTGTGCTGTCCGACCATGGCCAGGCGGGCCGGCTGGGGGGCAACCGCGATGGCTGGTATGGTAATCTACTGCTTTACAGCAATCTGGGCGAACGTTTCAGCGGCCAGCTGGGCTGGACGCGCCAGGTATGGCGCGGCGCGAGCGTGTACTCGCCCAACGTGATCGACCTGGTCCGGCGGCAGGACACGCGCCTGCTGACGGCCAGCGTGTCGATGCAACTGCCAGCCCACCACAGCCTGCAACTGGAATGGCGCTCGACCCAGAACAGGGAAAATATCTCGCTGTTTCAATATAATAGCCGCAGCTTGCAGCTGACCTGGCATTGGGATGGTTTCTGACCGCCAGCCGCGGCACCCTCCTTCGATTTATGCAAAGAGCAACGCCACCATGGCTTGGGAACTGATTTTCTTTTTACTGGCGCTGGCCGCCGTGTCGGCCGGCTGCCTGGCGCCGAGCGGCTGGCTGCCCGTGCTGCCGAACGACAAACTGCTGCACTTTGGCGCCTTCGCCGCGCTCACGCTGCTGGCGCTGCGGCTGGCCCACGGCTGGCGCGAACTGGGCTACTGGCTGGTGGGGCTGCTGGTGGCGGGCTGGGTGATCGAAGTGCTGCAGAACCTGGTGCCGGGACGGCGCTTCTGCTGGCGCGACCTGGGCGCGAACGCGGCCGGCATCGCGGCCGCCGCCTGCTGCGCGCCACTGCTGTTGAACTACTAAATTCTTGGAAACCCGCATGACCTCCAGTAAAAAGTCCCCCGCCGCCGCCGTTCCCGACGACACCGCCGCCATCGGCGGCGCGCCGGCCACGCCAGCCACGGTGCCGCCAGCCGAGGGGCGGGAGCCGGGCGAGCCGAACCAGCCGGTCAACATCCAGATTCACTTGCGCAAGATCCCGCTGCTGGCCGACCTGAGCGAGGAAGACATGGCCAGGGTGCGGGCCGACCTGCGCATCCGCCAGTACAACAAGCGCGACGTGGTGCTGCAAAAAGGCGCGGCCGGCGACGCGCTGCTGTTCCTGCTGTCAGGCCAGCTGCAAGTGATCGACGTGACAGAGGATGGGCGCGCCATCGGCCTGCGCATGCTGGCGCCGGGTGACTTCTTCGGCGAGATCGCCGTCATCAACGGTTCCATGCGCTCGGCCTCGGTGGTCGCGCTCAGTCCGGTGCTGGTGGCGCTGCTGCCGCGCGCCACGGCGCTGCACCTGTTCTCGCATTCGCCGTCGGTAGCCAACCAGATGCTGCGCTTCCTGGCCGCGAAAGTGCAGCGCGACTCGGAATTCCGCGCGCTGCTGAGCATTCACAACACCTCCAAGCGCATCTACACCTTCCTCGAACTGCTGAAGGAAAAGAAGGATGGCGCCGAGGAGGAGGTGGTGGTGGAGAACCTGCCCACCCACCAGGACATCGCCAACATGATCAACACCAGCCGCGAGACAGTCACCCGCACGCTGCTGACGCTGGCGCAGCAGGGCATCATCAAGAAGGGCACGCACCGGCTCATCATCATCAAGCCCGACGCGCTGCAAAAGCTGGCGCAAGGCTGAGGAGCGGAGGGGCGGGGTCAGGTCCGGCATCATGCCATGTTGGCAGATTGCCGGACCTGACCCTCCCGATACGAATTTTTCAGGCGGCCGGGGGCGCCAGCAACTGGCGGGCGGCCAGGTAATCGAGCAC
Source organism: Rugamonas fusca (assembly GCF_014042365.1). GTDB lineage: Bacteria > Pseudomonadota > Gammaproteobacteria > Burkholderiales > Burkholderiaceae_D > Rugamonas > Rugamonas fusca. Next base: position 31,813 of record NZ_JACEZS010000036.1, read on the forward strand.
GCGCTGCGCGCATTGCTCGGCCGTTTCCTCCAGCGTGGCCAGCCGCAGCTCTGGCTGTTCCGGCCGTTCATAGGGGGAATCGAGGCCCGTGAAATTGCCGATCTGGCCCGCGCGCGCTTTCTTGTACAGGCCCTTGGGGTCGCGCCGCTCGCATTCGCCGAGCGGGGTGTCGATGAAGATTTCCACGAATTCGCCCGGTTCCATCAATTGGCGCACCAGCCGCCGGTCGGAGCGGAACGGGGAAATGAAGGCGCTCAGCACGATCAGGCCGGCATCGGCCATCAGGTGCGCCACCTCGCCCACGCGGCGGATGTTTTCCACCCGGTCGGCGTCGCTGAAACCGAGGTCGCGGCACAGGCCGTGGCGCACGTTGTCGCCATCGAGCAGGTAGGTGTGCAAGCCCAGTTCGGCCAGACGGCGCTCGACCAGGCCGGCGATGGTGGTCTTGCCCGACCCGCTCAGGCCGGTGAACCACAGCACGCAGGGCCGCTGGTGGCGGCGCAGCGCGCGGTTGGCGGGCGCGATCGCGGGCGCTTGGAGGAAGATATTCTGGGTGCTCATCGGGGCCTTTCCGGGCGACATCCGCCCATGGCGGCAGGCGCCGATCATACCAGCGCCGCCGCGCCCCAGGCAAGCCGCGCACGGGACGACGGCGCTGTTGCCGATGCTATAATGCGGCCCCTTCCCGTCACGAACACCACTCAACACATGGGCAGCATACACGTCAGTCAACTGGGCAAGGCATACAAACAATACCCGGGCCGCTGGTCGCGCCTGCTTGAATGGGTCACGCCTTTCCTGGGACAGCGCCACCGCCTCAAGTGGGTGCTGCAGGATATCGATTTCCACATCGCGGCCGGCGAGTCCGTGGCCCTGATCGGGGTCAACGGGGCCGGCAAGAGCACGCTGCTCAAGCTGATCACGGGCACGGCCCAGCCCACCACGGGCGCCGTCACCACCCACGGCCGGGTGGCCGCCCTGCTGGAGCTGGGCATGGGCTTCCATCCCGACTTCACGGGCCGCCAGAACGCCGTCATGGCCGGCCAGCTGATCGGCCTGAGCGTGGAGGAAGTGACGGCACTGATGCCGGGCATCGAGGCGTTCGCCGAGATCGGCGACTATATCGACCAGCCGGTGCGGGTCTATTCATCGGGCATGCAGGTGCGGCTGGCGTTCGCCGTGGCCACGGCCGTGCGGCCCGACATCCTCGTGATCGACGAGGCGCTGGCCGTGGGCGACGTGTTCTTCCAGCAAAAATGCTATGAACGCATCCGTGCCTACTGCCAGGCCGGCACCACGCTGCTGTTCGTGTCGCACGCCATGGGCGCCGTGTATTCGCTGTGCAACCGCGCCATCCTGATCAGCGCCGGCCGCGTCGCGCTCGACAGCAGCCCGCGCGAAGTGATCGACCTGTACAACGCCCACGTGCTGCACCAGCGCGAAGGCAAGGCGCCGCCGCCGGCCCCGGTGCGCACGGCCACTGCCGAACCGGGCTCCGACGCCGCCGGCCGCGCCGCCGACGGCAGCGCCAGCCGGCAGGCGCCCGCCGACAGCAGCGCCCCGGTCGCGGCGCCTGAGGCGGCCACCGTGCCCGAACCAGCCGGCACGCCGCCCACGGCGAGCGCCACCACCGCGGCCGACGCCACCGCCCCGTCCACCGTGGGCTCCTTCGCCCATGGCGGCGCCACGCTGGACGCCGTCGGCTTGTACGTGGACGACCAGCCGGCCGCCACCATCGTCAGCGACCGCGTGGCCACGGTGCGGGTCGAGAGCCGCTTCGCGCAGGGCTACGCCGATCCCCACATCGGCTTCCAGATCCGCAACGCGCGCGGCGAAGCCGTGTTCATGACCAACACCTACTGCATGGGCCAGCGCATCGGCCCAGTGGCGCCCGGCGAGGCGGTGCGGGCCGAGTTCTCGTTCAAGGCCAGCCTGGCACCGGGCGACTACACCATCACGGCCGGCGTGGCCGAGGGCGGCGCCGGCGAAGGCGACTTCCGCCAGACCCTGGCCCGCCAGCAGGACGCCAGCGCCTTCACGGTGCTGCGCAACCTGGACGCCATCGTGTGGAGCGGCGTGTGCAACCTGGACCCGATCTGCGAGCTGCAGCGCCAGGCGCCCGCATGTTGAACGGTCCGGGGTCAGGTCCGGCATCACGCCACAAACCTTGGTTTGTGGCGTGATGCCGGACCTGACCCCGCACCTTAGCAGGCACGCAACATTGCGGCCTGTTCAGCATTTCACGCTATAATCGCCGGTTGCCTCGCTGCCTCCAATTTCGTCATGGATTTACTCGTCACCACCTCGCAATCCCTGCTGCTGCTCGACACCGACACCGGCCACGCCGTCCGCCTCGACAGCGGACGCGGCCTGTATTACGGCCTGGCCCGCCACGGCGACCATTTGTACGTGGCCGCGCGCAAGCGACTGGTGTCGTCCACCGTCGACCCGGCACTGGAACGGGGCGAGATCCTCATCTTCGACCGCGCGCTGCGCCCCTGCGGCACGCTGCAGGCGCCCTTCCCGCTGCGCGACCTGCACGAGATCGCCTGGCACGACGGCAAGCTGTGGGCCACGGCCTCGCACGACGACATGGTGGCCATCTACGACGGCCAGCGCTGGGAGCAATGGTATCCGCTGGCCTGCCGCGACCAGGGCGACGTGCACCACTTCAATTCCTTCATGTTCGAGGACGGCCACGTGTGGGTGCTGGCGCACAACCGCGGCCCCAGCGAACTGCTGCTGTTCTCGCTGGCCACGCGCGCGCTGGTGCGCCGCGTCCAGCTGGGCAATTGCGGCCACAACATGTGGCGGGAACAAGGCCAGTTGCTGACCTGCTCGTCGGCCGAAAGCCGGCTGCTGGGCGAGCACGGCTTCGTGCTCGAGACGGGCGGCTTCCCGCGCGGCGTGGCCAGCGATGGCGTGCAGCGCTGCGTGGGCGTGTCGGCCCTGGCCGAGCGCGCCGCGCGCGACTTCAGCGACGGCCAGTTGCAGGTGTATGACCAGCAGTGGCAGTTGCGCCACACGATAGACCTGACCGGCGAGGGCCTGGTGCTGGACCTGCTCACGCTGCCGCCCGGCTTCGGCCTCGGCGCGTTGCGCCGCGCCGGCCTGACGCTGGCCCGCCACTGGCCCGGCGCCACCAGCGCGCCCGGTTTCCAGGTGCGCCGCGCATGAGGATGCCCGCCCTGCTCGCCAGCGTGTGGCGCTACCGCGGTTTCGTGCTGGGCAGCGTGCGGCGCGAATTCCAGGCCAAGTACCGCAATTCGCTGCTGGGCGCGCTGTGGACGGTACTCAATCCACTGGCCATGATCATCGTCTACACGGTGATCTTCTCGCAGGTCATGGGCAGCCGCCTGGCCGGCAGCGGCGCGCCGTTCGCCTACAGCATCTACCTGTGCGCCGGCGTGCTGACCTGGGGCCTGTTCGCCGAGATCACCTCGCGCAGCCAGTCCGTGTTCATCGAGCACGCCAACCTGATCAAGAAGCTGCAGTTTCCCCGCATCTGCCTGCCCATCATCGTGGTGCTCAACGCGCTGGTCAACTTCGGCATCATCTTCGGCCTGTTCACGGGCTTTCTGCTGCTGTCGGGCAGCTTCCCCGGCTGGGCCTACCTGGCGCTGGTGCCGGTGCTGACCATGCTGGTGCTGTTCGCCATCGGGCTGGGCATGATCCTGGGCGTGCTCAACGTGTTCTTCCGCGACGTGGGCCAGTTCTTCACCATCCTGCTGCAATTCTGGTTCTGGTTCACCCCCATCGTCTACCCGGTGACCACGCTGCCGGCCGCCGTGCGCGAACTGCTGGTGTGGAACCCGATGGCGGCCGTGATCAATGCCTGCCAGACCATCCTCGTCCATGGCCAGGCGCCGCACTGGCGCAGCCTGCTGCCGGTGGCCGTGCTGGCCGTCGTCAGCTGCGCGCTGGGCCTGCGCCTGTTCCGCCGCCGCGCCGGCGAGATGGTGGACGAACTGTGATGGCGCGCCGCCCGGAGAGATGAGCACATGAGCCAGACCTTTTACCGCGCCTTCGAGGACCGCTACCGCGGTTCGCGCGAACTGATCAAGCAACGCCTGGGCGCCTACCGCCCCTTCCTGCTGCCGCTGGCGGCGCTCGGCGCGCCGGCATTGGACCTCGGCTGCGGCCGCGGCGAGTGGCTGGAACTGCTGGCCGAATGCGGCCTGCGTGGCAGCGGCGTGGACCTGGACGCCGGCATGCTGGCGGCCTGCCGCGAACGCGGCCTGCAAGTGCAACAGATCGACGCGCTGGCCGCGCTGCGCGCCCAGCCCGACGCCAGCCTGGCGCTGGTGTCGGCCTTCCACCTGGTCGAGCACCTGCCGTTCGCGCTGGTGCAGGAACTGATCGCCGAGGCGCACCGGGCGCTGCGGCCGGGCGGCCTGCTGCTGCTGGAGACGCCCAATCCGGAAAACCTGACCGTGGGCGCGTCCAGCTTCTATCTCGACCCTACCCATGAGCGCCCGCTGCCGCCGGCCCTGCTGGCATTCGCCGTCGAATATGGCGGCTTCGATCGCCACCGCGTGGTGCGCCTGCAGGAAGACCCGGCCCTGCATGACGAGGCCACGGCCCTGGGCCTGATCACGGTGCTCGAAGGGGTCAGCCCCGACTACGCCGTGGTGGCCCAGCGCGCCGCCGCGCCGCACGTGCTGGCCGCGTTCGACGCGCCGTTCGCGGCCCCCTACGGGGTGGGCCTGGGCCAGCTGGCCCAGCGCTACGAGCAACAACAGGAGCGCGACCGCGCCAGCCTGCACCGCGGCCTGGCGCAGGCCAACGGCGAGCTGGAAGCGCTGCGCGGCGGCGTGGCCGTGGTGGCCGGCGGCGTGGAATCGCTGGCCGGTACCACCGACAAGCTGGCGCAGCAACAGGCGGCCTTGCACGCCGACCTGAGCGCCCGGCTGGGCCAACTGGAAGCGCGCGGCGTACAGCTGGAACAGCGCATCATCGACATGCTCAACAGCCGTTCGTGGCGCGTCACGGCGCCGCTGCGCTGGGCCACCGACCAGGCCCGCGCGGCGCGCGGCGCGTGGCGCCAGTTCCGCTTCCGGCTGGCGCCGCGCCAGCGCGCCCGCGCGCTGCTGCTGGCGGCCATGCGGGCCGTGCTGCGCCGGCCCCGCTTCGCGCGCGCCGTGCGCGCCGTGGTGGCGCGCTTCCCGGCGCTGCAGGCGCGCCTGTACAGCCTGGCCTACCAGCCCGCCCACACGGGCGCGCCGGCCCCGGTGCCCGAATCGGAACAGCAGCTGTCGCCGCGCGCCCTGCACGCCTATCAACAACTGCAACAAGCGCTGGCCGCGAGGAAGAAACCCTGATGCGCATCGTGATCGACCTGCAAGGAGCCCAGTCGGAAAGCCGTTTTCGCGGCGTGGGACGCTATTCGCTGGCGCTGGCGCTGGCCGTGGCCCGCAACGCCGGCGAGCATGAAGTCTGGCTGCTGCTGAACGGCGCGCTGGCCGACGCCATCCCCGACCTGCGCCACGCCTTCGCCGACCTGGTGCCGTCCGAGCGCGTGTGCGTGTTCGAGCCGGCCGTGCCGGTGGCCGCGCTGGCGCCTGCCAACGGCCCGCGGGCGCGCGCCAGCGAACTGCTGCGCGAACACGTGCTGGCCGAACTGGAGCCGGACATGGTGCTCGTCACCAGCCTGTTCGAAGGCTATGTGGACGACAGCGTCACCTCGATCGGCTGCCACCTCGGGGCCGAACGCACGGCCGCCATCCTGTACGACCTGATCCCGCTGCTCAATCCGGCCGCCTACCTGCCGTCAGCCACGCAACAGGACTACTACCAGCGCAAGATCGCTTCGCTCAAACGGGCCGGCCTGCTGCTGGCCATCTCCGACTATTCGCGCCAGGAAGCGCTGGACGCGCTGGCCCTGCCGCCCCAACAGGTGGTGGCCATTTCCACCGCCGTGGACGCCCAGTTCCACCCGGCCCCGCTGGCCGACGCCGAGCAAGCGGCGCTGCGCCAGCGCTTTGGCCTGACGCGCGCCATGCTGATGTACGCGCCCGGCGGCTTCGACGCGCGCAAGAATATCGACGGCCTGATCACGGCCTTCAGCCTGCTGCCGCCGGCCGTGCGCGGCGCCCACCAGCTGCTGGTGGCCAGCAAGGTGGGCGAGCATGACCGCGCCGCGCTGCTGGCCCACGCGCGCCGCTGCGGCCTGGCGGCCGACGAACTGGTGCTGACCGGCTACGTGGACGACGCCACCCTGATCGCCCTGTACCGCAGCGCCACCCTGTTCATCTTCCCGTCCAAACATGAAGGCTTCGGCCTGCCGGCACTGGAGGCGATGGCCTGCGGCGCGCCCGTGATCGGGGCCGACAACACCAGCATCCCGGAAGTGATCGGTTGCGCCGAGGCCCTGTTCGACGCCGGTTCGCCAGCCGCCATGGCCGCCAAGCTGGCCGAAGTGCTGGACGACCCGGCCATGCTGGAACGGCTGCGCGTGCACGGCCGCCAGCAGGCCGCCAAATTCTCGTGGGATATCTCGGCCCGGCGCGCGCTGCGCGCCATGGAGCAGCATGTGGCGACACTGGCCAGCGCCGCCGCTCCCGTGCCTGCGCCCGCGCGCAAGCCACGGCTGGCCTTCGTCTCGCCGCTGCCGCCGGAACGCACCGGCATCGCCGACTACGCGGCCCAGCTGCTGCCAGCGTTGATGGACCACTTCGAGATCGAACTGGTACTCAAGCAGGACCAACTGACGCTGCCGCCCGCGCTGGCCGCGCTGCCGCGCCGCACGGTGGACTGGTTCGCCGACCATGGCGCCGGCTACGACCACATCCTCTACCAGTTCGGCAACAGCCCGTTCCACAGCCATATGTTCCCGCTGCTGCGCCAGCATCCGGGGGTGGTGGTGCTGCACGACTTCTTCCTCAGCAGCGTGCTGGTGTACGAACAGTTATCGGGCCTGCTGCCGCATGCCTGGAGCGAGGCGCTGGCCGCCCACGGCTACCCGGCCCTGCGCGCCGGCCTCGGTGGCGGCGCCGACGCGGCCGAAGCGGCCAAGCGCGATTACCCTGGCAACCTGCCCGTGCTGCGCGATGCCACCCACGTGATCGTCCACTCCGACCATGCGCGCGTGCTGGCGCGCCAGTGGTACGGCCCGCGGGCCGACCGCGACTGGAGCGTGGTGCCGCTGCCGCGCGCCACGCCAGCGGCGCTGGACGATGCACGCGCGGCCGCCCGCACGGCGCTGGGCATCCGGCCCGGCACCTACCTGGTGTGCAGTTTCGGCTTCATCGCCCCCACCAAGCTCACGCACGAGCTGGTGCAGGCGTGGCTGGCCTCCAGCCTGCATGACGATCCCGCTTGCGAACTGGTGCTGGTGGGCGCCAACCACGGTTCCGAATACGGCCTGGAACTGACGGCCATGTTGAGCGGCGCGGCCGGACGGCGCATCCGCATCGCCGGCTGGACCGACGAGGCCGACTACCAGCGCTACCTGCAGGCGGCCGACGCGGCCGTGCAATTGCGCGCCGTGTCGCGCGGTGAAACCTCGGCCGCCGTGCTCGACTGCATGAACTACGGCTTGCCCACCATCGTCAACGCCAACGGCTCGATGGCGGCCCTGCCGGACGACTGCGTGCTCAAGCTCGACGACGCCTTCGCCCCCGCCGCCCTGACGGCCGCGCTGGAAACGCTGCATGGCGACGCCGCCCTGCGCGCGGCCATGGGCGCGCGCGCGGCCGCCCTGCTGCGGCGCGAGCACAGCCCCGAACATTGCGCCGCCCTGTACGCGCAAGTACTGGCCAAGGTGCGCCCCGGCCGGCAAGCCCTGCTGCGGGCGCTGGCCGAGGTGGACGGCCTGGCCGACGACGGCGCCTTGCAGCGCCAGCTGGCCTGCGCCATCGCGGCCGCGCCCGATCCGCTGGCGCCGCGCCAGTTGCTGGTGGACGTGACCACCATCGCCCGCCACGACCTGCGCACCGGCATCGAACGGGTGGTGCGCGCCGAGCTGCTGGAACTGCTGCAATTGCAGCCGCCGGGCTGGCGCGTGGAACCGGTCTACCTGGTCCAGGAGGACGGCCGCTGGCAATGCCGCTACGCGCGCCAGTACGCCTACGGCCTGCTGGGCCTTGATGCGCGCGCCACCCATGACCCGGTGGCCGACGTGCGCGCCGGCGACGTCTATTACGGCGCCGACTTCGCGCCCGGCCCGGTGGGCGGGGCCGCCGCCGACGGCCTGTATGCGCGCTGGCGCGCGCGCGGCGTGCACGTCAGCTTCGTGCTGTACGACCTGCTGCCCGTGCTGCGGCCCGAGTTCTTCCCGCCCGGCGCCGACGCCGGCCACGCCGCCTGGCTGGCCACCATCGCCGCCGAAGCGGACCGGCTGGTGTGCATCTCGCACGCCGTGGCCGACGACATGCGCGGCTGGCTGGAACGCCACCCGCTGCCCGAGGGCGTACGGCGCGCGCCGCTGCAACTGACGGCGCTGCACCTGGGCGCCGACCTGGCCGGCACGTCGGGCCAGGCGAACGTGGACGACGTGCCCCATCCGCTGCTGCCGGCGCTGCGCGCGCGGCCCAGCTTCCTGATGGTGGGCACCATCGAACCGCGCAAGGGCCACCTGCAGGCGCTGGCCGCGTTCGAATCGTTGTGGGCGGCCGGTGTCGATGTACAACTGGTCATCGTCGGTAACGAAGGGTGGAAGCCGCTGCCGGCCGCTGCCCGCCGCACCATCCCCACCATCGTGCAGCGCTTGCAGCAGCACCCCGAGCAGGGACGGCGTTTGCACTGGCTGCAAGGGCTGGACGATGCGGCGCTGGAACAAGTGTACGGCGCCTGCGCCTGCCTGCTGCAACCGAGCGAGGGGGAAGGGTTCGGCCTGCCGCTGATCGAGGCGGCCAGCCGCGGCCTGCCGCTGCTGGCGCGCGACATACCCGTGTTCCGCGAAGTGGCGCGCGATGGCGCCAGCTATTTCAGTGGACTGGACGGCGCGGACCTGGCGCGGGCCGTCGGTACCTGGCTGGCCGAGCATGCCGCAGGCCGCCATCCCAAGCCCGACACCATCCGCTGGCGCACCTGGCGCGAGACGGCGGCAGAACTGCTGGACATGCTGGCCGCAGCGCGCCAGCAGCCCGGCTGAAGGTGGCGGGGGTCAGGTCCGGCAATCTGCCAAACTAACCCTACGCCTCGAATTTTTGTACCGCACGGTTCACGGTTCTCATTGAAATGCCGAAAAAATCGGCGATCTGTTGCATGGTATACACGGTGGAGAAATACGCGCGCGCTATCGCCTCATCCCGGTCAGGAAAATGACGCCGATATTCGTCCAATGGCCACCCCAGCGCACGCCGCTGCGTTCTGGAAATGCCACGCACTGCGCCATGCGGGGGGCCATGGTGGTAACGTGCGGTAAAAGCGGCGTCGCCGAGGATGAGTTGGTAATTCACGCCTAGCAATGGACTGTCCCGCCCGATGCCAGCCATCACGAAGCGGATGTAACGCTGGACCGCTACGTTCCCGGTCGAGCCAAACTGCCCCAGCAACCATTCCCGGTCAAACCACGCTGGCGCCTTGCACGCGCCCACCAGCAGGTGATGGCTGCTCCATGGCCATGCGCCCAATGAGCTCACCATCCGCGCTCGCAACGGATTCAAGACCACATACCGTGCCAACTCCAGCAAGTAGCCCTGCTTCTGCACCAGGATAGCCTTGTAACGGCCCTGGAAGAGGTGGCCCGCAACCTGATGGCGGCGATTGAAAAGCTGCGTGTACTGGCCATTCAACTGACGCATTCCTAGCGACAGGTTCCCGTCCACCGTTTCAATCAGCACATGATAGTGATTCGTCATCTGACAATACGCGTGGACAATAAAATTGTAGCGTTTGCAGACGAGCGCGAGAATATCAAGCCAAGCCAGGCGATCAGCATCATCGCGATAAATCGCTTCACTACGATCACCACGCGAGGTGACGTGATAGAGGGCGCCGGCGAATTCCAGGCGAAGTGGACGTGTCATTCGTCCACCCTAATCCTCACCAATCCGATCTGCCTTGACTTGGCGCAGCCATCAATCAGTCAACAATTTATGGCGCGATGCCGGACCTGATAATCATCTAGCCAACCTCCCTCCGGCATACGCCGGGGGTACAGTAAGCATTCAATGTCGAGTTGAACTTACGTACAGGGAGGCTGGTATGAGCAAGTATAGCGGTA
>NZ_JACEZS010000037.1 GCF_014042365.1 Rugamonas fusca
ACTTCGACCGGTTGGGCGTACCACGCCTGTCTTAACCTCAACTACTCGAACCGCCCGGTGCGGACCCGCATGCCGGGTGGTGTGGCAGGGGACCGGTCAGCTATGCTGGCCGCCCCTATGCCGATTCGCTGCCGCCGCGCCCGCAGGGATGGCGGCTGCGGGGTGGGGTTCGCAGCGGTAGCTTGGTTTAAGCGGCGGAATCGAGATCGTTATCCCAGCCGGGAAACATCAGCACGGTAGGATGGCAGCGTAATGCACGGGCCAGCAGCCTGGCGCGCTCCGCGCTCAATCTGATGCGATCGCGCTCGATTGCGGAAATGGCGGACGGCGGAATACCAGTCAGGCGTGCAAGCTCAGCCTGCGTCAGCTCCTGCAGCTCCCGCACAATACGGACGGACTCTCCTATTGTCACGTTGACGCGCCGCTTGGCGGGGCGAAAGTTCTTCATGATTGCCTTCGGTAATCGTGTGCGTTCACGTGCATCACCTGGATCAAAAACAGGCCTTCTTGCACATGATAGATCACGCGCCATTGAAGGCCAAGCCGGGAGGACCGATACCCTTTCCCTATGCCGGACAATGCCTCGTCGTGGAAACCCTTGATGGCACGCAAGCCGCGCGGACCAGATGCGCTCGCGATCTCTTGCCATTTCTCGTAGCGCTTCAGCACCTCAAGCGGTACTGAACCGGACAACTGTTTTTCAACTCGGTGATGTTCGACGATGCGCCACATGCGTCATTATCGCGATGCGAAAACGCATGTGTCTTGTCATCGGGCTGTGGATTTGATGTGCTTCAAATGCGACTGTCGGGTCACTGCCAACGGGTCAGCCGGCACCGCCTTCAGCGCGCAGCTTGCGCCACAGCGTGGTGCGGCTGATGCCCAGGTACTCGGCGGCAGCGTCGCGTCGGCCGCCGAAACGGGCCAGCACGGCCGTTACCGATTCGGCCGGTATCGCAGGTACAGGGATGGGTGCGGGCAGGGCGCCCGTGCCCGCCGCCGGGACGATGGCCGGCGCGGGCGGCAGCATCACGCCATCCAGCATGCCACTGGCCACCCCGCGCGGCGCCAGTTCCGGCGCCACGTTCAGCACGAAGGTGGGCGTCAGCGCCTGCAATGGCTCGGCGGCCAGGAACAGGGCCAGCCGCTCCGTCAGGTTGCGTAGTTCGCGCACGTTGCCGGGCCAGTCGTACTGGCGCAGCAGCGGTGCGCAGGCCATGATCTCGGCGTGCAGGTTCGGATGGGGCCGCGCGCCCAAGGCTGCCAGTGCGTTCTTGAGCGACCATTCGGCCAGTCCGATCACGTCGTCCTCGCGCGCGCGCAGCGGCGGCAGCGACAGCCGCAGCACGGCCAGGCGGTAGAACAGGTCGGCCCGGAAGCGCCCGTCGCGCACGCGCTGTTCCAGGTCGCAGTGGGTGGCGCTGATGATGCGCACGTTGACGGCGATGGGCCGCGTGCCGCCCACCCGCACCACTTCGCGTTCCTCCAGTACCCGCAGCAGCCGCGTTTGCAGCGTGAGCGGCATTTCACCGATCTCGTCGAGGAACAGGGTGCCGCGGTTGGCCGCTTCGAACAGGCCCGCGTGGCCGCCGCGGCGCGCGCCCGTGAATGCGCCTTCCTCATGGCCGAACAGCTCCGATTCCAGCAGCGACTCGGCGATGGCGCCGCAGTTCACCGCCACGAACGGCCGGTTCTGGCCCAGGATGCGCGGGCTTTCGCGGTGGATCGCTTGCGCCACCAGTTCCTTGCCGCAGCCCGTTTCACCCTGGATCAGCACCGTGGCCGGCGACTTCGCATACAGCACCACGGACTGGCGCAGCGCTTCCATGGCGGCCGATTCGCCGCGCAGGTCGTTCAGGCCATGCTTGGCGCGCAGCGTGTCGGCCACCACCACGCGCCGGCTGCGGTTCACTTCGAGCTGGGTCAGGCGCGCCATTTCCAGCGCGTCGTCGAACGCTTGCCGGATTGAGGCGGCCGAGTAGACGAACACGCCCGTCAATCCCGCTTCCTCGGCCAGGTCGGTGATCAGGCCAGCGCCCACGATGGCCTGGATGCCGGCCGCCTTCAGTTCGTTGATCTGGGCCCGCGCATCCTCCTCGGTCACATAGGTTCGCTGCGCGATGTCGAAGCCGAAGGTGGCGGCGAATTCGGCCAGCTCCGGCAGCCGTTCCTGGTAGGTGATCACGCCGATGCGCTCGGTCACCCGGCGCGCCCGCGCCAGCGCCTGCATCACGTCGAAGCCGCTGGCCTTGGCGATCACCACCGGCACCGACAGCCGGCCTTTCAGGTAGGCCGCGTTGGAGCCGGCCGCGATCACGGCGTCGCAGCGCTCGGTCGCCATTCGTTCGCGGATGTGGCGGGCCGCTTCGTCGAAGCCCAGGTTGATCGGTTCGATGGTGGCCAGGTCGTCGTATTCGAGTGTGATGTCGCGGAACAGGTCGAACAGGCGCGACACCGACACGGTCCAGATCACGGGCTTGTCGGTGTTGTCGAGGGGCAGGGGAGTGGAATGGCGCATGTCGCCATTGTACGCCAATCGCGTTCCAGTGTTTCACGTTGCAACGAATTTGAAACGCGAACGCAACATCATTGCAACGCGAAATGCTTGCGTACTCAAGTATCTGCAGCGCTACCCAGGCGCCAAGTGACTGATTTTGCTGGGTTTTCCGGCTACGGTGCCGCCGCGCCGCCCCTTGGCACGTCCCTTGCAATACCTGTTCGCAACGCGCCAACGCGCAACCAACCACACGCACAACGAAAGGTCAGACATGAGCCAATATTCCGCCGGCGCCGCATTCCGCAAAGCCGTACAAGAAGAATCCCCGCTGCAGGTGGTGGGCGCCATCAACGCCAACCACGCCCTGCTGGCCAAGCGCGCCGGCTTCAAGGCCATCTACCTGTCCGGTGGCGGCGTGGCCGCCGGTTCGCTGGGCCTGCCCGACCTGGGCATCTCCAGCCTGGACGACGTGCTGACCGACGTGCGCCGCATCACCGACGTGTGCGACCTGCCGCTGCTGGTGGACGTGGACACCGGCTTCGGTTCCTCCGCCTTCAACGTGGCGCGCACCGTCAAGTCCATGATCAAGTTCGGCGCGGCCGCCATCCACATCGAAGACCAGGTCGGCGCCAAGCGCTGCGGCCACCGTCCGAACAAGGAAATCGTCACCAAGCAGGAAATGGTGGACCGCATCAAGGCCGCCGTGGACGCCCGTACCGACGAGAACTTCGTCATCATGGCCCGCACCGACGCGCTGGCCGTGGAAGGCCTGGAATCGGCGCTGGAACGCGCCATCGCCTGCGTGGAAGCGGGCGCCGACATGATCTTCCCGGAAGCGATCACCGACCTGCCGATGTATTCCCAGTTCGCCAAGGCCGTCAAGGTGCCGGTGCTGGCCAACATCACCGAATTCGGCTCGACCCCGCTGTACACGGTGGACGAACTGCGCGGCGCCGACGTGGGCCTGGTGCTGTATCCGCTGTCGGCCTTCCGCGCCATGAACAAGGCCGCCGAAAACGTCTACGGCGCGATCCGCCGCGACGGCACCCAGAAGAACGTGGTCGACACCATGCAGACCCGCATGGAACTGTACGAGCGCATCAACTACCACAGCTTCGAGCAAAAGCTCGACGCGCTGTTCGCCGCATCGAAGAAGTAAGAAGTTGTTTCAAAATGACCATGGCTAGGCGTGGCGCCGAAGACAGTGCGCTGGCACGGCAAGGCGCTACAACGACGCCATGGGCTTTTGAAATGACTTCTAAGTATCGCCTTTCACCGCAATCGCAAAACTAAATCTATAGCATCTGGAGAGTTCAAATGAGTGTCGAACAAGTCGCTACCTTCAAGCCCAAGAAATCCGTTGCCCTGTCGGGCGTGACCGCCGGTAATACCGCGCTGTGCTCCGTCGGCAAGACCGGCAACGACCTGCACTACCGCGGTTACGACATCCTGGACGTGGCCAACACCTGCGAGTTCGAGGAAATCGCCTACCTGCTGGTGCACGGCAAGCTGCCCACGGCCGCTGAACTGAAAGGCTACAAGGGCAAGCTGAAATCGCTGCGCGGCCTGCCGCAGTCGCTCAAGTCGGCGCTGGAAGCGCTGCCGGCATCGGCCCACCCGATGGACGTGATGCGTACCGGCGTGTCCGTGCTGGGCTGCACCCTGCCCGAGAAGGACGACCACAACGTGCCGGGCGCGCGCGACATCGCCGACCGCCTGATGGCTTCGTTCGGTTCCATGCTGCTGTACTGGTACCACTTCAGCCACAACGGCAAGCGCATCGAAGTGGAAACGGACGACGACTCGATCGGCGGCCACTTCCTGCACCTGCTGCACGGCGAGAAGCCATCCGAGTCGTGGGTCAAGGCGATGCATACCTCGCTGATCCTGTACGCGGAACATGAGTTCAACGCCTCCACCTTCACCGGCCGCGTCATCGCCGGCACGGGTTCGGACATCTACTCGGCCATCACCGGCGCCATCGGCGCGCTGCGCGGTCCCAAGCACGGTGGCGCCAACGAATTCGCGTTCGAGATCCAGAAGCGCTACGAGAACCCCGACGAAGCCGAAGCGGACATCCGCAATCGCGTGGCCAACAAGGAAGTGGTGATCGGCTTCGGCCACCCTGTGTACACCATCTCCGACCCGCGCAACGTGGTGATCAAGGAAGTGGCGCACAACCTGTCCAAGGAAGCCGGTTCGACCAAGATGTTCGACATCGCCGAACGCCTGGAATCGGTCATGTGGGAAGTGAAGAAGATGTTCCCCAACCTGGACTGGTTCTCGGCCGTGTCGTACCACATGATGGGCGTGCCGACCGCCATGTTCACGCCGCTGTTCGTCATCTCGCGCACCTCCGGCTGGGCCGCCCACATCATCGAGCAGCGCATCGACAACAAGATCATCCGTCCAAGCGCCAACTACGTCGGCCCGGACGACCTGCAGTTCGTGCCTATCTCCGACCGCAAGTAATCGCAAGTATTGGAAGCGACCATGAACACTCAATTCCGCAAGAACCTGCCGGGCACCAAGCTCGATTACTTCGACGCGCGTGCCGCTGTCGACGCGATCCAGCCTGGCGCCTACGACAAGCTGCCGTACACCTCGCGTGTGCTGGCCGAGAACCTGGTGCGCCGCTGCGATCCGGCCACGCTGAACGCTTCGCTGTCGCAGCTGATCGAGCGCAAGCGCGACCTGGACTTCCCGTGGTTCCCTGCGCGCGTGGTATGCCACGACATCCTGGGCCAGACCGCGCTGGTGGACCTGGCCGGCCTGCGCGATGCCATCGCCCAACAGGGCGGTGACCCCGCCATGGTCAATCCCGTGGTGCCGACCCAGCTGGTGGTGGACCACTCGCTGGCCGTCGAATGCGGCGGCTTCGATCCCGACGCTTTCGCCAAGAATCGCGCCATCGAGGACCGCCGTAACGAAGACCGTTTCGACTTCATCAACTGGACCAAGAAGGCGTTCAAGAACGTCGACGTGATCCCGCCCGGTAACGGCATCCTGCACCAGATCAACCTGGAACGCATGTCGCCCGTGGTGCAGGTGAGCGACGGCGTGGCCTATCCCGATACGCTGGTGGGCACCGACTCGCACACCCCGATGGTGGACGCGCTGGGCGTGATCGCCGTCGGCGTGGGCGGTCTGGAAGCGGAAAGCGTGATGCTGGGCCGCGCCTCGTGGATGCGCCTGCCCGACATCATCGGCGTGGAGCTGACCGGCAAGCCGCAACCTGGCATCACCGCCACCGACACGGTGCTGGCGCTGACCGAATTCCTGCGCAAGGAAAAAGTGGTGTCGTCCTACCTGGAGTTCTACGGTCCTGGCGCGTCCGCGCTGACGCTGGGCGACCGCGCCACCATCTCCAACATGGCGCCCGAATTCGGCGCCACGGCGGCCATGTTCTACATCGACGAGCAGACCATCAAGTACCTCAAGCTGACCGGCCGCGACGATGAACTGGTCAAGCTGGTGGAGCAGTACGCCAGGCAGACCGGCCTGTGGGGCGACACCCTGAAGGCGGCCGAATACGAGCGCGTGCTCAAGTTCGACCTGTCGACCGTGGTGCGCAACATCGCCGGCCCGTCCAACCCGCACAAGCGCGTGCCGACCTCCGAGCTGGCCGCGCGCGGCATCAGCGGCAAGGTGGAGAACGAGCCTGGCAAGATGCCCGACGGCGCCGTCATCATCGCCGCCATCACCAGCTGCACCAACACCAACAACCCGCGCAACATGATCGCCGCCGGCCTCCTGGCCCGCAACGCCAACGCGCGCGGCCTGACCCGCAAGCCATGGGTGAAAAGCTCGCTGGCGCCCGGCTCCAAGGCCGTCACGCTGTACCTGGAACAGGCCAACCTGATGGACGACCTGGAAAAGCTGGGCTTCGGCGTCGTCGCTTACGCCTGCACCACTTGCAACGGCATGTCCGGCGCGCTGGACCCCGTGATCCAGAAGGAAGTGGTGGAGCGCGACCTGTACGCCACGGCCGTCCTGTCGGGCAACCGCAACTTCGATGGCCGTATCCACCCGTACGCCAAGCAGGCCTTCCTGGCTTCGCCGCCGCTGGTGGTGGCCTACGCCATCGCCGGCACCATCCGCTTCGACATCGAGAAGGACGTGCTGGGCTATGACGCCGACGGCAAGCCGGTGACGCTGAAGGACATCTGGCCCTCGGACGCGGAGATCGACGCGCTGGTTGAATCGAGCGTCAAGCCTGCGCTGTTCAACAAGGTCTACATCCCCATGTTCGCCAAGCAGGCCGACGATGGCGTGAAGGTCAGCCCGCTGTACGACTGGCGCGCGCCGAGCACCTACATTCGCCGTCCGCCGTACTGGGAAGGCGCGCTGGCCGGCGCGCGCACGCTCAAGGGCATGCGTCCGCTGGCGGTGTTGGGCGATAACATCACCACCGACCACCTGTCGCCGTCGAATGCCATCATGCTCGACAGCGCGGCCGGCGAATACCTGGCCAAGATGGGCTTGCCGGAGGAGGACTTCAACTCCTACGCCACCCACCGCGGCGACCACCTGACGGCGCAGCGCGCCACCTTCGCCAACCCGACGCTGAAGAACGAGATGGTGCAGGTGGACGGCAAGGTCAAGGCCGGCTCGCTGGCCCGCGTCGAACCGGAAGGCAAGGTCACCCGCATGTGGGAAGCCATCGAGACCTACATGGAGCGCAAGCAGCCGCTGATCGTGATCGCCGGCGCCGACTACGGCCAGGGTTCCTCGCGTGACTGGGCCGCCAAGGGCGTGCGCCTGGCCGGCGTGGAAGCGATCGTGGCCGAAGGCTTCGAGCGCATCCACCGCACCAACCTGGTGGGCATGGGCGTGCTGCCGCTGGAATTCCAGCCCGGCGTGAACCGCAACACGCTCAACATCGACGGCACCGAGACCTACGACGTGATCGGCGAGCGCACCCCGCGCGCCACCCTCACGCTGGTGATCCACCGCCGCGATGGCTCGCAAGTGAACGTGCCCGTGACCTGCCGCCTCGATACGGCCGAAGAGGTGTCGATCTACGAAGCGGGCGGCGTGCTGCAGCGCTTCGCCCAGGACTTCCTGGAATCGTCCAAGGCCGCGTAAGGGCTTGAACGATCGTTAGTCACGGCAGGCGGTACGGCGACGTACCGCCTGTCTTTTTTAGGAATACATCATCATGACCCACGTAGCACAGATCAAAGTCCCTGCCACCTACATGCGTGGCGGCACCAGCAAGGGCGTGTTCTTCCGCCTGCAAGACCTGCCGCCCGCGGCGCAAGTGCCGGGCGCCGCGCGCGACGCGCTGCTCCTGCGTGTGATCGGCAGCCCCGACCCCTACGGCAAGCAGATCGACGGCATGGGCGGCGCCACCTCCAGCACCAGCAAGACGGTGATCCTGTCCAAGAGCAGCAGGCCCGATCACGACGTTGACTACCTGTTCGGCCAGGTTTCCATCGACAAGGCTTTCGTGGACTGGAGCGGCAACTGCGGCAACCTGTCGGCGGCCGTGGGCGCGTTCGCCATCAGCGGCGGCATGGTGGAGGCCAGCCGCATTCCGCAGGACGGCATCGCCACCGTGCGCGTGTGGCAGGCCAACATCGGCAAGACCATCATCGCCCACGTGCCCATCACGGGCGGTGCGGTGCAGGAGACGGGCGACTTCGAGCTCGATGGCGTGACCTTCCCGGCGGCCGAAGTGCAGCTGGAATTCATGGACCCGGCGGCCGACGAGGAGGGCGGCGGCGGCTCCATGTTCCCGACCGGGAACCTGGTGGACGACCTGGAAGTGCCCGGTGTAGGCACGCTCAAGGCCACCATGATCAACGCCGGTATCCCCACCGTCTTCGTCAACGCGGAAGCGATCGGCTACACGGGCACGGAGCTGCAGGACGCCATCAACGGCGACCCCAAGGCGCTGGCCATGTTCGAAACCATCCGTGCCCACGGCGCGCTGCGCATGGGCCTGATCCAGAACCTGGACGAAGCGGCCACGCGCCAGCACACGCCCAAGGTGGCCTTCGTGGCCAAGCCCAAGGATTACGTGTCCTCCAGCGGCAAGCAGGTGGCTGCGGCCGACGTGGACCTGCTGGTGCGCGCCCTGTCGATGGGTAAGCTGCACCACGCCATGATGGGCACGGCGGCCGTGGCCATTGGCACGGCCGCCGCCATTCCGGGGACGCTGGTGAACCTGGCGGCCGGTGGCGGCGAACGCAACGCGGTGCGCTTCGGTCACCCTTCCGGCACCCTGCGCGTGGGCGCGCAAGCGAGCCAGGTGAATGGCGAGTGGAGCGTGACCAAGGCGATTATGAGCCGCAGCGCGCGGGTGCTGATGGAAGGCTGGGTGCGGGTGCCGGGCGACTGCTTCTAAAGCCCTTCCGCCAAGAAAAATCGGGGACGTAACACGGTTTTCCCACATGGGAAAACCGTGTTACGTCCCCGATTTTTCTTGGCGGAATGTTTGAAGGCGGGTTTGTTTATTTTGCGTATCATTTTGCTCATTTGGCCGTCCGGCGTAAGCGAACGGTAAGGGAGCGGGTCTAATCTGAACTTAGCCTGAAATAAAGGCATTACAAAAAATGAAGGAGACTGCAATGCAAGACGACATGGTTCAAAAGATAAAGGCGGACCCCAGCTACCAGAAGCTGGTCTCGGCCCGCTCCCGCTATGGCTGGACGCTGACGTGGCTGATGATGGCCGTGTACTACGGCTTCATCCTGCTGATCGCATTCGACAAGGAACTGCTGGCCACCCGCATCGGCAATGGCGTGATGACCTGGGGTATGCCCATGGGCCTGTTCGTGATCGTGTTTACGGTCGTGATCACGGGCATCTACGTGCGCCGCGCCAACGGCGAATTCGATGAATATACGGCGGCTATCCGCGCGCGGGTGCAGCCATGATGAACTTTAAACGCATGCTGGCCGCGCTGGCCATGCTGGGCGCGGCAGGTGCTGCGCTGGCCGCAGGCGCCGACCTGGGCCAGGCTGAGAAGCAGCCCACCAACTGGACCGCCATCCTGATGTTCGGCGCGTTCGTCATCTTCACGCTGTTCATCACCAAATGGGCGGCCGCCAAGACCAAGTCGGCGGCCGACTTCTACACGGCTGGCGGCGGCATCACCGGTTTCCAGAACGGCCTGGCCATCGCGGGCGACTACATGTCGGCCGCTTCCTTCCTCGGCATTTCCGCCGCCGTGTTCCTGAACGGCTACGATGGCCTGATCTACGCCATCGGCTTCCTGGTCGGCTGGCCCGTCATTACCTTCCTGATGGCCGAGCGCCTGCGCAACCTGGGCCGCTTCACCTTCGCCGACGTGGCGGCCTACCGCTTCCAGCAAAAGCCGATCCGCATCTTCTCCGCCTCCGGTACGCTGGTGGTGGTGGCGTTCTACCTGATCGCCCAGATGGTGGGCGCGGGCCAGCTGATCAAGCTGCTGTTCGGCCTCGAATACTGGATCGCCGTGGTGCTGGTCGGTACGCTGATGATGGTCTACGTGCTGTTCGGCGGCATGACGGCCACCACCTGGGTGCAGATCATCAAGGCCGTGATGCTGCTGGCCGGCGCTTCCTTCATGGCCTTCGTGGTGCTGGGCCAGTTCAACTTCAGCCCCGAGGCCCTGTTCGCCAAGGCCGTCGAAGTGCACGCCAAGAAGGACGCCATCATGGGCCCCGGCACCTTCATCAAGGACCCCGTGTCGGCCATCTCGTTCGGCATGGCGCTGATGTTCGGTACGGCCGGCCTGCCGCACATCCTGATGCGCTTCTTCACCGTGCCTAGCGCCAAGGAAGCACGCAAGTCCGTGTTCTGGGCCACCACCTGGATCGCCTACTTCTACATCCTGACCTTCATCATCGGCTTCGGCGCCATCGTCATGGTGTCGACCAACCCCGAGTTCAAGGATGCCGCCGGCAAGCTGCTAGGCGGGAACAACATGGCCGCTATCCACCTGGCCAAGGCTGTGGGCGGCAACGTGTTCCTCGGCTTCATCTCGGCCGTGGCCTTCGCCACCATCCTGGCCGTGGTGGCCGGGCTGACCCTGTCCGGTGCATCGGCCGTGTCGCACGACCTGTACGCCACCGTGATCAAGAAGGGCCAGGTCACCAGCTGGGAAGAACTGCGCGTCTCGCGTGCCACCACCATCGTGCTCGGTATCGTCGCCGTCGCGCTGGGCATCCTGTTCGAGAAGCAGAACATCGCCTTCATGGTGTCGCTGGCCTTCGCCATCGCCGCTTCGGCCAACTTCCCGGTGCTGTTCATGTCCGTGCTGTGGAAGGATTGCACCACCCGCGGCGCCACCGTTGGCGGCTTCATGGGCCTGATCACGGCCGTGGTGCTGACCGTACTGTCGAAGTCCGTGTGGGTCGATGTGCTGGGTCACAAGGACGCCTGGTTCCCTTACGCCTCGCCCGCCATCTTCTCGATGACGGCCGGCTTCGTGGGCATCTGGCTGTTCTCCATCCTCGACAAGAGCCCGCGCGCCCGCATCGACCGCGCCGGCTTTGAAGCGCAGGAAATGCGTTCCGAGACGGGTATCGGCGCCGCCGCCGCCTCCGCGCACTAAGCAGCCGCTTCCTCCCGCAGCCCCGGCCCGCAAGGTCCGGGGCTGTTTTTTTTTGCAAGGCCGTGCGCCCGGATCAGGAATAGAGGGAACCGTCGGCTTGCCAAGTGGAAATTGGGGACGATGTGGTTTATGATCTGGAGATGACGCTGCCGTCGCGAGGGCAGCGTTTTTTACATGGGGCTCCAGGTGACCACGAACCGCGTCTCGACCAACCCAGATGTCGTGGCCGAAGCTTTGCAGCTGATCGGCGTGCCCGCGTGCGCCTGTGACGAGGCGGGCCTGGTGCTGGCCGCGAACGGCGAACTGGCGGCCCTGCTGGGGCGCGACCCGGCCGGTGCGCCGGTGGCGGAACTGTTCGCGCGCCACGTGCGGACCGACAGCGGCCGCCAGCTCAACATGGTCCTGGGCGCGGCTGGCGGACGCCAGTGGGACAGTTGCCTGAGCTGCACTGGCGGCCAGTACATCGCCGTGCGGGCCTGGGCCAAGCCGCTGCCTCCGGGCGGGCGCGCCAGCGGCGCCACCCTCGTGTTCCAGGACGTGAGCGCCGTGCAGCGCGACCACAAGGCCTTGCGCAAGACGCTGCTCGAACAGCAGGCCATCCTCGACAACGCGGCCGTCGGCATCCTGTTCAGCAAGGCCAGCGTGATCCAGGAATGTAATCTGCGCTGCGCCGACATGTTCGGTTACGCGCGCCACGACCTGGAAGGCATGGGCACCATCGTGCTCCACGCGTCGGAGCAGGCCCACCTGGACCTGGGGCGCGATGCCGGGCCGCCGCTGCGGCGCGGCGAATCCTACACCACGGAGCTGCAACTGCGGCGCAAGGATGGCACGTTGTTCTGGGCCCGCCTGTTCGGCCGCGCCGTCGATCCCCAAAACACCGAGGACGGCACGGTGTGGATCATCGAGGATATCGACGAGCGCCGCCGCGATGAGGAAAAGCTGCGCCGCACGCTGCTGGAAATGCAGGCCATCATGGATAGCGCGCCGCTGGCCATCGGCTTCCAGCGCGATGACCGCGTGCTGCGCTACAACCAGCGCTTCGGCGAATTCTTCGGCTTTGCCGGTGACAGCGGCGTGGGCCGGCTGACGTCCGAACTGTATCCCTCGATCGAGGCGTTCGAGGCCGTGGTGAAAAAGGCACGCCCGCTGCTCGCGCGCGGCAAACCGTTCCAGGCCGAGATGGAGATGCGGCGCCAGGACGGTTCCACTTTCTGGGCCCACGCGTTTGGCTATGTGATCAATCCGGGCCGCACCCAGCAGGATTCGATCTGGATCTTCGATGACCGCAGCGCCCAGAAGAAGGCCGAGGAAGACACCAAGCAGCTGCTGCTGGAACAGAAGGCGATTCTGGACAACGCCTCGGTCGGGATCCTGTTCTCCAAGGCCCAGCTCATGCTCAGCTGTAATCCCCGCATGGCCGACATGTTCGGCTACACGCGCGAGGAGATGATGGGCCTGCCCGCCGCCATCGTGTTCCCGTCGCCCGAGGCGTACGCGCAATTCGGCGTGGAAGCGGGGCCGCTGCTGGGCAGCGGCCAGCCGTTCGAGCGCGACGAGTACCAGTTCAAGCGCAAGGATGGCTCGCTGTTCTGGTGCCGCGTGCGGGCCAAGGCGGTCGATGCGGAACACAGCGATGGCGGCACCATCTGGATCCTGGAGGACGTGAGCGAGAGCCGCGAGACCAAGATGGAGGTCGAGGCCATCATGACCAACGCCTCGATGGCCATCCTGTTCACCAAGAATCGCGTCATCACGCGCTACAACCGCGGCTTTGGCGAGATGTTCGGCTACCACGGCGACGAGGCGCTGGGCTTGCCGGGACGGGCGCTGTACCCATCGCAGCAAGCCTACGATGAACTGGGCGCGGCCGCCTCGCCCTTGCTGTCGGTGGGCAAGCCGTTCCAGACCGAAGTGGAGATGCAGCGCAAGGATGGCAGCGTGCTGTGGGCGCAGCTGATCGGCTACGTGGTCAATCCGGCCGACCCCACCCAGGGCACGATCTGGATCATCGAGGACCGCAGCGAACAGCGCCAGGCCGAGGAAACGCTGCGCAACGCGCTGCTGGAAAACCAGGCCATCCTCGACAGCGCCGTGCTGGGCATCTCCGTGGTCGAGCATGGCCACAACCTGCGCTGCAACAGCAAGATGGAGGAGCTGTTCGGCTACGAGCCGGGCGGCATGAACGGCTTGTCCGTGCAGGCGTTCTACGCCGACAAGGCGGCCTGGCAGCGCGCGCGGGCCGAGACGGCGGACGACTTCCTGGCCGGGCGCGTCAACATGTCCGAATACCAGCTGGTGCGCAAGGATGGCAGCACGTTCTGGGCCCGCCTGTCGGGCCGGCCGTTCGACCTGAGCAAGCCGCGCGGGCGTTCCGTGTGGCTGGTGGACGACATCACGGCGCGCCGCGAGGCCGCAGAAGCGGTCAGCCGCGCGCGCGACGAGCTCGAAGTGCGGGTGCTGGAACGCACGGCCGAACTGGCCGGCGCCAACGCGCTGCTGCAGGGCGAGATCGTCGAGCGGCGCCAGGCCGAGGCGCGCGTGCACCACATGGCCTACCACGACAGCCTGACAGGCTTGCCCAATCGCGCCCTGCTGGCCGACCGGCTGGACCGGGCGATGCTGGCGGCCCAGCGCTCCGAGCGCAAGCTGGCCGTCATGTTCATCGACCTGGACCGCTTCAAGACCATCAACGATTCGCTGGGCCACATGACGGGCGACCAGCTGCTCAAGGAAGTGGCCAGCCGCCTGTGCCGCGCCGTGCGCGCCAGCGACACCGTGGCCCGCCTGGGCGGCGACGAATTCGTGGTGCTGGTGCCGGGCATCCGCAACGTCGACGAGGCGGTGCACGTGGCCGAGAAGATCATCGTCGCGTTGTCGGAGGCGTTCCCGCTGGAAGGGCGCAACCTGCACATCACGCCGTCGATCGGCATCTGCGTCTATCCGGACGACGGCGCCGACGTGGAGACCCTGATGCGCCACGCCGACGCGGCCATGTACCACGCCAAGGCCAGCGGCCGCAACAATTACCAGTTCTTCACCCAGACCATGAACCTGGCGGCGGCCCGCCACTTCGAGCTGGAAAGCAGCTTGCGCGGCGCGCTGGCGCAAAACCAGTTCGAGCTGCATTACCAGCCCATCATGGACATTGGCACGCGCCGCCTGCACGCGATGGAGGTGCTGCTGCGCTGGCGCCGCGCCGACGGCGAGCTGGTGATGCCGGACCACTTCATCCCCATCATCGAGGAGAATGGCCTGATCGTGCCGATCGGCGAATGGGTGATCCGCACGGCGTGCCGGCAAAGCATGGAATGGCAGCGCCAGGGCTTGCTGCCGGTGCCGCTGGCCGTGAACCTGTCGGCGCGCCAGTTCATGCACCGTGGGCTGATCGACTCGATCCGCGCCATCCTGGACGAGACGGGCATCGCGCCCGGCCAGCTCGAATTCGAGATCACGGAAACGGCGCTGATGCAGCACGGCGAACAGACGCTCGACATCCTGGGCCAGATCAACGCCATGGGCATCCGGCTGTCGATCGACGATTTCGGCACCGGCTATTCCAGCCTGGCTTACCTGAAGCGCTTCCCCGTCAAGAAGATCAAGATCGACCGCGCCTTCATCAAGGACCTGGAACAGAGCGCCGAGGATGGCGCCATCGTGGACGCCATCATCGCGCTGTCGGGCAGCTTGCAGTTATCGGTGGTGGCCGAAGGGGTGGAGACGGAAGGGCAGTACGCGCTGCTGCAGCACAGCGGCTGCCAGTACGCGCAAGGCTATCTGTTCTCGCAGCCGGTGCCGCATACGACGGCCCAGCTGCTGCTGCCGCGCGTGTGAGCGCGCGGGCGGACGGGCTTTAGTCGATGGTGGCGATTACGGGCGCGTGGTCGGACGGCTGTTCCCACTTGCGCGGTTCGCGGTCGATCACGCAGGCGCTGCAGCGCGCGGCCAGCGCCGGCGACAGCAGGATGTGGTCGATGCGCAGGCCCTTGTTGAGGCGGAAGCCGAGCTGGCGGTAGTCCCACCAGCTGAACGACTTGTCGGCTTGCTCGAACAGGCGGAACGCATCCTTGAGTCCCAGTTCGTTCAGGCGCAGCAGCGCAGCCCGTTCCTGGTCCGACACCAGCACCTGGCCGGCCCAGGCCACCGGGTCATGCACGTCGCGGTCTTCGGGGGCGATGTTGTAGTCGCCCAGCACGGCCAGTTGCGGGTATTGCTGGGCCTGTTCGTCGAGCCAGTCGCGGAACGCGGCCAGCCAGCCCAGCTTGTAGCCGTATTTTTCCGAGTCCACGCTCTGGCCGTTGGGTACGTAGGCGCACACGATGCGCATGCCGTCGATGGTGGCGGCCAGGATGCGCTGCTGGGCATCCTCGTAGCGGGGATTGTTCTTGACCACGTCCGTGATCGGCAGGCGCGACAGGATGGCCACGCCGTTGTAGGTTTTCTGGCCCGTGTACGCGACCTGGTAGCCGGCCGCCTCGATGGCGGCGGCGGGGAACTTGTCGTCCGTCAGTTTGGTTTCCTGCACGCACAGCACGTCGACCGGGTTCGCTTCCAGCCACTTGAGCACGTGGGGCAGGCGAACGTTGAGCGAGTTCACATTCCAGGTGGCTATTTTCATGATATGGGGATTCCTTGCGTAGTCAGTGAGAGCGTGTGGCCGGTGAGCGCGCATCTTACCGCAACCACGGGCGTCGCGTGCGGTGCGCCAGCGCGCGGCGTGGGGCGATGGCACCGCGCGCAGGGGTGTGGCATGAATCGTACAGCTATGCGATGATAATAATCAACAAATTGTTGAACTGTCGTGTTTTACAAAAAAACATCAAAAACCTTTGTATCTTGCCCGTCTGTGGTTCTAGAATGTTGCAAAATCAGGTGAATGGAAAAATAATTGCCGATAATGCTTCACTGTTATCAAAATGGTACTAAAATCAGTTAACAGTGCGGGCAAACCGCAATATACTGAGACCACCAGCGTTTAAAACTTTTGTTTCCATACGGCAATCAAAATAGTTGCAAAGTAGCGTACACTATATGTTGTGGTACGTTAATAGATGGTACTATTTGGAAATATTTGTCGTTTAACAGTTAACGATGCGCGAAGCATTTGAAAAGGAAAAAAATGCGTACTGCATTTGAAGCATGGGCGCAGAAGGATGGCCACATAGTCCGCCGGCGCGAAGACAAGCCAGACGAGTATCTGGTCTACGAAACCCAACGTCGCTGGGTCATCTGGCAAGCGGCGCTCGAACACGGCAAAACGCCGGGCGGGCGCAAGACGGCTGCGCAAAAGGCAGCCGCAGCGGAGAAGGCGGCCATCAGCGCCCGCTCCGCCGTGCAACGGGCACCGTCCATCAATCCGGACGAGGCGACCGTGCGCACCCAGGTGCTCAACGAGGTGCTCGATGCGTTCTCCACCCTGGGCGGCGAGCGCGGCATGGAGGACATCCTCAAGGTGATCCAGGGCCTGAAACAGAAACAGCAGCAGAAAGAAGTGGCCGAGGAACGGATGGCCGTCAAGAAGCACGACTGACGATCATGCGCTTTCGCCATTACAAAGGGGGCGTCTACGAGCTGGTGTGCGAGGCGACCCTGGAAGCGGACCTGACGCCGATGATCGTGTATCGCGCGGCCGATGGTTCCGTGTGGGTGCGGCCCAAGGACGTGTTCTTTCAGCTGATCGAAGTGGACGGCGTCATGGTGCAGCGCTTCGCGCCCATCAACTGAGCGTATGGCGCGCCTTTCGTCCGTCTGCGCGTTGGCCCTGCTGTGCGGGGCCGCTGCCGTCCGCGCCGAGAACGTGGGTTCGGTCGATACGGCTTTCCAGCTGCTGGGGCCGGACCACAAGGTGGTGGTGGAGGTGTTTGACGATCCGCGCGTCGGTGGCGTCAGTTGCTACCTGTCGCGCGCCAGGACGGGCGGCTTCAAGGGCGCCATCGGCCTGGCCGAGGACAAGGCCGAAGCGTCCGTCGCCTGCCGCCAGGTGGGCGAGATTCATTTCAACGGTGAGCTGCCCAAGCAGGAAGAAGTGTTCTCCGAGCGGGCCTCCCTGTTGTTCAAGCATGTGCGCGTGGTGCGCATGGTCGATGCCAGGCGCAACGCCCTGGTCTATCTGGTCTATTCCGATCGCCTGATCGATGGCAGTCCCAAAAACAGCGTGACGGCGGTGCCCGTTCCTGCCAATATGCCTGTGCCCCTGCGGCGTAAATAAATCCCTGTCGCGGACCGCGGTCCGCGCTGTTCGAGGCTTACCACGAGGCTTACCATGTACCGACTCGCCGCCTGTGCGGCCCTGGCCCTGCTGGCCGGCTGCGCCACCCTGACCGAATCGACCCAGCAGGACGTGGTGGTGCAAACCATTCTGGACAACCATGAACTGCCCGGCGTGGGCTGTGTGCTTTACAACGACGTGGGCAAATGGTTCGTCACCACGCCGGCGCGCGTCACCATCCGCAAGAGCGCGGGCGCGCTGCGCATCGATTGCCGCAAGGATGGCGGCGACTGGGCCTACGAGAAAGTGGAATCGAAGGTCAACGCCACCCTGTGGGGGAACGTGGTGCTGACGGCCGGTGCCGGCTATTTCGTCGACCGCAATACGGGCGCGGGCTTCGATTATCCGTCCACGCTGACGGTCACCATGCACAAGGGCGATACGGGGGAGGGGGCGCCGCCACCGCCGGCCGGTGTGACGGTGTTCTGACGCGGTTCCGACAAAAATGGCGAACCGGCCAGCCGGTTCGCCATGCGTACTACGGTGCTACGCGCTGCGGATTCAGGCGCGGTTGATCAGGAAGTTGCTCAGCAGGGGCACTGGGCGGCCCGTGGCGCCCTTGGCGCCGCCCGACTTCCAGGCCGTGCCGGCGATGTCGATGTGGGCCCAGGTGTACTTGCGGGTGAAGTTCTCCAGGAACGCGGCCGCCGTGCACGAGGCGCCGCCCGGCGTGCCGATGTTGGCCAGGTCCGCGAAGTTGGACTTCAACTGCTCGTTGTACAGTTCACCGATGGGCAGACGCCATGCCGTGTCGCTGGCGGCCTTGCCGGCGGCCAGCAGTTCGGCGGCCAGCTTCTCGTGGGCTTCATCGTCGCGCGTGAACAGGCCGCTGTTGTGGTGGCCCAGGGCCACGATGCAGGCGCCCGTCAGCGTGGCGATATCGATCACGGCGGCCGGCTTGAAGCGCTCGGCGTAGGTCAGCGCGTCGCACAGCACCAGGCGGCCTTCGGCGTCCGTGTTGAGGATCTCGATGGTCAGGCCGCTCATCGAGGTGACGATGTCGCCCGGCTTGGTGGCGCGGCCCGATGGCATGTTCTCGCAGGCGGCGATCACGCCGATCACGTTCAGCTTCAGGTTCATTTCGCCGATGGCGCGGAAGGTGCCCAGCACCGACGCGGCGCCGCCCATGTCGTACTTCATCTCGTCCATGCCGGCGCCGGCCTTGAGCGAAATGCCGCCCGTGTCGAAGGTGATGCCTTTACCGACCAGCACCACGGGCGCGTCCTTGGCCTTGCCGCCCATGTGCTTGATGACGATGAACTTCGGTGGCTGCTCGCTGCCGTTCGTCACGGACAGGAAGCTGTTCATCTTCAGCGATTCGAGCTGCTTGCGGTCCAGGATCTCGACGTCGAACTTGTATTCCTTGCCCAGCTTCTTGGCCGTGTCGGCCAGGTAGGTCGGGGTGCACACGTTGGCCGACAGGTTGCCCAGTTCCTTGGTCAGGTCCATGCCGTTGGCGATGGCGATGGCCTGTGCCAGCGCCAGCTTGGTGCCGGCGTTATTGGGCACGGCCAGTGCGATCTTCTTCACGCCGGTGGGCGCCGGATCCTTCTTGCTCTTCTGGCCGTCGGTGCGGAACACGGCTTCGTGCGCGGACTGCACCACGTGGCGGATGGCCCAGTTCACATCGCGCTCTTTCACTTCCTCCAGTGGTAATGCGATAATGGCGTCGCTCGCGCCCAGCGTGGCGAAAACCTTGAGCGCGGCGCCCACGGCGCTGGCGAAGTTCTTTTCGCTGGCCGTTTCGTCGCTGCCCAGCCCCACCAGCAGCACGCGCTCGGCCGCCGCGCCTTTCACGTCGCGCAGCAGCAGCGTGGTGCCGGCCTTGCCCGTGATGTCGCCGGACTTGAGGGCAGCCGTGATTTCACCCGCGCTGTCGAGCGCCTTGGCGGCGGCCGACAGCTTCTTGTTCTCGAAAACCGCAACGGCGACGCAGCCGGTCTTGGCCGACGCGATGGTGTTTTTTGTGTCGAATGCTTTTATGCTAAAGTCCATTGGATTCTCCGTGTCGTATGCTCGTATGCATGTTATGCGCGCCTTGTGGGCCGCGGCATCTTACTTAACCTAAGGATGCGGGGTTTCGTATCCTTAACTACCGAATTATAAGCTTCGAATGATCTTTCAACGTGCCCTTCAACGCGAGATGGCCAGTGCGGCCGGGGCGACCTTCACCGTGTTGTTCAGTATTTCCGTCACCTGGACCCTGATCACCATCCTCGGCAAGGCCGCCGGCGGCAAGGTCGCATCGGGCGACGTGCTGGCCCTGATCCTGTTCGCGGCTTTGAATTATCTGCCAACTATCCTGATCCTCACCAGCTTTATTTCGGTGCTGATGGTGGTCACGCGCAGCTACCGTGATTCCGAGATGGTGGTGTGGTTCGCATCGGGCCTGAGCCTGACCAAGTGGATACGCCCGGTGCTCAACTTCGGCCTGCCGATGGTGCTGCTGACGGCCATGCTCAGTTTCGTCGCCACCCCGTGGGCCAAGCAGAAAAGCACGGAGTACGTTGAACGCTTCGAGAAGCGCGAGGATCTGCAGAAAGTCTCGCCCGGCCAGTTCCGCGAATCGGCATCGGCCAACCGCATCTTCTTCGTGGAAGGGGCGGACGGCAAATCGCCGGTGGTGCAGAACGTGTTCGTCAACACGGTCGATGAACATGGCACGGCCGTCATCGTGGCGCGCGAAGGCGTGATCACGGCGGCCCAGAACGGGGAGCGCTACCTGGTGCTCAAGAACGGCCGCCGCTACCAGGGCGTGCCGGGACAGTCCGATTTCCAGACCATGGAGTTCGAGCGCTACAGCATGCGCGTGGCCAACCATGCGCAGGACCTGGAGTCCGACCATAGCGCCGACGCGCTCACCACCATGGCGCTGATCAAGCTGACCAGCAACGAGGCGCGCGCCGAACTGCTGTGGCGCATCGCTTCGCCGATGACCTGCCTGGTGCTGATCCTGCTGGCTATCCCGCTCGGCTTCGTCAACCCGCGCGCGGGCAGTTCGGCCAACCTGATCATCGCGCTGCTGGTGTTCTTCAGCTATAGCAACCTGGTCAAGCTGGTCGAGGCCAGCGTCAAGCAGGGCCGCTTTGGCTTCGCGCTGTCGTGGTGGCCGCTGCACCTGGTGGCGGCGCTGTTCGTGCTGGGACTGTTCGCGTGGCGCCTGAACCTGAACCACCGCTACCATCCGCTGGCGCTGCTGGCGACCTTCAAGCGCGCCGGCGCCAGCAAGGAAGGCGCGAATAAATGAAGATATTGCAGCGTTATTTCGCCGTCTCCATCCTGCAGGCGGTGGCGTTCGTGCTGGTGGCCTTCCTGGCCCTGCAAGCGTTCATGGACCTGACAGGCGAACTGCCCTCGATCGGCAAGAATGGCTACGCGATCCAGCACGCCTTCCTGTATGTGCTGATCCTGTTGCCGGGCCATGTGTACGAAGTGATGCCGCTGGCGGCGCTGATCGGCACCATCTACACGATGGCGCAATTCGCCTCCACCTCGGAGTTCACCATCATGCGCGCCTCCAGCATGTCGACCGGCATGGTGGCGTGGATGCTGGCCAAGATCGGCGTGGTGCTGGTGATCGTCACCTTCATTTTCGGTGAACTGATCGCGCCGCGCACGGCGCCCATCGCCGACAAGATCAAGCTGGCCGCGCGTGGTGCGGCCATCTCCGGCGAATTCCGCTCCGGCATGTGGACCAAGGATATCGTCAAGAGCGAGGGCATGACGGGCACGGTGACGGGCTCGCGCTTCTTCAACGTGCGCGAGGTGCGGCCCGATGGCCAGCTGGCCGACGTCAAACTGTACGAGTTCGACACCAATTTCCGCCTGCGTTCGCTCACGCTGGCCAAGAGCGCCACCTACCAGGGCAACAACACCTGGCGCCTGGCGGACGTGACGGAGAATCTGTTCACCAATTCCGCGCTGCTCAAGCCGGGTAGCGAGGCCAATGTGGAGAACCACTACGCCCAGGCTTCCAGCGGCGTCACCACGCGGCACAGTGCCACGCTGGACCTGGTGTCGGAGATCACGCCCAAGATTTTGTCCGTGTCCGGCGCCGATCCGGATCGCATGTCGGCCAACGAGCTGGCCGTGTACACCCGCCACCTGCAGGAGAACAAGCAGGAGACGGAGCGCTTCAAGATCGCGTTCTGGAAGAAGCTGTTCGACCCGCTGGCCATCTTCGTGCTGATGGCGCTGGCGCTGCCGTTTGCCTACCTGCATACGCGCGCGGGCGGCGTGAGCCTGAAGATCTTCGTCGGCATCATGATCGGCGTGAGCTTCCTGCTGATTAATACGCTGTTCTCGCATCTGGGCCTGCTCAGCACCTGGCCCGCCATTTTGACGGCGATCGCCCCGAGCGCCTTGTTCCTGCTGCTGGCGCTTGGCGCCTTGTGGTGGGTGGAGAGACATTGATGGCCAAGCGTGCCCTGATCCTGTTCGCCCACGGCGCCCGCGCCGCTTCCTGGGCCGCGCCGTTCGAACGCTTGCGCGACCTGACGCAGGCGCGCATGCCTGACGTGTGCGTGTCGCTGGCCTTCCTGGAATTCATGACGCCCCAGTTGCCGGACCTGGTGACGGAACTGGTGCGCAGCGGGATCGCGCAGATCACGGTGGTGCCCGTGTTTCTGGGGCAGGGCGGCCATGTGCTGCGTGACCTGCCGGTGATGGTGGATCAATTACGAACGGCGTATCCGCAGGCCACCATCAGCGTGGCCGAAGCGGCCGGCGAGAACGCGGCCGTGCTCAACGCCATTTGCGATTACTGCGTGGGCGCTTTAGGTTGAACCTATCGACGATACCGTCGAGATTAGCGTGATTGCGGGGTGATTTTCTGCGCCACGGACCATGTCAGAATGGCTGCGCAAGGCGCTTTGCCAATGGCGTCCAGTATCTTGTCGGCGCTGTCGTCTGGCTGAGCGAATTCCCTGCTGCAGGTCATCTTATATAACGGTGCCGGCAAGTCTGTACTGGCGAATGAGGACGGCAAGGGGGTAAAACCATACTCCGACATAATTTGACCACATTGACGGACTTGTTCGCGCTCTTTAGATTGTACGGAGAGGGTAAATACGAACGTGATGGCATAGCCTGTGGGAGCAGATATTCGGGGATGCAGGCGCATCGTCTCCGACGGCGAAAGGTGCTGCCCAACCAAAGGGTCCGCAGCGTTGGCAGGCGTGCAGCATTGTGCGACCAGTGCAGTGAGTCCGGCCGTGAGAGTTCGCAAGCGCATGGCAGGTGGTCATGATCGGGTTCTTGATGAACTCATCATGGCACACCAGAACATCGCTGACCCTGGCATTGGGCGTCCGTTTGACCTTTACTTGGTCGCCCGCCGCGTGAGTTTGATCTCGAACAGCTTGGGCCACTGCTTGCCGGTCACGAACAGCCGGTTGTTGGCCGGGTCGTAGGCGATGCCGTTGAGGACATCGTCGGGGCCCATCTGCTTGCGCTCGGCCCGCAGCAGGGGGCTCAGGTCGATCCAGCCCACCACGTTGCCGCTGGCCGGGTCGATGCGGGCAATGACGTCCGTCTGCCAGATATTGGCGTAGATCTCGCCGTTGACCCATTCCAGTTCATTGATCTGATCCACCGGCACGCCGTTCACGGTGACGGGGATGCGCCGCGTTTCGCGCAGCGTGGCCGGGTCGAGCAGGCGCAGTTCGTTGCTGCCGTCGCTCATGATCAGCTGCTTGCCGTCCTGGGTCAGGCCCCAGCCTTCGCCGGGATAGGAGAACGTGCGTTTGAGCTTGAAGCTGGCCAGGTCGAACACGTAGCCGACCTGCGTTTGCCACGTGATGCCCACCAGTTCATTGCCCCACACCGTCATGCCTTCGCCGAACACGTCGGCCGGCAGGTTCGCCTGCTGCAGCACGCGGCCCGTTTCCAGGTTCACCTTGCGGATCGACGAGCGGCCATGCATGCCGGTGCTCTCGTACAGGAAACCGTCGCGGTACAGCAGCCCTTGCGTGAATGCTTGCGGGTCGTGCGGATAGGTGTGGACGACGGTGATGTCGTAGACGGGAATGGTATCGGCCAGCGCCGGCGCGGCCACGGGGCCCAGTATCAGGGCCGCACACAGCAGCCATTTGGACATTGCCGGTTTCAGACTGATTTCACGCACCATACCCACTGCCGCCTCCGAGGCTGATCGAAAGCGCCCATTATACGGGCACGTGGGTCGATGGTTAAGTTCAGGCGCGCTGCTGCAACGCCTCGATGGCGGCGGTGAGATTGGCGCTATCGGCTGCCTGGTGGCTGCGCATCTTCATCGCGTCGCCCAGCATGACGAGCACGGGGCCGTGGGCCGGACCCAGGCCATGGGCCAGGGAACCGAGCGTTAAACGGCGAATGCGCTGGTCGGGGCGGCTGCAATTTTCGATCACCACCACCGGCGTGTCGGGCCGGCGGCCCTGGGCCAGCATGCGGGCGGCGGTGGCCGTCGCTTCGCGTCCGCCCATGTACTGCACCAGCGTATCGGTGTCGGGGATGGCGTGATGGTCGCTGTGTTCGGGTGCCGTGCTGGACGTGAAGAAGGCCACGCTGCGCGCCACGCCGCGCTTGGTCAGCGGCTGCTTGGTGGCCGCTGCCGCGGCCAATGCGGTGGTGATGCCGGGCACCACCTCGACCTCGATGCCGGCTTCCTCCAATGCGCGCAACTCCTCGTCGGCGCGGCCGAACAGCATCGGATCGCCGCCCTTGAGTCGCACCACCAGCGGCACCTTGCCGGCATAGTCGACCAGCTGCTTGTTGATGAACTGCTGGGCCGTGGACAGCTGGCCGTAGCGTTTGCCGACCAGGATTTTTTCCGCTTGGGGACACAACGCCAGCATCTCGTCCGTCACCAGGGCATCGTGCAGCACCACGTCGGCCTGCGCCAGCAGGCGCGCGCCGCGCAGCGTGATGAGGTCCTGGGCGCCGGGACCGGCGCCGATCAGGTAGACTTTTCCGAGAGCTGGCATGGCGGTCTCCTGGTTATGCCGCGCCGTCCAGGCGGATCATGCCGGCGGCCACGGTCTGGTGCGTCACTTCATCGATCAGGATGAAGGCGCCCGTGGCGCGGATGTCGGCATAGGCGTCGGCCGCCAGCGGCTGCTGCACGTTCACCGTGATGCGGGCGATGTCGTTCAGCTTCAGGCCGTCGGCGCTGTGGCGCTGCTGGGTGTTAATGTCCAGCACCGAGTCGATGGCCGTCACCTTGGCGCCAGTCTGGCGCGTGCCGTGCTTGATCCAGTACTTGCGGCGCAGATCCAGCGGTTCATCCGACATCCAGCACACGTCCGCGTTGAGCGTCTTGAGCAGGGTGGCCGGCTGTTCGGCGCTGGCCAGCAGGTCGCCGCGCGAGATGTCCAGGTACTCGTTGAGCAGCAGCGTGACGGACTGGCCCACCACGGCCGACTGGTGCGAGCCTTCCAGCGTGACGATGTCCTTGACGGTGGCGCTCTGGCCCGATGGCTGCACCACCAGCTTGTCGCCCACGCTGACCTTGCCCGCCTCGATACGGCCCATGTAGCCGCGGAAGTCGTTCGCTTCGTGGCCGTTGTGGCGTGCCACCAGCTGTACCGGGAAGCGGAACGGCGCGTTGTGCGATTCGTCGTACACGGACAGCGATTCGAGCAGTTCGATCAGGGTCGGACCCTGGTACCAGGCCAGCTTGTCGCTCTTTTCCACCACGTTGTCGCCGGTCAGGGCCGACAGCGGGATCGGGGTGATGTCCTTCAGGCCCAGCGTGGCGGCGAATTCGCCGTACGCCTTGACGATGCGGTCGTAGATAGCCTGGTCGTAGTTCACCAGGTCCATCTTGTTGACGGCCACCACCACGTGCTCGATCTGCAGCAGGTGGGCGATGGTGGAATGGCGCTTGGTCTGGATCAGCAGGTCCACGCCGCCGTCCTCGCG
Source organism: Rugamonas fusca (assembly GCF_014042365.1). Lineage (GTDB taxonomy): Bacteria > Pseudomonadota > Gammaproteobacteria > Burkholderiales > Burkholderiaceae_D > Rugamonas > Rugamonas fusca. Next base: position 25,210 of record NZ_JACEZS010000037.1, read on the forward strand.
CAGCTTGACCTTCGATACGTCGATCAGGATGATGACCGCGTCGGCCGTGGAGGCGCCCGTCACCATGTTGCGGGTGTACTGCTCGTGGCCCGGCGTGTCGGCGATGATGAACTTGCGCTTGGGCGTGGCGAAGTAGCGGTAGGCCACGTCGATCGTGATGCCTTGCTCGCGTTCCGCTTCCAGGCCGTCCGTCAGCAGCGACAGGTCGACCGTGTCGCCCACGGTGCGCTTGTGCTTGGAGCGCGACATGGCGTCCAGCTGGTCGGCGAAGATGCCTTTGCTGTCGAACAGCAGGCGGCCGATCAGGGTGCTCTTGCCGTCGTCGACGGAACCGGCGGTGATGAAGCGCAGCAGTCCGCGTTCGTTCAGTTTGTCAGTGTTTGCGTTCATCAGAAGTATCCTGCTTTTTTACGTTTTTCCATCGAGGCTTCGGAAGTCTGGTCGTCCATCCGGGTGGCGCCGCGTTCGGTGATCTGGGTGATGGCCGTTTCGGCGATGATCGCTTCCACCGTCGCCGCGTCCGAGGACACGGGGCAGGTGCACGAGATGTCGCCCACGGTGCGGAAGCGCACCACCTGGGTTTCCACCGTTTCGCCTTCGCGTGGCGGGGTCAGGTCCGTCAGCGGCACCAGCAGGCCGTTGCGGGGGATGACCTGGCGCTCATGGGCGAAGTAGATCGGCGGCAGTTCCAGCTTTTCGCGTGCGATGTACTGCCACACGTCCAGTTCGGTCCAGTTCGAGATCGGGAACACGCGCATGTTCTCGCCGGGGTGGACGCGGGTGTTATACAGGTCCCACAGTTCCGGACGCTGCGATTTCGGATCCCAGGCGCCGAATTCGTCGCGGAACGAGAAGATGCGTTCCTTGGCGCGGGCCTTTTCCTCGTCGCGGCGGGCGCCGCCGATGCAGGCGTCGAACTTGTGCTCGGCGATCGTTTCGAGCAGCGTGACGGCTTGCGCGGCGTTGCGCGAATCGGTGGCCGGGTTACGCAGGCGCACCGTGCCGCGCTTGATGGAGTCTTCCACCGAGCCGACGATCAGGCGTTCGCCCAGTTCGGCCACGCGCTTGTCGCGGAAGGTGATCACTTCCGGGAAGTTGTGGCCGGTGTCCACGTGCACCAGCGGGAACGGGAATTTACCGGGGCGGAAGGCCTTCTCGGCCAGGCGCAGCAGCACCACCGAGTCTTTGCCGCCCGAGAACAGCAGGGCGGGATTGGCGCATTCGGCCGCCACTTCGCGCATGATGTGGATGGCTTCCGATTCGAGCGCATCGAGGTGGCGCGCATTGACGTCGCCGAGGCCGCGCGCGGCGGTGTTATCAACTAGAGCATTCATTGGACTGTGCCTATCTTCTTGATTCTGTGAGTCTGTCTGTGTGGCTTACGCGGCCACGGATTTGATGCGTACCAGCTTGCCGTCCACCAGGTGCAGGCCGCACTCTTTCGAGTCCGGATTCTCCCACCACCAGCGGCCGGCGCGCACATCCTCGCCCGGCTCGATGGCGCGCGTGCAGGGCGCGCAGCCGATCGACGGATAACCCTGGTCGTGCAGCGCATTGTAAGGCACGTTGTTGGCGCGGATGTAATCCCACACATCCTGCTCCGACCAGTCGGCCAACGGGTTGAACTTGATCATGCCATGCGCCGCGTCGTCTTCCTGCACGTGCAGTTCGGCGCGGGTGGCCGACTGCGCGCGGCGCTGTCCCGTCACCCAGGCCTTGTTGCCGGCCAGCGCGCGGCCCAGCGGTTCGACCTTGCGGATGCGGCAGCATTCGCGCCGCATCTCGATGCTGTCGTAGAAGGCGTTCAGGCCGTTCTGCGCCACGTAGGCTTCCACCGCTTCGGGCTGCGGCCGGTACAGCGCGATCTCGTAGCCGTAGGTCGCTTTCACCTTGTCCAGCATGGCCAGGGTTTCAGGGTGCAAGCGGCCGGTCTCCAGCGAGAAGATCCCGATCGGCAGTTTGGCCTTTAAAATCAGGTCGGTCAAGACCATGTCCTCGGCCGCCAGGCTGGAGGCGAAAACGGCCGGCGTGAAGTCGGCGGCGATGCGCGCCAGCGTGGCGCTGGTGGCGGATACGAGGGAAGTCAGATCGCTCATGGAGTCTCCTGTCAGATGCCGAAACCGACGTCGGTGCCGGCATTGGCTGCGCCCACTTCACGCACGTGGCGGCGGAACAGCGGCAGTTTCTGGTCCACTGAGGCCTGGTAGGTTTCCGAAAAATCGGTCAAGCCTTTCAGTGCATCGTGGATGTTGCGGTCGGGGCGGGTGGCGAAGGCGTCAAAGCCCACGCGCTGCATCGAGAACAGCTGGTCGCGCAGCACGTCGCCAATGGCGCGCAGTTCGCCCTGGTAGGCCAGGCGGGTGCGCAGGTTGTAGGCGATCGAGTAGCCGCGGCCGTCGGTGAACTTGGGGAAGTCCACGGCCACCAGGGCGAAGCGGCCCAGGTCCTCGCGCAGCGCTTCGGGGCGCTCGTCGCTGGCGATCCACACGCCGATCTCGCCGGCGGCGGCGCGCGCGGCCAGGGTCTCGCGCTGGGCCAGCCACACGGCTTGCGGCACGATCACTTTGCCGGCCGGGACGGCCACCGTGGCCGCGTCGGGTGCCGTTTCACCTTCGGCTGCGGTGCGCAGCACGAACCAGTCGTCTTCGACCACGGCACGGTGCTTGATGATCAGGTTTTTTACAGCTTCAGGCATATTCGTCTTCTCCAATCAGTCGGCCGGCATCAGCAATCGGCGTGGCGTACACGTGTTCCTTGAACGGGGTCACGCCGATGCGCGCCACCGTGTCGGCGAAGTGTTCGTCTTCAAAGCGCTCGCGCAGGTAGACCTGCAGCAGGCGGTCTATCACTTCCGGCATTTGCAGCGCCGAGAACGATGGGCCGATGATCTTGCCGATGGCCGCGTTGTTGCCTTGCGCGCCGCCGATCGAGACCTGGTACCACTCGCTGCCATCCTTGTCCACGCCCAGCACGCCGATGCTGCCCACGTGATGGTGGCCGCAGGCGTTGATGCAGCCCGAAATATTCAGTTCGATCTCGCCGATGTCGTGCTGGTAGTCGATGTTGTCGAAGCGCTCGGCGATGGCGGCGGCGATCGGGATCGACTTGGCGTTGGCCAGCGAGCAGAAGTCGCCGCCGGGGCAGCAGATCATGTCCGTCAGCAGGCCGATGTTGGGGGTGGCCAGCGCGTGCGCCTTGGCTTCCTGCCACACCTTGAACAGCTGCGCTTGCTCGACGTCGGCCAGGATGATGTTCTGCTCGTGCGTGACGCGCAGCTCACCGAAGCTGTAGCGGTCGGCCATGTCGGCCATGAAGTCCATCTGCTCGGCGGTGGCGTCGCCCGGCGGCACGCCGGTCTTTTTCAGCGACAGCACCACGGCCGCATAGCCGGGTACCTTGTGCGGGCGCACGTTGCGCTTGAGCCAGTTGGCGAAGGCCTTGTTGTCCGCATGCTCGGCCTGCACGTCGATGTTGGCCAGGGTCTTGTAGGCGGGCGGCTGGAAGTAGGCGATCACGCGCGCCATTTCCTCGTCCGTCAGGGTTTCCGGGCCATCCTTCAGGTCTTGCCATTCCTCTTCCACCTGGCGCGCGAATTCCTCCACGCCCAGCGCCTTCAGCAGGATCTTGATGCGGGCCTTGTACTTGTTGTCGCGGCGGCCGTACTGGTTGTAGACGCGCATCACGGCTTCCGTGTAGGTCAGCAAGTGGCGCCATGGCAGGAACTCGCGGATCACGCTGCCGATGATGGGGGTGCGGCCCAGGCCGCCACCGACCATGAACTTGAAGCCGATTTCGCCTTCGGCGTTGCGCACCACGGTCAGGCCGATGTCGTGCACGGCGATGGCGGCCCGGTCTTGCTCGGCGCCGTTGATGGCGACCTTGAATTTCCGCGGCAGGGCGATGAATTCAGGGTGGAAGGTGCTCCACTGACGCAGCACTTCGGCGTAGGGACGCGGGTCGATGATCTCGTCGGCGGCCACGCCGGCGAACGGATCGGACGTGGTGTTGCGGATGCAATTGCCGGAGGTCTGGATGGCGTGCATCTGCACCGAGGCCAGCTCGGTCAGGATGTCGGGCGTCTGCTCCAGCTCGATCCAGTTGAACTGGATGTTCTGGCGCGTCGTGAAATGGCCATAGCCGCGGTCGTACTTGCGGGCGATGTGGGCGAACATGCGCATTTGCTTCGAAGCCAGCAGGCCGTACGGCACGGCGATGCGCATCATGTAGGCGTGGCGCTGCATGTACAGGCCGTTTTGCAGGCGCAATGGCAGGAATTCGGCTTCGGTCAGCTCATCGGCCAGACGGCGCCGTACCTGGTCGCGGTACTGGGCAATGCGTTCGCGCACGATGAGGTGGTCGTATTGATCGTATTGGTACATATTCTTCCCAAAAATTTGCTTGCTGGAGTGCCGGCACGTTCAGTGTAGGAGGAATTGCCGCATTTTCGAGCCGGTCACACCCGTAAATCAGTGTCACTCTTGCAACGAAGCCGTACAGCCATCCCCAAACTAGCTGCAATAGTAATAAACTTCGTCTTTATTCCATACGACTTAGTCTTTATTTGCTTATATACGTATTCGGTATAAGCTAGGGCGCAAACCACTTTTTGACGCGATTCCGGGGACTCGACCAGCAATGAACCTTCACCAACTGCGCTTTGTGCGCGAAGCCGTCCGCCAAAACTATAACCTGACTGACGCCGCCAAGGCCTTGTTTACGTCGCAGCCGGGGGTGTCCAAGGCCATTATCGAGCTGGAGGAGGAGTTGGGCGTGGACATCTTTACCCGGCATGGCAAGCGTATCCGTGGCTTGACGGAACCGGGCCGGCTGGTGCTCGAGTCGGTCGAACTGATCATGCAGGAGATCGACAGCCTCAAGCGCATCGGCAAGGAATACGCGGCCCAGGACAGCGGCAGCTTCACCATCGCCACCACCCACACCCAGGCCCGCTACACTTTGCCCAAGGTGGTGCAGGCGTTCATGCAGAAATTCCCCAAGGTGCGCTTGTCTTTATTGCAGGGTAATCCCCAGCAGATCGCCGACATGGTGCAGCGCGACCAGGCCGACCTGGCTATCGCCACCGAGTCGATCGCCTCCATCAACGGCCTGATCACGCTGCCGTGCTACCAGTGGGAGCACGTGGTGGTGGTGCCGCCCGAGCATCCGCTGCTCAAGTCCAAGTCCATCACGCTGGAGGAAATTGCCGCTTTCCCCATCATCACTTACGATAGCGCCTTCGCCGGGCGCAGCAAGATCGACCACGCGTTCACCTTGCGCGGCCTCAAGCTCGACGTGCTGCTGGAAGCTATCGATGCCGACGTGATCAAGACTTATGTCGAGCTGGGCATGGGCATTGGTATCATAGCGGGCATGGCGTTCGACGCCGAACGCGACAAGAACCTGCGCGCCATCTCGGCGGGCCACCTGTTTGGCATGAACGTGTCGCGCGTGGCCGTCAAGCAGGGCGCTTATTTGCGCAGCTACATCTACACCTTTATCGAGTTGCTGGCCCCCACGCTCAACCGCAAGTTGATCGAGCAGGCCATGAGCGGCGAAAAAGATACTTACGAACTGTAAGGCACTGCAACTTCATTACCTGAATTCATAGAAAAGAGTTTTAACATGATTACCAATCAGCTGGCCCAATATTACGCCGTCAACGCTGACAATTACGACCAGGTCTACGCTGACGAGGCCCGCTTCGACGACCTCGACGATCTGCAGGAAATGATCGCCGAGCTGCTGGAAGGGCACACGGTGCTGGAACTGGCCTGCGGCACTGGCTACTGGACCGAGCTGATCGCCGACGTGGCCGCCTCCGTGCACGCCACCGACGTGGTGCCGGAAATGCTGGCGCTGGCGCGCACGCGCGAACTCGACGACGAGATCGTCAGCTTCGGCGAGCTCGATGCGCTGAATCTGCCCGACAGCGTGGGCCAGTACACGGCCGTGTTCGCCGCCGGGTGGTGGTGCCACATCCGCCGCGAAGACCAGGAGAAATACATCAAGCAGCTGCGCGCCAAGTTTGGCAAGGATGTGCTGCTGGTACTGCTCGACAGCAGCTATGTGGACGGCAGCAGTACCGTGATCGCCCGCACTGACGCGGAAGGCAACACCTACCAGATCCTCACGGCCGACGACGGCCAGCGCTACGAAGTGATGATGAACTATCCCAAGGACAGCGCCCTGCGCAAGCGGCTGGCCCCGTACGCGCGGGAAATCCGCGTCGAGCGGCTCGAACATTATTACCTGCTGAGCTGCCGCCTGAAGTAAGCGCCTGGCACGCTTTTCCCCGGCAAGCAAGCCGCTGACGTCCTGCGCAGCGGCTTTTTTGTTGCTGATGTTGTAAGTGACGTGAAATTACAACAAAATGAGCGATGTCACATTGTTGAAGTATTTGGCAGGCAAGATTCGCCCCGTAGATTCTTTACGCCCCACTCTTTCAACTTACATAGAGAACATCAAGTGAAAAAACTTACTCTGGCAGCAATGATCATCGCCGGCTTCGCCGTTAACGCGCACGCCCAATCGAACGTCACCATCTACGGCCTGGTCGATGCCGGCCTGGTCAGCGAGCGTGGCGGCGCCGCCGGCAGCGTGACCAAAGTGACCAGCGGCATCGGCAGCCAGTCGCGTCTGGGCTTCAAAGGCACGGAAGACCTGGGCAGCGGCCTGTCGGCCATCTTCCAGCTGGAAACCGGCGTCAAGATCGATGACGGCCAACTGGACAGCGCCAACACCATCTTCAACCGCCAGGCCTATGTCGGCCTGAAATCGAAAGATGCCGGCACCCTGACCCTGGGTCGCCAGTACACCATGCTGTACAACGCCATGAGCCAGGTGGCCGATCCGTTCGGCGCCGGCTACGCTGGCAGCATCAAGAACCTGTTCGCCGCCAAGGGCGCCAACACCCGCACCAGCAACGCCATCGTGTATTCGACCCCGAGCTTCGATGGTTTCTCGGTGGATGGCCTGTACGCGCTGGGCGAGCAGGCTGGCAGCACCACGGCCGGTCGCCAGTTCGGCCTGGGCCTGAACTACGCCAACGGTCCGCTGTCGGCACGCCTGGTGTACAACAACAAGAACACCGACACGGTCGGCAAGCCAACCATGGATACGTCGCGTAACACCCTGTTCGCGGTCAACTATGACTTCCAGGTCGCCAAGGCCTTCTTCGCCTATGGCGTCGACAAGGGTCCGTTCAGCGCCGAGCTGCCAGTGGCGAATGCCTTTGGCTACAAGACCGCGCCGACCGCCAGCATCGACAGCAACGACCTGCTGATCGGCGCCCAGGTGCCGGTGACGGCCAACGACATGATCATGGCATCGTACATGCGCAAGAACGACAAGACCGTCCTGAACCAGGATGCGGACCAATGGGCTATCGGCTACTCGCACCTGCTGTCCAAGCGTACCAACGCCTATGTTGCTTACGCCAAGATCAAGAACAAGAACGGCGCTGGCTACACCGTTGGCAACAACAACGAAGCCGGTTCGGGCGACAAGGCCTTCAACATCGGCATCCGTCACTCGTTCTAAGTTTGTTTGCTGAGGGCGGGCCGGCCCAGCCCGCCTGCTGGCATGCTTGCGCGCCGTCCGGCACACGCCTGGCGGCGCGTTGCGTTTACGCGGCGACGCCGTTACACGGGCAAGGGCATGCTGATGTCGATGTGCGTGCCGCCATTGCTGGTGATGGCGATGTCGCCACGGATGGCCCATACCCGTTCGCGCATGCCGACCAGGCCGAACGAGGATGCCTTGTCCATGTCCTGTTCGGCGATGCCGCGGCCGTCGTCCTGGATGGCGATGTGCAGCGTGGCGCCGCGCCGGTGCAGTGTCAGCGACACGTTGCGGGCCTGGGCGTGGCGGGCGATATTGGTCAGCGCTTCCTGCACGATGCGGAAGATGGCCGTGCTGTAGTTATCGTCCAGCACCAGTTCTTCCTCGCACGCGTCGAGCGTGCAGCTGATGCCGTGGCGTGCCACGAACTCCTGTCGCATGCTGTCGAGCGCGAAGAACAGGCCGCCTTCGTCCAGCGCGCGCGGGCGCAGGTTGCTGGCGATGCGGCGCAGCGAGGTGATGGCCGACAGCAGCACGCCGTCCATGCTGGACAGCAGCTTGCGGACGGCGTCGTTGGCGGCCGGCTGCTGCTGCAGCAAGGTCAGGTCCATGCGTAGCGTGGCCAGCAGCTGGCCCAGGTCGTCGTGCAGTTCGCGCGCGATGTGGGTGCGTTCCTCCTCGCGGATGGTTTGCAGCGCGGCCGACAGTTCGCGCAACTGGGTGTAGGACTGTTCCAGTTTTTTCTGCACCTGTTTGCGCTCGGTCACGTCGCGCAGGATGATGGTGTGGATCTGCCGTCCATCCTCGGTCAGGCTGGAAATCGAGCCTTCCAGGGGAAAATACTGGCCGCTTGCCTTGAGGCCGGTGACGGCATAGTCGCTGGCGCGCCGGCCTTTCATGCGCAGCCGGATGCCGGTGGCGCCGAAGTATTGAAGTGGCGGGCCGTCGGGCGGGGCGCGCTGTTCACGGGGGATGTACTGTTGCAGCGAAGTCCCCTCCATGGCCTGCACGGTGGTGCCGAACATGGCCGCGGCCGAGGGGTTGGCCAATACGATGGTTTGGTTGTCGTCGGTGGAAATGATGGCGTCGCTGGCGTGCTGGATGATGCTGCGGCTGTGGCTGCCGGCATCGCCCGCCAGCCGGCGCGACTGGCGCAGCGGCGCGGCCATCCGGCGCGCCAGTCGCGCGCCCAGCAGCAGCAGTGCCGCCAGCGCGGACAAGGCCAGCGGCCAGGCGGATTTTCTGGTCAGGGTCATGGCACGCCTCCTTGCCGCCGGAGAGGGCGGCCGTGCGTGTCACACTAATACAGGAGGCGGCTGCGGTGTTGAGCTGACGCAGAAGTGCGTGGGCACTTACATCTGCTTGAACAGGTGCAGGAAGCTGCGGCTCACTTCCAGCTTGTCCGGTTTACCCTTGATCATGACCAGGTGGCGGCCGCGAATGTCGCGCGTGACGCCTTCGATGGCATTCACATTGACCAGCGTGGCGCGGTGGATCTGCCAGAACAGCGACGGGTCCAGCTCCTCGGCCAGGTCGCGCACGGGCTTGCGGATCAGCGCTTCGTAGCGGTCGGTCTGCACGCAGGTGTATTTTTCGTCGGAGCGGAAGAACAGGATTTCCTCCACCGGGATCATGCGCAAGTCCTGACCGATGCTGGCCTGTATCCATTGCAGGTAAGTGGGCTTGGGCGCCGTGATCTTTTCCGCCAGTTGCGACAGCATGGCCGTGACGCTGGCGTTCATGTCCGATTCCGGCTTGGCCAGGCGCGTCTTGAGACGGTCGACCGTGATCTGCAGGCGCTCGGGCTCGGGCGGTTTGAGCACGTAGTCGATGGCGCCGCGCTCGAATGCTTCCACGGCGTAGGCGTCATAGGCCGTCACGAATACGATGTGGCTTTTGTTGCCGATGGCGCTGGCCGCTTCCATGCCGGTCTTGCCGGGCATGCGGATGTCGAGGAAGGTGAAGTCGGGTTTGAGCTGGTCGACCAGCTCGATGGCTTCCTCGCCGTTCTTAGCTTCGCCGATAATGTCCAGCTCCGGCCACACCTGGTTCAGGCGCATGCGCAGCTGGTCGCGCATCAAACGTTCATCGTCGGCAAGGATTGCGGTTGGCATGGTGGTAAAGTTGTAAAATTAAGGTATTAATTATTCAACGAAACGATGTAATTATCAATCGTCCCTGTCTTTTGTGTTGCCCTTTATTTCGCAAGCTGGTAGGGCACTTCGATGGTGGCGATCACGCCGGTGGGGCTGTTGGCCGCGATCAGCAATTGCGCCTGGTCGCCGTGCAGCAGTTTCAGGCGCTCCCGGATGGTCATCAGTCCCAGGCCCGTGCCGTCGCTGGGGACGGCGCCGAAACCGAGGCCGTCATCCGTGACGATCACGCGCAGCTTGTTGTGCGCCACTTCGGCCCGCACTTTCAGCGTGCCGCCTTCCGGTTTCGCTTCCAGCCCGTGCTTGATGGCGTTTTCCACCATCGATTGCAGCATCATGGGTGGGAAGGCGGCCGTGCGCAAGCCATCGGGGATGTCGAAGTCCACCGTCAGGCGCTCCTCCATCCGCATTTTGAGCAGGTTCAAGTAGGCCAGCACCATGTCCGCTTCGCGGCCCAGGTTGGTGATCAGGGTGTTGTCGCGCATTTGTGGCAGCACGGCGCGCAGGTATTTGATCAGGCTGCGCTGCATGGCCGAGGCTCGCGGCGGATTGGTTTCGATCAGGTGCTCGACCGAGGCCAGCGTGTTGAAGAGGAAGTGCGGTTCGACCTGGGCTTGCATCATCTGCATCTTCGCTTCGCTGAGCTGGCGCTGCATGGATTCGCGCTCGGCGGCCGCGTTGGCCGTCATGGTCTGGGCTTCGGCCCGTTTCTTCCCACCCATCAGGGCCTTGGTGCCGAACAGCGCCAGGACCAGCAGCGACACGAAACTCTTGAACCAGGTCGAGGCCTGGCGGTGGTAGCGGGTCACTTTCTGTTCGGCTGCGTCGTCCACGGCTTCCTCGATCGCGTTCGACAATTCCTCGCCAATTTGGGGTGGCAGGTCAATATGGACTTCTTCGCCTGGCAGGCTGGGCAGCGCGGGTGTGGACGGCGCGGTTGACTTGGCGTGCTTGCCCGCCTTGACGGGGGGGTCCGGTGGCGAAGGTGGTTCGGCGGGTTCGGCGGGCTGTGGCGACTCCGGTGTTTCGGCGGGCGCTGAGGCGCTCGCGCTGGCGCCATCTTTGCGCAGTTTGCCCCGTGGGTTGAAGTGGATGCCACTGTCGTCAATCAGGATATTGGTCTCGCCGTTCTTGCGGTTGGGGCGCTTGGGGGTGTTGACCACTACTTCCTCGTCCGGGCTGGATGAGAACAATTCCTCCTGGAGAATGGAGCCGGCTATCAGCATCAGTGCCGCGAACATCAGGAACTTCCACCATGACAATTGCGTTACCCAGGTCGCGGTCGCGTCGAAGCCGCGGTGCAGCCAGGCGGCGACACTTTTCAGGATTTCTTGAATTTTCGGCAAGGGCAGCATGTAAGACTTTCAGGAAACGGATGGTCAAGCATGGAGCAAGTGTAGCGAAAGCCTAACTCTTGGTGCCATGCAATTGCGACAGCCTGCAGGAAATGGGGATTGAAACGAAGTGGGGCGGGGCAGGCTGTGTGGCACACCAAAAAAGGGCTTGCCAAGTTCAAGACGGTTTTGCTATAGTTCGCCTCCCCGCTGAAACGCACGCAAAATATTGCAGTAGCGAAGTAAAACGAGGCGCTGGTAAAAACAGTGAGGTAGTTGACGAAATAAGCGAAGTGCTTCATACTCTTCTTTCTCTGCACTGATAAACACAACGATTTGTCGAATAACGCAGGGGATAGTACCGAATAAGTTCTTTAACAATTCACAGTCGATAAGTGTGGACGTTTGATGGAAGTGCACGCGAGGCTAGTCCTCGTGATACTTAAAATATCAAATGTTCACAAGAAATAAATTAATAGGATACTCGCAAGAGTAGCCTGTCAGTATTTTGAGTGAGCGACCCGCTAGCAATAGCGGTGGCAGCAATGCCAAAAAACAGAGATTAAACTGAAGAGTTTGATCCTGGCTCAGATTGAACGCTGGCGGCATGCCTTACACATGC
>NZ_JACEZS010000038.1 GCF_014042365.1 Rugamonas fusca
GGCAGCAGCGCCGCCAGCGGCGCGGGCGGTGCGGGCGCGGGCGTGAGCAACACGGCCGGGGCCGGCGCAGCGGCGTCGAGCGGCGCCGGTGGGGCGGGCGCGGCCGGTGGTAACGGCAGCACCATGGGCGGCGCCGGGGCGGCCGGCGCGGCCGGCGGCAACGGTGCGGCCAGCGGCATGGCCCAGAACACGGGCGGCGCCGGCGCGGGTGGCGGTTCGGCCACGGGCGGCAATGGCAGCAACGGCAACCCGAGCAACGGCAGCGCCACGGCCGGTGATGGCGGCGCCGGTGGCGCCGGTGGTGGCGGCAACACGGCCGGCGCCGGCGGCGCGGGCGGCACCAACACGGCTGGCGCTGGCACGGGTGGCGCCGGCGCGGGCGGCACGGGTGGCGCGGCCGGCAACGTCGCGGTCGACGCGGGCACCTTCAACATGTCCAACACCATGAGCAATGTGGGCCAGTCGGCGGCAGGGGTGATGGTGGTCAACCAGAACAGCGGTATCGCCTCGCTGGTACAGCAAAGCGTGAACGTGCAGGCCAATTTGCAGGTCGGCAAATAGTGTGCGGTGGCGGGGCCGGACCAGGATGACGGTCCGGTCCCGCGCATTCCATTCAGGCAGAGGACGATATGCGATTTCAACGAATTTCATGGTGGGGCTTGCTGGGCCTGGCCGCGTGCCTGCACGGCGTGGCGCAAGGCCAGACGGAGGATGCCTTGGACGCCGCGTTTGCCCGCGTGGCGCCCGCCGCCGTGGCGGCTCCCATGCCCGGATTGACGAGCCGGGCAACACCCACGCCGGCGGTCCGGCCTGTTCCGTCCGACGACGATGGCATGCCATTCGGGGTGCCAGCGGTGACGGCGGAACGGCTCGCGCAATGGCGCGGCGGAACAGATACCGTTTCGAACGATATGAAACTGAACGGCGTGGTGGCGGGCAACACGGCCGTCAACGTGGCCACGGGGGCAAACACCATCACCAACGGCTCGTTCAGCAACGCCTCCGGCATGCCGGTGGCGATCCAGAATTCTGGCGCGAATGTGCTGATCCAGAACGCCACCATCATCAATGTGCAACTGCAATGAAGCGCGCCGCCCTCAGCTTGTTGGTGCTGGCCGCCCTGTGTGGCCGGACAGTGCGCGCCGCCGGGCTGGAGTTGCCGGCCGGGGGCGGCTTTTTCGTGGCCCCCGTCACCAGCTTGTCGGCCATGCGCTTCCAGAGCACGGTGCACCAGCAATACGATTTCAGCTGTGGTTCGGCGGCCGTGGCCACCTTGCTCAGCTACCACTACGGTTTTGCCGTCGATGAGCAACAGGTGTTCGCCGCCATGTTCGCGCACGGCGACCAGGCGAAGATACGGCGCGAAGGTTTTTCCTTGCTCGACATGAAGCGCTACCTGGCCCAGCACGGCTTCACGGCCGACGGCTATGAACTGCCGCTGGCCAAGCTGGTGCAGGCCCGCTATCCGGCCATCGTGCTGGTGTCGGACCACGGCTACCAGCACTTTGTCGTCGTCAAGGGCGTGGCCGACGGGCGTGTGTTGCTCGGCGATCCGGCCGTGGGCACGCGCGCCATGAGCGAGGCCGCGTTCGAGGCCATCTGGCGCAACCGGCTGCTGTTCGTCATCCATGGCTGGCGCGGCACTGCGCGCTTCAATGCGGCGGCCGACTGGCGCGCCGCGCCGCGCGCGCCGCTGGCGGATGCCTTCGACAGCCGCGGCCTGGCCGACGTCACCTTGCCCAAGAACGGCGCGGGCAATTTCTGAGACGAGTGCTGTCGTGTCCATGATGCCCACCGCGCCCACCGCGCCCACCGCGCCCACCGCGCCCACTACGCCCACTACGCCCACGGGATCGGCCGTGTCATCCGTGCCGTTGGTGGCGCGCCTGCGTCCCTTGGTGCTGGCGCTGTGCCTGTGCGGCGCGCCAGCCCTGGCCCAGGAGCCGTCCGACGATTGGGTGGCCGTGGATGACAGCCGGCTCGATGCCGCCCGCGGGGGACTGGACGCCGGCAATGGCCTGATCCTGTCGCTAGGTGTGGAAAGATTGGTTTCGATCAATGGCAACGTCGTGGCGAGTAGTAACTTTGTCATTTCCGACCTGGGCAAGGTGGCGGCGGGCGAGACCCCGCTGGCCAGTGGCGCGGCGGCGGCACTGACGCTGGTGCAGAACGGCACGGGCAATGTGTTCGACGCGGCGCAGGCCGGGCAGACCGTGGGGGCGCTGGTGATCCAGAACAGCGCCAGCGATCAGTTGATCCGCAGCCAGACGACCATCAGCACGGTCGTCAACAGCCTGTCCTTGCTCAAGAGTCTGAATTTCGAAGGCGGCCTGCGCGACGCGCTCAGCAATGCCGTGCGCCCGAAGTAGGGCCGGGCCGCCGCCCGTGGCCGTAGCGCCACCTGCGCTTGGGGAGAGACGATGCCATACCGCGAGATATTGCGTCTTAGTTCGATCGGTTTGTCGGTGGTGCTGTGCAGCGCGCCCGTGCTGGCCCAGCAGGGCGGCGCGGTCGGGCCGGACGAGCGGCCGGCCGGCGTCACGCTGGCCGAATTGCAGGCCCGGCTGTGGGACATGCAGCAACAGCTGGCCGAGCAGAAGGCGCAGTTGCAAGCGCTGCGGCGCCAACTGGGCCAGCAGCGGGGCGCAGCGGACGACGACGGCCAGGGCGGCGCGGCGTCCGCGCCGCCCGCCGTGTCCGCATCGCGGCTGGCGACGCAGCGCGGGACCGGGGCCGGGACTGGCATCGGGGGCGGGGCCGCAACCGGGGGCGTGGTTGGGGCCGGTACCGGAGCCGGCGCGGGATCGGGCCTGGCGGCAGCGTCGAGCCCGGCAGCGGGGGCGGCGGCCGATAGCAGGCCGGTGGGCGAGGCGCCGCCGGGCGCGGGCCGTCCGCCCGAGGTGGCGCCGCTGTTCGAGCAGCCCGGTGTGCTCACGGCCAAGGGGCATTATGTGCTGGAGCCGTCGCTGCAATTCGGTTATTCGTCCAGTAACCGCGTGGCACTGGTCGGTTACACCATCATTCCGGCCTTGCTGATCGGCCTGGTCGATATCCGCGAACTCAAACGCAATACGGTGACGGCCACGCTGACGGGGCGCTACGGCGTCGGCCCGCGCACGGAGCTGGAACTGAAAGTGCCCTATGTGTACCGTTCCGACAGCACGGTCAGCCGCGAAATCCTGACCGGCACCGGCGTGGACCGGGCCTTCGACACCAGCGGCAAGGCGCTGGGCGACATCGAACTGGCGCTGCGCCACCAGTTCCGCCGCAGCGCCACCAGTTCCGCCGCAGCGCCACCAGCCAGGCTTATTACGTGGGCGGCCTGCGCCTGAAGACCCGCACTGGTAAGGACCCTTTCGATGTCGTCACCGATTGCGTGACCCGCTGCGTGGGGCCGGACGCCACCGGCACCGGCCTGCCGCTGCAACTGCCCACCGGCTCGGGCTTCTATGCCCTGCAACCGAGCCTGACCTGGCTCTATCCCAGCGATCCGGCCATCCTGTTTGGCAGCGTCAGCTATCTGCACAATTTCCGGCGCAGCAATGTGATGCGCCAGGTGCTGAACGGCCAGTCCGAGCCGCTGGGTACGGTTGCACCCGGTGCCGTGTTCGGTTTCAATTTCGGCCTGGGACTGGCGTTGAACGACAAGCTGGCCATGAGCCTGGGTTATGACCACAGTTCCATCGCCCGCACGCGCCAGAACGGCCAAGCCGTGCCCGGTTCCGTGCGCACCCAACTGGGCACGCTGCTGCTGGGCATGTCGTACCGGCTCAGCGACCGGCGCACTGTCAACGTGGCCGTGGGGGCCGGGCTGACCCGCGACACGCCGGACGTGCAACTGTCGGTGCGGCTGCCCGTCAGCTTCTAAGGCAGCGTCCAAGGCGAGCTCGGCAGCAAAGTGGTAAATCAGGTATCTTAGTGTTCCTGGCAACTTTTACACCAAAGGAACATCCTATGATTTCGATGCTGCTTTCCCGGCCGACCCAGGCCGCCCTCGGTGCCGCCATCGCCGCCGCGTGCTGCGCCGCTCCGGCCCAGGCCGCCGCGCCCATGGCCAAATTCCAGGCGCCCGGCTTTTACCGCACCATGCTGGGTGACTTCGAAGTGACCGTGCTCAACGATGGCACCGTCGAACTGCCGGTCGATACCCTGCTCAAGATGCCCAAGGACAAGGCCGACAAGGCGCTGGCCAAGTCGTTCGAGCACAGCCCGCTGGAAACGTCGGTCAATGGTTACCTGATCAACACGGGCGACAAGCTGGTGCTGGTGGACGTGGGCGCGGCCGGCCTGTTCGGCCCCACGCTGGGCAAGCTGGTGGCCAACCTGAAGGCGTCCGGCTATCAGCCTGAGCAGGTCGATGAAATCTACATCACCCATATGCACCCGGACCACGTGGGCGGGCTGGTGGCCGATGGCCAGCGCGCATTCCCCAATGCCGTGGTGCGCGCTGGCAAGGCCGACGCCGACTACTGGCTGAGCCAGGCCAACCTGGACCATGCTCCGGCCGAGCAGAAAGGCTTCTTCCAGGGCGCCATGGGGGCGTTCGGCCCTTACGTGCAAGCCAATAAATTCGTCCCCATCACGGCCAACACGGAACTGGTGCCGGGCGTGAAATCGTATGCCAGCGCCGGCCACACGCCGGGTCATACCACCTACGTGGTCGAAAGCAAGGGCCAGAAGCTGGTGCTGCTGGGTGACTTGATGCACGTGGCGGCCGTCCAGTTCGACGAGCCGGCCGTGACCATCGCGTTTGACTCGGACAACCTGGCCGCCGCCGTCCAGCGCAAGGCCGCCTTCGCCGACGCGGCCAAACACGGTTATCTGATCGGTGCGGCCCACCTGCAGTTCCCGGCCCTCGGCCACCTGCGCGCCAGCGGCAAGGGATATCAGTTCGTGCCGGTCAATTACGTGATCCCACGCTGAGCGCCAGGCTCGGCCGTTAACGACAACAGGGCGCCGCGGCGCCCTGTTGTTCCTGGGTGCGTGTCACGCGCGTGGCACGCCCCGGTCAAGCCAGCGGCGCGTCAGCGCCCAAGCTTCGCCTTACGCCACTTCCAGTGCCGGGTAGTCAGTGTAGCCTTCTTCCGTCGGATGGTAGAAGGTTTCCATTTTCCACTCGTTGAGTGGCGCGTCCAGTTGCAGGCGGCGCGGCAGGTCCGGGTTGGCGATGAAGGCCTTGCCGAACGCGATCGCATCGGCCGTGCCGGCGTCGAGTACGCGCTGGGCCGTCGCCTTGTCCATCTTCTCGTTGGCGATGAACACGCCGCCAAATTCACGCTTGATCATGGGCGCCAGGCTGTCCTCGCCCACGGCTTCGCGCGCGCAGATGAAGGCGATCTTGCGCTTGCCCAGTTCGCGCGCCACGTAGCCGAAAGTGGCGGCCGGGTCCGAGTCACCCATGTCGTGGGTGTCGCGGCGCGGCGCCAGGTGCATGCCTACGCGGTCGGCGCCCCACACCTCGATGCAGGCGTCCGTCACTTCCAGCAGCAGGCGGGCGCGGTTCTCGACCGAGCCGCCGTAGTTGTCGGTGCGCTGGTTGGTGCTGTCTTGCAGGAACTGGTCAAGCAGGTAGCCGTTGGCGCCGTGCACTTCCACGCCGTCAAAGCCGGCCAGCTTGGCGTTCTCGGCCGCCTTGCGGTAGGCCGCCACGATGCCGGGCAGTTCGGCCGTTTCCAGCGCGCGCGGCACGGGGAAGGGGCGCTGCGGGCGCAGCAGGCTCACATTACCCTTGGCGGCGATGGCGCTTGGCGCCACGGGCGGCTGGCCATCGAGGAAGGAGGGGTCGGAAATGCGGCCCACGTGCCACAGCTGGGCGAAAATGCGGCCGCCGGCCGCGTGCACGGCGTCCGTCACCAGCTTCCAGCCTGCCACCTGTTCGTCCGACCACAGGCCCGGCGTGTCCGCATAGCCCACGCCCTGGGGCGTGACGGCCGTCGCCTCGCTCAGGATCAGGCCGGCGCTGGCGCGCTGCGTGTAGTACTTGGCCATCAGGGCGTTGGGCACGCGGCCGCCGCCGACGGCGCGGGCGCGGGTGAGGGGGGCCATGATGATGCGGTTTTTCAGGGTCAGGTTGCCGATGGTGATGGGATCAAACAGATTTGCCATGATGAGTTCCTGTCATAAAAGTGCCGGACCAGGCCGGCAAAAGGGAAGGCCCGTTCAGAGGCCCGTGTTCATGTGTTCGAGAAATGCCTGGATGGTCGCTTCATCGCGCTTGAAGTAATTCCACTGGCCAACCCGGTACGACACGACCAGCCCGGCCTTTTGCAGCGTGGCCAGGTGGGCCGACACGGTCGATTGCGACAGGCCGCAGCGGCGGTCGATCAGGCCGGCGCACACCCCCAGGCTGAGCGGGTGTTGCTGGTCGGCGAAAAATACTTCCGGCTCCTTGAGCCACGCCAGAATCTGGCGTCGCACCGGGTTGGCCAGCGCTTTGTGTATGGCGTCGATATCCATCATTACTCACTTGTTTCGTCACAGGACGATATATGTATCGGTTTTTGCCGATTTCAATATCGCTATCTTACGATATAAATGAAAAACGTGCTGGCCGCCGCGAAATGCCGCCGCGGCCGGCAGCTCCGGCCTGGCGGTGCTACACTGCGGCCTCGTTGGCACAAGCGGGGAGGGCCCCGCCCATCAAGGAGAACACATTGACCTGGCTGATCTTGATCCTGGCCGGCCTGCTGGAAGTGGCCTGGGCCGTCGGGCTGAAATACACGGCGGGATTCACCCGGCCCGTGCCGTCCGTGCTGACCCTGCTGGCCATGGCGGGCAGCGTGGGCTTGCTGGGATTGGCGTTGCGTCACTTGCCGTTGGGCACGGCCTATGCGATCTGGACCGGCATCGGCACGGTGGGGACGGTGATCTTCGGCATCGTCGTGCTCGGTGAGCCCGCCAGCGTGCTGCGGCTGGCGTGCATCGCCATGATCGTGGCCGGCATCCTGGGCCTGAAGCTGGCCACGGCCTGAGCGCTGCCGACCGTCAGCGGCCGTTGCTCCAGTGCTCGTAGATGCGGTTCAGTTCGCCGTTCGCCTTCAGTTTCAACAGCGCCTGGTCCAGCAAATGGTAGGTGGCGGGCGGGACTTTCTTGCTGACCCAGAAATAGATCGGTTCTTCCTTGAGCACGCCAGGCACCACGCGCACCTGGTCGCGCATGCCATTCTCGCGCACGATCCAGTTCAGCGACAGCTCGTTCATGTAGAACAGCCGTCCGTGGCCGGCGATGATCTTCTTCAGGTTGACCACATTGTCGCTGCTGCTGTCATCGACCTTCAGCCCCAGCGCGCGCAACTGGTCCGAATAGCCGGCCCCGCGCGACGTGTTGATCAGCGGCTTGAGCTTGACGAGATCGTCAAGGCTGTCCACCTTGACCGGGTCGCCCGCGGCGGCCGCCACCCGGTGCCGCACCTGGTACAAGGGCTTGCCCGCGATGGTGGCAACAGCGCGCCGGCGCGCCGTGTCCAGCAGCGCACACGCGCAGGCCACGTTGCCGGACTCCAGGCCCTGTTCGATCACGGGAATGGAGCGGAATTCGTGCTGGCCGGTGAAGTGCAGCCGCGGCTCGACTTTCTCGATGGCCTGCAGGATGTCGGGGCACACGCCCTCGCTGTGCTCGCCCCGGTTGATCCACTTGGGCGGCAGGCTTTCCTGGGCCAGCACGGGCAAATTGACCACGCCGGCCCACGCGCCGGCAGGCCAGGACGCGAGCGTGACAGTGATCAGCAGTAGTAACCGTGGGATATTCATGTTGCCTCCAGCGACGATTCTAGACGCATCGCCTGGGGCACGCCAGCATTGCATCGTACAAGCTTGCCTGAAAAACGACGTCCGGCCATCACAAGCCCGGGCTGGGGCGGGCCAGGTAATACCATTCGCATTGGGCCCCGGCTGCGCTGTCGGGAAACAGTATCACGCCGTCGAAGCCGGCCAGCACGGGCGTGCCATCGGCGCGGCGGCCGATTTCCTCGCCCTGGCGCACCGGATCGAAACTGGCCCAGTCGCGGCTGAAGCGGTCGCCGGCATGCTGCTTGTCATGCACCTCCACCATGCTCAGCACTTCCAGCGCGTTGTCGGGCACGGGGGGCGGCGCCGCCGCGCCGGTCAAACCGAGGAAGGCCAGCGTATTCAGGATCGCCTGGTAGGCCACTTGCGGCGCGTGCGGATCGGCGTGCTGGCCGCATTCCAGCGTGAGCGCATAGCCGCCCATGCTGCGCATGTATTCCGTGGTGCCCACGCCGTACCGTAGCACCGTAGCGAGCTGGTCGTTGCCATGCAGCCGCCGCTGCACGCCCTGGCCGTAGGTGCGTAGCCAGCCCTCCACGCAACGCCGCACGCCCAGCCGCCGCGCCAGCGCCCGTTCCTGGCGCGCATGGTGGAACGGTTCCAGCGGCCCGTCGTTGTCGCGTGGTCCCACCATCACGAACGGCGCGCTGTCGGCTTGGAACGAATGCAGGTCCAGCAGCACGTCATGGCCGGCCAACAGGGGACAGAGCCAGTTGGCCACGCGGTCCTCGAAATCCTGTGGCGCGGCGTTGGGGAACAGCTTGCGGTTCAGGTTGCGCTCGCCCGCGCGCTCGCCCTTGGCATAGGCCAGCGGATTGGCCACCGGCACCAGCGTCAGGCAACCACGGGCGATATGCAGGGCGCCGCTGTCCAGTTCCACCATCAGGCGTTCGATGGCGCGCGTGCCGCAAGTTTCGTTGCCATGGACGGCGCCCAGCACGATCAGGCGCGGGCCGTCGCCCTGGCCGCGGTACTGGATGGACTTGAACTGCAGTTGGCTGGCGCTGCGCATCGGCTCAGGGCGGGGTTCAGGGACGGGCATCGATCACGTCGAACGGCACTTGCATGCCGCCCAGGTAAGCCATCAGGCTGCGGGCCCGGTCGCCATCGTCCTGGCCGGCGGTGCTGGCGATGGCCGCGCGCAGGCCCGGCAGCACTTCCGTCACATGGGGGCTGCGGTAGGCTTCGATCAGCAGCAAGGCCAGTTCCGTGGCGCGGCCGCGGTTGTTGCGCATGCGCTGCTCCAGCACGGCCAGCAGCGCGCGCTGCATGCGCGGCGTGGGATTGGTGATGTAGCCGAACACGAGCGGCGTGTTGGTGATGGCGTCGCACAGCCGCTGTTCGATCTGTTCCGGTTTGACATCGGACGCGATATCGAAATAGGCGCCATTCCAGCGCGTGCGCGCGTAGGGATGGCCGGGCGGAAACGCGTCGGCCGTCTCGAAGCCGCACACGCGGCTCAGGTGGCGCAGCCAGGCGAAAATGGTGGAAGTCATGGCGCCATTTTAGCTGCAATGCAAGGCCAGCGGCAGTGGTGCCGCAGGTGCAAGAGGACCCGCCCCGGATGTGCGCAATCCGGCGGCGGGTGTGATCGTTGTCTGGAGCTTGTCAGCCCTGGGCTTCCTCACCCAGGCGTCCGGCGCGGAAGTCTTCCACGGCCGCGAAAATCTCGGCCTGGGTGTTCATCACGAACGGGCCGTATTGCGCGATCGGCTCGTTCAGGGGCTGGCCCGACAGCAGGATCGCCCGGCTGGCCTCGGCCGCGTGCAGCGTCACGCCATCGGCGCCGGCCGTGTTGGCCAGGATGGCCATCGCCTTCGACGGCACCGCCTTGTCGCCCACGGTGACCGTGCCGCGATAGGTGTACAGGAAAGCGTTGTGGCCCTGGGGCAGCAACTGGCTGAAGCTGGCGCCGGCCGGAATCTCCAGGTCCAGGTACAGCGGCTCAGTCACCTCGCGCTGCACGGCGCCGTCCACGCCGTGGCTGCGGCCGGCGATCACGCGCACCGTCACGCCCTCGGGCGTGGTGTAGCGGGGGATGTCCGCGCTGTCGAAGTCGCGATACCAGGGCTGGCGCATCTTGTCGCGCGCGGGCAGGTTCAGCCACAGCTGGAAGCCTTCCATCACGCCTTCCTCCTGCTCCGGCATTTCCGAGTGGATCACGCCGCGACCGGCCGTCATCCACTGCACGCCGCCGCTGGTGAGCAAGCCTTCGTGCCCGGCGCTGTCCTTGTGGCGCATGCGGCCGGTGAGCATGTAGGACACGGTTTCAAAGCCCCGGTGCGGGTGCGACGGGAAGCCGGCGATGTAGTCGTTGGCTTCATCGCTGCCGAAGGCGTCCAGCATCAGGAACGGGTCGAGGCGGCGCTGCAGGGACTGGGTCAGGACGCGGTTGATCTTCACGCCGGCCCCATCCATCACGGCCTGGCCATGGATGATGCGTTCCACCGCGCGGCCTTGCCGCACTTGCTCGGGTACTGCGTTCGTCATCTGTGTCATCACTCTCTCCAGTGTGGGCGCGCCGCCTGCGGCACGCCATGTTGCTTGACTAGGGTTATACCAGTACCGCGTTGATTTCCGCGTCGGCCTGGGCTTGCGCCTTGGCCACCGCTTCCGGGCCCAGGCCCATGCCTTCAGCGTACACGAACTGCACGTCCGTCAGGCCCAGGAAGGCCAGGAAGGTCTTCAGGTGCGGCAACTGGGTGTCGGACGGCGCGCCGCGGTGCATGCCGCCGCGTGCCACGGCCACGTACACTTTCTTGCCGGTCAGCAGGCCGACGGGCCCGGTGGCCGTGTACTTGAAGGTCACGCCGGCGCGGGCGATGGCGTCGAACCAGCTTTTCAGTTGCACGGTGATGCCGAAGTTGTACATGGGCGAACCGATCACGATCACGTCGGCCGCCTGCACCTGGGCGATCAGCGCGTCGTCCAGGGCCACGCGGGCCGCTTGCTCGGCGTTGCGCTGGTCGGCCGGCGTGAACAGGGCCTGCAGGGCGGCCTCGTCCAGCACGGGGTGAGGCTGGGTGGCCAGGTCGCGGCGCGTCACGCTGACGTTGGCGGCGGTGGCGCTCAGCTTGGCCACCAGGGCGTCGGCCAGGCGGGTCGATTCGGAACCGTTGCTGCGGGCGCTGGAATTGATTTGCAGGATGTTCATGGTGTGCTCCGTTTCTGTGGGGTTGTTGTTACGATGGAAGAACTTTATCAGTTCCAAAAACGTGCCGGAAGCCGTTAAAATGGATAACATTAGTCCACTGATGGAACAATCTCATGGAAATCGACCCTGGCGACTTGCTGCTGTTTGCCCGTATCGTCGAGTGCGGCAGTTTCAGCCTGGCCGCTGCCCGCGTGCAATTGCCCAAGTCCACCGTCTCGCGCCGCCTGTCCCTGCTGGAAACGCAACTGGGCGAGCGCTTGCTCCAGCGCACCACGCGCAAGCTGGTATTGACGGAATTTGGCGCCAGCCTGCTGGAACACGCGCGCCGGGTCACGGAGGAGACGGAGGCGGCCGGCGCGCTGGCCCAGCACCGGCAGGGCGCGCCCAGCGGCTTGCTGCGCGTGTCCATGCCGGCCGACTTCGCTAACCTGGTGATGGGCGCGCTGCTGGCCCGCTTCATGAACCAATACCCGGCCATTGCGCTGGAGCTGGACTTGTCGCCGCGCCGGGTCGACCTGGTGGCCGAGAACTTCGACCTGGCCATCCGCATGGGCGCGCTGCCGGACGACGCCACGCTGGCGGCGCGGCGCATCGTGCTGAGCACGCTGGGCTTGTACGCGGCGCCCGCTTACACGGGCTTGCGCGGCTTGCCAGAACATCCCGATGACCTGTTCCAGCATGATCTGCTGAGCCTGCCGCCGCGCACGAACGGCCTCACGCGCTGGACCCTGCAGCGCGGCAAGACGTTGTGGGAGCGGGACTTGCCGGTGCGGATGATGGCCAATTCACCGGACTTGCTGGTGCGCATGGCGCGCACGGGCGTGGGCATCGCGGCCAGCACCGAGCAGCTGGCGCTGCCTTATCTGCAAACGGGGGAGCTGGTGCGGGTGTTGCCGGACTGGTGTTTTCCCACCGTCACAGCCTGGGCCGTGTTCCCCGGTCGCCGGCTGATGCCGGCCAAGACCAGGGTATTCCTCGATATGCTGGAGGCGAGCTTCGAGGCTGGCGCCGCCGTGTGACGGCGGGTGCTTATTGGGCCTCGCCCATCATTTCGCCCAGGCGGACGGCGGCCGCCGGCTGCCAGCCGGCATTGAAGCGGATCGTGCCCTTGGGGAACAGCATGACGACGGTGGAGCCGAGCAGGAAGCGGCCCATTTCCTCGCCCTTTTTCAGCACGATGTTCTGGTCGCCGTAAGTCCATTCGCGCACCTCGGCCGTGCGCGGCGGGTTGACCACGCCGTGCCAGGTGGTGGCCATGCTGCCGACGATGGTGGCGCCCACCAGCGTCAGCACGAAGGGGCCGTGCGCGCCTTCGAACACGCACACCACGCGCTCGTTGCGGGCGAAGAGGCCGGGGACGCCGCGCGCCGTGGTCGGGTTGACGGAGAACAGGGCGCCCGGAATGTAGATCATCCGGGTCAGCTTGCCATCGCAGGGCATGTGGATGCGGTGGTAATCACGGGGGCTCAGGTACAGGTTGGCGAAGCTGCCGTGACGGAAGTGCTCGGCCAGCACGCGGTCGCCGCCCAGCAGGGCGGTGGTGCTGAAGCGGTGGCCCTTGGCCTGGAAGATCTGGTCATCCTCGATGGCGCCGAACTGGCTGATGCGGCCATCGACGGGGCAGACGTAGGCGGCCGGCGCCAGCGGGCGCGCGTCCGGACGCAATGCGCGCGTGAAGAAATCGTTGAAGCTGGCGTAATGGCTGATATCGGGATCGAGCGCTTCGGCCATGTTGACGTCGTAGCGGCCCACGAACCAGCGAATCAGGCTGGCCGTGGCCGAACCGCCCTTGGCGCCGGCCACCCGTCCGGCGAAATTGGTCAGCGCTCCCTTGGGAAGCAGGTATTGAGGCAGCACGGCAAGGCGGTCGGACACGATAGTTAATCCATGGCGAATAAATGGTGACGCATTATAGCGTCGTGCTGCGGGAAATACGTACTTCCGGCGCTAGGGCATACCATCTAGTGGCGACGGTGCGATGGCGGCGGCACTTTATCCGGGATTTAACTACTTGAGTATTGCGCTGTAACAAACGTGGTTGCATGCGGGCGCGGGCGGCGCTATTGCCGCCGCATCTTGAAATACAATCAGATAGTTGTAGAAATTATTCCCGATTCTATTTATATTGGTATTTGTTGTGTATATCGCCATAAAATTTCACCAGTCTTATGGTAAATTGACACTTCGTGAATTCTCACGCAATGTCACACCGAGAGTTAAGTCACAACGCCACGAAAGACGAGTTTAAACATTCGCTCTCAACCGTTCAAAGGATATAAATATGACGACGTACCAGGAATACAAAGCAAAGATCGCGGAATTGGAAAGCCTGGCCGAAACCGCACGCAAGAATGAATTGCAGGCTGCCAAGGAGCAAATCGCCGCCATTATGCGCGACTATGGCCTGACGCTGGCCGACCTGGGTGGCGTCACCAAAGCCAAGCCCGCCAAGACGCGCGCGCCCGTGCCCACCAAATATCGCGACGAGGCCACCGGCCAGACCTGGACCGGCCGCGGCCGTGCGCCCAAGTGGCTGGAAGGTAAAGACAAGGAACAATATCTGATCAAGTAAGGGGGGATCGGGAACGTACGCTGGCGTTTATTCCGGCGGCAGCGTTCCATTGTCATCATCCTCGAAACCGCCGGTACGGACGTTTGTGCAAACGTCCGGCGGCGGGGTTATCGTGTTTTATCGCCGGCGGTATATTCATGCCGCCTATTCCCCCTTTCCTGTTGCTTTTGTGATGAAAGGGAATCGCACGCAGCGCGTTTCTTGCGCTATCACTTGTTTAGGGCAATGCTGTCCACGGCGATCTGTGGGATGATGGGCCATGCTTGCCATTTCACTATTTCCACTCAATACGGTGTTATTCCCCGACGGGCACCTGCCTTTGCAAGTGTTCGAAGTGCGCTACCTGGACCTGATCAAACGATGTATCGCCGAGGATGAGCAATTCGGCGTCGTGCCCTTGCTGGAGGGCAGCGAGGTGCAATTGCCGGAGCAGCAGCAAGTGCTGGCGGGCGCCGGCACCATGGCCCGCATCCAGGATTGGTCGGCGCCCATGCCGGGCTTGCTGCGCGTGTCGTGCGTGGGCACCACGCGCTTCCAGGTGCGCAGCGCCGAGCGGCTCAAGCATGGTTTGTGGGTGGCCGAAGTCGATCCCCTCGCTGGTGACCGGGTGGTGCCCGTGCCCGAAGAGCAGCGCAACGTGGCCGATGCGCTGGCCTCCCTGATCCGCTCGCTGGAGAAAAAACAGATTTCCACCGCCAATATGCACCTGGCCCCGCCGTACCGGCTCGACGAGGCCGGCTGGGTGGCCAACCGCTGGTGCGAATTGCTGCGCCTGGACTTGCGTGACAAGCAGCGCCTGCTGTTGCAGGACAATCCCGTGCTGCGGCTGGAACTGATCCAGGACTTGTTGAACGAAAACGGCCTGCTGGCCAGTCAATGACGCGGCGCGGGCGCCGTCAGTGCGCTTGCTCGCGCGCATGCACGCGCACCGACCACACCACGCCCACGATCAGCAGCACGATGGCCGCCAGTTCCAGCGTGCGCGGCCAGTGCTGCTGGTAGAGGAAGCCGTAGAGCAGGGCGAACAGCGTTTCGAACAGGATCAGCTGGCCCGACAGCGTGACGGGGACGCGGCGGCTGGCCACGTTCCACAAATGGTTGCCGATTACGGAAGCGCCCAAGGCCAGCAGGGCGTTGACGATCCAGAACCTGCCCCAGTGGCGCCCGCTGGCCGCGCCGGCCGCGCCCGTCACATCCGCATGGTAGACGGCGAAGGCGGCCAGTCCGATCAGCAACGCGATCAGGCCGCTGGACAGGCCATACAGGGCCGACCATTCGCCGCTGCTGAAGTGGGCATTGCGCTTCAGGTAGCGCGCATTGTCGAGGGTGTACCAGCTCCAGCACAGCAGCGCGCCGCTGGCGCACAGCACGCCGACGAGCTTCTGGCCGATGCCAGTGCCGGTGCCCCCGCTGTCATGGGTGAACACGTCGATGTTGATGCAGACGATGCCGGCCGTGACCACCAGCAGCGGCCCGGCCAGCTGGCGCAGCGGCACCGAGCCGTGGTCCTTGTGCCCCATCAGCGTGACGGCGATCGGCAGCACGCCGATGATGAGCGAGGTGGGCGCCACGCCCGCCAGCTTCACCCCCAGCGACAGCAGCATGTAATAGACGATGTTGCCGGCCAGCGCGTGGCGCAGCAGTGCAAGGTAGTCGGCGCGCCCGAGCCGGCGCAGCAGGCTGCCCAGGCGCGGCAGCATCAGGCCGGCCGCGATGGCGCCATAGGCCACATAGCGGCCCACGGCCAGTTCCAGTGGCGAGTAGGCCGCCATCAGTTCCGGCACGATGAACACCATGCCCCACATCGCGCCGGCCAGCAAGCCGCACAACACGCCATTCCACATCGGCCTGGGTTCTTTCTACGTTGATGGTTGGCCGGACCGGTGGTTGGCCTTCAGGCGGCCTGCCACCGCGCCAGCCAGGTGAAGGCGGCCACGTTGGCCGCCACGGTCCCCCAGAATAGCGTACGGAATGTCCGCTTGCCGGACTTGTGCCGCAGCCATTGCTGGGCCAGGATGGCGCCCGGCCAGCCGCAGGCCAGGCCCAGTATCAGCAGCGTACGTTCCGGCGTGCGCCAGCGGCCGCGCACGGCGGCCGCCTTGTCGAGCGCGTAGGCGACGAAGCACAACAGGCTGGCCACGCCATACACGAGCGCCACCCAGGACGGCAGGCGCCACAGCACCGTCGCGGCCAGATAGAGCAGGGCGAACGCGGCCAGCGGCAGATAAGCGGCGCCCCCGGCGCCCCCGGCCACGCCGCCGTTGACGCGGCGGCGGCCGGCCGGGCGCGGCCCGCGTGCTCGCGCCATGCCTTGTTTAGAAGTAGCTCAGGCCAAGCGCGGCCTTCACTTCGTCGGCCGTGCGGGCCGCCACTTCGCGCGCGGCGGCCGTGCCATCCTTCAGCACTTGCATGATGTAGCCGCGGTCCTTGGCCAGCTCCTCGCGGCGCGCGCGGATCGGCGCCAGCATTTCCTGCAGCACCAGTTCGAGACGCTTCTTGACGACGCTGTCGCCCAGGCCGCCGCGCACGTAGTGGGCTTTCATCTCGGCCAGCGCGGCCTGGTCCGGATCGAACGCGTCCAGGTAGATGAAGGCCACGTTGCCTTCCAGGTGGCCGGGGTCTTCCACGCGCAGGTGCAGCGGGTCGGTGTAGACCTTCTTGACGGCGGCCGTGATCTCGGCGGCGCTGGCGCCCAGGTTGATGGTGTTGCCCAGCGACTTGCTCATCTTGGCCTTGCCGTCGATGCCGGGCAGGCGGCCGATCTCCGGCACCAGGGCCTTGCATTCGACCAGGATGTCGCGGTTGGCGATGCGGTTGAAGCGGCGCACGATCTCGTTGGTTTGCTCGATCATCGGGATCTGGTCCTCGCCCACCGGCACCAGCGCGGCCTTGAAGGCCGTGATGTCGGCCGCCTGGCTGGCTGGATAGGTGAGGAAGCCGGCCGGAATGTCGCGCTCGAAGCCGCGCAGCACGATTTCGGCCTTCACCGTGGGGTTGCGCTCCAGGCGCGCCACCGTCACCAGGTTCAGGTAGTAAAAGGTCAGCTCGGCCAGTTCCGGAATCTGCGACTGGATCAGGATGGTGGACTTGGTGGGGTCGATGCCCACGGCCAGGTAGTCCAGCGCCACTTCGACCACGTTGCGGTGCACCTTGCCCGTGTCGTCCATGTTGTCGGTCAGCGCCTGCGAGTCGGCCAGCATGATGTACTGCTTGTAGTCGTGCTGGTAGGTCACGCGGTTACGCAGGCTGCCCACGTAATGGCCCAGGTGCAAGGGGCCGGTGGGGCGGTCGCCGGTCAGGATGACGGCGGGGGAGGTGGACTTCGCTGGCAGACTCATCAGGGTTCCTTTACGTTACCCCCGTCCGGCGCGCCAATAAAAACGCCGCCTGGCGGAGGCGGCGTTGATAAAAACATCATTCACGATGGATAAACAGTGGCCGCTCGCTGTCAGCAGCGCCACCAATTCACATTCGAACGAGGTATCGGGGTCAATTTCATGCCGCGTATGGTTGCAGTTCGGCGGCGGTCTGTCAAGTTGTCGTGCGCGATCCAACGGTGGGCGCGATCGGGGAACTTGGGGCCAGTGAGGCCGATCTAAAGGGTATCTGCCAAGCTAGGGGCGCATAATGACAACCACGTTTGATTCACTGGCATGCAAGGATACTTTGGTGGAAGGAGGCTTCAGCGACAGGCAGGCGGCCGTGCTGGCCCACGCGATATGGGATCTGGTGACGAACAGGCTTGCGACCAAGGACGATTTGCTGGCCTTGGAGCAACGCATCGAAGCCAAGTTTGATCTCAGACTGGCACAACTCAAGGTGGAACTGCTCATGTGGATCATTAGTCTGACAGTGGTGCAGACGACGATACTGGGCGCCATGCTGAAATTGTTGCGCTAGCCGTTCCCGTTTCAGGCGCGCGATCCTGCCAAACTGTGGGCGGCGTATGGCCGCCGTCATTAGTGCGCCCGCACGCTGGCGGCCAGGATATCGGGCCGGTGGTAGCGCTTGAAGCCTTCCATCACGGCGCCCGACTTGGCCGCCTGCTCCAGCAGTTCGCGCAGCGCCTGCTGGTCTTCCGGCGTCAGCGACAGGCGGGAGATGTAGGCGCCGCTCTGGCCCCAGGGCAGCTCCGGTATCGGCTCCAGCCGCAGCTTGTCGAGCATGCCGCTCACGCGCGGCTCGTGGGCGATGGCGCCGGCCAGGATGGTCGGCCCCATGATGGTCATGTCGACGGCACCCATGTTGAGCAAGCGCGCCACGGCGCTCACATCCACTTCCGTGAACAGGCGCCCCTGCCTGGCCAGTTCCTTGACCAGCGCCGTGTACTGTTCGCCATGGTCGAAGCCGCGCACCACGGCCACCCGCAGTTCGCGCCGCTCCAGCAATTCCTTGGCGCTGGTGATGGGCGGACGGTCGCTGGCCAGCGAGATCAGCGTGGCGCGATGGCCCATCATGGGCACGAAAATGCCGATCTGGTCGCGCGCGGCCGTGCGCGTGGCGGGCACCAGCATGTCGGCCTTGCCGGCCTCGAACATGGCCACCTGGCGCGCGCGCGGCACGATGGGAAACACGATGGTGCAGCCATTGCGCGGGCCGATGCTGCGCAACAGATCCGGATAGATGCCGCTGACGTTGCCCGCTTCGATGATGACGCTGGCGCCGGTGGGCGCAACGGGCGCGCTGATCGTACGCGAGCAAGGCGCCCCGGCCGCGCTGGCGGCCCCGGCCAGCAAGCCCAGCAAGCAGGCCAGGCCGGCGCGCAGCGGTGTAGGGAGCGGTGGCAAGCGTTTCATGTTCAGGCCTGCATCTGCGCTTGCTGGCGCAGCCGGGATAAATGGAAATAGCGGCGCGCCACCAGGATGGCCAGCGCCTGCATGGCGGCGCAGGCGAAGAAGGTGGTGCCGATGCGCCAATCGCGCGCCGGCAGGTCGCTCACCCTGGCCACGATGGTGTTGCCCAGGAGCGGCATGACGATGATGCCCAGGCTGCTGATCGATTGCAGCGAGCCCATCAGCTCGCCCTGTTCCTGCGCCGGCGTGGCCTTGGAAATGATGCCCTGCAGCGCAGGGCCGGCCGCGAACGCCAGCAGGTTGCACAGGATGAACACATACATCATCCAGCCCTCGGTGGCCAGGCCATACAGCATGTAGGTGATGCAGCCCGAACCCAGGCCCAGCAGCAACAGCCGCACTTCGCCCAGGCGGCGGATCAGCACGCCCAGCAGGCCGGCCTGCACCACGGCCGCCGCCAGTCCCACGCAGAACAGCGCGATGCCGTTCTCGCGCGGGCTCCAGCCGAAGCGGAAATGGGTGTACAGCACCCACGTCGAATGCAGCATCATCTGGGCGAACGTGACCAGCGAATAGACGATCACCAGGCCGCGGATATCGGCGCGCCGGGCCAGCTTGGCGATGGACGCCAGCGGGTTGACCTTGGCCAGCTTGAACGACTGGCGCCGCGCCTGCGGCAGCGATTCCGGCACCACCAGGTAGCCGTAGATGAAATTGGCGGCCGACAGCGCGGCGGCCACGTAAAACGGCAGGTGCAGGTTGACGCTGCCCAGCAGGCCGCCCAGCATGGGGCCGCAGATGAAACCGAGCCCGAACGCGGCGCCCACCTTGCCGAAGCTCTTGGCGCGGTTGTCCGGCGTCGAGATGTCGGACGCGTAGGCCGAGGCCACCGACATGCTGGCCGACGACATGCCGCCCACCACGCGCCCGATGAACAAGCAGGCCAGGTTGGGCGCCCAGGCCGTGGCCAGGAAATTGAGGCACATGCCCGACATGGAATAGAGCAGCACCGGGCGGCGGCCGATGCGGTCGCTGAGCGCGCCCAGCATGGGCATGAAGATGAACTGCATCAGGCCGAACGTGGAACTGAGGGCGCCATACCACCATGCCTGGTCGGCGCGGCCATGCACGAACTCGCCCACCAGGATGGGCAGCACGGGCACCACCAGGCCGATGCCCAGCATGTCGATGAACACGCACACGAGGATGAAGTTGAGGTTGCCGGCGGGCGTGTGCGATACCGGCGGGACAGGGGAAGTGGCGTCGTTGGTGGTCATGGTGATCAAATTGGATGCGGCGCCGCGTCAGGCGGCGGCCGGGCTGGCCCACTCGGCGATGAACTGGTCGCGGAACGCGAGCAGTCCGGCTAATCGGGCCTGGCCCAGGCGCTGGCCGGCGGCCGTGCGCATGGTGCCGGGCAGGGTGGCCAGCTTGGTGTCGATATGGTCGAGTGCGTAGGCCTTGTCGTCCAGCGCGCGCCCCAAGGCCATGGGATCGGCCGCGTGCGCCAGCGCCGCGCCCATGCGCCCGGCCGTGTAGAACAGGCGCGCCAGGCCCACGGCGCCGAGGGCGTCCAGGCGGTCGGCGTCCTGCACGATGTTCGCCTCGATGGTCTCAGGCGTGATGGCGGCGGAAAAGCTGTGACTCTCGATCGCGTTCGCCACGGCCGCCAGCTTGTCCGGCGGAAAATCGAGCCCGGCCAGCTGCTGGCGGGCCAGTTGCGCCGCCCGGCGCGAGGCCAGGTGGCGTTCCGGATCGTTCTTGGGCAAGTTGACCAGGTCATGCAGGTAGCAGGCCGCCAGCACCACCAGCCCATCGGCTTCGGGATGGTCGTCGAGCAGCAAGGAGGCGTTGCGCCAGACCCGGTGCAGGTGGTTGGCGTCGTGCGCGCCGTCACCATCGACGGCCGCCGCAGCCAACCGCACCAGCCGCGCATGCCAGCTGCTCATGTAAGGGTTCATCAAATTAAGGATTCCGGACGGTCTGCTTGTTCGCTGCGATTGTCGCTTGGATTGTGGCATGAATCGGCGGCGCGCCATAGGGGGCGGCCGCAATTCGTTGTGGATGCGCACAGCGCAGGATTTTGGTGAGAAGAAACATTATTTGCTTGCCAATTCCGATAGTGTTGTGCAAAATAATACAACAAATAACAACATCGGGAGTCGTTGATGCGCACCATGTTAGCCGCCAGCCTGGTTCTGTTCTGTACGGGCGCGTACGCGCTGGACGACACGCCGACCCAGAATGTGGTCATGGGGCCGCGCGGCGAGGACACACGGGCGCCGTCACCGGTCCGCTGGCGCCAGGAGGCGCCGTCCGTGCACCGGGGCCGCGAGGCCGGCGACGATGAGCGCCGCGGCGCCCGTTCGGCGCCGCCATCCACGCCAGCCGCGTCGTCCGCGCCGGTCGCCGCCTCGGGCCGGCAGGGCGTGCAGCCGTGGCTGGCCATCCGCCAGGCCGTGCCCACGGAACGCGGCGCCCAGCGCTGAGCGCCGGTGGCGCCGACGGAGGGGGCGCCTGCCATGGTTTTGCCGCCGCGCAAACCGCTTGGCGTTAGATGATGCAATTGTCGTTGACTTACGGTAACATTGCTCCCGTTTAAGAGTCACCCATGCTTGGCATTGCCAGCGTGCGGCCCCAATCAAGGAAACGACATGTCTATCATCACCAGCGACGCCCAGGTGGCGTCCCCTGCGGCCGAATACCTCGCCTTTACCCTGGGCCAGGAAGAATACGGCATCGACATTCAAAAAGTCAGCGAGATCCGCAGCTACGAAACCCCGACCCGCATCGCCAATGCGCCCGAATTCGTGCGCGGCGTGGTCAACCTGCGCGGCATCATCGTGCCCATCGTGGACATGCGCATCAAGTTCAAGCTGGGCACGCCCACCTATGACCAGTTCACCGTCGTCATCATCCTCAATATCGGCCACCGTGTGGTGGGCATGGTGGTGGACCGGGTGTCGGACGTGACCACGCTCACGCCCGAACAGCTCAAGCCGGCGCCGGACATCGGCTCTGCCCTCGACACCGATTACATCATCGGCCTGGGCACCATTGACGAGCGCATGCTGATCCTGGTCGATATCGACAAGCTGATGTCGAGCGCCGACATGGGCTTGCTGGACGCCGCCGCGGCCTGATTGCCCGCGGCGCGGGCCCGTTCAGCGCCCGTTCACCTCGTCCGCCTGGTCCGCCACCTGGCACGTCCACGCCGCGATGGCTTGCTGCGACAGCCGGTCCGCCTCGCCATTGCGGTGGCGCGGCACCCAGCGCAGGCTGACGGCGCCCGATTGCGCCAGCTGGCGCAGCAGCGCATCGGCCCGCGCGCGGTGCGCTTCCAGTCCACGGGCGCCGGCGGCCGCCACCAGCGTCACATCATCGATCACCACCTTGCTGTCGCCGTACACGACCAGTTGCGTCATGCGCAGTGGCAGCGCCGCTTCCAGCAGCGCGATCAGGGCCAGGTATTCCGCCTCGCCGCTGTTGCCGTGACCGGCCTGGCGGCTGATTTCCATCCGTTCCCCATCGGGCCCGCACAGCAGGGCGCCTATGCCCAGCCGGCCCGGATTGGGATGGGCCGAACCGTCGAACCATGCCCGCCACGCGCCGGCTGGCGGCGCGCCGGCCGCGCGCTTGAGGGCCAGGCGCGCTTGCCGCGCCTGCAGGCGTTCGGCGTGCCGCGCCTGTTCCAGCGCGCGCAGCTCGGTGCGCGCCGCCAGCAGTGCGTCCAGGCCCGCCACCCCGGCCGCCTGCATCAAGGTCTGGCGCAGCGCGTCCACTTCCGCCATCCCGGTGCGCGCGGCCAGGCGGCGGCTGGCCGCCCGTTCGCCCTTGTAGGCAGCGGCGGCCAGTCGTTCAAATTCAGTTGGGTGCATGCGCGATGATGGCTGTGGTGGAGGGCGTCAGCATAACCGATCCGGCGCCATTCCCGTCACGCCGTCAGTCGCGATAGGGATTGTCGGGATGGCGGTCGTAGCGGTTGGGCACACCGTCGCCATCGCGGTCATGGTCGTAGCGGTTGGGGATGCCGTCGTGATCGCGGTCGCCGTGGCCATGGCCATGATGGCGCTCCCACCGGCCTTCCTCGCGATACCAGCGTCCCTCCCGTTCGATCCAGCGCGGCTGGGCGTACAAATAGCCGGGCCGCTCGGCCACCCAGCCGCCGGCGACCCACTCGTGCCGGTGGCCGCGCCAGTCCCAATAGCCGGGCGCCCAGAAATAGCCGGGACGCGCGCGCGGCACATACTCGTAGCGAGGGGGCGGTGGCGCCACGGTCACGTAGTCGTAGGCCGCGACCTCCGGCCGTACCATGACCCAGCCGCCGGGGTCCAGGCGCCACGCGTCGCCATCGCGCAGCCAGACGGCGCCGCGATATTGGTAACCGCGCCGCTCAGGTTCCCAGTGGCCAGCGAGCCACACGTGACGGTAGCCATCCCAGTTCCAGTAGCCAGGCGCCCACACGTAGCCAGCGCGCGGCACGGGTATGCTCTCAAAGCGTGGCACGGGTGGGGCGTTGCCGATCACGACGCTGACGCCCACTTGGGCTGAAGCGGTCGTGGGCAGGAAAGCGGCGGCGCTGATGGCGATCATCGCGGCGGCGTAAAAAGTGGGCTTGAGCATGATGTTCTCCGTAGTGCGATCTGGCATACGGAAACTATATCAAGCGGGGCGGGGCACAAAAATGGATGATGCAACTGCTTACAACTGACACAAACCACGCTGGCGCGGGTGGCGCCGGACTTCGCCTGTCACGCGGCGCGCTGCGGGTAGCGGCGCGGATACAGGCGAAGCGCGGGGCGGGCCATCACATCTTGCTCGCAGTGTGGCCGGCGGCGATGGCGGCCTTGTTCTCGTCGAGCAGCGATTGCTTCTTCTCGTCGGCAGTCAGCCGTTTGGCGCTGACCACCACCACCTGCGTGTTGAGCGCCAGCGGTGGCGCGATGGTGGCGACGGCCGGCGCAGGGGCGGGGGCTTCCTGCTTGTCGAGCACGTAGTTGGCGGCGCAGGCCAGGCCCAGCGTGGCGACAAACAGGGCTTCGAAGTTTTTGACGATGTTCATGGCGCTTCCTTTCGGTGGGATGAGTGTTGATGTGATCACTGTATCCAGTCGGCCCGGGCGCCGCCATGGGCTTGCGACGAGCGGCGTGATTTGCGGCGCGAACTGCGAAAAATGGCGACCAGTTGTGCGGCGCGGCGTGCGCCTTTTCCGTCACCCTCCGCTAGTGGATGGCATACCTTCCACAGCCAGCGCGAGGGCCAGATGCGGCGCACGATCACTTATCTATTGCAAGCCATGACGGCATGGCGGCGCACGCGGCGGCGCCAGGCCAACTTGCGCGCCGGGGGCACGGGGCCAGGGCGCGACCGCGGCGCGGCGCCAGCGCTGCGGCTGGTGGCAGGCGCCGCCGGGGCTGGCGCTGGCGCGGCGCCGCCCATCCAGGCGCCGCGCTACCGGCGTGCGCTGGCGGCGGGCGGTGCGCTGGCCTGCGTGGCCGGCGCCGGCCTGATCGCGGGTCATGCACGCCATCTGGCGGCGGCGACCATGCATACGGCCGGCGCGGCAGGGACGGCGCAGGTGGCCGCCGTGTTCCAGTCCGTCTTGCCGGGCGCGCGCTTCCAGGTCCCTGCCACGCCAGGAGTGCGCCTGGCCTTGCAGCCGGAAGGCGCCACGCTGGTGGCGGTGGGCATGCGGGCGGCGGCGCCCGTGCGCGTGGACCTGTGCAGCCAGATGCGTGCGGGAGGCGAGGCGCACATGATCCCGCTGCGCCTCGGCTTGCGCTTCGACGATGTCCGGCGCTTGGAGGAACAAGGCCAAGCGCCGGCTTTGCATAACGTGCTGTTGGTGGAGGCGCCGCCAGCCGGCGCCATGCCGATGCCGGAAGTTCGGATCAGCGGCCCGTTGCGGCCGGATTTCGCGCTACCGTCCAGCGAGCCGCTACAACTGCGCTGGCACAGCGTGGGTGGCAAAGCCCGCTGGATCAGCGACGCCACCTTGGGCCAGGTCGAGCAGGGCAGCGATGGCCAGGTCGGGCTGCGCGAGCAGGGCTGGCTGAGCTGGGACAACGGCGCGGCAGCGCTGCGCCTGGAACGCCGCGCCAACGTCCTGTGCCCACAGGCCGGCGAGCTGGTGGTGCAACTCTACCGGATGCCATCCGGCGATGCCGCGCCCCAGCCGCGTGCGTTGGTGGCAGGCTTTCCGGCCCGGGGCAGGCCGGTGAGCGCGGCGCTGCCAGCTGGCGATTACCGGGTACCGGACGCGGCGGCGCCGCCGCTGGAGGATCAAATGCTGTTCGACAGCTTGCGCGCGCGCGGGCTGGTGCGCGTGCGCGGCGATGGCGACCTCGAAGCGGCGCCGCGCGACATCCTGCCCTGGCTGGCCAGTCCCGCGCCCATGCGCGCGGTCGAATTGGCGCAATGGCAGGGCGTGGCGGCCGACGCGGCCACGGCCAGGCTGCTCAAGCGCCTGTACTACCAGGCTGACGGCGCCTATGTGCGGCAGCAGATCCGCATCTACAACGACGAGCGGCGCTTGCTGGCGTGGCGTGCCCAAGAGGGCGAGGCGCGCTGGCGCGCCAGTGCCGTGCCTACGGCGGGGCCGGGCGGCGACGCCGCCGTTGCGCAGCCGTTGACCGAAAGCGCGCAGATGCCCGCCAGTGCCGCCGGCCTGTTCGCCGAACTGCCGCAGGGTTGGCAGCCGTGGACGCGGGTGGTGCGCTGGCCGCAGGCCGCGTCGGCGGACGTGGTACGGCTGCAAGCCCAATTGCCCCATCCCGCGACGGCCGGCGACGTGCTGCACTTGCTGGTGATCGGCCAGGTGCGGGCAGTGAATGGCGCGCGCGCGCGGCTGCTGCCGGCTTGCACGGGACGGGGTTGCGCGACGCCCGGCGACGTCCAGCTGGTCACGCTGGAGCTGGCGCCGGGCGCGCGCGGTGTGGCGCTGGACGTGTCGGCGTTGCGCGCGAGTTCACCGGAAGACCGCAAGTACCGGCACCTGGCCGTCGTTGATGGCCAGCCGGTGTGGCAGGCGCTGGCCGGACCGGGCCGGGGGGCGCCGTCCATGCCGGCCGCGCCGGTCCCGGTTCAGCTGCGGGACCGCAACGGCACGCCGCTATGGGCCGATGGCGCGCCCACCCAGGCCGCGTTGGACGCGGGCATGGCCACGCTGCTGGGCGTGAACGGGGCCCAGGCCAGTGGCGTCGCGGGTGTGCTGGGCCGCCGTCCGGCCACCGGCGGTGCAACCGTCCCGGCCCGGCTCACGCTGGACTTGCCGCTGCAGGCGCTGAGCCAGAAGGTGCTGGATTGCGTGGCCATGCGGCGCGGCCATTGGGACGGCAGGCGCTGTGCCGGTGGCCAGGCCGCGCCGCCGGGGCGCCATGCCGGCATCGTCATCCTCGACACGGAGACGGGCGACCTGCTGGCCGCGGCCGGCGCGGGCACTGGCGCCGTCAACGCGGCCAACTGGGCCGAGGTGCGCGATTTCGACCGCGCCAACCCGGCCCGCAGCGCCTTGCGCCTGCCGGCCTTGCAGCACGACGGCGGCGCCCACCAGAGTCCCGGTTCCACGTTCAAGATCATCAGCGCCTTGGGCCTGGAGCTGGCCGCCAGGCGTGATCCGCAGATCGACAGCTTGCTAGGCGGGCTGCCGCTGGCGGCCATCAACCGCATGGCGGCGCAGCGCGGCTTCGGTTTCCAGACCGACGCGGCGACCTACCCCTTCAACACCCGGCTGGCCCACATCACCAACTACAAGGAGCAAAGCCTGGACCGCCGCGCGCAGGATGGGCGCCTGGGACTGGCGCAGGCGCTGACCTACAGCCTCAATACCTGGTTCGCCTGGTCGGGCGAGTTGAGCGACGCCAGCCTGTTCGGCCGCCCCGACGGTGGCGCGCCGGACCTGCAGGCGCTGGATGCGGACGCGCTGGACCCCGTGCGCCCCATCCTGGCCGCCGCGCACCGGCTGGGATTTGGCCGGCCCTTGCGGCTGGACGGCGGCTTGCTGCCGCCCGATTTCAACTGGCAGCCCTGGGACGCGCTGCAAGCCACGCCGGCCCATATCGACCCTATCCACACGCGCCACGAACTGCGGCAAATGACGATAGGCTTGCGCATGCAGGCCACGCCGCTGCAAATGGCGCTGGCGGCGGGCGCGGTCGGGCAGGGCGCCGTGATCGCGCCGCGCATGCTGCTGGCGCTGGACGGCAAGGACGGCGCCGTGCCACCCGCGCAGGCGCTGGACATACGGCTGGACCGCATCCGGGCCGGCATGAAAGGCGTGATCGACGTGGGCACGGCGGCCGGCGCGTTCTCCGGCCCGGCGCTGGCCGCGCTGCGGCCCCACCTGTATGGCAAGACCGGCACCGCTCCCAGCGGCGATGGCACGGCCACTGTGTGGTTCGCCGGCTGGCTGGAGCCGGGCAGCCTGCCGGGACAGGCGCACCGCCTGGCGCTGGCCGTCTTCGCCAGCCATTCCGAGGCCACGGGCGGCGAGCACGCGGCGCCGGTGGCGGCCGGCATCCTGGCGACGCTGGCGAGGCAGAACGGGGAACAGAAGGGGAAATAGCCCGGTTTCCCGCAGCATGGCGCGGCCCGATTTGTGGCATGATTTTGTAGCGTCCGCCGGCGGTCGTTCGTCCCGCAACGGCCCGGTGTGCGCATCTTCAGTTGACAGGAAAGTATGCGCTTGCCAGGAACCCGGTACCAGGAGCATGGCTGGGAGCAGGTGCGGAAACTGCTGGGACGCTGCTCGTTGCAGGCGTTCCGGCAGCTGGACATGCATCTGGTGCTCGATCCGGCGCGGCATGACGCGCTGCTGGACGCCTACGTCGATACGTTGGCCGCCGGCCTGCGCGCGGGCGAACGGCTGGCGCGCTCCGAAGCCAGTGGCAACAGCTACGGCGACAGCGTGTGCGAACTGGCGCTCAGCCTCGCGTTCGAACTGCACGCCCATCCCTCGTACTGGCAGGCGTTCGTGGCTGCGCTGGTGGCCGACCATGCGCGCGGTGGCCCGTCCTGGACCGATCCGGCGGCCGAAGCGGCCCAGCGCAAGAAGGTCAACGACATGTACGCTGGCCTGCGCGACAAGGTCGACGCGGACAACTACATCGTGGCCACGGGCCGCGATTGTTCGCCCAATAAAATCTACACCTACCGCATGCTCGACACGGCCTGGCACGAGCTGGCGCAACTGTTTGCCGATGTCGACGCGCACCGCGAACGGTTGGCCGTCATCCTGGACCGGGCGCCGGCTGCCTTGCCGCTAGCGGTTCGGGATATGAAGATCGGGGCCTGCCAGCCGGAATGGATCATCGGCTGGAGCGCAACGCAGGAGCGCTACACGGGCGCGCCGGGACCGCTGCACACGCGCTCCAAGCGCTTCTCCAGCCTCAAGAACAATCCTGCCCGGATCGCGGCCATGCTGGCCGAAATCGGCGGCTACGAGGAATTGTCATCGAACCAGGATCGCGCCGACCCGTGGCAGGAGGATGCGGGCGAGGCCGCGTCCTGGCTGGAAGACTACTGGCGCGTGATCAGCGCGTCTGAGCAGCGGGAAGCGCAGGGAGAGGACGGCGTCGGCCCCGTGGTCGACCTGATCCTGCCCCCGCCGGAGCCGGACGACGCCGAGCCGGCCGACGAGACCGAACCGGCGGCCGGGGAAGGGGAGGCGGCGCCACATGATCTGGCGCACGACCCGGTGCGCCTGGCCGCCGAACAGTCCATCGCCGTCGCGCTTTCCCTGCCCCCCCGCTATCTGGAAGTGGCGCGGGCGGCGCAGGATACGTCCAGCTGGACGCTGCGCGTGCTGCACGATACGACGCTGCCGATACGGTTGGCCGTGTATCACAAGCTGCTGGGGCCGGGCGACGACAGTTATCCGGATGCCTGGCTGGACGCGGCCACCGGCGAACTGCCCACGCTACAGCAATTGGCCGCGCTGGATGGCATCTCGATGCCCACGTTGCGCAAGCGTCGCAACGAAGCAATCGCCCGGTTGCAGGCGGCCTACACGGGAGCCACGTAATGAAGGAGAACGACATGCAAACCATACCAATGGATGACCGGCTGGGAGAGCGCCTGCTGCTGTCGCGGGCCGTGCCCGGCGACCGGCTGATGCTGGCCGACGCCACCTTGCTCGCCGCGCTCGATGGCAGCCGTGCGCTCACGCCCAACGAACGTGCGGCTTTGCAGCAATCGCCGCTGACTTTGCGCCGCTTCCGTCAGCTGGCGCTGGAAAGGCGCGCGGCGGGTACGCCAGGCCAGCTTGCCGCCCACGCTGCCGCCAGTGTCGCCGCCGGCAACGCACTACGATCGGGCCATGGCCGGCCCGGCAGCGCCGCCGCCAACGACGCCGACTGGCACGGCAGCAGCGGCATGCTGCGCGCCGCCGCCACCGGCGCCGCGCTCGAGATGCTGAGCACGGACGATGGATTCTGGGCCCTGCATTTCCTGCCCGATGGCGAGGGCTGGCAAGTGGTGCTCAAGCTGGCGGCCGAGGCGCCGTTCGCGCAGCGCCTGCTGCGCGAGCAGACCCTGTTGCGCGTAGTGGACGGTGGTGGCGCCATCGTCCTGCAGGGCCGGCTGGACGCGGACGGCGAATGTGAAAAGTCCTGGCCGTTCGCCACCGCGCCCGCGCCGCATTTTCATCTGTACGGCGCGCGCTTCGCCGTCGAGCCGGTCCCGTCGGCCGCGCCCTGAAGCATGGGCCTGTTCCGACGCCGCCGCCACCAGCCCGCCGATACCAATGGGCTGGGCAGGGACGTGATCGCCCGGCGTCTCGATGATGGCGATGTCGCGCCGGCGGCATGCCGGGTCGTCATCTTCAATCCAGGCGGCCATGCGCGCCGCGCCGTGGCCGGTAAGATCAACTGCGCGGAAGGCGAAACCGTCTTCTGTTTCCATCCCGGCCCGTATCGCGTGGACTTGACGCCGTTCGCGGCCGCGCCTGAACTGGGCCTGCGCCTGCGATTCGTGATCGACGCGGCCGACCCGCGCGTGGTCCAGCAGCGCTTCGACTTGTTCCTGTACAGCGAGGTGGAGGCCAGCCTGGAAGTGGACGACATGCGCGCCCGCATCGACCAGGCGCTGCAGGCCGAACTGGCGCAAGGTCCGCTGGAGCTGCCGCCTTGCACCACCCTGGACGAGTGGCATGCCTTCCGTTCAGGTCTGAACCAATTGTTGTACACGCGCCTGGGCATCACGGTGGACGATTGCGTGCCGGTCGACCTGGGAGACCAGGTCGATTACGCGGACATGCTCACGGAGCGGGCATTGCGGGCGGCCGCCGTGGCCGCGCCCATGCCGGCGGCGGACTTGCCCCCGGACGCGGTTCCGAATGTGAGTCCGAATGTGCCCCCGCACCTGACAACGACGGGCGGCACCGACGCGACTCCCGGCCAGGCACCCCCGCCTCGGCATGCGGCGCCATCGGCCGGCCAGCCACCGGCGGTCTGCGACGCCAGGGCGCTGCGGCGCCTGTTCCTGGAGTTGCCCGCGCTGAGCACGGCCTTGCGCTTGCTGGCCTTACCCGCGGGGCAAGCGCCATTCCAGGTCCAGCAAGACTTGCTGCGCCGGCTCGCACTGCTCAAACTGAACGTGGACACCATGCCGTCCCTGGCATGGGCCGCACCGGATCAGCCGTTGGAACCGCACCAGCAAGCGCGCCGCAGCCGTAACAGTACAGCCGCCGTGGCCGCGCTGGATGAAGCATGGGCACTGTTGGCCCGGCTGCAACTTGCCGTGCCGGTACAGTGGGCCGAACTGTCCGATGAGGCGAGCCGCATCTGCGCCAATCTGGAATACGACCTCGCCTTGCGCCGCGCACCCTACGAACCGATCCACGAGGATGAACTGCTGGACCAGCCAGCGCCGTCCATGCGCCGGGAGCCCAAACTATGACCTTGCCCACCACCGCGCAATGCCTGGCCTTGCTGGCCGATGGCCGCCTGCTGGCCATCACGGCCAGCCGCCGTCCGCGCGCCAACCGGGCCGACGTCAAGTGCGTCGTTGCCGGCGCGCCCGCCACCTGCGAGCGCATGCAGGAGGTGGTGCGGCTGGCCCGCCACACGGAAGCGCGCTTGGACAGCCGCGACCAGGTGGTGCTCAGCATGGATACCGTGCCGGCGCCGGACGAGCGTGACTGGGAACTGGCCGCCGTGCTGGCCGACCGCATGGTGCGCGGGCTGTACCGGCACAGCGGCGGCGCTGTACTGGCACACGGCCGCTCGGACGCCTGGCACCTGGGCCGGGTGCAGGCTGGCGTGCCGCTTGCAATCGGGCACGTCCGTCACCATTTGCCCCTTGCTCCCGCGCTGGTGGTGGGCGCTGGCACGGACCTGGCGCCCGATGTTGACTGCCTGTCCATTTCCCACCTGGGCGGCCTGCTTGGCCATCCCGACCCCGCTGCGGCCGTGTCCAGCGCCAAGGCCTGGTTTCCCCTGCATAGCGGCGGTGTCAACGACAGCCTGGGCTGGGTGGAAGTGAGCGTCCATCCCCTTGCGCAGGGCGGGGCAGACGAGGAGGATACGATCGCCGCGCCCGGCGCGGACCTGGGCACGCAACTGGCCGTGCGCCGCGCGCTGGCCGGGGCCCGCCATTTCGATGGCCGGGGACTGGGGCGCTGGCGTAGCGTGGTGCGCTTTGGCCAGCCCCGCTTCCAGGGCGCGTCCTACGAACTGGCGCTGGTGATGGCGGACCGCCTCGCGCGCGGGCGCGAGTACGTGCCGCGCGGGCGCATCATCGCCACCGGCTGTTCCAGCGCCTGGCACGCGGGGCAGGTGGAAACGGTGGAGGGCGTGGAACCCAAGCTGGCGTTGATATTAGAGCAAGCCGTGGCGGGCGACCGGGTGCTGTTGCCGGCCGCCTGGCAGGGGCAGTTGCCGGATGGATTCGCCGCCGCGCTGCGCGCGCGCGGCGCCAGCCATGCTTGCATCGAACGAATTGGCATGATCTGAATCGTGCGCAAAAGGAGTACCGGTGGGCCCCTGCTAAAATCGTTGGCGGGCTGGGGTGGTTCCGGAGGATGAACCCAAGAAGGAGTCTGGCATGTTCCAAATGTTTGGTTTTGGCGGCGTCAAATGCCCGCGCTGTGGGCACAAGAATGACGAGCAGTCGGGCTATTGCGCCGATTGCGGCCTGACCCTGGGCGCCCCGCGCAACGAGCCCGTGTTGCGCGACAATCGCTGGATACCGGGCGACGACGAACTGGCCGTGTATTTCGGCGTGCGCGCCTTGTCCGGCATTTTCACCAAGACCTTGCGCGTGCCGGCCACGGCCCGCGCTTACATCCTGCAGGCCGACAAGGCCACGGAGGTGCCGCAGGGCGAGTACGAGATCGAAGGCTTTTTCACGCGCCTGAACCATTTGCTGCGCAACCAGCACGCGGAAATCCTCATCACGCGCAGCACGCCGCTGCCCGTGCAATTCGCGTTCGACGACCTGCACACGGCCGAGCACCTGAAGATCTCTGCCCGCTTCACGGTTGGCATCCGTATCGAGAACGTGCCGGCCTTCGCCCAGCACTTCATGACCACGCCGGGCACCGTCACCACGCGCCACCTGCACGACCTGCTGGCGCCTTCCGTGCGCCAGCTGGCGGTTGAATTCGTGGGCGCCCGCTCGATGCGCGACATGGCCCACAATCCCGACTTGCGCGCCCAGCTCGACGAACGGCTGCAGGCGGCGCTCAAGCTGCGCCTGGCCGAATATGGGTTGGCCGTGGCGCACGTGGAAACGGCCGCCCTGCGGCACGACAAGTTTGACCATAACCGCGAACGCATCGGCACCCTGTGGCTGGTGGCCGACGAGCGCCACGTGCAGCTGGAACACGTCAAGCAGCTTGACCAGATCTACGACGACGAGGAGTGGCAAGCGATCTGGCGCGAAGAGCAGAAGATGCGCACCCAGTACCGGCGCGCGGAACTGCGGCAGGACGCCAGCGTGGAAAAGGCCGAGCTGACGCTGCAGGAAGCGGAGCGGGTGCAGGCCATCCGGGCCCGCGAAGTGGACCTGTATGGCCGCATCATGGAATCGAAGACGCGCAAGGTGGCGCTGGAAAAGGGCGCCGGTACCACGCTGGCGGAACTGGAGCACGAGCTGGCGAAGAACCGCGTCGTGCGTGCCGGCGACGTGGCGGAGTGGGAGCACGTGCGCGAACTGGCCCAGATCAAGATGCGCACGGAACTGGAAATCGCCCAGCAGGAAGCGGCCGAACAGCGGCAGCTGGCGCAGCAGCGCTTCTCGCACAAGCTGCATCAGCAGGCCATCGAAAACCAGATCGCGCAGGCGCTGGCGATCGAGGACGAGTCGCGCCGGCGCGCGGAACTGGCCCGTCTGCGCCAGCGCGAGGCGGAGGACAAGCAGCGCGAAGCGCAGCTGGAAGCGGAGCATCACCTGGCCCGCCACCAGGGCCTGGCGCTGGCCAACCTGGCGCGCCGCCGCGAGGCCGAGCGCATCCAGGAATGGGAAGACCAGATGCAACTGGCGCGCCAGCGCGAACTGCTGCGCGAGGATACCGTCAAGGATGCGTC
This sequence comes from Rugamonas fusca, assembly GCF_014042365.1. Classification (GTDB taxonomy): domain Bacteria; phylum Pseudomonadota; class Gammaproteobacteria; order Burkholderiales; family Burkholderiaceae_D; genus Rugamonas; species Rugamonas fusca. The sequence continues at coordinate 32,830 of NZ_JACEZS010000038.1, forward strand.
GAACGCCGTGCAGGTGGCCGAGATCAGCCAGAAGATCGAGGACTTGCGCCGCACCGGCGCGCAGGCGGACGCCATCGCGCAGCACGAAAAGCTGTTGCGCACGATCGAGGCGGACAAACTGCATGCCCAGAACAACCAGGCCAACGCGCGCCAGGCCATGCTGGACCAGCTGGCCGTCGAAGAACAGCGCCAGGTGCTGCAGGAACGCGAGCGCGAAGCCCAGTGGCAGCGCGAGCTGAAGGCCATGACCCATGAACGCGACGAGAAGTTCGCGCGCTGGAAGGGGGAGTACGACATGCTGCTGGCGCGCCAGGCGCACGAGATCGCCCACGTGGAGGCGATCGGCAAATTGAGCGACATGGGCATGGTGGCCACGGCCGCCGCGCCCAATGCGCAAGCCCTGGCGCGCATCATGCAGTTGCAGATACAGGGCGGCATGACGCCAGAGCAGATCCAGTCGCTGGCCGCCGTGGTGGCCGCTGAGCACAGCGTCTCGCCGGCCGAAGCCATGCGACTGGCGCGTGAACAGGTGCAAGAGGAGCGCGCCCACCGCGATGCCGACATGGACAAGGACCGTCGCCACCAGCTCGACTTGCTCAACCTGCAGAACGCGGCCAGCGCCGTCGCGCTGACGACCCAGAGCCAGCTTGGGGTGGGCGTGGCCCGCGCCGGCGCGGGCGGCGCGGTGGCGCCGGTGCCGCAGGTGCGCTGCTGTCGCAACGGCCACCCGACGCGGCTGGACTCCCCGCAAGACAAATTCTGCGCCGAATGTGGCGTGCCGCTGACACCGTGACGGAGCAGGAACACCACCTTCAATGATGCAAACCGCAAGAGAAAAGATTCGCGAACTGCGCGCGCTGCACGAGGACGGCCTGTTAAGCCTGCAGGAGTTCGACCGCCGCAAGAACGCTATCCTGGACGCCGAGTACGCGCCGCCCGGCGGCAGCGGCGCGCCCGTGCTGGCGCGCCAGGGTACGGAGCTGGGCCTGATGAGCGGGCAGGAAATCGGTCCGCAGAACCGCCGCTACCGGCTGGAACGGTTGATCGGCATGGGCGGCATGGGCCAGGTGTGGCTGGCCACGGACCTGGCCACGCACGCCGAACTGGGGCACAGCGACCAGGTGGCGCTGAAGATCCTGCCGCCGCAGCTGACCCAGAGCGCCACCCATGCCAAGCTGCTGATCGAGGAAGCGACGCAGGCCCGCAAGCTGGCGCATGAGAACATCGTGCGCGTGTACGAATGGGCGCAGGACCCGGCCACGTCCAGCTATTTCATCATCATGGAATACCTGGAAGGCCAGGACCTGGACGCCATCCTCGCGCACGAAGGCCCGCTGCCGCTGGAGCGCGTGTGCCAGCTGCTGCAGCCGGTGGGCGAGGCGCTGCACTACGCGTGGGACAAGCACAAGCTGGTGCACCGCGACCTCAAGCCCGGCAACGTGTTCCTGACCCAGCGTGGCGAGATCAAGCTGCTGGACTTTGGCATCGCCTCGCGCGCGCGCAGCGCCGGCAGCAGCCTCGGTTTGCAGGCGCCCAACGCCGGCACGGCAGGTTACCGGGCGCCGGAAGCGGGCACCCATCAGCGCCAGCCCAGTCCCCGGCTGGACGTGTACGCCGTGGCTGTGATGATCTATCAATTGCTGGAAGGGCGCATGCCGTTCGATGACGTGCGCAGCGCCGATTTTCATCCGTCGGCGCCGGCTGCGCTCAACCTGCGCCAGTGGCAAGTGCTGCAGGCCGGCTTCGCGTTCGCGCAGGAGCGCCGTCCGGCCAGCGTGGCCGAACTGCTGGACGCGCTGCGCCGTGCGGCCGGCCCCAGCGAGGAGGAACTGGCGGCGCAGGCCGCCGCCGCCGAGCAGGCGCGCGCGCGCGAAGCGCTGCGCCAGAAGGAATTGGCGGCCCAGGCCGAACAGGCCCGCCTGGCCGAGCAGCAGCGCCAGGCGGAACTGGCCGCCAAGCGCCAGGCCGAGGTGCAGGCCGCGGCGCAGGCGGCCGCCCACGCCGCCGCGCTGGAGAAGATCCGGCTCGACAAGCTGCGCCGCGAGCAGGAGGCGCGCCAGCGCGCCGAGGCGGAAGCGGCCGCCAAGATCCGCAAGCAGCAGTTGCGCGAGCAGTTGCTGGCCCGGCGCGAGGCCGATGCCGCCGCCGCCCGCGCCGCGCGCGAGGAGCAACAGCGTAAGGCCATGCAGCTCAAGGCGGAAGCGGCTTATCGCGCCGAGCAGGAGCGCCACCGCAAGCAGCAGGCCGAACGCAACGCGGCCGAACTGGCGGCCCAGCTGCCCACGCCCGGCAGTCCGGTGGCCGATCCCAGCGGCGTGCTGCGCGACCGCTTCCTCGACGGCACCGGCGTGGGGCCGGAGCTGGTGCTGATCCCCACCGGCCGGTTCCAGATGGGCTCTCCGGAGCACGAGCGGGCCGCCGCCGTCAAGGCCGGCGCCCAGCAAGCCTGGCTGGAGCGGGAGCAGCCGCAGCACTGGGTCGGCATCGAGCATTCGTTCGCGCTGGGCCGCTATCCCGTCACGGTGGGACAGTGGAAGCAGTTCGCGCGCGCCACGGGCTGGGAATCGCTGTCCGACACGGACTGGCGCCAGCCCGGTTTCGCGCAGACGGACGAGCATCCCGTGGTCGGCGTGAGCTGGAACGACGCCCAGCGCTACGTGCAGTGGCTGTCCGAACGCACGGGCCAGGTGTACCGGCTGCCCAGCGAGGCGGAATGGGAATACGCGTGCCGGGCCGGCACCAAAACCGCTTTCTCGTTCGGCGACGAGATCAGCACCGAGCAAGCCAACTACGACGGCAATTACACCTACAACGGCAGTCCGCGCGGCGAATTCCGCCAGGGGACGACCAAGTGCGGCAGCTTCGCCCCCAATCCCTGGGGCTTGTTCGACATGCATGGCAATGTGTGGGAATGGGTGCAGGACGTGGTGCACGATAATTACCAGGGCGCGCCGGCCGACGGCACGGCCTGGGAGCAGGGCGGCGACCAGGTGCGGCGCGTGCTGCGCGGTGGTTCGTGGCTGTACAACCCGCGCTATCTGCGTTCGGCCGTGCGCAACGGCTATTCCGCCGTGCTGGCGAACGACATCGTGGGCTTCCGCGTTGCACGTAAATTGACGTAGATGGCGGCCGTTGGCTGGGAATTTGGGTGATGAAGCTGTATAATGCTGATTTTTGCCGGCAGTTGCCCAATTTTTCAGGAAAATACGATGAGCGCCTTACCTCCATGCCCCAAATGCCATTCCGAATACACCTACGAGGACGGCGGCCAGTACGTGTGCCCGGAGTGCGCGCACGAGTGGAGCGCGCAGGCGGCCGAAGCGGCTGAGGAAGGCGCCAAAGTGTACCGCGACGCCGTCGGCAACATCCTGCAGGATGGCGACACCGTCACCGTCATCAAGGACCTGAAACTGAAGGGCGGCGGCGGCACCGTCAAGGTCGGCACCAAGGTCAAGAACATCCGTCTGGTGGACAGCGACCACGATATCGACTGCAAGATCGACGGTTTCGGCGCCATGAGCCTGAAGTCGGAGTTCGTCAAGAAAGTGGTGTGATCAGCAAGTGAGGGGCGGCCCGCTGCCGCCCCGGCACGATTACGGCGGCCCGCGGGCCGCCGTTTTCATTTGGTGCGCCCAGCATGGGCGCACTCCTGTGGGTGCAAGTCCCGCCGCGAGCTGACCCGTCGTTCGGGCGGGCGCGGCATGTCGGACGTGGTGGAAAGACTACGATCTTATATGCTGGGCTGGAAAGGGTATTTCCAACTGGCGCAAACGCCCAAGGTTTGGCGTACTCTC
>NZ_JACEZS010000039.1 GCF_014042365.1 Rugamonas fusca
TACGCGCCTTGGGACGGCAGCTATGCCGAGTACTGTGGTCCATGCTGCACGGTCAACGCGAGTATCGCTTACCTGGCTTCGAACCAAAAAGCATTTGAAAATCCGGGCGGGATGTTCAGGTCCGGCATCGCGCCACCAATTGGCCGATTGCCGGACCTGACCCCGCAGCCTGCAAATCCGATGATAGACCCCGCAGCCTGCTGGAATCGGTCATCAAGTAATCATCAAGTAGCATCACCGCGGGCCGCCACCGTCGCGGCGGCCCGCCCTTCCCTATCCCCGCGCTGAGCCGGTCCGGGCCGTTGGCATGCTGCACGAACATGCCTGCTGCGCGCGCATCTGCCGTTGGCGCCACACCAGCCGCACCCCCAGCAACACTGCCACGATCACGCCGAAGATGATGGGCTGCGTGAAGTTGTGCTTGCCCGCCTTCATCCACCAGAAGTGCAAAATACCCAGCGGCGCCACCACGTACACGAGCCGGTGCAACCACTGCCAGCGCTTGCCACCGAGGCGGCGCACCATGGCGTTGGTGCTGGTCACGGCCAGCGGCACCAGCAGCACGAAGGCCGCGAAGCCGACCGTGATGAAGGGCCGCTTGAGCACATCCTTCCACATTGCCTGCACGTCGAAGAAGTGATCGAACCACAGGAAGGTGGTGAAGTGCAGCGCCGCGTAGAAGAACACGTACAGCCCCAGCATGCGGCGCAGCTTGATCAGCCAGTTCCACTTGCTCAGCTTGCGCAGCGGCGTGACGGCCAGCGTGATGCACAGGAAATACAGGGTCCAGTCGCCCGTGCCGCGCGTGATGAATTCCAGCGGTTCGACCAGTTGCCCGGTCACGCTCAGGTAGACCATGCGCACGAAGGGAACCAGCGCCAGCGCGAAGATGGCGCCCTTGATCCAGCCGAGCTGGCGGGGGTTGGGATGAAAGTCCATGTCAGAAATACTTTTTCAGGTCCATGCCCGTGTACAGCGAGGCGACGTCGTTATAGCCGTTGAACATCAGCGTCTTGCGCTTGCGGGTGAAGAAGCTGTCCTCGCCGATGCGGCGCTCGCTGGCCTGCGACCAGCGCGGGTGGTCCACTTCCGGGTTCACGTTGGAATAGAAGCCGTATTCCTGCGGCGCGGCCACGTTCCACGCCGTGCGCGGCTGGTCCTTGACGAAACGGATGCGCACGATGGACTTGGCCGACTTGAACCCGTACTTCCACGGCACCACGATGCGCACCGGGGCGCCATTCTGGTTCGGCAGGGTCTCGCCGTACATGCCCAGGGTCAGCAGCGCCAGCGGATGGCGCGCCTCGTCCAGCCGCAAGCCTTCCACGTAGGGCCATTCCAGCACGCGGCTGCCCACGCCGGGCATCTGCTTCTTGTCGGCCAGCGAGGTGAATTCCACGTACCTGGCGTTGCCGGTCGGCTCCACCCGCTTGATGATTTCGGAGAACGAATAGCCCATCCACGGGATCACCATCGACCACCCTTCCACGCAGCGCAGCCGGTACAGGCGCTCCTCGACAGGCGCCAGCTTGAGCAGCGCATCGAGGTCCAGCGTGAGCGGCTTCTTCACTTCGCCGTCGATGGTGACGGTCCAGGGGCGTGGCTTCAGCGTGTGGGCGTACTGGGCCGGGTCGGATTTATCGGTGCCAAATTCGTAGAAGTTGTTGTAGCTGGTGGCGTCCTTGTAGGCCGTGGGCTTGTCCATGGCCGAATAAGCGGGATTGCGCGCGCCGGCCAGCCTGGGGTTGACGCCCTGGGCGAACGCTGCGCGGCTGGCCAGTTCCAGCAAGGCGGCGCTGCCGAGGGTGCCGGCCGCCAGCTGCTTCATGAAATGACGGCGCGACTCGAACACGGCGCGCGGCGTGATTTCGGAGGGGAACGGCACATCGAGGCCGTTGGGGGAACGTTTGATCAGCATGGCGACTCCAGAAAGGTGCGGGTTTGAGGCTTGGTCTGTCCACCAACCGCAAACCTTACACCATTCCGTCGTCAGCCGTACTTAGGCCGGGCTTAGAGCTTGCCGTAGGAGTGCAAACCGGACAGGAACATATTCACCCCCAGGAAGGCGAAAGTGGTGACGATCAGGCCCGTCAGCGCCCACCAGGCGGCGGCGCGACCGCGCAGGCCCGTCATCAGGCGCATGTGCAGCCAGGCCGCGTAGTTGAGCCAGACGATCAGGGCCCAGGTTTCCTTCGGGTCCCACGACCAGTAGCCGCCCCAAGCCTCGGCCGCCCACAGCGCGCCCAGGATGGTGGCGATGGTGAAGAAGGCGAAGCCGGCCGAGATGGCCTTGTACATCACGTCGTCCAGCACTTCCAGCGACGGCAACCGGTCCACCAGCTTGCCCGAGCTCTTGAGCAGGTAGGCGGCCGCCACCATGGCCGCCAGCGCGAAGTTGCCGTAACCGATGAAGTTGGCCGGCACGTGGATCTTCATCCACCAGCTTTGCAGGGCCGGCACCAGCGGCTGGATGTCGGAGGCGTCGCGGCTCACCGTGTACCACAGCAGGAAACCGATGGCGGCCGAGATCACCAGCAGCACGAAGGCGCCCATCTGGCGCGTCGCGTAGCGCTGCTCGAAGTACAGGTAGAACATGGCCGTGATCAGCGAGAACAGGATGAACACTTCATACAGGTTGGACACGGGAATGTGGCCCACGTCGGTGCCGATCAGGTAGGACTCGTACCAGCGCACCATCAAGCCCGTCAGTCCCAGCACGACGGCGGTCCAGCACAGCTTGGAGCCGATGGTGGCGCCCGTGGCCGAGCGCGTCGCCAGGCCGATGCCGTAGAACAGGGTGGACAGGAAGAACATCACGCTCATCCACAGGATGGCGGACTGGCTCGACAGCATATTTCGCAGCAGGAACTTCTTGGTGCCCATGTCCAGTTCGCCGCCGTACAGCGAAATGGCCCACAGCGCCAGCAAGGCCACCAGCGGCATCAGCCAGCGCACCGGCTTCCAGTGCCAGCCCAGCGCCGCGAACGTGGGCGCGGCGGCCAGCAGGATGCCTTTTTCATACACGTCCATGTAATTGCCGAAGCGGTTCAGCGCGTACAGGGCGGCGGCCAGCAGACCGGCCGCGAACAGCCAGTCAAGCAGGCCCAGGCGCTTAAAATAGCCAGGCGCCTGGGTATAGGTGGTGGTGGGGCTTTGCGACAATTCCATCTTCAATCTCCAGCTTTTTTGACAGCTTACGCCGATTGCGGCAGTTTTTCTTTCAGACTCGTGAATTCGTGCTCGAAATCGAGCGTCTTGCGCTGGGTGCTCATGGCCATGATGGCATCCGTGCCGCCGCCCGCCTCCTTGATCCAGACCCAGACCCGGCGTTCGCGGATGTAGAACATGGCGAACACGCCCAGCACCAGCAGCAAACAACCAGCATACACGACCACCTTGCCCGGCGAGCGCGTGACCTGGAACACGGACGCCTTCACTTCCGTGAAGTCATCGAGTTGCAAATAGACAGGCGCACCATAGAAGAAACTGTCGGACAGGGCGTTGGTGGCCAGTTGCAGGAAGCGGCCATGGGCTTCGTCAGCCGGGGCCGGCGCCACGCCATCCTGGGCGCGGGCCGCCTGCCACAAATCCCACAGCGCGCCGTTGAGAATCTTCATGAAGATGTCGGCTGCCTTTTCCTGCTCGGCCTGGGGCACTTTTTCCAGGAAACGGGAAATGGCGACGAAGCCGGCTTGCTTGTCGTCGCCGGCGAAAATGGCCATGCTGCGCTCGGCGGACTGCTGCAACTGGGCCCGCAACGCGTCGCTGCCATTGGGCATGGCGTGCTGGGCATAGTGCTGGGCCGCTTGTGCGCGCAGGGCCGGGTTGTGGATGGCGGCCCGCAGCCGCATCCACTCCGTCACGCTGTGGGCGTCGTCGGCCGGGATGCGCAGGTAGCTGAACGGATCGCCGGGATTGACGCGCATGCCGGCCAGGAACACGGTGGCGCCATCGACCGTCACCGGCTGCATGTAGTTCTGGTATTCACGGGCCTGGCCCGTCTTGTCGCGCAGCTTGTACTGCACGCTCGGCCCGACGTTCTTCAAGTCCTTGTTGTTGGCATTCTTGGCGGCCGAACCGAGGTGCTTGTTCAGGTCCACGGCGAACTGTTCGTTGAAGCTCTGGCCCTTGGTGACGGCGCGCGTGTCGTTGCTGGCCAGGTTTTCCACGTTGAACGGGCGGAAACCCGACCATTCGACCGTGTAGGCGTCGCCCATGGCCGTGCTGCCGCCCACTTCGCCGTTGATCTTGAAGGTTTGCTGGCTGCCGCCGGCCATCGGGTAGCCCGTCAGTTGCAGCTTGCTGCCGCCATCCTCGAAGCTGGACTGGTACACGGCCAGGCCCTTGTAGATCAGCGGCTTGTTCACTTCGATGGTGGCGGGGAAGGTCTGGCCGGAGTCATGGTCGCGGATCACCACGTCGCTGGCGAACAGCTTGGGCATGCCCGTCGTGTAGAACTCGATGTGGAATTTCTTGAGCTGGATGGTGAACGGCAAGTCCTGGATCAGCACGCCGTCGGCGCGCGGGATGATGGCCGCGTCGCTGGCCGATCCTTCGGGGATCATGGTGTTGCCACGGAAGGTGGGGTTGCCCAGGCCGAGGCGGTGCTGCTTGGGAATCTCGGCGATCACGCCATTGCCGGCGAACGGGGTCTTGCCCAGGAACCATTCCTGCAGCCGGATCGGCATGTCCGAGTCGAGCAGGCCGCCGATGCAGATGATGACGATGGCCGAGTGGGCGAAGATGTAGCCGAACTTGTTGGCCGCGCCCTTCTTGGCCGTCACCAGCGTGGCGCCATCCTTTTCCACGGCCTTGCTGCGGTAGCCGGCGTCGTGCAGGCGGTTCATGGTCTGCTGGGCCAGCGCGTGGCGCGCCAGCGGCGTTTGCCACTGGTGCTTGTGGTGGAAGTTGTGCAGCGATTGCTCGCGCACGTGCTCGCGCCAGCTGCGCATGTCGCGCAGCATCTTGGGCGTATTGCGCACGATGCACAGCGAGGTGGACACGACCAGGAAACCCATGATGGTGAGGAACCACCAGGCCGAATAGACCGAGTACAGGCTGAGCTTGTCGAACACGTCGAACCAGAACGGGCCGAACTGGTTCACATAGTTGGGCATCGGTTCGTTCTGCTTCATCACCGTGCCGATCATGGCGGCGATGGCGATCAGGGTCAGCAACGCGATGGCGAAGCGCATCGACGAGATCAGCTCGACGACTTCGGCCACCACGGGGCGGCGGGTTTTCAGGGTGATACCGGTGGTGCTCGGGCTACTCATGCGCGTCAGTCAAAAAGGGAGGAGCGGGATCGGAAGCAGGCAGCATACCAACAAAAAGGGCAGCCCGCTTACGCTGCCGCCCTTTTTTCACTTCCTGGTCCGCCGCCGCACCGGAGGCGGTGCAGCTGGGAGGACAACAATCGATTATTTCAAGCCAGCGATGTAATCGGCCACGGCCTTCATTTCGTCAGCCGACATGCGCTTGGCGATGGTGCTCATCTGCGGGCTGTTCTTGCGGGCGTCCGTGCGGAACAGGTCCAGCTGGGCGACCGTGTAGTCCTGGTGCTGGCCGCCGATGCGCGGGTATTGCACCGGCACGCCGGCGCCACCGGCGCCGTGGCAGCTGGCGCAGGCGGGCACGTTCTTCTCGGCGATACCGCCGCGATAGATTTTCTTGCCCAGGTCCACCGTGTCCTTGTTCTTGGCGGCGCCAGGCTTCTGGGTCTGGGCGGCCAGGTAGGCGGCCACGTTTTTCTTGTCCTCTTCCGTCATGGCCTTGGCGTAGGTCGACATGATGGCCTGCACGCGCGCGGGGCTGGCGAAATCGTTCAGTTGCTTGACGATGTAGCCTGCATGCTGGCCAGCCAGTTTCGGGTTGACGGTGATGGTCGAATTGCCAGCCTCGCCGTGGCAGGACACGCAAGCGGGGATGCTGCGCGTGGCGTCGCCTTCCGTGAACAGCTTGGCGCCTTTGGCTGGATCAGCCTTGACCACCGCGGGTTCGGCGGCGGCCGGCTTTTTCTCTTCGGCAGCCGATGCGGTGGCCGACACAGCCAGCAGAGCGACGATCAAGGATTTTGCAAATGGTGAAAACGCACGATTCATTCAGACACCCTGAGACTAGTCAATAAATTGGTGGTAAACGTTGCCGTCGATATCCTGCCGCACTTCCCCAACCTAGCACGAAATATGCTTGGCAACAATTCGTAACCCCTTATTGTACAATAGCTTTCTCACGCTTTTGCCCCCCTTGTTGCAATTTCTACCTATCCCATGTCAATACTCTGGCAAGCTCGCTTCTTCACGACCGTCAACCAATTGCGCGACCTGCCCCATACCACGGTGCCGGAAATCGCTTTCGCGGGACGCTCCAACGCCGGTAAATCGACCGCCATCAACATTCTGTGCAACCAGAAGGGCTTGGCGTTCGCGTCCAAGACCCCGGGCCGCACCCAGCACATCAATTTCTTCTCGATCGGCGGCGCCCACGTGGCCCAGCACCGGAAAGACCCCACCATCGTCGACGAGATCCGCTGCCTGCTGGTGGACTTGCCCGGTTATGGCTATGCGGAAGTGTCGGGCTCGGCCAAGCTGCACTGGCAACGCCTGCTGGGCGACTATGTGCAACGGCGCGAACAGCTGGCGGCCCTGATCCTGATCATGGACGCGCGCCGCCCGTTCACCGAGCTCGACATCCAGATGCTGGAATGGTTCGCCCCCACGGGCAAGCCCATCCATTGCATCCTGACCAAGGTTGACAAGCTCAACCGCAACGAATCCGTCAACGTGCTGCGCCAGGCCAAGGCCAAGCTCGACAGCTACGTGGACGAGGACGGCGAAGGCTTCCCCTTCACCGTGCAACTGTTCTCCGCGCTCAAGCGCATCGGCATCGAAGAAGCCAACGACAAGATCATCGAACTGGCCGGGCTGACGGCAGACGAAGCCGCCGCCCAGACGGCCGTGATCGAAACGCCCGACGATGACGCGCCCGATGTCGATGGCGGCGATGCCGGCAGTGCCCAACCCTAACCTGTAGAAAGTGGATTGCTCACGATGCACACGCCTCACGTTACCGCCCAGTTTCCCGCCATCCGCATGCGCCGCATGCGCCGCGCCCCGTTCTCGCGCGCCCTGATGCGCGAGAACACCGTCACCGCCTCCGACCTGATCTACCCCGTGTTCATCCTGGACGGCGTCAACCAGCGCGAGCCGGTGGCGTCCATGCCGGGCGTGGAGCGGGTGTCGGTGGATCTGCTGCTCAAGGTGGCCGAGGAATGCGTCGCGCTGGGCATCCCCGTGCTGGCCCTGTTCCCCGTGATCGACAGCGCCCTGAAAACCCCGGACGGGATGGAAGCGACCAATCCGGACGGCCTGGTGCCGCGCGCCGTGCGCGCCCTCAAGCAAGCGTTCCCGGAACTGGGCATCCTGACCGACGTGGCGCTGGACCCGTACACCAGCCACGGCCAGGACGGCCTGATCGACGACAACGGCTACGTGATCAACGACGCCACCACCGCCATGCTGGTGCGCCAGGCACTGGCCCAGGCCGAGGCGGGCGTGGACGTGGTGGCGCCGTCGGACATGATGGATGGCCGCATCGGCGCCATCCGCGCCGCGCTGGAAGAGAACGGTTACATCCACACCCGCATCATGGCCTACTCGGCCAAGTACGCCTCGGCCTTCTACGGCCCGTTCCGCGACGCCGTCGGTTCGGCCAAGAACCTGGGCAAGAGCGACAAGAACACCTACCAGATGGACCCGGCCAACAGCGACGAGGCATTGCGCGAAGTGGGCCTGGATCTGGCCGAAGGGGCCGACATGGTCATGGTCAAGCCCGGCATGCCTTACCTGGACGTGGTGCGCCGTGTGAAGGATGAATTCAAGGTACCGACCTTCGCCTACCAGGTCAGCGGCGAATACGCGATGCTGAAGGCGGCCGCCCAGAACGGCTGGCTGGACCACGACAAGGTGATGATGGAAGCGATGATGTCGTTCAAGCGCGCTGGCGCCGACGGCGTGCTGACCTACTTCGCGCTGGACGTGGCGCGCCTGCTCAAGGCCCGCGCCTAAGTCCCATCGAAAAACCGGGGTCAGGTCCGGCATCGTGCCACCAATTTGGCACGTTGCCGGACCTGACCCCGCTTCTTGCGCTTCTTTGCCCGTGCGTCTCGCCCCCGCTTAGCTACCGGCCGCGCCGGTATTCGGGGAACATTTCCTTCAACAAGAACGCCGTCAGTTCCGGCTCGTCCTGCTTGCGGGCGCTCATCACGATGACCTTGCCCAGCCGCTGCGATTCCCAAGGGAAGTCGCCCGGGTGGTCCTTGCGGATAATTTCAATCATCTTCTTCACGATCGCCGTTTCCAGGTCCGGCCAGTCGCCCACTTCCACGTGGACCTGCTGGGTCCAGTTGCGGCGGAAATTCGTGTTCCAGCCCCGGAACTTGACCTCGGCGCCGTGGTAGGTGCGGTCGGCGATCGAGAACAAGCCACCCGTGTCATCCCGGTCACGGCCGTTCGAGCGGCCCTGGGCGCCGGCGATGTTGGCCTTGGCGATGCGCATGGCGCGGTCGTTGTCGCTTTCGGGCGCCGGTTCGGCCGGCTGCGGGTTCTCGGCCGCGCGCTGGGCACGGCGCTTGGCGATCAGTTCCGACATATCCTGCTCGGGCGGCGGCTGCATGGGTGCCACCACGGGCGGCACATAGGTTTCCAGCTTGGGCCGGGCGGCGGCCGGCGGCGTGATGGTGGCGACGGCGCGCCTGGGCTGCGGCTGCGGCTTGACCTTGGCCAGCTCCGTCTTTTTCTGCGGCTTGTTGGGCTTGTCGGGTTTATTCGGCAACGGTGCGATATACACCATTTCCCCGCCCCCGCGCGGCGGCGTGCGGTGGAATGGCTCACTGGGCTTGAGGAAATAGTACAGCACGGCCACCAGGTGCAGGCCGATCGAGATGGCGATGCCGATCCGGTCCGACATGCGCTTGCGCCGGCCATAGCCATAGCCGTCGCGGGCAGGCAGGCGCTGGCCGCAGCTGTGGCAATACTCGGAATCTGCTGACATCGTGTGCGTATCGTCGTGCAAGAGCAAACCTTCGTGGAGCGTGATCGTCAAAATGCGGTCATAGTGCCAGAGTCCCGCCATTTTTGGAACCGCGCCGCCAGGCCGGCGCCGCCCCGCGCCGGGGTGGAGGGGGCGCGCAGGTGGGCCAGCCTGAGTTCCGGTAGCTTACCGGAGCTTGGTCTTGATGAATGTTACGGTATGTATCAACACCGCTACATGGTGACGCGCGGCTCGGCCGGCTGGGAGGAAAGATCAGCGCCGGCCTCGGAGCGGCGGCGCGGCGCGCGCCGTGGCGCGTCGGGGATCTGGGCAAACATGGCGGAAACACAACGGTCAGCGTCGAGCACCTGGCGCGAGCGCAACATGGGGCGCGGCAACGCATGGGTGTAGTAGTGCGGCCCCTCGACGGGGAAACCGAGCGCCCAGATGTTGGCGGCCGGCTGGCCGCTGGCGTTGCGCGGGTGGCCATCGTGGTCGATGTCAATGCCGCCCGGGTGGAACACGCCGTTGTAATACGGCCGCACCATGCCGCGCCGCATCAGGTTCTGGGTGAACGGCGAATCGTCCGTTTCCGGGTAGAACGCGTCCAGCCGCGCCACCACCAGCACGTCGAACGGCTGGCGCTCCTGGCGGGTGCCGAAGCGGGTTTGCAGCACGAACGTCGATTCGTTCTCGTCGTTGCCGATCACGCCGTTGGGGCCGGAGGCGATCTGCACCACGCCCGCGTCCAGCAGCGCCAGCAACTCCTCGTTGCGGTGCCGCGGCGGCCCGAATGCAATGCGGTTGATGATGGGGTGGTAGACGTTAAGGAACTTGCGGTGCGAGGCCGGCGTGAGCCCGCCGAATTCCAGCGCCGCCTGCAGGCTGGCGCGCACGTCGCGCAGCACGTCGGTGGCCGCCTTGACGGGACTGTCCACGTTGCCCTTGTGGGCTTCGGCCAGGTCGTCCACCAGCCAGCGGCGGAAGTAGGCGCGGAATTCGTCGAGCGAGCCAAACTCGCGCCCCCGCAACGGGAACAGCAAGCCCTCGACGATGTCGGCCTCGGGCTGGCCCAGCACGTAGCTGGCCGGGTCGGGCGCGCGGCCATCCACGGTGGTGTGATAGACGTAGCCCATTTCCTGCTTGAGCAGGGGCAGCAGTTGCACATCGAAATCAAGCTGGCGGCTGCCGCGCTCGCGCTGGGCCTGGTGGCGCAGCGCTTCGATCGCTTCGGGCGTGAAGAACAGCGGCCGGTGGCGGCCATCGAGGCCCTTCTGGTTCAGGCCGCGCGCCGCATAGGGCAGGCACAGGCGCGAGCACAGCAGCAGCTTCGGCTCGCGTCCCGACTTTTCGTAGTGCAGGCCGCGCGCGTCGCGCACGAAGGCGCCGCCCCGCCCCACCGTCAGTTCCGCGATCACGTCGTGCGCGCTCAGGCCCAGGCCCTGGATGGCCACGCGCGCGTCGGTACTGATCCGCACCAGTTGCTCCAGCGGGTAGATGTGGCGGTAGTAGCCGAGCCGGCTGTTGTAGCGCGCATGGTCCTGGGCAAACTGGCGGCACCACGCGTCATGGTCGCTGAGCACGTTGTTGCCGTGGCCCGTGGCAAGGAACACGAAATCACTCAGGATGATGAAGCCGCTTTCCAGCTCGACCACGCAGCGCCCGTCGGGCTGCTGCCACAGGTCGTGCGCGCGCAGCCGGTGGTGGGTGAGCGTGACGCCGGCCGGCAGGCTGGTCACCAGTTGCTCGTAGCCCCAGGTCAGGTATTCGCCCAGCAGGCGGCGCGGCAGGTAGTCCAGCTCGCCGATCTCGGCCCCGGCCCCGGTCGCGCCGATGCGGTAATACTGCTCGCCCACGCGCCGGTAGCCCACGTCGCGCGCCCATTGCGTCAGCGAAGGCGCGGCGCACACGGGGCCGTCCTTGACCACGCCCGGCGCCGGAAACAGGGTGACCTGGCTGGCGATGGTGTTGATCAGCAAGTGCTGGGGCTGGCGCGCCGAGTGCACGCCCTGCCCGCATTCGCCCGGTTCGACCAGGACCAGGTCGATCAGCAGGTCGCGGCCCCGGATCATGGCCGCCAGCCGCTCCAGAACGCTGAGCCCGCGCGGCCCCATGCCGATGATGGTGACGGTGTATCGCTTCATCGCCCCTCCTTGCTGCAAGGAAAAAAGACCTTGCCTATGATACGGAGGGGTCCATCAGCGCGGCTTGTGGCCGCTCAATGCTTGATAGTATTGACAGCTTTTAATGCAACAGTGCTACCGATTGGCGGTTCGCCGGCCAGCACGTCGTCAGCCATGGGGCCGCTGCCGCTGTATTTGTCGAGGAACAGGTAGATCACGGGCGTGATGTAGAGCGTGATCACTTGCGAGAACACCAGACCACCCACCACGGCCAGGCCCAGCGGCTGGCGCAGTTCCGCGCCCGCGCCCAGGCCCAGCGCGATCGGCAAGGCGCCCATCAGGGCCGCCATGGTGGTCATCATGATGGGGCGGAAGCGCAGGATGCACGCTTCGCGGATGGCTGCGGCCGGCGTCATGCCCGCCTCCCGCTGCGCGTGCAGGGCGAAGTCGATCATCATGATGGCGTTCTTCTTGACGATGCCGATCAGCATCAGGATGCCGATGATGGCGATCATGGTCAGGTCCAGGTTGAACATGCGCAAGGTCAGCAGCGCGCCCACGGCGGCCGACGGCAGGCCGGCCAGGATGGTGAGCGGGTGGATGAAGCTTTCGTACAGCACGCCGAGCAGCACGTAGATCACGCCCAGCGCGGCCACGATCAGGATCACCTGGCTGCCTTGCGAGCTCTGGAACACGGCCGCGTCGCCGCCGTAGCTGGTGATGATGGAGGCCGGCAAGTTCATGGCCGCGCCCATCTTGTCGATCTTGGCCGTGGCCACGCCCAGCGGTACATTCGGCGCCAGGTTGAATGACAGCGTGATCGCCTGCAACTGGCCCTGGTGGTTGACGGCAGTGGGCCCCACCGTGCGCTCGACCGTGGCGAAGCTCGACAGCTGCACCAGCTGGCCGGCCTTGTTGCGCACCGAGATGCGGGTCAGCGCGTCGTCGAACTGGCGGTCTTCGTTGGCCGCTTCCAGGATCACGAAATAGCTGGCGGCCGACGAGTAAATGGTCGATACCTGGCGCTCGCCGAAGGCCAGGTAGAGCGCGGTGCGCACGTCGGCGATCTGCACGCCCAGGTTGTTGGCCTTGTCGCGGTCGATCTTGAGCGACGCTTGCAGGCCGCGGTTCTGGGCGTCGCTGGTGACGTCGCGGAAATCGTTGTCGGCGCGCATGCGGTCGAGGAACTTGGTGGCCCAGTCACCGAGCGCATCCGGGCTCACCGATTGCAGCGTGTACTGGTAGCGGCTCTTGCTGGGCCGGCCACCGAGCTGCAGGTTCTGGATCGGGCTCAGGTAGACGGCCACGCCGGGGATGGCGCGCGTGGCCTTGCGCAGGCTGTCCAGCACTTGCGGCATGTTGGCGCGCTGGTCGCGCGGCTTGAGCACGAGGAACATGCGGCCGCTGTTGCCGCCGCTGACGAAGGAGGTCACGTCCTGCACGTTGGGATCGGCCTTGATGACGTTGGCCACCTTTTCCTGCAAGGCCATCAGGGCCGACGACGAGATATCTTCCGCCGCTTCCGTCGTCACGCGGATCTGGCCCAGGTCTTCCTCGGGGAAAAAGCCCTTGGGGATGGTCACGTACAGCACCACCGTCAGCGCGAACGTACCCAGCGCGATCAACAGCACCACGGTGCGGTGCGCCAGCGCCACGTCCAGCGTGGCCGCGTAACCGTGGCGCAGGCGCGAGAAGCCGGCCTCGAACCAGCGGCCGATGAAGGTATCGTCGCCCTCGGCGTCGTGCGAATCGGCCGGCAGCAAACGGCTGGCCAGCATGGGCACCAGCGTCAGCGAGACGATGGCGGACACCAGGATAGACAGCGAGACAACGACGGCGAATTCATGGAACAGCAAGCCTATCGTGCCGGGCATGAAGAAGATGGGAATAAACACGGCCACCAGCGAAATGGAAATCGAGACGATGGTGAAGCCCATCTCGCGCGCCCCGATCAAGGCAGCCTGCAACGGTTTCTTGCCCAGTTCGATATGGCGCACGATGTTCTCCAGCACCACGATGGCGTCGTCCACCACCAGGCCCACGGCCAGCGTGATGCCGAGCAGCGACACGTTGTCCAGGCTGTAGCCAAACGCGTACAGCAAAGCCAGCGCACCGAGCAGCGAAATCGGCATGGTGATGGCGGGAATAAAGGTAGCGGCCGCGCGGCGCAGGAACAGGAAGATCACCAGCACCACCAGGCCCACGGTCAGCGCCAGCGTGATGTTGACGTCGTGGATGGCGTCGCGGATGGAGACGGAGCGGTCGTTGACGAGGTTGATCTTGATCGAGCTGGGCAACTGGGCCAGGAAGCGCGGCAGCAACTGGCGCACGCCATCGACCACCTGCACCGTGTTGGCGTTGGGCTGGCGCTGCACCAGCAGCACGATGGAGCGCTCGCCGTTGTAGCTGCCGGCCGTCTTGACGGACTGGTAGCTGTCCTCCACCGTGGCCACGTCCTTCAGGCGCACCGGCTGGCCATTGCGGGTGGCCACGATCAGCTCGGCGAACTCGGACGCCTTCATCAGCTGGGCGTTGCCCTGGATGGTGAGGGTCTGGCTGGGGCCGTCCAAAATGCCCAGCGGGCTGTTGGCGTTGGCGGCCTTAACGGCGGCCGCCAGTTCATCGAGCGTCAGGTTGCGCGCGTTGAGCTGGTCGGTGCGGGCGCGGATGCGCACGGCGAAACGCTTCTGGCCATTCACGCTGACCTGGGCCACGCCGGGCAAGGTGGACAGGCTGGGCGCGATCAGGTTTTCCGCGTAATCGTTCAGCTCAGACAGGCTCAGCGACGGCGACGTCATCGTCATGAACAGCACGGGCGCGTCGGCCGGGTTGACCTTGCGGTAGGACGGCAGTTCCGTCATTTCCTGCGGCAGCGAGCGCTGGGCCCGCAACAGGGCTGCCTGCACGTCCACGGCCGCCGCGTTGACGTCGATCGACGGGTCGAATTCCAGCGTGAGCGAAGTGGTGCCCAGCGTACTGGTGGAGGTGATCAGGTTCAGGCCGGCGATGGTGGAGAACTGCTTTTCCAGCGGCAATGCGACGGACGAGGCCATCGTGTCCGGACTGGCGCCGGGCAGGTCGGCGTTGACGTTGATGACGGGCGTGTTAAAGCTGGGCAGCGCCGCCACCGGGATGCTGGTGTAGGCCAGCACGCCCGCCAGGATCAGCGACAGCGACAGCAGCACCACCATCACGGGGCGGCGTATGCACAGTTCGGACAGGTTCATTCCGCCTTACCCTTTTCCGCCACGGGCGCGGCCTGGGCCGACGCGGTGTCGCGCCCGCCCGCCCCAACCGGCTTGACCTTACCGCCGGGCCGCAGGTTCTGCTTGCCTTCCACGATCACTTGCGCCTCGCCCGTCAGGCCGGAGACGACTGCGTCGGTACCGAACGCGTACAGGCGCTGGACGGGATTGGTCTTGGCCGTCTTGTCCGGCGCCACCGTGTAGACGAAGGTGCCGCGCGTGTTGCTGATGATCGCGTTTTGCGGCACCACCAGCGCGTCCTTGAGCGTGCGCACGGTCAGGCGGGCGTTCACGTACTGGCCCGGCCACAGCTGGGTGTCCACATTGGCGAAGCGGGCCTTCACGCGGATCACGCCGGCCAGGGGATCGACCGTGTTGTCGACGAAACTGAGCGCGCCAGCGAGCGTGGCACCGTTGGCGCCGGCCGTCACCTGCACCGGCACGCTGCCGGCGCGCTGGGCCGCCAGCACGTCGGCCAGGGCACTCTCGGGCAAGGTGAAGGCGACCGTGATCGGGTCGAGCTGGGTGATGCTGGTCAGCGACGTGTTCAGCTGCACCAGGCTGCCAGGGTAGACGTTGATGGCGCCCACCCGGCCCGCCATTGGCGCACGGATGGCCGTGTAGCTGGCGTCCACGCCGGCCGAACGGGCGGCGGCCGCATCGGCCTGCATCAGCGCGCGGGCCGCTTCGACCTGGCTCTTGAGCGTATCGACGGCGCCCTGGGCGATGAAGTTCTTGCTCAACAATTCCTGGCTGCGCTGGTACTGGCGCTGCAGGTCGGCCAGTGACGCCTGGTCGCGCGCCACCTGGGCTTGGGCCTTGTCCACGTTGGCGCGCGCGCTGCGGTCATCGAGCGTGAACATCAGCTCGCCCGCGCGCACGAACTGTCCCTCCTTGATGTGGACCTTGGCGATGGTGCTGGTCGTTTGCGGATGCAGGTCCACCGTGCTGATCGGGGTGACGGTGCCGTTGGCCTGCAAGATCACGGGCACGTCCTGGCGCCGCGGCGTGATCACGCTGACCGTGGTCGGGCCTTGCGCGCCGGACTTGGCCGGCGCCGGCGCACCGGCCGGGTGGGTGAAGTGCCAGACGCCATAGCCGGCCACGATGACCGCACCGGCCAGGAATGCGAGGGAGGATGTTTTCATGTTGGTCGAGAGTGTTGCCGCCAGGCATAAGCGAAGCATTGTCGCATATTCATTCATGGGGCGCCGGGGCGCCGCCACGGGGGATGGACGGCTCAGCGGCCGGCGTAGTATTCGGGCACGATCAGCGTCACTTCCAGCCCGCCTTGCGCATGGTTGGCCAACATCAGGCTGGCGCCGTGCTGCTCGGCGATGTTGCGGGCGATGGTCAGGCCCAGGCCGGTGCCACCGGACGCGCGCGAACGCGACGATTCGATGCGGTAGAACGGTTCGAACACGCGCGCCATCTGTTCCGGCGCGATGCCGGGGCCGCCGTCACGGATGCGGATACGGGCCGCGCCCACCATGCGCTCCACTGTCACGTGCGCGTACTGGCCATACTTGACGGCGTTGTCGAGCAGGTTGACCAGGCAGCGCCGGATCGCCAGCGGCCGGCCCATCAGCGCCATGGCGGCCTGGCCTTTCAGGTCGACCTGCTGGCCGCTGTCGGCCGCGTCCGAGCACACGCTGTCGAGCAGCGAATCGAGGTCCAGCGCCTGCATGGTTTCCGTCGTGTCCATGCTGCGCGCCAGGTCCAGCCCTTCCTTGACCATTTGCTGCATGGCCGACAGGTCGTCCACCAGCCGCTGCTGCAATTCCTCGTCGCGCACTTTTTCCAGCCGCAGGCGCAAGCGCGTCAGCGGCGTCTGCAAATCGTGGGTGATGGCGGCCAGCATTTCGGTGCGCTGGGAAATGTGCTGGCGGATGCGGGCCTGCATGGCGTTGAACGCGCCGGCCGCCTGGCGGATCTCGGACGCGCCGCTGATGGCCAGCGGCGGGCGGTTGATGTCGTTACCGAGGTCCTTGGCCGCCTGCGCCAGCTGCTTGAGCGGACGCATGGCCATGCGCGCCACGAAATACGCGAGCACGGCGATGCTGAGCAGGAAAGGCAGCAAGGTCAGCGGCTCGTTACGGCCGCCACCGGGCGGCGGGCGCGGCGGCAGCACGGACAGCTTCATCATGGCGCCGTCATGCATGCGCACCAGCATGGTTTCGCAGGTGCCGTGCCATTGCCGGGGGCCGAACATGGTGATGGGCTTGCGCGGCTGGTCGCATTCGGCCGGCCGTTCGGCCAGTGGGTGGAGCGTGAAGCCGGTGCCCAGCCGGTCCTGCAGGGCGTGCGTGAATTCCGTGGCCGGCAAGGCTTGGGCGGCGGCGATGGCCGCAGCGGCCGGTTCCAGCCGCACGCTGCCACGGCTGGCCACGCGCAGGTAGGTCGCGCGCGAGGCCGCGGGCACCACGTCGGCCGTCGTGATGAGCTGCTCGGCGCGCTCGAGCGCGTGGAAATCGCGGTAGCGTTCCAGCGTGCGCGTGCGTTCGGTCACGGCCAGCCATTGGGTCAGCGCGGCCGAGGCGATGATGCCCAGCAGCAGGACCAGGAACACGCGCCCGGTCATCGACCCGATGAAGGCTTTCACGCCTGCGGCTCCACGGCGACCTGGCCGGCCAGCACATAGCCGCCGTTGCGCACGGTCTTGATGATTTGCGGCAGCCGCGCGTCCTCGCCCAGCTTCTGGCGCAGGCGGCTGATCTGGATATCGATCGAGCGGTCGAACGGATCGGCGTCGCGGCCTTGCGTGAGGTTCAGCAGCTGGTCGCGGTTGAGCACGCGGTTCGGGTGTTCGAGGAATACCTTGAGCAAACGGTATTCGGCGCCCGACAGCATGATCACCAGGCCGTCCGGGTTGAGCAGGTGGCGCGCCGTCAGGTCCAGGGTCCAGCCGGAGAAGCGGATGCGCTCGGCCTTGTCGCTGCCGTGGCCGCTGGGCATGGCGTTACTGCGGCGCAGCACGCTGCGGATGCGGGCCAGCAACTCGCGCGGCTCGAACGGCTTGGGCAGGTAATCGTCGGCGCCCATTTCCAGCCCCAGGATGCGGTCCAGCGGCTCGTTGCGCGCCGTCAGCATGATGACGGGCAGGGTCGAATGGGCGCGCAGCTTGCGGCACAGCGTGAGGCCATCGTCGCCGGGCAAGTTCAGGTCCAGCACCACCAGGTCGGGCCGCGATTCGTCCAGCAGCTTCCACATGGCCGTGCCGTCGGCCGCGCCCAGCGTACGGTAACCGTTGGTTTCCAGGTAATCGGCCAGCAGGGTGCGGATGTCGCGATCGTCGTCAACGATCAGAATTGTCGAGATGGATTCCATGTGTTCATTATCGCCAGTTTGGCCGCGCCTGACCAAGGGCCATTTGTATCGGCTTGTAGTGCCCCCTTGCCAGGGAAACAGTTTGATACAAAAACCGGCAACGGGGAAACTTGGTCGAAACACGGGCCTGCCACCATATGCTGCATGAGACGAGCAACAACGCAGCGTCTTGCCACGACTTTGATAAAGGAACCACCATGAACACCGTACGCAAAAGCATCCTGATCGGCATGACCGTGCTGGGCCTGGCCGGCGCCAGCGCCGCCGCCCTGGCCGACGACACGGCCGGCCGCCACGGCTGGCAGGCCAACAGCGAGCAGCGCCAGGCCAGGATGGCCGACATGTTCGCCAAGCAGCAGGCCAAGCTGCACGACCAGCTCAAGCTGACGGCGGCCCAGGAACCGGCCTGGACGGCTTACCAGAATGCCATCAAACCTGCTGCGCCGGCCGAGCGCTTCGACCGCGCGGCCATCGCCAAAATGCCGGCGCCGGACCGCCTGGCCAAGATGATCGACCTGAGCAAGCAGCGTACGCTGACCATGGAAGGCCACCTGGGCGCGCTGAACACCTTCTACGGCCAGCTGACGACGGAACAGAAGGCCATCTTCGATGACCACGCGATGGGCGGCGCGCACGGCCCGCATCCCATGATGCGCCACCACCGCGAGTAAGTAGGCGAAACGCCCGGCGCAAGGCCGGGCGTTGACGTTATTGTGGCAGCCGCGACAGCGACTGCAGGAATTTCTCGGCGTCCTGGAAGCCGATCACGCGCGCATCGGCCAGCTCCTGGCCCTTGCCGTCGAACAGGATGATGCCCGGCGGGCCAAACAGGTGGAAGCGCTTGAGCATGGCCTTGTCGGCCTCGTCGTTGGCCGTCACGTCCACTTGCAGCAGCACCGTGTTGGCCAGCCGCGCACGCACGGCCGGCGCCACGAAGGTCAGCTTTTCCATTTCCTTGCAGGACACGCACCAGTCGGCGTAGAAGTCCAGCATGGCGCTCTTGCCGCCGGTCTGGGCCAGCACGGCATCGAGTTCCTCTACCGTCTTGACGCGCTTGAACGGCAGCGGCTGCACTGCGCCCTGCGCCTGCAGATGGGCCAGCGGTGCCAGCACATCGCGCCCGCCCGTGCTCACGCCCACCAGTTGCACCAGGCCCAGCGCGGCGAACACCAGGCCGGCGCTCTTGGACACCCAGTGTCCCATCTTGTTGCGCAGCAGGTAGACGCCGTAGCCGACCAGCAGCGCCGTCCAGCCCAGCATCTGCACGGCCGCCGGCAGCACGGGCGACACCAGCCACCACGCCATCGCCAGCAGCAGCACGCCGAAGAAGCGCTTGACGCCATCCATCCACAAGCCGGCCTTGGGCAACAGCGTGCCGGCCGACACGCCCACCAGCAGCAGCGGCACGCTCATGCCGACGGCCATCGCGAACAGGGCGCTGCCGCCGATGACGACGTCACGCGTCTGGCTGATGTAGACCAGCGCGCCAGCCAGCGGCGCGGCCACGCAGGGGCCGACGATCAGGGCCGAGATGGCGCCCATCACGAACACGCCAGCCAGCTTGCCGGCCGCCTGCCGGTGCGACATGGCGCTGAGCCGGGTTTGCAGCGCGGCCGGTACCTGCAGGTTGTAGTAGCCGAACATGGACAGCGACATGGCGGCCATCAGCAGCGCGAACGCGCCCAGCACCCACGGGTTCTGCAAGGCGGCAGCCAGGCCTTCGCCGATCAGGCCGGCGGCCACGCCCAGCGCCGTGTAGACAATGGCCATGCCCAGCGAATAGGTGGACGACAGCAGCAAGCCGCGCGCACGGCTGGCCTTGGCGCCCTCGCCCACGATAATGAACGACAGGATGGGCACCATGGGCAGCACGCACGGCGTGAATGCCAACCCCAGGCCCAGCAGCATGAACAGCGGCACGATGACGAGCAGCCTGCCGCCCTTGAGCGCCGCTTCCACATTGCCCGGCTGGGCCGGCGTGGCGGCGGTGACGGGTGCGCTGGCGGCCGGCGCCATCACCGTCGTTTCCGGCGTGGGTACGGCATTGACGGTGACGCCGGGCGATACCGGCGCCGATGGCACGGACGACTGGGTGGCCGGGGCCGACTGGCTGGCGCCGCCCGGTGGGGTCCCCTGCCCCAGTGCCAGCGCCGCCAGGCCCGGCGCGCCGCTGGCCGTCAGCGCGGCCTTGGCTTCCTGCGGGGCGTAGCATAAGCCCTTGTCGGAGCAACCCTGGCCGGTGGAGACCAGCGTGAAGCTGCCGCCGGCCTGGACCGGTATGGTGATGGTGACGCTGCCGCGGTAGGTTTCCACGTTCTTCTGGAACGTTTCGTCGAAGTGGATCTTGCCCGGCGGGATCGCCGGCGTGCCCAGCGTGGCGCCCTGGGCCGCGAACCTGAAGCGCTCGCGGTACATGTAGTAGCCGTCCGCGATCTGGTAGGTGACGGCCACCGTGTGGCTGTCGGCCATGCGGGCCGAGAAGCGGAAGGCGGCGTCCGGTTCCAGGTAGTCTTCATCGGCGCGGGCCGGCTGGCCGACGGCCAGCCACAGCAGCGCGAGCAGCGTCAGCACCCGGCGCAGGGCCGTGGCCGCGGTCGTAGCTGAATGTGCGGACAGGAAGGAAAAGGCGGCGAATCGTGGCATAGGAGACGAATGAAGGCGAATTGGGCTCAACGGGCAATAGTACACCGGCGCGCGCCTCGCCGTCTGAGCGCGGCCTTAAGATGGATGGCCGAAAAGCAAAAAAGCCAGGCAGAGCCTGGCTTTTCTGACATGACAACGACCGGCTATTACTCGGCGGTTGGCGCGTCTTCCACAGCGGTGACTTCTGGACGGTCCAGCAGCTCGACGTAAGCCATTGGCGCGTTGTCGCCAACGCGGAAGCCCATTTTCAGGATACGCAGGTAGCCGCCGTTACGGGCAGCGTAGCGTGGGCCCAGTTCGGCGAACAGCTTCACGACCATTTCGCGGTCGCGCAGGCGGGAGAACGCCAGACGCTTGTTGGCCAGGGTGTCGGTCTTGCCCAGGGTCAGGATAGGCTCGACAACGCGACGCAGTTCCTTGGCCTTTGGCAGGGTGGTCTTGATGGCTTCATGACGCAGCAGGGAAACGGTCATGTTGCGCAGCATGGCCAGACGGTGGGACGAGGTACGGTTCAGCTTACGGAGGCCGTGACGGTGACGCATGGTACTTCCTTTCGATGGTGTTTAAATCCGAGTTCTTCGATCGCTGCCGCCAGGGCGGAAGCGCGGACCGGTTCTAGTGGGTTAAACGCCCGGCGCGCCATGCGCCGGACGGGTACTACAAATCAGTTGGTAACAGGGCAGAACATCGCTGCGCGGTGTCCGGCACTGTCACCCAATCAAATCAGTTGGTAACAGGCCAGAACATCGCTGCGCGATGTCCTGGACTGTCACCCAATTTGTTATTTTTCCAGCCCAGCAGGCGGCCAGTTTTCCAGCTTCATGCCCAAGGTCAGGCCGCGCGAAGCGAGCACTTCCTTGATTTCGTTCAGCGACTTGCGGCCCAGGTTCGGCGTCTTCAGCAGTTCGTTTTCCGAACGCTGGATCAGGTCGCCGATGTAGTAGATGTTTTCCGCTTTCAGGCAGTTGGCCGAACGGACGGTCAGCTCCAGGTCGTCCACCGGACGCAGCAGGATAGGATCGACCAGCGGAGCACGCGATGGCGCTTCGGCAGCCGCTTCCGTGCCTTCCAGGGCAGCGAACACGTTCAACTGGTCGACCAGCACGCGAGCCGACTGGCGGATCGCTTCTTCCGGCGAAATCACGCCGTTGGTCTCGATGTTGATGATCAGCTTGTCCAGGTCGGTACGCTGTTCCACACGGGCCGATTCCACGAAGTACGACACGCGGCGCACGGGCGAGAACGACGCGTCCAGGATGATGCGGCCGATGGTCTTGTTGGTGTCTTCCGACAGGCGGCGCACGTTACCGGGCACATAGCCGCGGCCTTTTTCGACCTTGATCTGCATGTCCAGTTTACCGCCGGCCGTCAGGTGGGCGATCACGTGGTCCGGGTTGATCAGTTCCACATCGTGGGGCAGATCGATGTCCGAAGCCAGCACGGCGCCTTCGCCTTCCTTCTTCAGGGTCAGGGTGACGGAGTCACGGTTGTGGACTTTGAAGACCACGCCCTTCAGGTTCAGCAGCAGGTCGACCACGTCTTCTTGCACGCCGTCGAGCGACGAGTATTCGTGCACGACGCCGGCGATCGTCACCTCGGTGGGGGCGTAGCCGATCATCGACGACAGCAGCACGCGGCGCAGCGCGTTACCCAGGGTGTGGCCATAGCCGCGTTCGAACGGCTCCATCACGACTTTCGCGTGACCGGCGCCCAGCGCCTCGACATCGATAATACGTGGTTTCAACAAACTGTTTTGCATGAAATGTCCTTTTCAATACCCTCGGCTCGTTACGCCGATAAGGCTGATGGCATTAGTGAAAACGCCCACTCCGTAGAGTGGGCGGGATTACAACCGACTACGATTAACGCGAGTACAGTTCGACGATCAGCGATTCGTTGACGTCGTTGGCGATTTCGTTACGCTCTGGCAGGGACTTGAAGGTGCCTTCCATTTTCTTGGCGTCAACCGACACCCAGCTTGGCATACCGACTTGCTCAGCCAGCGACAGCGCTTCGATGATACGGGTCTGCTTCTTCGACTTTTCGCGCACGGCGATCACGTCGCCCACTTTCACGGAGTACGAAGCGATGTTCACGACTTGGCCGTTCACGGTGAAGGCTTTGTGCGATACCAGCTGACGCGCTTCAGCGCGGGTCGAGCCGAAGCCCATGCGGTAAGCGACGTTGTCCAGACGGGTTTCCAGCAGCTTCAGCAGGGTTTCGCCGGTGTTGCCCTTGCGGCGGTCGGCTTCGGCGAAGTAGCGGCGGAACTGACGCTCGAGGACGCCGTACATGCGCTTGACCTTCTGCTTTTCGCGCAGCTGGTTGCCGTAGTCCGAGGTGCGGGCACCCGATTTGACGCCGTGCTGGCCTGGCTTGACGTCCAGTTTGCACTTGCTGTCGAGCGAGCGGCGTGCGCTCTTGAGGAACAGGTCCGTACCTTCACGGCGGGACAGTTTTGCTTTTGGTCCGATATAACGTGCCACGATGCTTCCTTTTTTTAAATAATAACGCCCCAGCTACATGCTTGCATGCAGTTAGGCGCTAGTCTGGTCCGCGTTTGGCCAGACGGTGGCTGAAAACGAAAAACCCGCCGAAACCGGTTCGACAGGCGGCAATAGCCGGGCAGTATAACCGTTTCCGGTTCCCTGCTCCAGCGATTTTTTTGTGCTGCTTTGAAACGGGGTACGGCACCACAGAAGGCTGGCGGGCGGGCGAACCCGCCGCCGCCGACTGTGCTTTAGATACGACGACGCTTCGGAGGACGGCAGCCGTTGTGTGGCACTGGGGTCACGTCCTGGATCTCGGTGATCTTGATGCCCAGGTTGTTCAGTGCGCGCACTGCGGATTCGCGACCAGGACCTGGGCCCTTGATACGCACTTCCAGGTTCTTCACGCCGCATTCCACGGCGACTTTACCAGCTGCTTCAGCCGCAACCTGCGCTGCGAACGGGGTCGATTTACGCGACCCCTTGAAGCCAGCACCACCAGAGGTAGCCCACGACAGAGCGTTGCCCTGACGGTCGGTGATGGTGATGATGGTGTTGTTGAAGGAAGCGTGGACGTGCGCGATACCCTCGGCAACGTTCTTCTTGACCTTCTTACGAACGCGAGCTGCTGCTGCGCTGCTTTGTTGCTTAGCCATGTGATTTCCCTAGATTATTTCTTGAGCGATTGTGCGGCTTTGCGCGGGCCCTTGCGGGTACGTGCATTGGTGCGAGTACGCTGGCCGCGGACCGGCAGGCCCTTACGGTGACGCATACCACGGTAGCAACCCAGGTCCATCAAACGCTTGATGTTCATGGACAGTTCGCGACGCAGATCGCCTTCGACGATGAATTTTGCTACTTCATCGCGCAGCTTTTCCAGTTCGCTATCGTCCAGGTCTTTGACCTTCTTGTTGGTCGCGATGCCCGTTGCGGCGCAGATGAACTTTGCGCGCGGGCGGCCTACACCGTAGATGGCCGTCAGGCCGATAACGGTGTGCTGATGATTGGGGATATTAACCCCTGCAATACGTGCCATTCGTTATTCCTCGATAAATAACGGTTATTAACCTTGACGCTGCTTGTGGCGTGGTTCGACGCAGATGACGCGAACAACACCCTTGCGCTTGATGATCTTGCAGTTGCGGCAGATCCGCTTGACTGAGGCGTTAACTTTCATTTTGCACTCTCTTCTTGGTTCAATATTGTTGGTTACTTGGTCCGGAACACGATGCGGGCCCGGCTCAAGTCATAGGGTGTCAGCTCTACCGTCACCTTGTCGCCAGGAAGAATGCGGATATAGTTCATCCGCATTTTACCCGAAATATGCCCGAGCACCACGTGTCCGTTTTCCAGCTTCACTCGAAATGTTGCATTCGGCAGATTCTCGAGAATCTCGCCCTGCATCTGTATGACGTCGTCTTTTGCCATTCGGTATGTTTGAAACCGCGCTTATCGCGTCGGAATTCCGCCTTTGAAGTTTGCTTTGCGCAGCAGCGATTCATATTGCTGCGACATCACGTAGTTTTGTACTTGCGCCATGAAGTCCATGGTCACAACCACAATAATCAACAGAGAAGTACCACCAAAATAGAACGGTACCTTCCACTCGGCTTGCATGAATTCCGGCAACAAACACACCAAGGTGATGTAGATTGCGCCTGCCAGAGTCAACCGGGTCAGGATCTTGTCGATGTAACGGGCTGTCTGCTCACCGGGACGAATCCCTGGCACGAAGGCCCCGCTCTTCTTCAAGTTATCCGCCGTTTCTTTGCTGTTGAACACCAAAGCGGTGTAGAAGAAGCAGAAAAACACGATTGCAATGGCGTACAGCAGGGCGTGCATAGGCTCGCCTGGACCCATCGATGCTGCCACATCCTTGAGGAAGCGGATCACCGGGTTGGCCGGATTGGCGCCCTTGGCGAACCAGTCCAGGATCGTGGCCGGGAACAAGATGATCGACGATGCGAAGATCGGTGGGATCACGCCCGCCATGTTCAACTTCAATGGCAGGTGCGACGTTTGTCCACCGTAAATCTTGTTACCGACCTGGCGCTTAGCATAATTCACCAGAATCTTGCGCTGGCCACGTTCCACAAACACCACGAAGAACGTTACCGCCGCCACCAGGGCCACGATGATGATCGCCGAGAAGCTGCCGATCGAACCGTTGGCGACCTGGGAGAACAAGCCCCCCAGCGCGTTCGGCAGACCGGCGGCGATACCGGCGAAAATGATGATGGAGATGCCATTACCCAAGCCACGCTCGGTAATCTGCTCCCCCAGCCACATCAGGAACATGGTGCCAGTCAACAGCGTCACGACCGTCACGAAGCGGAACCCCATGCCCGGATCCAGCACCAGGCCGGCTTGGGATTCCAGGGCGACTGCGATACCGAACGCCTGGAACATCGCCAGCGCCACCGTGAAATACCGGGTGTACTGGGTGATCTTGCGCCGGCCTGCTTCGCCTTCTTTTTTGAGCGCTTCCATCTGCGGCGACACGATCGACAGCAATTGCATGATGATCGAGGCCGAGATGTAAGGCATGATACCCAGCGCAAACACTGTGAAGCGCGAGAGCGCGCCACCGCTGAACATGTTGAACATGCCCAGGATGCCACCCTCTTGCGACTTGAACAGCGCGGCTAATTGTACCGGATCGATCCCGGGTACCGGGACGTGAGCGCCGATACGATAAACCACCAATGCGCCAAGCAGGAACCAGAGCCGGCCCCAGGGGAATCCGGCTGCAGCACTCTTAGCAAGTTGTGGATTAGTCGCCAATTTTCGCTCCGATCAAGCTGTTAGCGGACAACTCAGGCTACCGAGCCGCCGGCTGCTTCGATGGCTGCCTTGGCGCCAGCGGTCACTTTCAGGCCCTTGAGGTTCACCGCTTTGGTGATCTCGCCGGACAGAATGACGCGCACGTCGCGGGCCAGCACGTTCAGCACGCCAGCTTGCTTGAGCACCAGGATGTCGACATCGCCGACGGCCAGGTTGTTCAGGTCGGACAGACGCACTTCAGCTTTGAAGGTGGCGTTGAGCGACTTGAAACCGCGCTTAGGCAGACGGCGTTGCAGCGGCATCTGACCGCCTTCGAAACCGACTTTGTGGAAGCCGCCCGAACGCGATTTTTGACCTTTGTGACCACGGCCCGAGGTTTTACCCAGACCGGAGCCGATACCGCGGCCGACGCGACGCTTAGCGTGCTTGGCGCCTTCGGCTGGTTGTATGGTATTCAGTTCCATGTTTTCTCCGTACGTAAGCCCAAAGGCTTACGCAACAACTTTAACGAGGTACGAGACTTTGTTGATCATGCCGCGTACGGATGGGGTGTCCCGCAACTCGCGAATCGAGTTGACACGACGCAGGCCCAGGCCGCGTACGGTGGCACGGTGATCTTCACGCGTGCCGATCAAGCCCTTGACCAATTGTACTTTGACAGTTTTCGTCATGATGTCCACCTTAGCCCAGGATCTCTTCCACCGACTTACCGCGCTTGGCGGCGATGTCAGCAGGAGTACTCATTTTTGCCAGACCGTCCAGCGTGGCGCGCACCAGGTTGTAAGGGTTCGACGAGCCGGTGGATTTGGCCACCACGTCCGTCACGCCCATTACTTCGAAGATTGCGCGCATTGCGCCGCCGGCGATGACGCCCGTACCAGGCTTGGCTGGGCTCATCATCACTTTCGAGGCGCCGTGACGGCCCTCTACCGTATGTTGCAGGGTACCGTTCTTCAGAGGCACCTTGATCAGGTTGCGACGGGCTTCTTCCATTGCCTTTTGCACACCGACTGGTACTTCCTTCGACTTGCCCTTGCCCATGCCGATGCGGCCATCGCCGTCACCGACCACGGTCAGCGCGGCGAAACCCATGATGCGACCACCCTTGACCACTTTGGTCACGCGGTTGATCGCGATCATTTTTTCGCGCATGCCATCATCAGGCTTATCGCCCTGCATTTTTGCTTGCATTTTTGCCATGATCGTTCCTTAGAACTTCAGACCGGCTTCGCGCGCGGCTTCTGCCAGCGCCTTCACACGGCCGTGGTAACGGAAACCGGAGCGGTCGAACGCGACTTCGGTGATTCCTGCTTTCAGTGCTTTCTCTGCGACGCGCTTGCCAACCAGTGCGGCGGCGGCAGCGTTGCCACCCTTGCCCGACTTGCCAGCCAGTTCGTTGCGCACTTCGACTTCGGCCGTGGAGGCCGACACCAGTACTTTGGCGTCCGGCGAGATCAGGTTCGCGTAAATGTGCAGGTTGGTGCGGTGGACCGACAGGCGGTTCACTTTCAATTGCGCGATCTTGATCCGGGTTTGGCGTCCGCGGCGCAGACGTGATTCTTTCTTGTCCATCGTCAGCCCCTAGTTACTTCTTCTTGGTTTCTTTGATCTTCACCACTTCGTCCGAATAACGGACGCCCTTGCCCTTGTAAGGCTCAGGGGCGCGGTAAGCGCGAACTTCAGCGGCCACTTGGCCCACTTGCTGACGGTCGATGCCTTTGATGACGATCTCCGTAGGCGTAGCGGTGGCGCAGGTGACGCCCGCTGGCATGGTGTGCACGACAGGGTGCGAGAAGCCCAGCGACAGGTTCAGCTTGTCGCCTTGCGCTTGCGCCTTGTAACCCACGCCGACCAGGTTGAGCTTCTTCTCGAAGCCCTTGGTGACGCCGGTGACCATGTTGTTGACCAGGGCGCGCAGCGTGCCGGACATGGCATTGGCTTCGCGGCTGTCGTTGACCGGCTCGAAATTGAGGCTGCCGGCGTTGTTTTCCACCTTGACCAGGCCGTTCAGGCCCTGGGTCAGGACGCCCAGCGGGCCCTTGACGGTGATCGCTTGTGCGGAGATGGCGACATCAGCGCCAGCTGGCACGGCGATTGGCATTTTAGCTACTCGAGACATGTGTAACTCCTTATGCGACGTAGCAGATGACTTCGCCGCCGACGCCGGTGGCGCGGGCTTTGCGGTCAGTCATGACGCCTTGCGGGGTCGACACGATCGCCACACCCAGGCCGTTCATCACGGTTGGGATCTCGTCCTTGCCCTTGTAGACGCGCAGGCCTGGACGGGACACGCGCTCGAGGCGCTCGATGACGGGACGGCCAACATAATACTTCAAACCGATTTTCAGTTCCGCCTTGCCACCAGCTTCGGCGACGGCGAAATCTTCAATGTAACCCTCGTCCTTGAGGACGTTGGCAATCGCTACTTTGACTTTCGACGATGGCATGGCCACGGTCGTTTTTTGAACGCCCTGGGCGTTGCGAATGCGGGTCAGCATATCGGCGATAGGATCGCTCATACTCATTGCTTATTCTCCTATTACCAGCTTGCTTTAGTCATACCCGGGATCTCACCACGCATGGCGAATTCACGGAGCTTGATACGGCCCAGACCGAATTTACGGAAGGTGCCGCGTGGACGACCGGTGACGGCGCAACGGTTGCGCTGGCGAGTCGGGTTCGAGTTACGTGGCAGGGCCTGCAGTTTCAGGCGCGCTTCGTAACGCTCTTCTTCCGATTTCGACTGGTCATCGATGATGGCCTTCAGCGAAGCGCGCTTGGCGGCGAACTTGTTCGCCAGGTCGACACGTTTCTGCTCACGGTTAATCAGTGCGAGTTTTGCCATGATCTACTTAGTTCCTGAACGGGAATTTAAAGGCGGCGAGGAGCGCTTTCGCTTCGTCGTCGGTCTTGGCGGTGGTGGTGATGGAGATGTTCATACCACGCAGCGCATCGATCTTGTCGTACTCGATTTCCGGGAAGATGATCTGCTCTTTCACGCCGATGTTGTAGTTACCACGACCATCGAAGGAACGGCCGGACACACCGCGGAAGTCGCGCACGCGTGGCAGGGCCACGGTGATGAAGCGATCCAGGAACTCGTACATGCGAGCGCCGCGCAGGGTGACCATGGTACCGATCGGGTAGCCTTCACGGATCTTGAAGCCCGCGATTGCCTTGCGTGCCTTGGTGACCACTGGCTTCTGGCCGGCGATCTTGGTCAGGTCGCCAACGGCGTGCTCAATGATCTTCTTGTCCGCGACCGCTTCCGACAGACCCATGTTCAGGGTGATCTTGGTCAGACGTGGAACTTCCATCACCGTTTTGTAACCGAATTTCGCGGTCAGGTCGGCGATGACCTTTTCTTTATAGAATTCTTGGAGACGTGCCATGATTTCTTAAGCCTTCACTACTTCGCCGGAGGACTTGTAGACGCGGACTTTCTTGCCGTCCACTTCCTTGAAGCCCACGCGGTCTGCCTTGCCAGTCGCGGCATTGAACAATGCCACGTTGGACACGTGAATCGGCATAGTCTTATCGACGATACCACCTTGTACGCCAGTCATTGGGTTAGGCTTGGTCGCTTTCTTGGCGACGTTGATGCCTTCAACCACGACGTGCTCAGCGTCGACGCGACGCTGCACGACGCCGCGCTTGCCCTTGTCTTTCCCGGTCAGCACGATGACTTCGTCGTTTTTACGAATCTTATCCATTACGACTCCTTACAGGACTTCCGGTGCCAGGGACACGATCTTCATGAACTTTTCAGTGCGCAGCTCGCGCGTCACTGGTCCAAAAATACGGGTACCGATCGGTTCCAGCTTGGCGTTCAGCAGCACGGCGGCGTTGCCGTCGAACTTGACCAGGGAACCGTCTTGGCGACGCACACCTTTGGCGGTGCGCACTACCACGGCGTTATAAATTTCACCTTTTTTGACACGGCCGCGTGGCGCAGCAACCTTCACGGTCACCTTGATCACGTCGCCGATGCCAGCATAACGGCGCTTGGAGCCGCCCAACACCTTGATGCACATGACTTCCTTGGCACCGGTGTTGTCGGCCACTTCGAGCCGGCTTTCAGTTTGAATCATAGTATTCTCTTTCCCAACTTAAGCCGAAGAATCCACACAATGCGGACCTGCGGTCAGTCTTGGTCCCGCCAGCGGCGCCCATGCAGGCCCCGATGTTTGGGTGCTTGACCTTCGTACTGCACTGACCGCACGGTTCAGCGTCTGTGGCCAGACACTTTGCGGCGTTACATGAACGAAGCCCGCAAGTATTACATACAATTTGCGGGCTTGCAAGAACTAATTAAAAACACCCCCCGACCGTTGCCGGGCGGGAGGTTTTTCTAATTAAACGATTTGTGCGGCTTGCACCACACGGGTCACGGTCCATGCCTTGGTCTTCGAGATCGGGCGACCTTCCACGATTTCCACCGTGTCACCGGCTTTCACCTGGTTGGTCTCGTCGTGCGCATGGTACTTGTTGGAGCGCACGATGATCTTGCCGTACAAAGGATGTTTGACGTGACGTTCGATCAGAACGGTTACGGTCTTGTCCATTTTGTCGGACACCACTTTACCGATCAGCGTGCGCTTGAGCGGCTTTTTCACTGGTTCGGTCATTTGGCTTCCTTGGTGTTCATTACCGTTTTTACACGCGCGATGTCGCGGCGTACCTTCTTGAGCTGCGAAGTGTTGCTCAGCTGTTGCGTAGCCACTTGCATACGCAGACCAAACTGGGCCTTCAGCAGATCGTTCAGCTCCTGTTGCAGAGCTGCCTGGTCTTTGCCGCGGAGTTCAGATGCTTTCATATTTCACTCCTCTTATTGGCCAACCTGGCGCACCACGAAGGTGGTAGCCAGCGGCAGTTTGGCAGCGGCCAGACGGAACGCTTCGCGCGCCAGCTCTTCTGCGACGCCATCCATCTCGTACAGGACTTTGCCTGGCTGGATTTCGGCGACGTAGTACTCGGGGTTACCCTTACCGTTACCCATACGGACTTCGGCAGGCTTGTTCGAGATAGGCTTGTCCGGGAACACGCGGATCCAGATCCGGCCACCACGCTTGATGTGACGGGTCATGGCGCGACGTGCTGCCTCGATTTGACGGGCCGTGATACGGCCGCGGGCAACGGCTTTCAGACCGAACTCGCCGAACGACACGGCGGTGCCGCGGCTGTGCGAGATACCGGTGTTACGGCCCTTCTGCTCTTTACGATACTTTCTGCGTGCTGGTTGCAGCATGATTATTCTCCTGCTTTCTCAGCTGGCGCAGCAGCGGCGGCCGGTTTGGCGGCACGACGGGCAGCACCTGGTGCTGTGGATGGTTTCGCACCGGCTGGACGTGGGCGGCCGGCTGGCTTGCCGTCGTCACGACGTGGACCGCGGCTCTTCTTCTCGTCAGCTGGGGTCTCGATGACTGGCGCTTCGCCGGCGGCGTTGCGGTCACCCTTGTAGACCCACACCTTGACGCCGATGATGCCGTAGGTGGTCGATGCTTCGCTGGTGCCGTAGTCGATGTCAGCGCGCAGGGTATGCAGCGGCACGCGGCCTTCGCGGTACCACTCTTTGCGGGCGATCTCGATGCCGTTCAGACGGCCCGACGACATGATCTTGATGCCCAGGGCACCCAGACGCATGGCGTTTTGCATCGCACGCTTCATGGCGCGGCGGAACATGATACGCTTTTCCAGCTGCTGGGCGATGGAATCGGCGATCAGTTGCGAATCGATTTCCGGCTTGCGGATTTCCTCGATATTGACGTGCACTGGCACGCCCATGATCTTGGTCAGTGCCGACTTCAGCACTTCGATGTCTTCGCCCTTCTTGCCGATCACGACGCCTGGACGCGAGCTGTAGATGGTGAAGCGCGCGTTCTTGGCCGGACGCTCGATGACGATGCGGCCGACGGAAGCGTTCTTCAGCTTGGTCTTCAGGTAGGCGCGTGCCTTCAGGTCTTCGTTCAGCATGGAAGCGAAGTTGCCGTTGCCTGCGTACCAACGCGAGGCCCAGTTACGGGTAACCGCCAGGCGGAAACCAGTTGGATGAATTTTCTGACCCATCGTGGCTCCTTAGTTACCGACGGTCACGTACACGTGACACGATTGTTTCGAGATACGATCGCCACGACCTTTTGCACGCGCGGTGAAGCGCTTCAGGATCGGGCCCTTTTCGACGTAGATCGTTTTCACGAACAGTTCGTCGATGTCGGCACCATCGTTGTGCTCGGCGTTCGCAATGGCGGACTCCAGCACTTTCTTGATGATGGTCGCGCCTTTTTTCGGGCTGAATTGCAGAATGTTGAGCGCAGCGTCAACTTTCTTGCCGCGGATCAGGTCCGCCACCAGGCGGCCTTTCTGATCCGACAAGCGCACACCCTTGAGGATAGCTTTAGTTTCCATTATTTCTTCGCCTTCTTGTCAGCGGCATGGCCCTTGAACGTGCGGGTCAGCGCGAATTCGCCAAGCTTGTGACCAACCATGTTCTCGGAGACATACACGGGCACGTGCAGCTTGCCGTTGTGCACAGCGATCGTCAGGCCGATGAAGTCAGGCATGATGGTCGAACGACGGGACCAGGTTTTGATTGGCTTCTTGTCCTTGGCAGCTTGCGCGGCTTCGACCTTCTTCACCAGGTGGGCGTCACAGAACGGCCCTTTTTTCAATGAACGAGTCATG
The DNA here is from genome assembly GCF_014042365.1 of Rugamonas fusca. Classification (GTDB taxonomy): domain Bacteria; phylum Pseudomonadota; class Gammaproteobacteria; order Burkholderiales; family Burkholderiaceae_D; genus Rugamonas; species Rugamonas fusca. Next base: position 32,323 of record NZ_JACEZS010000039.1, read on the forward strand.
ATTTATCCTTATTTCTTGCCGCGGCGCGAGACGATCATCGACGAAGTGCGCTTGTTGCTGCGCGTCTTCTTGCCCTTGGTCTGCTGGCCCCATGGCGACACTGGGTGACGGCCCGCTGCAGTGCGGCCTTCACCACCACCGTGCGGGTGGTCGATCGGGTTCATGACCACACCGCGGACGGTAGGACGAACACCGCGCCAACGCATGGCACCGGCCTTACCGATCTTGCGCAGGCTGTGCTCGGCGTTGCCGACTTCACCCACGGTAGCGCGGCATTCGATGTGCACGCGGCGCACTTCGCCCGAGCGCAGACGCACTTGAGCGTAGGTGCCTTCGCGGGCCATCAGCACGACGCCGGCGCCGGCGGTACGGGCCATCTGGGCACCTTTACCTGGCAGCATTTCGACGCAGTTCATCACGGTACCGACCGGGATGTTGCGGATCGGCAGGCAGTTACCGGCCTTGATCGGGGCTTCCGCGCCGTTCATGACGGTGTCGCCTACGCTCATGCCCTTGGTGGCGATGATGTACTGGCGCTCGCCGTCGGCGTAGCACAGCAGGGCGATGTGCGCGGTGCGGTTAGGATCGTATTCGATCCGTTCCACTTTCGCAGGAATGCCATCCTTCTGGCGCTTGAAGTCGACCAGACGGTAGTGCTGCTTGTGACCACCGCCGATGTGGCGGGTGGTGATGTGGCCGTTGTTGTTACGGCCGGCGGTCTTGGATTTTTTCTCAACCAGGGCGGCGAACGGACGGCCTTTGTACAGGTCGGCGTTGACCACCTTCACCATGCCGCGACGGCCTGGCGAGGTTGGCTTCATCTTAACGAGTGCCATTATTTAGCCTCCTCGGAGAAATTGATTTCCTGGCCGGGCTTCAGGCACACGAAAGCGCGCTTGGTATGGTTGCGACGGCCGATGCGGGCACCGGTGCGCTTCTGCTTACCTTCGCGGTTGACGGTCTGCACCGATTCCACTTCCACCTTGAACAGCAGTTCAACGGCGGCCTTGATTTCTGGCTTGGTCGCATCCGGGGAGACACGGAACACGATCTGTTCGTTCTTCTCCGCCACCATGGTGGCTTTTTCGGAAATGACGGGCGCCACGAGTACCTTCATCAGGCGCTCTTCGCTAAATTTCACTGCGCTCATGCCAGCATCTCCTCAATCTTAGCCAGTGCAGCTTTGGTGACCAGGATCTTCTTGTAGAACACCAGGGACATCGGATCTGCGTGACGTGGTTCCACAACCAGCACGTTCGGCAGGTTGCGCGAAGCCAGTTCCAGGTTTTCGTTGGCGGCGTCGGTGATGATCAGCACGGAGTCAAAGCCCATGCCGGTCAGCTTTTGCGACAGCAGCTTGGTCTTCGGTGCTTCGATCGTCAGGTCTTCGATGACCGACAGACGGTCTTCGCGGGCCAGTTGCGACAGGATCGAGCAGATACCGGCGCGGTACATCTTCTTGTTCACTTTATGGGTGAAGTTCTCGTCAGGCGAGTTCGGGAAGATGCGACCACCGCCGCGCCACAGTGGCGACGACGACATACCAGCACGAGCACGGCCGGTGCCTTTTTGGCGCCATGGCTTCTTGGTCGTGTGGTGAACTTCTTCACGGTCTTTCTGCTTGCGGTTACCGCTGCGAGCGTTGGCCTGGTAGGCCACCACCACTTGGTGGATCAGCGCTTCGTTGTAGTCACGGCCGAAGACGGTGTCAGCGGCGGCTACGTTCGAGGCGGCTTGACCTTGCGCGTTCAAGAGCTTGAGTTCCATCGATTAAGCTCCCTTCTTTGCTTTAACTTTAACGGCAGGCGACACGACAACCTGGCCATTTTTCGCGCCAGGAACGGCACCCTTGACCAGCAGCAGCTGGCGCTCGGCGTCGATACGGGCGATTTCGAGGTTCTGGATGGTGCGGTTGACGTCACCGAGGTGACCGGTCATGCGCTTACCTGGGAACACGCGGCCTGGATCCTGCGCCATACCGATGGAACCTGGAACATTGTGCGAACGGGAGTTACCGTGGGTCTGACGGCCCGAGGCGAAGTGGTGACGCTTGATGGTACCGGCGTAACCTTTACCGATCGTCACGCCCTGCACGTCGATCTTCTGACCGACTTCGAACAGCGACACGGCGACCACGTCGCCAGCTTTCAGTTCGGCAGCTTTAGCGGCGTCCACGCGGAACTCTTTCAACAGAGTACCGGCTTCAACACCTGCTTTAGCGTGGTGACCAGCGACGGCTTTGGTCACGCGGGAAGCGCGACGTTGACCGAATGCAACCTGAACTGCGGAATAACCATCCGTTTCAGGCGTTTTGATTTGCGCAACACGGTTGTTCGATACGTCCAACACGGTGACTGGGATCGAATCCCCGTCATCGGTGAAGATGCGCATCATACCAACCTTGCGACCGAGGAGGCCAAGGCTCATTTTTTCTCCATTCCCACCTACGATTGGGCGGGGCTTTGTTGAACTACAAAAATTAGTACGGACCAGAAAAAGGCGAATCCATACCGAAGCCGGCTAGTGTAGCGTCATTTGGGTCTTGACGCAACAACTAAATACGGGGTATGTCAGCTTTCGGGCACGGCGGCAGCCGTGCCTGGAATGAAAAGGGCCGGCCCGTCCGCGGTGCGGAGGGGCCGGCCCTTCCCGGCTGGCGGGATACCCCGCCGGCCTGGCAGCGATTACTGCAGCTTGATTTCGACGTCCACGCCAGCTGGCAGGTCCAGCTTCATCAGGGCGTCAACGGTCTTGTCGGTAGGATCGACGATGTCCATCAGGCGCTGGTGGGTGCGGATTTCGAACTGGTCGCGCGAGGTCTTGTTCACGTGTGGCGAACGCAGCACGTCGAAGCGCTGGATGCGGGTCGGCAGCGGCACTGGGCCCTTGACCACGGCGCCGGTGCGCTTGGCGGTGTCGACGATTTCCAGGGCGGACTGGTCGATCAGCTTGTAGTCGAAAGCCTTCAGGCGGATACGGATCTTTTGATTGGTAACGGACATGGTAATTCCTTCAAAGAGCGAACTGGCAACTTTGTAGCGCCAGCAATTTTAAAAAGAACGGTGGGTAACGCAAGAGGCGGCATGGTATCACACCTTGCCGCCTCTTTTACATCAACGCTTAAAAATTAGGCGATGATTTTCGCCACAACGCCGGCGCCGACGGTACGGCCGCCTTCGCGGATAGCGAAGCGCAGACCTTCTTCCATGGCGATCGGGTTGATCAGCTTGACGGTGATCGACACGTTGTCGCCTGGCATAACCATTTCTTTATCGGCTGGCAGCTCGATCGAACCGGTCACGTCCGTGGTAC
>NZ_JACEZS010000003.1 GCF_014042365.1 Rugamonas fusca
AGCGGGCCAGTTTCAGGTTGTTGACGTTGAACAGGCGCCAGTGGCGCTCCAGTATCAGGCGATCCAGCGGACGCGCCCAGCCATTGTATGCTTCCATGGCCACTTCAACTGGTCGATCCTGCGCGTGGCCGCTCACACGAGCAAAGAATTGTGCGAAGCCTCGCGCAGTGTGCTCCACGTCGAACTCGTCGAGTAGGTCACCGCCATTTGTCCCCACCGCAACGCGGTGACAGCGGCTGCCAACGTCCAGTGCTACCTGTAGCGTTGTCTCCATGATCGGCCCTCCTTATAAACAAAACGATCAGAAATCATCCGAACGTCTCGTCTACTGTACAGAGCCACTTGACGGCACCATCCCGATTGGCGTCCCGGACGATGCAAGGGGACGGGGGCGGCATTTCAATGTCGAGCGGATGGCCAAAGCCACCGCTGACCCCGTGAGCCACACCCCCGTCATCGGCTAGATTACACCTCCAACGTCAGGGATGTCGCCCCCTTACAAATCCGATGATAGACACCGGAGCTAAGAACGCCTCTAGCACATATCACCTGTACACCGATTGTTTGAACTCAAAGATGTTGTCCGAGTGTCCAAATGACAGACCTGACACCGGTTTTTAGAGCGCGTGATTCACCCGCCACGCCAGCGGCAAGGTCAGCAGCAAAATGGCCGCCAGCGCCACCAGCGCGACCGGTACGCCGGCCGCATCGCCAAGCCGGCCGAACAGCACCGGCGCCAGCGCGCCGCCGCCGATGGTGCCGGTGTAGAACAGCGCGAACGCCTGCTCGCGCTTGCCGGGCGCGGCCAGTTCCGGCACCGTGCCGTACAACACGGATGAAGTGCCATTCAGCGCCAACCCCAGCCACGGCAGCACGGCCAGCACGCCCGCCTGCGGCAGCCATACGGCCAGCACGATCAGCAGCGCCGTCAGCGATTCCGTCAGCCACACGGTTTTCATCATGCCGATGCGCGCGCCCAGGTAGCCGCACAGCAGCTTGCCGAACGCGCCCCCGACGAACAACAGCGACAGCGCCAGGCCGATGCCGGCCGTGCCGGCGCCCTTGCTTTTCAGCAGGAACGGCAGGAAGGTGAGAAAACCCATGCGCACGGCGCTGTCGAGCACACCCGTCAGCAGCAGCGCGCGCAGCCCGCTGGCCGAGCCCGTCCGCACCGCCGTGGCCGCCGCCGCGCCCACGGGCGACGCGCCCGCGTGGTGCGCCGGAATCAGCCACCACAACAGGGCGGCAGCGCCCAGGCCCAGCAAACCCATCAACGTGACGCTGGCGCGCCAGCTGAGCACCACCAGCAGCATCCCCACCAGCCCCGGGATCAGCGTCTTGCCGATGTCGCCGGCGAAGTTGTACTGGGCCAGCGCCTGCTTGACACCACCACCGGCCTCGTGGCTGTCCGTGACCATGGACGAGGCCAGCGGATGCTGCGGGCTGGCGCCTAGCCCGCCCAGCAACAACGCCACCAGCAGCATGGCGATGCCACCCGCCTGGCCCGCGATCAAATAGGCCACGCCGGCCAGCGCCGTGCCCCCCACCAGCATGCGTGCCCGCCCCCAGCGCCGCGCCAGCCGGCTGGCCAGCAGCTGGAAGCCGGCCATCATGCCCGAATACGCGCCGCGCAACAGGCCCACCATCGCGTAGCTGATGGCGAACTGGCTTTGCCAGATCGGCAGCAGCACGTAGATGAGGTCGGTCAAGCCATCATGGATGGCGTGGGCGCCGCAGGCGGCCAGCAGGGCGCGGCGGCGGGTGGCGGTCTCGGCCGCGACGGGCTCTGCGGTCATGGCGGCGGCGGGGGTATCGGGCATCGGCAAGCGTGAATGTGCAAAAATGGCAATCTTAGCGCGTTATGACACGCGCCGCACGGGCTCAGGCATGACTGTGGGGCTGCGGCGCATGTGCCGGTGCTGCCTCCTGCACTGGCGCCTTGAGCAGGGCGTCGAACTGCTCGGCCGGCATGGGGGGCGCGAACAGATAGCCCTGGCCATAGTCGCAGCCGGCCGCCGCCAGCAAGTCGCGCTGCTCGGCCGTCTCCACCCCTTCCGCGATCACCCGCAAGCCCAGCTTGTGGGCCATGACGATGATGGCGTCCGACAGCGCCATGTCGCTCGAATCGGGGGCCAGGTTGCGGGTGAAGGAACGGTCGATCTTGAGGTAGTCGATGTCGAATTTCTTCAGGTACGACAGCGAGGAATAGCCGGTGCCGAAATCGTCGAGCGCGACCTGGATGCCGGCGTCGCGCAACTGCAGCAGCTTGTTGCTGACGGCGCTGTTGGCGTCGAGCAGCAAGCCCTCCGTGATCTCCACCACCACCGATTGGCCCGGCAGATCGAGCGCCTGCAATTCACCGAGCCAGGCCTGGTAGGAGCCATCCTCGCGCTGGAATTCCAGCGGCGACTGGTTGACGCTGACCTGGAACTCGGGATGGTGCTCGCGCCGCCAGCGCCGCACCCACTGCACCGATTCGCGCAGCACCCAGGCGCCGATGTCGATGATCAGGCCGCTGGCCTCGGCCAGCGGGATGAATTCCAGCGGACTGACCATGCCGCGCTGCGGATGGTTCCAGCGGATCAGCGCCTCGGCCTTGTGGATGCGCCCCGTGCGCAGGTGCACGATGGGCTGGAAGTACAGCGCCAGCTGGCCGCCCTTGAGCGCGCCGCGCAAGTCGTTGGTCAGGCGCATGCGGTTGAGCGCGGCCACCTGCAGCGTGGGCGTGAAATAGCTGAAGCGGTTGCGCCCGCCGCCCTTGGCCGCGTACATGGCCTGGTCGGCGTGCTTGAGCAGGTTGTCGATGTCGCGCGCGTCGTCCGGGTACAGCGTGATGCCGATCGAGGCCGACACGAAGGCTTGCTCCTCGCCCAGCGCGAACGGGGCCCGCAGGCTGTCGATGATGTGCTGGGCGATGGTGTCGACCCGGCCCTCCTCGTCCACCCCGGACAGGATCACGGTGAATTCGTCGCCGCCCAGGCGCGCCACGGTGTCGGACTTGCGCACGCAGGCGCTGATGCGGTGCGCCGCGTCCACCAGCAGCACGTCGCCCTGCTGGTGGCCCAGGGTGTCGTTGACTTCCTTGAAGTGGTCAAGGTCGATGAACAGCACGGCGATGCGGCCGCCATCGCGCTGGCTCTTGAGGATGGCGTGCGCCAGCCGGTCGTGGAACATGCGCCGGTTGGGCAGCTGGGTCAGGGCGTCGAAGTTGGCCTGCTGCCACACCAGCGCCTCGGTCTCCTTCTGCTCCGTCACGTCCTCGATCATGCACAGGTGGTGCGGGTGGCCGCGATCGGCCGTGTCGACGGCGGCGATCGAGGCGTCCACCCACACCACCGTGCCGTCCGGCCGCAGCAGCCGCTTGGACAGCTTGTAGCCGGCGATGCGTCCGGCGTTGAGCTGCTCCATCTGCAACTGTTCCGGCGCCACGTCGTCCGGGTGGCAGATGTCGAACCAGCGGCTGGCCACCATTTCCTGCTGCGAACGGCCGGCGATCTCCAGGTAGCGCGGGTTGATGTCGCTGAAGCGGCCCGTGAGCGAGTCGATCAGGGCGATGCCCATCGGCGCTTTTTCGAACATGGTGCGAAAGCGCAGCTCGCCCTTGCGGATGGTTTCCTCGGCCCGCTGGCGTTCGCGCGCCAGCAGCGAGAAGTGCACGGCCAGGCCCAGCACCAGCAGCAGCGCCACCGCGCCCAGGCCCCGGTACAGCCAGCGCAGGCGGGTGCCGCCGTCGCCCGGCTCGTACATGAAACCGTCGAAGCTGGCGTGGGCCGGCAGCATGCCCAGCCCCGCGTACACGTCGGCGATATGGCGCCAGCGCTCCGGGTTCATGTAGCCGATTTCCACCAGCACGGGCTGCACCAGCGGCACCATCTGGCGCGCCTCGTACAGCAGGTGCTGGCGGTCGTTGCGGCGCGAATACTTGTTGAGGATGAGCTCGGCGATCTGCTCCTGGTGGCTCATGGCGTACTGCCAGCCGCGCATGCTGGCCGCGCGGAACGCCTTGACCCGCTGCGGATGGGCCGCCAGTTCGGCCTCGCTGGTAAACAGGTTGTCGCCGTAGAAATCGATGCCGGCCGTGCGCGGGCTGTAGATATCGTAGGGAAAGCCGAGCCGGTCGAAGATGTCGGGCTCGTTGGTGGTGTAGATCGACATGGCGTCCACCTTGCCCGACACCAGGTCATCCGGATTGAAGCTGTGCTCGACGCGCTGGAAGCTGCTGGCCGGTATCCCTTCCTGTTTCAGGTAGGCCAGCAGTTCATCGGCGTCGCGCATTTCATCGGTGAGCGAGCCTATCATGGCGCGCTTGCCGACGATGCGCCGCAGGTCCGGTTCGCTGCCGCTCTGGCGCATGGCCAGCGCGTACGGCGAATGCTGGAAGATCACGCCCAGCACCACCACCGGCTTGCCGGCCAGCCGCGCCAGCAGCAGGCTGCTGCCGCCGACCCCGTAGTTGGCCTGGCCGGTGAGCACGGCCCGCTCCGGCTCGTTGCTGTCGCTGCCCTCGCGGATGCGCACGTCCAGTCCCGCCTCGCGATAATAGCCCTGTTCCAGCGCCGCGTAATAGCCGGCGAACTGGAACTGGTGATGGTGCTTGAGCTGCAAGGAGACGGTGTCGAGCGCATGGGCCGGCGTGGCCGCCATGAGCAGCCAGGCCCAGCCCGGCAGCAGCCAGCCGCCCCGCGCCAGATGGCGGACGACGCGGCGGCAACGGGCGGCAAGACGGGCGGACAGGTCGGGCACGGCGGATTCCAGTGTCAGGGGGTGGGCACGGGCATGCCCGCAGATTGTAGCCCGTCCGGCCGCCGCCACGCATGCCATGTCGTTGCATTACGACAAATTTCCCCGCCAACAAATCGGGGACGTAACACAATTTTGCCCTTTGGCAAAATCGTGTTACGTCCCCGATTTTTCTTTATGGCAGGTTGACGGGCGTGGGCGCCGACACGGTCTTGCCGTTGCCGAGCTGGCCTTCCGCGTTGCGGCCCCAGCCCCACAGGGTGCTGTCCGTCTGCAGGCCGAAGCTGTGGTTGGCGCCGGCGCTCACGCTGCTCCAGTTGGTGGCCACGCCGATCTGGTTCGGGCTGCTCGTGTCGAGGCCCAGGCCATCGCCGAGCTGGCCATCGCTGTTGGCGCCCCAGCCCCACAGGGTGCCATCGGTGCGCACGGCCATCGTATGGCTGCCGCCGGCCGCCACCACGGCCCAGTTGATGGCCGTGGTGATCTGGGCCGGCGCCGTCACGTTGAGCGTGCCATTGTTGCCCACCTGGCCGGAGCTGTTGCCGCCCCAGCCGAACAGGGCGCCGTCGGCGCGGATGGCCATCGAATGGGTGTCGCCGGCCGACACGGCGGTCCAGGTCGAACTGCCCACGCGGGCCGGCTGCAGTACGTCAGGGCCGCTCAAGCCATTGCCGAGCTGGCCATTCAGGTTGCCGCCCCAGGAATACAGCGAGCCGTCCGTGCGCAAGCCCAGGCTGTGGATGGTGCCGGCCGCGACCTTGAGCCAGTTGGTGGCCGTACCGATCTTGGTCGGCACCAGCTTGTCGATATTGGTGTTGTCGCCGAGCTGGCCGTCGAAGTTGCGGCCCCAGCCCCACAGCACGCCGCCCTTGTTGACGGCCAGTGCGTGGGCCTTGCCGGCCGCCACATAGGTCCAGTCGGTGGCCGTGCCAATCTTGACCGGCGTCGCCTTGTCGACGGTGGTGCCGTCGCCGAGCTGGCCGTTCTGGTTGAAGCCCCAGGCCCACAGCGTGCCGTCGGTGCGCAGCGCGATGGTGAACTGGTCACCGACGGCCACCTGCTTCCAGGTCAGCACGCTGCCCGTCACGGGGGTCGGCACATTGCGGTCGGTGGTGGTGGTGTCGCCCAGCTGACCGCGGTTGTTCAAGCCCCAGCCGTACAGGCTGCCGTCGGCCTTGCGGGCGAAGGTCTGGTTGCCGCCGGCCACCACCGTGGTCCATGGCGCCTTGACGGTCACGTCGGTGCTGCCCGTCACGTTGCCCGCGCTCTGGGTGTAGGTGGCCGTGACGGTGTCCGTGCCGACCGCCTTGCCCGTGATCTGGCCGCTGGAATACACGGTCACCAGGGTGCCCTTGGCGGCCCAGGTCACGCTCTTGGTCAAGTCCTTGGTGCTGGAGTCCGAGTAGGTCGCGGTGGCCGTCAGCGGCAGGCTGGTGCCGATGGCAATGGTGGGACTGGCCGGCGTGATGGCGATCGATACCACGGTCGGCGTGGTGGACGGCGTGGTGCTGGTGGTGGAACCGCCACCGCCGCCGCCGCAGGCGGTCAGCACGGCCAGCAGCGGCACCAGCAGCAGGGACGACAGTTTACAGGTAGCTTTCATGGTCTTCCATTTCTTCACAAAGGGGGGCCGCGCCGATCCGGGGCGCGCGCAGCGCGCAGGGCGCGCCAGCATGCAGCCAGTGTAGCGGCTGACGCCGGCGCGCCATCGTCCGAGCAAGCCTGAATTATCCACGCAAATAGCCCGATTGCGGACATTCGCAACATTTCTTTTGAGAATTATAAGAAAAAAGGCCGGCGCCCGCCTGCCGGTGCGACAGGTGGACGCCGGCCTCGTGGCCCGGCTGGCGAAGATGGCGCCTTACTTGCGGCCGCGGGCAGGAACGGCCGCGCGGGCCGGCTTGCCGCCCTTGGCCGGCGCGGCGGCGGCTGGCTTCTTGACCTTGATGGTGTCGAGGATGGACGGCCGGGCCTTGGTCTCGATGGCGGCGCGCGCCGTCAGCGAGCCGGTCAGCGCGTTGGCGCGCGGGCCGCGGGCGGCGGCCGGGCCCGGGGCCGCCTTAGCCACGGGCGGCGGCGCCGTGCGGCGCTGCTCGGCCAGCAGCGCCTTGCCGCCGGCTTCGCCCGGCGACCAGGCCGGGATCAGGTGCTTGTCGCCATTGCCGATCAGGTCGGCGCGGCCCATGCCGATCAGGGCCTCGCGCAGGATGGCCCAGTTGTCCGGGTCCTGGTAGCGCAGGAAGGCCTTGTGGATGCGGCGGATCTTGCCGCTGCGGGCCGTTTCCACCACTTCCGAGTCGGCCGTCACCTTGTGCAGCGGGTTCTTGCGCGTGTGGTACATGGTAGTGGCCATGGCCATCGGCGTGGGCATGAAAGTCTGCACCTGGTCCAGGCGGAAGTTGTTCTTCTTGAGCCACAGGGCCAGGTTCAGCATGTCCTCGTCCGTCGTGCCGGGGTGGGCCGCGATGAAATAGGGGATCAGGTATTGCTTCTTGCCCGCTTCCAGCGAGTAGCGGTCGAACATTTCCTTGAACTCGTCGTAAGCGCCGATGCCCGGCTTCATCATCTTCGACAGCGTGTTGGTTTCCGTGTGCTCGGGCGCGATCTTGAGCAGGCCGCCCACGTGGTGGGTCACCAGCTCCTTGACGTATTCGGGCGAGCGCACGGCCAGGTCGTAGCGCAGGCCGGAGCTGATCAGGATCTTCTTCACGCCGGGGATGGCGCGCGCCTTGCGGTACAAGGAGATCAGCTTGCTGTGGTCGGTGCCCAGGTTGACGCAGATCGATGGATAGACGCACGACAGCCGGCGGCAGGTGGTCTCGATCTCCTTGCTGCGGCACGCCAGCCGGTACATATTGGCCGTCGGCCCGCCCAGGTCGGAGATGGTGCCCGTGAAGCCCTTGGTCTTGTCGCGCACGTGCTCGATCTCGCGCAGGATGGACGGCTCGGAGCGGCTCTGGATGATGCGGCCCTCGTGCTCGGTGATCGAGCAGAAGGTGCAGCCGCCAAAGCAGCCGCGCATGATGTTGATCGAGAAGCGGATCATCTCCCAGGCCGGGATGTGGGCCTTGCCGTAGCTGGGATGCGGGGCGCGCGCGTAGTTCATGTCGTACACGCCATCCATCTCGTCCATCTGCAGCGGCAGCGGCGGCGGATTGAGCCAGACGTCGCGTTCGCCGTGCGCCTGCACGATGGCGCGCGCGTTGCCGGGATTGGACTCCAGGTGGAACACGCGCGAGGCGTGCGCGTACATCACGGGATCGGTGCTCACCGTTTCATACGACGGCAACCGCACCACGGTCTTGTTGTGCTGCTCCTTGGCCAGCGCCAGCCGCTCCTCGCGGCTCATGATGCGGACCGGCTTGAGCACTTCGGGCGCGGAGGCCGCGTTTTCCGTGGCGCAGGCGGTCTTGTCCTCTTTCGCCATCGCGTACGGATCGGGGATGGGATCGATCTTGCCCGGCACATCGACGCGGGTGGAATTGTGCACGGCCCAGTCCGGCCCCGGCAGCCAGCCCGGCGGCACCATGAAGGCCGTGCCGCGCAGGTCGCGGATGGTCTTGATATCCTCGCCGGCGGCCAGGCGGTGGGTCAGGTCCACCAGCGCCCGCTCGGCGTTACCGAAGATCAGCAGGTCGGCCTTGGAATCGGCCAGCACCGAGCGGCGCACCTTGTCCGACCAGTAGTCGAAGTGGGCGATGCGGCGCAGCGACGCCTCGATCGAGCCGATCACGATCGGCGTGCCGGGGAACGCTTCGCGCGCGCGCTGGGCGTACACGGTGACGGCGCGGTCGGGCCGCTTGTTCGGCTCGGCGTTGGCCGTGTAGGCGTCCTCGGAGCGGATCTTGCGGTCGGCCGTGTAGCGGTTGACCATGGAATCCATGTTGCCGGCCGTGATGCCGAAGAACAGGCGCGGCTGGCCCAGCACGCGGAACGCGTCGGCCGACAGCCAGTCCGGCTGGCTGATGATGCCGACCCGGTAGCCTTGCGCCTCCAGCAGCCGGCCCACCAGGGCCATGCCGAAGCTGGGGTGGTCGATGTAGGCGTCGCCGGTGACGAGGATGACGTCGCACTCGTCCCAGCCCAGCGCCGCCATTTCGGCACGGGACATGGGAAGGAAAGGCGCGGCCGCAGCGCGCGCAGACCGCTTGGGGACGGTCGCAAATAAATGGGTAGGGGAGCTCATATCGGACGACATTGTACCGGAAATGCCATGATGCCGCGCACCAATTGCCCGTTTTTTGGGCAAGCCGTTTCCGGAATTCTTTTATTTTTCAAACACTTGTGGCTGAGCTGGCAAACATGGCGGCGCGACAAGACATGTCAGAGTCCCATTGCTTTACCGGTCATCTTTGCTATAACTGAAACGTGGCAACTTGCTCCAACCAATCAACCGGGAGGTCACCATGCGACGCCGCCTCTATTTCATGCTGCCTGACGTGCCCAGCGCACGCGCCATGCTCGACGAACTGCTGCTGGCCCGCATCGAGATCAGCCACATGCGCTTCATGGCCCGCGACGGCGCGCTGCCGGCCGACATGCCGGACGTGAATATCCTGCAGAAAACGGACGTGGTGCACGGCGCCCAGCTGGGCATCATCATCGGCGGCGTGGTGGGACTGGCGGCGGGCGTATTCCTGACCCTGTTCCCGCTGGACGGTTACACGGTGCGCACGGCCGCCATCCTGCTCGTGGCCCTGGGCGGCGCGCTGTTCGGGGGCTGGGCGTCCGGCATGAACGCGGCCGCCGTGCCAAATTCGCGGCTCAAGCAGTTCGCCAGCCGTATCGAACAAGGGCAGGTGCTGTTGATCGTGGACGTGCCGGTGCGGCGCGTGGATGAAATCGAGGACATGATGGCCAAGCGCCATCCCGAAATCAGCTTTGGCGGTATTGAACCGCCGATGCTGGCGTTTCCGTAACGCTGGCTGCCCGGGGCTACCGGCCCCGGGTTCTCATTCCCGGCCGGCCTGACGCGCATGCGCAGGCCGGCCTTCTCATGTGCGCCGGGCGCGCTCAGATGCCCATGCTGGACAGGATATTGCCCAGCTCGCGCAAGGCCGGTTCCAGCTGCGGGTGCTTGGCGGCGAACTTGGCCGACAGTTCCTGGGTACGCTCGGCCAGGCCGTAGGTGGTGGTGCCCGCGTCGGCCGCGCGCTGGGCTGGCGCCCGCTCCATCAGGGCCTTGATATCGCCGTCGAGCTGCTGCAGCAGTTCCAACAACTCCTCATCGACGGGGCCGGCCGAGGCCAGGCGGTGGTGCAAGGAAGTGAGCGATGCTTTGAGGTTGCTGTCCATTTTCGGTTCCCGGTCAATTGGTGAATGTGGTCGCCAGGTACAGGTCTTCCACCTTCTTCCTGGCCCACGGGGTCTTGCGCAAGAATTTCAGGCTCGACTTGATGCTAGGGTCGCTGATGAAGCAGTTGATGTCAATCCGCAAGGCGAGCTGTTCCCATCCGTAATGGGCTTGCAGGCGGGTGACGATGGCTTCCAGGGTGACGCCGTCCAGGCTGGGTTTGTTCATGGTCCTATCTTACTCACATTCGGGGTGGTCAGCCCTGTTTCCCCGGTCCCGCTTGCGCCGGCACATGGAAAAAGGGCCAGCCGCGCCGATGGCGCGACTGGCCCTCCATTGTACCGCCCGCCCCGTGCTTACTGCGCGTTCAGGCCGCGGCGCTCCAGCAGCGGCGCGATGATGGCGTCGCGGCCGCGGAAGTCGCGGAACAGTTGCAGCGCGTCATCCGTACCGCCGCGCGACAGCAAGGTCTTGCGGAACCAGTCGCCGTTCTTGCGCAGCAGGCCGCCGTTTTCCTTGAACCACTGCACCGAGTCGGCGTCCAGCTTCTCGCTCCATAGGTATGCGTAGTAGCCGGCCGAGTAGCCGCCCGAGAAGCTGTGCGAGAAGTAGGTGGTGCGGTAGCGTGGCGGCACGGGTGCGAAGTCCACGCCCATGTCCTTCAGGGCCGTCGCTTCAAAGCCCACCACGTCGGTGGGGATCTGGGCCGGGGCCAGCTGGTGCCAGCGCTGGTCCAGCAGGGCGGCGGCCAGGTATTCGGTCGTCATGTAGCCCTGGTTGAACTTCTTGGACGCGATCACCTTGTCCAGCAACTCCTTGGGCATCGGTGCGCCGGTCTTGTAGTGGGTGGCGTAGTTGGCCAGCACTTCCGGCCACACGGCCCACATCTCGTTCACTTGCGACGGGTATTCGACGAAGTCGCTCGGCACATTGGTGCCCGAGAAGCGCGGATAGGTCACGTTGGAGAACATGCCGTGCAGCGCGTGGCCGAACTCGTGGAAGGCCGTCTTGACTTCGTCATACGTCAGCAGGGTCGGCTCGCCGGCGGCCGGCTTGGGAATGTTGAGGTGGTTGGCCACCACGGGATGCGTGCCCAGCAGCTTCGATTGCGAGACGTAGGCGTTCATCCACGCGCCGCCCTGCTTGTTGCTGCGGGCGTACATGTCGGCGATGAAGATGGCCAGTTGCTTGCCGTTGGCGTCGAACACATCGAACACGCGCACGTCCGGGTTGTACACGGGCAGGTCCTTGCGCTCCTTGAACGACAGGCCATACAGCTTGCCGGCCGCGTAGAACACGCCCTTGGTCAGCACGTTGTTGAGTTCAAAGTAAGGTTTGAGCTGGTTCTCGTCGAACGAGAAGCGCTGGGCGCGCAGCTTGTCCGTGTAGTAGGCCCAGTCGGCCGCGCCGACCTGGAAATTGCCGCCTTCCGCATTGGCCAGCGTTTGCAGGTCAGCCGCTTCCTTGCGCGCATTGTTGACGGCCGGCTTGGCCAGTTCGCCCAGCAGGGTGTTGACGGCGGTGGTGGTCTTGGCCGTCTGGTCTTCCAGCGCGTAGGCGGCGAAGTTGGCGTAACCGAGCAGCGCGGCCTTGTCGGCGCGGGCCTTGGCGATCTTGAGCACGATGTCGCGGCTGTCGAACTCGCCGCCGTGGCTGCCGCGCGCCAGCGAGGCGGCCATCAAGCGTTCGCGCACGGCGCGGTTGCTCAGCACGGCCAATGGTGCCTGGCCCGAGGTGTTGGTGATGGCGATCAGGTACTTGCCATCCATGCCCTTGGCCTTGGCGGCGGCGGCGGCCGTTTCGATGGCCGCGTCCGTCATGCCGGCCAGGTCGGCGCGGTTGTCCACCACCAGCGCGGAGGCGTTGGCTTCCTTCAGCACGTTCTGGGTGAAGGCCGTCTGCAGGCTGGCGATGTCGGCGTTGATGGCCTTCAGTTTTTCCTTGTCGGCGTCCGACAGCTTGGCGCCCGCGCGCACGAAGTCGGTGTGGTAGCGCTCCAGCAGGTGCTTGGCTTCCGCGTCCAGCTTGAGCTTGTCGCGCTTGGCGTACAGCGCATCGACGCGGGCGAACAGCTTGGCGTTCAGGAAGATGGCGTCGCCGTGGGCGGCCAGCTTGGGCGACATGTCGCGGTCGATGGCGTCCAGCGCGTCATTGGTGTTGGCGCCCTGCAGGTTCTGGAACGTGGTCTGCACGCGGTCCAGCAGGCGGCCCGAACGCTCCATGGCGAGGATGGTATTGTCGAACGTGGCCGGTTGCGGGTTATTGGCAATGGCGTCGATTTCCGCCAGCTGCACGCGCATGCCCTCGGCGAAGGCGGGCGCGAAGTGTTCGTCCTTGATCTTGTCGAAGGCCGGGTAGCCGAACGGCAGCGTGCTGGGCTTGAGGAAGGGGTTACCGGCCAGCGCGGCGGCGTTGATGGCGGTGGCCGGCGCGGCCGGCGCGGCGGCGTGAGCGAACTGGGTCATGGCAAGGCCAAGGCTGGCCACGAGTACGAGCATCTGAGGACGGGGCATGTTTTCATCTTTCAAAGGACGCCAAGGGATGCTGACGCGGGTAGCGCAGCATGGAAGCGGCAGATGATAGCAGGGAGACAATCCAGCGTCAGCAAAAAGCAATGTTGCAGCGCACGCAAGGGCGAAGGCGGGAATTCAGGACTTCAGGTGCGCCTCGATGCGCCGGTCCGGCACGAACCAGATCACGGCCACCAGCACGTACATGGCGAACGCGGCCCACACGTGCAGGAACGACAGCGGAATGGCCAGCAGGTACAGCACGGGGGAAATGAGACCCTTGCGGTCCTTGCCGACGGCTTGCGCCAGCGTCGGATTGTGCGGATTGCGGGAAATCAGGGCCCGCTCCAGGATCTGGTAGGCGACGGCCGACATGAACAGCATGCCGCCATAAAACGCCACCGGCACGGGCGCGAAGTGGTTCTCGCCCATCCAGCCGGTGGCGAACGGGATCAGCGACAGCCAGAACAGCAGGTGCAGGTTGGCCCACAGCACACAGCCATCGACCACGGACGAGGCGTGCAGCATGTGGTGGTGGTTGTTCCAGTAGATGCCCACGTAGATGAAACTGAGCACGTAGCTGAGCAGCACCGGCAGCAGCGGCAGCAGCGCCGCCAGGTCGGCCCCGTGCGGCACCTTCAGTTCCAGCACCATGATGGTGATGATGATGGCGATCACGCCATCGCTGAATGCTTCCAGTCTGCCTTTGCCCATCATTCCTCATCCCTGGAAATTGGCAGGCACAACGGCGCCGCCAGTTCAATTCACGGTGGACGCACCGCCTATTGGTGCGGGACCGATGCCCCCCAAGATTGGCCGGCTTGTTAGCCGGGCATCAGCTGGCAGCGAAGGCCGAAATGCGCGGCGGCCTTCGCCATGTCCCGATCGAAGGTCCACAATTCCGCCTGGTATTCCCGGACCAGCGCCAAATGCAGCGCGTCGCCCGCGCGCATAGTGGTCTGCCATCCATCCAACATATGCGCCGCCATGCGATGGTCGTTGTCATCGACGGCAAGCCTGACCAGGGCTGGCGCCACCAGACTGGCAAAGGCATCGACCACCTTGCGTGCCCCACTCCGCGTGATGAGCTTGCGCCGCACCTGTATGCCCAAGGCGGACAGCAATTCCACTTCCGTCCAACTGCTGAACGCCAGGGCTTCGCCCGGACTGGTCATCAGGCGTTCAGCGCGTTGACTGCCGGTTTCCGGAAGCAGAAAAGCCATCAAGACACTGGTGTCGACGTACCGCATCAGTAGCGATCCGATTCGCGCATTTTGCGTATGAATTCAGCCGCCGGCTCACCTTGGTATTGAATCCCGGCCCGGTGTTCGGCCAGGCTTGGGACTTGCTTGCGCGGGGGATCGCTCTTCACGAGCCTGACGACCGCCTTGCCGCGCTTGGTGATCGTGACCTGTTCACCGCCTTCCACCAACTCGATCAGCTTGCTCAACTGCGCTTTTGCCTCAGCCAAAGAAAACGTGTGCATGACGGCCTCCTGACTATCTGGATGGTCATTTGATCATAGCACGCGAGGGTGCGGCAGGCGGCGGGAACGGGTGCTGGATAGGCTATCCGGCCATCACTCCATGCGCTTCAGCGCGCAGATCTTGTTGCCCGACGGGTCGCGCAGATAGGCCAGGTACAGCGCGCCATGGGCGTTCGAACGCACGCCCGGCGGGTCTTCGCAGGCCACACCACCGTTGGCCACGCCGGCCGCGTGCCAGCGGTCGGCCATCTCGGGGTTTTCCACGGCGAAGCCGATGGTGGCGCCATTGCCGTGGCAGGCCGCTTCGCCGTTGATCGGCTTGCCGATGCCGAACACGCCGGTCTTGGTCACGTAGAACACCCGGCCCTTGTCGTCGAACTTACCTGGCGGAATGCCCAACTCGCCCAGGATGGCATCGTAAAACTGTTTGGACTTCTCAACATCGTTGGCGCCGACCATGATATGGCTGAACATCTTATCTCCCAAGAAATATCATAAACGGCCAGTGTAACCGATCCGGCGCGCCATTTCCCGCTGGCGCAGCGGCGTAATCCCACACTGGCGGCGCGCCATCATGATCACAAGACTTACGCGAACTAGAGGCGGGAGTCTAAAATACGCATTTGGGCCGTGGAAACCCCACCGCCGCCCCGCGCGACGCCCGAAAAGTCCGTGCCTGAAACACGATATCAGGCGGCGGGTATCTACCATCTACGAGGGAACATTATGGCAACACAGAAACCAAAAGTCATTTACACGCTGACGGACGAAGCGCCGCTGCTGGCAACCTATTCCCTGCTGCCTATCATTAAGAAATTCACGGAACCCGCGGGCGTCGATGTCGTTACCAGCGATATCTCGGTCGCGGCGCGCGTGCTGGC
The DNA here is from genome assembly GCF_014042365.1 of Rugamonas fusca. GTDB lineage: Bacteria > Pseudomonadota > Gammaproteobacteria > Burkholderiales > Burkholderiaceae_D > Rugamonas > Rugamonas fusca. The sequence goes on from NZ_JACEZS010000003.1 coordinate 14,911, forward strand.
TGAATTCTCGGATTACCTGAGCGACGCGCAAAAAGTGCCCAACGCGCTGGCCGAACTGGCCGAACTGACGCAAAAGGCCGACACCAACATCATCAAGCTGCCCAACATCAGCGCTTCCGTTTCCCAGTTGATGGCCTGCGTGCGCGAGCTGCAAGGCCGCGGTTACCCGCTGCCCGACTACCCGGAAGACCCCAAGACCGACGAAGAAAAGGCGCTCAAGGCCCGCTATGGCAAGTGCATCGGCAGCGCCGTCAACCCCGTGCTGCGCGAAGGTAACTCGGACCGCCGCGCACCGAAGGCCGTCAAGGAATACGCGCGCAAGCACCCGCACTCGATGGGCGAATGGAGCCAGGCTTCGCGCACCCACGTGTCGCACATGCATCATGGCGACTTCTACCACGGCGAAAAGTCGATGACGCTGGACAAGGCGCGCGACGTCAAGATGGAACTGCTGACCACCTCGGGCAAGACCATCGTGCTGAAACCAAAAGTATCGCTGCTGGCCGGTGAAGTGATCGACAGCATGTTCATGAGCAAGAAAGCGCTGCTGGAATTCTACGAGCGCGAGCTGGAAGATGCGCGCAAGACGGGCGTGATGTTCTCGCTGCACGTGAAAGCGACCATGATGAAAGTGTCGCACCCGATCGTGTTCGGCCACTGCGTGCGCATCTTCTACAAGGACGCGTTCGCCAAGCACGCCAAGCTGTTCGAGCAACTGGGCGTGAACGTCAACAACGGCATGGTCAACCTGTACGAGAAGATCGAGACGCTGCCCGCCTCGCTCAAGGAAGAAGTGCTCAAGGACCTGCACGCCTGCCACGCCAACCGTCCGGAACTGGCCATGGTCGACTCGGCCAAGGGCATCACCAACTTCCACTCGCCCAACGACATCATCGTCGACGCGTCGATGCCAGCCATGATTCGCCTGGGCGGCAAGATGTGGGGCGCCGACGGCCGTCCGAAGGACGTCAAGGCCGTGATGCCGGAATCGACCTTCGCCCGCATCTACCAGGAGATGATCAACTTCTGCAAATGGCATGGCAACTTCGATCCGAAGACCATGGGCACCGTGCCCAACGTGGGCCTGATGGCGCAGCAAGCCGAAGAATACGGTTCGCACGACAAGACCTTCGAAGTGCCGGAGGCGGGCGTGGCCAACATCACCGACCTGGCCACCGGCGAAGTGCTGCTGAGCCAGAACGTGGAAGAAGGCGATATCTGGCGCATGTGCCAGGTCAAGGACGCGCCGATCCGCGACTGGGTCAAGCTGGCCGTCACCCGCGCCCGCAACTCGGGCATGCCGGCCGTGTTCTGGCTCGATTCCTACCGTCCGCATGAGAACGAGCTGATCAAGAAGGTCCAGGTCTACCTGAAGGACCACGACACGACCGGCCTGGACATCCAGATCATGTCGCAGACGCGCGCCATGCGCTACACGCTGGAACGCGCCATGCGCGGGCTGGACACCATCTCGGTGACCGGCAACATCCTGCGCGACTACCTGACCGACCTGTTCCCCATCATGGAACTGGGCACCAGCGCCAAGATGCTGTCCATCGTGCCCCTGATGGCCGGCGGCGGCATGTACGAGACGGGCGCCGGCGGTTCGGCGCCGAAGCACGTGAAACAGCTGGTGGAGGAAAACCACCTGCGCTGGGATTCGCTGGGCGAGTTCCTGGCGCTGGCCGTGTCGCTGGAAGAGCTGGGCATCAAGACCGGCAACGCCAAGGCCAAGATCCTGGCCAGGACGCTGGACGAAGCGACCGGCAAGCTGCTCGACAACAACAAGTCGCCATCGCCACGCACGGGCGAGCTGGACAATCGCGGCAGCCACTTCTACCTGGCGCTGTACTGGGCCCAGGCCCTGGCCGCGCAGACCGAAGACAAGGAACTGCAAGCCCACTTCGCACCGCTGGCGCAAGCGCTGGCAGCGAACGAGGCGAAGATTGTCGAGGAACTGGCGGCCGTGCAGGGCAAGCCGGTCGACATCGGCGGCTACTACGCGCCCGACGCGGAGAAGACCTCGGCCGCCATGCGTCCGAGCGCCAGCTTCAACGCGGCCCTGGCTGCCGTGTAAGGCGAAGTGCGGCGTCCCCTTGCCCGTGCAAGGGGACGCGCCGCACGGCGCGATCAGTAGTGGGGCGGACGTTCATGGGCCAGGCCGGCCCCGCCGCCCTGCGGCTGCTCGCGCAGGCGCTGGGCCAGCGTGGCGCACAGCAGTTCAAGCTTGTCGAGCTGCTGTTGCTGCTCATAGACGCGCTGGTTCAGCGCCTCCACCAGGTCTTCCTGGTGCGCCAGTTTGATTTCGATATCGATGAAACGTTCTTCGTTACTCACGACGGGCTCCTGCATGAAAGCATGCATTCTACCGCCCGCCGCCCCTAACGCAGGTAGATCCCGCCGCACATGATCAGTTCCGCCTCCGGCACGCAGTACATGGACTTCGGTTCGATCTTGCCGCTGACCGGGTCGGTGAACTTGTAATCCTGCCAGAACGGCACCTTTTTCCTGGCCAGTTCGACGCGCTCGCGGATGAAGGGCTTGCCGTCGACATCCTTCATTTCCAGCAAGTTCTTGCCTATCATCCTGGCATTGGCGCCGTGCGCGCGAACCACGCCATCCAAGCCGTAGATCACCAGGTACAGGTCACGGTCGACGAACTGGCCGTCATGCTTGTCGATCTCGGCGTAGGTCTTGTCCCGGCCGTTGGCCTTCAGATAGTTCAAGCCCTTGCGCACCATGGCCTCCGCTTCCGGCTTGGTGGCGAATTCGGCCGCCTGCACCTGCCCCAGCAGGCCGGCCAGCGCCAGCATCCCTGGCGCCCCATACTTCCAGCGTGGTGACATGCTCGCCTCATTTTCCCGCCGCCGAATTGGCATGCGAATGAGAATGATTAGATGCTAGCACCACCGCCAGATCAAGGTGGACGAATTTTTTGCCCTGGACAAAACGGGGTCAAAACCGGGCCAACTGCTGTCAAATCAAGCCTTGGGGGTGGCCAGCAGTTCCTTCATGCGTGCCAGCCGCTCCTTGGGCGTGAGCACTTCGGCTTCGGTGGGCGCGGCCGTGCCCACGTCCAGCTGCATTTCCTTGATGAAGCGCGACGGGTCGCAATGGACTTGCTCGCCAGCCCGCTTGCGCTTCTTGCACCAGGTGATCTGCAAGGTACGCTGGGCCCGCGTGATGCCCACGTACATCAGGCGGCGCTCCTCCTGCACCCGGGCCGCGATGCTCTCGGCCGGCGCGTCCGCGTCCCCCTTGTGCGGCAGGATGCCTTCCTCGCAGCCGACCAGGAACACGTGCGGATATTCCAGCCCCTTGGACGCATGCAACGTGGACATGCGCACCGCGTCCGGGTCCTCGTCCTGGCCTTCGAGCATGGACATCAGGGCCACCATCTGGGTCAGCTCCAGCACGTTCTTTTCCTCGCCGTCGCGGTCCTTGCCGCCGCGGCCGCGGTCCTTGAGCCAGTTGGTGAACTCCAGCACGTTCTGCCACTTGCCCTGGGCCGCGCGCTCCTCGAACATATCGTATAAATAGTTTTCGTAGTTGATCGCTTCCAGCAGGTCATCGAGCACCTGGGCCGCGTTGTCGCCACTGCCGGACGGGCCGGGGCGGCTGGCGCGCGCTTCGAGGTTGTTGATGAAATTGCAGAAGTCGCGCAGCGGCTTGAGCTGGCGCTCGTTGAGCTTGCCCTCGATGCCGCCCTTGAACACGGCCTCGAACAGCGAGCACTGCCACTGACCCGAGAACGAGCCCAGCACTTCCAGCGTGGACTGGCCCACGCCACGGCGCGGCGTGGTGACGGCGCGGATGAAGGCCGGGTCGTCGTCCGTGTTGGCCAGCAGGCGCAAATAGCTGATGATGTCCTTGATCTCGGCCTTGTCGAAGAAGCTCTGGCCGCCCGAGATCGTGTACGGAATGCGCTCCTTGCGCAGCGCCTGCTCGATCACGCGGGCCTGGTGGTTGCCCCGGTACAGGATGGCGTAGTCGGACCACTTGTTCTTGCGCTCGAAACGGTCGGCCGAGATCATGATGGCCACCTGTTCCGCTTCCTGGTCGTCGTTGGCCATGCCCAGCACCTTGATTGGCTCGCCCAGCCCGTGCTCGGACCACAGCGACTTCTCGAACAGCTTGGGGTTGTTGCCGATCACGGCGTTGGCCGCCTGCAGGATGCGGGTGGTGGAGCGGTAATTCTGCTCGAGCTTGATCACTTCCAGGTTGGGGAAGTCGGTCTGCAAGGTCTTCAGGTTCTCGACCGACGCGCCGCGCCAGGCGTAGATGGCCTGGTCGTCGTCCCCCACGGCCGTAAACATGGGCTTCTTGCCGATGCCCGTCACCATCAGCTTGACCAGCTCGTATTGGCAAGTGTTGGTGTCCTGGTACTCGTCCATGAGCAGGTAGCGCAGGCGGCGCTGCCACTTGTCGCGGATCGCCTCGTTGTTGCGGAACAGTTCCACGGGCAGGCGGATCAGGTCGTCGAAATCGACGGCCTGGTAGGCCGACAAGGTCGCCACGTAGCTGCGGTAGATGCGGGCCGACTGGGCCTCGTCCTCATCCCTGGCGTTCTGCAACGCCTGCTCGGGATCGACCAGGCCATTCTTCCACAAGGAAATGTCGGTCTGGATGCGGCGGATCAGCTGCTTGTCGGTCGTGATGGCCAGGTCCTGCACCAGCGAGGCGCAATCGTCGCTGTCCATGATGGAGAAGCGGTCCTTCAGGCCCAGGCCCTGCGCTTCCTGGCGCAAAATCTTCACGCCCAGCGAGTGGAAGGTGGACACCGTGAGCTGCTTGGCCTGGCGCGGCTGCTTGAGCAGCTTGGCGATCCGTTCCTGCATCTCCAGCGCCGCCTTGTTGGTGAAGGTGAGCGCGGCGATGGTGCGCGGGTCGTAGCCGCGGTCCTCGATCAGGTGGGCGATTTTCTGCGTGATCACCCGCGTCTTGCCGGAACCGGCGCCGGCCAGCACCAGGCACGGACCGTCGAGATAGGTGACGGCGGCGCTTTGCGGGACGTTGAGGCCGAATTGTGGTGCTTTGGACATCGAAATGGCAGACAGGCTGGGGTGAGCCGGCCATTGTAGCAGCCTCGCGCGCACCTGACGCGGCGCATGTAGCCGGCGGCCATTTGCGTTACCATGTTCAGATGGCGGCGCACCGCGCGCCCGAACTTGATTGGCTGTATTACTATGAAATTCGAACACTTAATTGAAATTAACGATCCGCTCAACCCGCTGATCGATGCCCTCACCGTGGACCAGCTGTGGCGCGGCCTGGTGCTGCGCGCCGAGTCGCCCAAGCTGTTCGTGCCGCACCTGGACGACTGCGTGATCGTCGAGCGCAGCGAGCACACCTTCCGCCGCCGCCTGCGCTACGGCGAGCTGGTGATCGAGGACCAGGTGCTGCTCACACCCATGCACCAGATCCGCTACGAGGTGGCGCCCCAGCAGGACATCGCCGCCTCCAGCCTGACCATGACCATCGAACGGCCCGAACCGCAGGTGCTGTTCGTGCGCTTCGAATACGTGGATGCGCACGACGCGGCCACCGACGCGGCCAACGCCATGTACGACGAGTTCCGCCGCTCGGCCTACCAGGAATCGGACATCGACACCATCCGCGTGCTGCGCGACCTGGCCGCCAGCGGCCGCCTGGACGCCATCCTCAACTAGCGAACGTTTCAACCGTCCCGGCCCCGCACGGGCGCCGGCTTCGCGTCAAGGCCGCGCCAGCCGGCCCCATACCTGTTCCATCCGCAACGGCTGGCCGCCCAGCGCCAGCACCTGCTCAGCCGCCAGCACTTCGCGGATGGTATGCAACTGGCCGCGCGTATCGCGTTGCAGGAACACGCTGAGCGGTGCGCCGCGCGGGCCGATCACCGATTCCACGTGTGGCATGGTCGAGCGCAAGCCCTTGCGCGACACCACGCCCACTTCCCCGTTGAGCAGCCTGACCCAGGTGCCCACGGGATAAATCCCCAGCTCACGGATCATCACGGCCGCCAGGTGGCCATCGAGCACGCTGCGTCCCTCCAGCAGGATGTCGCGCAGGGCCGCGTTGGGCAGCAGCGGTTGCAAATAGTGGCGGCTGACCACGCGCGCGCAATAGCGGTCGGCCAGTGCGATCAGCTTGGCGCCGACGGGAATGTCCTCCCCCTTCTTGCCACCCGGATAACCACTGCCATCCTCATTCTCATGGTGGTGCAGCACGCAGGCCAGCCAGTCCGGGTCGGTCACGCCGGCGTGGCGCAGCAGGGCCGCGCCGCGCTGTGGATGCTGGCGCACCCGTTCCAGGTCCTGCTCGCTCAGCTTGCCCCGGCTCTCGTGCAGGCGCAGATACTGCTCCTGCATGCCCACGTTCATGGTCAGCGCCGCCAGCGTGGTGGTGAAGATGGCGCGCGCGTCGTGGCGCAGGGCACGCGCGGCCAGCTGGGCCAGCACGGCCGTGTCCACGCTGTGGCGCACCGCGTAGGGCGCCGCCTGCTGGTTGTGCAGGATGCTGGCCACAGCCACGTCGGCGCTCAGGTCCACGGCCTGGGTGACCAGCAACGCCACTTCCTCCAGCCGCCGCACGATATCGTGCGGCGCCAGCCGGGCCGCCACCAGTTCCAGCGCCTGCTGCAGTTCCACGCAGGCCGTGTTGAGCTTGCGCAGCACCGATTGCGGCGCCGGCGCGGGCGCCACGGCGTCGCTGTGGTCCTCGTAGGTGCCGCGCTCGACCAGGTAATCGATCTGGTTGACGTTGGCGATCAGGTGGCCTTTGCGTACCAGCAGCATGCCGTTGCTGGCATACACATCCCATGGCACCAGCATGCCCAGCTTCAGGTCCGCCCGGCTGACTCTGTTAATCCCCACTCATTCCCCCGCGCGGCCAGCCCGGCAAGCTGGCGCCTCGTCTTTGTCTGTTGGCAAAAAAACCATAGCACAGAAGCATAACGGTTTTAGCGGGCAATACCGTAGCGATTCCCGTTGCGCAGACGGGAAAACGCGCCGGACTGTTGTATTTTTGCTTTAACGCATCATTGTTTTCTAAATTGCAATCACCTGAAGCGTCGCGCTCACGCCCCCGGGCAGCATGGCACGGGCCCGGCCGGCGATGCCTGCCCCCGCTCGAGCTGGCGGGCCAGGTCGCGCAAGGCCGTGCGCACGCCTTCCTCGATGACCGGATGGTAGAACGGCATGTCCAGCATGGCCGCCACCGTCAGTCCCGCCTGGCATGCCCAGGCCAGCAGGTGGGCCAGGTGTTCGGCGCGCGGCGCCACCATTTCCGCGCCCAGGAAGCGGCCCGTACCGAGTTCGCCATACACGCGCAGCAAGCCTTCGTTCTGCCGCATCACGCGGCTGCGGCCCTGGTCCTCGAAACTGGCCTGGCCGATGGCGTAGCGGTCCGCGTGGGTCGCGCACAGCGTGCGGTAGCTGGCGCCGGCCGTGGCGATCTGCGGCTCGGTAAAGGCCACCGCCAGCGGCGTGCGCCGCAAGCCCGGCGCCACCCGCGGGTGGCGGGCCGCGTTGTCGCCGGCGATCCGGCCCTGGTCCACCGCTTCCGGCAGCAGCGGGCGTTCGTTGTTGGCGTCGCCGGCGATGAAGATGGCGCTGGCCCCGCACTGCATGGTGTGCTGGTCGTACAGGGGGATGCCGTGGCGGTCCAGCGTCAGGCCCGTCGTCTCCAGTCCCAGCTGGTGCACATTGGGCTGGCGGCCGATGGCGCACAGCACCTGGTCGTAGCGCTCCTCGCGCAGGCGGCCATCGCCGTCACGGCTGCGCACCAGCAGCTGCGCCCCGTCCGCCGCGATGGCCTTGACCACCGTGTGGAAGCGCAGATCGAGTTCGCGCGCCAGCGCTTGCGCGGCGGCCATGGCCACGGCCGGGTCGCCCAGCTGGGCCATGCTGTCGCCGCGCGCGTACAGGGCCACCCGCACGCCCAGCCGCTGCAGCGCCTGGCCCAGCTCCAGGCCGATGATGCCGGTGCCGATCACGGCCACCGAACCGGGCAGGCTGGCCCAGTCGAACACGGCGTCGCTGCCGGTCACGCGCGGCCCGGCCGCCAGCCAGGCCGGCGGCAGGATGGGACTGGAGCCGGTGGCGATCACCACGCTGCGCGCCTGCACCGCTGTGTGCTGGTCCACCTGCAGCCGGTCCGGCGCCACGAAGCGGGCGTGGCCGCGCAGCTTGTCGGTGACGGGAATCTGCTCCACCGTGTCGAGCACGAAACCGACGAAACGGTCGCGCTCCGCCCGCACGCGGGCCATGACGGCCGCGCCATCCACACGCACGGCGCCCGGGTGGACGCCAAAGCCGGGCGCGGCCGCCAGCGCGTGGGCCGCCTCGGCCGCCGCGATCAACAGCTTGCTGGGCATGCAGCCCACGCGCGCGCAGGTGGTGCCGTAGGGCCCGCCTTCGATCAGCACGGTCCGCGCGCCGGCCGCGCGCGCGGCGCGATAGGCATTCAACCCGGCCGTACCGGCGCCGATCACGGCCACATCCGTTTCCAGGGTTTGCATGGTGCGCTCCCGGCCGGCATAAGGCCGGCATGGGGCTGATGTTACGCCGCTTCGCATGCAGGCAGCGCGAAGCTGCGCGCCGTTGTGCGGGCGCAAGCCGCGCGCCGTTAAAGTTGTACTTTGGTTTTACTTTGCGGCAAAACCGCATTAGTATTACTTATCCTTCCGAACTTTTATAAGTGCAGCTTATGGGAAACCTGGACTACCGTGCCCTGGCCGTACTCGACGCTGTCGCCAGCCATGGCAGCTTTGAAAAAGCCGCGCTGGCCCTGGGCATCAGCCAGTCGGCCGTGTCGCAGCGGATCAAGGCCCTGGAGGACGCCAGCGGCCGGCTGCTGATCGTGCGCGGCCAGCCGGCCGTGCCCACCGGGCTGGGGCAGCGGCTGGTGTCCCACCACCGCAACGTCAAGCTGATGGAAGCGGCGCTCGACATCGACCTGGGCAATCCGGTCAGCATGCCGGAAATCGCGCTGGCCGTGGACGCGGCCAGCCTGGCCACCTGGTTCCCCCTGAGCCTGCAACCGCTGCTGTCGCCGCCGCGCTGCCAGTTGCAGGTGCAGGCGGCCGCGCCCGAGCTGGCGCTGCACCTGGTGCATGAAGGCAGCGTGTTCGGCTGCGTGGCCGCCAGCGCCGTCGGCGGCGCCGACCAGCCCAACGGCCCCAACGTCACCCAGCTGGGGCTGATGCGCTACGTGTGCGTGGCCACGCCCGTGTTCGCCGGCCACTGGTTCGGTGATGGTTTCTCGGCCGAGGCGGTGACGCTGGCGCCGGCCGTCGTCAGCGATGGCGAGCTGATGGCGCGTTTCCTGGCCGGCGCCGTGCAGGTGCAGGGCGGGTATCCGCACCACACCATGCCGCTCTCGCCGGCCTACAGCGAATGCATCCACGGCGGCCTGGCGTATGGCTTGCTGCCGCTGCCGCAAGTGGGCCCGGCGCTGGCACAGGAACGGCTGGTGGACCTGGCGCCGGGCCAGCACGTGGACGTGGCGCTGGCCTGGCACGCGTGGAACCTCGATACGCCGTTCACGCGCGCCCTGTCCGAACAGGTGGTGGCGACGGCGCGACGTTATCTGCTGCAGCCGTAGGTGCGGGCCGGCGCCGGCGAGGCGGCCATTTTCAAGGATTTGTTGAAACTGTCTGCGACGAATGGGGCTGTTTCGTCTCCGACCCGCAAGGCATCATGCGCCGGACCTTTCAACACCCGGAGCCGCCATGTCCACCAGCGCACACACTGAACTGACCCTCATCACCATCGACCTTTCCTTCCATGCGGCCGCTGCCGCCGTAGTGCAGGCGCTGCTGGCGCCATACGGCGTGCGCTGCCGCGAAATCCGGGCACCGCATGAACGCGCGTTCGAACTGCTGCGCCGGGGCGAGGGCGACCTGTTATGCGCGGCCTGGCTGCCGGGCAGCCATGGCGACTACTTGCGCCCGTTCGCGCACGAGATCGAATCCGTGGCCGTGCTCTACACGCCGTATGCGCTATGGGGTGTGCCCGATTACGTGCCGCCGGCACGGGTGGCGCAACTGGCCGACCTGGCCCGCCCCGACGTGGCGGCGCGCATGGAGCACCAGATCCAGGGCATCGGCCCGGGCGCCGGCATCAGCCGCTTTTCCCGCGAGATCATGGCACGCTACGGGCTGGAACAGGCCGGCTACCGGTTCAGCAACGGCACCCTGGATCAATGCGTGACGGCATACGAGCAGGCGGTGGCGGCGCAACGCTGGGTGGTGCTGCCGTTGTGGCAACCGCAATACCTGCACCGCAGCCACCGCATCCGCGCGCTGGCCGATCCGGAAGGTTTATTGCGTGGCCGCGATGAGGCCACGCTGCTGTTGCGCAAGGATTGCGCCGGACGGCTGCCAGCGGGCGCGCTGGCCGCCCTGCGCGCACTACACCTGGGCAACGAACAGCTGAGCTGGCTCGACCATCTGATCATGCGCGAGCAACTCAACCCGGCGCAGGCGGCGGCGCGGCTGGCGCAGGCGCCCGCGTAACGGGGGCCTCAAATATCGAGCGGGTCCACTTCCAGCGACCATTTGACGCGGCTTTTCATGTCGCGCAGGGTGGCCATCCAGTGCTTGAGGAAAGCCTGCAAGGCCGGGCGCGACGGCGATTCCACCAGCAACTGGGCCCGGTCCACGTTATGCACCCGCGTCATGCTCATCGGGATGGGATCGTTGATGGTGATGCCGCCATGCTCCACGCAGTCGCGCGCCGCCTGCAGGAAGGCGATGGCCGTGGCCAGCTCCGGCGCCTCGGCCCGCAGCAGGGCCTGGAACAGATAGGGCGGCAGCGCGGCCTGCTCGCGCTCCTCCAGCAAGGCCGTGGCGAAATGGTCGTAATCGTGGTTGACCACCGCGCCGTACAGCGGATGCTGGGGATAGCGGGTCTGGATCAGCACCTCGCTGGCGCTGCCCCCTTCCGCGCGGCCGGCCCGTCCCGCGCGCCCGGCCACCTGCATCAGCTGCGCGAACAGGCGCTCGCTGGCCCGGTAATCCTGCGAGAACAGGGCCGTGTCCGGATTGAGGATGCCGACCAAGGTCAGCTTTTTGAAGTCATGGCCCTTGGCCACCATCTGGGTGCCGATCAGGATATCGACCTCGCCCCGGTGCACGGAGTCGAACGCCTGCTGCGCGCTGCCCTTCTTGCGCGTGGAATCGGCATCGATGCGCAGGATGCGCGCGTCCGGGAACAACTGCTGCAAGCCTTCCTCCACGCGCTGCGTGCCGCGCCCCAAGGGCTGCAAGTCCACGTTGCCGCAGGTGGGGCAGTGGCGCGGGATGCGCATCTCCAGGCTGCAGTGGTGGCAGCGCAGCCGATGCTCGGGCTTGTGCAGCACCATGAACGAGGTGCAGCGCTTGCAGTCGCTGATCCAGCCGCACGACTCGCAGCAGATCACGGGCGCATAGCCGCGCCGGTTCAGGAACAGCAGCGACTGTTCGCCGCGCTCCATGCGCTGGCGCAGCGCGGCCACCAGTTGCGATGTCAGGCCATCCTTGGGCTTGTCGCGCTCCATGTCGAGCAGCTTCACCTCGGGCAGCGTGGCGTTCTTGACGGCCCGTTCGCGCAGCTCCAGCTTGCGGTAGCGGCCGCACTGGGCATGGTGCCAGCTCTCCAGCGACGGCGTGGCCGAACCGAGCACGATGGGAATACCGAGCTGCCAGGCACGCCACACGGCCAGGTCGCGCGCCGAATAGCGCAAGCCTTCCTGCTGCTTGTACGACGGGTCGTGCTCCTCGTCGATCACGATCAGCTTGAGCTGGGGCAGCGAGGCCAGGATGGCCAGCCGTGTGCCCAGCACGATGCGGGCCTTGCCCTGGTGCGCGGCCAGCCAGTGCAACATGCGTTCGCCTTCGGACAGGCTGCTGTGCAAGGTGGCCAGCATCACGCCGGGGAAACGGGCGCGGATATTGCCTTCGAGCTGGGGCGTGAGGTTAATCTCCGGCACCAGGATCAGGATCTGGCCTTCAGCCTCGCGCGCCAGCACCTGGGCGCACGCTTGCAGATACACTTCCGTCTTGCCGCTGCCCGTCACGCCGTACAGCAGCGTGGGCGCGTACCCCTGGGCGCCGCCGATGGCGTCCGCCGCTTCCTGCTGGGCCGGATTGAGGCGGGGCATGGCCAGCGGTGTGCCGTCGTGCGGCGCGTCATGCCTGGCCAGCTTTTTCAGCGCCCGGTCCAGCGCCACCGTGGTCAGCACGCGCAAATTCTTGGGCACGCCGGGCAGCGCCACTTCGCCGAGCGGCCGCTGGTAGTAATCGGCCGCGAAGCCGGCCAGCGCCAGCCACTGCGGCGACAGCGGCGCCAGCTGGCTGCGCACGGCCAGCGCATCCTTGAGCTTGGCTTCGGGTACATCGGTCCGGTCGGTGATGCCCACGATCAGCCCCACCACTTCGCGCCGGGCGAACGGCACCAGCGCCAGTTGGCCAACCTGCGGCGGATTTGCGGGATCGCAAGTCCAGCGGTAATCGAACACGGCGTTCAGTGGCGTATCCAGCACAATTTGCAGGATGCAGGGGGCAGCTTGTTGCGTCGTGCTCATGATGTGGCTGCACAATTCACGCGGTTTTCCCCGACGATGGCGCCCAAACCGTGGCGCTGGGAAGTATCCACAGTTTTTGTGGATAACTTTGTGGACAAAGGAAAATTAATTCACGGAAACCGATGACTTCCGCCTTGCCAGTGTCATAAACCGGGCAAAAAACCAAAATTAATTCCCTTATAAATCAATAACTTGAAAAATGCTCCCTAGGGGAGGAAAAATTCGTGCCGGTGCCGCGTCGCTGTGCATAAGTGAAGTATTTAGTGGACTTTTTGGGCCGAAATCAAGCACTTTTTTGCACCGGATATCACACAGATCACGTTTGCCGCAGAGCAGCATCCGTTTACGGCCTGCGGCCTGGCGCAGCGCATTCTACACATACTGCAACGACAACGTTTGCGCCGAAACAAGGCCGTTATCGCGGCAAAAACATTGCCATGATTTCGTGCACCGCAACAAGCACTTGAAGCTGCATGAGAACAAAACGGCTAAGTCGCGGTTTACTAAGGTCTTTTCTTTTTTATCCACAGTTTTAGTGGATAACTTTGTGGACAATGGACTGACAAGCCCGTTTCACTGCTGGGATAAGGTTTACCTAACGCTAATCTTGCCTCTGGGAAGGCAAAAATAAACCTATCATAATCAATTACTTACAACACCATTCCCCGCGGGGAAAAAGACACTGCCCGTTATTTCAGCAGCAAATAAAATTGTGTATAAGTCGGTATCGGACGAACGAAGACAACATGAAAAAAGGGCGCGTTTCCACGGAAACGCCCCCTTTTTGCGGAACGCCTCAGGCGCGCAGGGCGCGGCTGTGGCTGTGGACGGCTTCGACCATGGCCGCCACGTGGTCCGGGTCGGTGAACTGGGAAATGCCGTGGCCCAGGTTGAACACATGGCCGCTGTTGGGGCCGGGCTTGCCGAACGCGTCCAGCACCTTGTGCACTTCGGCGCGGATCTGGTCCGAGCTGGCGAACAGGATGGCCGGGTCCAGGTTGCCCTGCAGGGCCACCTTGTCGCCCACCAGCGCGCGCGCCTGGCGCAAGTTGACGGTCCAGTCCAGGCCCACGGCGTCGGCGCCGATGCCGGCGATGTCCTCGATCCACTGGCCGCCCCCCTTGGTGAACACGATGGCGGGAATGCGCACGCCATCCTTTTCACGCTTGAGCTGGGACACCACCTGCTGCATGTAAGCCAGCGAGAATTCCTGGTAGGCGCCATCGGCCAGCGCACCGCCCCAGGAATCGAAGATCATCACGGCCTGGGCGCCCGCGTCGATCTGGGCGTTGAGGTATTCGGCCACGGCCTTGGCGTTGGTGGCCAGCACGTGGTGCATCAGGTCCGGACGGTTGTACAGCATCTTCTTGATGGTGTGGAACTCGCGCGAACCCTGGCCTTCCACCATGTAGCAAGCCAGCGTCCACGGGCTGCCGGAAAAGCCGATCAGCGGCACGCGGCCATTGAGTTCGGTGCGGATCTGGGTCACGGCCTTGAACACATAGTCCAGCGAGCCCGGTTCCGGCTGGCGCAGGGCCAGCACGTCCTGCTCCGTTTTCAGGGGACGCTCGAACTTCGGTCCCTCGCCTTCCACGAAGTGCAGGCCCAGGCCCATGGCGTCGGGCACGGTCAGGATGTCGGAGAACAGGATGGCCGCGTCCAGCGGGAAGCGGTCCAGCGGCTGGATCGTCACCTCGGTGGCGTAATCGGGATTGGTGGCCAGGCCCATGAAGGAACCAGCCTTCTGGCGCGTGGCGCGGTATTCCGGCAAATAGCGCCCCGCCTGGCGCATCAGCCACACGGGCGTGTAGTCGGTGGGCTGGCGCAGCAACGCGCGCAAGAAGGTGTCGTTCTGGAGCGGGGCGAATTGTGGCATGAAAGGCAATCGATGGCGGGAATAAAAAAGCTATTATCGCATCCCGCGCCTCCTTTTTACGCTTTGCCCTGCGCCCGGCATGACGAAACGTACACCCGGCGCGACGCCAGTGAATGCTGCAACTAAGGCTGGAACATTGGCCGCGCTTTCACTATGATGCCTGCACCCCGATCCCGACCACTCTTGGAGCGACCATGACCCCTGCCACCCCACTGCCCACCGCACCGTTCGGCGCCTGGCCATCGACCATCAGCGCCGCGCGCGTGGCGGCCGGCGCCACGCCGCTGTCGCAACTGGCCGTGGGCGGGGCCGATGGCAGCGACCTCTACTGGCTGGCCGGCCGCGCCGCCGAGGCGGGCCGCAATACGCTGCTGCGCCACCGCGGCGCCACGACGGCCGAACTGACCCCGCTGCCCTACAACGTGCGCAGCCGCGTGCACGAATATGGCGGCGGCGCCTACCTGGTCGATGGCGACACCATCTACTTCTCCCATTACGCCGACAACCTGCTGTACCGCCAGGATGGCGACGGCCCGGCCGAGGCCCTGACCCGCCCCGGCAAGCAGCGCCACGCCGACTTCGTGGCCGACCGCGCCCGCGCGCGCCTGATCAGCGTGCGCGAACTGCATGGCGACGATCCGCACGCGCAACCCGTCAACACCCTGTGCGCGATCGCAGCGGACGGCACCGAGACGGTACTGGTGCAAGGGGCGGACTTCTACGCCGCGCCGCGCCTGTCGCCGGACGGCCGCCAGCTGGCCTGGCTGAGCTGGGACCATCCGCGCATGCCGTGGCAAGGCACGGAACTGTGGCTGGCGCCCGTGCAGGACGACGGCAGCCTGGGCGCGCCGCGCCGCGTGGCCGGCGGCCCGGAGGAAGCCGTGTGCCAGCCCGAATGGTCGCCGGCCGGCGTGCTGCACTTCGTGTCCGACCGCAGCGGATGGTGGAATCTGTACCGGCTGGCCGGCGACCAGGTCCAGCCCCTGTGCCCGATGGAAGCCGAATTCGCCACCCCGCACTGGGTATTCGGCGCGTCCATGTACGGCTTCCGCTCGGCCGATGAGATCATCTGCACCTACATCGTGCAGGGCGTGAGCAAGCTGGCACGCCTGCACGTGGACAGCGGGCGGCTCGAAGACATCCCCAACCCCTACCAGGAAATCCGCGAACTGAAGGTGGGCCCCGGCTTCATCGCGCTGATGGGCGGCAGTCCCACCATCGCGCTGGAACTGGCCCGCATCGAATACACCAGCGAAGAAGTGGAAGTGCTGGCCCGTTCCATCGAGACACTGCCTGCCGTGGCCGAACTATCCGTGCCGCAGTCGATCAGCTACCCCAGCGCAAACGGCCGCACGGCGCACGCCTTCTTCTACCCGCCCTGCAATCCGGCCGTGCAGGCGCCCGCGAACAGCCTGCCGCCCGTGATCGTCATCAGCCACGGCGGCCCCACCAGCATGACCACCAGCACCCTCAAGCTGGCCACCCAGTACTGGACCAGCCGTGGCTTCGGCGTGCTGGACGTGAACTACGGCGGCAGCGCCGGCTTCGGCCGCGCCTACCGCGATGCGCTCAAGGGCCAGTGGGGCATCGTCGACGTCGAGGACTGCATCGCCGGCGCGCGCGCGCTGGTGGAACGCGGCCTGGCCGACGGCGAGCGGCTGATCATCCGTGGCGGCAGCGCCGGCGGCCTGACCACGCTGTGCGCGCTGACCTTCCACGACGTGTTCAAGCTGGGCGCCAGCTACTACGGCGTGTCCGACCTCAAGGGCCTGGACCAGGACTCGCACAAGTTCGAATCGCACTACAACGAATACCTGATCGCCCCGCAGCCGGCGGCCGAGGCGCTGTACCAGGCCCGCTCGCCAATCAACCACACGGACCGGCTGGCGCGGCCCATGATCTTCTTCCAGGGCCTGGACGACAAGGTGGTGCCGCCGCAGCAATCGGAAACCATGGTGGCGGCGCTGCGCGCGCGCGGCGTGCCGGTGGCCTACGTGCCGCTGGAAGGCGAAGGCCACGGCTTCCGCAAGGCCGAGAACATCGTGCGCACGCTGGAGGCGGAGCTGTACTTCTACCAGCGCCTGTTCGGCCTGCACCCGGGCGACGCGCCCGGCGCCGTCCACATCGACAACCTGCCCGCATGAACGAAACGCAGCTGCAGGCGGAATTCGACGCGCTGGCCTACCACGAGAAAATGACGCTGGCCCTGCTCGCGCTGGTGGGCGAGCCGATGGGCCGCGCCACCATCCTCGACCACCTGAAGGCGGCCCGCATCGAGGACCAGCACGGCGACCAGCTCACCGTGGCGTCGCTGGATGACGCGCTGCGCAAGCTGGAACGACTGGCCTTCAGCAACGTGGTGACGGGACGCGGCCACAGCTGCAATCCTGGCCTGCGCTGGCCCGCCATCCGGGCCGCCATCGGCACCCATGCGCTCGACGACATCAGCCAGGCGCACGACTTGCTGGTGCCGCTGCGCCAGACCTGGAACACGGTGGAGCCGCGCAGTTACCGGGCCGGCGTGGCGCGCCTGCGCATGGCACTGCTGCGCGGCCAGGAACCACAGCGCGTGCTGCCGCTGCTGGCGTTCTGCCAGAATTGCTACGAAGCCGCCCAGCTGCATCCCATCATCGAGATTTTCGGCCGGCCGTTCGAGGCCGGCATGATCGCCCGCGTCCACCCGCTGCTGCAGGACGATATCCTGACGCTGCTGCTGCAAAACGCCCAGCGCGACTACGCCAGCGCGCCCGTGCTGCGCGAATTCACCGAACAGCACTTCCAGCGCCGCCGCGCCGGCGGTGACGACGTGGCGCCCGCGCTGCGCCTGGCGCTGGCGGAAGACGCCATCCTGTGCGGCCGGCTGGACGACGCGGGCCGCTACCTGGAAGGCACGGCCGGCGCGCAGAGCCAGTTCCTGGCCAGCGTGATCGTGCTGCTGCGCGGCGCCGCCTCGGCCGCCATCGCCGGCTTCGACGCGGCGCTCAAGATGCTGCGGCGCGAATCGGGCAAGCGCAAGCAGCTGTTCGCGGGCATGGGCGGCTACCTGTACGTGCTGGCCATGCTGCGCCAGGGCGATGCGAAACTGGCCAAGGCAGCCGAAGCCTACCTGGAAGCGGCGCTGCGCGCGCCGCACAACCACGACAGCGCCGTCTACCAGCTGCTGGACCTGCTGCGCCAGGTGCGCGCCGGCACGCTGACGCCGGACACGGTGACCAGGCGCGCGTGGGAAACGGGACTGCAAGCCCAGATGTTCCAGGGCTTGCTGTATTTCTGGCTGTCGCAACCGCAGCTGGCCGATTACCGTCCGCAGTTGCAGGAACTGATGCAGCTGGCCGACAAAGCCGGCTACCACTTCATCGCCGGCCAGGCGGCCACCCTGCTGGGCCACCTGGGCGACGCGGAACAGGCGCAGCACGGCGCGGCCTTGCGCCGCCAGCACGGCTACGCCGACCTGAGCTCGTGGTTCGAGCGGCAGGAAGCGTGGCAGCGCCAGCTGGCCGCGCTGATCGCCCTGCAGCAGGACGCGGCGCCCGCGCCGGGCGGCAATGCGCGTCTGGCCTGGGTGCTGACCTTCCATCCGCGCTACGGCCTGACGGCAGTGGAGCCGCGCGAGCAGAAGCGCGATGCGCGCGGCATCTGGGGCAAGGGCCGCGCCGTGGCCTTGAAGCGGCTGCGCTTCGAAGCCGAGCAGTTCGATTTCCTCACGCCGCAGGATGTGCGCGCGTCCGAAGCGATCGGGGTAGCGCACCGCCATTACCATTCCTCGGGCCTGAGCTACGAGATCGACCCGCAGCGCGCGGCCGCCGCACTGGTGGGCCACCCGCTGCTGTTCTGGCACGACGCGCCCGACACGCGAGTCGAACTGCTGGCCGGCGAACCGGAACTGCTGATCCGCAAGCAGGGCGAGAACCTGACGATCACGCTGCAGCCGCCCATTCCCGACGACGGCAGCACCGTCATCATCAACAAGGAAACGCCAACCCGGCTGCGCGTGATCCAGATCCTCGACGAACACCGCCGCATCGGCGCCATCGTCGGCGCCGGCCTGACCGTGCCGCGCCACGCGGAACAGCAGGTGCTGCAGGCGATCGGTTCGATCTCGTCGCTGGTGACGGTGCAGTCGGAAATCGGCGGCGCCGGCGCCGACATGGAGCAGGTGGCGGCCGACGCCCGCCTGCACGTGCACCTGCTGCCCTACCAGCACGGCCTGAAGATGCAGTTGCTGGTGCGGCCGCTGGCCGGCGGCGCCTACTACCCGCCCGGCACGGGCGCCGACAGCGTGATCGCGGACGCCGGCGGCAAGCCGGTGCAGGCGCGCCGCGACCTGAACGGCGAACGCGACGCGGAGCGTGCTCTCGTGGCGCGCTGCCCCATCCTCGAATCGGCCGAGCAGGAACACGGCGAATGGCTGCTGGGCCAACCGGCGCTGTGCTTGCAATTGCTGGTGGAATTGCAGGCGCTGGACCCGGACAGCATCGTGCTGGCCTGGCCGGAAGGCGAAAGTTTCCGCGTCACGCCCAAGGTGGGCAGCGGCCAGCTGCGGCTGGCCATCAAGAGCCACAAGGACTGGTTCGCGGCCAGCGGCGAAGTGCAGGTGGACGAGAACCAGGTGCTGGACCTGCGCACCCTGCTGGAGCTGATGCACACCAGCCAGGGACGTTTCGTGGAACTGGGCGAGAATCGCTTCCTGGCGCTGACCGAGGAACTGCACCGCCGCCTGCGCGAAGTGTCGGCCTACGGCGAGTTGACGGGCGACGGCGTGCGCCTGCATCCGCTGGCCGCGTTCGCACTGGAGGAACTGGCCGACGACGCGGGCGGGCTGAAAGCGGACAAGCTGTGGCGCGAGCACCTGGCCCGCATGCAGGCGCGCACGGCGTTCGTGCCGCAGCTGCCCAGCACCTTGCAGGCCGACCTGCGCGACTACCAGCGCGAAGGCTACGACTGGCTGGCGCGCCTGGCACATTGGGGCGTGGGCGCCTGCCTGGCCGATGACATGGGACTGGGCAAGACGCTGCAGGCGCTGGCCCTGATCCTGGCGCGCGCGCCGCAAGGGCCGACGCTGGTGGTCGCGCCCACCTCCGTGTGCCTGAACTGGGTCAGCGAGGCGGCCCGCTTCGCGCCCACGCTCAACGTCAAGCTGTTCGGCGCGGGCGACCGCGGCGAGACCTTGTCCACGCTGCAGCCTTACGACCTGGTGGTGGCCAGCTATGGCCTGCTGCAACTGGAGGCGAAACTGTTCGCCGGCGTGCGCTGGCACACCATCGTGCTCGACGAGGCGCAAGCCATCAAGAACGGCGCCACCAAGCGCTCGCAGGCCGTGATGGCCTTGCAGGGCGACTTCAAGATGGTGGCCACCGGCACGCCGCTGGAAAACCACCTGGGCGAATTGTGGAACCTGTTCCGCTTCATCAATCCCGGCCTGCTGGGCAGCATCGAGCAATTCAACCTGCGCTTCGCGGGGCCGATCGAAAAGGCCCAGAACCACAAGGCGGAAGTGGGCGCGCGCCAGCGCTTGCGGCGCCTGATCCAGCCCTTCATCCTGCGCCGCACCAAGGCCCAGGTACTGGCCGAGCTGCCCTCGCGCACCGAGATCACGCTGGAGGTCGAGCTGTCGAAGGAGGAGACGGCGCTGTACGAATCGCTGCGCCGCGCGGCGCTGGAGAACCTGGAGCAGGTGGAAGGCCCGGCCGACCGCAAGACCATCCAGATCCTGGCCGAGATCATGAAGCTGCGCCGCGCCTGCTGCAACCCGCAGCTGGTGGCGCCGGCCCTGGGGCTGGCCAGCAGCAAGCTGGCCGCGTTCGCGGAACTGCTGGAAGGCTTGCTCGACAACCGCCACAAGGTGCTCGTGTTCAGCCAGTTCGTCGACCACCTGAAGCTGATCCGCGACCACCTGGACGCCAACGGCATCCGCTACCAGTACCTTGATGGCGCCACCCCCATGCAGGAACGTAAGACGCGGGTCGACGCGTTCCAGGCCGGCGACGGTGATGTGTTCCTGATCAGCCTGAAGGCGGGCGGCATGGGCATCAACCTGACGGCGGCCGACTACGTGATCCACATGGACCCGTGGTGGAATCCGGCCGTGGAGGACCAGGCCTCGGACCGCGCCCACCGCATGGGCCAGCAGCGGCCCGTCACCATCTACCGGCTGGTGGCGCGCCACACGATCGAGGAAGGCATCGTGGCGCTGCACCAGCACAAGCGCGACCTGGCCGACAGCCTGCTCGATGGCAGCGACCTGGCGGCGCGCATGTCGGCGGCCGACATGCTGGCCATGCTGGCCGAAGGCATGCAGCGCTGACGGCCCGCGCTACTTGTAGCGGCATGTAACGGGCGCCCTCGCGGGCCCCGTTTAGTGATAATCTCCCACGCTTGACCTTGGCGCGCCGCCCCAAACCTGCGAATATGCGCGTCTTGCCCAAACATACACGAGGCTGCTTTTTATGATGAAGACCCATATCGCGCTGGCTGCCCTGCTAACGTCGATCGCGCTGGCGCCGGCCAGCGCCAGCACCCATCAACACCATGCCAAGGCGGCCGCCAGCACGGCCAAGTCGGGGACCAAGAGTTCGTCCCACGGCAAACATGCCAAAGGCGACAGCAAGAGCGGTAGCAAAAGCGGCGGCAACAGTAGCAGCAAGCACGGCAAGGGTAAATCGCACGCCGCCGCGCCGGTAGCGGCCGCCGCCACCGTGGCCGCCGCCGTCCACCACGCCCAGCCCGTGTCGCCGGAGCGGCGCCAGGACAAGGCGCTCGACGCGCTCAGCGTGCAATTCCTGAACGCCCTGTGGCGCATCGACCCCGAAAGCGCGCTCTACGCCGGCAAGTACGATACGGCCGCCACCATGACCGTCTACGACCCGGCCACGCTGGCCAAGGAGCAGGCGTTCACGAACGACTGGCTGGACCGCTTCGCCAAGGTCGACACGCGCCAGCTGTCGGCCAGCAGGCGCACCGACCTGGCCCTGCTCATCAACAAGCTGAACTCGGACCGCTTCAACCTGACCACGTTCCGCGAATACCAGTGGAATCCCGCGCTGTACAACGTGGCCGGCCCGATCGACCTGATCCTCAACACGAAATACGCGGCCAAGCCGCAGCGCCTGCGCACGCTGCTCAAGCGCATCGCCAGCATTCCCGCCTACTATGACGCGGCCCGCGCCAACCTGGTCAACCCCACGCCCGAGCACACCAAGCTGGCCATCGCGCAGGCGCCCGGCGTGCTCGCCATGCTGACCCAGCTGGACAAGGAAGCGCAAGCCTCCATCCTCACGCCGGTGGAAAAGCAGTTGTTCACCCAGCGCATCAACGCGGCGCTGACGGCCGTGGATGGCTACGTCGCCTTCCTGACGGACCTGGACCAGACCATGGCCAAGAACGGCACGGGCCGCTCGTTCCGCATCGGCAAGGACTTGTACGAGCAAAAATTCGCGTATGACATCCAGTCCGGCAGCACGGCCGAGGAGACTTACCGCAAGGCGCTGGCCGCCCGCGAGGAATTGCTGGCCAATATGGACAAGCTGTCCGACGAGCTGTGGAGCAAGACCATGGGCGACGCCGCCAAGCCGGACGACCGCTACGCCAAGATCGGCATGGTGATCGACAAGCTGTCGAGCCACCACGTGGCGCGTGAGAATTTCTTCAACGAGATCCGGCGCCAGGTGCCGTTGCTGCAGGACTGGGTGATCAGCCATGACCTGCTCACGCTCGATCCCAACAAGCAGCTCGAAGTGCGGGCCACCCCGGCCTACCAGAGCGGCGTGGCCGGCGCCAGCATCGACGCACCCGGCCCCTACCGCCCGCAGGACCGCACCTACTACAACGTGACCCCGCTCGACGGCGCCACGCCGGAAGCGGCCGAAAGCAGTCTGCGCGAGTACAACGACTGGATCCTGCAGATCCTCAACATCCACGAAGCCATTCCGGGCCACTACGCGCAGCTGGTGTATGCCAACCGCTCGCCATCGATCGTCAAATCCATCTTCGGCAATGGCGCCATGGTGGAAGGCTGGGCCGTGTATGGCGAGCGCATGATGCTCGAATCGGGCTACGGCGACAATGCGCCCGAGATGTGGCTGATGTGGTCCAAGTGGAACCTGCGCAGCGTGACCAACACCATCCTCGACTACAGCGTGCACGTGCTGGGCATGACGCAGGAACAGGCCATGGACCTGCTCACGCGCCAGGCGTTCCAGACCCGCAGCGAGGCGGAGGAGAAATGGCACCGGGTGCAGGTGACGTCGGTGCAGCTGACCAGCTATTTCAGCGGCTACAGCGAAATCATGGAATTGCGCGAGCAGCGCAAGCAGGCGCTGGGCAGCAAGTTCTCGCTCAAGCAATTCCACGAGCAATTCCTCAGCTACGGCAGCGCGCCGGTGCGCATGATCCGCGAACTGATGACGCAGTAAAGGACGCACGCGCAGGGCAAGGACGGGACGCTGCGGGCGTCCCGTTTGCTTTCTGGCGTTCAAGGGAAGCAACTTTGGGGGCGGGCGTTCAGCTCTCTGCCGCGTCCCAGCGCACGGCGCTGCGCCGTCAGGACGTCTCTTCCGGCGCCTGGGTCACGCGAACAAATATGGGCGCCACCAGCAGGCCCAGCTCGAACAGCAGGCACATGGGCAGGGCCAGCGAGAACTGGCTGACGATGTCGGGCGGCGTGACGATGGCCGCCACCACGAAGGCACCGACGATGGCGTAGGGCCGCACTTCCTTGAGCTTTTCCACGCTCACCAGGCCCATGCGCACCAGGATCACCACCACCACGGGCACTTCGAACGTGGCGCCGAACGCCAGACACATGGACATGACGAAATCGAGATAGTTTTCGATATCGGGCGTGACGGCGATCGACTGCGGCGAGAAATCGTTGATAAACTTGAACACGCGGCCGAACACGAAGAAGTAGCAGAACGCCACACCCATCATGAACAGCACCGAGGACGAGATGACGAGCGGCGCGATCAGCCGCTTCTCATGCGCGTACAGGCCGGGCGCGATGAAGGCCCACAACTGGTACAGCACCCACGGCAGGGCCAGGATGAAGGCGATCACCAGCGTCACCTTCATCGGCACCAAAAAGGGGGCGATGACGCCGGTGGCGATCATCTTCGAGCCCACCGGCAGCGAGGCGATCATCGGGCGCGCGATGATGTCGTAGATGTGCGAGGGACCGGGCCACACCAGCAGCCCGACGCACACCAGCACGATGCCGATCGACGCCTTCACCAGGCGGTCGCGCAGCTCGATCAGGTGGGAAATAAAGGTTTCTTCGCCCGGCGCAGGTGTAGTCATTTAGTAAAACGAGGAGGAGGAATTGCCGCGCGGGCGGAAACGGGCCACGCGCGCCGCGGCCGACGTCACATGCATCTTGCCGCCGTGGCGCTGCTTGTACCAGCCGGGAATGGCGGAGTTGCGCACCAGCTTCTTGCGGCGGAACTCGCGCGCCTTGCGCGCCAGGTCGTCCGGGGTGGCACTGATCAGGCGCTCGGTGGTCGGCAAGGGCGTGCCATCCCAGGCGCCTTGAATTTCGCCCAGGTTGTCCGAGACGGCTTTTTCCACGTCCTGTTTGACGTTCTGGGCCGCCTGCTGCACTTCCTTTTGCAAATTCTTCAACTCTTCCATCTCGATCTCGCGCGAGACTTCCGATTTGACTTCGTTCAGGTAACGCTGAGCCCGGCCGTACAAAGACCCGGCCATCCGCGCCACCTTGGGCAGCTTTTCGGGACCGATAACGACCAGGGCGACGACGCCGATAATGGCTAGTTTGGAAAGACCGAGATCGATCATAAGGGGCAGGCTATCGCGGTCGGGGCCGGAACCCCGCGCCGCTTACAGCTTGTTCTTCTCTTTCGCGTCGACGTCGATGGTGGGCGGGGTGGTGGCCGCCGGCTTGTCTTCCTCGCCGCGCACGCCATCCTTGAAGCCCTTGACGGCCTTGCCGATGTCCGAACCGATGTTGCCCAGCTTTTTGGTACCGAACACCAGCATCACGACCACCAGCACGATCAGCCAGTGCCAAATACTCATAGAACCCATCTTAATCCCCTTGCAAGGGCTTACGCCCAAAGAATTCAGTGATAACCAATACGCACAGTATAAGCGATGCGCGGGCCGTCATGTACTTGTCACATGGACTAACATGATCTCGTCCGGAATGCTTACCCGTGCCGCGCGCCGCTTAATGCACCCGGCGCCACGGATGCGGACCGCCCACCAGGTGCAGGTGCAGATGGTACACCTCCTGGCCGCCATCGGGGCCGCTATTGATGACGGTTTTGTAGCCGCCGCTCGGCGTGCCGTCCGCGTCGTGGCTGACGGCGCAGCCGAATTCCTCGGCCAGGCGCGGCACCAGGGCCAGCATCTTGCCCAGCAGCGCGGTCTGGTTGGCCGTGCAGTCCGACAGCGTGGACAGATGCTGCTTGGGGATCAGCAGCAGGTGCACGGGCGCGGCCGGGTTGATGTCCTTGAACGCCAGCACATCCTCGTCCTCGTAGACGATGGTCGAGGGAATCTGCTTGGCCGCGATCTTGCAAAAAATACAGTTGTCCACAAACACTCCTAAAAAGTCGGGTTGTTACGGTCAGGCGCCGTCGCCCGGCGCATCCTTGCGGGAGGCTTTTTCCACGATCCCGGACACGCCTTCGCGCCGGGCCAGCTCGTCGAGCACCTGCTGCGGGGTCAGGTCGAACTGGGCCAGCAGCACCAGCGTATGGAACCACAGGTCGGCGCACTCGTACAGCACCTTGGAGGCGTCGCCGCCGGCGCGCGCGTCCTTGGCGGCCATCACCGTCTCGGTGGCTTCCTCGCCGATTTTCTTGAGGATGGCGTCGTCGCCCTTGGCGAACAGGCGCGAGACGTAGGAGGTGGCCGGGTCGCCGCCGTTGGCCAGCTTGCGCGATTCGATGATGTCCGCTACGCGGTCGAGGATTGCACTCATGTCGGTTTGGTCTTGTTCGGTTTGGCCACGGCCTTGGGCGCCGGCTTGGCGGGTTCGGGATAGATGATGGCCGGGTCTTTCAGCACCGGCTCGGCGACCTGCCAGTCGCCTTCCAGCGCGTCGCCCTCGAATTTCTGGAAGAAGCAGGAATGGCGGCCCGTATGGCAGGCGATGCCGCCGGCCTGTTCGATCTTGAGCAGCACCACGTCCTCGTCGCAATCGAGGCGGATTTCCAGCACCTTCTGCACGTGGCCGGACTCCTCGCCCTTGTGCCACAGCTTCTTGCGCGAGCGGCTCCAGTACACGGCCTCGCCCAGCTCCACCGTGCGCGCCAGCGCCTCGCGGTTCATCCAGGCGAACATCAGCACGTCGTTGCTGCCCGCTTCCTGGGCGATCACGGGCACCAGCCCGTTCTCGTCCCATTGCACTTTCTTCAGCCATTTGGCCTTGGCGAGGCCGTTGTTGTTCGGTGGCGTAGCCATCATCGTTCCTCCGCTCACGCCAGCCGCATGGGGATGCCCTGGGCCGCCATGAACTGCTTGGCTTCCTGCACCGTGTGCTGGCCATAGTGGAAGATGCTGGCCGCCAGCACGGCGTCGGCGCGGCCCAGCTTGATGCCGTCGGCCAGGTCCTGCAGGCCGCCCACGCCGCCCGAGGCGATCACGGGGATGCTGATGGCGTCCGACACGCCGCGCGTCAAGGCCAGGTCGAAGCCGGACTTGGTGCCGTCGCGGTCCATGCTGGTGAGCAGGATCTCGCCCGCGCCCAGCTGCTCCATCTTGCGCGCCCATTCGATCGCGTCCAGGCCGGTGGCCTTGCGGCCGCCGTGGGTGAACACTTCCCACTTGCCGGGGGAAACCTGCTTGGCGTCGATGGCCACCACGATGCACTGCGAACCGTGCTTCTGCGAGGCGTCGTACACCAGCTGTGGATTGGCCACGGCCGAGGAATTCATGCTGATCTTGTCGGCGCCCGCGTTGAGCAGGCGGCGCACGTCGGCCACCTCGCGCACGCCACCGCCCACCGTCAGCGGAATGAACACCTGCGAGGCCACGGCCTCGATGATGTGCAGGATCAGGCCGCGGTTGTCGCTGGTGGCCGTGATGTCGAGGAAGGTCAGTTCGTCGGCGCCCTGTTCGTCATAGCGGCGCGCGATCTCGACCGGGTCGCCGGCGTCGCGCAGCTCGGTGAAATTGACGCCCTTGACGACGCGGCCATCGGTCACGTCCAGGCAGGGGATGATACGTTTTGCAAGCATGTTGGAACCCGTCGGCCCGCAGGCCATAAGCTAAGAATCTGGCGCGCCTTATTCGGCGGCGCCGTCGGTCAGTTCGTCCGCGCGCACCTGGGCCGCGGCCAGGTCCAGCGTGCCCTCGTAGATGGAACGGCCGCAGATCACGCCTTCGATGCCTTCGTCCTGCACCGCACACAGCGCTTCCACGTCGCCCAGGTTGTGCAGGCCGCCCGAAGCGATCACGGGGATCTTGACGGCCTGGGCCAGCTTGACGGTGGCCTCGATGTTCACGCCGCCCATCATGCCGTCGCGGCCGATGTCGGTGTAGATGATCGATTCCACGCCATAGGCTTCGAACTTCTGCGCCAGGTCGATCACTTCGTGGCCGGACATCTTGCTCCAGCCATCGGTGGCCACCTTGCCATCCTTGGCGTCCAGGCCGACGATGATGTGACCGGGGAAGGCGCCGCAGGCGTCGTGCAGGAAGCCGGGGCTCTTGACGGCGGCCGTGCCGATGATCACGTAGCTGATGCCGGCGTCCAGGTAGCGCTCGATGGTGTCGAGGTCGCGGATGCCGCCGCCCAGCTGGACGGGAATCTCGTCGATGTCGTTTTCCAGCGCGAAGTCCTGCACCACCTTGAGGATGGACTTGATGGCCCCTTCGTTCTTGGGCTTGCCGGCGAACGCGCCGTTCAAATCGACCAGGTGCAGGCGGCGGGCGCCCTGCTTGAGCCAGTGCAGCGCCATGTCGGCCGGTTCTTCGGAAAATACGGTGGCAAGTTCCATATCGCCTTGTTTCAGGCGCACGCAGTGACCGTCTTTGAGGTCGATGGCAGGAATGAGCAGCATGATCGTGTCAGATGTGAGAGTGAAAAAGGGTGGAACTCAAGGTTGCCAGTGAACGAAATTCTTATACAGTTGCAGGCCCATGGCCGCGCTCTTCTCCGGGTGGAACTGGGTGGCGAAGATGTTGTCGCGCGCCACGGCGCAGGCGAACGGCTTGCCATACACGGTCTCGCCCACCACGTGGGCCGCTTGCGCCGGTTCGACGTAATAGCTGTGCACGAAGTAAAAATAGCTGTTGTCCGGAATACCTTGCCACAAGGGGTGAGACGCCGTCTGGCGCACTTGGTTCCATCCCATCTGCGGCACCTTGTAGCGCGAACCGTCCTCCTGCAGCATGCCGTCAAGCTGGAAGCGTACCACCTTGCCGGGCATCAGGCCCAGGCCGGCCGCGTTGCCTTCCTCGCTCACGTCGAACAGCATCTGCTCGCCGATGCACACGCCCATCAGCGGTTTGCTTTCCGCCGCGCGCAGCAGCGCTTCCTGCACGCCCGATTCGCGCAGGCTGCGCATGCAGTCGGGCATGGCGCCCTGGCCGGGCAGCACGATGCGGTGCGCGTTCTCGATGTCGGCCACTGCGCCGGAAATTTTCACGTCCGCTTCCGGCGCCACGGCGCGCAGCGCCTGCGCCACCGAGCGCAGGTTGCCCATGCCGTAATCCACTACAACAATTTTATTCATATTCAAGCATCAAAATGTGACCGGAGCCGCCCGCCCGGCAGGGGCGTGCTTACAGCGTGCCTTTGGTCGAAGGGATGGTGCCGGCGGCCCGTTCGTCCAGTTCCGCCGCCATGCGCAGCGCGCGGCCGAAGGCCTTGAACACGGTTTCGCACTGGTGGTGGGCATTGGTGCCGCGCAGGTTGTCGATGTGCAGCGTGACCAGCGCGTGGTTGACGAAGCCGCGGAAGAATTCCAGCGTCAGGTCGACGTCAAAGGTGCCGATCATGGCGCGCGTGAACGGGATGTGATATTCGATGCCGGGACGGCCCGAGAAATCGAGCACCACGCGCGACAGCGCCTCGTCCAGCGGCACGTAGGCGTGGCCGTAGCGGCGGATGCCCTTGCGGTCGCCGATGGCCTTGGCCACCGCCATGCCCAGCGTGATGCCCACGTCTTCCACCGTGTGGTGGTTGTCGATGTGGATGTCGCCCGTCGCTTCCACTTCCAGGTCGATCAGGCCGTGGCGGGCGATCTGGTCCAGCATGTGGTCGAGGAAGGGCACGCCCGTGTTGAGCTTTTGCTGGCCGGTGCCGTCCAGGTTGATGGCGACGCGGACTTGCGTCTCGTTGGTGTTGCGCGTGATTTCTGCGGTGCGGTTCATGAAGGGCTCTACGATGATATCAGGCTGCCAACGATGCTTGCAGGGCATCGAGGAAGGCCGCGTTTTCTTCCGGGGTGCTGACCGTGATGCGCAAACAATTGGACAGCACAGCGTGCATTTTACTCACATTTTTGACTAATACCTTGCGATCAAGGAGTTTCGCGTAGGCATCATCGGCGTTTGGCACCCGTATCAAGATAAAATTCGCCGCCGACGGGAACACCGTCACGCCGGGCAGGGCGGCCATGGCGCCCGCCAGTTCAGCGCGCGCGGCCCGCAATTGGGCCGCTTGCTGGTTCAGCACGTCCACGTGGTCGAGCGCGAATTCAGCCGCCGCCTGGGTCAGCACGTTGATGTTGTAAGGAGGCCGCACTTTGTCGAACTGGGCCAGCAATTCCGGCGCGGCCGACATGTAACCGAGGCGGATACCGGCCAGGCCCAGCTTGGACACGGTGCGCATCACGACCAGGTTGGGGAACTCGGGCAGGCGGTCCATGAAGCTGGCCTGGGCGAACGGCTCATACGCTTCGTCCACCACGGCGATGCCCGTCTCACCCAGCGCGCGGATGATGGCGACGATGGCGTCCGCGTCAAACAGGTTGCCGGTCGGGTTGTTCGGGTAGGACAGGTAGACCAGCGATGGGCGGTGCTGGGCGATAGCGGCCAGCATGGCCGGCAAATCCAGCGTGAGGTCATCCTTGAGCGGCACGCCGACGAAATCCATGCCCGCGAACTGGGCCGAGCGCTGGTACATGACGAACGATGGCGAGGGCGCCAGCACCACGGCGCGCCGCTCCTGCAGCGCGCACGCCATGTCGAGGATGGAGATCAGTTCATCCGAGCCGTTGCCGAGCATGACGTCATAACCGGCCGGCACGCCCAGCCGCGCGCAGATGCGCTGCTTGAGCGCGCTGTACGACGCCACCGGGTAGCGGTTCAGCGTGGCGTCGGCCAGGCGCTGGCCCAGCTCGCGCAGCAGCGGCTCCGGCAGTTCGTACGGGTTTTCCATCGCATCGAGTTTGATATAGCCGCTCGCGTCGGGCACATGGTAGCTGCCGATGGCACGCACGTCGGAACGGATGGTGGCGGCGATGAGGTTGGACACGGCGGACATCTGGGGGGCTCCTGGTAGGGTGGGCGGGCTAGGCGGCGACTTCGTCGTCGTCCAGCGCGGCGATGGTGGTGCGGGGGCGCTTGGCGGCGGGCTTGGCTACCGGCCTGGACGCGGGATTTGCGGCCGATTTTGCGGCCGCTTTGGCAGCAGGCTTGGCGGCCGTCCGGCTGCGCTTGGCCACCGGCTTGGCGGTCTTGGCGCCGCTGGCTGCCGGTTCAGGCTCCAAGGCCGGCGCTGGCGCATCGAGCTCCGGCGACGCCAGGCGCGCGCTGATGATGGCGCAGTAATCGGGGTTCAGCTCGAAGCCGACGAAATTGCGGCCGCAGCGCCGCGCCGCGATGGCCGTGGTGCCGCTGCCCATGAACAGGTCCAGCACCACGCCGTCCGGCGGGCACGAGGCCTTGACCATGCGTTCGATGATTTCCAGCGGCTTCTGGGTCGGATGGTCGGCCCGCTCCGGGTGCTCGCGGTGCAGGCGCGATACGCTCCACAAATCCTTGGGGTTGTAGCCCACTTCCAGCCACTTGGCGCCCACGAAGATGGAACGCGAGCGGGCCTTCTTGGTGGCCGCGTCGTACGGGATGCGCACCGCGTCCAGGTCGAAATAGTAATCCTTGCGGCGCACGAAGAAGCCGATGGTGTCGTGCACCGACGAGAAGCTGCGCACGCTGCCGCCCATGGATGGCACGCGGCGGTCCCAGATGATCTCGTTCATCATCGTCATGCGCTGCTTGAGCATGACGAAAATCTCGGGCGAAAAGCGCCACGTGAGGAAGATGTACAGGCTGCCGTTGGGCTTGAGCTTGGGCAGGGCCAGGTCTATCCACTGCTCGGTCCAGCGCAGGTAGTCGTCCACGCTTTGCTTGTCAGAGGCGTTGCCGTAGTCCTTGCCCAGGTTGTAGGGCGGGTCCGTCAGGATCAGGTCGACGGAACCATCGGGGATGCGGGCCAGGCCGG
Source organism: Rugamonas fusca (assembly GCF_014042365.1). Classification (GTDB taxonomy): domain Bacteria; phylum Pseudomonadota; class Gammaproteobacteria; order Burkholderiales; family Burkholderiaceae_D; genus Rugamonas; species Rugamonas fusca. Next base: position 45,738 of record NZ_JACEZS010000003.1, read on the forward strand.
CCAGCGCATCCTCGCAAAAGACCTGGTTCAGCCAAGTGCCCACGGACTCGCTCATACGGGACTCAGATGGCCGACTTCAGGCGCAGTTCGGCGCTGCGGGCGTGGGCCTGCAAGCCTTCGCCGTAGGCCAGTTCGGCCGCCACCTTGCCCAGCGTCTGGGCGCCCGCCTCGCTCACGTGGATGATCGACGAGCGCTTCTGGAAATCGTACACGCCCAGCGGCGACGAGAAGCGCGCCGTGCGCGACGTGGGCAGCACGTGGTTGGGACCGCAGCAATAGTCGCCCAGCGATTCGGACGAGAAGCGGCCCAGGAACATGGCGCCCGCATGGCGGATCTTGTCGGCCCACTGCTGCGGGTTTTCCGCCGAGATTTCCAGGTGCTCGGCCGCGATGCTGTTGGCGATGGCGCAGGCCTCGTCCATGTCGCGCACCTTGACCAGCGCGCCGCGGTCCGTCAGCGAGGTGCGGATAGTGGCCGCGCGCGGCATGGCCGGCAGCAGCTTGTTCAGGCTCGCTTCCACGCGGGCGATGTAGGCCGCGTCCGGGCACAGCAGGATGGCCTGGGCCAGCTCGTCGTGTTCGGCCTGCGAGAACAGGTCCATGGCCACCCAGTCCGGGTCCGTGGTGCCGTCGCAGACGACCAGGATTTCGGACGGGCCGGCGATCATGTCGATGCCCACCACGCCGAACACGCGGCGCTTGGCGGCGGCCACATAGGCGTTGCCGGGGCCGACGATCTTGTCGACGGCCGTGATGGTCTCCGTGCCATAGGCCAGCGCGGCCACGGCCTGGGCGCCGCCGATGGTGATCACGCGCGTCACGCCGGCGATGGCGGCAGCGGCCAGCACCATCTGGTTCTTCACGCCGTCCGGGGTCGGCACCACCATGATGATCTCGCCCACGCCGGCCACGTGGGCCGGAATCGCGTTCATCAGCACGGACGACGGGTAGGCGGCCTTGCCGCCGGGGACGTAGATGCCCACGCTGTCGAGCGGCGTGACCTTCTGGCCCAGCACCGTGCCGTCCGCTTCCGTGTAGGTGAAGCCGTTCAGTTCCTGCTTCTGGCGCTGGTGGAAGACGCGCACGCGGTCGGCCGCCGTTTGCAGCGCCTGGCGCTGGGCGTCCGGCAAGCCGGCCAGCGCGGCCTGCAGTTCTTCCTGCGACACGTCGAAGGCGGCCATGCTGGTCGCGCCGCCGTAGGGGATGCGGTCGAAACGGTTGGTGTATTCCAGCACGGCGGCGTCGCCGCGCGCCTTGACGTCGGCCAGGATGGCCGTGACGGCCGTTTCGATGGCGTCGTCGGCGCTGGCCTCGAACGCCAGCAGGGCGGACAGGGCGGACTGGAAATCGGCTTGGCTGGAGTCGAGCTTGGTGATCTGAATCGGCATGATGGGCAGGTTCCGGCTGGTCTGGTCTTGGGACTTATTGGCTCTTGGGCTGGGAAGCGCGTTCGAACGCTTCGATGATCGGTTGCAGGCGCTCGCGCTTGAGCTTGAGCGCGGCCTGGTTCACGATCAGGCGCGACGAGATCGGCATGATCGCTTCCACTTCCACCAGGTCGTTGGCGCGCAGCGTGTTGCCGGTGCTGACCACGTCGACGATGGCGTCCGACAGACCCACCAGCGGCGCCAGCTCCATCGAGCCGTACAGCTTGATCAGGTCCACGTGCACGCCCTTGGCGGCGAAGTGCTCGCGCGCCGTCTGCACGAACTTGGTGGCCACGCGCAGGCGCGCGCCCTGGCGCACGGCCGTCTCGTAGTCGAAGCCGTTCTTGACGGCGACCGACATGCGGCAGGTGGCGATGTTCAGGTCGATCGGCTGGTACAGGCCCTCGCCGCCGTGCTCCAGCAGCACGTCCTTGCCGGCCACGCCGAAATCGGCCGCGCCGTGCTGCACGTAGGTCGGCACGTCGGTGGCGCGCACGATGATCACGCGCACGTTCGGATCGTTGGTGCCCAGGATCAGCTTGCGCGACGTTTCCGGATTTTCCGTCACGGTGATGCCGGCCGCTTCCAGCAGCGGCAGGGTGTCTTCGAAGATGCGGCCTTTCGACAGCGCCAGGATCAGTTGCGAGTTGGACTGGCCGTTAAATGCACTCATGGTGGTTCCCGTTATTTGATGCGGCGGATATCGGCGCCCACGGCCGACAGCTTCACTTCCATGCGGTCGTAGCCGCGGTCGAGGTGGTAGATGCGGTCCACCAGCGTTTCGCCGCGGGCCGCCAGCGCGGCGATCACCAGCGAGGCCGAGGCGCGCAGGTCGGTCGCCATCACCGGCGCGCCGATCAGCTGTTCCACGCCCTTGATGAAGGCCGTGTTGCCGTCCGTCTCGATGGCCGCGCCCAGGCGGTTCATCTCCTGCACGTGCATGAAGCGGTTCTCGAAGATCGTCTCGGTGACGCGGCTGGCGCCGTCGGCCACCGTGTTGACGGCCATGAACTGGGCCTGCATGTCGGTCGGGAAGCCGGGGTATTCGGTGGTGCGGAAGCTGACCGGCGTGGGGCGGCGGTTCATCTGCGCGCGGATCCAATTGTCGCCGATGGTCATTTCCAGGCCCATTTCACGCAGCTTGTCGAGCGCCGCGTCCATGATGTCGGTGCGGGTGTTGCGCAGCGTGATGTCGCCGCCGGCCGCCGCCACGGCGCACAGGAAGGTGGCCGCTTCGATGCGGTCCGAGATCACGGCGTGCTTGGCGCCGTGCAGTTCGGGCACGCCCTGGATCACCAGGCGGTCGGTGCCGATGCCTTCGATCTTCGCGCCCATGGCCACCAGCAGGTGGGCCAGGTCCGTCACTTCCGGCTCGCGGGCCGCGTTTTCGAGGATGGTTTCGCCTTCGGCCAGGGTGGCGGCCATCAGCAGGTTCTCGGTGCCGGTGACGGTGATCATGTCCGTCACGATACGGGTGCCCTTGAGCTTCTTGCACTTGGCGTAGATGTAGCCGCCTTCGATGGAAATCTCGGCGCCCAGCGCCTGCAAGCCCTTGATGTGCTGGTCCACGGGGCGCGAACCGATGGCGCAGCCGCCCGGCAGCGATACCTTGGCTTCGCCGAAGCGTGCCAGCAGGGGGCCCAGCACGAGGATCGAAGCACGCATGGTCTTGACCATCTCGTATGGCGCTTCCAGCCTGGTGATGGCGCTGCCGTTGAGGGTGACGCGCTCGCCGTCCTGCTTGACCTGCAAGCCGGTCTGGCCCAGCAGCTTGAGCATGGTGGCCACGTCGTGCAGGTGCGGCACGTTGGACAGTTCCAGGTCGCCCGCCGTCAGCAGGCCAGCACACAGGATGGGCAGGGCCGCGTTCTTGGCGCCGGAAATGGCGATCTCGCCGGACAGGCGCTTGCCGCCTTGAATCAGAAGCTTGTCCATGCTTATCCTTGGAATTCTTCAGGGGTCATGGTCTTCATCGACAGCGCGTGGATTTCCTCGCGCATGCGGTCGCCCAGCGCCGCGTACACCAGCTGGTGGCGCTGGATCAAACGCTTGCCCGCGAACGCTGGCGACACGATCACCGCCTGGAAGTGCTGGCCATCGCCGTCCACTTCAAGGTGGGTGCATTCGAGGCCGGCGGCAATGTAGCTGTGGATCAGTTCTGGAGTGGTCGACACGATAATTCCTTAATATTGAATTCGGTATAAACGGTATAAATAGTTAATGGCGCAACCGGTAGCCGCTGCGCAGCAGGCGAATGGCCGCCAGCGACAGCACCACCAGGAAGGCGGACACGATGCCCAGGCTGACCACCGGGTTGACGTCGGACTGGCCGAAGAAGCCATAGCGGAAGCCGTCGATCATGTAGAAGAACGGGTTCAGGTGCGACACGGTCAGCCAGAACGTGGGCAGCGAGTGGATCGAGTAAAACACGCCGGACAGGAAGGTGAGCGGCATGATGAGGAAGTTCTGGAACGCGGCCAGCTGGTCGAACTTTTCGGCCCACACGCCGGCGATCAGGCCCATGGTGCCGAGGATGGCGGCGCCCAGCAGCGCGAACACGGCGATCCACACGGGCGCCGTGAACGACAGGTGGGCGAACCAGGCCGTGACGATGAACACACCGAGGCCGACGACGATGCCGCGCACCATGGACGCGATCACATAGGCGGAGAAGATTTCCCAGTGCGACAAGGGCGTGAGCAGCACGAACACGAGGTTGCCCGTGATCTTGGACTGGATCAGCGAGGACGATGAATTGGCGAACGCATTCTGCAGCACGCTCATCATCACCAGGCCGGGGATCAGGAAGGCCGTGTAGTTGACGCCCGCGTACACCTGCACCCGGCCTTCGAGCACGTGGCCGAAGATCAGCAAATACAGCATGGCCGTCAAGATGGGGGCGGCCACGGTCTGGGTCGCCACTTTCCAGAAGCGCAGGGTTTCCTTGTACACCAGGGTGCGGAAGCCGGTGGAGATCAAATTCATCAAACGGTCCCCTTGTCCATGATTTGCAGGAAGATGTCTTCCAGGTCGGCCTGCTGCAACTGCATCTCGTCGATCACGGCGCCGCTTTCGCGCACGCGCGCGAGGATGTTCTCCACTTCCGCGTAGTCGTTGATGCGCAGGTTGTACTCGCCGGGCACGGTTTGCTCGGCATGGGTGATCAGGTGCTGCAACTGCGGCGGCAGCGCGCCCTTCAGGTGCAGGTTGAGCTGGGAGCCGGAAATGCGGCGGATCAGCGCGCTCATGGTGTCGAGCGCCACGATCTTGCCGGCCTTGAGCATGGCCACGCGCTTGCACATGGCTTGCGCCTCCTCCAGGTAGTGGGTGGTGAGCACCACCGTGTGGCCTTCGCGGTTCAGGCGCGAGATGAACTTCCACAGCGTCTGGCGCAGCTCCACGTCCACGCCGGCCGTCGGCTCGTCGAGCACGATCACGGGCGGCTTGTGCACCAGGGCCTGGGCCACCAGCACGCGCCGCTTCATGCCGCCCGACAGCGCGCGCATGTTGGTGTCGGCCTTGTTGGTCAGGTCCAGGTTGAACATCACCTCGTCGATCCAGTCGTCGTTGCGCGACAGGCCGAAATAGCCCGACTGCAGCCGCAGCGTCTCGCGCACGGTGAAGAAGGGGTCGAACACCAGTTCCTGCGGCACCACGCCCAGCTTGCGGCGGGCGGCGCGGAAATCCGTCTGCACGTCGTGGCCATGGATGGTGACGTTGCCGGCGTCGGGCCGGATCAGGCCGGCGATGATGGAGATCAGGGTGGTCTTGCCGGCGCCGTTCGGCCCGAGCAGGCCGAAGAACTCGCCCTCCTCGATGGACAGGGAAACGCCGCCCAGTGCCTGCAGCGACTGGTAGCGCTTCTGGACCTGGTTGATTTGGATAGCTGTCATGCTGGACTTGTCAGTTGTTGCCGCAGCGCAAGGACACGGCAGGGATGCTCGTTGGCGGAAGGTGGTGCTAGTCGCCGCGGCATTATTTTGGCGGCGGCAACGTTCAATTATAGGGGAATTTTGATCCGGCAGAGCCGGACCGGGCGATTCGCGGGGGACGGGACAGGGTCAATGGTGATGCAGTTCGGCCGCCGTCAGGCCGATGGCGGCGGACGCGGGCGCGCCAGCCAGGGGGAGCGACTCGGCCGGGGCCGCATCGGGGAACAGCAGGTTGCACACGCCGTACAGTTTGGTCAGGCTTTGCAGGGCCGGCGGCAGGTTGCGCAACTTCAGCGAGAAGCCAGCCTCGCGCGCGGCCCGCTGCCAGGCCAGCATGACGGCCACGGCCACCGAATCGACCGTCAGCACGTGGCACAGGTCGAATTCCTTCTGGCCGGCACGGATGGCCGCCAGGCCGCGCTCGAGCGCCGCGGTGGCGTTGAGCGCGGTCAGCGACGACAGCGATTGCAGGTTGTCTAACGTTTCGGCCATGGTCGTCGGTGGTCTTATTTGGCGTTGGAGGCAGCCTTGATGGGCTTGCTGGCCAGCTTCTTGTTCTTCTCGGACAGGGCCTTGATCAGGCCATCGATGCCGCCCTTGCTGATCTCGGAGGCGAAGGTGCCCTTGTAGGTTTCCACCAGCCAGGCGCCCAGCACGTTGATGTCGTAGATCTTCCAGCCGTTGTTAGCCGACTTGGCGACGCGGTAGTTGAGCGGAATCGGTTCGCCGCGCGGCACGTTGACCTGGGACCGCACTTCCACTTCCGTGTCGGATGGGTCGGCGCGCAATGGCTTGAATTCCACCGTCTCATTCTTGATCTGGGACAGGGCGCCCGAATAGGTGTAGATCAGCAGCGTGCGGAATTCAGCCGACAGGGCTTTTTGCTGCTCGGGCGTGGCGTCGCGCCAGAAACGGCCCGAAGCCAGTTGCGTCATGCGCTGGAAGTCCACGTACGGCAGGATCTTGGTTTCCACCAGGTCCATGACTTTTTTCTGGTCGCCGGCCTGGATCGCCTTGTCGGCCTTGGCCGTGTCGATCACGTCCTGGGAGATGCGTTTGACGAGCACGTCCGGCGCTTCGACGGCGGCCGGGGTGGCGGTGGCGGCGCCGGCGTAACCTGCCAGCGCGATGGTTGCGAATGCGATCAGTTGTTTAATGAATTTCATGTTTTTTCTTACCTATGTTGAGTTCGCGACGAGGTCACTGGCTGTCTTTTTTCGCAGCCGGTGTGTCCGAGTTTAACTCTTTTGGCGCCGGTTCGGATGACACGGGTGCGGAAGTTTCTCCGTCGTCAACTTTTTTCACGCCATCGCCATCGTCGTCTTCCATGGCCTGCTTCTTCTTGCGCGGCGGCTCCTCGCCATCGTAGACCTTGCTTTCGCGCCGTTGCAGGAAGCCGTCGCGCACGAATTCATAGCGATCCAGCGCCGCGTCCTCGAGCAGCGAAGAGGCATCCAGCAGATTGGCGCGCTGATCCACGGCACGCGTGGCCGTGCCGATGTTGCGCAGGTAGACCGGTTCCTTGTAGCGCCACAGGTCGCCATTGAAGTCCAGCGGCAGGGCGGCCGTGTCACGCACGGTGGAGGCGCCAAACAGCGGCAACATCAAATAGGGTCCGGACGGTACGCCCCAGTAGCCAAGCGTCTGGCCGAAATCCTCGTTGTGCTTGGGCAAGCCCGCCTGCGAGGCGAAGTCGATCAGGCCCAGCAAGCCGAAGCTGGTGTTCAGCGTAACGCGGGCCACATCCGACATGCCGGCCTCGCCCTTACCTTGCAGCAAGTTGTTGACGGCGCTCCAGACATCGGCCAGGTTGCCGAAGAAGTTGTCGATACCGGTCTGCACGAACGACGGCAGCACGGCGCGGTAGGCTGTGGCGGCCGGCTTCAGGGCCACCTGGTCGACCGTGTCGTTAAACTTGAACATGGCGCGGTTGAAGCTCTCGTACGGGTCGCGCGGGTTGGGGCCGGCGCAACCGCTGAGCAGCACGGCCGCGCCCAGCGCCAGCGTCAGCGAGCGCACGCGCCATTTACCGGGGATGGGATTCATTTGGAGGAGTCCTTTCCTTCCGCTGCCTTGCTGTAGATGAACTGGTTAATCAAGTCTTCCAGCACCGCGGCCGACTGGGTGCGGGCGATCTTGTCGCCGCCGACCAGGTTGGCGGTGTCGCCGCCCGCTTCGATGCCCACGTACTGCTCGCCCAGCAGGCCGGCCGTCAGGATCTTGGCCGAGCTATCCTTGGGGAACTTGTAGCCTTCGTCCATGTCCAGCTTGACCAGCGCCTGGTAACTCTTGTCGTCGAACTGGATCTGGCCCACCCGGCCCACCACCACGCCGGCCGCCTTGACGGGCGCTTGCGGACGCAGGCTGCCGATGTTGTCGAATTTGGCCACGATCGTATAGGTCTTGCCGAACGAGAGGGAGCTCATGTTGCCGGCCTTCAAGGCCAGGAACATCAGCGCCGCCGCGCCGATCACGATGAACAGACCTACCCACACATCCAGAGATTTACGTTGCATAACATCATCCTAAAGAATTTTTCGGGCGGCGGCGCGTGCCGCCTGCCACTGTGTTGCGTTTACCGGCGCTCAAACGGCGCCTATTTGCTGAACATCAAGGCCGTCAGCATGAAGTCCAGCCACCAGATCGCCAGCGACGACAGCACCACGGTGCGGGTGGTGGCGCGCGCCACGTCTTCCGGCGTGGGCTGCGACTCATAGCCCTGGTACAGCGCGATGAAGGTGATGGCGATGCCAAACACCACGCTCTTGAAGAAGCCGTTGAAAATGTCTTTCCAGATATCCACGCCGCCCTGCATCTGCGACCAGAACGCGCCATCGTCCACGCCGATCAGCTTCACGCCCACCAGGTAGCCGCCGAACACGCCCACGGCGCTGAAAATGGACGCCAGCAGCGGCACGGCCAGCACGCCGGCCCAGAAACGGGGCGCCAGCACGCGCTGAATGGGGTTGACGGCCATCATTTCCATGGCCGACAGTTGCTCGCCTGCCTTCATCAGGCCGATCTCGGCCGTGAGCGAGGTGCCGGCGCGGCCCGCGAACAGCAGGGCCGTAATGACGGGGCCCAGTTCGCGCGTCAAGCCCAGCGCGACGAGCAGGCCCAGCGACTGCTCGGCGCCGTATTTATTGAGTGTGTAGTAACCCTGCAAGCCCAGCACCATGCCCACGAACAAGCCGGACAGGGTGATGATGAGCATCGAATAATTGCCGATGAAATGCAGTTGCTCGACCACGAGGCGGGGCCGCTTGAGCATGCCCGGCGACAGGCCCAGCATGGCGGCGAACATGCGCGCGCCATAGCCCACGCTGGCGATCTGCTCGCGCACCGTCGCGCCCAGCCGGGCCAGCAGGTTCTCGGCGATCATGGCCGGCCTCCCAGGCCCAGGTCGTCGGCCAGCGACTTGCCGGGGTAATGGAACGGCACCGGGCCATCCGCTTCAGCGTGGACAAACTGTTTCACATAAGGATCGGTCGACACCATCATGTCGTCCGGCGTGCCGTGGGCGACGATCTTGCCCTGCGACAGGAAATACACATAATCAGCGATGGCGAAACACTCCTTGACGTCGTGCGACACGAGGATGGTGGTGGAACCGAGGGCCGTATTCAAATTGCGGATCAGGTTGGCCGTCACGCCCATGGAGATGGGGTCGAGGCCGGCGAACGGCTCATCGTACATGATCAGTTCCGGGTCCAGCGCGATGGAGCGGGCCAGCGCCACGCGGCGCGCCATGCCGCCCGAGATTTCGGCCGGCTTGAGCTTGGCCGCGTTGCGCAAGCCGACCGCGTGCAGCTTCATCAGCACCAGGTTGCGGATCAGTTCTTCCGGCAAATCCGTATGCTCGCGCAGCGGGAAGGCCACGTTCTCGAACACGGTCAAGTCCGTGAACAGGGCGCCGTGCTGGAACAGCATGCCCATTTTGCGGCGCAACAGATAGAGGTCAGCCGTCTTGAGCTGGTGCACCACCTGGCCGTGCACGGTCACCTGGCCCTTGCTGGGCCGCAACTGGCCGCCGATCAGGCGCAGGACGGTGGTCTTGCCGCTGCCCGAACCGCCCATGACGGCCACGACTTTTCCGCGCGGGAAGTCCATCTGGAGGCCCGACAGGATGGGGCGCTTACCATAGGAGAAATGCAAATCGCGGATTTCGACTAGATTGGGCACATCGGTACTCATTTTTTGGGATGCCGTATTGTAGTGCAGAAAGGTCAATCTCTGCTGGCGCCGCCCCGATTCGGGATGGCAAATGGCAGATAATACAACACTAATGAACGAAAAGTCAGCAAGTTACAATTGGAAACCAGTTTAGTTTGTTGCACTGCACCAAACCATCATGCAAAAAGCCGGAAGCGGCGGGTGAGGGCACCCGTCGGCTTCCGGCCTGGTCGCACGTAACAGCGAGCGGCTTAGCGCGGCAGCACCGACGAACCCATCAGGAATTCATCGACGGCGCGCGCGCACTGGCGGCCTTCGCGGATCGCCCACACCACCAGCGACTGGCCACGGCGCATGTCGCCGGCCGTGAACACCTTGGGCACCGAGGTCTGGTAGCAGCCGTCGCCGTCCGTGGTGGCCTTGGCATTGCCGCGGCCATCTTTTTCCACGCCGAAGGCGTCCAGGATTTGCTGCACCGGCGAGACGAAGCCCATGGCCAGCAGCACCAGGTCGGCCTTCATTTCGAATTCCGAGTTCGGCACTTCCGTCATCTTGCCGTCCTTCCACTCGACGCGGCAGGCGATCAGCTTTTCAACCTTGCCGCCCTTGCCTTCCAGGCGCTTGGTGGCCACGGCCCAGTCGCGCTCGCAGCCTTCCTCGTGCGAGGACGAGGTGCGCAGCTTGGTCGGCCAGTATGGCCACACCAGCGGCTTGTTCTCTTGCTCGGGCGGCATCGGCATCAGTTCGAACTGGGTCACGGACGCGGCGCCGTGGCGGTTCGAGGTGCCCACGCAGTCGGAACCGGTGTCGCCGCCGCCAATCACCACCACATTCTTGCCGGTGGCCTTGATCTGGTCCTTGACCTTGTCGCCCGCGTTGACCTTGTTCTGCAGCGGCAGGAAGTCCATGGCGAAGTGCACGCCCTTCAGTTCGCGGCCCGGCACGGGCAGGTCACGCGGCTGCTCGGCGCCGCCGGCCAGCACCACGGCGTCGAATTCCTTGGCCAGGTCTTCGGGGAAGATGGTTTCCTTGGCCCAGTTATTGACGTTGGCCGGGAAGTCCTTGCCCACCAGCACGCTGGTGCGGAACACCACGCCTTCCGCTTCCATCTGCTTGACGCGGCGGTCGATGTGCGACTTTTCCATCTTGAAGTCGGGGATGCCGTAGCGCAACAGGCCGCCCACGCGGTCGCTCTTTTCGAACACGGTCACGGCGTGGCCGGCGCGCGCCAGCTGCTGGGCTGCGGCCAGGCCGGCCGGGCCGGAACCGATCACGGCTACTTTCTTGCCGGTCTGCACGGCGGCCGGTTGCGGCACCACCCAGCCATGTTCCCAGCCTTCGTCGATGATCTTGTGCTCGATCGACTTGATGCCCACCGGGTCTTCGCTGATGCCCAGCGTGCAGGCGGCCTCGCATGGCGCGGGGCAGATGCGGCCCGTGAACTCGGGGAAGTTGTTGGTCGAGTGCAGCACGTCCAGCGCTTCGCGGTAGTTGCCGCGATACACCAGGTCGTTCCAGTCCGGGATGATGTTGTTGACCGGGCAGCCGTTGTTGCAGAACGGGATGCCGCAATCCATGCAGCGCGCGCCCTGGACCTTGGCTTGTTCGTTGGTCAGCGGGATGACGAATTCCGCATAGTTCTTGAGACGGGCGGCAGGCGGCAGATAGCCTTCTTCCTGACGCTGAAATTCCATGAAGCCGGTGATTTTACCCACGATAAATCCTCAAATAATGTGCTGGCGGGGGGCAGGCCGTGGCCTGCCCTCGGTCGTTATGTGCTGGTTGGCTCAGGCGGCGATCGGCTGCACGACGGACGCTTCGTTCGCCATGTCCTCGGCCATTTCGGCCAGCGCGCGCTTGTACTCGCTCGGGAACACCTTGACGAACTTGCTGCGGCCTTCGGCCCAGTTGTCCAGCAGGTAACGCGCGCGGGTGCTGCCCGTGTGCTTGAAGTGACGCTCGATCAGGCGCTTGAGGATCACTTCGTCCGCTTCCGGCTCGCCGTCGCGGTGCTGGCTGTGCCAAGTGGCGCGGTCGACGTGCTGCTCGGCCGCCGTCAGCACCGATTCCAGGCTCACCATGGCCGTGTTGCACTTGCCGGCGAAATCGCCGTCCGGGTCGTACACGTAGGCGATACCGCCCGACATGCCGGCCGCGAAGTTACGGCCCGTGGCGCCCAGCACCACCACCGTGCCGCCCGTCATGTATTCGCAACCGTGGTCGCCCAGGCCTTCCACCACGGCCGTGGCGCCGGAGTTACGCACGGCGAAACGCTCGCCGGCCACGCCGTTGAAGAAGGCTTCGCCAGCGATGGCGCCGTACAGCACGGTGTTGCCGATGATGATGTTATCGACGGCCCAGCCACGGAATTCCGTGTTCGGACGCACGATGATGCGGCCACCCGACAGCCCCTTGCCCACGTAGTCGTTGCCTTCGCCCACCAGGTCGATGGTGATGCCGTGCGCCAGGAAGGCGCAGGCCGACTGGCCAGCCGTACCTTGCAGCTGGATGTGGATGGTGTCGTCCGGCAGGCCGGCGTGGCCGTAGCGCTTGGCCACTTCGCCCGACAGCATGGTGCCGACCGTGCGGTTGACGTTGCGCACCGGCGAGATGAACGAGACGCGCTCGCCTTTCTCCAGCGCCGCCTTGGCTTGCGCGATCAGCTTGTGGTCCAGTGCCTTGTCCAGGCCGTGGTCCTGCTCTTCGGTGTGGAACACGGACTGGCCGTTCGACACTTCCGGCTGGTAGAACACGGAGCTGAAGTCCAGGCCCTTGGCCTTCCAGTGGGCGATGGCTTTCGACTTGTCGAGCAGGTCGGCGCGGCCGATCAGCTCGTCGAAGGTGCGGATGCCCAGTTGCGCCATCAGCTGGCGGGCTTCCTCGGCCACGAAGAAGAAGTAGTTGACCACGTACTCAGGCTTGCCGGAGAACTTGGCGCGCAGCACAGGATCCTGCGTGGCCACGCCCACCGGGCAGGTGTTCAGGTGGCACTTGCGCATCATGATGCAGCCTTCCACCACCAGCGGCGCCGTGGCGAAGCCGATCTCGTCGGCGCCCAGCATGGCGGCGATCACGACGTCGCGGCCGGTACGCATCTGGCCGTCGGCCTGGACGCGGATGCGGCTGCGCAGGCCGTTCAGCACCAGGGTCTGCTGCGTTTCCGCCAGACCCAGCTCCCACGGCGTGCCGGCGTGCTTGACGGACGACAGCGGCGAAGCGCCCGTGCCGCCGTCATGGCCAGCGACCACCACGTGGTCGGCCTTGGCCTTGGTGACGCCAGCGGCCACGGTGCCGATACCGACTTCAGACACCAGCTTGACCGAAATCGAGGCGCGCGGGTTGGCGTTCTTCAGGTCGTGGATCAGCTGGGCCAAATCCTCGATCGAGTAGATGTCGTGGTGCGGCGGCGGCGAGATCAGACCCACGCCCGGCACCGAGAAGCGCAGCTGGGCGATGTATTCCGACACCTTGTGGCCTGGCAGCTGGCCGCCTTCACCGGGCTTGGCGCCCTGTGCCATCTTGATCTGGATCTGGTCGGCCGAGTTCAGGTACTCGGCGGTGACGCCGAAGCGGCCCGACGCCACCTGTTTGATGCGCGAGCGCATCGAATCGCCTTCCTGCAGCGGAATGTCGACCACCACGCGGTCCTTGCCCACCACGGACGACATGGTCTCGCCCTGCTTGATCTTGATGCCCTTCAGTTCCATCGTGTAGCGCGCTGGATCTTCGCCGCCCTCACCGGTGTTGGACTTGCCGCCGATGCGGTTCATGGCCACGGCCAGGGTGGCGTGCGCCTCGGTCGAGATCGAGCCGAGCGACATGGCGCCGGTGGCGAAGCGCTTGACGATCTCCTTGGCCGGTTCCACTTCCTCCAGCGGGATCGCCTTCTTCGGATCGAGCTTGAACTCGAACAGGCCGCGCAGCGTCAGGTGGCGCTTGCTCTGGTCGTTGATGATCTGCGCATATTCCTTGTAGCTGGAATAGTTGTTGGCGCGGGTCGAGTGCTGCAGCTTGGCGATCGCGTCCGGGGTCCACAGGTGGTCTTCGCCGCGCACGCGGAACGCGTACTCGCCGCCCGCATCGAGGTGGTTGGCCAGCAGCGGATCGTCGCCAAAGGCCAGGTGGTGCAGGCGCAGCGCCTCTTCCGCCACTTCGAACACGCCGATGCCTTCCACGTTGGAGGCCGTGCCCTTGAAGTACTTGTCGACCAGCGACTTGTTGAGGCCGATGGCTTCGAAGATCTGCGCGCCGCAGTAGGACATGTAGGTCGAGATGCCCATCTTGGACATGACCTTCATCAAGCCCTTGCCGATGGCCTTGGTGTAGTTGTAGATGGCCGTGTCGCCCGACAGTTCGCCCGGCATGTCCTGCGCCAGTTCGATCAGGGTTTCCATCGCCAGGTAAGGGTGGACGGCTTCCGCGCCGTAGCCGGCCAGCAGCGCGAAGTGGTGGGTTTCGCGGGCCGAGCCGGTTTCCACCACCAGGCCGGTGGAGGCGCGCAGGCCCTTGCTCACCAGGTGCTGGTGGATGGTCGAGGTGGCCAGCAGGGCCGGGATGGCGACGCGGTCGGCGCACACGGAACGGTCCGACACGATCAGGATGTTGTGGCCCGACTTGACGGCGTCCACGGCTTCCGCGCACAGCGAGGCCAGGCAGGCTTCCACGCCATCCTTGCCCCAGGCCAGCGGGTAGCAGATGTTCAGTTCATACGACTTGAACTTGCCGCCAGTGTGGCCGCTGATGCCGCGCAGGCGGGCCATGTCGTCGAAGCCCAGGATGGGCTGCGACACTTCGAGGCGCATCGGCGGGTTGACGTTGTTGGTGTCGAGCAGGTTCGGTTTCGGGCCGATGAAGGACACCAGCGACATCACCATCGCTTCGCGGATCGGGTCGATCGGCGGGTTGGTCACTTGCGCGAACAGCTGCTTGAAGTAGTTGTACAGCGGCTTGAGCTTGTTGGACATGACGGCCAGCGGCGAGTCATTGCCCATCGAGCCGGTGGCTTCTTCGCCGGCCACGGCCATTGGCGCCATCAGGAACTTCAGGTCTTCCTGGGTGTAGCCGAACGCTTGCTGGCGGTCCAGCAGCGAAGGCACGGGCTTCTCGCCGGGGGCGGCCGCGTACTTGGCGCGGTTGTGGCCCAGCTGGCTTTCGCTCAGCTTGATCTCGTCGAGCTTGATGCGCACGGCGTTGATCCACGCCTTGTAGGGCTTGGCGTTGGCGTAGGTGTCCTTGAGTTCCTTGTCGCCGATGATGCGGCCCGCTTCCAGGTCGATCAGGAACATCTTGCCTGGCTGCAAACGCCATTTCTGGATGATCTTCGATTCAGGAATCGGCAGCACGCCCGATTCCGAGGCCATCACGACCAGGTCGTCGTCGGTGACGATGTAGCGGGCGGGACGCAGGCCATTGCGGTCCAGCGTGCCGCCGATGTAGCGGCCGTCGGTGAAGGCCATGGCGGCCGGGCCGTCCCATGGTTCCATCATGGCGGCGTGGTATTCGTAGAAGGCGCGGCGGTTGTCGTCCATCAGGCTGTGGTTTTCCCACGCTTCCGGAATCATCATCATCATGGCCTGGGCGATCGGGTAGCCGGCCATCAGCAGCAGTTCCAGCGCGTTGTCGAAGCACGCCGTGTCGGACTGGCCTTCATAGATCAGCGGGAACAGCTTCTGCAGGTCGTCGCCCAGCACGGCCGACTTCATCACGCCTTCGCGGGCGCGCATCCAGTTGAAGTTGCCCTTGACGGTGTTGATCTCGCCGTTGTGGGCGATCAGGCGGTACGGGTGGGCCAGCGGCCACTCGGGGAAGGTGTTGGTGGAGAAGCGCTGGTGCACCAGGGCCAGGGCCGACACGCAGCGCGCATCCTGCAGGTCCTTGTAGTACACGCCCACCTGGTCGGCCAGCAGCAGGCCCTTGTAGACGATGGTACGGGCCGACATCGAGGCCACGAAGAATTCCTTGCCGTGGATCAGCTTCAGGGCCTGGATCGCGTGGCCCGACGATTTGCGGATCACGTACAGTTTGCGCTCCAGCGCGTCCGTCACCATGATGTCGGCGCCGCGGCCGATGAAGATCTGGCGGATCACGGGTTCCTTGGCGCGCACGGTGGGCGACATCGGCATGTCGCAGTCGACCGGCACATTGCGCCAGCCCAGCACGACCTGGCCTTCGGCGCGCACGGCGCGTTCGATTTCCTGTTCGCAAGCGATGCGCGACGCGTTTTCCTTGGGCAGGAACACCATGCCGACGCCGTATTCGCCCGGTGGCGGCAGTTCGATGCCTTGCTTGGCCATCTCGTCGCGGTAGTACTGGTCGGGAATCTGGATCAGGATACCGGCGCCATCGCCCATCAGCGCATCGGCGCCCACGGCGCCCCGGTGATCGAGGTTCTTCAGGATCAGCAGACCCTGTTCAATGATCGAATGGCTCTTGTTGCCCTTGATGTGGGCGACGAAACCGACGCCGCAGGCGTCGTGTTCATTGGACGGATCGT
Organism: Rugamonas fusca; assembly: GCF_014042365.1. Classification (GTDB taxonomy): domain Bacteria; phylum Pseudomonadota; class Gammaproteobacteria; order Burkholderiales; family Burkholderiaceae_D; genus Rugamonas; species Rugamonas fusca. Next base: position 61,763 of record NZ_JACEZS010000003.1, read on the forward strand.
ACAGACCTTGGGCTTTCATGGGCTTCTCCACTGCAATTTGGAATATCGAAACCCTAGAGTAGTGCAATGCAGCAGAAAGTTCAACAATAACAATTAGGGTCAGAGTCGAATTAAAATCATAAATATCCGTTTAAAAATTAAATAGGGACAGAGTAGTGCGATCATACCAAAAAGAAAAATCGGGGACGTAACACGGTTTTTCCGAGGTGGAAAACCGTGTTACGTCCCCGATTTTTCTTGGGGGGAAAACTGTGTTACGTCCCTGGTTTTTCGAGTGCGTTGGCCGTCGTTTCGGTGGGGGGCTGCTTGAATGGCCGTCCCCGCTTGGCCGGCAGCACCTGGCGCTTCATCTTGTGCTCGAGCTCGCGCTTGTACTGGTCCGAACCCAGCGGCCAGCCCTTGAGCACGGCCCGGTTGATTTCTTCCACCTGGTCCGCCGTCAGCGCCGTCTCGCCCAGGGCAATGTAGGCCGCTTCGCGCTGGAATGGCGTGTTGCCCAGCGCCCAGTACTGCGGATGGTCGGTGATCAGCGGGTCTACTTGCTGGCCCGCGTGGTGGGCGTAGCTGGACCAGGGATAGTCGGCCGCCGCCGCCACCAGTCCGGCCCGCACCGGATTGAATTCGATATAGCGGCTGCATTGCAAGAAGAAATGCTCGGCATCGATCACCGACGTCTTGTAACGGCCATTCCACAGCGTGCCGCTGCGGCCGTATTTCTGGTTGAAGTAGGGCACGTAATAACGGCCTATCCATTGCATCATGTGGCCCAGGCCATCCTCGTCGGACGGCGTGACGAGCAGGTGCACATGGTTGGGCATGAGCACGTAGGCGTGAATGGCCACCTTGTCATTGCGGGCGGCCGTGCGCAGCCAGCCGAGGAAGGCCAGGTAATCGGCCGTGTCGTGGAACACGGGCTGGCCATTGTTGCCGCGCTGGATGACGTGGTGCGGCTGGTTGGGAATGATGAGGCGGGGCAGTCTGGCCATGGAAGAACCGGGAACAGTGAGGCCGGCGAGCGCGGCGAAAGATGTTATCTTACCCGCTCGCCGCTACTCTGTCCCCGATTATTTTTCGAAAACGAAAAATCAGCCCCACTCCGTCCCTATTTAATCAATATTCTTCCCACTCGGGCGCTGGCGCCGCTTGCTTGCCGGGCCGGACGGCCGGCAGCGCCGTGCGCGGCGCACCCGCTGCCAGCGTACGCGGCCCCACTTGGCCCGTCAGCTGGAACACGCTGACCACGTCGGCCAGCGCCGAGCTCTGGCCCTGCAGCGAGGCGGCGGCGGCGGCCGCTTCCTCCACCAGGGCCGCGTTCTGCTGGGTCACCTGGTCCATCTGGGAGATGGCGCGGTTGATCTGCTCGATACCGAGCGTCTGTTCCGTGCTGGCGGCCGTGATATCGCCGATGATATCCGTCACGCGCCGCACGTTGATGACGATTTCCTTCATCGTGCTGCCGGCCTCGTCCACGAGACGGGCGCCGGCCTCGACCTTGTCGACGGAATCGCCGATCAATTCCTTGATCTCCTTGGCGGCGGCGGCACTGCGCTGGGCCAGGTTGCGCACTTCCGAGGCGACAACGGCGAAGCCGCGCCCCTGTTCGCCGGCCCGGGCCGCTTCCACGGCCGCGTTCAGCGCCAGGATGTTGGTCTGGAAAGCGATGCCGTCGATCACGGCGATGATGTCGACGATCTTGCGCGCCGAGGCATTGATCATGCCCATGGTATCGACCACTTCCTCGACCACGGTGCCGCCCTTGACGGCCACTTCCGAGGCCGACAGCGCCAGCGTATGGGCCTGGCGCGAGCTGTCGCCGTTCTGCTTGACGGTAGCCGTCAGCTGTTCCATCGAGGATGCCGTCTGCTGCAACGAGCTGGCCTGCTGCTCGGTGCGGGCCGACAGGTCCAGGTTGCCGCTGGCGATCTGGCTGGAGGCGGTGGCGATGGTTTCCGTGCCCTGGCGCACCTGGCCGACGATGTTGACCAGGCTGGCGTTCATGTCTTTCAACGCCTGCAGCAGCATGCCCGTCTCGTCGGCGCTGCGCACGTCGATCTTGCTGTTGAGGTTGCCGGCCGCCACCGTCTGCGCCACTTGCACGGCCTTATGCAGCGGCCGCGTGATGGAGCCAGCGATCAGGTAGGCGAACCAGCTGCCCAGCACCAGGCCGCCGGCCACCAGCGCCAGCAGGAAGCGCTGGCCGTCGCGGTATTGCTGCTGAACTTGCGCCGCCAGCGTGCGGCCCACGTCGGCCTCATAGGCGCCGATCTTTTCCACGTTGGACAGATAGGCCGCGAACTGGCCTTCCAGTTTGCTGTCGACCAGCTTGCGGGTCGCCTCCTGGTCCGTCTTTTTGAGCTTGAACACGGCGTCGCGGGTGGCCGCGTAATCCTTGCGCACGGCCGCCACGGCGGCCAGCAAGGCTTTTTCCTCCGGGCTGTTGAGTGTGGGTTCCAGCTGCTTCTGGATCTCGTTTACGCGGGCCCGGGTGGCCGCCGCCTGCTGCGCCTCGGTGGGCGACTCGGCCTGGTCGGAATTGCGCGCGAAGGCGATCACGCGGATGCCGGAAATGCTGATCAGGTTATGCCATTCGGCCGTCAGGCGTTCCTTGAGCATGGCTTCGCTGACCATTTTCTCCGTCAGCCGGCCCACTTCCTGCAGGCGCCAGATGCCGGCCGCCGCCATCGCCATCATCAATACCAGCATCAGGCCAAAACCGCCGCCCAGCCGTACCCCTATCTTTAAATCGGAAATCTTCATCGCGAACTCCCCCCAGCCGTGGACAAGGCGCCCATCTGTTGTCCGGCGAACCGGTTAGATGGTGCGTGGAAAGTTCATACTACGTGATGGATAGCGGGAGAAAACTCACATATTCCCACTGGCAACAAAAATAAATGTAATTTAATTGCGCAAAAATCAAGAAAGGTTGAAGCTGGCCGACAGGCTGTAGCCTTCGCCGTAGGCGCTGCGCAGCGGCAAGTCCTGGCCCAATCCCGTGCGCGCCTTTTTGCGCAAACGATACACCAGCATGTCGACCCGGCGGCCGGCGTCGGGATCGTCGCCACCGATGCCAGCCACGATCACCTGGCGCGGCACGGGCCGGGTATTAATGGTGAGCAGGTGCAGGAAATTGCATTCCTTTTCCGTCAGCGTGATCGCCAATCCTTGCAGTTCAAGCTGGCGGGCCGATACCCGCAGCGTCCACTTGCTGGGCACGGGCACGGGGTCTTGCGGGCCCACGCGCCGGTCCAGCGCCTCGATGTGGGCGGCCAGTTCGGGGAATTTGATGGGCTTGGTCAGATAATGGTCGGCGCCCAGGCGCAGGCCGAGAATGCGATTGTCGAACGCCACGCGGCCCGTCAGCACCAGCAGGCCGATCTGCGGATACAGCTGGCGCATGCGGGGGATCACATTGAAGCCATCCTCATCGGGCAAACCCAGGTCGAGCACCACCACCCCCACCTTGCCCTGGCTGAGGGCCGACCACATCTCGCTGGCGTTGTTGGTGATGTGCACCTCGTGTTCAAGCTCAGTCAAAAACTCTGCCATTTCCTCGGCATAGTCCAGATTGTCTTCCACGATGAGTATTTGCGTCATTGATGCGCCATTCGGTCCGATGAGTGAGCAATCGTGCTCAGTTCTGCCCCGTGGCAGAGTGAACTTGCGTCGGGGAATTATCACTGCTGCCTACTGCTTGTGCAAGGCTTTTCCCGGCGGCGGCAGGGGCCGGCAACCAAATCCGACATTCCACGCCGCTTTCAGGAAGATTCTTTACGTCCAGGGTGCCACCGTGCACATCGACCACGGCCCGCGCCATGTACAGGCCCAGGCCCGAACCCGCAATGCCGGCCGCGTTGGCGCCACGGAAGGACTTGTCGCACACGCGCGCCAGGTCCGCTTGCGCGATGCCGGTGCCATGGTCGCGCACCAACAGCTCGATGCCGCCTGCCATTGCCTTTTTACCTATCAATTCTATCGCGGTATCGGGCTTTGTGTACTTAATTGCATTGTCGAGTAAAACTTCTATTGCCAGCCGCAAGCCATCGGGGTCGCAGCGTATCCACTGCGGCAAGCCGTCGCAGCGCACCGTGATGCCCGCGCGCCGGGTGCGGGCCTGGGCGGCGGCCGTCTCCAGCAGGGTTTGCGGCGACAGTTCATTGGGCTGGCGGGCGCGGCCAATGCTGGCCAGCCGCTCCGGCGACAGGTAGTCATCCACCATGGCCAGCAGGCGGTCGACGGCGCTCTGGATCTTGGTGTACCGCTTGCGGGTGGCCTCGTCATGGTGGGCGCCCGTCATTTCCAGGCGCTGGATGGCGCCGTCGATGGTGGCCAGCGGGGTGCGGAACTCGTGCGACACCATGGACGCGAATTTCTTTTGCTGCTCGGCCAGCGCGCGTTGCGCGCTCAGGTCGCGCACCACGCCCACCAGGGTGGCGGGACGGCCATCGTCGCCCAGCACCACGGTCGACTCGATCTCGACCGGCACCGGGTGGCCGTCGGCGTGCGGCTGCTCGGACTGGCGCACCACGCGCATGCGGCTGAGGTCGCCGGCCGCCAGCCGGGCCAGCCGGGCCGGCAAGTCGGCCAGCAGGGCGGCCGCCAGCGGCTGCACCGTGTCGAGCCGGTAACCGAACTGGCGCTCGGCCGCCGGGCTCAGATAGGTCAGCCGGCCGCTGGCGCAGTCGGCCATCCAGCTCACTTCGCTACTGTGCTCGAGCAGCAGCCGGTAGCGGGCCTCGTTCAGACGGGCCTCCCGCAGTGCTGTTTCGAGTTCCTGAGCTGTTTGCATGGATGAAACTACATTTATAAAGCAACATGGCGAGTATAGCCCTGTCAGCCCTAATCGACCAGCGGGGCGAAGATCTGCTGCAAGTCTTCTTGAGTTAGCGCCATCTTCTGCGATTCCCCTTCGGCCAGGATGGATTGCGCCAGGTCCGATTTCTTCTGCTGCAAGACCTGGATCTTCTCTTCCAGCGTGCCCTTGGCGATCAGCTTGTAGACGAACACGGGCTTGTCCTGGCCGATGCGCCAGGCCCGGTCCGTGGCCTGGTTTTCCGCCGCCGGGTTCCACCACGGATCGTAATGGATCACCGTGTCGGCCGCCGTCAGGTTCAGGCCGACGCCGCCGGCCTTCAGGCTGATCAGGAAGATCGGCACGGCGCCCTGCTGGAACGCGGCCACCTGGGCGCCGCGGTCCTTGGTGTCGCCCGTCAGCAAGGCGTACGGAATGTCGCGCGCCTCCAGTTCCTGCTCGATCAGCTCCAGCATGGAGGTGAACTGGGAGAACACGAGGATCTTGCGGTCTTCCTCGAGCAAGTCCTCGACCATCTGCATCAGGTCGGCCAGCTTGGCCGAACCGGCCGTCAGCTTCTTGGCCGGCAACGACTTGACCAGACGGGGGTCGCAACACACCTGGCGCAGCTTGAGCAGCGCCTCCAGGATCACGATCTGGCTGCGCGCCACGCCCTTGCGGTCGATTTCCTCGCGCACTTTCTGGTCCATGGCCAAGCGCACGGTTTCGTACAGGTCGCGCTGGGCGCCCGTCAGTTCCACCTTGCGCACCATTTCCGTCTTGGGCGGCAATTCCTTGGCCACGCTGTCCTTGGTGCGGCGCAGCAGGAACGGCTTGATGCGGCGGTTCAGCAGGGCGCGCCGCAGCGGATCGTCCTGGCGTTCGATCGGGTGGCGGAACTGGGTGTTGAAGGTTTTCTCGTCGCCCAGCAGGCCCGGCAGCAGGAAGTGGAATTGCGACCACAGCTCGCCCAGGTGGTTTTCCAGCGGCGTGCCCGACAGGCACAGCCGGTGGCGCGCGCGCAACAGGCCGGCGCTCTGGGCCGCCTTGCTGCGGGTGTTCTTGATGTAATGCGATTCGTCCAGGATGACCAGGTGGAAATCATGCTCACGCAGTTTTTCCTCGTCACGCGGCAACAAGGCGTAGGTGGTCAGCACCAGGTCGGACTGGGCGATCTGGTCGAACTGGGCCATGCGGTCCTTGCCTTGCAGCAGCAACACGCGCAGGCCGGGCGCGAAGCGGGCCGCCTCGTCCTGCCAGTTGCCCATCAGGCTGGTGGGCGCGATCACCAGGGTGGGGGCCGTCAGCCGGCCCGCCTCTTTTTCCACCAGGATGTGGGCCAGCGTCTGCACCGTCTTGCCCAGGCCCATGTCGTCGGCCAGAATGCCGGCGAAACCGTATTCGCGCAGGAATTGCATCCAGGCCAGGCCGTCGGCCTGGTAATCGCGCAAGGTCGCCTGCAGGCCGGCCGGGGTGGCCACCCGCTTGACGGCGCCGAACTGGTTCAGGCGCGCGCCCATCTGGCGCAATTCCTCGCCGCCGGTCCAGCACAGTTCCACGTTGCGCGACAGTTCGTCGAGCCGGGCCGCGTCCAGCGTGGCCATGCGCAGCGAATTTTTGATCTTGTCGCTGAAATACAACTCACCGAGCGTGTTGAGGATGGGCTGGACCCGGCCCCACGGCAAGGCCACCCGGCTGCCGTCGGGCAGCGTGGCCAGCATCTGGTCGTGGGCCGCGTGGGCGGCCATGGTTTTCGGATTGAAATCATGGGGCGCGTTGCGGATCAGCTGCACCAGCACCGGCAGCAGCGGCACGCGCTGCTGGTTGACGACGATACCGAGCTCCAGCTCGAACCAGGCGTGGCCGCCGTCGGCGCTGTCGAGCGTCACGTCCGCGTACCAGTCGTCCACCGCCGTCATGTCGTAGCGGTAGCGGGGACTTTTCTCCACTTTCCAGCCTTGCGCCAGCAGCGTGGCCAGGCCATCGCCGGCGAAGCGTATCCAGTCGGCCTGGCCGGGCAGCAGCTGGCCGCCTTTCACGCTGCTCAGCGGCAGGGCCGTCGGCTTGCGGAACTCCATCGCTTGCAGCAGTTCCAGCGCGGCCGTCTCGGCGGCCGTGTCGCGCTGGATGATTTCCGTCACCTCGCCGCGCTGGCGCACCACGCGTTGGGACGGGTCGAACGACACCCGCTCGCCGTCGTAATCGAAGGACAGCACGGCGAAATCATGCCAGCGCTGCAAGCTGCCATCGGCCAGCATGGCCGCGTCCAGCAGCAACACGGGGCGGGGCCGCACATCCTCGCGCACGCGCTGGGGCAACGGTTGCGGCAACGGCATCAGTTGCTGCAAGCCATAGGCCAGCAACAGTTGCGACACGCGCACCTTGTCGTTGGCCGTCAACAACGGCGCCTGGGCCACCAGCGCCTGCAGTTCGGCCAACGGAATGGCGGCGCCGCCCTGGTTCAGTTGCAACACGCCGCACGACAGGTTGTCGATATACCACGGTGGGTCGGTCGGCAACATGTAGTCGATCTGGTCGGCACCGTGGTGGCGCGCGCCTGCGGGCGCCTCCACCTGCCAGCCCAGCCGCAAGCCCTTGCCTTCCTCGCGCCACACGAGGTTGGCCGGACGCAACGGCCCGGCCTTGAGCGGATACACGAGGCCATTGCCGACATCGGCCCAAGAATTGGCCCACAGCAATTTCTCCTGGTCGGACAGCATTTGCAGCAAGGCCGCGCCGATCTTGCCGCGCGGCTCGGTGGCGCTGCCCGTCTGCGACGCGGCGCCGCTGCGCATGGCCACGAAGAAGCGGATCAAGTCCTCGTCGCCGGGCGCCAGGAAGGTGGGCGGGGCCGACAACAGGGAGAACACTTCGCTCACGGGACTGGCGGCGGCCACGTCGCCATTGGGGCGCAGGCGCGCCTTGTACAGGCACAGCGCCACGTGACGCCCGCCGCTGGTGGGCGCCATCACGTAGATCAAACGGAACTGGGGCTGCTTGGGATCGGCATCGACCGGGACGGCGGGCAGCTTGGCCTTGGGATGCGCGGCCGCATCCACCCGCTGCAGCCAGGTGGCGACAGCGTACGACAATTGGGTCGCGGGCGGCGCGGGGCGTGCCGGTACGGCTGGGGCATCGGTGGCGTCGTCGCGGGTGATATCCATGGGGCGCATTAGTCTAAAAACGGTTCAAAAACTGCAACACGCAATATTATCCGCCATACCGACAATTCTGTACTGCTGTTTAGCTAAACTATCTTGCTGTACAGGCGCCGCCCCGACACCGGTACAACAGTCGGGCTAGCGGCCCCGCATCAAGAGATTCTGGAAGGTCTCCAGCCTGGACAGTTGCAAGGGGCCGTTGCCGGCAGCATTTTTCACCGTGAGCGGGACCGCGCTGTCGGTGTTGCCGCTGCCGCCCTGGCCCAGGTTGTTGTTGAAGCCATCGCCCCAGATCAGCACCGTGCCGTCGTTGCGCAACGCCAGACTGTGGTTATATCCGGCGCCCACGGCCACGATGCTGTCCAGGGCCCCGACGGAATCCGTGTTGACCACAGGAATCGGTTTCAGGCGCGCGCCGCCGGCGCTGCGGTTGGCGCCATCGCCCAGCTGGCCGTCGCTGCCTGCGCCCCAGCTCAAGACATTATCATTATTATCCAACGCCAACACGTGGCCGCCGCCAGCACTCACCATCTTGATATTGCTCAAGTTTGCGCCGCTCGCATCCTTGACGGGCACGGCCCGGTAATAGCTGCCCGCCACGGCATTCTGGCCCAGTTGCCCCTGGCTGTTGTTGCCCCAGGCGTAGACGTGGCCATCGGCCGTCAAGGCCAGCCCAAAATTGTAACCGGCCGAAATGGCCACCACATCGGTCAGCTCCGAATTATCCGATGCCAGTTTGACCGTGGCCGGCAGCGCCTCCTGGGTACTTGTCGTACCGCGCCCCGTCTCGCCGGAATTGTTCCAGCCCCAACCATACACCTTGCCGTCGGCCGCCAGCGCCAACGTGAAATCGGAACCGGCCGAGATCGCCACGATATTGTTCAGGGCCCCGGTACCGGCCGGGTTCCGGACCTGGTTCGGGTAACGCGCGCTGGCCGTGGTGCCCTGGCCCGCGTAGTAACCCCAGCTGTACACCGTGCCATCGTCGGCCAGTGCCGCCGCGTTGGCGTCGCCCACCGCCACCTGCACCACATGCTGCAGATTGCCCGAATTGGCCGGATTGCGCACCTTGACCGGCAAGTGGGTAACGGTATCGGTGTTCTCGCGCGTCATGGGTTGGCCGTCGCCCCATGCCAGCACTTCGCCATCGGCCGTCAAGCCCAGCGCGACCTGGTCGCCGGCCGACACGGCGACGATATTGCCCAGATTGCCGGTGCCGGCGGCGTCTTTCACCATCAGGGGCAGGGAACTGCCATTCAGTTTGCTGTAGGACAACCCCTGGCCCAGTACGCCCGCCGTGTTGGCGCCCCACGCCTGCACGTTGCCGGCCGCCGTGACGAGCAGGTTGTAATCACCGCTGCCGTAATGGCTGGTCACCCCATGGGTGCCGAACGGCTGGCGCTGCGGAATCACCGTCAGCTGCATGGTTGCGAGCACATTGCTGCCGCTGACCGTGATCTTCTGGGCGCCCAGGCGTTTGGCCTGGATCGTGCTGCAATCGGCCGCGACGGTCAAGGCACTGGCATCGACGGCGACGCAGCGCAAGCCCGTCGATGGCAAGGCGACGCCCTGCGCATCGGTCACGACCAGCTGGGCCGGCGTGACCAGATTCCACTGGAAGCTGTCGGCCTTGCTGGTGGCGCTGACGGACATCCTGGCCAGGGTAGCCGCCACCGTGCTGCGGTATTGCGCCGTGTCGGTGTTGCTGTCAACCGCAGTCAGCATGGCGCGTGCCGCCGCCGCCGCCGCCTGGCCCTTGTAGCCGTTCACATTGGCCGGCGTGACCATGGCGGCGGTAAAACTGGCCCCCACCGCCACCTTGTTGCGCACCGCGGCGGCATCGATCAACCCCTGCGCCGTCTGGTTGTTCAAGGCGCCGGACATGATGGACAGCGCGGCGTTGCCCCGGGTAAGCGTACCGGTATCGATGGCATCGGCCCAGAACTGCAGGCCGCTGGCCAATGGCGCGCGGTTGAAGATGCTCTGGTAGACCGCCGTCACAAAGGCCTTGCTGTCGCCACCATACAGGCGGTTCGATTCATCGCTGGTGCCGAAACTGTCGATCAGTTGCCGGACGGCCGGATTGCTGCCATAGGCCGAGGTCAGTTGGGCAATGTCGGCCGGCGCACCGGCGGCGGCCAGCGCAGCCTGGAAGTTGGCCAGGCCGCCGCTGTCGGCAGGACGGCCAAAGTAGGCCACGTAGAGCTCCTGCACGACGGTACTGTAGTCAGCGCCTGTGCCGGCGGCGCCCGCCGTGCTGAGCTGCGATAACGTTCTCGTTGGGGGTGCGCTGACGGCCGTGTCGTTGCCGCCGCCGCAAGCCGCCATCGCCGACAGCACGGCCAGGACGAGACAGGTATTTTTCGATTTCATGCGCAATCTTCCCATTTGATGCCCCAGGCAAGTCCGTGCACGCACGGCGGAGGACGGAGTTTACAATTTGCAAATATAAAGACATAACAATTCAGCGCGGAAACATACCTGAAATAGATTTATTGGTAAACAGTAAATTTGGTGTAAATAGTAATTTTTTGCCGAGTGCAGCCCGTGCACAGTCCTATTGGGCTGTCAAGACTGGCGCATTCGCCACGATTGCGTATCATTCCGGGCTTGTTAGCTTAGGAATCGTCTGCCATGTTGCCTTCCATCGAACAACGTCTTGCCCTGGAACTGGCCGCCAAGCCCGTTCAGGTCGCCGCCGCCATCGCCCTGCTGGACGAGGGCGCCACCGTGCCTTTCATCGCCCGCTACCGCAAGGAAGCCACGGGCGGGCTGGACGATACCCAGCTGCGCCTGCTCGAGGAACGGCTGCGCTACCTGCGCGAGCTGGAAGAGCGCCGCGCCGCCATCGTCGCCTCGATCACCGAGCAGAACAAGATGACGCCGGAATTACTCGATGCCGTGATGCACGCGGAAGACAAGACCCGGCTGGAAGACTTGTATCTTCCGTACAAGCAAAAACGCCGCACCAAGGCCCAGATCGCCATTGAGGCTGGCCTGGCGCCGCTGGCCGACGCCCTGCTGGCCAACCCGGAACTGACGCCTGAAATGGAAGCCAACAAGTTCCTGCGCGAACCATTCACCACGGCCGACGGCAACAATCCCGGCGTGGCCGACATCAAGGCAGCCCTCGACGGCGCGCGCCAGATCCTGATGGAACGCTTCGCCGAGGACGCCACCTTGCTGCAATCGCTGCGCGAATATGTCCTCGATCATGGCGTCGTGGAATCGAAAGTCGTTGATGGCAAACAGGAAGAGGGCGAAAAGTTCGCCGACTACTTCGATTACTCGGAAACCCTGGGCACCGTGCCCTCGCACCGCGCGCTGGCCCTGTTGCGGGGCCGCCGCGAAGGCATTCTCGATGTGACGCTGCGGCTGGACACGGAAGCGGAAAAACCGAAGTGGGACGCGCCCCACAACCCATGCGAAAGCCGCATCGCGGCCCGCTTTGGCATCAAGCAGGCCGGCCGCCCGGCCGACAAGTGGCTGGCCGACACGGCGCGCTGGACCTGGCGCGTGAAAAGCTTCATGCACCTGGAAACGGAACTGATGGGCGCGCTGCGCGAACGGGCGGAACTGGACGCGATCAACATCTTCGCCACCAACCTCAAGGCACTGCTGCTGGCCGCGCCGGCCGGCCAGCGCGCCACCATGGGCCTGGACCCTGGCCTGCGCACGGGCGTGAAAGTGGCCGTGGTGGACGCCACCGGCAAGGTGGTCGATACGGCCGTGATCTACCCGCACCAGCCCAAGAACGACTGGGAAGGATCGCTGCATACGCTGGGGAAACTGGCCGCCAAGCACAACGTGTCGCTGATTTCGATCGGCAACGGCACCGGCTCGCGCGAGACGGACAAGCTGGCGCAAGACTTGATCAAGCGCCATCCGGAGCAGAAACTGACCAAGATCGTCGTGTCCGAAGCGGGCGCCTCGGTGTATTCAGCCTCCGAATTCGCCTCGCGCGAGCTGCCAGACATGGACGTGTCGCTGCGCGGCGCCGTTTCCATCGCCCGCCGGCTGCAGGACCCGCTGGCCGAACTGGTCAAGATCGACCCCAAATCGATCGGCGTGGGCCAATACCAGCATGACGTATCGCAAACCCAGCTGGCCCGCTCGCTCGACGCCGTGGTGGAAGATTGCGTGAACGCGGTCGGGGTGGATGTGAACACGGCCTCGGCGCCGCTGCTGGCGCGCGTGTCGGGCCTGTCGGCCTCGGTGGCCCAGTCCATCGTCAGCTACCGCGACATGAAGGGCGCGTTCCCGTCGCGCGCGGCGCTGAAAGCCGTGCCGCGCCTGGGCGACAAGACGTTTGAACAGGCGGCCGGCTTCCTGCGCGTGATCGGTGGCGAGAATCCGCTCGACGCCTCGGCCGTGCACCCGGAATCGTACCCGCTGGTGGAAAAGATCCTGGGCGATATCAAGAAGGATATCCGCGCCGTGATCGGCGAGACGGCCCTGATCAAGACGCTCAGTCCCGCTAAATATGCGGACGACCAGTTCGGGGTGCCCACCGTGACCGACATCCTGAAGGAACTGGAAAAGCCGGGCCGTGATCCGCGTCCGGAATTCAGTACGGCCACGTTCAAGGAAGGCGTGGAGGAAATCCGCGACCTGCGTCCGGACATGATCCTGGAGGGGGTGGTGACCAACGTGGCCGCCTTCGGCGCCTTCGTCGACATCGGCGTGCACCAGGATGGGCTGGTGCATATCTCGGCCCTGTCCAACAACTACGTCAAGGACCCGCACACGGTGGTCAAGGCCGGCCAGGTGGTCAAGGTGAAAGTGCTGGAAGTGGACGAAAAGCGCAAGCGCATCGCCCTCACCATGCGCCTGACCGACAGCGCGCCGCAAGCGGGCGCCAACCCGCAGCAGCGCGGCGACCGCAACGATCGCAAGAGCCTGGGACAGCACCAGAAGCAAGCGGCCCGCTCGGAAGCGATCGGCGGCAGCATGGCGGCGGCGTTCGCCAAGTTGCGCGGCTAAGCGCCGGGCCGGCACGAAACATTCAGGAAAGCCACCTCCGGGTGGCTTTTTTCGCTCCGCGGCACTACCGTCCCGCGCGATCGGAAGCGGCCTCAACATGCCAGGCGTTGGCTGCCCGGCGCTTTGCATCAGGGTCATTTTCTTCAATACAGCCGCGCCCTCCCCACGTATCTTGCGCTCCGATAGCGTTAATTCACCGGAGATCCGCAACGATGAACATCCTCATTTCCATGGCCGCCTTCGCGCTGGCATCCTCCATTTCCCCCGGTCCGGTCAACATCGTCGCGCTCAGCAGCGGCGCGCGCCATGGCTTGCGGGCCAGCTTGCGCCACGTCACCGGCGCCACCGTCGGCTTCACCTTGCTGCTGCTGTTGACGGGCCTGGGCTTGCAGGCATTGCTGGCGCGCGCGCCCGCCCTGGCTCAGGCGACACAGCTGGCCGGCGCCGCCTTCCTGCTGTGGATGGCGTGGAAACTCGCCCGCGACGACGGCAAGCTGACCCTCACCGGCGACGGCAAAGGCCCGTCGCTGGTGGTGGGGGCGGCGATGCAGTGGCTCAATCCGAAAGCCTGGGTGGCGGCGGTGGCCGGCGTCAGCGCGTTCGCCGCCAATGGCGATGCGGCCCTGGTCTGGCGCTTCGCCGCCCTGTATTGCGCGGTCTGCTATGTAGCGATCGCGTGCTGGGCCTACGCTGGCACGTTCCTGCAGCGCCGCCTGGCCGATCCGGCGGGCATGCGCCGGTTCAACCGCGCGATGGCGCTGCTGCTGGCGGCCAGCGCCATCTACCTGCTGTTCAGCGGCGATATTGGCCCGGCGTCGCAGCCAGGAATTGCTTGAAGGTGCGCTGGAAATGGGCCTGGTCGGAAAAACCGGTCGCCAGCGCCACGTCGGCGATGGTCCCGCCGCCTTTGAGCAGGCCACGGGCGCGCTGGACCCGACGGTTTAACAGGTAGGCATGCGGCGTCATGCCATAGCGCTTCCTGAACGCGCGGATCAGGTAGGACGGCGACAGGTCGGCCGCGGCGCAGATGTCTTCCAGCTTGAGCGCGGCGGTGCAGTTGTCGCTGATGTATTCGGCCGCGCGTTCGAGCTTGCGGTTGGCATCGCGCTCGACGCGCGCAGCCGGATCCAAACTGGACTGTACTTGCTCGAAAAACGCCACCGACGCACACTGCCGCAACAATGGATCGGCCGCCGCGTCCGTCAGCACGTCGAAAAACCGGTTGAAGCCGTCGTAGAGCGCCGGCGCCGTGCTCATGGTCGCGGCAAACGGACGGAAATCCTGGTTGGCGCTGAAGCCCCAGCCATGCTGAAGCCGGCCCAGCCAGGCATGATCGACATACATCATCCGGTATGACCAGGGTTCGTCGGCGAACGGATTGCAGCCGTGGACGTCGCCGGGGTTCATCAGCACCACGCTGCCGGGGCCGACACCTTGTCGCTTGCCCTGGTTAATGTAGTCGGTCCGGCCGGAACGGATCACGCCGATCGAAAATGTCTCGTGCGCGTGCTTGGCGTAGCGCACCTTGCGCCCATCGACGATCGCGCGCGCTTCGATGAAAGGCAAGCTGGCGTCGCGCCAGAAGTGGTGAGCGGTGGGGGTAGGGGGAGCAGACATTCGCTAAGGATACGCCTATCCGGCGACCGGCACGCTGGCATCTGCAAAGTACGTTCAGTCGCCGCGCAACATGAACTCGATACATGACTCGGCGACCAACGGGTCACTCGACGACAGCCGGCCCACCTGCTGGCGCAGCAGACTCGCCGGCACCGCCAGCAGGTTGGGTGCGTCCATGACATATTGTTGCCGATCGACCTCAATCAGGGCCTGCGCCCCTTGTATGATGGGCCTGGTTGGCAAATAACGGTAAAGCGGATGCACCACCTGGTGCTCAGGCGAACAAAATCGCCTTGGACATCGACGTACAGGTGATGCGTCGCGGCCTTGTTCGGATTGACGTAAATGTCAAATTTCGCCATGGTCGCCCGACATCAGTTCCGGATGCCCGGCCAGGTAGCGTTGCAGTTGCTCCGCAGCAGTTCCCGCTTCCTCAACCTGACGAGCGTATTGCTCTAAAGCATCTCGGTTGTCCAGCGCCCAGTGCGTGCATCCGTCATAGCCGCCGGGCGGCACCCATCCGTCGGGCGCCTGCATGATTTGCGGCGCCGGGGGAGGCGCGGTTGCGACGACACGAACCGGGATCAATTCGAACCGGTCACCTGGATGATGAATAACGTCAAACAGCCGTTCAGCATACTTCTTGCCCAGCGATATTTGGCCGCTGGCACCAACTTCTTTCAGCATGGCTGCCTCCACATTTTCATGCGATCGTGCTGCACGGTCGGGAGCATGTCAATTTATGCCCTGCGATGCGCCCGCGGTCACACCGCACGATGATTTCAAGAGGCATCTCGCCGCCCATGCGCCGCCCCGCACCGCCCGATTTCCGCCAAAACCATGATCTCCGGGCGCTGCCCCGGCGTACCCGCCCCGCCGTTTTCTTATAAAATACAGGCATCTTTATTTTTTTCCCCTGAGGCAGCTATGAGCGACGTACAAACCTGGATCAAAGAGACCGTGACCAACACCCCCGTGGTGCTGTTCATGAAGGGCACGGCCCAGTTCCCACAATGCGGTTTTTCCGGCCGCGCCATCCAGATCCTGAAAGCCTGCGGCGTGGAAAACATCGCCACCGTGAACGTGCTGGACGATCCGGAAGTGCGCCAGGGCATCAAGGAATACTCGAACTGGCCCACCATTCCACAGCTCTACATCAAGGGCGAATTCATCGGCGGTTCCGACATCATGAATGAAATGTATGAGTCGGGCGAACTGAAGGCCCTGCTCGGTGCCTGATCGTCCGCGGCGGCTCATCATCGCCATCACGGGCGCCACCGGCGCCGTGTATGGCGTGCGGCTGCTGCGCCATTTACAGGCCATGCCCGGCGTCGAGACGCACGTGATCGTCTCCGAGGCCGCCGTGCTGACCCTGCAGCAGGAAACGGGCATGACGCGCCGCGCCGTCGAGGCGCTGGCCGACGTCGTGCACAAGACGCGCGACGTGGGCGCATCCATCGCCAGCGGCTCGTTCCAGTCCGATGGCATGGTGATCGCGCCATGCTCGATGAAGACCCTGGCCGCCGTGGCCCATGGCCTGTCCGACAACCTGATCGCGCGCGCGGCCGACGTGGTGCTCAAGGAGCGCCGCCGTCTGGTGCTGATGGTGCGCGAGACGCCATTCAACCTGGCCCACCTGCGCAACATGACGGCCGTCACGGAAATGGGCGGCATCATCTTCCCGCCCCTGCCCAGCTTCTACCACCAGCCCCGGAGCATAGACGAGATGGTCGACCACACGGTGGCCCGCGTCATCGACCTGTTCGGCATAGACCATGCGCTGGCGCCCCGCTGGACCGGCATGAAGCCGGCGGCGGACGCCTGAACGGCCGCCATCCTTCCCGGCACAACTGATTGAGCGGCGTCAGCCCACCCACGCGCCGGCCGCATGGCTGCGGCGGCGACAGCACTGCTGGCACAACCGGCCGGGTCCTGGCGGCCCCGGCACGACACCCTAGCGCTTGTCGAACTGGGCGCCGCAAGCCTGTTTCAATTCCCGGGCTTCTTCCACCATGCGGCGCAGGGCGATGCGCTTGCGCATCACTTCCGCGTGCTGGGCCGCCGTCATGGGCGGTGCGGTCATCAGGTCTTTCAGCTGTGCGACGTTGCTGTAGTTACTTTTGATAAGGCGGCTCAAATGCTCGACTCCGTAGTGAAGACTGCTGCGACGCGAAACTTACCCAATTATGAGCCACTCTTGGCATCCGCGCTGCAAAGAAGCGAGTCATTGTCAAAAAATAAAATGGTCTGTCAGGCATTGTGCGCCGCGCGCGTGTCGCGCGTATGACACAGCACAAGGGGCGGGACCCCGGTGGAGAGATTGGCGCAAGCCGCCACGGTTTTGCTTCGAGGAAAAAAACCGAATAAAAATCGAAGAGGATTTAAGTGCGCTTAAATTTATGCGGAATCGGCGGCCTGTCCCGCCGTGATTTTGTTCAGGACAATAAATGGTGATTTGTTACTTTTGGTAGTTCACGCGCACCAGCATACGGATAAATTCACGCGCGATCTGGCGGTGATGCTCATCGAGTCGTTGCAAATCGGCGATCAGCTTGACGTCGGCCGATTCGAAGCGCGACAAGCCATTGCCGCCCTCGCTCGCGGGCGCGCCCGCCTCCGGTCCGCCAAAACGCAGCCATTCCGCCGGCACGCCCAGCCATTGCGCGATCATGCGCAGCTTTTCCTGGGTGGGAATCGCCTCGCCTACCAGCCACTTGCGCGCCGCGTGGACCGTGATCGGACGACCATCGAAGCGAATGTTAAATTCCCGTGCCAGACGGGTAGGACTGTCGGGAGAGTAATGAGCATTTTTGAGAGCCTGTTGCAGGCGCTGGCTAAAGCTTTCGCGTTCATTGGAAGAATTCATAATTGCACTATTTCACGTTGCCGCATGAAAGTCAGTCTCTAGTATGCAAACACTAATTGTGACACAAATTGATTTAACGTTTGACATTCTATCTCACACGCGGCACACCAATGACCGACACCGCTACCAAACTAAATTTGGTGGCGGCCAGCGTCATTTCCAGGGCGCGGGATGCGGATGGAGGTTAAATGGCAAGATTGATACCATAACACTTTATGGCCCCCCCCGGCCAGTCCGGACGCACACTTTCCGTTGTAAAACTACGGACTTGCGCGCCATTAGGGCTTATCGGCGCGGCTTATCGGCGCTGAAATCTCATGATGCCGTCGGCGCCCATTTCGCGGCGCACGATACCCTCCTGCCACAATTTGTGCAGGTGGGCCAGCGCTTCGCCCAGGGCGAAGCTGAGCTGGTGGGCGTCCAGCGTGCGCTTGAACATGATGGGGACGATGTCGGCCGCCGATTGCCATTGGGCGCAGGCGGCCATCACTTCCGCCAGCCGCTCCACGTGGTGCTGGCGCAGCTGGGCGATGCGGGTGTGCAGGCCACGGAAGGGCTTGCCGTGCGAGGGCAACACCAGCACGTCGTCGGGCAGGGTGGCGAACTTGCCCAGCGAGTCCAGGTACAGGCCCAGCGGGTTCGCTTCGGGCTCGACGGCGAACACGGACACATTGGTGGAAATGCGCGGCAATACCATGTCGCCCGAGATCAGCACGTTAAGCGCGGCGCAGTACAGCGAGGCGTGCTCGGGCGCATGGCCAAAGCCGGTGATCACTTGCCACTGATGGGC
The DNA here is from genome assembly GCF_014042365.1 of Rugamonas fusca. GTDB lineage: Bacteria > Pseudomonadota > Gammaproteobacteria > Burkholderiales > Burkholderiaceae_D > Rugamonas > Rugamonas fusca. The sequence goes on from NZ_JACEZS010000003.1 coordinate 79,969, forward strand.
GCCGATGGTGACCAGCTGGCCATCCTGGAGGCGGTGGTAGCTGTCGGGCACGGACGGCACCAGCGACGGGTAGTACTGGCGCCGGCTGGCCATCTTGTCGAGCATGTCGGGGTCGCGCAAGCCATGGCGCTGGAAGTGGGGCACGGCGGACGAACCGTCCACGCCCGGCAGGGCGGCCGACATCATGCGCGCGAACGCATATTCGCCGGCCGTGGCCCACAGCGGCGCCTGCCAGCGCTGACCCAGCCAGTCGGCCAGGCCGATGTGGTCGGGATGGCAATGGGTGGCCAGCACCCGCTGCAGCGGCCGGCCCACCATCGGGCCGGCGAAGATGGCCTCCCAGCCGGCACGGGTCGCGTCCGTGGCCACGCCGCAATCGACCACGGTCCAGCCGGGCGCGCCGGTGTCCGCGTCGTTGTCGTCCAACAGCCACAGGTTGATATGGTCGAGCGCGAACGGCAGCGGCATGCGCAGCCACGCGACGCCGTCCGCCACGGCGGTCACGGTGCCGATGGCGGGCACGGTGTCGCCCAACGGATACTGCAATTGCGATTCAAGTGGATTCATGGCGATCTTTCGGTGCGGGCGCGCTACAATGTGATTGACGTTGACGTAAACGGAAGCTGAGCGACGATTGTAAGCGGCGCATGCCGCCCCCGTCACCCTGATTCCGCCACTTTACCGCAAGCCCAACCATGCCGACCTATACTATTACCGAACTGGCCCGTGAATTCGATGTGACGGCGCGCGCCATCCGCTTCTATGAAGACCAGGGCCTGCTGAGCCCTTCGCGCGAAGGCGCGGGCGGACGCAACCGCGTCTACACGCCGCGCGACCGCACCCGGCTCAAGCTGACCTTGCGTGGCAAGCGGCTGGGCCTGTCGCTGTCGGAAATCAAGAGCCTGGTCGACATGTACGAGTCGCCCAAGGACACGGCGGCCCAGATGCACCGTTTCCTGAACGTATTGTCGCAACACCGCGAAACGCTGGAACAACAGCGCGAAGACCTGGAAATGGCGCTGGCCGAGCTGACCGCCCATGAAGACGAATGCAAGCGCCTGCTGGCGGCCCAGGCCGGCGAGCAGCAGGCGGGCGCCACCCCCTGAGCGCGGGCGGGGCCCTGAGGCCGCCGCCGCGCGCGTTTCACTTGACGTTTACGTTAACGTCACACAAGCGTATCATTGCCGCATCACCACCCAGCCACCCATACGACAATAGAGGATGACATGCTCCATCTCCCCGGCCTGACCTTTGACCATGGCGAAGACATCGCCGCCCTGCGCGCTGCCGTGCAACAGTTCGCCGCCGCCGAAATCGCGCCGCGCGCCGCTGACATCGACCGCAACGACCAGTTCCCCATGGACCTGTGGCGCAAGCTGGGCGAGCTGGGCGTGCTGGGCATCACCGTCGGCGAGGAATACGGCGGTGCCAACATGGGCTACCTGGCCCACATCGTGGCGATGGAGGAAATCTCGCGCGCCTCGGCCTCCGTCGGCCTGTCCTACGGCGCCCACTCCAACCTGTGCGTGAACCAGATCAAGCGCAACGGCACGGAAGAACAGAAGCGCAAATACCTGCCCAAGCTCATTTCCGGCGAATACGTGGGCGCGCTGGCCATGTCCGAACCGAATGCCGGCTCGGACGTGGTGAGCATGAAGCTGCGCGCCGACTTCAAGGGCGACCGCTGGGTGCTCAACGGCAGCAAGATGTGGATCACCAACGGCCCCGACGCCGACGTGCTGGTGGTCTACGCCAAGAACGACCTGGAAGCGGGCCCGCGCGGCATGACGGCCTTCCTGATCGAAAAAGGTTTCAAGGGCTTCTCCGTGGCCCAGAAGCTCGACAAGCTGGGCATGCGCGGTTCGCACACGGGCGAACTGGTGTTCGAGGATTGCGAAGTGCCGGCCGAGAACGTGCTGGGCGGCCTGGGCAAGGGCGTCAACGTGCTGATGTCGGGCCTCGATTTCGAGCGCACCGTGCTGTCCGGCGGCCCGCTGGGCATCATGCAGGCTTGCATGGACAACGTGGTGCCCTACATCCACGACCGCAAGCAATTTGGCCAGCCCATCGGTGAATTCCAGCTGATGCAGGGTAAGATAGCCGATATGTACTCGACCATGATGGCATGCAAGGCATATGTGTACGCCGTCGGTCAGGCTTGCGACCGGGCCACGACCCCGGAAGCGGTCCGCCAGCTGCGCAAGGACGCGGCAGGGGCCATTCTGTACAGCGCGGAAAAAGCCACCTGGATGGCCGGCGAGGCGATCCAGACCCTGGGCGGCAACGGCTACATCAACGAGTATCCGGTGGGCCGCCTGTGGCGCGACGCCAAGCTGTACGAGATCGGTGCCGGTACCAGCGAAATCCGCCGCATGCTGATCGGTCGCGAACTGTTCGCGGAAACGATGTAAAGCTGGGGCGGTCCGTACGCCGTTCCCGCGCGGGAACGGCGCTCACTCACCAGCCCAACCGCGAGTAGGACGATGACCCAAGCTGCTTTCCCTAAACTGCTGTCTTCCCAGATCGCTTTCGACATCGCGCGCACGATACGCGACGGTTTCGACAAGCACTACCGGCTCTTTCGCGAGACCAGCCAGCAGGCCAAGCAGCACTTCGAGCAGGGCGCCTGGCGCGAGGCCCAGCTGGCCGCGCGCGAGCGCATCGGCTTTTACGACAAGCGCGTGCACGAATGCGTGCAGATGCTGGAAGACGAGTACGACCCGGAAGAACTGACGGACGACGTGTGGCGCGAATTGAAGCTGCACTACATCGGCATGCTGTCGGACCACAAGCAGCCGGAACTGGCCGAAACCTTCTTCAATTCCGTCTGCTGCAACATCCTGCACCGCACCTACTTCCACAACGATTTCATCTTCGTGCGCCCGGTCGTGTCGACCGAGTACATCGAGACGGACGAGCTGTCGCCCACCTACCGCGTCTATTACCCCGGCAAGGATGGCTTGCACGTCGCGCTGCGGCGCATCATCACGAACTTTCAACTCGACGCGAAGTTCGCCAACCTGGACCGCGACGTGGACCTGGTGGAAGCGCGCCTGCGCCAGTTGTTCGGCACCATCCGCATGGAGCCCAACCACCAGATCCAGGTGCTGTCGAGCCTGTTCTTCCGCAACAAGGGCGCCTACATCGTGGGCAAGGGCATCAACGGCAACAAGGAATACCCGTTCATCGTGCCCATCCTGCACAACCGCAACGGTGAACTGATCCTCGACACGGTGCTGTTCGACCTGGAACAGATCACGGTGCTGTTCTCGTTCACGCGCGCCTACTTCCTGGTGGACATGGAAGTGCCGTCGGCCTACGTGCAGTTCCTGCGCAGCCTGATGCCGCGCAAGCCGCGCAGCGAGATGTACACCATCCTCGGCCTGCAAAAGCAGGGCAAGACGCTGTTCTACCGCGACTACCTGCAGCACCTCAAGCACTCGTCCGACCAGTTCGAGATCGCGCCCGGCATCCGCGGCCTGGTGATGCTGGTGTTCGCGCTGCCGTCCTTTCCCTACGTGTTCAAGGTGATCAAGGATTTCTTCCCGCCGCCCAAGGAAACCACGCGTGCGCTGATCAAGGAAAAATACCTGCTGGTCAAAAACCACGACCGCGTGGGCCGCATGGCCGACACGCTCGAATATTCGAACGTGGCCTTCCCCAGGCACCGCTTCACGGACGACCTGATCGCCGAGCTCAAGCACTACGCGCCGTCGCTGGTGGAGGAGGATGGCGAGCAGATCATCATCAAGCACCTGTACATCGAACGGCGCATGGTGCCGCTCAACATCTGGCTCAGCAACGCCGAGAAGGATGGCGACGACGCCCAGATCGAACATGGCGTGCTCGAATACGGCAACGCCATCAAGGAACTGGTGACGGCCAACATCTTCCCCGGCGACATGCTGTACAAGAACTTCGGCGTCACCCGCCACCAGCGCGTCGTGTTCTACGACTACGACGAGATCGAGTACATCACCGACTGCAATTTCCGCGTGATCCCCACCCCGCGCACGGAGGAGGAGGAGATGGCGTCCGAACCGTGGTACCCGATCGCCAGGAACGACGTGTTCCCCGAACAGTTCGGCACCTTCCTGCTCGGTAACGCCAAGATCCGCAAGTATTTCATGAAGCACCACGCCGACCTGCTGACCCAGTCCTACTGGCAAGCCCGCAAGCAGCGCATCCAGGAAGGCTACGTGGACGACGTGTTTCCGTATCCGCAACACATCCGTTTTTGCCACCAGCACCTCACCCCCCCCCCGGCGGTCACTCCGCCCCCCTTTATGGAGACCTTAGAAAATGAATGATCCCATCGTAATCGTCGGTGCGGCACGCACCCCCATGGGCGCCTTCCAGGGCGATTTCTCCTCCAAGAGCGCCAATGACCTCGGCGGCGTGGCCATCGCCGCCGCCGTCGAGCGCGCCGGCGTCGATCCCAAGCTGGTCGAACACGTCTATTTCGGCAACTGCCTGATGGCCGGCCAGGGCCAGGCCCCGGCCCGCCAGGCCCTGCTCAAGGGCGGCCTGCCCACCTCCACCGGCGCCGTCACGCTGTCCAAGATGTGCGGCTCGGCCATGCAGGCCGCCATCTTCGCGCACGACCAGCTGGTCGCTGGCAGCGCCGAGGTGGTGGTGGCCGGCGGCATGGAATCGATGACCAACGCGCCCTACCTGATCCCCAAGGCACGCGGCGGCTACCGCATCGGCCATGGCATGCTGTTCGACCACATGATGTACGACGGCCTGGAAGACGCCTACTCGCGCAACGAGAAAACGGGCGAAGGCCGCTCCATGGGCACCTTCGCGGAAGAGTGCGCGGCCAAGTACCAGTTCACCCGCGAAGCGCAGGATGCGTTCGCGATCGAATCCGTCAAGCGCGCCCAGCGGGCCACGACCGAGGGCTACTTCAAGTGGGAAATCGCGCCCGTGACCGTGTCCGGCCGTAGCGGCGATACCGTGATCGAGCAGGATGAAGGCCCGCTCAAGGCCAAGCTCGACAAGATCCCCGCGCTGCGCCCCGCGTTCAAGAAGGATGGCACCATCACGGCCGCCTCGTCCTCGTCCATCAACGACGGCGCGGCCGCGCTGGTGATGATGCGCGCCTCCACGGCCAAGAAGCTGGGCCTGGCGCCTATCGCCACCGTGCACGGCCACGCCACCCACGCCCAGGCGCCCGACCTGTTCGCCACGGCCCCGATCGGCGCCGTGCAGAAGCTGTACAGCAAGATCGGCTGGAGCACCAAGGACGTGGACCTGTTCGAGATCAACGAAGCGTTCGCCGCCGTGGCCATGGCCGCCATGCGCGACCTGGAGATCCCGCACGAGAAGATCAACGTGCACGGCGGCGCCTGCGCGCTGGGCCACCCGATCGGCGCCTCCGGCGCCCGCATCCTGGTCACCCTGATCGGCGCCCTCAAGCGCACCGGCGGCAAGCGCGGCGTGGCCGCCCTGTGCATCGGCGGCGGCGAGGCCACCGCAATGGCGATCGAACTGGCCTAAGCGCCAACCGTACGACGCGGCCCCGTCCCCCCTTGTGCGGGGCCGGGGCGGGCGCCGCGTCACCCAGCAACCGCAGCAGATAAAGGATTCCCATGCCCACCGCACTCATCATCGGCGCCTCGCGTGGCATTGGCCACGAACTGGCGCGCCAATACCTGGCCGACGGCTGGCGCGTGATCGCCACGGCGCGCCAGGCGCCCGACTGCCAGGCGCTGGCCGACCTGGGCGCCGAAGCGCACACGCTGGACGTGACCAACGTGGAAGCGTGCGCCGCGCTCGGCTGGCGGCTCGACGGCGAACAGCTGGAAGTGGCCATCCTCAACGCGGGCGTGTACGGCCCGCGCCACGACGGCTTCCCGCTGCAATCGGACTTCGACAACGTGATGCACACCAATGTGCTGGCCGCCATGCGGCTGCTGCCCATCGTGGCGCCACTGGTGTGCGCGGCGCGCGGCAAGCTGGCCGTGATGTCGTCGCACATGGGCTCGCTGTCCGAGCGCGACAACGCCAGCGGCACGCTGTACCGGGCCAGCAAGGCGGCCCTCAATTCCGTGCTGATCGACACGGCCATCCAGTACGGCGCCAAGGGCGCCACCTGCGTGGCCCTGCATCCGGGCTGGGTACGCACTGACATGGGCGGGGCCGAGGCCGACCTCGACGTGGGCACCAGCGCGGCCGGCATCCGCAGCACGCTGGCTGGCTTGCCGCACGCGGAGCACGCGGTGTATCGCAATTACGACGGCACGCCGATCGGCTGGTAAGCGTCTGCGCGCGCGCCGGCGGTACGCCCCCTTCAATAACGAACACGAGACAACATGATTCTGAGCGACGAACACAATATGATCCGCGACGCCCTGCGCGCGTTTTCCCAGGAGCGCCTGGCGCCCAACGCGGCGCGCTGGGACAAGGAACACTATTTCCCCAAGCAGGAACTGAAGGAACTGGCCGCGCTGGGCGCGTTCGGCGTGGCCGTGCCCGAAGCGCTGGGCGGCGCGGGCCTGGACTACGTGTCGCTGGCGCTGGTGCTGGAGGAGATCGCGGCCGGAGACGGCGGCACCTCCACCATCATCTCCGTCAACAACTGCCCCGTGTGCAGCATCGCCATGATGTACGCCAACGAACGCCAGAAGGAACAATGGCTGCGGCCGCTGGCCCAGGGCGAGATGCTGGGCGCGTTCTGCCTGACGGAGCCGCACACGGGCAGCGACGCGGCCGCCCTGCGCACCACGGCCACGCGCGACGGCGACAGCTACGTGCTGAACGGCGTCAAGCAATTCATCACCAGCGGCAAATACGCGGACGTGGCCATCGTCATGGCCGTGACGGACAAGGCGGCCGGCAAGAAGGGCATCAGCGCGTTCTGGGTGCCCACTTCCACGCCCGGCTACATTGTGGCCGGTCTGGAGCAGAAGATGGGCCAGCACTCGTCGGACACGGCCCAGATCCTGTTCGAGAATTGCCGCATCCCGGCCGAGAACCTGATCGGCGAGGAAGGCCAGGGTTACAAGATCGCCCTGTCCGGGCTGGAAGGCGGCCGCATCGGCATCGCCTCGCAGTCGGTCGGCATGGCGCGCGCCGCGTATGAAGCGGCGCTCACCTACGCCAAGGAACGCGAAAGCTTCGGCCAGCCCATCTTCAACCACCAGGCCGTGCAGTTCCGGCTGGCCGACATGGCGACCCAGATCGAAGCGGCGCGCCAGTTGATCCGCCACGCGGCGTCGATGAAGGACGCCGGCCTGCCCTGCCTGAAGGAAGCGGCGATGGCCAAGCTGTTCGCCTCGGAGATGGCCGAGCGCGTGTGTTCGGACGCGATCCAGGTGCATGGCGGCTACGGCTACGTGTCCGACTTCCCGGTCGAGCGCATCTACCGCGACGTGCGCGTGTGCCAGATCTACGAAGGCACCAGCGATATCCAGAAACTGCTGATCGCCCGCGCCCTCTAATCCCGCAATTGGGGACGTAGCAAAATGAAACAGGGCGCCGCGCCATTCAATTTTGCTACGTCCCCAATTTGCGGTGGCGGCGGACGAAAAAAAAGCTCGCCTTAGCGAGCTTTATTCCAATGTATTACCTATGCTTTAATCGTGCCGGACGCCAGTGCTATCTGCAAAGTGCCTCCAGAGTCTCGGGCGCCCATGCTATCTGCGTGGTGCCCCCAACGTGTAAATCGACCAACGTATTCGGAATTACAAATCCAAGCGTTTGCGGCTTTGCACAATTCGAACTTACACAATACAAATCGCGGCGCATGCTACTGGATAGCGGCACTGCCTGCGAACAGGCCTCACCACTGAACGTAGTGTAACACAGGTCTTCGTGCGGCGCACAAATTCTTTTCCTGCCGTTACTTGCCGTCCCTGTCCACGTCCAGGTAGCGCCACGCCGTCAGCTCGACGGGGTGGCGCTTGTAGTGCCTGAGCCAAGGCTGGCGCAGGTCCGCCGAGATGGGGTGGGTCAGCAGCACCCACGGCGCATAGGCGTGCAGCAACTGGGCCATCTCGTTGAACAGCCGGGTACGCTCGGGCGAGTCGGCCAGCTTGCTGGCCTGCTCGTAGCGCTGGTTGAAGGCGGGCAGGTTGAAGCGGGCGTAGTTGGCGCGGCCGCTGTTGGGGCCGTACAGCAGCTGGTAGAAGTTGTCGCCGTCGGGGAAGTCGGCGATCCAGTTGGTCTCGAACATCATCACCTTGCCCAGCCGCGAGGCTTTGATCACTTCCGTCTTCTTGTCGCTCTTGAATTCGACCCGCAGGCCAATCGCGTTCAGGTTCTTGCGCCACAATTCGTCGCGCAACCGGCCCACCGTGGTCGGCTCCGTGTGCATGATGAGGGTGAGCGGCTGGCCGTTGGGCTGGCGGCGGTAGCCATCCGCGCCCATGCGATAGCCGTAGCGGTCCAGCAGCGCGCGCGCCAGCGCGGGGTCGTAGGCGGTCGGGCTGCGGAAGGCCGGATCGTAGCCGCGCACGTTGGGCGGCAGCGGCGTTTGCGCGGGCAGGGCCAGGCCCTTCTTCAACAGCGCGATATCTTCCGCACCGTTGTAGCCGAGCGCGATGGCGCGCCGCAGCGCCACCTTGTCCTTGCTGTAGCCGCCGACCAGCGGGTCGTCCATGTTCATCCACATGTAGTAGGTTTGCAGCACGGGGAAGGGCGTCAGCGTCATGCCCTTGCGCGCCAGTTCGGGCTTCAGCGTGGGCGTAGCGTCGGCCGTCAGCACCATGTCCTTCATCGATTCGGGCACTTGCTCGAGGTAGTCGAATTCGCCGTTCAGGAAACCCAGCATGCGCGACTGGTATTCCTCCATGATCTTCACTTCCACCCGCCGCACCAGCGGCAAGCGCTTGCCTTCCAGCGACGCGGCCAGTGCGCGGTCGGCCGGCGCCACGTCCGCCCCGGCATGGAACACGGTGGGACGGAAATCCGGGTTGGCCAGCAGCGTGATCTTGTCGCTGTGCTTCCATTCGCCCATCACGAACGGGCCGGTGCCCACCGGGTGGTTGCCGAACTGGCTGCCGTAGGCTTCCGCCACTTCGCGCGCCACCACGCCGGTGGCGGGGATGGCGAGATAAAACAGGAAGTTGGGATCGGGCGCCGTCAGCCGCAATTGCAGCGTGTATTTGTCCAGCGCGCGCAGGCCGGCGATGGGGCGGTCGTAGCGGAAGCCGTCCCCCTTGAGCGCGCCGTCGCCTTCCAGTTTGCCTTCGAGCAGGAACAGCCACGGCGATTTGAGGGCCGGGTCGTACAGGCGCATCAGGCTGTACACGTAGTCCTGGGCCGTCACTTCGCGCCGCGCGCCGCGGAAAGCGGGATCGGGCGAGAACACGATGCCGGGCTGGAGGTGGAAGGTGTAGCGCAGTCCGCCTTCGTCCACCGTGGGCATGGCGCTGACCGTGTTCGGTTGCAGCCGCACGGGACGGGCCAGGTAGTCGTAGCGCAGCAGCGGGTCGAACAGGTTTTCCAGCAGGCTCAGGCTGGCCAGGTCGGACGCGACAGCCGGGTCCAGCCCCGTTTCGCCCGTGCTCAGGAAGGCGTGCAGCACGGGCGGGGTGGCGGCCGGGGTGGCGCTGGCGGCGCCGCTCCAGCCGGCCAGCGCCAGCACGGTGGCGGCCACGATGGTGGTCCAGTAACGCTTCATGTGATATTCCGTTGAGAATGCGCGGCCAGCATACTCTATACTCTGGCTGCAATATTGCCTATCCCATCTAGTCCGAGGAACCCCCGCTTTATGTCGCTCAATTACATCTGGTCTGGCTTTTTCCTGGTGGGATTCGCCGCGGCGCTGGCGCAGTGGCTGTTGCTGGGCGATACGGAGATCTTCAAGCGCATCATCGAGGGCACCTTCGACTCGGCCCGCCTGGGCGTGATGGACATCGCGCTGCCGCTGGCCGGCGTGATGACGCTGTGGCTGGGCATCATGAACATCGGCGAGAAGGCCGGCATGGTGAACCTGCTGGCGCGCGTGATCTCGCCGTTCTTCTCGCGCATCTTCCCGGAAGTGCCGAAGAACCATCCGGCCACCGGCCACATGGTGATGAACTTCTCGGCCAACCTGCTGGGCCTGGACAACGCGGCCACCCCGTTCGGCCTGAAGGCCATGGAAAGCCTGCAAACGCTCAATCCCAACAAGGATGAACCGAGCAACGCGCAAATCATGTTCCTGGTGCTGCACACTTCGGGCCTGACCCTGATCCCGGTGGCCATCATGGCCCAGCGCGCGATCCTGGGCGCGCACGATCCGTCCGACATCTTCATCCCCTGCATGATCGCCACCTACGTGGCCACCATGGCCGGCATCATCGGCGTGGCGATCCGCCAGCGCATCAACCTGTTCAACGGCGTCGTCATGGGCTGGCTGGGCGGGATCACGGCCTTCATCGGCGCCACCGTCTGGTACTTCACGCAATACCTGGCGCGCAGCGAGATCGAACAGGTGTCCAAGGTGGTGAGCAACCTGGTGCTGATCGTCGTGATCGCGGCTTTCATCATCGCCGCGCTGTGGAAGAAGGTGAATGTGTACGAGGCGTTCATCGAAGGGGCCAAGGGCGGCATCCAGACCTCGATCACCATCATCCCCTACCTGGTGGGCATGCTGGTGGCCATCAGTGTGATCCGCAACGCCGGCGTGCTCGGTTTCATGATCAGCGGCCTCGATTGGGTGGTGACGCACCTGGGCTGGAACGCGGACTTCGTGCCGTCGCTGCCGACGGCGCTCATGAAGCCCTTGAGCAGCAGCGCCTCCAAGGCCCTGATGATCGACGCCATGAAGACCTACGGCCCCGATTCCTTCATCGGCCGCCTGACCTGCGTGTTCCAGGGCTCGGCCGACACCACCTTCTACATCGTGGCGCTGTACTTCGGCTCGGTGGGCATCCGCAAGACCCGCTACGCCATCTCCTGCGGCCTGATCGCCGATTTCGCCGGGGTGGTGGCCGCCATCCTCGTGTCCTACGCCTTCTTCCACTGACCATGTCCATGCGCCGTCCGCTGCTCGCCGTCCTGTTCGCCACCCTGGCCACCGCCGCCCACGCCGATCTGCCCGAGCCCGTGGCCCAGCTGCTGCAAGCGGCCCGCATTCCGCAGGAGGCGATGGGCGCCGTCGTGCTGCGCGATGGGGTGCCGCTGCTGTCGCACGGGGCCGAACGCAGCATGCAGCCCGCGTCCACGATGAAGGTGCTGACCACGATGGTGGCACTGGAACAGCTGGGCCCCGTGTTCCGGGGGCGTACGGAATTGCGTACGGATGCGGAACTGGTGCGCGGCGTGCTGCGCGGCGACCTGTACCTGCGCGGCGGCGCCGACGCCGACTTGAACGAGGATGTGCTGGCCCGCATGCTGCAGGAGCTGCGCAACCAGGGCATCTGGCGCATCCAGGGCGACATCGTGCTCGACCGCCAGTTATTCCAGCCCGCCCAGCCCGACCCGCACGCGCCACCGTTCGATGAGTACCCGTACGCCTACTACAACGTGGTGCCGGACGCGCTGCTGCTCAACACCAACCTGCTGCGGCTGGAACTGCGTTCGACGGGCGGCCAATTGTCGGCCGTGATGCTGCCCGCCATGGACAAGGTGGGCCTGAAAGCGGACCTGAAACTGGTGGACGCGCCATGCGCGGAATGGGAAAACGGCTGGAAGCGGCCCGAGGCCGTGCGCAAAGACGGCAAGATCAACGTCCTGCTGCGCGGCACCTTCCCGCGCGATTGCAGCACCTCCACCAGCATCAACGTGCTGGACCGCCACGACTACCTGGAACGCCTGCTGCGCACCACGTGGAAGCGCGTCGGCGGTGTACTGAACGGCGAAGTGCGCGAGGCGGCACCGGACGGCACCACCCCGCCCACCTCGCGCCTGCTGGCGGCCCACGTGTCACGCCCCCTGCCGGAGCTGCTGCGCGACATCAACAAGCAGTCGGACAACACGCTGGCCCGCACCCTGTTCCTCAGCCTGGGCAGCCTGGAGGCCGACAGCGCGCTGGGCAGCCACCCGCTGCCGCCGTCCGAGGACAGCACGGCCGCGCGCGCCGGGCAACGCATCCACGCCTGGCTGAAGGAACACGGCATCGCCACCGACGGCCTGGTGCTGGAAAACGGTTCCGGCCTGTCGCGGCTGGAACGGGCCACGCCGGCCCAGCTGGCGGCCGTGCTGCAGGCCGGCCAGCGCAGCCTGTGGATGCCCGAATTCGTCTCCAGCCTGCCCATCGCGGGCCTCGACGGCACCATGCGCAAACGTCTCAAGGACAGCCCCGCCGCCCTGCACGCGCGCCTGAAAACGGGCAGCCTGCACGCCGTGGTGGCGATCGCCGGCTACGTGCCGGACGCCAGTGGCCACCCATGCGTGGTGGTGGCCTTCATCAACGACGAGCACGTGGCCAACGGCGCCGGCCGCGCCGCGCTCGATGCGCTGGTGGACTGGGTGGCGCGCACCCCGCAGTCCACGCCACCGGCCAGGTGAACCCGCGGCGCTATTGAACCATACTGTTTATATCATTTTTACGGAGCGAACGATGCAGCAACGCAAACTGGGCAGGCAGGGATTGACGGTATCGGCCATGGGGCTGGGCTGCATGGGCATGAGTGGCGTGACCTATGGCGCGGCGGACGAGGCCGAAGCCATCGCCACCGTCCACCGCGCGCTGGAGCTGGGCGTGAATTTCTTCGACACGGCCGAGCAATACGGCCCCTACACCAATGAAGCGCTGCTGGGCAAGGCGCTCAAGGGCCGGCGCGCGCAAGCCGTGGTGGCCACCAAGTTCGGCTTCGACATCAACGCGGAGGGCCAGACGGTGGGCGTAAACAGCCGCCCGGAACACATCCGCCAAGCCGTGGAAGGCTCGCTGCGGCGGCTGGACACGGATTACATCGACCTGCTGTACCAGCACCGCATCGACCCGCGCGTGCCGGTGGAGGAGGTGGTGGGCGTGATGGCCGAGCTGGTACGCGCGGGCAAGGTGCGTTACCTGGGCCTGTCCGAAGCGGGCGTGGCCAACATCCGCCGCGCGCACGCCGTGCATCCGATCAGCGCGCTGCAAAGCGAATACTCGCTGTGGGAGCGCAACCTGGACGACGCCATCCTGCCGCTGCTGCGCGAACTGGGGATCGGGCTGGTGCCGTTCAGCCCACTGGGCCGGGGCTTCCTGGGCGGTACGGCGCAGCGCGCGGAAACCTATCCGCCCACGGATTTCCGGCACCTGGACCCGCGCCTGCAAGGCGCCAATTTCGACGCCAACATGGCGGCCGCCCAAGCCGTGCGCGACCTGGCCGCCGCGCGCGGGCTCAGCGCCGGGCAGGTGGCGCTGGCGTGGGTGCTGCAACAGGGCGACGATGTGGTGCCGATTCCCGGCACGCGCCGGCGCAGCTACCTGGAGCAGAACGCGGCGGCGGCCGGCGTCACGTTGAGCGCGGCCGAGATGGCGCAGCTGGAACAGGCGCTGCGCCACGTGTCCGGCCTGCGCTACAGCCCGGAGCGGATGGCCATGGTGGACCGCTGACGGCCAGCGTTCGCGCTGGTGGCGCGCAGGTGGCGCGAGGTGACACGCGATGGCGGCGCCGGGCGCCGCGCCATCGCCACACAGGTCATGGCGCGCCTCACAGCACGCGGGTGTAGCTGGCCCTGACGCGCTCGCGGTCACCGCAATCGAAGTGCCACCATTCCGTGTGGATGCCGACCCAGCCCGCCTGCGCCATGGCGTCGCGCAGCAGCTGGCGGTTGCCCGTCTGCGTCGCGCTGAGCGCGCCGCTGGCCAGCAGTTCCGGCTCGAGCGCGGGGTGGGAGCGCTCGCTCAGGTCATCGAAGGCGGTGCCCATATCCAGTTCCCGGCCTTCGTCGTCGAGGATGGTCAGATCGACCGCCATGCCGAAGGAATGAATGGAACCGCGTCCCGGTTCCGCGATATAAGCCAGCAAGTCCGTGCCTTGCAGCGCCAGCCACAGTTGTTCCTGCACCCGCTGCGGACGCAACGCGTCCAGCACCAGCAGCCGGTAGCCGGGCCAGCGCAAGGCCAGCCAATCGACGGCCTGTTCCAGCGCGGCGGCGGCCTCCCGGTGCAGCCAGGCGCAGTCGAGCGGCGAGTACAGGTCGCGGCCGACGAAGTTGTCGGCCGTCGCATAGCGCAGGTCGATGGCGATGCCGGGCACGCTGGCCAGCGGCCGGAACGCGCCATGGCTGGCGATCGCTTCGCAGGGCAGGCCGGGCATCATGCCGGCCTCCGCGCCGCGCGCAGGGTGGTGAGGCAATGGTCGATGTGGCGCAAACGCATGAGAACCGTCCTTGTTCAACTGCAGCGACTAGTCACAGCGTCAGCGTAGCACGATGGCGCGCGCCGCGTGTCAGTGGCGCTCGCCCGGCTCCGGCGCCGGCGCCGGCGCGGACGGCGCCACCACGGGCGCGGCGGGCGGCAACGGCAGGGCCGGCGACGTCAGCGTGTCGAGAATGGCGGCCGTCTCCGCATCGGGCTCGCCATCGAACCTGCTCTGCCGGTACTTGGACTGGAACACCACCAGCACGTTGCGGGTGGCCGCGTCCAGTTCGCCCGTCTGCGGCACCGCATAGCCATGCTGCGCCAGTTTTTGCTGGAACCAGCCGATGTCGGGCAATTGCGCCGCGAACAGGGGCAGGCGCGCGGCCACCTGCATGGGACTGGGCCAGCGCACCAGGCCCGCGTCGGCCAGCTGCTGCCATGGGAACAGCGGACCGGGGTCCTGCTTGCGCTGGGGCGCGATGTCGCTGTGACCGAGCACGTTCTCGGGCGGGATGGCATGACGCGCCATGATCTGCTTCAGGAGCATGATCAGCTGGTCGATCTGGGCTTGCGGGAACGGATACCAGATCCGCCCCTCGGGCGTGTCGCGGAAGCCGGGATTGACGATCTCGATGCCGATCGAACTGACGTTCAGCTGTGTATAAGTCTTCCAGTTACTCACACCGGCATGGTTGGCCTGGCGCGCTTCGTCCACCAGCGTGTAGAAGAACGGCTGCGGGCCGTCCGTCAGCAGGTAATGGCTGCTGACCACGTCCTGGGTCAGCGTCTTGAGCGAGCGTGTCAGGTCGCCGGCCGTGTAGTGCAGCACGATGAACTTGACGCGGTCGCTCTGGCTGCGGGCCGTGTAGCTATGGTCGAGCCGGGGGCCGGGCGGGGCCACGGCGCAGCCGGCCAGCAGCGCCAGCAGCGCCAACGGCGCCAGCGAGGCCAATGACGCGCGCCGGCCGCCGCGGCGCGTGGGCGCAATGGCGTGGCCGGTGTTAGTCATGGCTGGATTCGGGACGGTGGAACGGGAAATGGCGGGCCTGGGCTGCGATGCGGGCCGCCGCGTGGTGCGGGCGCACCGCCTTTTGCTGCAGCGGCACGTGGGCCGGCAGCTCGGCGCGCATCGATTGCGCCAGCAGCGGGTGCAGTTCGGCCGCGCGTCCGGCCAGCACCACGGGCCGCAGGCCATAGCGGCGCACCATGGCGTTGGCCAGCCGGGCCAGTTCCAGGCCGGCGTCGAGCAGGATGCGGCGCGCTTCCGGGTCGGCTTCCACGCTGGCGGCCACGGCCAGCGCCAGCCGGCCTATCGTGCCCCGGTCCTGGCCGTACATGAACTGGCGGCTGTGGGCCCAGTCGTTGCCGCCCACGTGGGCGAACACGGCTTGCGCCAGCGGCGAATCGCGCCAGGCGCCCGGCGCTTCATCCTCGCGGCGCCAGATGCTGCGCAGCGCCTCGCGCGCGATCCAGTAGCCGCCGCCGCCATCGTCGAGCAGCACGCCGCGCCCGCCGGCCCGGTGGAACTGGCCATGTTCATCGACCCAGGCCGCGATCGAGCCGGTGCCGGCGTAGACCAGGTAGCCGTGACCGGGCGCGAAGGTATCCAGGCAGGCGATTTCGATATCGTTGCGCACGCTGACGGCGTCCGCCGGGATGGCCAGCAGGGTGGCCAGCCAGTGGGCCAGTTGCACGCTGTCGCCGCCAAAGCCGGTAAGGCCGGCGCACACGGCGTCCGGGCGGCCGGCCGCCAGCACGGCCGCGCACAGCGCCGTGAAGCTGGCGTGGACGGCGGCCCGGCCCGCCTCGCTCTCCATCTGCAGCGCCGTCAGGCCACCCACGTGGCCCTCGGCCACGATCACGCCGTCGGCCGCGGCCAGGGCCCAGCGGGTCTGGGTGCCGCCGGCGTCGATGCCCAGGCCGAGGCGCGGCGATGCGTGGAGGGCGTGCACGGCGCTCACGCGGTGGCCACCGTGACGCGCGCGCTCTCGTTGCCGAGCCGGTCGACGGCGCTGACGACGACGGCGCTGGCCGCGCCGGCCACGCCATCGTCGGGCAGGCGCAGTTCCGTGCGGGTGCCGGGGGCGACGGCGAAGCGCCACTCATTGCCGTAGCGTGACCAGACCGCGTATTGCGCCACGGCCTTGCCGGCGCCGGGCGCCAGCTTGAGCGCGAGGCCGGCGCCGTCGCGGCGGGCCGTCACGGCCGGCGCGGCTGGCGCGACCGCGCCCAGCCACGGGGTGGGCGGCACCAGCGCCGCGTACTGGTAAGCCTGGGTCTTGAGCTGGTCGCACACGCCCTTGCGGTTTTCCATCAGGGCCGCCACGCTGAAATGCAGGTGGCCGTGGTTGCCGTTGCGGCTGCGCGTGACGCCGATCTGCTTGACGATTTCCTCGGGCGGGAAGGCCTTGCTGGAATTGTCGATGCGGCTGGTGTACAGGCCCGGCCACACGTGGCGGCCCTGGGTGTTCTGCGCCAGCCAATAGTCGAGCAGCACATCGAACGCTTGCGGGGCCTGCGCCACGGGCCAGTACAGCTGGGGCGCCAGGTAGTCGAGCCAGCCGTTGGCCAGCCACAGTTCCGCGTCCGCGTACAGCTTGTCGTACTGGCTGAAGCCGACGATGCCGGCCGGGCGCCGGTCAGGCCGGCCGATGCCGAACGGGCTGATGCCAAAGCGCACCCACGCCTTTTCCCGGTGGATGCCCTGGTACAGCGCTTCGATCAGCTGGTTGACGTTCTGGCGCCGCCACGCGGCCCGGTCCAGCTGGCCCCCGGACAGCAGGTAGCGCTGCCACGAGGGCTGGTCGGGGAATTCCAGTTCCGCTTTCGGCCCCGCGCCGCCATCGAGCGCCGCGCCGCTCTCGGCACCTGCGGCGCCGGCCGCGTTGGGTGCGTCAATCGGATAGGGATAGAAATAGTCGTCGATGTGGACGCCGTCGATATCGTAGCGGCGCACCACGTCCAGCACCACGTCCAGCGTGTGGCGCGAGGCGGCCGGCTCGCCGGGGTCCATCCACAGGAAGCGGCCATACGGCTTGACGGCCTCGGGCTGGGTATGGGCGATGTGGCCCGGCGTGAGCGGGGTCCTGGCCGTCGCGTGGCGGGCCCGGTAGGGGTTGAACCACGCGTGCAGTTCCAGCCCGCGCGCGTGGGCCTGGGCGATCCAGAACTGCAGCGGGTCGTACAGGGGGCGCGGCGCGCGGCCCTGCTGGCCGGTGAGGAATTCCGACCACGGTTCCAGCTCGGACGGGTAGATGGCGTCGGCGCTGGGACGCACCTGCAACACGATGGCGTTCAGGTTCAGGGCCTTGGCCCGGTCCAGGATGGCCAGCGCCTCGGCCTGCTGCCGGTCCACGCTCAGGTTGCTGCGGCTGGGCCAGTCGATGTTGGCCACCGTCGAGACCCAGGCGGCGCGAAATTCGCGCGGGGCCGGCGGCGGCACGGCCGGATCGGCAGCGGCGGACGCGCCGGCGCCGGTGCCGGTGCCCGTGCCACCACCAGAACCGGATGGCACGGGCTGGCCCGGCGTGGCCGGCGCCAATGGCGTGGACGCGCAACCGCTCAACAGCGCGGCCAGGCCGCCAGCCACGCAGGCGGCCAAGGACTGCCGCTTTTTCGCATTAAACTCCACTTCCCGTTCCCCGATCCAGATGACGCGCAAGGCCCTATTGTAATGCGGCCGGCGCCTGTTTCCGGCCGAATTCGGGGTCGATTTTCACCAGCGCGGCCATGACGAAGGCTGGCACCGTGGCCACGCACACCCACAGGAAGAAGTGCTGGTAGCCCAGTTGCTGCTGGATCCAGCCGCTGGCCATGCCCGGCAACATCATGCCCAGCGCCATGAAGCCGGTGCAGATGGCGTAATGGGCCGTCTTGTGCTCGCCTTCGGCCACCAGGATCATGTACATCAGGTAGGCGGCGAAGCCGTAGCCATAGCCCAGCTGTTCGAGCGCGATGCTGGCGCCGATCAGGTAGATATTCTGCGGCAGCGCGCTGGCCAGGTAGACGAACACCAGGTCCGGCACATGCACGGCCAGCACCATGCCCCACAGGCAGCGCTGGAGGCCGTAGCGGGCCACGGCCACGCCGCCCAGCAGGCCGCCCACGGTCAGGGCCGCCACGCCGATGGTGCCGTACACGAGGCCCACCTGGGCCGTCGTCAGCCCCAGGCCGCCCTTGTCGGCCGGGTCCAGCAGGAAGGGCACGGCCAGCTTGAGCAACTGCGCCTCGCCGAGCCGGAACAACAGCAAAAAGCCAAGGATGACGAGGATGCCAGGCTTGCGGAAAAAGCTCTTGAACGTGGCGAAAAAATCGTGCAGCAGGGCGCCGCCGGACGCTGGCGGCCGGTCCGCGGCGGGACGCGGCAGCACCAGCTGGTGGTAGGCGAACAGCAAGACGAACAGCACGGCCAGCACGAAGAACACGATGGACCACGCCAGCCGCACGCTGTCCAGCGACTCGGCCAGCTTGCCGGCCAGGTAGACCAGCCCGCCCTGGCCGGCGATCATGGCCAGCCGGTAGCACGTGGAGCGCACGCCGACGAAGGCTGCTTGCTGGTGCTGGGGCAGGCCCAGCATGTAAAAGCCGTCGGCCGCGATGTCATGGGTGGCCGAGCTGAAGGCCATCAGCCAGAACACGGCCAGGCTGAGCTGGAAGAACTGGGGCAGGCTGGTGGTCAGGGCCACCAGCGCCAGCGACGCGCCCAGCAGCAACTGCGCGGCCACGATCCACAACCGGCGCGTGCCCAGCAACTCCACCACGGGCGACCACAGCGGCTTGATCACCCATGGCAGGTACAACCAGCCCGTGTACAGCGCGATGTCGGTGTTGGACACGCCCAGGTTCTTGTACATCACGACCGATAGCGTCATCACCACCACGTAGGGGATGCCTTGGCCAAAATACAGGGTGGGCACCCACCACCACGGGCTGCGTTGCTCCATGCTTTCCTAATGAGTCAGTTTCCGGTACAACGACGTCAAAATCGTATCATTTAGTCAACGCGGCGCGCACGCTGCCATCGGCCGCGTCGAGCCAGGCCTGGGCTTGGTCCACGTCCACCTGCCGCAGCAGGGCGACGATGGCCACCTTGACGTGGAACCGGCATTGCTCGAGCACATGGCGGGCGGCGGTGGCGTCGGCGCCGGTGGCGTGCATGGTCAGCCGCACGGCGCGCGCCATCAGCTTGGCGTTGGTCGGCTGCAAGTCTACCATCAAGTTTCCATACACTTTATGGAGCCGCACCATCAGCGCGCTCGACAGCGTATTGAGCACGATCTTTTGCGCCGTGCCCGCTTTCAGGCGCGTGCTGCCGGAGATGATTTCCGGTCCCGTGTCCACCGTGATGCCGAGGTCGGCCTCGCGCACCAGCGGCGAACCGGCGTTGTTGGCGATGCCGATGGTGTAGGCGCCCAGCTTGCGGGCCGCCTGCAGCGCGCCCAGCACGTAGGGCGTGGTGCCGGACGCGGCCAGCAGCAGCAGCACGTCGTGCGGTGCCGGATAGAGCCGGCGCACGTCGGCCGCGCCCTGTTCCGGCTTGTCCTCCACGCCCTCGACGGAAGCGAACATGGCCGGCTGGCCGCCGGCCAGCACGGCCAGCGCCCGCTCGTGGGGCCAGGAGAAAGTGGGGTGGAGTTCCACGCTGTCGAGCACGCCGATGCGGCCCGAGGTGCCGGCGCCCACGTAGATCAGGCGGCCGCCGGCGGCAATGCGCGGCAGCATAGCTTCCACGGCCGCCGCGATGGCCGGTGCAGCCGCGCGCACGGCGTGCACGGCGCGCGCCTGGTCGTCGAGCAGCGCCGCGATCAGCTCCGGCAGCGGGTACTGGTCCAGCTGGGCGTGGTCCGGATGGGGGGTTTCCGTGTTCAGCATCGCCGTGGTCCGAGATGAAGACAAGCTCAGTGTAATCCCAAACCCGGACCTACCGCCACGAAAGCTTTACTGCCCGCCAGCAAGTCAGGTGGGACGGCGCATCTCCGCCACGAAATCGTAGTGGTCGCTGTGGCAATAGGAATGGGTCAATTCCATCGCCTCGCCCGACTCCAGGTAGGCGATGCGGGTGATGTAGAGCACGGCCTGGCCTTCGGGCACGCCCAATTGGCGGGCCAGCTCGGCCGAGGCGTTCATGGCGCGGATGTGCTGCAAGGCGCGCACGGGCGCCTTGCCGATGGTGTCCAGATAGCGGTACAGGGAATCGCCGACCGCCTCCGGGTCGGCCAGGATGGTTTGCGGCAGCACGCTGACCTCGTAGGCCATCACCACGTCGTCGGCCAGGCGCAGGCGCTCCAGCCGCGCCACCTTGGAATACGGCGACAGGCCCAGGCTCAGTTGCTCGTCCGGCGACGGCGTGACGATGGAACGCTTGAGCCAGCGCGAGCCGGGCTGGTGGCCACGCTGCTGCAACTGCTCGGAAAAACTGGTCAGGTTCGACAGCGGCTGCTCGATGCGCGGCGCGATGTAGTTGCCCGAGCCGCGGCGGCGCACCACCAGGCCCTGGTCCACCAGCTGGTCGATGGCCTTGCGCGCCGTCACCCGCGACACGTTGAGCAATTCCGACAGCGTGCGCTCGGACGGCAGCGCCTGGTCCACCTGATAGCGGCCGTTGTGCACGTCGTCGGTCAGCTTGCGCGCGATCTGCATGTACAAGGGCGAACTGTCCTTGTCGTCGGGTTTGAATACGGCACTGCGCTGGCTCATAGAATCTCCTGTTCGCCGCTAGTGTACTGGCGTTCGGGGGGGCGCGTGTAGTCTGGATACATGAATTTCCTTCTGTTTGTCAGAAAATGACAAGCGTTCCTCTGCTTTCATGGGCGGATCACGCTTTTTTCATCGCCTCGGGCACATGGACGGCGCTATGCTGGCGCCATGGGCGGGCGGCCCGGAGGCAACCGGGAGGGTGCGATGGGACAGCGGGTGATCGTGATCGGCGGCGGCGTGGTGGGCTTGACGACGGCCTGGTGGCTGCTGGAGGCGGGCCACCGCGTGCGGGTGCTGGAACGCGCGGCCGAGCCGGCCAGCGGCGCCAGCCACGCCAACGGCGGCCAGCTCAGCTACCGCTACGTGTCGCCGCTGGCCGACGCCGGCGTCCCACTGAAAGCGCTGCACTGGCTGCTGCAGCGCGACGGCCCGCTGCGCCTGCGGCCTGAGGCGGACCCGCGCCAGTGGCGCTGGCTGGCGCAATTCCTGATGCGCTGCAATGGCACGCGCAACGCCCGCACCACGGCCATGCTGCTGGAACTGGGCACGCGCAGCCGGGCGGCCATGGGCGAACTGATGCGGCTGATTCCGCCGGCCGAGTTCGCATGGCGCGAGCCGGGCAAGCTGGTGCTGTATCGCTCGCCGGCGTTGCTGAACACGGCCGCCAGGCGGACGCACGGCGAACCGGCGACGGAGATATGGTCGACGGCGGAAGCGGTCCAGCGGGAACCGGCGCTGGCCACGCTGCAAGCGGCGCTGGCTGGCGCCATCTACACCCACGGCGAGGCGGTGGCCGATTGCCGCCTGTTCTGCCTGGCGCTGGCGCGCCTGCTGCACAGTCATCCCGGCTACGAAGGCACGCTGCAGGGCAGCGCACACGGCTGGCGCATCGAAGGCGGCGAGCTGACGGCGCTGGAAACGAGCCTGGGGCCGCAGCAAGCCGAGCAGTTCGTGCTGGCCGCCGGCATCCAGAGCCGCGACCTGGCGGCCGGCGCCGGCTTGCGCCTGCCGCTGTATCCGCTCAAGGGCTACAGCCTGACGGCGCCCATCCGTCCCGGCGACGCCGCCCCCTCCATCAGCGTGACGGATTTCGAGCGCAAGACCTTGTACGCGCGCATCGGCGACCAGTTGCGCATCGCGGCCATGGTGGACATGGTGGGCGAGCGCCCCGCGATCGACCCGCGCCGCGTGGCCAGCCTCACGCGCACGGCCCGCGCCGCCATGCCGCACGCGGCCGACTACGCGCATGCGGTGGCATGGTCCGGCCTGCGCCCGGCCACGCCGGACGGCGCCCCCATCATCGGCCCCACGCCGCTGGCCAACCTGTGGCTGAACGTGGGCCATGGCGCGCTGGGCTTCACCTTTTCGTGCGGCAGCGCCAGCCTGCTGGCCGGCATGATGGCCGGCCAGCCCGCGCCATTGGCGCTGACGGGGCTGGGGTTGCGCTAGACGCGGACCGCCCCGCAGCCCGTCCAATCCCGAATTGGCGGATAATGCGGGATTGTTCCGCCGTCCATCCCCTCATTCATGTCCAAAAAAACAACGACGTCCGCGGCTTGCCCGTGCGGCGGCCCTTCCTACGCCACCTGCTGCGGCCCCTATCTGGAAGGCGCCGCCATCCCCGCCACGGCCGAGCAACTGATGCGTTCACGCTACACTGCCTACACTTTGGGCAACGAAGCCTACCTGCTGGCAACCTGGCACAGCAGCACGCGCCCCACCGAGCCCATCATCGTCGCAGGAGAAAAATTGCAGTGGCTGGGACTTGAGGTAAAATCTGCTTTACGTTTACGTCAACGTAAAGCAGAATCCGACGACGCGCTGCGTCAGGACACCGTCGAATTCGTGGCGCGCTGCAAGCTCAATGGCCGCGCCCAGCGCCTGCACGAGATCAGCAACTTCGTGCGCGAAGAAAGTAAAGGCGAGGGTGAGGGCGGCTTGCGCTGGTATTACGTTGACGGGAGTTTTCCAGAATAAAGGCGCCGGAGACAGCGCCACAACACGAGGAACAACCATGCCGCACATCGAAAGCAAACTCAATCCGCGCAGCGAGGACTTCAAGGCCAACGCCGCCGCCATGCAAACCCTGGTCGACGACCTGCGCGCCAAGGTGGCGCAGATCGCGGCCGGCGGTGGCGCGGCGGCCGCCGCCAAGCACGTGGCGCGCGGCAAACTGCTGCCGCGCGACCGGGTCCAGATGCTGCTCGATCCCGGCACCCCGTTCCTCGAGTTTTCCCAGATGGCCGCCTACGGCATGTACCAGGACGCCAACGGCGTGGACGCGGCGCCGGCGGCCGGCATCATCACCGGCATTGGCCGCGTGGCCGGCCAGGAATGCGTGATCGTCTGTAACGACGCCACCGTCAAGGGCGGCACCTACTATCCCGTCACGGTGAAAAAACACCTGCGCGCGCAGGAAATCGCCGACCAGAACAACCTGCCCTGCATCTACCTGGTGGACTCGGGCGGCGCCAACCTGCCCAATCAGGACGACGTGTTCCCCGACCGCGACCACTTCGGCCGCATTTTCTACAACCAGGCCAATATGTCGGCCAAGGGCATCCCGCAGATCGCCGTGGTGATGGGTTCCTGCACGGCCGGCGGCGCCTACGTGCCGGCCATGAGCGACGAGTCGATCATCGTCAAGGAGCAGGGCACCATCTTCCTGGGCGGCCCGCCGCTGGTGAAGGCGGCCACCGGCGAAGTGGTCACGGCAGAAGACCTGGGCGGCGGCGACGTCCACACCCGCCTGTCCGGCGTGGCCGACCACCTGGCCCAAAATGACCTGCACGCGCTGTCGCTGGCGCGCACCATCGTCTCCAACCTGAACCGCACCAAGCCCCAGCAGATGGCGCTGCGCGAATCGGTGGAACCAAAATACCCGACCGAGGAACTGTACGGCGTGATCCCGGTTGACACCCGCAAGCCCTTCGACGTGCGCGAAGTGATCGCCCGCATCGTCGACGGCAGCGAGTTCGATGAATTCAAGGCCCGCTACGGCACCACGCTGATCTGCGGCTTCGCCCACATCTTCGGCATGAAGGTCGGCATCATCGCCAACAACGGCATCCTGTTCTCCGAGTCGGCGCTGAAGGGCGCCCACTTCATCGAGCTGTGCGCCCAGCGCAAGATCCCGCTCGTGTTCCTGCAAAATATCACCGGCTTCATGGTGGGCCGCAAGTACGAGAACGAAGGCATCGCCCGCAACGGCGCCAAGATGGTGACGGCCGTGGCCACGGCCGCCGTGCCCAAGTTCACGGTCATCATCGGCGGCAGCTTCGGCGCCGGCAACTACGGCATGTGCGGCCGCGCCTATTCGCCGCGCTTCATGTGGATGTGGCCCAACGCCCGCATCTCGGTCATGGGCGGCGACCAGGCGGCCAGCGTGCTGGCCACCGTCAAGCGCGACGGCATCGAGGCCAAGGGCGGCCAGTGGTCGGCCGAGGAGGAAGCGGCGTTCAAGCAGCCCATCAAGGACCAGTACGAACACCAGGGCCACCCCTACTACGCCACCGCGCGCCTGTGGGACGACGGCGTGATCGACCCGGCCGACACCCGCATGGTGCTGGGACTGGGCCTGTCGGCCGCGCTCAATGCGGAAATCCCCGATACCAAATTCGGCGTATTCCGCATGTAATGGAGGCTGCCATGACTTATCAAACCCTGACCATCGCCATCGCCGACAAGGTCGCCACCGTCACGCTGAACCGGCCCGACGTGCGCAACGCCTTCAACGAGACCACCATCAGCGACATCACGCTGGCCTTCGACCAGCTGGGCCGCGACGAAGCCGTGCGCGCCATCGTACTGGCCGCCAATGGCCCGGCCTTCTGCGCCGGTGCGGACCTGAACTGGATGAAGAAAATGGCCGGCTATTCGCACGAGGAAAACAACGCCGACGCCATGCAACTGGCCGAAATGCTGCGCACCATCTACCTGTGCCCCAAGCCCGTGGTGGCGAAAGTGCAGGGCGACTGCTACGCCGGCGGCATGGGCCTGGTGGCCGCCTGCGACGTCACGGTGGCGGTGGAGGAGGCGCACTTCTGCCTGAGCGAAGTGAAACTGGGCCTGATCCCCGCCACCATTTCGCCGTACGTCATCAAGGCCATGGGCGAGCAGCAATCGCGCCGCTACTTCCTGACCGCCGAGCGCTTCACGGCGCAACAGGCGCTGCGCATCGGCTTCGCCCACGAGGTGGTGGCTGCCGGTGAGCTCGACGCCACCGTGGCCGCCATCGTCAAGGCGCTGGTCAACAACAGTCCGAACGCCGTGCGGCAAGCCAAGGTGCTGGTGCGCGACGTGGCCGGACAACCCGTCACCGATGCGCTGCTGGCCGATACGGCCGAACGCATCGCCCATATCCGCGCTTCGGAACAAGGCCGCGAAGGCGTGCAATCGTTCCTGGAAAAGCGCAAGCCGGCCTGGCTCAACTAGGCCGGCCATTTTTCAGCTGGAGTATTTTTGGAACCGAACAAACAAAGCGACTGGGTCGCACGCAGCCTGCGCAACGTGTGGCATCCGTGCACCCAGATGCAGCATCACGAAACTGTGCCCCTGATCCCCGTCAGCCATGGCCGCGGCGCCTGGCTGTACGACCACGAAGGCAAGCGCTATCTGGACGCGATCAGCTCCTGGTGGGTGAATTTGTTCGGCCATGCCAACCCGCGCATCAACGCCGCCCTCAAGGAGCAGCTGGACCTGCTGGAACACGCCATGCTGGCCGGCTTCACCCATGAGCCGGTGATCCGCCTGTCCGAGCAACTGGCCGCGCTCACGGGCGACGTGCTGGGCCACTGCTTCTACGCCAGCGATGGCGCCTCGGCCGTGGAAATCGCCCTGAAAATGAGCTTCCACAGCTGGCGCAACCGCGGCCACGGGGACAAGCAGGAATTCGTCTGCCTCAAGGGCAGCTACCACGGTGAAACCATCGGCGCGCTGGCCGTCACCGACGTGGCCCTGTTCAAGGACGCCTACGGCCCGCTGCTGCGCGCCAGCCAGACCGTGATGTCGCCCGACGCGCGCCAGGCCGTGGACGGCGAAACGGCGCAGGACGTGGCGCGCCGCGCGGCGGCCGACGTCGAGCGCCTGTTCCAGCAGCGCGGCGACAAGATCGCCGCCATCATCATCGAACCGCTGGTGCAATGCGCCACCGGCATGGCCATGCACGATCCGCTCTACCTGACGCTGGTGCGCGAACTGTGCGACCGCCACCAGGTGCACCTGATCCTCGACGAAATCGCCGTCGGCTGCGGCCGCACGGGCACCTTCTTCGCCTGTGAGCAGGCCGGCATCTGGCCCGACTTCCTGTGCCTGTCCAAGGGCATCAGCGGCGGCTACCTGCCACTGTCGCTGGTGATGACGCGCGACGACATCTACCAGGCCTTCTACAGCGCCGACGTCACGCGCGGCTTCCTGCACTCGCATTCATACACGGGCAACCCGCTGGCCTGCCGCGCCGCGCTGGCCACGCTGCAGATCTTCCAGGACGACCATGTGCTGGCCCACAACCGCGCGCGCGCTGAACGGCTGACGCAGGCGCTGGCGCCGCTGGCCAACCACGAACGGGTGCGCCACTTCCGCCAGCGCGGCATGATCTGGGCCTTCGACGCGATCCGCGCGCCGGCCGACTTCTCGCGCCGCTTCTTCGCCACGGCGCTGGAACACGAACTGCTGATGCGCCCCATCGGCCCCACCGTCTACATGATGCCGCCCTACATCCTGAGCGACGAGGAAATCGACGGCCTGGCCGCCAGCACGCTGGCCGTGTTCAATCAAGTGATGGCGGCCTGACCATGGAACTGCTGAACCGACTGGACGCCCAGCTGCAAACGCTGGCCCAACAAAGCCTGATCCGCACCCGCCGCGTGGTCGATTCGCCCTGCGGTCCGCGCGTGCGCGTGGACGGGCGCGAGCTGCTGGCCTTTTGCAGCAACGACTACCTGGGCCTGGCCAGCCATCCCGCGCTGGCCGCCGCGCTGCAGGAAGGCGCCGCCCTGTACGGCGCCGGCAGCGGCGCCTCGCACCTGATTTCCGGCCATAGCCGCGCCCACTTCCAGCTCGAGGACCGGCTGGCCCAATTTGTCGGCGCCCACCTGGAGCGCCCGCGCGCGCTGTACTTCTGCACCGGCTACATGGCCAACCTGGCCATCATCACGGGCCTGACGGCGGGCGATCGCGACGCGGCCATCTTCTCCGAATCGCTGAACCACGCCTCGCTGATCGACGGCACCCGGCTGGCGCGCGCCGCCGTGCAGGTCTACCCGCACGCCGACCTGGAGGCGCTGGCCACCATGCTGCAAGCCAGTACGGCCGCCACCAAGGTGGTGGTGACGGACAGCGTGTTCAGCATGGATGGCGACCTGGCCGACCTGCCAGCCCTGCTGGCGTTGTGCGAACGGTACGGCGCCTGGCTGGTGGTGGACGACGCCCACGGCCTCGGTACGCTGGGCGAACATGGCCACGGCGCGCTTGAACATTTCGGGCTGCAATCGCCCTACCTGGTCTACATGGGCACCCTGGGCAAAGCGGCCGGCGTGGGCGGTGCCTTCGTGGCGGCCCATGAAACCGTGATCGAAACGTTAATACAAAAGGCCCGCCCCTACATCTTCACCACGGCCGCCGCGCCCGCGCTGGCGCACGCGCTGCTGGCCAGCCTGGAGCTGCTGGAAGGGCCCGAAGGCATGCAAAGACGCGCACACCTGCAGGCATTGGTGGCACAATTGAACGATGGCCTGCGCCTGACGCGCTGGCAGCGGCTGCCCTCGGACACGGCGATCCAGCCGATCCTGATCGGCGACAACGCCGAGACCATGCGCGCCGGCGCCGCCCTGTACGAGCAGGGCCTGTGGGTGGGCACGATCCGTCCGCCGACGGTGGCGCCGGGCACCTCGCGCCTGCGCGTGACGCTGTCGGCCGGCCACACCCACGCGGACGTGGCCACGCTGGTCAACGCCATCAATGCATTGGAAAGGATGTGACATGAGTCTGGACGACCCCGTTCTGGCCGCCACGCCGCAGGTGCAGCCCGCACCGGCGGCCGCCGGCGCGCGCCCCCGCTTCGCCTGCTTCACCACCGGCACCGACACGGAAATCGGCAAGACCCTGGTGTCGGCCGCCATGCTGCACGCGCTGGTGCAAAGCGGCGTGCGCGCCTGCGGCATGAAACCCATCGCGGCCGGCGCCGAACTGCGCAACGGCCGCTGGCACAACGAAGACGCCGACATGCTGATCGCGGCCGGCAATGTCTCGCTGCCGCAGGAGCTGACCACGCCGTTCCTGCTCAAGGAACCGGCCGCGCCCCACATCGCGGCCGAACTGGAAGACGCCTACATCTCGCCCGTACCCATCCTGGCCGCCTACATCGAAGTGAGCGCCGCCTCGGACGCGGTGGTGGTGGAAGGGGTGGGCGGCTTCCGCGTGCCGCTGAACGAGGAATTCGACACGGCCAACCTGGCCGAGCAACTCGACCTGCCCGTGGTGCTGGTGGTGGGCATGCGGCTGGGCTGCATCAGCCACGCGCTCTTGACGGTGGAAGCCATCGCCAACCGCAACCTGATGCTGGCCGGCTGGGTCGCCAATGAGGTCGACCCCGACATGGCCTTCATCGACGAGAACATCGCCGCGCTGGCGGAACGCATTCCGGCGCCCCTGCTGGGCCGCGTGCCGCGCCTGGCGCAACCATCGGCCGCCGCCGCCGCCGAATACCTGGACTTTACCAAGCTGCCCAACTGGCCGGCTGCCTAACCTGATTGACCGTAGAAGGAAACACGATGTCCCTGACCCAAGAACCGAAAACCGTCGAACTGCACCGCCCCACGGCGCCCATCACGCTGCCGGCCGCCGCCACCTGGCCGGTGGACGACGTGCTGGCCCTGTTCGAGCTGCCGTTCAACGACCTGATGTTCCAGGCCCAGCAAACCCACCGCGCCAACTTCCCCGACGGCGACGTGGAACTGGCCACGCTGCTGTCGATCAAGACCGGCGGCTGCGAGGAGGATTGCGGCTACTGCCCGCAGGCGGCCCGCTACGACACCGGCGTGGAAGCGAAGAAGATCCTCGACATCGACACCGTGCTGGAGGCGGCCAGGCAGGCCAAGGACAGCGGCGCCACCCGCTTCTGCATGGGCGCCGCCTGGCGCAGCCCGAAAGACCGCGACATGGACAAGGTCGAGGAAATGGTGCGTGAAGTGAAGGCGCTGGGCATGGAAACCTGCGCCACGCTGGGCATGCTGGAAGAGCAGCAGGCGCTGCGCCTGAAAGCGGCCGGCCTCGACTACTACAACCACAACCTGGACACGGCGCCCGAGTTCTACGACAACGTGATCTCCACCCGCGAATACCAGGACCGCCTGGACACACTGGGCCGGGTGCGCGAAGCGGGCCTCAAGGTCTGCTGCGGCGGCATCGTCGGCATGGGCGAATCGCGCCTGCAGCGCGCCGGCCTGATCGC
Source organism: Rugamonas fusca (assembly GCF_014042365.1). Lineage (GTDB taxonomy): Bacteria > Pseudomonadota > Gammaproteobacteria > Burkholderiales > Burkholderiaceae_D > Rugamonas > Rugamonas fusca. The sequence goes on from NZ_JACEZS010000003.1 coordinate 109,341, forward strand.
CCAGCTGGCCAACCTGAACCCGTACCCGGAATCGGTGCCCGTCAACCACCTGGTGCAGGTGGAAGGCACGCCACTGTACGGCCTGGACCCGCTGGACCCGCTGGAATTCGTGCGCACCATCGCCGTGGCCCGCATCACCATGCCGAAAGCGCGGGTGCGCCTGTCGGCCGGCCGCCGCCAGCTGGGCGAGGCCGTGCAAGCGATGTGCTTCCTGGCCGGCGCCAACTCCATCTTCTACGGCGACAAGCTGCTCACCACGGGCAACCCGGAAGCGGAGGACGACCGCGCACTGCTGGCCAAGCTGGGCCTGAAGACCCGCGGCACGGTGCTCGAATCGGCGCCGAAAGAGAAGTGCGGCTGCTGAACGTTTGAACGGGCCGGCGGCGCCGTTCCCGCGCGGGGCCGGCGCCACGGCGGGACATAAAACCATAACACTTCCAGCTTAGGGCTGCAGAGAGAGACTATGTTCACAAAAATCCTGATCGCCAACCGCGGTGAAATCGCCTGCCGTGTGGCCGCCACCGCGCGCCGCATGGGCATCAAGACGGTCGCCGTCTATTCCGAGGCCGACGCCAACGCCAAGCACGTGGCCGTGTGTGACGAAGCCGTGCTGCTGGGCCCCGCCCCGGCCAAGGAAAGCTATCTGCGCGGCGACAAGATCATCGAAGTGGCGCTGGCCACGGGCGCCCAGGCCATCCACCCCGGCTACGGCTTCCTGTCCGAGAACGCGGAATTCGCCGACGCCTGCGCCGCCGCCGGCCTGGTGTTCATCGGCCCGCCCGCGTCGGCCATGCGCGCCATGGGTTCCAAGTCCGCCGCCAAGTCGCTGATGGAACAGGCCAACGTGCCGCTGGTGCCCGGCTACCACGGCGACGAACAGGACGCCGACTTCCTGCACGCCCAGGCCGACCGCATCGGCTACCCCGTGCTGCTCAAGGCTTCCGCCGGCGGCGGTGGCAAGGGCATGCGCGTGATCGAAGCGTCGGCCGACTTCAAGGCGGCGCTGGCCTCGTGCAAGCGCGAAGCCATCAGCTCCTTCGGCGATGACAAGGTGCTGGCCGAGAAATACCTGCTGCGCCCCCGCCATATCGAAATCCAGGTGTTCGCCGACACCCATGGCAACTGCATCTACCTGTTCGAGCGCGACTGCTCGGTGCAGCGCCGCCACCAGAAAGTGCTGGAGGAAGCGCCAGCGCCGAACATGCCGGCCGAACGCCGCGCCGCCATGGGCGAGGCGGCCGTGGCCGCCGCCAAGGCGGTCGGCTACGTGGGCGCCGGCACGGTGGAATTCATCGCCAACCAGGACGGTTCGTTCTACTTCATGGAGATGAACACCCGCCTGCAGGTCGAGCACCCCGTCACGGAAATGATCACCGGCACCGACCTGGTGGAGTGGCAGATCCGCGTGGCGTTCGGCGAAGCGCTGCCGCGCAAGCAGCATGAACTGGCCATCCACGGCCACGCCATCGAAGCGCGCATCTACGCCGAGAATCCGGAAAAAGGCTTCCTGCCCTCGATCGGCACGCTGCGCCACATGGACACCCCGGCCGCCGTCAGCTTCGAACTGGGCGGCGCCCAAGGCACGGGCGTGCCGGCCGCCGTGCGCATCGACTCGGGCGTGCGCGAGGGCGACGCCATCTCGCCGTTCTACGACCCCATGATCGCCAAGCTGATCGTGTGGGGCGCCGACCGCAAGCAGGCCCTGGCCCGCATGGCACAGGCGCTGGCGCAGTACAAGATCGTCGGCCTGGCCACCAACATCGCCTTCCTCAAGCGCCTGGTGGAAGGCGACGCCTTCGCCGGCGCCGACCTGGACACGGGCCTGATCGAACGCAACCAGGACAGCCTGTTCCCGGCCGCCCACGCGGCGCCGTCAGCCGCGCTGGCGCTGGCCGCCGTGGCCCTGATCGAAGCGGAGAAGGATGCCTCGGCCGCCCAGTCGGGCGCCAACCGCGCCGACCCGTGGGGCCAGGCGCTGGGCTGGCGCATGAACTTCCCGTACGCGCGCGCGCTGTCGTTCACGGACGACTACGCGGCCGCGTTGCCGGCCAAGGCCTACCACGTGGCCGTCACCTACCGCGCCACGGACTGGCTGTTCGCGCGCGATGGCGGCGCGCCGCAGGTACTGAGCCTGATGCAGCAAAACGGCGCCGACCTGAGCATCAAGCTGGGCGACACGGCCGTGCATGGCACCGTGCGCCGCGACGGCGAACTGCTGCACGTGTTCACGGGCGGTCATCACTACCCGCTGCACTACAATGATCCGATGGCGCACGCCGGCGAAAGCGAAGCGGAAGGCGGCCGCCTGACGGCGCCCATGCCGGGCAAGGTGGTGGCCGTGCTGGCCGCCAAGGGCCAGGACGTCAAGAAGGGCGAGGCGCTGGTGATCATGGAAGCGATGAAGATGGAGCACACCATCGCCGCCCCGCACGACGGCCTGGTGGAAGAAATCCTGTACAACGTCGGCGACCAGGTCGCCGATGGCGCGCCGCTGCTGGCGTTCAAGGCGGCGGCGTAAGCGGAGGGCATCATGCGCATCCTGTTGCACCGCGCGGACGGCAAGACCGAGCCGTGGATCAAGGACTTCGGCAAATTCCTGCCGGAGGCCGAGATCGCCATCTGGCACGCGGGCGAGAAATCGCCGCCGTGCGACTACGCCGTGGTGTGGGCGCCGCCGGAAACCATGCTGCCCGAGCTGGCCGATGTGAAAGCCATCTTCAACACGGGGGCAGGGGTGGACGCGCTGCTCAAGTTCGGCGACGCGCTGCCGCGCCACGTGCCCATCATCCGCCTGGGCGACGCCGGCATGGCCGCCCAGATGGCCGAGTACGTGGTGCACGCCGTGCTGCGCTACTTCCGCCGTTTCGACCAGTACGAAGCCCAGGCCCGGGCCGGCACCTGGGCCCCGCTGCCGCAGCACCACCGCGAGGACTTCACGGTCGGCGTGCTGGGCATGGGTGCACTGGGCGGACAGGTGCTCAAGGCGCTGGCGCCGTTCGGCTTCCCGCTGCGCGGCTGGAGCCGCACCGAGAAAAGCGTGGCCGGCGTGCAGTGCTACCACGGCCCGGCCGGACTGGACACCTTCCTGCGCGGCACCCGCGTGCTGGTGTGCATGCTGCCGCTCACGCCCGACACCAGCAACATCATCGACCGCAGCAACATGTCCAAGCTGCCGCAAGGGGCATACCTGATCAACGTGGCGCGCGGCGCCCACCTGGCCGAACCGGATTTGCTCAACCTGATCAAGGCCGGCCACATCGCCGGCGCCACGCTGGACGTGTTCCGCAACGAACCGCTGCCGGCCCAGCACCCGTTCTGGCAGGAGCCGCGCATCACCATCACGCCGCACATCTCCGCGCTCACGCTGCGCCGCGAAAGCGTGCAGCAGATCGCTGGAAAAATACGCAAGATCGAAAACGGCGAAATGGTCGACGGCATCGTCGACCGCAACCTGGGATATTGAACACATGAACAAGCAAGCTAGCCTGCCCAAGCAAGTCAAGATCGTCGAAGTGGGGCCGCGCGACGGCCTGCAGAACGAGAAGGAAAACGTCCCGGCCGACGTGAAGATCGAACTGGTGAACCGCCTCGCCAGCGCCGGCTTCCAGAACATCGAGGCGGCATCGTTCGTGTCGCCCAAGTGGGTGCCGCAGATGGCCACCAGCCGCGACGTGATGGACGCCATCGTGCGCAAGCCGGGCGTGATCTACTCGGCCCTCACGCCCAACATGCAAGGATTTGAAGCGGCGCTGGCCGCCCGTGCCGACGAAGTGGTGATTTTCGGCTCGGCCTCGGAAGCGTTCTCGCAAAAGAACATCAACTGCTCGATCGCCGAATCGATCGCCCGCTTCGAAGGCGTGGCCAAGGCCGCCAAGGATAACGGCCTGCGCCTGCGCGGCAGCATCAGCTGCGCCTTCGGCTGCCCCTACCAGGGCGAGGTGCCGCTGGACGCGGTGGCCGACGTGGTGGGCCGCATGCGCGACCTGGGCTGCGACGAGATCGACATCGCCGACACCATCGGCGTGGCCACCCCGCGCCAGACGCAGGCGGTGATGGAGCGGGCCGCCGCCGCGTTCCGGCTGGACGGCCTGTCGGGCCACTTCCACGACACCTACGGCCAGGCGCTGGCCAACATCTACGCCAGCATGGAAGTGGGGATCGCCATCTTCCACTCGTCCGTGTCCGGCCTGGGCGGCTGCCCGTACGCCAAGGGCGCCACCGGCAACGTGGCCACCGAGGATGTGCTGTACATGATGCAGGGGCTGGGTGTGGCAACGGGCATCGACCTCGACATCGTGGTCGACGCCGGCCAGTTCATCTCGCAATTCCTGGGCCGCAAGGGCGCCAGCCGCGCCGGCAACGCCATCGCCGCCAAGCGCGCGAATTAACTCGAAGCAAAATCGGGGACGTAACACGGTTTTCCCGAGCGGAAAAACCGTGTTACGTCCCCGATTTTGCGGGCGGGAATGGAAAAACCCCGTGTGACGTTGCCATCACACGGGGTTTTAAATTTTGGTCGGAGTACAAGGATTCGAACCTTGGACCCTCTGGTCCCAAACCAGATGCGCTACCGGGCTGCGCTACACTCCGAATAAAGAGAATCATACAGACTCAAGCACGATCCGTCAAGGGTCAAGCCAAACAGTATGTACCATGGCGCGAATTTTTCAAGGTAAATGGCAGAAAATTCAAGGTTGATGCCACACGAAGCCCGCTTATTCGGCACCATCCGCCTTCATCTTCAGGGCCAGTTCGTACAGCGCGTTCTTCTTGCGCCCCGTGATCTGCGCCGCCAGCGAGGCCGCCTGCTTGACCGGGCATTCGGCCAGCAATATGGACAGGATGCGCTCGGCCTCCGCGTCCTGCGCCTCGTCGGCAGCCGGGGCGCCGGCCAGCAGCACCACGAATTCGCCTTTTTCCCGGTGCGGGTCGGCCTTGATCCACGCTTCGGCCTCGGACAGCGGGCAGCGGTGGATTTCCTCGAACATCTTGGTCAGCTCGCGCGCGAACACCACCTGGCGCTCCGGCTCGAACACGGCCGCCAGCGCGCCGGCGCAATCGAGGATGCGGTGCGGCGCCTCGTAGAACACCATGGTGGCCGTCACGCCCCGCAGCGACTGCAAAAACGATTCGCGCTGCCTGGCCTTGGCCGGCAGGAAGCCGACGAAGTAGAACTGGTCGTTCACCAGCCCGCTGGCCGACAAGGCCGTCACGGCCGCCGAGGCGCCCGGCAGCGGCAGCACGCGCAGCCCCGCCGCGCGCACGGCGTCCACGATGCGCGCGCCGGGGTCGGACACGGCCGGCGTGCCGGCGTCCGACACCAGCGCGATCCGCTCGCCCGCCTGCAGGCGCGCGATCAGCGTGTCGGCCACTTCGCGCTCGTTGTGCTGGTGGGCGGCGATCAGGGGCTGGTGCAGGCCGAAGCGGTTCATTAGCTGGGCCGTGTTGCGGGTATCTTCGCACGCCACCGCGTTGACCAGGCTCAAGACATGCAGCGCGCGCAAGCTAATGTCAGTGACATTGCCGATCGGCGTCGCCACTACATACAATGTTGCGCTAGGATAGGTCTGGTGCGCCATTTCGCCCATCACGGGCAGGGTGGCGATGGTGCTGGAATCTTGTACGGTCATTGGGGGTAGGATGCTGGCTAAAAGTGTGAGATTGCTGTTGCTGGGCATGGTGGCCGGACTGGCCGGCTGCAGCACGCCCTGTGACGCGCCCGGGCGATTGTGCGCGCCTATCACCTCAATTACAAGCCCACCGCCCGCGCCCGTCGCGGCCCCGGCGCCGCGGCCCGCCCCCGCACCACCGCCGGCGCGGGTGGAAACCTTCGCCGTCGCCATGCCCGGCGCCGCCGGCCAGTCCGGTGCGACGGGCACGGCCATGCCATCGCTGGCCAACGGGCCTGGCACCACGCCGGCGCCCGACATGGACGCCATCCCCTCCAACGCGCCGCTGCGCGTGGCGCTGCTGTTGCCGCTGCGCTCGGACACGCTGGGCCAGGCCGCCGCCGCCGTCAAGGCCGGCTTCCTGGCCGCCTGGGAGCGCGACCGCGACGGCGTCACCGTCACCGTGGCCGACACCGGTGACGCGACCAGCGACGTGCTGGCCACCTACGCCAGCGCCCAGGAACAGGCGGACCTGATCGTGGGACCGCTGGGCCGCTCGGCCGTCGGCGCGCTGGCCGCCAGTCCGCTGCTGCGCAAGCCCACCATCGCCCTCAACACGCCAGAAGGCTACGGCAATCCCGGCCAGTCGCCACTGCCGGCGCGCATGCTGGCCATGGGCCTGTCGATCGAAGAGGAGGCGCGCCAGGCCGCCAACTGGGCGTCCAGCGAACATCCGGGCGCCAGCGCGCTGGTGCTGGCCACCGGCACGCCGTGGCAGCGCCGCATCGCCGCCGCCTTCACCAGCCAGTGGCAGCGCCAGGGACTGGCCGTCAAGACGGTGGAACTGGGCGCGGCCAACGGCTACCTGAACGACCCGGAACTGGTGCAGCTGCGCGCGCGCCTGCAAACGGACGCGCCCGGCCTGCTGTTCGCCGCGCTGGACGCGGCCCAGGCCCGCCAGCTGCGTGGTGCGCTCGAAGGCGCGCTGCCGGAGCTGCCGCCCATTTACGGCACCTCCTCGCTCAATCCCGGCAACGGCAGCAACTTCCCCACCCAGGAGCTCGATGGCGTGCGGCTGCTGGACCTGCCATGGCAACTGCAGGCCGACCATCCGGCCGTGATGGTCTATCCTCATCCGCCCCAGCCCGAGGAGCGCAAGCCCGGCGCGGCCGACCTGGAACGGCTGTACGCGCTGGGCATCGACGCCTACCGCGTGGCGCGCGAGATCGGCCACCATGCGGGCGTGCGCTTCCAGCTCGATGGCGTGACGGGACGGCTGACGGTCAGCTTCGGCCAGGGTCCGGCCAGTTTCGAGCGCATCGAGCAGGCCGCCGTGTACAAGAACGGCGTGCCGCAGCCTGTGGCGCCGTGAGCACGCCATGGCCCGCACCGAGCGCCAGCAAACGGGCAGCGAGGGCGAGGACGAGGCGCTGGCCCACCTGGCCCGGCACGGCCTGACGCTGGTGGCCCGCAATTTCCTGTGCAAGGGCGGCGAGATCGACCTGATCATGCGCGACGGCGCCCACCTGGTGTTCATCGAAGTGCGGCGCCGCTCCGACATGCGCCACGGCGGGGCCGCCGCCAGCATCACGGCGCGCAAGCAGCAGCGCATGGTGCGCGCGGCCCAGGTCTACCTGCAGCGCTGCGCCACGCTGCCGCCGTGCCGCTTCGACGTGGTGGCCATCGACGCCGGCCAGTTGCGCTGGCTGCGCAATGTGCTGCAAATGTAAGCATTTTTTTCAGCGCTTGTGGGGCGGGCACGGCCATTGCACTATAATCGCCGACTATGAATACTCAACGCATCCTGTCGCACTTCCACGAAAGTGCCGAACTCAAAATCCAATCGGCCACCGTGCTGGCCCAGCCAATCGCGCAAGCGATCGAGATGATGTTCTCCGCGCTCTCGAACGGCAACAAGATCCTCGTGTGCGGCAATGGCGGTTCGGCCGCCGACGCCCAGCACTTCGCGGCCGAGCTGGTGGGCCGCTTCGAGCGCGAACGCTTCCCGCTGCCGGCGCTGGCGCTGACCACGGACACCTCGATCCTGACGGCCGTGGCCAACGACTACAGCTACCGCGACATCTTCTCCAAGCAGGTGCAGGCCTTCGGCCAGGCCGGCGACATCCTGCTGGCGCTGTCCACCTCGGGCAACTCGGCCAACGTGATGGCGGCCATCGAGGCGGCACTGGAGCGCGAGATGCGGGTGGTGGCCATGACGGGCAAGGGCGGCGGCGCCATCGGCAAGATGCTGACCGACGCCGACGTCCACATCTGCGTGCCGGCCGACCGCACGGCCCGCATCCAGGAAGTGCACCTGGTGACCATACACTGCATCTGCGACGGCATCGACGTCGCCCTGTTCGGAGGAGACGTCAATGAGTAAAGTCTGGCAACGCCCACTGGCCATGACGCTGCTGTGCGGCGCCATGCTGGCCACCCTGTCGGGCTGCGTGGAGATGATGGTCGGCGGCGCCGTGGTGGGCACCGTGGCCGCCTCGGACCGCCGCACCTTCGGCGCCCAGACGGAAGACCAGGCCATCGTCGTGAAGGCCGAGATCAAGGTGCACAACCTGGTGGGCGATGCCGGCCACGTGAACATCAACAGCTTCAACCGCCGCGCCCTGCTGACGGGCGAGGTGCGCGACCAGGCCATGAAGGAACAGGTCGAGCGTGAAGTACGCGGCATCGAAGGGGTGGCCTCGACCGTGAACGAACTGGAAATCTCGGGCCTGAGCAGCTTCACCTCGCGCTCCAATGATGCCCTGATCACCACCAAGGTCAAGGCCAGCCTGGTGGACCAGAAGGACATCTCGGCCAACACCTTCAAGGTGGTGACCGAACGGGGCGCCGTGTTCCTGATGGGCCGGGTGACCCAGCGCGAAGGCACCATCGCGGCCGAAGTGGCGCGCGGCGTGAGCGGCGTGCAAAAGGTGGTCAAGGTGTTCGAGTACATCTCGGAAGAGGAATGGAAGTCCTACCAGCCCAAGCCGACGCCGGCCCAGGCCGCGCAGGGCGGCGGCCAATAAAGGCCGGCACGGACCTCAAAAGACACGCTTAAGAATACGGGTCTATAATGGCCCGTACATTATCCAGCTGCTCCATTTTGACCATGCAAGCGACCACTTCCTCCTCCAAAGCCTGGCTCAAGCCCGCGCTGGCCGCCGTGCTGCTGGCCGGTGCCGGCCTGGCCGCCTACGCCACGCTGAACCAGCACAGCAGCGCGCCCGCCGTCACCTTCATGAGCATCAAGGGCGAGAAGATTTCGCCCGAGAGCCTGCATGGCAAGGTGGTGATGGTCAATTTCTGGGCCACCTCGTGCGCGACCTGCGTGGCCGAGATGCCGCAGATGGTGGAAACGTACAATAAGTACAAGTCGCAGGGACTGGAATTCGTGGCCGTAGCCATGAAATACGACCCGCCCAACTACGTTGTCAACTACACCGAAACGCGCCAGCTGCCGTTCAAGGTGGCGCTGGACGTGAGCGGTGACGCGGCCAAGGCCTACGGCGACGTGGCCATGACGCCCACCACCTTCGTCATCGACAAGGATGGCAAGATCCTCAAGCGCTACGTGGGCCAGCCGGAATTCCCGGCCCTGCACAAGCTGCTGGAAAAAGCCCTGCAAGGATGAAAAAAGGAGCCGCCGGCTCCTTTTTTTACGTCAGAAGCCAGCCTGCAGCGACAGGTAGGGGCCGCGCTGGCGCACCGGATTGAACACCGTGATATCGCCCAGCACCGCGTAGGCCGCCGTCACCGACACCTGCTTGGTCGGGAACCAGGCCACGAACGCGTCGTAATACGCCTTCTCGTTGTCCACGCTCAGGTTGTGCGGTTTGCGGCGGTATTCCACGCCCAGCACCAGCTTGCGGTCGGCCAGCCAGGCCAGCGACACTTCCGGCATCAGCCGCATGCTGTCGCCGCGGTCGCCGCCAAAGCCCAGTAAACCCATCTGGTTGGCGCGGGTGGCGCGCACGGTGCCGTTCAACAGCAGGCTGTGTTCGAGCAGCAGCTTGGTGGCCGCCACGTAGTAGTCGTAGCCGTGGTCGTCGCGTGCGCCCAGCTGGCGCACATCCGTCACCCCCAGCGCGCCCAGGCCGCCGATACCCTTGTCACGCTTGTAGAGCACACCGATGGCCAGCTGCGGCAGCAGGCTGTCCTGGCCGTAGACGGCGTCGCCGGCCACGCGCAGCTTGAGGCCGATGATGTCCTGGCGCAGCCGCAGCCGGTCCAGCGGCGCCAGGCTGCCCGCGAAAGTCTGTTCGGCCAGCGACAACTCCAGCCGGTCGGCCACGCCCACGGCCACGCCGCCACTGCCCAGCGCGTAGTCCTGCGTGTGCACCCACGTGTAATGGACGTTGGCGCCCCAGCTGTCGCGGGTGCCGTAGCCGCCGATCAGGGCCCACGGCGTCAGGCCGCCGCCGGCCGCGCCTTCCAGCTGGCTCACGCCGCCCGTGGCCAGCAACTTGCCCAGGTCCGGCCGGCCCATATCGGCGCGCGCGGTGACGATCATGGACCGCATCGGCGCCAGCCTGGCGATCAGGCGGTTGGCCACGCCGTTGGGCACCTGGTTGCGCGCCATGGCCAGTTGCAGGTCCTCGGCCAGCGCATTGAACTGGGCGTCGGTGATCTTCAGGTCCTGGTGCACGGTGGCCATGTCGCGCACGGTGCCCACGCCGTCCATGGTCTTGTCGCGGTACTTGCCGGTGTAGGTGCAGGGGCCGCCGCTCACTTCGCAGAACTGCTCGCCCAGGCGCGTGGCCAGCTGCTCCATGTCGAAATCCTCGAAGCTGTCGCGGATCTTCGGATCGGCCAGCACCAGTGGAATGAAGGTGGCGACGATCTTGTGGATGCCCTCCTGGCCGCCCAGCCCACGGTAGACGGCATCGTCCGGGGCGGGCGCCTGCGCCATGGCCAGCGTGGCTGGCAGCAGCAGCGCCAGTCCCGCCAGCGTCATCTGTCGGCCCATCGCGCCTCCTTATTTCGGATACAGCAGCATTTGCGTGCAGCGGAACAGCGCCATGGTCTTGCCGCTGGCCTTGTTGCGCACGGTGGCGTCCCACACCTGGGTGGTCTTGCCCAGGTGGACCAAGGTGGCCGTGGCCTCCACCGTCCCCTCGCGCGCCGTGCCCAGGTGGTTGGACTTCAGTTCGATGGTGGTGAAGCTGGCCGCCCCTTCGGGCAGGTGGGCCACGCAGGCGTAGCCACAGGCCGTGTCGGCCAGCGTCACCACGCTGCCGGCGTGCAGGTAGCCATTGGGCGCCAGGTGCTGCGGCGTGACCTCGAATTCAGCCGTCACGCTGCCCTCGCGCACGTCGGTGACGGTGATGCCCAGGTGGGCCGGCAGCGTGCCGACGCCGAACTGGTTGAAATAATCGGGGGTGAATTTGTTGTCGTCCATGGCGGTTCGGTCGGAATCGGTTGCGGGCCGGAACGCGGCGCCGCCCCGGATATGTGCTCCGATGATAGCAACTTTCGCCAGCGCGCGTGGCGCGATGCCGTCTTGGCATCACATGGCGACCGCTCAGGGCGCGGCACGAGAGGCACGTACAAAAAAGGCCGCTGAAATCAGCGGCCTTGTCCTCACGGGGCAGTGCCCTAACGCTTATTCGCCAGCCAGCACGTTATGCGCCTGCACGTCCGCGTGATACGAGCTGCGCACCATGGCGCCCACGGCGGCGTGCTTGAAGCCCATCTTGTAGGCTTCGGCCTCGAACATCTTGAACACGTCCGGGTGCACGTAGCGGCGCACCGGCAGGTGGCTGTTCGATGGCGCCAGGTACTGGCCGATGGTCAGCATGTCGATGTCGTGCTCGCGCATGTCGCGCATCACCTGCAGGATTTCCTCGTCCGTCTCGCCCAGGCCGACCATGATGCCGGACTTGGTCTTGACGTCCGGGTAGATGGCCTTGAAGTCCTTGAGCAGCTTGAGCGAGTGCAGGTAGTCGGAACCGGGACGGGCTTCCTTGTACAGGCGCGGCACGGTTTCCAGGTTGTGGTTCATCACGTCCGGCAAGCCGTCCTTGAACAGTTCCAGCGCCTTTTCCAGGCGGCCGCGGAAGTCCGGCACCAGCACTTCGATCTGGGTCTTGGGCGATACGGCGCGCGTGTGCTGGATGCACTCGACGAAGTGGCCGGCGCCGCCGTCGCGCAGGTCGTCGCGGTCCACCGAGGTGATCACCACGTAGTTCAGCTTGAGGGCGGCGATGGTCTTGGACAGGTTGGCCGGTTCGTCCTTGTCCAGCGGGTCCGGACGGCCGTGGCCCACGTCGCAGAACGGGCAGCGGCGGGTGCACTTGTCGCCCATGATCATGAAGGTGGCCGTGCCCTTGCCGAAGCATTCGCCGATGTTGGGGCAGCTCGCTTCCTCGCACACGGTCACCAGCTTGTTCTCGCGCAGGATGTCCTTGATCTCGTAGAAGCGGGTCGAGGCGGAGGCGCCCTTGACGCGGATCCAGTCCGGCTTCTTCAACCGCTCCACCTGCTCGACCGGCACGATCTTGATCGGAATGCGCGCCGTTTTGCTGGCGCCTTTTTGCTTTTCGCTCGGGTTGTAAGCGGGGGCGACGGTGGAGTTGGTGTCTGGAGTCGTCATTTGGCTGCGTGCCCACATGGGCGGTGGTTGGTTAGTCGAGATCGGCTTGCCTGTTGTGCAAACTTGCCGCTTGCGGCGCTACCTGGGTCAGGCTTTCATTACGTTTCAGTATGCGCCAGTACGCGCACCAGTTCCTCGGCCAGCGCCTGCTGCACGTCGGCCAGTTCGGCCGGCGCGCCCATGGAGCGCATGTCGACCGTTTCCAGTCCGGCATAGCCACAGGGATTGATCCAGGAAAACGGCGCCAGGTCCATCGCCACGTTGAGCGACAGGCCATGGTAGGTGCAGCCGTTGCCGCGCACTTTCAGGCCGAGGGCGGCGATCTTGGCGCCCTGCTTCGGCCCGTCGGCCATGTAGATGCCGGGCGCGCCTTCGACGCGCTCGCCTGCGAGATTATACGCCCCTAAGACGTTGATGATCGCTTGTTCGATTTTATGCACGAATTGGCGCGCGTACAGCTTGCCGCCGGGCTTGTTGCGGCGCAAGTCCATCAGCAGGTAGATCACGACCTGGCCGGGGCCGTGGTAGGTCACTTCGCCGCCGCGGTCGGTTTGTACCACAGGGATCGAATCGGCGCCGGCCAACAGGTGGCCGCGATCGGCGCCCAGGCCCAGCGTGAACACGGGCGGGTGCTCGACGATCCAGAATTCATCGCGCGTTTCAGGGGTGCGGGCGTCCGTGAAGGCGCGCATGGCCGCGAACGTCGGTTCATAATCGGCGCGGCCCAGGTGGCGGATCAACGCCGGTTCGGCTTGGAATGTGGACATAATGACAGGCTGCAGGCTGGTTTCGGAGCCGGACGGCGGGAAACCGGAACCCCGCATTATAAGCCAGGCCGGCATTCCAGGCTCGTCCGCCCCGTCAAGCCGGCCGCAGCCGGGGCGGGCGGCCCGGCGCGCCGCCGGCCTCAGTTGGGCTCGTGATGGGCCAGCCAGCGCTGCACGGATGGGCGCTGCCACTGGCCGACCGCATAGTCGCGCAACCGTGGCGGCACCGGGTCGCCATTGACGATCAGGCGTTGCAGCATCATGGCCAGGTCGGTATCGGCGATGCTCCAGCGGCCGAACAGGTTGGCGCCGTCCACCAGCCGTTCCGCCGCAGCGATCAGCCGGTCGGCGCATGCCTGGGCCTCGGCGCTGAGCGGCACACTGGTGGGGCGGAAGAACACCGACTCCGTGTTGCGTTCGACGCGCAGCGGCATCAGGTCACTGCGCAGCCACGCCTGCAACTGGCGCGCGCGGGCGCGGGCGTGGATCTCCTGCGGATACAAGGCCGTGTATTGCGGCGCGGGAAACGCTTCATCGAGGTACTCGGCCACGGCGCTCGACTCCGTCAATACAAACCCTTCATGCACCAGGGCCGGAACGCGGCCCGTCAGCGCCAGCTCGCGGTACGGCGCGCGGCGGTGCGCACCCGCTTCCAGGTCCATGGTTTCCAGGCTGAAGGGCAAGCCCTTCTCGGTCAGCGCCACGTACACGGACATGGCGTAAGGGCTGGCGAACAGGCTGTCGACGACCAGTTTGAAGGACATGAAGGCTCCGGCTGCTGATTGAATGGATTTCACATGGTAAGCCTTGCGACGCGCGCGACATAACGATATATTTTGGCAACTGTAGCTAATTCTATTCACATAAAACCATGTCTGGCCCGCATCGCCTGCCCAATTTTTCCGCCCTGCGCGCGTTCGAGGCGGCGGCCCGCCACCAGAATTTCTCGCGCGCGGCCGAGGAACTGCACCTGACCCATGGCGCCATCAGCCACCAGGTGCGGGCGCTGGAGCAGGAACTGGGCACGCCGCTGTTCGTGCGCAATGGCCGCCACGTGAAGGTGACGGCCGATGGCCTGCGCTTCGCCCACCAGCTGGCCAAGGCCTTCAGCGACATCGCCACGGCGGCCGACGCGCTGCGGCCCACCAGCGCCAGCCGGCGCCTGACCGTGTCGTCGATACCCTCGTTCGCGGCGCGCTGGCTGGCGCCCCGGCTGGGCCAGTTCATCGACCAGCATCCGGACGTGGAAGTGGTGCTGCAGGCCAGCGGCCAGTTGCAGGACCTGGTACGCGACGCGGTCGACGTGGGCATCCGCTTCGGCCGCGGCCATTATCCGGGCATGGTGGTGCAGCGGCTGATGGGGGATGTGTACTACCCGGTGGTGAGCCCCGCGTACCGGGGCGGACGGCTGCCGGCCACGCCGGCCGAACTGGAACAGGCTTGCCTGCTGCGCTCGGTGGAACCGTGGACGCCGTGGTTCCGCGCGGCCGGCCTGGCGTTGGCCGAACCGTCGGGCGGCGTGATGTTCGAGGATTTGTCGATGCTGGTGCGTTCGGCCGTCGATGGCAACGGCGTGGCGCTGGTGCGCCATGTGGTGGCGATGCAGGAAATCGCCTCGGGCCAGCTGCTGCGGCTGTTCGATATCGCCACGCCATGCCCGGATGAGTATTACTTCGTCAGTCCGCCGGCGGCGGCCGTCAAGCCGCAGGTGCAGGCGTTCCGCGCCTGGCTGCTGGCCGAAATCGACAAATTCCGGCAGCAGCAGGGCGCTTGATTACAGCACCACCTTGACCATGGGGTGGCCCGACAGTTCGGTGTACAACGCGTCGAGCTGTTCGCGGCTGGTGGCGCGCACCACCACCGTCAGGCCCATGTAATTGCCCTTGGCCGAGGGACGCGCCTCCAGCTTGCCTTCGTGGAAAGTCGGATCGTGCTTCTGCACCACCTGCAGGATCGTGGTGGTGAACTCGACATGCGTCAAGCCCATCACCTTGATCGGGAAGTCGCTCGGGTACTCGATGAGGGACTCCGAGGGAGGGATGTTGGGTGGGATCGTCGCTGCCATGGTCATTCCAATCAATGTAAAAAACGGTCGCGCCAACGCGGCGCTCACCCGCATATTGTAGCCAATTCGGGAATTACCAGTGCCGGCTGTGGCCCGGCGGCTGCGGGCACGGGTGTCATTGCGTCCAATGAATGTAGCTTAATTACCCAAAAAATTGCATGCGCAAGAGCGCAATGAGACAGAAACCAAGGATAAAATTTCCAATCAGTGTTTACTTTACTACAATGATGTAGTTGAATTACACACTACCGTCGCACCGTACGGCGTTCAGACACCCGCCGAGCATCCCTGAAAGGAATACCGTGGACCTGCAATTTCGCGCCGACCCGGCCATGCTGCCGTGCGCCGTCCCTGGCGGCGTGCGCTTTGTTTTCGATGCCGCGCCCGGCACCCGCAGTGTCGCCCTGGCCGGCACCTTCAACAGCTGGGTGGGCGACGCCTGCATGCTGGAACCCGTGTCGCCCACGCGCTGGCAGGCCACGCTGCCCATACCGGCCGGGCGGCACCTCTACAAGCTCGTCATCGACGGCAAGGACTGGATCGCCGATCCCGCCAATCCCTGGATCTCGGAAGATGGCCAACACAACTCCTGCCTGACGGTCGATGCATCCGGCGCGGTGCTGATGCGTGAGCCGGGCCTGAGCGCCGCCGCACCCGGCCCGCTGCACGCGCGCGCGGCGCTGGCCAGCCCCGACTGGCTGCGCGACGGCGTGATCTACCAGTTGTCCGTGCCTGCCTTCGGCGGCGACTTCGATGGCGTGCGCGCCAGGCTAGGCTACCTGAGCGAGCTGGGCGCCGACATCCTGTGGATCATGCCAGTCCATCCCATCGGCATCGAAGGGCGGCGCGGCACGCGGGGCGACCCGTACGCGGTGCGCGATTTCGACGCCATCGATCCCGCCCTGGGCGACGCCGCCTCCCTGCGCGCGCTGGTGGACGCGGCCCACGCGCGCGGCATGCGCGTGATCCTGGACTGGACGCTCAACCGCAGCAGCGTGGACCACCCGTTCACGCGCACCCATCCCCACTGGTACACGCGGCGCGCCGACGGCAGCATCTATTACGCCGTCCCCGAGCGCGGTTACTTCGCCGGTTTCGACTTCGCCGACCGCGCCCTGCGGCACTACCTGATCGACAGCATGCGCGGCTGGATCGAACGCTACGGCTTCGATGGCTTGCGCTTCGACGACTCCGACATCACCCCCTGTGATTTCCTCGATGAGATCCGCGCGGCGCTGGCGGCGCTGCGGCCTGACATCGCCCTGATTTCCCAGTCCTACGATGAATTCCACCACCTGGCCGCCTGCGACCTGACCTACGAAGGCGGCACGCGTGAGATGTTGCGCCGCTGCGCCCACGGCGAGGCGGACGGCGCCGCCTTCGCCCGCTACTGGAACGAGTCCACCTACAGCTTCCCGCGCGGGGCCTTGCGCATGCGCTGGCTGGAAGACAAGGAGCAAGGGCGCGCCTCCGCCTTCCTGGGCCGCGCCGCCCATGGCCCGGCCGCCACCGTGATGCTGGCCATGGACGGGGTGCCGCACCTGCTGATGGGCCAGGAATTCGACGAACCGAGCTGGACTGGCTGGCCAGTGCTGTTCGACCCCTACCAGCTCAACTGGCAGTGCTTCGATGGCGCGCTGTACGCGCATTACCAGGCCCTGATCGGCCTGCGCCGCCGCCACGCCGCCCTGCGCGCCGGCGCGACGGCGTTCCTGGACCACTTGCCACCCGGCGTCATCGGCTTTACCCGCGATGACGGCTGCGAGCGCATCGTGGTGCTGGCCAATCTGTCGTCCACGGCGGTGACGCTCGGGGCCGGGTTCACGCGCGTGGCGACGCTCTACGCGTCAGGCTGGCACCAAGAAGACGCCAGGCTGGGGCCGTATGGCTGGATGATGGGCAGCAGCGACGACCTGCCTTGAGCGCGCCGATGCCGCGCACAAAAAAAAGCCAGCTGGAGAAGCTGGCTTAAAAAACTATTCTCACTGTCTTGAAAATAGTCGGGATAGACTCGGTACGATCCCGACGATCTGGCGTTGCGGGAGTATGCTCCCTGTCGTGCCGCGCTGTCGCCGTTGTTGCCTAAAACGCATACTGTATATAAAAGTAATGTTTTTAGCTACAACTTTGTGATGAACGGCAACATTTGTGGCCTGAACGGCCAATTTTCGCGACTGAAATGCAGGATAGGCCCGTGATGGCGGCCTGGCGCCCCGTCAGCGCTCCACCTGGTGGCCACGCTTCTCGCGCTCTTCATCACGGCGCCTGTCGTTCTCGTTGGCCGGATGACCGCCGCCCGGATGCGCCTGCTCGCGCTGCTGGGGCTGCGCCTGCGGCGTGGCTTGCGGCTGCGCCGCGGGCCGGGCCGGTACCTGGAATGGCTGCGGCTGGGATGGCGCTTGCTGCTGGGGGACCACCACACGCTGGGGTGGCGGCTGGAGCGGCGGCTGCTGGGGCGGCGCCTGGACCGGCTGGGCGACGGGGCGCGATGGTTCGCCTTCCGGCCGGATCTGCCGCCGGCCATCTTCATAGCGCACGCCACGCTCGCCGCGCTCGAACCGCTCCCGGCTACGATCATCCTGCGCCGGCTGCTGGGTGCCGCGCGGCTCGATCAGGCGGCCCGGCGGCTGCGTGGTCAAGGGCTGGACTGGCTGCTGGTTCTGCAACTGCTGCTGTTGACGCTGGCGCCGTTGCTGTTCCTCGAACTGCTGGCGTTGCTGTTCGTCCTGGCGCTGCCGTTGCTGCAATTGCTGTTGTTGCTGTTGTTGCTGTTGCAATAACTGCTGCTGTTGTTGTTGCTGCAACTGCTGCCGGGACGCCGGCTGCGACGGTTGCGGGTACGATGGGCGCACCGGCACTGTCGGCACCTGTCCCGGTAGGGTGTTCTGCGGCAGGCGCTGCTGCGGCTGCACGGCCTGGCCCTGCGGCGCATAGGCGGCGCCGCCGCGCTCGGGCCGCCGGTCATCGCCGTCGAAGCGGCGCCGGTCATAGGCATGCGTTGGTGCGGCCGGGGCGGGGGCCGCCACCAGCGGCGCCGTGCGCACCACGGCCGGCGGCAGGATCACTTGCGGGCCGGCGTGCACCGGCACCACGTGGCCCGCATCGAAGCGGTCGCGCGGCACCACGGTCACGCCTTCGTGGGGGCCATCGCGGCGCTCAGCCGGGCGGCCATTGTGGGTCCACACGAGACGCCGCTCGTGCTCGGGCGACAAATGGAATGGCGGCGCGTATGCCTCATGGGGCGCCAGCGGATACCAGCCCAGGCCCGGTCCCCGGCGGCCATCGCGGTGCGACGCTTGCAGCCGGTCGCCGCCCACCCAGCCCACCAGCGCCGGCGCCCACGCGGGCCGGCCCACGTAGCGCCCCGGCGCCCAGCACCAGCGGCGGTTGACCATCACCCAGCGGCCGTAGTGCGATGGCGCGTAACCCCAGGGCGCGTTGTCGACCCAGGTCCAGCCGAAGGTCACCATCCAGATCCATTGGCCGTCACGGTAGGGCGCCCAGTCGGTGGCCACCACGCGCGGCGTCCACAAGGGGCCATAATCGGGACTGTCGGTCCAGCTGCCGTAGCGGTCCAGCTCCTCGTAGCCGGTCACTTCACTGGGCACGTAGCGGCTGGCGATCGACGTTTCGTACTGGCGGTCGCGCAGCTCGGCCCAGCTGTCGAAGCCATCGCGCAAGGCGGCGCCGGTGCGCACGTCATCACTGCTCACTTCACCGCGGTAGCCGGCCCGCACCACCAGCTGGCTGCCGGCGCCGTCCACCCGCGCCACGCCGGCCAGCACGTTGACGACGGTGGTGTCGGGCAGGCGCTCAGCGTCCACCCGCACCGTGCCCGGTTCCACCATCGTCACGCGCGCTTGCGGGGTGGTCAATTCGAAATCGCGCAGCAGGCTGCCATCGCGCAGGTGCACGCTGGCGCTGCCGTAGTTCAGGCGCAGGCGCACGTTGTCATCGTCCAGCTGCACCACCTCCAGGTCGGTATCGCCATCGAGCCGGATGGCGGCCGGCCCCACGCGGAATTCGCCGCGCGCGCCGCTGGCCGTGCTCAGGTGGTCGCCCGTGGTCACCGGCCAGTTCAGCATGGCGTCGGCCGGGTCGCCTTCGCCCACCACCGTCACCTGGCCTTCGACGCTGGAGATGCGGCCCACCCGGCCCGGAATATCGTCGGCCAGCGCGGGCAGAGTCCAGGCCAGCAACGCGGCGAGGACGGCGGAGGTGAGGGTGCTGCGGCTCATGGCGGCGCTCCTAAGCGTATGGCCGCCGGCGTGGGGACGGCCCTGTTTATCGTTGTCTATTTAACGCTGCACAGCAAGTGAGGACGACCGGGGTTACAAATCCTTGCACATTCGGGCGCCCAGTCGACGCTCATGCCGTCGCCGCCGCGCCCCGCTTGACGAAGAACAGCGCCGTGCCAACGGCCATCAGCAGGCCGCCGAAGAAGCGGTTCTGCTTGCGCACGGCGCGCGGGTCGCGGAAGAAACGCTGCATGGACGAGGCCAGGAAGGCATAGCTGTGCATCACGATCAGGTCGATGGTGCACATGGTGGCGGCCAGGATCAGCAACTGCGGCAGCACGGGCGCACCGCGCGCGATGAACTGCGGCAGCACGGCCACCATGAAGATGATGCCCTTGGGATTGGTGGCATTGGTCAGGAACCCGGTCAGCACGCGCCTGCGCAGCGAGGGCGCCATGGCCACCGCCTGCGCCGCCACGGCGTTGCCGTCCACGCTGACCCTGGCGCGCCACTGGCCCAGGCCCAGGTAAATCAGGTACAGCGCGCCCACCGTCTTGACCACGTTGAACGCGAGTTCCGACGCCAGCAACAGCGAGCCCACGCCGGCGCCGGCGATGAACAACACCAGCAGCAACCCGGCCTGCAGGCCCAGGATGGTGCCGCTGGTCTTGCGCACGCCATAGGACAGCCCGTGCGACATCGACAACACGGCGCCCGACCCCGGTGAAATGGCGATAATGGTGGCGGCGATGACAAACGTGATCCAGGTGGCAAAGCTCATGGCGGTGTTCCGTTCAAGATGCGGGTGCGGCGGCGACACGCCGCGCGGTAACGGCCATTGTAGCGGCTCTGGCCCGCCGCCGCCCGCGCCGGCTGAGGTAAGATTGCCAGACTTTCATCCCGGAGCCCAATATGCACCACACCATCCTTATCTCCCGCCCGATGGAGGGCCGCTGAGATGGCCGGCGCCAGCCTGCTGGCCCTGATCGACGACATCGCGGCCATCCTCGACGACGTGGCCCTGATGAGCAAGGTGGCCGCCAAGAAGACGGCCGGCGTGCTCGGCGACGACCTGGCCCTGAACGCCCAGCAGGTCGCCGGCGTGCAGGCCGAGCGCGAACTGCCCGTGGTCTGGGCCGTGGCGCGCGGCTCGCTGCGCAACAAGGCCATCCTGGTGCCGGCCGCGCTGGCCATCAGCGCGCTGGCGCCGTGGGCCGTCACCCCGCTGCTGATGGCCGGCGGCGCCTACCTGTGCTACGAAGGTTTCGAAAAGCTGGCCCACAGTTATCTGCACCGGACCGAACATGCGCAGCACCTCGATCAACTGGCTGACGCCGTGGCCGATCCCGCCGTCGACCTGGTGGCGCTCGAGCGCGACAAGATCGCCGGCGCCGTGCGCACCGACTTCATCCTGTCGGCCGAGATCATCGTGATCGCGCTGGGCACGGTGGCCGGCGCCCCGTTCGGCCAGCAGGTGGCGGTGCTGGCCGGCGTGGCCATGCTGATGACGGTGGGTGTGTACGGCCTGGTGGCGGCCATCGTCAAGCTCGACGACGCCGGCCTGTACCTGCGCCGGCGCGGCGGCGCGATCCTGCAGGCGCTGGGCGGCCTGCTGCTGGCGGCCGCGCCCCGGCTGATGAAGCTGCTGTCCGTGGCCGGCACGGTGGCCATGTTCATGGTGGGCGGCGGCATCCTGTTGCACGGCGTACCGGGCAGCCATGCGCTGCTGGAGGCGGCCGCCCGCGCGGCCGGCCTGGTGCCTGCGGTTGGGGCCGTGCTGGCGCCCGTCACCCCCAGCGTGCTGAACGCCGTCGCCGGGCTGCTGGCCGGCGCCGCCGCGCTGGCCGTGGCCGGGCTGGCCGGCCGCCTGCGCCGCCTGTTACCGGGCCGCTGAGCGGCGCCGCCGCCGCGGGCGGAACTCGCGTCCGGCGCCGGAGTCCAAGCAGGGGAAGGCGGCTGGCGCGCGCAGGCCCGTGCGCGTCATGGCCGCGCCACGCCATGCCCGCCGGCGACAGGAGTACGCGATGGAGATGCACGAACGACTGAATCTGGCGCTGGAAGCGGCGCAAATGACGATCTGGGATTCCCAATTGCACGATGGCAGCGTCCTCGGCAGCACCATCAATTGGACCGCGCCGGGGCCTGCGCTGCTGGGGCTGGCCCCGGACGGCTTGTCCCAGCCCTTTGGCGACTTCCTGGCCATGGTGCACCCGGCCGACCGCGACACCGTGCTGCGCGTCATGCAGGCCGGGGTGGACCAGGGTGATGGCTACGAGCTGGAATTTCGCCTCGTCTGGCCCGACGGCAGCCTGCACTGGCTGTCCGCCAAGGCCAGGATCGTGCACACGCCCGAGGGCCAGCCCTGCGGCACGCTGGGCATGATCTGGGACGTTACCCACTGCAAGGCCGAGGCGCGGCACCTGGCGCGCCAGCGCGACATGGCCGAAGTGACACTGCGCTCGATCAGCGAAGGCGTGATCACGACGGATGCCGAGGCCCGCACCCAGTTCCTGAACCGGGTGGCCGAGCAGTTAACAGGCTGGACCAGCGAACTGGCCAACGGCGTCGACATCGCCACCACCTTGCGCCTGGTGGACGACGGGCCGGGCGCGGCCCAGGAACACGTGGCGCTCAAATGCCTGCGGCTGCGCCAGACCGTCACCGCGGCGGCCAACAGCCAGCTCGTCACGCGCCAGGGGCGCCATATCGCCGTCGAGGAATCGGCCGCCCCCATCTGGTCCGACGACAACGAACTGCTGGGGGCCGTGGTGGTGTTCCGCGACGTGAGCCACGAACGGCACCTGTCGCGCCAGCTCAGCTGGCAAGCCACCCACGACACGCTCACCGGCCTGATCAACCGCAGCGAGTTCGAAGCCCAGGTGGCCAGCGCCCTGCGCAGCGCCAAGGAGGAGGGCCACGTACACGCGCTGCTGTACCTGGACCTGGACCAGTTCAAGTTAGTCAACGACACTTGCGGCCACGGCGCCGGCGACCTGCTGCTGCAACTGCTGGCCAAGCTGCTGCAAACCCAGATGCGCGACTCCGACATCCTGGCCCGCCTCGGCGGCGACGAGCTGGGCGTGCTGCTGCCCCATTGCCCGCCGGCCCAGGCCCTGCACGTGGCCGAGGACTTGCGCCAGTCCGTCAAGAGTTTCCGCTTCGTGTGGGAAAGCCGCAGCTTCGAACTGGGCGTGAGCATCGGCCTGGTCGAAATGAACCACGACAGCAAGTCGCTGAGCGAGCTGCTGGTGGCGGCCGACCAGGCCTGCTACCTGGCCAAGGAACGGGGCCGCAACCGGGTGCACCAGTACCAGGAATCGGACGCGCGGCTGACCCAGCGCCACGGCGAGATGCTGTGGGTGTCACGCCTGACGGAAGCGTTCCAGCACCGACGCTTCCGGCTGTACGCCCAGCCCATCGTCAGCCTGACGGCCCAGGGCCAGCCGCACGACGAGGTGCTGGTGCGCATCGAGGACGCCAAGGGCCACCTGATCCTGCCGGGCGCCTTCATCCCGGCCGCCGAACGCTACGACTTGATGCTCGACATCGACCGCTGGGTGATCCGCTCCGTGTGCCGCCACATCCAGAGCCTGCGCGACAGCATGGCGCCGGACCAGGCGTATATCGACGCCCACCAGCAGCACCGGGCCCGCTACGCGATCAACCTGTCGGGCACCTCGCTCGGTGACGACGTGCTGCACGATTACATCGTCGAGCAATTCAGCCGCTACGACGTGGCGCCGGACGAGATCTGCTTCGAGATCACGGAGACGGCGGCCATCGCCAACTTGCCTACCGCGCAAGATTTCATGCACAAGCTCAAGGAGCTGGGCTGCGCCTTCGCGCTCGACGACTTCGGCAGCGGCCTGTCCTCGTTCGCCTACCTGAAGGCGCTGCCCGTCGATTTCCTGAAGATCGATGGCATTTTCGTGCGCGACCTGGCCAGCAACGCCATCAACCGCGCCATGGTCAAGGCCATCAACGAAGTCGGCCACGTGATGGGCATCCGCACGGTGGCCGAATACGTGGAGGACGAGGCCATCCTGGCCCAGGTGCGCGATATCGGCGTCGATTACGCCCAGGGCTACGCGGTGGGCCGGCTGCGCCCGCTGACGGCCGGCCGCGAGTGAATCGGCGCAACAGCCACGCCGGCCACCGGCCGAACCGGAAAATCTTGCGAAAACCGCATGGCGACAGGCTTTGCGGCCTTTTCGGCTAGCGCATCCCAATCTGGAGATTTTTGATCTAAATCAATAAATTTACGAGGCTGACTCCTTACACTTGACGACATAGCTTGCGATAGAGCAAGAATAGACTTTTTTCCTTGGAGATAGCCGTCATGCGTACCAACCTGCCCGTCACCGACCGCGAACAGGAAGTCCTGGACGATCACGCCATCGTGTCCAAGACAGATTTGGACGGCAATATCACCTACGTCAACCCGTATTTCTGCGAGGTGAGCGGCTTCAGCACCGAGGAACTGATCGGCGCGCCGCAAAATATCGTGCGCCATCCCGACATGCCGCCCGAGGCGTTCGACGACCTGTGGCGTTCCATCAAGGCCGGCTATCCCTGGACCGGCCTCGTGAAAAACCGCTGCAAGAACGGCAACTATTACTGGGTCAAGGCCAACATCACCCCGATCCGCGAGGCCGGCCGCACCATCGGCTACATGTCGGTGCGGGTAAGGGCCGACCGTGACCAGGTGGCCAAGGCCGAGCAAGCCTACCGCGCCATGCGCCAGCAGCCCAAGGACAAGCCCGGTATCACCGTCCGCCATGGCGAAGTGGTGCAACCTGGCCTGGCCAGCCTGCTGGGCCGCGTGCGCCACGTATCGCTGGCCATGCGCATCTGGGCGTCCACCAGCCTGGTCAACACGCTGCTGGCCGGCGTCTGCGTGGCCAGCCTGCTCGGTTCGGACGGCCGCAATTCGGCACTCAGCTATGGCATCTTCGGCGCCACCTTCGTTGGCCTGATCGTCAACGTGTTCCTGTGGTACACGCTGCGGGTCGGCATGCTGCAACCGCTGAACCGCGCCCTGCACGGCGCCCGTTCGATCGCCGCCGGCGACCTGTCGGCCCATTTCGAGACCAATTCCACCGACGAGGTGGGCCAGCTGCTGCGCGCGCTGGAGCAAATGAACTGCAACCTGATCGCCACCATCCGCGATGTGCGCATGAACGTGGAAACCATGGCCGTGGCCACGCGCCAGATCGCGGCCGGCAACGCCGACCTGTCGGGCCGCACGGAAGCCCAGGCCGCCAGCCTGGAGGAGACCGCCTCGAGCGTCGAGCAATTCGCCGCCACCGTCAAGCAGAACGCCGACAATTCCGTGGAGGCGAACGCGCTGGCCGTCAATGCCTCCAACGTGGCGCAGGAGGGCGGCGTGATCGTGGCCGACGTGATCGCCACCATGGACGACATCAACAACTCGTCCAAGAAGATCGTCGACATCATCAGCCTGATCGAGGGCATCGCCTTCCAGACCAACATCCTGGCCCTGAACGCGGCCGTCGAGGCGGCCCGCGCCGGCGAGCAGGGCCGCGGCTTCGCCGTGGTGGCGGGCGAGGTGCGCAACCTGGCCCAGCGCAGCGCCACGGCCGCCAAGGACATCAAGAACCTGATCGACATGTCGGTCGGCAAGGTCAGCGCCGGCATGGAGCAGGTGCACCGGGCCGGCGCCACCATGGAACAGGTGGTCAAGTCGGTGCAGCAGGTGACGGCCATCATGCAGGACATTTCCACCGCCTCGCGCGAGCAGAGCATCGGCGTGGACCAGGTCAACTCGGCCATCGCCCACCTCGACCAGGTAACCCAGCAGAACGCGGCACTGGTGGAGCAGGCGGCGGCCGCCGCCGCCAGCCTGGCCCAGGAAGCGACGGGGCTGACCCAGGCCGTGAGCCTGTTCAACTTCGGCCACGCGCTGCGCCAGACGCGCGGCGGCAACCGGCCAGCCCGGCCGGCCGCGCCACAGCACGGCAACGTCAAGCGCCTGGCGGCCTGAACGCGCACCTTTTGTATTCACCGCACCGTTAGTTAGATAGCAGAAATGATCATGTCCCCTACCGCAGCCAGCGCGCCATCCAGCGTCGCGTTCTTTCCGACGGTGCAGTTCGACGCTGACATCATTGGCAAGCTGAGCCAATCCGGCCCCCGCTATACCTCGTATCCCACGGCCGACCGCTTCAGCGAGGACTTTGGCTACGGCAATTACCTGGAGGCCATCGCCGGCCTGCGCATGCGCGGCGGACGCCGGCCGCTGTCGCTGTACATCCACATCCCGTTCTGCGACACCATCTGCTACTACTGCGCCTGCAACAAGATCGTCACCAAGGACCGCAGCAAGGCCGCCACCTACCTCAGCTACCTGAAGCAGGAAATCGAAATGCAGGGCAAGCTGTTCTCGGGCATGAACCACATCGAGCAGCTGCACTTCGGCGGCGGCACGCCGACCTACCTGAGCGACCGCCAGATGGACGACCTGATGGCCCATCTGCGCCACCACTTCGAGTTCGCCCCGGACGACATCGGCGAATATTCGATCGAGATCGACCCGCGCACGGTCAGCCGCGAACGGGTGCAGTCGCTGCGCTCGCAAGGCTTCAACCGCATCAGCCTGGGCGTGCAGGATTTCGACCCGGACGTGCAGCAAGCCGTGAACCGCATCCAGCCGGCCGAGGAAACGCTGGCCGTGATGCAGGCCGCGCGCGAGGCCGGCTTCCGCTCCATCAGCATCGACCTGATCTACGGCCTGCCCAAGCAGAACATGGACAGCATGGCGCGCACGCTGGAACAGGTGATCGCGGCCAGCCCGGACCGCATCGCGCTGTACAACTACGCCCACATGCCGCACCTGTTCAAGCCGCAGCGCCGCATTCTGGAAGCGGATCTGCCGCCGTCGGCCGTCAAGCTCGACATGCTGGCCCTGTGCATCCGCCGCCTGAGCGCGGCCGGCTATGTCTACATCGGCATGGACCACTTCGCCAAGCCGAACGACGACCTGGCCGTGGCCCAGCGCCAGGGCCGGCTGCACCGCAATTTCCAGGGCTATTCCACCCACGCGGAATCGGACCTGGTGGCCTGCGGCGTGTCGGCCATCAGCGCCGTGGGCGCCACCTACAGCCAGAACGAGAAGACGCTGGACGCCTATTACGAGAAGCTGGACGAAGGCAAGCTGCCCGTCGCGCGCGGCATCAAGCTGACCAGCGACGACCTGCTGCGCCGTATCATCATCCAGATGTTGATGTGTAATTTCGAGCTGTCGATCGACTCCATCGAGCAAGCCTATCCGATCGACTTCCGCACCTATTTCGCCACCGAGCTCGAAGCGCTGGCGCCGCTGGAGCAGGATGGCCTGGTCACGCTGGAACCGCACTGGCTGAGCGTGACGCCCAAGGGCCGGCTGCTGATCCGCAACATCTGCATGGTGTTCGACCGCTACCTGCGCATGGCGCGCACGCAGCCGCAGCCGGGCCAGCCGCTGCGCTTCTCGCGCACCATCTGAGCACTACACCATGAACGGAGCGCACCTGTTGTCCGTGTTCGCCGTCGGCCTGGCCGGCAGCGTGCATTGCATCGGCATGTGCGGCGGCATCGTCAGCGCGCTGTCGGCCACGGCGCCACGCGCGCCCGCGCCGCCGCCGGCGCGCGTGATCGCCATCACCCCAGCGACTGCACTGGCCCCGGCCGGCCAGCGCCTGCTGCGCGTGGCCGCCTACAACACGGGCCGCATCTCCAGCTACATGGTGGCCGGCGCCTTGGCCGGCGGCCTGGCGCAAGGCGCGGCCAGTCTCGCCAGGCTGGCCACGCTGCAACTGGCGTTCTACTGGCTGGCCAACCTGATGCTGGTGGCGCTGGGCCTGTACCTGATGGATGCGTGGCGCGGCCTGGCCCACGTGGAAAGCGCGGGCCAGATCGTCTGGCGCCGCGTACAGCCGCTGCTCAAGCTGCTGCTGCCCATGGATAGCCAGCTCAAGGCACTGGCGCTGGGCGGGCTGTGGGGCTGGGTCCCGTGCGGCATGGTCTACAGCGTGCTGCTGACGGCCTTGCTGAGCGGCTCGGCCCTCGACGGGGCGGCCGTCATGCTGGCGTTCGGCCTGGGCACCTTGCCCATGCTGGTCACGCTGGGCATGATGGGCGCGGGCGTGCGCGCCCGGCTACAACAGCGCAAGATACGTATCGCCTGCGGCTTGCTGGTGCTGGGCTTCGGCGTGCTGGGGCTGGTGCGCGCCAGCCATGGCGCCTCGCTGGGCTGGCTCGATGCGCTATGCTTGACGGGACATCCGTGAACCGGCAAGGAAAACTCCGCATGAGCACCAACACCGAACGACGTAGCCAGCCGGAACCCGTGCTGGCGGGACTGGCGGCAGCGCCAGCGGCCATGCACGATGACGCCGCGCACTCGGATGCGGGGGTGCACGCGGGCGCGGGCGCGAATGCCGGCGCGGGCGCAGGAGCGCATGGCGGCGCGAGCGCCTCTGCGTCCAGCGCGCCAACCGGCTGCTTCCATTGCGGCCTGCCGCTGCCGCGCGACGGCCGCTGGTCGGTGCGCATCGACGAGGTGGAGCGCCCCATGTGCTGCCCCGGCTGCGCCAGCGTGGCGCAAGCGATCGTCGACATCGGCCAGAGCGCCTACTACCGCGACCGCACCGAATTCGGTGCCACCGCCAACGCCGACCAGCTGGTGCCGCCCGAACTGCAGCTCTACACCAACGCCGATCCCCGTTTCGCCGATTGCGACGATGGCCGCGCCGCCGCCCTGTCGGTGGAAGGCATACGCTGCGCCGCCTGCGTGTGGCTGATCGAACGCCGCCTGCAACAGCAGCCCGGCGTGCTCGAAGCGAACCTGAACGTGGCCACGGAAACCCTGCACGTGCGCTGGGACCCGGCGCTGTGCGAGCCGGCCCGGATCCTGCAAGCCGTGCGCGAAGTCGGTTACACGGCCTACCCCTATGAAGCGGGCCGCCACGGCGAGCAGTTGCAGCGCGCCGTCAAGACCCTGGGCCGCCAGCTGTTCGTGGCCGGCCTGTCCATGATGCAGGTGATGATGTACGTGGCGCCAGCCTACCTGGCCGGCGACGACGGCACGCTGGAGCCGGCCATGGCGGCCCTGATGCGCTGGGCCAGCCTGCTGCTGACGCTGCCGGCGGTCTGCTATTCGGCGCTGCCGTTCTACCGCGGCGCCCTGTCCAGCCTGCGGGCGCGGGTGCCGGGCATGGACGTGCCCGTCACGCTGGGCATCGTGGCCGCGTTCGGCGCCAGCCTGATCGCCACCTGGCGCGGCACGGGCGAAGTGTATTTCGATTCCGTCACCATGTTCATCTTCCTGCTGCTGTGCAGCCGCTACCTGGAGCTGCAGGCGCGGCGCAAGGCGGCCGGCGCGCTGCAGCGGCTGCACCACGCGCTGCCCGCGTCGGCCACCCGCGTGGCCGGTTATCCGGAACAGCGGGACGGCGCCGTGGTGCCGGCCGCCACGCTGGCCGTGGGCGACGTGATCCTCGTCAAGCCCGGCGAGGCGGTGGCGGCCGACTGCGTGCTGCTGGACGCCGACACGGCGTTCGACGTGTCGCTGCTGACGGGCGAGAGCGCGCCCCAGCTCAAGCGCATGGGCGAGGCCGTGCCGGGCGGCGCCATCAACGCCAGCCGCGCCGTGCTGGCGCGCGTCACGCGCACGGCGCGCGACAGCACGCTGTCGGACCTGATCCGGCTGGTGGAGCGGGCCGGCCAGGGCAAGCCCCGCATCGCCCTGTGGGCCGACAAGGCGGCCGCCCATTTCGTCACGGCGCTGTTGATCTTCGCGCTGCTCAGCTTCGGTTTCTGGTATTGGTACGACCCGGCGCGCGCCTGGCCGGTGGCCATCGCCGTGCTGGTCGTGTCGTGCCCGTGCGCGCTGTCGCTGGCCACGCCGACGGCGCTGGCGGCGGCCGGCGACCGCCTGCTGCGGCGCGGCGTGCTGGCCGTGGGCCCGCAAACGCTGGAAACGCTGCACCGCGCCACCCACATCGTGTTCGACAAGACCGGCACCCTGACCGTGGGCAAGCCCGTGCTGCAGCAGGTGCTGTTGTACGGCGATGCACGCCGCGCCGACTGCGTGCAGATCGCCGCCGCGCTGGAAGCGTCGAGCGCCCACCCGCTGGCACGCGCGCTGGCGGCGGCGGCCGACGGCCCGCTGCCGTGCAGCGCCACGCAAGTGGAGGAAACGCCGGGCCAGGGCTTGTCCGGCATGGTGGATGGACAACATTATCGACTCGGCAACGCGGCCTTCGTGGCCGGGCTGGCCGGGCCCAACGACGATGGCCCGCTGGTGGCCGGCGCGCCGGGCACCACGGCCGTGTTCCTCGGCAGCGCCCAAGGCTGGCTGGCCTGCTTCCTGTTGCAGGACGCGCTGCGCGAGGACGCGCGCGCCACGGTCGACTATTTCCGCGCCGCCGGCAAGACCGTGGTGCTGCTCAGCGGCGACACGCCGGGCCTGACGCGCCACGTGGCCGAGGCGCTGGGCATCGCCCACGCGCAAGGCGGTTGCCTGCCGGCCGACAAGCTGGCCTACGTGCAAAAACTGCAAGCCGACGGCGCCGTGGTGGCCATGGTGGGCGACGGCATCAACGACGCGGCCGTGCTGCGCGCGGCCAACGTGTCGTTCGCGATGGGCTCGGGCGCGGCGCTGGCGCAAGCCCAGGCCGACGCCGTGCTGCTGTCCGGCTCGCTTGACGCAGTGGCCGGCACGGCCCGCACGGCGCGCGCCACCATGGCCGTGATCCGCCAGAACCTGGCCTGGGCCACGCTGTACAATCTGGTGGCCATCCCGGCCGCCGCGCTGGGCTGGCTCAACCCCTGGCTGTCGGGCGCCGGCATGGCCATCAGCTCGGCCGTGGTGGTGCTGAACGCCGTGCGGCTGCGGCGTGCCTGATCCTTTTTGAAAGTTGAACGACACGCCATCATGGAAGCCCTGTACCTACTCATCCCCCTCAGCGTGCTGCTGGTGTTCGGCGCCCTGTGGCTGTTCTTCCGGGCCGCCGACCATGGCCAGTTCGACGACCTGGTGGGCCCCGGCCTGCGCGTGTTGCAGGACGATGACCGCCCGCCCGCACCGGACGACAAAAAACCTGATTGAAATCCAGCCAGCCGTCACCATATGGCTTCATTCCGGCAATTTTGATCCAAATCAAAGATTTTTGAAGTCCTTCCTCGTACCCTTTGATCCACATCATCGAAGCGTTCTCAGGAGAACATCAAGTGGATCAAGCACTGAACTACAACTACAAGGTCGTGAAGCAATTCGCGATCGCTACGGTAGTCTGGGGCATAATCGGCATGCTGGTGGGCGTCATTGTCGCCGCCCAGCTGGCATGGCCGGCTCTGAACCTGGACATCCCCTGGCTGACTTATGGACGGCTACGCCCGCTCCATACCAACGCCGTCATTTTCGCCTTTGGCGTCAGTGGCCTGTTCGCCACGTCCTATTACGTTGTCCAGCGCACCTGCCAGGTGCGTTTATTCTCTGACAAGCTGGCCGCCTTCACGTTCTGGGGCTGGCAAGCCGTCATTCTTTCCGCCGTGATCACCCTGCCCATGGGCCTGACCCGCGGCAAGGAATACGCTGAACTGGAATGGCCGATCACGATCCTGATCGCCATCGTGTGGGTGGCCTATGCCACCGTGTTCTTCGGCACCCTGATCACCCGCAAGGTCAAGCACATCTACGTGGCCAACTGGTTCTTCGGCGGCTACATCCTGGCCGTGACCCTGCTGCACGTGGTCAACGGCGCCAGCCTGCCCGTGTCGGCCTTCAAGTCCTACTCGGCCTACGCCGGCGTGCAGGACGCCATGATCCAGTGGTGGTATGGCCACAACGCCGTGGGCTTCATCCTCACGGCCGGCTACCTGGGCATGGTCTACTACTTCATCCCCAAGCAGGCCGAGCGTCCCGTGTACTCGTATCGTTTGTCGATCGTGCACTTCTGGGCCCTGATCTTCACCTACATGTGGGCCGGCCCACACCACCTGCACTACACCGCGCTGCCTGACTGGACCCAGTCGCTGGGCATGGTGTTCTCGCTGATCCTGCTGGCACCGTCGTGGGGCGGCATGATCAACGGCATCATGACGCTGTCGGGCGCATGGCACAAGCTGCGTACCGACCCTATCCTGAAATTCATGATCGTCTCGCTGTCGTTCTACGGCATGGCCACCTTCGAAGGCCCGATGATGTCGATCAAGACCGTCAACTCGCTGTCGCACTACACCGACTGGGGCATCGCCCACGTCCACGGCGGCGCACTGGGCTGGGTGGGCTTCATCACCATGGGCTCGATCTACTACCTGCTGCCACGCCTGTCGGGCCAGCAGAAGATGTGGAGCACCAAGCTGATCGACGTGCACTTCTGGGTCGCCACCATCGGTATCGTGCTGTACATCGCCGCCATGTGGATCGCCGGCGTGATGCAGGGCCTGATGTGGCGCGCTGTCAATCCGGACGGCACCCTGACCTACACCTTCGTGGAAGGCGTCAAGGCCACCTATCCGTACTACGTGGTGCGGGTCTGCGGCGGCCTGTTGTACCTGACCGGCATGTGCCTGATGGGTTACAACACCTACATGACGCTGCGCAACCGGGAAACGGCCGTGGCCCGCATCCCCGCGCTGGCCACCAAGCACGCCTAACTCTGGAGCCGACAAATGAAATTTACGCATGAATGGATCGAGACCAAGCCCTGGCTGCTGATCGCCCTGGTCACGCTGGTGGTCAGCGTGGGCGGCGCGGTCGAGATCATCCCCCTGTTCTTCCAGAAGTCGACCACCGAGCCGGTGGCCGGCCTGAAACCCTACTCGGCGCTGCGCCTGACGGGCCGCGACATCTACGTGCGCGAAGGCTGCTACAACTGCCACTCGCAGATGATCCGCCCGTTCCGCGCTGAAACGGAACGCTATGGCCACTACTCGGTGGCCGGCGAGTACGTGTACGACCGTCCGTTCCAGTGGGGTTCCAAGCGCACCGGGCCCGACCTGGCCCGCGTGGGTGGCCGCTACAGCGACGAATGGCACAAGACGCACTTGAACAATCCACGTGACGTGGTGCCGGAATCGAACATGCCGAACTACCCATGGCTGTCGCAGAACAAGCTCGACCCATCGGAGATCCAGCCCAAGATGCGCGCGCTGCGCACGCTGGGCCATCCGTACACGGACGCGGAGATCGCCGCCGCCCCGGACGAGCTGAAAGACAAGACTGAAGAAGATGCCCTGATCGCCTACCTGCAAGGCCTGGGTACCGCAATCAAGACGAGGAACTAGTCATGGCACTCGAGACCATTTTTGATAACGCCAGCAGCGTGATGACGGTGATCTCCTTCATCACCTTCGTCGGCATCCTGTGGTGGACCTATTCGGGCCACCGCGCATCCGCATACGCGACCGCGGCCCAGCTGCCGTTCGCCGATGACGAGGAGCATACCCATGTCTGATTTCACCAGCGGTTTCTGGAACATTTACATCGTCGTCCTGACCATGCTGGGCGTGTTTGGCTGCGCCATCCTGCTGTACTCGCAGTCCAAGATCAAGGCCGACCCGAACCAGCAGCATGACGGCCCGGTCGGCACCACCGGCCACATCTGGGATGAGGATTTGACGGAACTGAACACCCCGATGCCCCGCTGGTGGATGTTCCTGTTCTACATCACCATCATCTTCGCACTGGCCTATCTGTTCCTGTATCCGGGCCTGGGTACCTACAAGGGCAAGCTGGGCTGGACTTCCAGCGGCCAGCACGCGGCGGAACTGAAGCAGGCCGAGAACGACTACGGCCCGCTGTTCAACCAGTACCTGAAGCAGGACCTGAAGGCCGTGGCGGCCGATCCCAAGGCGCACGCCATGGGCGAACGCCTGTTCCTGACCTACTGCGCGCAGTGCCATGGTTCGGACGCCCGCGGCAACAAGGGCTTCCCCAACCTGACCGACAAGGACTGGCTGCACGGCGGCTCGCCCGACATCATCAAGACCACCATCATGGGCGGCCGTCACGGCGTGATGCCACCGATGGGCGCGGCGCTGGGCGGAGACAAGGATGTCGAAAACGTGGCAAACTACGTGCTGAGCTTGTCCGGTTCCACACACGACCCCATCAAGGCCGTGTTCGGCAAGGCCAAGTTTGGCGCCTGCATGGCCTGCCACGGCGCCGACGCGCATGGCAACCAGGCCTTGGGCACGCCTAACCTGACGGACAAGATCTGGCTCTACGGTGGTAGCCTGGAAACCATCATGGAAACCATCCGCAAGGGCCGCAACAACACGATGCCGGCCTTTGGCGAGTTCCTCGGTGAAGGCAAGGTCCACGTGCTGGCCGCCTATATCTGGAGCCTGTCCAACACCCCCGGCACAGCCGAGGTGGCGGCCACCGCCGACACCACCGCCGCTGCCGCCAAGCCGTAAAGAAGCAATGCGATGAATGCGCCACAACCTCAAGTCATCAAGATGTATGCGGCGCGGGAGGAAATCTACCCGCGCGAAACCAAGGGCCGCTACGCCAGCCTGCGCTGGGTCTTTGTCTGGCTGACCCAGCTGGTCTTTTACGGCTTCGCCTGGCTGCAGTGGAATGGCCGCCAGGCCCTGCTGTTCGATCTGGCGGCCCGCAAGTTCTACATCTTTGGCCTGGTGTTGTGGCCGCAGGATTTCATCTACCTGGCGGCGTTGCTCATCATCTGCGCCTACCTGCTGTTCCTGGCCACGGCCGTGGCCGGGCGCGTGTGGTGCGGCTTCGCCTGCCCCCAGACGGTCTACACGGAAATCTTCCTGTGGATAGAACGTAAGATCGAAGGCAAGCGCAGCGCGCGCATGCTGCTCGACAAGCAAGGCCCCTCGCTCAAGAAGTTCCTCAAGAAAACCACCAAACACGTCGTCTGGGCCGCCCTGGCCCTGTGGACCGGCTTCACCTTCGTCGGTTATTTCACCCCCATCAAGCAACTGGCGGCCGAAGTGACCACCCTCAGTTTCGGTCCGTGGGAATGGTTCTGGGTGGTGTTCTACGCCTTCGCCACCTACGGCAACGCCGGCTGGATGCGCGAGCAAGTGTGCAAATACATGTGCCCGTATGCCCGCTTCCAGAGCTCGATGTTCGACCGCGACACCCTGATCATCACCTACGACAGCAAGCGCGGCGAGCCGCGCGGCGCCCGTAGCAAGAACGCCGACGTCAGCAAGCTGGGCGACTGCATCGACTGCACCATGTGCGTCCAGGTGTGCCCGACCGGCATCGACATCCGCAAGGGCCTGCAATATGAATGCATCGGCTGCGCGGCCTGCATCGACGCCTGCAACGGCGTGATGGACAAGATCGACCTGCCACGCGGCCTGATCCGTTACAGCACGGACCACGCGATGGCGGAAAACTACACGACGGCCCAGATCCGGGCCCACGCGCTGCGTCCGCGCGTGCTGATCTACACCGGCATCCTGTGCCTGATCGTGGCGGCCGTGGGCACCGCCCTGTGGCTGCGCACGCCGCTGAAGATGGACGTGATCCGCGACCGCGGCGCCATGGGCCGCGAAGTCGAGGATGGCATGATCGAGAACGTGTACCGCCTGCAGATCATGAACACCACCGAGCAAGCCCACACCTACCGCATCCGCGTGTCGGGCATGGAGCACCTGCACCAGGTGACGGCCGACACGGTCAAGGTGGGTGCCACGGAAACGCTGGCCTACCCGATCCGCCTGCGCGCCGAACACGAGTCCGGCCACAAGGGTTCCAACAAGATCGAGGTGGAGCTGGAGGCGCTCGACGACCCCAGCCTGCACGTGCGTGAACATGCGGTCTTCATCGTACCGCGCTAAACAGCAAGGAGTAACCGTATGGCACAAGTGATCCCCATCGACCAGCAGGCGCGCAGCCTGCCCTGGTACCGCCACCGCTGGCCCTGGCTGCTGATGCTGGGCCCGTTCCTGGTGATCGTGGCCGGCAGCTACACCATGTGGCTGGCCTACACGCGCCAGGACGCGCTGGTGGTGGGCGACTATTACAAGCAGGGCAAGGCCATCAACCAGGACTTGCGGCGCGACCGCGTGGCCACCGCGCTCAAGCTGGATGTGGCGCTGCGCTACGATCCGGAGCAGGGCGAGCTGATGGGCCGGCTGGACAGCCCCGTGAAAGCCCAGCCTGGCCGATTGCTGCTGCACCTGGCCCACGCCACGCTGCCGGAAAAGGATGTACAACTGGTGGTGCAGCCGGACGCCGATGGCGCCTTCACGGTGGCGCTGCCCATGCTCGAGCGCAGCCGCTGGCTGGTGCAGGTGGAGAGCGAGAAACGCGACTGGCGCCTCGACGGCGTGTGGAACTGGCCGGCCGAACGCGAAATCCAGCTGCGCGCCGATACGCCCTCCAACGCCCCCGCCGAATAAATACCACGCAGAAAAATCGGGGACGTAACACCATTTCGCCTGGCGGCAATATGGTGTTACGTCCCCGATTTATTTTGCGGGAAACTCAGGCGCAGGTGCGGGTGCCGGCCGTGATGGCTTTCAGCATGGCGGGATTGAGCAACTCGATTTCGCGGTTGCTGACCCGCAGCATGCCTTCCTTCTTGAACTTGGACAGCAGCCGGCTGACGCTTTCGATGGTCAGCCCCAGGTAGTTGCCGATTTCCTCACGCGTCATGCGCAGCTGGAAGGTGGTGGCCGAATAACCGCGCGCCTCGTAGCGCGAGGACAGGTTGACCAGGAAGGCGGCGAAGCGCTGGGTGGCCTGCATATTGCCCAGCAATAGCATCACGCTTTGTTCACGCGTGATCTCCTGGCTCATCATGCGGTGGAAGTGGCGCAGCAAGGTTGGCATATCGACCAGCAATTGCTGCAGGCTGCCGAACGGGATATCGCACACTTCGCTGTCTTCGAGCGCGATGGCGTTGCAGTGGTGGCGGTCGGTGCTGATGGCGTCCATGCCCAGCAGCTCGCCGGCCATCTGGAACCCCGTGATCTGCTCGGCGCCGTCCGGGTTGACCTGGAATGTCTTGAAGTGGCCCAGCCGGATCGCGTACAGGCTGGCGAACGGATCGCCGATGCGGAACAGGGTGGCGCCACGCGGCACCTTGCGGCGCCGGCCGATGATCTGGTCGAGGCGCTCCATGTCGGCGGTATCGAGCCCCATGGGCAAACACAGCTGGTGCATGCTGCAGCTGGAACAGCGCGCCCGCAACGCTTCCACCGACACACCCGGCAAGACTAGGGAGGGAAGAGCTTGTATCATGGCGCCAGTGTAGCCGATTTGCCGCCAGATGCCGGCAAAGCCGCACTCATCCAATCAAGTATTGCTGTCAGAAACGTGCGGCTTGCGCCTGCCGGCCGAGGGCTGCTATCGTTCCTGTCATGGACAGTCATCGCCGCGCGCCTGCCCCCCAGGTGGCCATGCGCCGCGGGCCGTCGCGCTCCACTCGCAAGGACCCCATGAAGCCCCTCGGCATCAAAGCCAAAGTCGTGCTGGCCACCAGTCTCACCTCGATCGTGATGATCGCGCTGGTGACCGTGGTGCAGACGCAACGCATGCGCGACGATTTCACCAAAGTCCTGTTCGACCAGCAAACGGCGCTGATCAACCGCACGGCCGAGGAACTGGATGACAAATTGCTCATGTTGCTCAACATCGTGGAACGCTCGGCCAGGCTGCAGCCGCCCGCCATCGCCGCCTCCACCGGGCAATTGCGGGCCTATTACAGCGAGCGCGCCGTGCTGTCGCTGTTCGACGACTTGCTGGTGCTGGGCCCCGATGGCGCCATCGTGGCCGACCTGCCGCCCGTGCCGGCGCGCATGGGGGTGAGCGCGGCCGACCGCGCCTTCTTCCAGCAAGTGATGCGCACCCATCAGCCCATGATCACGGAACCGTTGATCGGCAAGACCGGCAAGCAACCGATCGTGCAGATGGCCGCGCCCGTGTTCGACGCCCAGGGCCGCGTGGTGTGCGTGCTGGTGGGCGTGCTGCGGCTGTACAAGGACAACCTGCTGGGCCACCTGCGCACGGCCAAGGTGGGCCGCAGCGGCTATTATTTCGCCCTCACCCGCACCGCCAAGCCGGTGTACGTGCTCCATCCCGACCCCAAACGGCTGCTGCAGCCGCGCCCGCCCAACGCCAACCCGGCCACCACGCGCGCGCTGCGCGAAGGCTTCGAGGGCACGGTGATCTCCACCAACAGTACCGGCGTGCGGGCGCTGACCAGCCTGAAGTCGCTCAAGTCGGTCGACTGGGTGCTGGGCGCCTCGCTGCCGGCCGAGGAAGCGTTCGAGCCGTTCAACGGCGTGCTGACCCGCTTGGCCCTGTGGAGCGCGCTGGCCGCCGCGCTGGGTGCGGCCCTGATCGGCTGGCTCACGCTGCGCCTGATGGCGCCGCTGCTGCGGCTGCACGAAGCCATCGTGCGCCTGCGCCGCGACACCAGCCACTTCACGCCGCTGCCGGTGTCCAGCCGCGACGAGATCGGCCAGCTGACCACGGCCTTCAACAGCCTGATGCATGAACGGCTGGCGGCCGACGCCCGCCTGCAGCGGCTGATCGAACTGGCGCCCAACGCCATCGTCGTGGTGGATGGCGCCGGCCGCGTGGAAACCTTCAACCGCGAGGCCGAACGCTGCTTTGGCTACGCGCGCGCCGACATCATCGGCCAGCCGCTGGAAATGCTGATGCCGGAGCGGCTGCGCACGCGGCACGCGGGCCACCGGCTGCAGTTCGTGTCCAGCCGCCTGAGCGACGAGCCGGTACGCATGGGCAAGGGCGCCGCGCTGCTGGGCCTGCGCCGCGACGGCAGCGAGTTCCCCATCGAAGTGAACCTGAGCGCCGTGCGCACCGACCAGGGCACCAAGGTGCTGGCCGTGATCGCCGACGTGACCGAGCCGCAGCGCCTGCGCGGCGAGCTCGAGGCGCGCGCGCGGGAACTGGAACGCGAGCGCGACCGGGCCGAGGCGGCCAACCGGGCCAAGAGCGATTTCGTGGCCAACATGAGCCATGAGATCCGCACCCCGATGAACGCCGTGCTGGGCATGGTCTACCTGCTGGGCAACACGGCGCTCACGCCGCAGCAGCGCAAATACCTGACCATGGTGCGCATGTCGGGCCAGTCGCTGCTGGCCATCCTCAACGACGTGCTCGACTTCTCCAAGATCGAGGCGCGCCGCATGGAACTGTCGCCCACGGAATTCGAGCTCGACGAGGTGCTCAACACGCTGGCCACCACCATGACCATGAGCGCCGGCGACAAGGAACTGGAGCTGGCCATCGAAGTGGAGCCGGACGTGCCGCGGCTGCTGCGCGGCGACGCGCTGCGGCTGCAGCAGGTGCTGGTCAACCTGGCCGGCAACGCCATCAAGTTCACGGCCCAGGGCGAGGTGGTGGTGCGCGTGGCGCGCGACAGCCAGGACGGCCTGGCGCCCGGCTCGGCACGGCTGCGCTTCGAGGTGCGCGACACGGGCATCGGCATCACCGACCAGCAACAGGCCCAGCTGTTCACGGCCTTTTCCCAGGGCGACGAAAGCATCACGCGCCGCTTCGGCGGCACGGGACTGGGGCTGGCCATCAGCAAGCGGCTGATCGAGATGATGGGCGGACGCATCGAGGTGAGCAGCGTGGTGGGCCAGGGCGCGCGCTTCTGGTTCACGCTGCCGTTCGAGGTGCTGGCCGCGCAGGACAAGCCGCGCCGCGCGCCCGCACTGGGTCCGCTGCGGGTGCTGGTGGCCGACGACAACCGCACCAGCCGCGAACTGATCGGCAAGCTGATCCGGGCCTGGGGCTGGCAGGCCGACGAAGTGGACTCGGCCACGGCGGCGCTGGCGCGCTACCGGGTCCAGCGCGAGGCCGGCCGTCCCTACGACGTGGTGCTGGCCGACTGGCACATGGCCGACATGGGCGGCCTGGCCGCCGCCAAGGCCATCTGCCAGGCGTCCCATGGCGGCAAGCAGCCCATCGTGGTGATGATCAACGCGTTCGCGCTGGACCGGCTGGAGGAGATTTCCAGCGCGCCCGAGACGGACGTGGTGCTGGTCAAGCCCATCACCAGTTCCAACCTGTTCGACGCGCTGCACCAGGCGCTGGCCGCCAACGCCGAGGGCACGAACGCGCCGGCGCCCGCGCATGGCATCACCGGCCGCCTGCACGGCGTGCACCTGCTGCTGGTGGAGGACAACCTGCTGAACCAGACGGTGGCGCGCGGCATCCTGGAGCAGGCCGGCGCCACGCTGGACGTGGTGGGCGATGGCCAGCAAGCCGTGGACCTGTTGCGCAGCTCGGCCGGCCACTACGACGCCGTGCTGATGGACATGCAGATGCCGGTGCTGGACGGCTTCAGCGCCACCCGCATCCTGCGCCAGGAACTGGGCTTGCGCCTGCCCGTGATCGCCATGACGGCCGGGGTGCTGGCGTCCGAACGCAGCCGCTGCGTGGAGGCCGGCATTTCCGACTTCATCCCCAAGCCGGTCGAGGTGGAACAGATGCTGGCCGTGATCGAGCGCCAGTTGCCGGCCGCGCCGGCCCGCGCGGCGTCCGTGGCGACGCCGCCAGCTCCGTCCGGGGCGGCCCCTGCCGCCGTCGACGACAGCGGGCCGGCCGATGCCGCCGCGTTCAACATGGACAGCCTGATGCGCGTGATGGGCAAGGATGCCAGGGGCCGCGAAGTGATGTTCAAGATGGTGCGGGGCGTGCTCGACGGGGGCATGGCGCCGTTGACGGACGCCGCCACGGCGCTGCGCGAGGGCCGCCCGCGCGACGCGGCCAAGCTCTACCACGGTCTGCGCGGCGCCGTCGGTGTGCTGGGCGCCAAGCGCCTGGTGCAGGCCACGCTGGCGGCCGAAGCGGCCATCGCCGAGGGCCGGGACGGGGAAGCCCAGGCGCACTGGCAAGCCGTGCAGGCGGCGCTGGCGGCCACGCTGGAGCAAGCCCGCGCCTGGCTGGCGCACGAGCAGGGCTGACGGCCGCTGCCAGCGCGGCTCAATCCTGCTTCGGTTCCGCCTTGTTATCGCCCAGATACTTGCGGTAGATGGCGTCGAAATGTCCGTTTTCCTTGATGTGCTTGAGGCCCGCGTTGAAATCGTCGCGGTAGCGCTTGTTCCAGAACACGGCGCGGTAATCCATGGGGTTGAACTTGACGAAGCTTTGCTCCGTCACGGGCCGCAGCTGGATCGATTTGTTCAGCGACAGCAGCAGCGTGAAATAGCGGAAGATGTTGCGGTCGCTGAGCACCACGTCATAGCGTCCCTTGTCGAGCGTGAGCACTTGCAGCGCCTGGTCGTTCTGCTCGAAATAGCGGCCCGCCTTGTTCACCGCCCCCAGCCAGTCCGGATAGCGCTTGGCGCCGCCGGGAAAGGACAGCACGCTCAAGCCCTTCAAGTCCTCGGGCTTGCGGATCACGATGTTGCGCTCCTTGAGCGTGATGAACACGTTATCGTAGAACACGGCCGGGTCGGCGTAGTAGGCGCCCACGGCCGTCATGTCCTGGCCCAGGTCCGTCATGGCCGCGTCCACCTGGTGCGACTTGAAGGCGACGGGAATCCGGGCGAACGAATAGTAGACGGGCTTGAGCACGTGGCCACGGAACGCCAGCGCCTGGCTCAGCACTTCGATCTCGATGCCGGAATTGGTTTCGGGGAAGCAGAACGGCGGAATTTTCTCGCCGAACGCCATGGTGATCTCATCGGCGCGCGCCAGCGCCATCGCCCCGCACCACAACGCCGCCACCGCCAGCCGGCACCAGCGCCGTCCCCCCCTGCGCGCAGCCATGACACACTCCGTTCAGAACTGGTGGCGCATGCCCGCCGCGATCACGCGCCGCGTGCCACCGGGCAGCGTGACCTGGTAACTGGCCGCGCCGTCGTTGCTCAACTGTGAACCGATCAGATACAAATTGGTACGCCTGGACAGCGTGTGATAGTAGGCCAGCGCCAGCTGGGTGGCGTCGGCGTCGCGGTTGGCGAAGTCGCTCTTGTGCACGTAGTCGGCCGCGATCAGGTGGCGGCCCACGGGCACGCTCAGGCCAAACAGGGTGTCGCGCGTGTCGAGCGTGCTGTCGTTGCGGCTGCGGGCCAGCACCAGCCAGCCCTTGATGCGGCCGAAATCATAACTGCCGCCCAGCAGGTGGCTGCGGGCCAGCTTCATGCCCAGCGCGTCGTTGGCGCTGTGCCAGGCCAGCACCACGTTGAGCGGACCGGCCGTGTAGCCGATGTCGCCGCTGAGCTGGCGGTTGGCCTGGCTGTTGCCCGCCGCTTCGCCGGCGCCATAGGCCAGGTCGCCATACACGCCGCCCAGCGTGGGCGGCAGCGAATACTTGACCGTGTTGTCCATGCGCACGCCGGAATCGTAGAACACCCGCGTCGATTCGCCGGGGCCCTTGGCGTCGAACGGGTCATTGGTGGCGATGGCGCCGAAATAGGGCGTGAACATGCGGCCGGCGCGCACGGCGCCGAACGGCCCGCTCAAGCCCACCCATGACTGGCTGCCGAAGGGCCGGCCGGCAAACGAGGGCTGGCCGGTGTCGGCCTCGATCTGGGATTCCACGTCGAAGATGGCGCGCAAGCCGCTGCCCAGGTCTTCCGATCCCTTGATGCCGAGCCGGCTGGCCGTCTGCTGGCCGCTGTCGACCTTGGTGACGCGCTTGCCGGCGTCGCTGTCGGACGTGACGGCCAGGTCCAGCACGCCGTACACCTCGACCTGGGCGTGCGCCAGCGCCGGCGGCAGCGCCAATGCGATGCATAACGGTATAAATCGTTTCACGCTGAACCTCCGGGGCATGGCGGGCCATGACGGCGGTGGGCGCCAGGCGGGCCGATGGCGGGTCTGGCGATGCAAGTCACCGCTGATTAACTGTTGTACTCCGTGGCGTGTCACGGGTCAATAATTTGTACCCGCGCGGCAACAGGAGAATGCGGCAAGGAGCGCCGTCCAGGGGAGCGGACCAGGCGCGCCACGCGGCATGGAAACAACAGCTGGCGGGCCCCGGGCGCCGGCCTGCCGGGCAGGTGCAGCCGCGCGCGGCGCGGACGGCAGCGGCAAACACGGTCATGCCTTGCTTCTAGGCAAGAATGTACGGTATCGTAGCGGTCGCCACAGCGTATGCGATGCGCTACCATAGGCCTTTACAATAACCCAACCTTTTTCTGGAGACCGCTATGCCACGCCAAGAAGTCACACTCGACGAAGTCACGGCGGCGGCCACCAGCCTGCAGGACGAGGGCAGGGACGTGTCGCTCGACACCGTGCGCGAGGTGCTGGGCGGCGGCTCGGCGCCCACCATCCACCGGCACCTGGCCGCATGGCGCGGGCGCGCAGCGCTGGCCCAGGCCGAGCGCGACATGGCCGACCTGATCAAGGCCGGCGAAGAACTCGAAGGCGAGCGCGACGAACTGCAGGCGCAACTGGCCAGCGTGACCATCGCGCGTGACCAGGCGCTGGCGCTGTCGGCCGAACAGACGGAGGACATCGAACGGTTGCGGGCCGAGCTGCGCGACGCGCGCCAGGTGGCCACGGATGCGCTCGTGGGCAAGGCCAAGGA
This sequence comes from Rugamonas fusca, assembly GCF_014042365.1. Lineage (GTDB taxonomy): Bacteria > Pseudomonadota > Gammaproteobacteria > Burkholderiales > Burkholderiaceae_D > Rugamonas > Rugamonas fusca. Next base: position 152,119 of record NZ_JACEZS010000003.1, read on the forward strand.
CCAGCTGGCCATCGACGGCAAGGATGCCCAGCTGGCCGACCTGCGCCAGCAGATCGAACGCAATGTGGCCGCGTCGGCGGCCCTGTCGGACGCCCGCCTGAAGGCCGAAATGGAACTGGTGGGCGCCGTCACGGCGCGCGACAACTTCGAAGCCGATGCGAAGGAACTGCGCAGCAAGCTCGACAAGTCCAACGCCGAGCGCATCGCCCTGCGGGCCGAACTCGAAGCGCTCAAGGCGAGCGCTTGAGGTGTCTGCCTGAAGCGCTCGCCTGAAGTGAACCAAGTAGGGCCAGGATCGTAATCACCGTTGAATAGCCGGCCCGCCGCTACGCTGCGGCATCCGGCTGCCGCCCCATGCCCATCGCCCGCGTACTCGTCGTTGAAGACGAACCCCACATCGCCAAGCTGCTTTGCCAGTTCCTCAATGGCGAAGGCTACGAGGCCACGGCCGTCGCCAGCGGCGAGCTGGCGCTGGCCCACGCGCGCGCCAGCGCGCCCGACGTCATCATCCTGGACTTGATGTTGCCGGGCATGGACGGCATCGACACCTGCCTGGCGCTGCGCCAGTTCTACGTCAAGCCGGTGCTGATGCTGACCGCGCACGAGGGCGAGATGCAGGAAGTGATCGCGCTCAATGCCGGCGTGGACGATTTCATGCAGAAGCCGATCCGGCCCCATATCCTGAAAGCCCGCCTGCAGGCGCTGTTGCGGCGCCATACACCGGCGCCGTCCACGCTGACGGTGGGCGGCCTGCGCATCGAGCGCGACTGCCGGCGCGTGTCCTGCGATGGCCAGCCGGTCGCACTGTCCGATGCCGAGTTCGAGCTGCTGTGGGCGCTGGCCAGCCGCGCCGGCGAGGTGGTGTCGCGCGACGACTTGTTCCAGCGCTTGCGCAGCAAGGATTATGACGGTCTCGATCGCTCCATCGACATGCGGGTATCGAAGTTGCGCAAGAAGCTGGCCGCCCACACCGACCGCGAACTGATCCGCACACTGCGCCAGCTAGGCTATGTGTTCATCGCGGGCTGACGCATGAAGCGCCTGTTCCTGAAGATCTATGTCCTGATCATGGGCAGCGTGCTGGTATCGCTACTGGCCATCAACTACCTCAACGATGCGTTCTACACGCACGAAATCGAAGGCGAATACCTGGCCAAGACGGCCATGCTGACGCAGGCGATACGGCGCGACCTGGCGCGCGGCGCCAGCGAGCAGGAAACGCTGGCCTGGTGGCGCGCCCAATTGCACGACAACGAGATGGACGTCGAATGGATGCCGCTGGCGCGCCCCTTGCCACGCGCGCTCGTGCGCAAGGTCAGCGTCACCGAAGCGGAAGACCAGCTGGAAGTGCTGGTGCCGTTCGACGCGCATCGCGCCCTCAAGTTCAGCGTGGACGACCGCGCCGAACCCGGGGCGATGTGGGCCTATTACGGCGGCTATGCGGCGCTGTACCTGCTGCTGGGAGCCTTGATCTACGCGCTGACGTACCGGCTGTACCGCCACATCGACGCCATCCGGCTGCAGGCGCAACGGGTCGCGGAAGGCGACTACAGCCCGGCGCCGCCCGCCCCGGCCGACAGCGCGTTCAGCGGGCTGCGCGCGGACCTCGACCACATGACGCGCACCCTGGCGGAAAAGACCCAGGAAAACCACGTGCTGACGGCGGCCATCCACCATGAACTGCGCACCCCCATGACCCGACTGCGGCTGGCGCTGGATATGGCGCTGCTCACACCACGGCCGCACGAAGTACCCGAACTGCTGCAGGAGATGGACGGCGCGCTGGACGACTTGTCACACCTGATGGACGATGTGCTGACGCTGTCGCGCCTGCGCCTGGCCCAGCAGGCGCCGCCGCGCGAGGAAGTGGCGCTGGACCAGTTGCTGGCGCAATGCGCGCGGCGCCTCGACGATGGACGTATCAGCCTGGCGCTGGTCCCGTGCCGGCTGCACGCCAACCGCCCGCTGCTGGAACGCGCACTCTGCAACCTGATCGAGAACGCGTGCAAGTACGCGCACGCGCACGTCGCGATTACCTTGACGGCGGACGCTGACGGGATAGAACTCGATATCAGCGATGACGGCCCCGGCATCCCCGAAGCGGCGCGCGAGATGGTGCGGCAACCCTTCTTCCGCGTCGACAAGCACCGCAACCGCAGCACGGGCGGCGTGGGCCTGGGGCTGGCGATCGCCGACCTGGCCCTCAAAGACAGTGGCGCCCATTGGACCATAGGCAGCAGCCTATGGGGTGGCGCGTCATGCCGGTTGCGCTGGCCGTACGTGTGCTGACATGCGGTGACAATTTGGCCGCCAAGGTGACGGACACCGGGCGCGCCTGCGCGTAGACTCGCACTCATTGAACTTGATGGAGTGGGGCATGAGTACAAACTTGAGCAAAAAACGACGTGAATTCCTGATGTGGACCGGCGCCTGCCTGGGAACGACGCTGCTGGCTGGCTGCGGCGAGGCCGATGGCGAGGAAACGCCGGCCAAGCCGGGGACGCCGGGCGCCGCCGACCAGGTGATCGTGATCGGCGCCGGCATCGCGGGCCTGGCCGCGGCGAGCAAATTGCGCCAGGCCGGCAAGCAGGTGGTGGTGCTGGAGGCGCGCGACCGCATCGGCGGCCGTATCCAGACCTCGCAGCGGTGGATGGATGCGAAAGTGGACCTGGGCGCGAGCTGGATCCACGGCGCCGGGCCGGACAACCCGGTGGCCAATCTGGCGCGCCAGATCGGCGCGCAACTGCTGACCACCAGCTTCGACAAGCGGCAAGTCTACGACAGCGATGGCGCCCGACTGGGGCCGGATGCGACGGATCAACTCGATGCGCTGGAAACGGCGCTCAACGGCGCGCTGCGCAAGGCGCAGGACGCCAATGCCGACCAGGCGGTGCAAACGGCGGCGCGCAACGGCCTCAATTACGCGGGCCGGCCCCAGGCTGAAAAGGACAAGATCGACTTCCTGGTCAATACCACGATCGAGCATGAATACGGCGGCGAAGCATCGCGCCTGTCCACGTACTGGTACAACAGCGACCTGTCCTATCGCGGCGACGAGGCGCTGTTCAAGGATGGCTACCAGGTGGTGATCAATCACCTGGCGCAGGGGCTGGATATCCGGCTCGGCCACGTCGTCAGCGCCGTCGATTATCACGCCAACGGCGGCGTGACGGTGACCACCAGCCAGGGCAGCTTCACGGGGCGGCGCGCGCTCATCACGCTGCCGCTGGGCGTGCTGCAGGCAGGGTCGGTCAGCTTCTCGCCCGCGCTGCCCGGCGACAAGCAAACGGCCATCTCCCAATTGGGCATGGGGCTGCTCAACAAGTGCTACCTGCGCTTTCCCCACGCTTTCTGGGACACCAATGCGGACTGGCTCAACTACATCCCCGATGGTGCCAGCTATGGCCAGTGGGCCGAATGGGTCAGCTTCGCGCGCCCGAGCGGCCAGCCCATCCTGCTGGGCTTCAACGCGGCGGCGTTCGGCCGGGAAATGGAAAGCTGGAGCGATACGCGCATCGTCAACAGCGCCATGGCGACGCTGCGCAAGATTTACGGCAACAACATTCCCGATCCGACGGACTGGATGATCACGCGCTGGGGATCCGATCCGTACGCGCGCGGCGCCTATTCCTGCCATACGCTGGGCAGCAAACCGGAAATGCGCACCAGCCTGGCCAGCAACGTCGGCAACCTGCTGTTCTTCGCCGGCGAAGCGACGGAACGCCAGCACTACCAGACCGTGCACGGCGCCTACCAGTCCGGCCTGCGTGCGGCGGACGAGATCCTGGCGCTCTAAGCCGCAAGATTGCGGGATGCCGGCTGGCCGCGGCATCCCCACTGCGTCAATAGTGGCAGCGGCGGGCGGCCACGGCAATCACGTCGGCCGCCAGCGCATAGACCAAGCGATGTCTTCCTTTCACACCCAAAAGATATCGCTTCCAGGGGCTATGGGAGCCTATATGGGCTGACAACATAGGCCAGAATGCTCGGGTCGATCTCCAAGGCAATCTCTTATCCCAGTTCCTTGCTACGGCGTCGAAGATCAGCGACGAGGTTGTCAGACGCCCCTCCCCAAAAGACCGTACACAGTTAGGGATGTCGTTCACGCCTGCGCTTCTGCAAAAACCCCGACGGACTTTATTGTCTCGATTCAAGCTGGAGAGGCGTTGCGGTGATTTATTCCACCGTCACCGACTTGGCCAGATTGCGTGGCTTATCCACATCCGTCCCCCGCGCCAGCGCCGAGTGGTAGGCCAGCAGCTGCAGCGACACCACGTGCAGAATAGGCGACAGCAGCCCATAGTGCTCGGGCATGCGGATCACGTGCACGCCTTCGCCCGGCGTGATGCGCGAGTCGACGTCGGCGAACACGTACAGCTGGCCGCCGCGCGCGCGTACTTCCTGCATGTTCGATTTCAGCTTCTCGATCAGCGTGTCGTTCGGCGCGATGGTGACGACCGGCATTTCCTCGGTCACCAGCGCCAGCGGGCCGTGCTTGAGCTCGCCGGCCGGATACGCTTCGGCGTGGATGTAGGAAATCTCCTTGAGCTTGAGCGCGCCTTCGAGCGCGATCGGGTAGTGCATGCCGCGGCCCAGGAACAGGGCGTTTTCCTTGCGCGCGAAATCCTCGGCCCAGGCGATGATCAGCGGTTCCAGCGCCAGCACGGACGAAATGGCGACCGGCAGGTGGCGCATGGCTTTCAGGTGGGCCGCTTCTTCCTCGTCCGTCAGGCGGCCGTTGACCTGGGCCAGCGTCAGCGTCAGCAGGAACAGCGCGGCCAGCTGGGTAGTGAAGGCCTTGGTGGAGGCGACGCCCACTTCCACGCCGGCGCGCGTGATGTAGGCCAGCTTGCATTCGCGCACCATGGCGCTGGTGGCCACGTTGCACACGGTCAGCGTGTGTTCCATGCCCAGGCTGCGGGCATGCTTGAGGGCAGCCAGGGTGTCGGCCGTCTCACCGCTTTGCGAGATCGTCACCACCAGCGTGTTGGGGTGGGGCACGCTGTCGCGGTAACGGTATTCGCTGGCGATTTCCACGTTGACAGGGATCTTGGCCACCGATTCGATCCAGTATTTGGCCGTCAGGCCGGCGTAGTAGCTGGTGCCGCAGGCCAGCACCAGCACGCGGTCGATCTGCTTGAACACCTTGTAGGCGCCGTCGCCGAACAGTTCGGGCATGATGCCCGTCACGCCTTCGAGCGTGTCGCCGATCACGCGCGGCTGCTCGAAGATTTCCTTCTGCATGTAATGGCGGTACGGCCCCAGCTCAGCCGCGCCAGTGTGGGCGTGCACGGTCTTCACTTCGCGCTGTACTTGCTTGCCGCTTGCGTCGACGATCCAGGTGCGGCCCAGTTGCAGGTCGACCACGTCACCTTCTTCCAGGTAGATGATCTGGTCGGTGGTGCCGGCCAGCGCCATGGCGTCGGAGGCGACGAAATTCTCGCCCTGGCCCAGGCCGACGATCAACGGCGAGCCCTGGCGGGCCGCCACCACGCGGTGCGGTTCTTCGCGGCAGAACACGGCGATGGCGTAGGCGCCGTGCAGGCGCTTGACGGCTTGCTGCACGGTGTCGAACAGGTCGCCGTTGTACATGTGGTCGACCAGGTGGGCGATCACTTCCGTATCGGTCTGGCTCTGGAACACGTAGCCAAGCGCCGTCAGTTCGGCGCGCAGCTCGTCATGGTTTTCGATGATGCCGTTGTGCACCAGCGCGATGCGGGCCTGGTCGGCGCTGGGCGAGAAGTGCGGGTGGGCGTTGTGGGTGGCGGGCGCGCCGTGGGTGGCCCAGCGGGTGTGGGCGATGCCGGTGAAACCTTGCAGGTGTGATTCCTGGGTCTGCTTTTCCAGGTCGGCCACGCGCGAGGTGCTGCGCGAGCGCTGCAACTGGCCATCCGTGTGCAGCGCCACGCCGCAGGAATCGTAGCCACGGTATTCCAGCCGCTTCAAGCCTTCGAGCAGGATGGGGGTGATGTTACGTTGCGCTACCGCGCCGACGATGCCGCACATGTTGACCTCTTGGATGAGAAATTTGCAATGAATGCATCGTAGAGCAGCGGCTATGAAATATGCTTTCTAAATTAACCCATTTTTGAAATAAAATTTCATCAGCATGAGATGATGAAATATTATTTCATTCTTTGCGATTTTTTTACGAATTCCTCATACCGCCATGACAGATCCCAACATCCAGCTGGACGATATCGATCGTCGCATCCTCAATGCCCTGCAAATTGATGCGTCACAAACCAATAGTGAGCTGGCGCAGGAAGTGCACGTGTCGCCGCCCACTTGCCTGCGCCGGGTCAAGCAGTTGACGGAAACGGGGGTGATCGCACGCCAGGTGGCCATCGTGGCGCCGGAGAAGGTGGGTGCGCGCCTGACGGCCATTGTGGAAATCTCGCTCGATGTCCAGGCCGCCGAGCGCATGGACGAATTCGAGGCGCGCGTGGCCGATGAAAACGCGGTGCTGCAATGCTACCGCGTGGCGCCGGGGCCAGATTTCGTGCTGATCGTGCAGGTGACAGACATGCCAGCCTACCACGCGCTGGCCCACCGCCTGTTCGCGGCCCAGGCCAATGTGCGCAACGTGAAAGCGTATTTCTCCACCTTCCGCAGCAAATTCGAGACCCGCATCGTGGTGTGATCGACTTATCCCTGTCTTATCCCTGCCTTATTCCACCAGTTTTACACAAGCTTGTCCACAATGCCTGGCGAGGGATGCTGGCGCTGGAAAACTTATCCCGGGTTTTCCAGTTGCTATTCAGCGCTTATCCCGGTGCTTTTACACATCTTTATCCACAGAAATAAGTTGTCCCTGTAATGCCCACCGCTTTCCCACAGGCTTATCCACACCGGCTCTTGACGCGATGGCAAAACCGCATCGTTACAGGCTTTATGCGGATCGGGCATTTTCCGCTTACTCATGAGCATCAAGTTATCCCACGGTTTTCCCGCCCTTATACCGTTGTTTTCCTCCGTTTATGCCCGTGCTTCTCCACATGTTTATCCACAGAGCAAAAATCATCGTGTTCTGGGGAAAATTCAGGACGTAAAAAAGCCGGGAAGTTATCCCGGCTTGTTCAGGCACTTGCCCACAGCCTTATCCACAAAGCCGTGAACGGATTGGCGCTGGCTATTTCTTGATCTTCACGGGACGGGTCCAGCCGTCCACCGTCACCTGGCGGGCGCGCGACACGGTCAGCTTGCCGGCTGGCGCATCCTTGGCCAGCGTGGTGCCGGCGCCCAGGGTGGCGCCTTTGCCCACCGTCACGGGCGCGATCAGCTGGGTGTCACTGCCGATGAAGCAGTCGTCCTCGATCACGGTGCGGAACTTGTTGACGCCATCGTAGTTGCAGGTGATGGTGCCGGCGCCGATATTGACGCGCGACCCCACTGTGGCGTCGCCCACGTAGGCCAGGTGGTTGGCCTTGCTGTGCGGGGCGATCTGGGCGTTCTTGATTTCCACGAAATTGCCGATGTGGACATCCTGGCCCAGCTCCGTGCCGGGACGCAGCCGCGCATACGGGCCGATGATGGATGCCTCGCCCACCACCGCCTGCTCGATATGGCAGAACGGCTTGATCACGGCACCGGCCGCGATGCGGGCGTTGACCAGCACGCTGTGCGCGCCCACGGTCACGCCATCGGCCAGTTCCACCTTGCCTTCGAATACGCAACCGACGTCGATGGTCACATCGCGGCCGCAAATCAGTTCGCCACGCACGTCGATGCGGGCCGGGTCGAGCAGGGTGACACCCTGTTCCAGCAGGCGGTTGGCGATATTGCCCTGATGGATGCGTTCCAGCTGGGCCAGCTGCACCTTGCTGTTGACGCCAGCCACTTCCCATTGCGCACCGGGCTGGGCCGACACGACAGGCACGCCGTCGGCCACGGCCATGGCCACGATATCCGTCAGGTAATACTCACCTTGCGCGTTATTGTTCGACAGCGCGCCCAGCCATTGCTTGAGCTTGCCGCCGGGGGCGACCATGATGCCACTGTTGATTTCCTTGATGGCGCGCTCGGCCTCGGTGGCATCCTTTTGCTCGACGATGCGCACGATGCGGCCATCCTCGCGGATGATGCGGCCCAGGCCGAACGGATCGTCCTGCTCCACGGTCAGGATGGCCAGCTTGTCGTTGCCGGCCGCGTCCACCAGCGCGCGCAGGGTGGCGGCGCTGGTCAGCGGCACGTCACCGTACAGGATCAGGGTGGGCAAATTCTCGTCCAGCGCGGGCAGGGCTTGCATGACGGCGTGGCCGGTGCCCAGTTGCGGCTCCTGCAAAGCCGTGGCGACCGGCTCGGTCTGCCTGGACAGCAACTCCAGCACGGCCGCGCCACCATGGCCATAAATCACGCATAATTGATGTGGAGACAAGCTGCGCGCGGTATCGATCACGTGCGACAACATGGGCTTGCCGGCCACCGGGTGCAATACCTTGGGCAGGGCCGATTGCATGCGTTTGCCCATGCCGGCGGCGAGGATGACTACATTCATAGGGCCGTAGAACTCTGAAAGTTAAAAAGATGGAAAAGTTTAACATGCACGCCGCCCCGCTAAGGCGCGCGACACGTCTTTTCCTGCTGGGCATCGCGCTGCTGCTGGCCGCGTGCAGCTCGTTGCAACTGGCCTACAACCACGGCGACACGCTGCTCTACTGGTGGCTGGACGGCTATGTCGATCTGGACAGCGACCAGAAACCCTGGGTCAGGCAGGATATCGACGACTTTTTCCAGTGGCACCGCAAGACCCAGTTGCGCGACTACGCGCAAGTGCTGCAAACGGCCCGGCGCCAGTTGCAGGGCTCGCCCACGGAGGCGGATTTGCTGGCCGATTATGACGATATCCGCGCGCGTACCGAGTTGATGTTGCTCAAGGCCCTACCCCAGCTGGCCGAGCTGGCCCGCTCGCTGCGGCCCCAGCAGATTGAACAAATGGAGAAGAAGTTCGCCTCCAACAACGACACCTTCCGCCACAAGAACATGAAGGGCGACCGCGAGCACCAGCTGGCCTTCCGCTACGACAAGGCGATGGACCAGTTCGAGCTATGGTTCGGCAATTTCAGCCGCGAGCAGGAAGCGGCTATCCGCCAGGCGTCTGACGCGCGCCCGCTCAATAACGCGCTATGGCTGGACGAGCGCATCCGGCGCCAGCAAGCCATCCTGGCGCTGGTGCGGCGCGTGCAGCGCGACAAGCTGGGCCAGGACGCCACCATGGCCCTGATCCGCAGCCTGATCGAAGAGAACTTCGCGCGCCGCGGCCAGTCCGACCGCAAGGACTTTTTCGGCGAATACGACCAGGGCACGGCGCAGCTGGTGCTGACCGTGATCCAGCTCGCCACGCCGGCCCAGAAAGCGCACGCGCTCAAGCGCATGCAAGGCTGGATCGACGACTGCAACGCGCTGGCGGCGCAGGCCCATTGACCAGCGCCAGCAAGGCCGTATGCTATAGTGCCCGCTGTTGAATCAATGACTTAGCCCCATGCAGAAGAAGCCAGCCAAGCCCGCCAAAACCCCGGTCCACGGTCCGAAACACAGCAACCAGGTCCGCATCATCGGCGGCGCGTGGAAGCGCACGCCGCTGCCCGTGCTGGAAGCGCTGGGCCTGCGCCCGACCCCGGACCGGGTGCGCGAAACCGTGTTCAACTGGATCAACCACTTGCGCGATGGCTACTGGGCCGACGCCCAGGTGCTGGACCTGTTCGCCGGCAGCGGCGCGCTGGGCTTTGAAGCGGCCAGCCGCGGCGCCCAGTGCGTGACCATGGTGGACAGCCACGGCCCCGTGGTGCGCCAGCTGGAAGTGATCAAGGACAAGCTCAAGGCCGACAACGTGCAACTGCTGCGCGGCGACGCGCTGGCCGTGGCGCAAGGCGCGGCCGCCCGTGGCCAGCGCTACGACCTGGTGTTCCTCGATCCGCCCTACCAGCAGGATTTCCTCAGCCGCACCCTGCCGCTGTGCGCGAAGCTGATGAAGGAGGGCGGCCTGGTCTACGCCGAGTCGGGCCTGTCGCTCATCATGGAAGAGGGCGTCGAGACGCCGGACTGGCTGGCGCCGTGGGACATCATCCGGGCCGACAAGGCCGGCATGGTGTACTACCATTTGCTGAAGCTCAAGCCAGGCGCTGCCTGAACCGGATGGCGCGCGCGACTGACCAACAGTAAGGCGGCAAAACCCTTGTAAATCATGGCAAACGGCCTGCCATGGGGGCGAACGCCCGTTTTTGAGGCATAATGCGCGTTTATTGGTGCATCTGCAGGGAGCCGCAATGGTTGTAGCCGTTTATCCGGGAACTTTCGATCCGCTGACCCGTGGTCACGAAGATTTGGTGCGCCGCGCATCCGGTCTGTTCGACAAGCTGGTGGTGGGCGTCGCCGACAGCAAGAACAAGAAACCGTTCTTCTCGCTCGACGAGCGCCTGACCATCGCCAACGAAGTGCTGGGCCATTATCCCAACGTCAAGGTGGAAAGTTTTTCCGGACTGCTCAAGGATTTCGTGCGTGAGCATGATGCGCGCGTGATCGTGCGCGGTTTGCGCGCCGTGTCCGACTTTGAGTACGAGTTCCAGATGGCGGGCATGAACCGCTACCTGCTGCCGGACGTCGAAACCCTGTTCCTGACGCCGTCCGACCAGTACCAGTTCATCTCCGGCACCATCGTGCGGGAGATCGCCGTGCTCGGTGGCGACGTCTCCAAGTTCGTGTTCCCCTCCGTCGACCGCTGGCTGCAAAAGAAGATCGCCGCCACCCGCGACGAGCAAGGCAGTTAAGTTAGTAAGTAAGCAAGTAAGCGAGTCCTGTCATGGCATTAATGATTACCGACGAGTGCATCAATTGCGACGTGTGCGAGCCCGAGTGCCCGAACGACGCAATTTCCATGGGCGCTCAAATCTACGAGATCGATCCGGACAAATGCACGGAATGCGTGGGCCATTTCGATGAGCCCCAATGCAAGATCGTGTGTCCCGTCAACTGCATCCCCTTCAATCCGGCCTGGCGCGAATCCGAAGAGCAGCTGCGCGACAAGTTCGCGCGCCTGCAAGCGGCCAAGGACTGAGCTGCGCTGTCCGCGCGGACGCCCGTCCGCGCGCCATCCCTGGCCTAGGGAACTTCCTCTAAAATAGCATGACCGTGCGGCAAATTGGCCGCACTGCGCGTCCACGCGCAGCTCCCGGTGGTATATTTCAGCCACGCCAACATTGCGGACTGCATGAGGGCGGCCTACCACTACCCCCTGGAGACAGTATGACCAATCGCAGAACCACCCTGAAAAGCCTGCTGGCCGCCGCCATGCTGGCAACGAGCTTCAGCCTGCCCGCCGTGGCCGCCACGGAAGTGGCCGGCATCAAGTTTGACGACAACGTCACCCTGGCCGGCAAGGAATTGAAACTGAACGGCGCCGGCTTGCGCACCAAGGTGATTTTCAAGGTGTATGCGCTGGGCCTGTACCTGCCGGAGAAGAAGTCGACCGTGGCCGATATCCTGGCACTGCAAGGCCCGCGCCGCGTCTCCATCGTCATGATGCGCGACCTGAGCTCGGAAGATTTTGGCGAAGCCTTCATGGCCGGCCTGAAAGCCAATTCCACCGAGGCCGAGCGCGCCAAGGTATTGCCGCAAACGATGAAATTCGGTGAAATCTTCGCCCAGATCCCCAGCCTGAAAAAAGGTGACGTGCTGGCGCTGGACTGGACGCCGGGCGAGGGCACGCAGTGCCAGCTGAACGGCAAGAAGATCGGCGAGCCGCTGCCCGACCTGGCTTTCTATAACGCGGTGTTGCGCATCTGGCTGGGCGACAAGCCTGTGGATAGCTCGCTCAAGCCTCATCTGTTGGGCACGGCGAAGTGATTGCTGCGATGCGGCATCGGGCCTTGCCCGCTGCCGCGTCCGTTTTGATCAGGCGCGCGCGGCCAGTGCGCGCAGTTCAGCCGCGTGGCTGGGCGAACCTTCCATCGAATTCAACATACGGTTCAGCATCATCGCGTCGCGCATCTGGCGGCGCTGCAAACGCTGTTCCTTGGTCAATTTTGGCTTGATCACTAGCTTCAGCGCCCGCGCCACCCCCAACAGCAATGGTTTGAACAGCAGCAAAAAGGCCAGCGCCACGGTCAGGCCGGCGGTGATTTCCAGTGCGGCGATCAGGGAAAAATGCTGTGCGGCCGCGTGCACGAGGGAGATGATGGTAGACATGATGTGCAGGTACATTTAGAATCTACCGTAACTATAGTGCAGCGCAACATAACCATCCAATTTCATTTCCCGATAACAATTATGCGGATGGTGAATGGGATGAGTTATAGTTGACGAGGAAATCATATTTCTGAATTTTCCCGCCATACTCTACACTTGCCTTTAATCAACTAACCGCTGGGCTGCCATGAGCTTTCTGACGCTGGACTTGAATTTGTTGCGCGTCTTTGACGCCGTGATGACGGAGCAAAACCTGACTCGCGCCGCCGGGCACCTGGCCATGACCCAGCCCGCCGTGTCCAACGCCATCAAGCGCTTGCGCGAAAGCCTGGGCGATGAATTGCTGATCCGCACCGCCTACGGCGTCAAGCCGACGCCGCGCGCCGAAACCCTGTGGCCATCCGTGCGCAGCGCGCTGGCCAGCCTGGAAGCGGCCGTGGCGCCGGAAACCTTCGACGTCTCCAAGGCCCACGCCACCTTCCGCATGGCCATGGCCGACGCCACGGCCGCGTTCTGGCTGCCGTCGCTGATGCGTTCGATCGAGCGCGAGGCGCCCGGTGTGAACGTGCGCATGATGCCGCTGACCACGCGTGAACCGCGCCCCATGCTGCTGCGCGGCGACATCGACCTGGCCGTCGGTTTCTTCCCCGGCGTGGCGGCCCAGTTATCGAGCGACGTCGGTTCGCCGATCCGCCACGAGCGCCTGTATTCGGGCCATTACGTGTGCGTGATGCGGCGCGACCATCCGCTGGCCAAGGGCGAGCTGACGCTGGATAACTATTGCGCGGCCAACCACCTGCTGGTGAGTTTCTCGGGCCGGGCCCACGGCCTGGTCGACGAGGCGCTGGCACAATTGCAGCGCGAACGCCGCATCCTGCTGACGGTGAACCAGTTCTTCACGGCCGGCCGGGTGGTGGCCAATTCCGACCTGATCACCGTGCTGCCGCGCCACCTGATCGCCTCCACCGGCATGACGGACGCGCTGGTGTCGAAAGATCTGCCGTTCACCTTGCCGGCCGTCCACCTGGACATGCTGTGGCATGAACGCGATGCCCGCAGCCCGGCCCACAAATGGCTGCGCCAGCACCTGGAAGGCATGAATACCGTGGCCCAGCGCCTGGCACCCGGCACCAGCCCGAAGAACGATACCTACTGACCCGCCACCACGGCCGCGCTCAAGCGTGGCCGCTGGACTTGTAGCCGACCCGGAAACCGCCCCAGTGGCGGCCGTCCACGTAAATGGGCGCCGACAGGTCGTGCATCACTTCCCCCGTATCGCGCTTATATGTTTGCAGCAGGAACGGCTTGGTGTTGGCGCCGCAGCGCTTGCCCGTGCGGTCGTTGAAGATGCGCTTGGTGCGGTTATTGACGAAATCGACGTCGTAGTTGCCGGTGAGCGGCTGGGAAAACTTCTTGTTGTGGGTGGGGAAATAGCCATTGTTATCCACAGCACCCGCGTAGGTCAGCTGGGGCAGGGCGCGCAATACGGCTTCCTGCAACTCCGGCAGCACGCGGTCCGTGAACGCGTCGAAGCGCGTGCTGTGCTTGAGTGGATTGGTGTTCGGGATGGGCTGGTAATGGCGGTCGAACAGGGCTTCGCGCGTGATCTGGCCGCTGGCGATGGCTTGCGAGAAGATCTTGCCCACTTCCAGCGCCGCCTGCTGGGCCGCGATGCGGATCGCGTCGTGCGAGGTTTCGATGGCCGTGTCGCCCAGCGCGCCCGTGATCACCTCGGCCCGCTCGGCCAGCGCCATGGCCGAACTGGCCGCCTTGGGTAATTCCGCGTCGGTGGACAGCATGCTGTCGTGGATGCTGCGGATGGCGTCGGCGATGTCGTGGATGGTGGCCACCTGCTCGCGCGAGGCGCGCGCGATCTGGCCGATCTCATCCTCGGACACGCCCGACGAACGCTCGATATTGCCGAGCAAGCCGTGCACGGTTTCCACGTTGCCGGCCGCCTGGCTGACGGCATCGGCCAGCGTGTGCATGCCGGTGGTGGCGCGCTCGGCCTGTTCGTTGATTTCGCGCACCATGTGGCTGATTTCGTCCGTCGCCTCCTTGGTGCGCATGGCCAGCTGGCGCACTTCGCCGGCCACGACGGCAAAGCCGCGTCCGTGCTCACCGGCGCGGGCGGCCTCGATGGCCGCGTTCAGGGCCAGCAGGTTGGTGCGGGCGGAAATTTCGCTGATCGCTTCCGTGAAACCGTAGATGCGGCGGGAATTGGCTTGCAGTTCCGTCATCACGGTGGCGGCCGTCTGGGCATCCTGGCGGGCCGCGCTGATGCGCTGCAAGCCCTGGTCCGCTTCCTTGCGGCCCGCTTCCGTTTCCACCCGCACCTGGGACGCCACCTTGGCGGCCCGTTCGGCGTTGGCGGCGATGCGTTCGATGGTGGCGACATTGCGGCCGGAGCTGTCGGCAATGCCACTGGCCGTTTCCACGTCCTGCTCGATTTTCTTTTTGACGGTATCGACGAAGTAGGAGGTTTCCGCGGCGCCGATCATGATAGCGTCAATTGCCTCGCCCACGGTATGGGCGAAACGATGCGCGCCGTCATCGTCGGCATGGCGCCGGCCCAGGCTGACGATGAGCGCGCCAGCCAGCGCGGCCGGCGCGGCAAGCAGCAGCGATCCGCCGCCGCCAAACGCCAGCGATCCCAGATAAGCCAGGCCAGTACCACCGGCCGTCGCGCCCAACAGCCAGGCCGCCTGGCGCACCATCGTGTGCTGCAAGAATCTCATTCGCCCTCCGTGCGTTCGTCACAGCGGAGCAGCGCGCCTTGTCAGGCGCTGTCCTGGACACGAATGCGTCCGATTTTCATGCGACAAACCGATTCCAAAATACAACAGAACTTAATCTAGCTCAATCGCTATTTGTGACTAGAAGGCGCCAAGCCGTGCTATTTGATGGGCAACTTGGTGGTATTCTTCACCTCTTCCATGACGGCATAGGTGTGCGTTTCGCGCACGCCTTTTTGCAACAGCGTCTTGCCCAGGAATTCGCGGTAGGCAGCCATGTCCTTGACGCGGGCCTTGACCAGGTAGTCAAAGCCGCCGGCGACCATGTGGCATTCCAGCACTTCCGGGATCACTTGCACGCTCTGCTTGAAGGCGTCGAACACTTCCGGCGTGGTGCGGTCGAGCACGACCTCGATGAAGACCAGCAGCGATACGTCCAGCAGTTGCGGATTGAGCTGGGCCGTGTAGCCCATGATATAGCCCGATTCATGCAACTTGCGCACCCGCTCCAGGCAAGCGGCCGGCGACAGGTTGACGCGGGCCGCCAGCTCGACGTTGCTGATGCGGCCGTCGCTCTGCAATTCCATCAGAATTTTCTTGCTGATCTTGTCCAGCATACTGCACGCTCCCCCTCAATTTTATTTGGTCAAATTGTCGCACCAAAAACTATCTATTGCTAGTCCCCTGCAATACCAGAATTAATCCAGAAGATTCCCCATTACAATCAAATCATCAGCAGTTCATCGTTTTAGATGCCGATTACGCCCGCCAGCCCACGAGCCTGCCGGGCGTTTTTTGCACGTGGACTCATCAAAAACTTCACCGACAAGAGTATTCCATGCACCCAGCCGCTACCCCGGTTTCCACCCTTCCCTTCGCCGCGCTGCAGGCGGAAATCCTGCGTGATCCCACCCCGTTGCGCGCCGCCATCACCGGCGCCTACCGCCGCGACGAGGCGACGGCCGTGCAATGGCTGCTGGGCCAGGTGCGCGCCAGCGACGCCGCCACCGGCGCGCAAGCCCAGCAACTGGCACACAAGCTGGTGAGCGCCGTGCGCGAAAAGCGCACCCGCTCGTCCGGCGTGGATGCGCTGATGCATGAATTCTCGCTGTCATCGGAAGAAGGCGTGGCCCTGATGTGCCTGGCTGAAGCGCTGCTGCGCATTCCCGACAGCGCCACGGCCGACCGCCTGATCGCAGACAAGATCAGCAAGGGCGACTGGCGCAAGCACCTGGGCGAATCGCCTTCGCTGTTCGTCAACGCCGCCACCTGGGGCTTGCTGATCACAGGCAAACTGGTCACGACCAGCAGCGAAACGGGCCTTGGTTCGGCCATGACCAAGTTGATCGCCAAGGGCGGCGAACCGCTGATCCGCAAGGGCGTGGATCTGGCCATGCGCATGTTGGGTAATCAGTTCGTGACGGGCCAGACTATCGACGAAGCCATCAAGAACGGCCGCGACAATGAAGCGCGCGGCTACCGCTATTCCTACGACATGCTGGGCGAGGCGGCCCTGACGGACGCCGACGCGCTCAATTATTACGCTTCCTACGAAACGGCCATCCACGCGATCGGCAAGGCATCGAACGGCCGCGGCATCAAGGATGGCCCCGGCATTTCCGTCAAGCTGTCGGCCCTGCATCCCCGTTACAGCCGGGCCCAACGCGCGCGCGTGATGGATGAACTGCTGCCGCGCGTGAAACAGCTGGTGCTGCTGGCCAAGCACTACAACATCGGCCTGAACATCGACGCCGAGGAAACGGACCGGCTGGAACTGTCGCTGGACCTGATGGAGGCGATGGCCTTCGATCCCGAACTGGCCGGCTTCGACGGCATCGGCTTCGTGGTGCAGGCTTACCAGAAACGTTGCCCGTTTGTGATCGACTACCTGATCGACCTGGCCAAGCGCAGCGGCCGCAAGTTCATGGTGCGCCTGGTCAAGGGCGCATATTGGGATGCTGAAATCAAGCGCGCCCAGGTGGACGGCATGAACGGCTATCCGGTCTATACGCGCAAGGTGTACACGGACGTGTCTTACCTCGTGTGCGCGCAGAAGTTGCTGGGCGCCACCAGCGTCATCTACCCGCAGTTCGCCACCCACAACGCGCAAACCTTGTCCACCATCTACACCTGGGCCAAGCGCGATGGCGTGACCGACTATGAATTCCAGTGCCTGCACGGCATGGGCGAAACCCTGTACGACCAGGTGGTGGGCAAGGATAACCTGGACAAGGGTTGCCGTATTTATGCGCCGGTCGGCTCGCATGAAACGCTGCTGGCCTACCTGGTGCGCCGCCTGCTGGAAAACGGCGCCAATTCCTCGTTCGTCAACCAGATCGTCGATGCCAGCGTGCCCATCGAATCGCTGATCCAGGACCCGCTGCAACAGGCGCGCGCGCTGGGCGGCTCGCCCCATCCGGGCATCGCGCTGCCGCAAGCCATGTTCGGCGCCGAACGCCGGAACTCGGCCGGCGTCGACTTGTCCAATGAAGACGTGCTGCGCACGCTGGCCGATGCGCTGGCCGCCCCGCGCACCTGGCGCGCCGCGCCGCTGCTGGATGGCCCCGTCAGTGTGGGCCAGCCTTCGCAGGCCGTGACCAACCCGGCCCAGCGCACGGATGTGGTGGGCCAACTCGTTGAAGCGAGCGCGGCCGATGTGGAAACGGCGCTGGCCAGCGCCAGCCAGTACGCCATGGATTGGCAGACGACGGAACCGGCCCTGCGCGCGGCCGCGCTGACGCGCGCCGCCGACCTGTTCGAAACCCACCAGCATGAACTGATGACGCTGGCGGTGCGCGAAGCGGGTAAATCGTTGCCGAACGCTGTCGCGGAAATTCGCGAAGCGGTCGACTTCCTGCGCTACTACGCGGGCCAGGTGCATGGCGCTACCAACATGCTGGCGCTCGGTCCCGTGACCTGCATCAGCCCGTGGAATTTCCCACTGGCCATCTTCACGGGCCAGGTCGCCGCGGCGCTGGCCGCCGGCAACGTGGTGCTGGCCAAGCCGGCCGAGCAAACGCCGCTGATCGCCTGCCGCGCCGTGGAACTGCTGCACGCAGCAGGCATTCCGCGCGGCGCGCTGCAATTCCTGCCCGGCCGCGGCGAAGTGGTGGGTGCCGGGCTGTGCAACGACGCCCGCGTCAAGGGTGTCATTTTCACGGGCTCGACGGAAGTGGCCCAGCTGATCAACCGCACGCTGGCACGCCGCGCCGTGGCGGAGGGCACGGACATTCCGCTGATCGCCGAAACGGGCGGCCAGAACGCCATGATCGTCGATTCGTCGGCGCTGCCAGAACAGGTGGTGCAGGATGCGATCTCGTCGGCCTTCGACAGCGCCGGCCAGCGCTGCTCGGCCCTGCGCGTGCTGTTCCTGCAGGAAGATATCGCCGACAAGACCATCAAGATGCTCAAGGGCGCCATGCTGGAACTGAAGGTCGGCAATCCGGACCGGCTGACGACCGACATCGGCCCCGTGATCGACGCGGAAGCGCAGCAAAACCTGCTGGGCCACATCAACCGCCTCAAGCAGACGGCCGTCAGCCATTTCGCGCTGGAACTGCCGCTCAACGTGGCCGGCACCTTCGTGCCGCCGACCGTGATGGAAATCCGCTCGCTGAGCGAACTGAAGCAGGAAGTGTTCGGCCCCGTGCTGCACGTGATCCGCTACAAGCGCGCCGACCTGGGCAAGCTGGTGGAACAGATCAACGCCAGCGGCTACGGCCTGACGCTGGGTATCCATTCCCGCATCGATGAAACCATTGAGTTCATCAGCACGCGCGCCCATGTGGGCAACATCTACGTGAACCGCAACATCGTGGGCGCCGTGGTCGGCGTGCAACCGTTTGGCGGCGAAGGCAAATCGGGCACCGGCCCCAAAGCGGGCGGCCCGCTGTACCTGAAACGGCTGCAGCGCGGCGCGGCCATTGTGGCCCAGCACGGCCACCAGGGTTCGGCGGCGCTGGATGACCTGGAGCAGTGGGCCAAACAGCAGGGCAAGGAGCAACTGGCCAGCATGATCGAGCAATACAGCCGCACGACCATGCTGGGCAGCACCACCGTCCTGCCTGGCCCGACGGGAGAACGCAATACCTTGAGTTTCGTGGGCCGTGGCGCCATCGTCTGCGCGGCATCGACGGCCGCCTGCCTGCTGAATCAACTGGCCGCCACCTTGGCGACCGGCAATACCGCCTTGATGAGCACGGAAACGGCCTGCCTGCTGCCTGCTGGCTTGCCGGCATCCGTGATGGCAGGCGTACGCACGGTCGCAATGCTGGGCCAGCTCGAAGGCGAATTCCAGGTCGCTCTGGTGGAATCGTCGCTGGTGAACACGCTGCGCCCGCAGCTGGCGGCCCGTGACGGCGCGCTGGTGGCCCTGATCGACACCAACGAAGACGGCGCCATCCCGCTGTGGCGCCTGCTCGCCGAGCGCGCCCTGTGCGTCAACACAACGGCAGCCGGCGGCAACGCCAGCCTGATGACGCTGGAAGCCTAAGCCCAAAAACCTTACCCCACCCCAAAATCGGGGACGTAACACGGTTTTTCCTGAAAGGAAAACTGTGTTACGTCCCCGATTTTTCTATTGAGCAAGACAGAAGCGTTGGAGGATGTCGAAGGCGTAGGGGGAGGCGACGGTTTTGACAAAATGCATGAAGTCAGTGGCGGCGTCTTCATTGGCTTTGTCTGAAATCGTGCGGATGACGGCGAACGGGATGCCCAGCTCAAAACACACTTGCGCCACTGCCGCGCCTTCCATTTCCACCGCCAGCAAGGCGGGCAGGGCCGCTTTCAGCTGCGTGACCTGGCCTCGCTTGCCGATGAACTGGTCGCCACTGGCGATCAAGCCGCGGTGCAGCCGCGGTTTGTTCAATCGGAATGCGTGCGCCGTTTCCGGGCTGATCACGCCACCCAGGCCATGCTCGATAAATTGCTGGCCAGCGCCAGCCATCCGATCGCTCAATGTCACGTCCGTTTCGAAGTGCGACAAACCCGTCAAGGGGATCTGATAGCGCGGAAACAGGGGACTGGCGTCAAAATCGTGCTGAACCAGCGATTCTGCCACCACTATATCCCCAACATTGACCTCAGGATCGGCACTGCCAGCGACGCCGGTGAACACGATGTGCGTAACTTCGAACTTTTCCACAAGGATTGCGGCTGTCATGGCCGCTGCAACCTTGCCTATACGCGATAAAACGCACACAGCGTCGATTTCCCACAACTTCCCTGCCGTGTACTCCCGCATGCCGTGCACGCGCTTGTAGGGCCCTTCCATGGCTTCTATCAGCCCGTGCTGTTCTTCAGCCAACGCGCTGATGATGCCTAAACGCATACTTTTCTGTGAATTCATCGTCCTGGAGGCGGTTTTTCAAGGTGGACAACGGACGATTTTTCCACTGCGTACCGTTGCTCAGTGTTTTATATAAAGATGAATATATAAACCTGATAGTAGATAGTAAACCTGCACTTTTCTGTGGATAAGCTGGTAAACCATAACAAAATCATGGTCTTAGCGTACAGACAACCGGCTGCACAAGCATTGTATCTACGACGGATGAATTTGGGATAAAAAATTTCGTGTGCACAAGTAGCGTGTTTTCCCACATCTCGTCCTGTGGATATGCAGGCGCTTATCCACAACACGGAAGTAAAAATGACGCGATTAGAGGCATTTCTTGGCCAGCTTTGCGCTCCTGGATGCGAAGCAGGCGCTTCTAGCACGTTTGGCAGTACAGCGGTTAACGTTTTTTTTTGAGCGCCCGGCGGCTTTTGCGTTTTAGTTGTTTACAAAAGTTTTATATCAAAATAGTAGTAGTAGTAAACGTGTAAATTCCTGTGGATAAGTAGGTTAACAGCTTAAAAATCATCCGTTTACGACGTAGATAAGCTCTTGCATAATCGCTGTATCAGTTCAGGAGCAATTCTGTATAAAATGGCGGCCTTTGGACAAATTTGTCCTTACGCACAAGTCGTCCTGTGGATATCCAGTAAGTTATCAACAGGCTAATCACCAAACCAGTGGTTTTCTCACGTTTTTTCGCCTTCAGTCACCCAACTTGGTGGCCTTTCCGCCATAAAACCGCGAAATCTGAGTTTCGACGCCTCCAATCAAGAACCGTTTTGCGGCGACAGGTCTTTACTCAAGGCGCCTGGGCCCAACCGTCCCGAATCTTTTGAAGGGGCAAGCATCCCGTTGCCATGGAATGCAGGAAAAAGTGAGCACGTCATCACGTACAAGGTAAGCGAGGCAAACGTTGCGAAGCGTAGTGCTGGCCGGCAGGTCTGGTGTTCAGCATGGTCATCTCGCGTGTCGCGCGGCGTGAGCCGCGCTCGCTGACAAAGTCGCATCCGTGTCCGGTTTTTCTTCGCGTTGTGTTGGCTTTGGTTTACTGTAAAGTCGTATATAAAAATAGTAGTAGTTGTTAACGCAGACACGTTTCTGTGGATAAGTCAGCAATTTGGATTAGAATCAAGCGTTTGCGCGATGCATAAGCAGGCGCGTAAACCTTGTATGACCGGCGCACTGTTTTGGGATAAAAAAGCGGCGCCGGATTTTGGGTTTGTTTACTCACATTTCGCGCCTGTGGATATCCAGAGACTTGTCCACAAGAAAAACGGCCGAATTTGCCGGTTTTTTGTGCATGAACCGCCACGGGACGTTGTTTCAGGAGGAAATGCATGGATTTACGGACACTTTTTCCACATCCCATCATCCAGGGACCGATGGCTGGCGGCCCCAATACACCTGCCCAGGTGGCGGCCGTGTCAGATACCGGCGCACTGGGATCGCTGGCCGGCTCGTTGTTGTCGCCCGACACCTTGCGTACCCAGGTTGCCCAGATCCGCAGCCTGACAGACCGTCCTTTCTGCCTCAATTTCTTTGTTTTACAGACGCCGTCGCCCGATGCGGCCGAGGTCGCAGCCGGCATCGCCATGCTGGAGCCAGTCTGGTCGGCCCTGGGATGGTCGGATCTGCCGAAACCAGCCAAATGGTGCGAGGATTTCGCGGCCCAGTTTGAAACGTTGATCGAGTTGAAACCGGTTGTCGCCAGTTTCACGTTCGGCATCCTCAGCGCGCAGCAGATCGCGCGTTTGCATGATGCCGGCATCTTCGTGATCGGCACCATCACCACTGTCGATGAGGCGTTGGCCTGGCAGGAACGGGGCGCCGATGCCGTCATCGCGTCCGGCGTGGAGGCGGGCGGCCATCGTGGCACTTTCCTCGGTCCGCAAACGGAGGCCAAGCTGACCACTTTCGAATTGTTGCCACAAGTGGTGGCCGCCGTGCGTATTCCTGTAATCGCGGCCGGCGGCATCATGGATGGCGCCGACATCAAGCGTGCGCTGGCAGCCGGCGCCCAGGCGGTGCAGATGGGCACGGCGTTTCTCGTGACGGACGAATCAGGCATCCATCCCGCTTACAAGCAGCGTTTGTTGACGGCGGGCGAGCATCCAACCCGGCTCACGCGCAGTTTTTCCGGCCGTTATGCGCGCGGCCTGGACAATCGCTTCATGCAGATGATGGCGGCCGTGGAGCAACAAGTGCCACCATATCCTGTGCAAAATGCACTCACTGGCAGTATTCGGGCGGAAGCGGCCAAGCGCGGCGACACGGAATTCATGTCCTTGTGGTGCGGGATGGGCGTGGCGCGGGCGCGCGCGATGCCGGTTGCGCAACTGGTGCAGACCCTGTTGGCGGAAATCAAAGCCGCTTGAACGTAGCGTAGCCGCAACTTTATCGTGGAGGAACGGCATTGGAATCAGCGGGAGAGTACGACTACGTCATCGTGGGCGCTGGTTCGGCCGGTTGTGTGCTGGCCAACCGGCTCAGCCGCGACAAGGACGCCCAGGTGTTGCTGATCGAGGCGGGTGGCAAGGATGATTATGTGTGGATTCATATCCCGGTTGGCTATTTGCATTGCATCGGCAACCCGCGCACGGATTGGCTTTACCGTACCGAGTCCGATGCCGGCCTTGGCGGACGCAGCCTGATTTATCCGCGCGGCAAAGTGCTGGGCGGCAGTTCTTCCATCAACGGCATGATTTATATGCGCGGCCAGGCGGGCGATTACGACCGCTGGGCCGAGCTGACGGGCGATCCAGGCTGGCGCTGGGATGCGGTGTTGCCATTGTTTAAGCAAAGCGAGGATTACCATGGCGGCGCCTCGGCCGTGCATGGCGCGGGCGGCGAGTGGCGGGTGGAAAAGCAGCGCCTGTCGTGGAAAATCCTCGATGCATTCCGTGAGGCGGCCGAGCAGACCGGCATCGCCAGGGTGGATGATTTCAATGGCGGCGACAATGCCGGCTGCGGCTATTTCGACGTGAACCAGAAGCGGGGCATCCGGTGGAATGCGTCCAAGGCCTTCCTGCGGCCCGTTGCGGGGCGACCCAACCTGACCATCATGACGGGCTGCCACGTGGAACGGTTGGTGATCGAGCGGGACGAGCATGGCCCCGTTTGCCGCGGCGTGCAGTTTACGGGCGGCGGCACAGCCTGGAACGCGCGCGCCAGGCGGGAAACCTTGCTGACGGCCGGCGCGATCGGTTCGCCGCACATCCTGCAATTGTCGGGCATCGGACCGGCGGCGCTGCTGCAATCCCATGGCATCACGCCGGTGGCTGATTTGGCCGGCGTGGGCGAGAATTTGCAGGATCATTTGCAGCTGCGCATGGTGTACAAGGTGAAGGGGGCGAAAACCCTGAACACCATGGCCAGCACCTGGTACGGCAAGATGAAAATCGGGCTTGAATATGCGCTGCGGCAAAGCGGGCCGATGTCGATGGCGCCGTCGCAGCTGGGTGCCTTTGCCAGATCCGATCCCGGCGTGGCCACGCCGGACCTGGAATACCATGTCCAGCCTTTATCGCTGGAAAAATTTGGCGAGCCCTTGCATGCGTTTCCAGCTTTCACGGCCAGCGTGTGCCACTTGCGGCCCACGTCGCGCGGGCAGGTGCGCATCGTCTCGGCCGATTCTTTTGCGGCGCCGGCCATCGCACCGCACTACCTGAGCACGGCGGAGGATCGCAAGACGGCAGCCGCCGCGCTGGCATTGACGCGCCGCATCGTCGCCGCGCCCGCGCTGCAGCCGTTCGCGCCGGAGGAATTCAAGCCGGGGCTGCATTTTCAGACCGAGGAAGAACTGGCGCAGGCGGCCGGTACCATCGGTACGACGATTTTCCATCCGGTGGGCACGTGCAAAATGGGACGGGCCGACGACCCTGCGGCGGTGGTCGATCCTGCTTTGCGCGTGATCGGGGTGCGGGGCTTGCGTGTGGCAGATGCGGCTATCATGCCGAATATTACTTCCGGGAATACCAACTCTCCCACTATGATGATCGCGGAGAAAGCAGCCGGACTGATCCATGCTTGCTGGAAAAACCGGTAACAGAATGTCGTATTTTGAGCGATTTTTGCCCCACATTTGATAGGCATGGATCAAAAATCAATGGTAGTTATACTGTATTGTTAGCCAAATTGTTAGTGTGTATGATCTGAATAAAATTTGTAGTTTGCAAAGAATAACTAGGAGACAGGATGTCCAGCGTTATCTTGGAAACAAAGAATTTGACCAAGGAATTCAAGGGGTTCACGGCCGTTAATGACGTGAATCTGAAGGTCCAGCGCGGCCACATACACGCGCTGATCGGTCCCAATGGCGCAGGCAAGACAACGTGCTTTAACCTGCTCACCAAATTCCTGGTCCCCACCTCCGGCCAGATCCTGTTCAATGGCAAGGACATCACGGCCGACAAGCCAGCCCAGATCGCCCGCATGGGCGTGATTCGTTCCTTCCAGATTTCCGCCGTTTTCCCCCACCTGACCGTGCTGCAGAACGTGCGCATCGGCCTGCAACGCCAGCTCGGCACCAGCTTCAATTTCTGGCAAAGCGAACGCAGTTTGTCCAAGCTCAACGCGCGCGCCATGGAATTGCTGGCCGAAGTGGATTTGACGGAATTTGCCGACACCATCACGGTCGATATGCCTTATGGACGCAAGCGGGCGCTGGAAATTGCCACCACGCTGGCGATGGAGCCGGAACTGATGCTGCTCGACGAACCGACCCAGGGCATGGGCCATGAAGACGTGCACCGGGTGACGGAGTTGATCAAGAAGGTGTCGGTTGGCCGCACCATTCTCATGGTCGAACACAACATGAAAGTGGTGTCCGGCATCTGCGACAAGATCTCCGTCCTGCAGCGCGGCGCCATGCTGGCCGAGGGCAGCTATGCGGAAGTGTCGACCAACCCGCAAGTGATGGAAGCGTATATGGGCACGGAAGCGGCAGTGCTGGAAGGAGCGCACTGATGACGGCCGCACTGGAAATCACCAATCTTCAAGCGTGGTACGGCGAATCCCACATCCTGCATAACGTGAACCTGGTGGTGCAGCCGGGCGAAGTGGTTACGCTGCTGGGCCGCAACGGCGCCGGGCGCACGACGACCATGCGCGCCATCATGGGGCTCACGGGTGCGCGCAAGGGCTCGATCAAGATCAATGGCGTGGAAGCGATCGGTTTGCCGACCCACAAGGTGGCGCACCTGGGCGTCGGTTATTGCCCGGAGGAGCGGGGCATTTTCTCGTCGCTGTCGACGGAGGAAAACCTGATGTTGCCGCCCCATCTGGCCACGGGTCAGCCGGGCATGTCGGTGGCGGAGATTTATACCATGTTCCCCAACCTGGAGGAGCGCAAGCACAGCCAGGGTACGCGGCTGTCGGGCGGCGAGCAGCAGATGCTGGCCGTGGCCCGCATCCTGCGCACGGGCGCGCGCCTGCTGCTGCTCGACGAAATTTCCGAAGGCCTGGCGCCCGTCATCGTGCAGGGCCTGGCCCGCATGATCACCACGCTCAAGGCCAAGGGCTACACCATCGTCATGGTGGAACAGAATTTCCGCTTCGCCGCGCCACTGGCGGACCGGTTTTATGTGATGGAACACGGGCAGATCGTGGAAACCTTTGTTGCGTCTGAATTGAGCGCCAAGATGCCGGTGTTGACCGAGCTGCTGGGCGTGTAGTGTCGTTGTACCGCTGACTAACAATACCAATCCTGAACGGAGACAAAATGAAACTCAAGACTATCGCCATCGCCGCCACCACCGTCTGCGCCATGGGGCTGTCCTATGCCGCACAAGCCCAGGTATCGGGCGATACCATCAAGATCGGTTTCATCACCGACATGTCTGGCCTGTATTCCGACATCGACGGCCCTGGCGGGGCGGAAGCGATCAAGATGGCGATCGCCGATGCGGGCGTGGTCATCGCCGGCAAGAAGGTCGAGTTCATTTCCGCGGACCACCAGAACAAGGCCGACATCGCGGCCTCCAAGGCGCGCGAATGGTTCGACCAGCAGGGCGTGGACCTGCTGGTGGGCGGCACCAACTCGGGCGCCAACCTGGCCATGGCCAAGGTGGCGGCCGAGAAGAAGAAAGTGTTCATTTCGATCGGCGCCGGCTCGGCCCGTTTGACGAACGAGGAATGCACGCCTTACACCGTGCACTACGCTTACGACACGGTGGCGCTGGCGCGCGGCACGGGCGGCGCCATCGTCAAGCAGGGCGGCAAGAGCTGGTATTTCCTGACGGCTGACTATGCGTTCGGCCAGTCGCTGGAAAAGGATACGGCCGACGTGGTCAAGGCCAACGGCGGCAAGGTGCTGGGCAGTGTCAAGCATCCGCTGTCGGCGTCCGATTTCTCGTCCTTCCTGCTGCAGGCGCAATCGTCGGGGGCGCAGATCCTGGGCCTGGCCAACGCCGGCGGCGACGCCATCAACTCGATCAAGGCCGCCAACGAGTTCGGCATCACCAAGAAGATGAAGCTGGCCGGCTTGCTGATGTTCATCAACGACATCCATTCGCTGGGCCTGAACCTGACCCAGAACATGTACCTGACCGACAGCTGGTACTGGGACATGAATCCTGAAACCCGCGCCTGGTCCAAGCGCTATTTCGACAAGATGAAGAAGGAGCCGTCGAGCCTGCAGGCGGCCGACTATTCGGCCGTGAGCAACTACCTGAAGGCCGTCAAGGCCGCTGGCACGGACGACTCGGACAAGGTGATGGCGCGCCTGAAATCGACCAAGATCAGCGACATGTACACCAAGGCCGGCGAGATCCGCCCCGACGGCCGCATGGTGCACGATATGTACCTGATGGAAGTGAAGAAGCCATCCGAGTCCAAGTATCCATGGGACTACTACAAGGTGGCGGCCGTGGTGCCGGGCGCCCAGGCCTACGTGACCAAGGCCGAGACCAAGTGTTCGTTGTGGAAATAAGCTGACGGGGCGCGCCGCGTCCCACCTGCATCGTGCTGTGTGCCGCCGGCCCCGTGCCGGCGGCGTTTCCCTGTTCACCCTCACCGCGCGCGGTGATACTAGACTGTGATCTCATGGATATATTCGGCGTTCCCCTGCCCGCGATGCTGAGCCAGTTGCTGCTGGGACTGGTCAACGGCTCGTTCTACGCCATGCTGTCGCTGGGGCTGGCGGTCATCTTCGGCTTGCTGAACGTGATTAACTTTTCCCATGGCGCGCTGTACATGATGGGCGCCTTCCTGGCCTGGATGGGCATGACCTACCTGGGCCTCAATTACTGGGTGATGCTGGTGCTGGCACCGATCCTGGTAGGTGCGTTCGGCATCATCATCGAGAAGACCATGCTGCGCTGGCTGTACAAGCTGGACCACCTGTACGGCCTGCTGCTGACGTTCGGCATCACGCTGATGGTGGAAGGCGTGTTCCGCTCGTTCTACGGCGTGTCCGGCCAGCCGTTCGAGGTGCCGGAACTGCTGGCTGGCGCCACGGACCTGGGTTTCATGGTGCTGCCCAATTACCGGGCCTGGGTGGTGCTGGCCTCGCTGGCCGTGTGCCTGGCCACCTGGTTCGTGATCGAGAAAACCAAGCTCGGTTCCTACCTGCGCGCCGGCACGGAAAACCCGAAGCTGGTGGAAGCGTTCGGCGTCAACGTGCCGCTGATGGTGACCATGACCTATGGCTTTGGCGTGGCGCTGGCGGGCTTTGCCGGCGTGCTGGCGGCGCCCATCATCCAGGTCTCGCCGCTGATGGGCTCCAACCTCATCATCGTCGTGTTCGCCGTCGTGGTGATCGGCGGCATGGGTTCTATCATGGGTTCCATCCTCACCGGGCTGGCGCTGGGCGTGATCGAGGGCTTGACGCGGGTGTATTACCCCGAAGGATCGGCCACGGTGGTGTTCGTGGTGATGATCATCGTGCTGTTGTTGCGTCCCGCCGGCCTGTTCGGCAAAGAAAAATAAAGAGGTCACGCATGAACAAGAATACAGGCTACGCAATCGCCTTCGCTATCGCCCTGGCCGCGCCGTTCGTCGGCTATCCGGTGTTCCTGATGAAGCTGCTGTGCTTCTCGCTGTTCGCGTGCGCGTTCAATCTGCTGATCGGTTTCACGGGCTTGCTGTCGTTCGGCCATGCCGCGTTCTTTGGTGCGGCCGGCTATGTGGCCGGCAATGCGCTCAAGGTATGGGGCTTGCCGGTCGAGCTGGGGCTGCTGGCTGGCGCGGGCGCGGCGGCGTTGATCGGACTCGTGATGGGCGCGCTGGCCATCCGCCGCCAGGGCATTTATTTCTCGATGATCACGCTGGCGCTGGCGCAGATGGTCTACTTCGGTTGCCTGCGGGCCGGTGAACTGACGGGGGGCGAGGATGGCTTGCAGGGCGTTCCACGTGGAAAGCTGCTGGGCATGCTCGACCTGGGCAACGACTTCGTGCTGTACTACGTGGTACTGGCCATCGCCGTGGGCGGTTTCGCGCTGATCGTGCGCACCGTGCATTCGCCGTTCGGACAAGTGCTCAAGGCCATCAAGGAAAACGAACCGCGCGCCATTTCGCTCGGTTACGACGTGGACAAGTACAAGCTGCTGGCCTTCGTGCTGTCGGCCACGCTGGCCGGGCTGGCCGGCGCCACCAACACGCTGGTGCAGGGCTTTGAGACGCTGACGGACGTGCACTGGAGCATGTCCGGTCTGGTGATCCTGATGACGCTGGTAGGGGGCATGGGCACGCTGGCCGGCCCCATCCTGGGTGCCATGATCATCATCGCGCTGGAGAACAAGCTGGGCGACCTGGGCGGCTTCCTGGCCGGCCATACGGGCATCGACTGGTTCAACCAATTGGGCGAGGCCGTCAGCATGGTGACGGGCTTGATCTTCGTCGCTTGCGTGCTGTTGTTCCGGCGCGGCATCGTCGGGGAATTCGTGGCCCGTTTCGGCGGCAACGGCGGCGGCAAGCACGCCTGATGTAGCAACCGGCGCCGGACTTCCTGTCCGGCGTTTTTTCTTGCAATATTGTCTTTGTATCTAGCCTTTGGCCTGGATGGGCAAACTCGTCCCAGATGTTGTCGATTGCGCCTGCATGGGCCGGAAATCCACTTCTAACGGAACCGAGAGGAAGACATGAAACGCACACTGACCAAATTCGCCGCGCTGGCCGGCGCCGGCGCGGCGCTGGCCTCCTGCGGCAGCAACAGCCACATGCCCGACGAGCTGAACGCGCCGCCGTCCTACCTGGGCACCATCACCAGCACCACCTATGACGGCAGCAGCGACGATTTACTGACCGCCGGTCTGGGCAAAACGGGGCTGGCTGCCGCCGCGCCCGCCTATGCCGATCCCGCCAATCCCACCGCCGCGGAACTGCGCCGCAACGCGATCTGGGCCAATTACCGGGCCGTGCTCGATATCAACGCCAACAGCGGCTACGGCACGCTGTATGGCCCCAATGTGGACGCCAAGGGCAACGTGACGACCAGCGAGGGCAAGGTGGCTGGCACCGAGTACCTGGCCTATGCCGACGACGGCACGGGCAACCAGAACGTCACGCTGATGGTGCAGGTGCCGGCCAGTTTCGATCCCGACCATGCCTGCATCGTGACCGGCACGTCCAGCGGTTCGCGCGGCGTCTACGGCGCCATCGGCAGTGCCGGCGAGTGGGGACTGAAGAACAACTGCGCGGTCGCCTATGCCGACAAGGGCAGCGGCACCGGCCTGTACACTTTCGACGACGATAGCGTGAACTTGCAGAACGGCATACGGTCCACGCGCACGGCCGCCGGCAAGAACGCTAACTTCTCGCCCACGTTGAGCGACGCCGACCGGACTGCGTTCGCCAAGTTGACGGGCCGGGTCGCCTTCAAGCACGCGCACTCGCAGCAGAACCCGGAAAAGGATTGGGGCAAGTTCACACTGCAGGCCGTGGAATTCGCCTTTTACGTCCTCAATGAGAAGTACGGCGTGCTGGCATCGGACAACAAGAGCCACATCGTGCGCCTCACGCCGCGCAACACGGTGACGATCGCGTCGAGCATTTCGAATGGCGCCGGCTCTGCGCTGCTGGCGGCCGAGCAGGACACCAAGGGCCTGATCGGCGGCGTGGCGGCGACCGAACCGCAGATCCAGCCCAAGATGGCCACGGGCTATACCGTGCGCCAGGGCGGTACACCGGCCACGGCCCAGGGCAAGGCGCTGTTCGATTACTCGACGTTTGCCGCGTTGTACCAGCCGTGCATTGCCGGCAGTGCGGGGCGCTGCACCGCGTTGACGGCCAAGGACTTGCTGGTGGCGGGCGACCTGCCCACGCAGCAGGCCGACGCCAAGGCGCGCCTGAAAGCATACGGCTGGCTGGCCGATTCGGATGTGTTGCAGGCGGCCCATGCCGGCACCAATATCCTGGTGGCGGTGACGTACGCAAATGCGTACGGCAAGTTCTCCGTGACCGACAAGGTGTGCGGCTTCTCGTTCGCACCCGTTGACGCGACGGGCTTGCCGGTGGCGTTCACGGCCGCGCAGAAGGCATCCAGCTTCGCCACCCAGAACGGCATCATCGGCAGCGTGATCTATGAAAACTCGGCTGACGGCATACCCAAGGTGTACACGGCGGGCATTTCGCCCAGCAATGGCCAGGCCGACCAGTCGCTTGATGGCTTCCTGTGCCTGCGCGCTTTGTCCACGGGCATGGACCCGGTGACCGGCGGCGTGCTGGACGTGGGCTTGCAGGCGCAGAGCGCGCGCGTGCGGGCTGGCATGGCGGAGGTGGCGGCCACCGGCAATCTGCACGGCAAGCCGGCCATCATCGTGCAGGGACGCAGCGACACGCTGATCCCCGTCAACCATGCTTCGCGCGCCTACCTGGGCCTGAATGCGGCGGTGGAAGGCGCCACCAGCAAGTTGCGCTACATCGAGGTGACCCATGCCAATCACTTCGACTCGTTCACCAACGCGCTGCCGGCCAGTATCGTGCCGTTGCACGTCTACCTGTTCCGCGCGCTGGATGCCATGTATGCCAGCCTGAAGAGCGGTTCGACGTCGTCCTTGCCGCCTTCGCAAGTGGTGCGGACGGTGACGCGGGCCGACGCCACCACGCCGATCACCATCGCCAACGTGCCGCCGATCGCCGCGACACCGGCCGCTGGTGATGTGATCAACGTCAATGGAACGGTGGTGGACGTGCCGAACTGAGTCGGACTTCAATGCAGCAGGGAAGTGGGGACGTAACAGGTGTTACGTCCCCATTTCTTTTTTAGAGCGCGGCGGCGTAGATGGCGCGGGCGTCGGTGCGGGTGACGGGACGTGGGTTGTTGCCGAGCAGGCGGGTTTGCAGCATGGCTTCGTCGGCCAGGCGGTCGAGGTCGCTCTCCTGGATGCCGACCTGCTGCAAGGTACGCTCGATACCCGCGATGATGGCAAATTGTTGCATTGCAATAACGAGCGCTTCGGCACGGGCTTCCTCGCTGCCGCTCGCTTGTGGCACGACGACCTCGGCCAGTTCCGCGTACAGGCCGGCCGCTTCCGGCGCGTTGAAGCGCAGCACGTGCGGCAGCACGAGCGAGTTCGACAGGCCATGTGGCACGTGGAACATGCCCCCGATCGGATAGGCCAGCGCGTGCACGGCGGCCACGGGTGCGTTCGAGAAGGCTTGCCCGGCCAGCATGGCGCCCAGCAGCATCGCCTGGCGCGCGGCCAGGTTGGCACCGTTTTCACAGGCATGGATCAGGTTGGCCGACAGCAGGCTGAGCGCCTTGCGGGCCAGCAAGTCGGACAGGGGATTTTTCTTGTGGCGGCTGGTGTAGGCTTCGATCGCGTGCACCATGGCGTCGATGCCGGTGGCTGCCGTCACCATCGCAGGCAGGCCCAGCGTCAGTTCCGCGTCGAGGATTGCCAGGTCGGCGTATAGCTGCGGTGCTACGATGCCCGTCTTGGTGGTGGCGCCCGTCGTGACGATGGCGATGTTGGTCACCTCCGATCCCGTGCCGGCCGTGGTGGGAATCTGTACCAGCGGCAGCCGGGTGCCGCGCACATTGCCGATGCCGTAGATGGCGTTCAGTTGTTGGGTATCGTCGGCCAGCACCGCGATCAACTTGGCGACGTCCATGGAACTGCCGCCGCCGAAGCCGATGATGATGTCGCTCTCGTCGGCGCGGGCAATGGCCACGGCTTCCCGGATCACTTCTTCGGGCGGATCGGACACGACGTCCGAATACACGCGCACGTGCAGACCGGCCGCTTGCAGGCTGGCCATGGGGGCATCCACCAGTCCGGTCTTGAGGAAGCCAGGGTCGGTGACGAGCAGGGCGCGGCGGGCCTCAGGGAAGCGCTGGCTGAGCAGTTCGCCCAGTTGGCGGGTGGCGCCCAGTTCGGAAATGATCTGTGGGACGGTGCTGAATGCAAACGCTGGAATATCGTGCATGGCGGTTTCCGCAGGTTAGGGATTTCACATGAAGCTTACACCAAGCCGGTAACTATGCGTGATTGGCATGAGGCCCGCTGTTGGTTGGATGGGGGCTGGCCCCGCCAGTACAGTTGCCGAGGGACGGTATCGCATTCGGCCATCGTTTTTGGAAGGGGGAACTATGCAGAATCGGCATCGCGGCGATACGGTTGGTTCGGGTTTTCTTCCGTACAATGTTACCCTTGTTTTCAGTCTTGATAGGGTAGGTGATGGTCGATTATCTGGTGTTGGGTGTGGCAGCGTTCGGCGCGGGCTTGGTGGATGCGGTGGTCGGGGGCGGCGGATTGATCCAGATTCCTGCGCTGTTTTCTGTCTTTCCCAATATGGCGCCGGCGACGCTGATCGGGACCAACAAGCTGGCCAGCATCTGCGGTACCAGCGTGGCGGCGGCCAGCTATGCGCGCCGCGTCAAGATCGCCTGGTCGACGGCCGCGCCGGCCGCCATCGCGGCGCTGGTGTTCGCGTTCGCGGGCGCCTACACGGTGACCAAGGTGTCGCCTGATTTCATGCGCGCATTGCTGCCGTTCATCCTGCTGGCCGTCGCCGTCTACACCTTCGCCCGCAAGGACCTCGGCAGCGTGCATGCGCCCATGCACAGCGGTGTGAAGGAACAGGCGCTGGCGCTGGGCGTCGGCGCCTGCATCGGTTTCTATGACGGCTTCTTCGGCCCCGGCACGGGCAGCTTCCTGGTGTTCCTGTTCGTGCGCGTGTTCGGGTTTGATTTTCTGGGTGCGTCGGCCGTGGCCAAGATCGTCAACGTGGCGTGCAACTTCGCGGCGTTGCTGTGGTTCGGCTACAGCGGTCACCTGGTCTGGCAACTGGGGGCGATGATGGCGGTGGCGCAGATTGGCGGTTCCATCGTCGGTTCGCGCATGGCACTCAAGCATGGCAGCCGCTTCGTGCGCAAGCTGTTCCTGGTCGTGGTGGCGGTGTTGATCTGCAAGACCGGCTACGATGCCATCATTCGCTTAGCATAGATTGTTCCACGTGGAACATGGGGCGCCACCGGAAGGGGCGCCCTTTTTTGTTTTCGAGTTGCCATTTTTCGTCACTTTTGACCCACCTCGGCACTGTTCCACGTGGAACAATTTATGTCCGGTTTGATGAAAATTTGTGCTGAAAAAATTCGCAGCTAGAAAAAGACTCTATAATCTGACCTCAATCCCTTCGCATTTACCAATTCCATCATGTTATTTCCTACTGAATTCGACGTCATCGTCGTCGGCGGTGGTCACGCCGGTACCGAGGCGGCCCTCGCTTCCGCCCGCATGGGGCAGAAGACTCTGCTGTTGACCCACAACATAGAGACGCTGGGCCAGATGTCGTGCAACCCGTCCATCGGCGGTATCGGCAAAGGCCACCTGGTCAAGGAAGTCGACGCCATGGGCGGCGCGATGGCCATCGCCACCGACGAGTCGGGCATCCAGTTCCGCATCCTCAATTCCTCCAAAGGCCCCGCCGTGCGCGCCACCCGCGCCCAGGCCGATCGCATGTTGTACAAGCAAGCCATCCGTTCGCGGCTGGAGAACCAGCCCAACCTGTGGCTGTTCCAGCAAGCCGTGGACGACCTGATGGTGGAGGGCGACCGCGTGGTCGGCGCCGTCACCCAGATCGGTTTGAAGTTCCTGTCGCGCGCCGTGGTGCTGACGGCTGGCACTTTCCTGGACGGAAAGATCCACGTCGGCCTGCAAAACTATTCGGCCGGCCGCGCTGGTGATCCGCCCGCCATTTCCTTGTCGGCCCGCCTGAAGGAACTGAAGCTGCCGCAAGGCCGCCTGAAGACGGGTACGCCGCCGCGCATCGACGGCCGCAGCATCGACTTCGCCGCCATGACGGAACAACCCGGCGATCTCGATCCGGTGCCGGTGTTCTCCGTGATGGGCAACGCCGCCATGCACCCGCGCCAGATGCCGTGCTGGGTGACGCACACCAACAGCCAGACGCACGACATCATCCGCGCCGGCCTGGACCGCAGCCCCATGTACACGGGCGTGATCGAGGGCGTCGGCCCGCGCTACTGCCCGTCCATCGAGGACAAGATCCACCGCTTCTCGGCCAAGGAATCGCACCAGATTTTCCTGGAACCGGAAGGCCTGACCACCAACGAGTTCTACCCGAACGGCATCTCCACCAGCCTGCCATTCGACGTGCAGCTGAACCTGGTGCGCTCGATGAAGGGCATGGAGAACGCCTTCATCCTGCGTCCCGGCTATGCCATCGAATACGATTATTTCGACCCGCGCGGCCTGAAGGCCTCGCTGGAAACGAAGGCCATTTCGGGCCTGTATTTCGCGGGCCAGATCAATGGCACCACCGGCTACGAGGAAGCGGCCGCGCAAGGCATGCTGGCCGGTATCAACGCGGCCCTGCAAACGTCGGGCCGCGAGTCGTGGACGCCGGGCCGTTCCGAAGCCTATTTGGGCGTGCTGGTCGACGACCTCGTCACGCAGGGCGTGCAGGAACCGTACCGCATGTTCACCAGCCGCGCCGAGTATCGCCTGAGCCTGCGTGAAGACAATGCCGACATGCGCCTGACGGAAATCGGCCGCAAGCTCGGCTGCGTGGGCGATGCCCAGTGGGAAGCGTTCGACCGCAAGCGCGAAGCGGTGGCACAGGAACTGGAACGGCTGCGTTCCACGTGGGTCAACCCCCGCATCCTGGCGGCGGCGGAATCGGAGCGTGTGATTGGCCAGGCCATCGAGCGCGAGTATTCGCTGGCCGATCTGCTGCGCCGTCCCGGCGTCGCCTACGACAAGCTGATGAGCCTGTCCGGTGTCGATGGCCGCGAGCTGGCCGGTCCCGGCGTGACCGATGACGCCGTGCGCGAGCAGGTGGAAATCCAGCTCAAGTATTCGGGCTATATCGACCGCCAGACGCGCGAAGTGGAGCGCCACGAGCACTACGAAAACCTCAAGCTGCCGGAAGCGTTCAACTACCTGGACATCACGGCCTTGTCGGTGGAAGTGCGGCAGAAGCTGCACGCGCAGCGGCCCGAGACGCTGGGCCAGGCTTCGCGTATTTCCGGCGTGACGCCAGCCGCCATTTCGCTGCTGCTGGTGCATTTGAAGAAAGCCGGGTATGGCGGTTTCGCCACCCTCAAGGATGAGGTAGCTTGATGAAGGTGTTTGACCGTAACGCGCTGTCGCAGGTACTGAACGACGGCATCAAGGCCATGCACCTGGACTTGAGCGGGCAGCAAGTGGAACAGCTGCTCGACTACCTGGCGCTGCTGAACAAGTGGAACGGCGTGTACAACCTGACGTCCGTGCGCGACCCGCTGCAGATGGTGACCTTGCACCTGCTCGATTCACTGGCCGCCGTGCCCGCATTCGCGGGCGCGCGCAACGTGCTGGACGTGGGCGCGGGTGGGGGACTGCCCGGCATCGTGCTGGCCATCGCGCGGCCGGACATGAAAGTGTCGATGATCGACACCGTGCACAAGAAAACCGCCTTCCTCAACCAGGTGAAGGCGGAGCTGGGCCTGGCCAACGTGACCGTGTACACGATGCGGGTGGAGCAACTGCAAGTGAAGCAGCCATTCGACGTGATCACCTCGCGGGCGTTCGCGGACCTGTCCGACTTCGTCAACTGGTCGGGACACCTGCTGCAGGAGGGCGGCCGGTTCATCGCCCTGAAAGGAGTGGCCCCGGCAGAGGAGCGAGAGCGACTGCCAGCCCCATGGAAAGTGAGCAAATTACAGCCTTTGGAGGTGCCGGGGCTGGGCGCGGAGCGTCATCTGGTGTTTATCGCCAAAACTGAGTAAACGATTTATACGGTTTAAATGGTTTATTCAGTATAAACAGTATAAATCGTTTATACCGTAGTAATAGTATAAATAATATTAATCGTATCGTCGCCGGTTTCATGGAAGCTGGCGCGCAGATACGGCAACTCCTGATAAGAATATACATGGCGAAAATTTTTTGCGTAGCGAATCAAAAGGGCGGCGTGGGCAAGACCACCACCAGCGTGAACCTGGCGGCCGGCCTGGCCAAGCTGGACCAACGTGTGCTGCTGGTGGACCTGGACCCACAAGGTAATGCCACCATGGGCGCCGGCATCAACAAGGCCGGACTGGCGGCCTCCACCTACGAGGTGATGCTGGGCACATCCGATGTCGCTAGCGCGCGCCAGCGTTCGGAAGCGGGGCGCTTCGACGTGCTGCCATCGAACCGCGAACTGGCCGGCGCCGAAGTGGAGATGGTGGAGCTCGATAACCGCGAGCGCCGCCTGAAGGACGCGCTGGCGCTGGTGGACCAGGACTACGAGTTCATCCTGATCGATTGCCCGCCCGCCTTGTCGATGCTGACCTTGAACGGCCTGTGCGCGGCGCATGGCGTGATCATCCCCATGCAGTGCGAATACTATGCGCTGGAAGGCTTGTCGGACCTGGTCAACACCATCAAGAAGGTCCATGCCAACCTGAACCAGGACTTGAAGATCATCGGCCTGCTGCGCGTGATGTTCGATCCGCGCATGACGCTGTCGCAGCAAGTGTCGGCCCAGCTCGAGCAGCACTTCGGCGACAAGGTCTTCAACACCATCATCCCGCGCAACGTGCGGCTGGCCGAAGCGCCATCGTACGGCTTGCCGGGCGTCACCTTCGATCCATCGTCCAAGGGCGCGCAGGCGTACATCGCCTTCGGCGCCGAGATGGTGGAACGCATCAAGAAAATGTAAGGGAAGTCTCTAGCATGGCAACCAAAAAACTCAAGGGCCTGGGTCGCGGCCTGGACGCGCTGCTCGGCGGCGATGGCGACCTGAACAACCCGGCGCTGGGCACGCCATCCGAATTGCCCGTGTCGCAAATGCAAGCGGGTAAGTACCAGCCCCGCACCCGCATGGACGAGGGCGGCCTGCAGGAACTGGCCGCCTCGATCAAGACCCAGGGCATCATGCAGCCCATCCTCGTGCGCCCGGTCGGCAAGGACAAGGCCAGCGGCCTGACCAAGTATGAAATCATCGCCGGCGAGCGCCGCTTCCGCGCCGCACAAATCGCGGGCCTGGAGCAGCTCCCGGTGCTGGTGCGCGATGTGGATGACCAGGCCGCCGCCGCCATGGCCCTGATCGAGAACATTCAGCGCGAAGACTTGAATCCGCTGGAAGAAGCACAAGGCATCCATCGCCTGATCACGGATTTCAGTTTCACCCACGAACAGGCGGCCACGGCCGTTGGCCGTTCGCGCAGCGCCGTCAGCAATCTGCTGCGTCTGATGAATCTGGCCACGCCGGTGCAGACCATGCTGATGGCCGGCGATATCGACATGGGCCACGCCCGTGCGCTGCTGGCCGTGGACGCGGCCACCCAGATCACGCTGGCCAACCTGGTGGTGGCGAAACGTCTTTCCGTGCGGGAAACCGAAAAACTGGTCAACAAGACGCTGGAAGAGCAAAAGGCCCAGCCGGCCGAAAGAGCCCAGAAGGAAAAGTCGGGCGACATCCTGCGCCTGGAAGAAGAACTGTCCGACGCGCTGGCCACGCCAGTCGTGTTCAAGATGGGCGCCAAGGGCCGTGGTCAAATGATCATCGACTTCGCCGACCTTGACATCCTCGATGGCGTGCTGGCCCGCTTGCGCGCCTGACCGAGGATTGTTGCAAAAAGAAAACAAGGCGCCTGCATGGCGCCTTTTCTTTTTTGGATATCCTTCAAGACAACTATTTCTTGCGAGAAAAGTCGAGGACGGAACAGCCCACGTGAAATATTACTGTTGGATAAATCCCACCGTCACCATCATTTCCACTGGAATCCGTTGCAAATGGGGCCCGCTGTCAGTTTCACATAAGCAAAAACCCATAAAATACTGCCTCAGGTCAAGCGCCCCAAAAAGGTGCAAATATTAGTTATATGGTTCTAAAAGCGTCGCTTTCAAGCCGCAAACGCTCTGCTGCGGTGCAGCAATGTTTGACGCTAGTACGTAAAGACACTTATAATCCCGTGTCTTTGGTATATCGGCATCTCTAGGAAACCGGCGCGTGAGTGATACAAAACAAAGTATTTCGCGACCCGTGTACCGAGTTGTCGCCCTCCAGCTGGTGATCGCCACTGGATTTGCGTTGCTCGTGGGAACCATGAGTGGCGCGTTGAAAGGTTGGTCGGCCGCATACGGCGGAGGAATCGCAGTCATCGGGAGCCTGATGTACGCGATGATCGTCGCGGGCGGCTCAAATGACGCCAACCGAGCTTTTCGGACGCATATCCGCGCCGAAGTCGTAAAGATTTTTATCACGGTAGTGCTGTTCGTACTGGCACTGGCGCTGTTTCAGTCGGCCTCTTGGTTATGGCTGATCTTAGGTTTCGCGGTGGCAACCCTGGCTTACTGGTTTTCACTGCTCGCAGTTTAATCACCAAAATCTATTACTTATATGACCACAGAACACGCTGTTGAGGCGGCCCACGGGGCGCCGGCGAATGCCACCGAATATATCCAACACCACCTGAGCCACCTGCACGACGCCAATGGCATGTGGAATCTGGACACGTTCTGGATTTCCGCTTTCCTGGGCCTGGTCTTCCTGGGCGTGTTCTGGCTCGCGTCGCGCCGCGCCACGGCCGGCGTACCGGGCAAGCTGCAGAACTTCGTCGAAGCCGTGATGGAACTGGTCAACGAAGTCGTCAATTCCGCTTTCCACGCCAAGAGCAAGGTTATCGCGCCGCTGGCCATCACCATTTTCGTGTGGGTCTGGCTGCTCAACGCCATGGACTTCCTGCCGGTCGACCTGCTGCCTAAAATGTTCAGCTACCTGGGCGTGCACAAGCTGCGCGTGGTGCCTACGGCTGACGTCAACCACACCTTCGGCATGTCGTTCGGCGTCATGCTGTGCATTATTGGTTTCTCGATCAAGGCCAAGAGCCTGGGCGGCTGGTTCAAGGAACTGCTGACGGCCCCATTCCACGCGCATGGCTTCATGGCCATCGTGCTGGCGCCCGTCAACTTCATCTTCCAGATGATCGAGCTGCTGGCAAAACCACTGTCGCTGTCGCTGCGATTGTTCGGCAACATGTATGCCGGCGAACTGATCTTCATTCTGATCGCTCTGCTGCCATGGTGGGCGCAGTGGCTGCTCGGTGGTCCATGGGTAATCTTCCACATCCTGGTGGTGACCCTGCAAGCGTTTGTGTTTATGGCGTTGACTGTTGTGTACCTGAGCCTCGCGGTTGAGAAGCACTAAGCAACAAATCGTTTTTTCATTTTTTTGGTATCTGTAGTCTTTTTTAAAATCTTAGGAGAAATAAATGCAAGCTCTGATCGCACAAGTACAAGGCATGACCGTTCTGGCAGCAGCTATCATCATCGGCCTGGGCGCCATCGGCACCGCACTGGGTTTCGCTATTCTGGGCGGCAAATTCCTGGAAGCGTCGGCACGTCAGCCTGAACTGATGCCACAACTGCAAACCAAACTGTTCGTTATCGCCGGTCTGCTGGACGCGATCTCGATGATCGGCGTCGGCGTTGCTCTGCTGTACACCTTCAACAACCCATTCCTGAGCGCCATCATCGCTGCTGCTGGTAAGTAATCTGCTCCAACCCTAGGAGAAACTTTTAGTTAGGAGCAAAGGTATGGACATCAATATGTCGCTCATCGGCCAGATGATCACCTTCGCGGTGTTGGTCTGGGTTTCGATGAAGTTCGTATTTCCAGCGCTGAACACGGCGCTGGATGAGCGTGCCAAGCGTATCGCCGACGGTCTGGCCGCCGCTGACCAAGGCCAGCAAGCCATGGTCGTGGCTGAAAAGCGTGCGGCCGAAGCACTGGCCGGTGCACGCGAAGAAGCTTCGCAACGCGTTGCGGACGCTGAAAAGCGTGCCCAACTGGTCGCGGAAGAAATCAAAGCGAACGCACAAGCCGAAGCGGACCGCATCATTGCGCAAGCCAAGGCAGACGCCGATCAGCAAGTGGCCAAGGCTCGCGAAGCACTGCGCGCTCAGGTGGCTGACCTGGCTGTCAAGGGCGCCGAGCAAATCCTGAAGCGCGAAGTCTCCGCAGCGGCCCACGCCGATCTGCTGTCGCGCCTGGCTGTCGAGCTGTAATCATGGCAGAAAACGCAACCGTCGCCCGTCCCTACGCGGAAGCCCTGTTCCGCGTAGCCCAAGCAGGTAAGGAATCGTTCAGCCTCGCGGCGTGGTCCGAACTGGTGTCCGAACTGGCCCAGATCGGTACCCACCCCGAGGTACAAGCGTTCGCCCGCAATCCGAAAGTGTCGGAAAGCGATGTGATCGCCACTATCACCGCCCTGGTGAAGTCGCCGCTGAATACGGAAGCCAAGAACTTCCTGGCGATGCTGGTCGAGAATGGCCGCATCAGTCTGCTGCCGGAAATCGGCGCGCAATTCCAGCTGTTGAAAAACAGCGTGGAAGGTGCGGCGGATGCAGCCATTTCCAGCGCCTTCGAGCTGAGCGCGGCGCAAGTGGCCGAGCTGGTCGCGACGCTGGAAAAGAAATTCAGCCGCAAGCTCAATCCAGCCGTCACGGTTGATCCATCGCTGATCGGTGGCGTGCGCGTGGTGGTGGGCGATGAAGTGCTCGACACTTCGGTCCGCGCCAAGCTGCAGCAAATGCGTGCTGCGCTGGTGGCCTAAGGGACCGCCTGCTTAGAACAGATTCTTCCCCTCGCGCAAGCTGAGAGAAACACTTTTAGGAGTTAGTATGCAACTCAACCCATCTGAAATCAGCGAGTTGATCAAGAGCCGGATCCAAGGCCTTGACGGCGGCGCTGAAGTGCGCAACCAAGGCACGGTTATTTCCGTCGCCGACGGTATCTGCCGCATCCACGGCCTGTCCGACGTGATGCAAGGCGAGATGCTGGAATTCCCTGGCAACACCTTCGGTCTGGCGATGAACCTGGAGCGCGACTCCGTGGGCGCCGTGATTCTGGGTGCTTACGAGCACATCTCGGAAGGCGACACGGTCAAGTGCACCGGCCGTATTCTGGAAGTGCCGGTCGGTCCTGAACTGCGCGGCCGTGTGGTCAACGCGCTGGGCCAGCCGATCGACGGCAAAGGCGCCGTCGATGCCAAGCTGACCTCGCCGATCGAGAAAATCGCGCCGGGCGTGATCGCCCGTGAATCCGTGTCGCAGCCTATGCAGACCGGCCTGAAGTCGATCGACGCCATGGTGCCGATCGGCCGCGGCCAGCGTGAGCTGATCATTGGCGACCGCCAGACCGGTAAGTCGGCCGTGGCAGTGGACGCCATCATCAACCAGAAGGGCCAGGGCATGACGTGTATCTACGTCGCCATCGGCCAGAAGGCATCGACCATCAAGAACATCGTGCGTTCGCTGGAACAGCACGGCGCGATGGAATACACGATCGTGGTGGCCGCCTCGGCCGCCGAATCGGCCGCCATGCAGTACATCTCGGCTTACTCGGGCTGCGCGATGGGCGAATACTTCCGTGACCGCGGTGAAGATGCGCTGATCGTCTACGATGACCTGTCCAAGCAAGCCGTGGCCTACCGTCAGATCTCGCTGCTGCTGCGCCGCCCACCAGGCCGCGAAGCTTACCCTGGCGACGTGTTCTACCTGCACAGCCGTCTGCTGGAACGCGCAGCCCGCGTGAACGCCGACTACGTGGAAGCCTTCACCGGTGGCGCCGTCAAGGGCAAGACCGGTTCGCTGACGGCACTGCCGATCATCGAAACCCAGGCTGGTGACGTGTCCGCCTTCGTGCCGACCAACGTGATTTCGATTACCGACGGTCAGATCTTCCTGGAAACCTCGCTGTTCAACGCCGGTATCCGTCCTGCGATTAACGCCGGTATTTCCGTGTCGCGCGTCGGTGGCGCCGCCCAGACCAAGGTCATCAAAAACCTGTCCGGCGGTATCCGTACCGACCTGGCGCAGTACCGTGAACTGGCTGCGTTCGCGCAGTTCGCTTCCGACCTGGACGAATCGACCCGCAAGCAGCTGGACCGCGGTGCCCGCGTGACGGAACTGCTGAAGCAGGCGCAATACTCGCCGCTGTCGATTTCGCTGATGGGCGCCTCGCTGTTCGCCGTGAACAAGGGCTACCTGGACGACGTCCCAGTCAAGAAAGTGCTGCCATTCGAAGCCGGTCTGCATTCGTACCTGAAGACCAAGCAAGCTGCGCTGCTGGCCAAGATCGAAGAAACCAAGCAACTGGACAAGGACGGCGAAGCTGCGCTGTCGGCCGCCATTGCTGATTTCAAGAAATCCGGCGCATTTTAAGCATACCGCGGCCCATCGCTACGGCGGCGGGCCGCCCCCAGCGCAGAAGGAGTAAGGACTCATGGCAGTAGGCAAAGAGATACGTGGCAAGATCAAGAGCGTAGAGAATACGAAGAAGATCACCAAGGCGATG
Organism: Rugamonas fusca; assembly: GCF_014042365.1. Classification (GTDB taxonomy): domain Bacteria; phylum Pseudomonadota; class Gammaproteobacteria; order Burkholderiales; family Burkholderiaceae_D; genus Rugamonas; species Rugamonas fusca. Next base: position 195,103 of record NZ_JACEZS010000003.1, read on the forward strand.
GAAATGGTCGCCGCATCGAAAATGCGCAAGGCGCAGGATCGCATGCGCGCCGCCCGTCCCTACAGTGACAAGATTCGTAATATCGCCGCCAATCTGGCTTCCGCCAATCCGGAATACACGCACCCGTTCCTCGCTGAGGAGCAGAGCACGGCAGCAAAAGCGGTGGGCTTCATCATCGTCACGACCGACAAGGGTCTGTGCGGTGGCTTGAACACCAACGTGCTGCGCCTGGTGACGTCGAAGTCGCGCGAGCTGGAAACGGCTGGCAACAAGATTGCCGCGGTAGCTATCGGTAACAAGGGTTTGGGGTTTTTGAATCGCGTAGGCGTTCCTGTGGTGGCCCAGGCTACCCAGATCGGCGACACGCCGCACCTGGACAAGCTGATCGGACCTGTGAAGGTCATGCTCGAGCAGTTCCAGAACGGCCAGCTCGACGCCGTCTACCTGTGCTACACCAAGTTCATTAACACGATGAAGCAGGAACCGATGGTGGAGCAGCTGCTGCCCCTGCCAGCGGGCAAGAAGCAAGGCGACAAAGGTAACCATTCGTGGGATTACATTTACGAGCCCGACGCTGCGACCGTGATCGATGAACTGCTGGAGCGCTATGTGGAAGCGCTGGTGTACCAGGCGGTGGCGGAAAACCTGGCGTCCGAGCAATCGGCGCGTATGGTGGCGATGAAGGCGGCCAGCGACAACGCCGGCAATGTGATCGGCGAACTGAAGCTGATCTACAACAAGACGCGCCAAGCTGCGATTACCAAAGAACTCTCTGAAATCGTTGCCGGTGCGGCGGCGGTTTAAATACGAATTTAACTATATTTGAAGGAACGAACATGGCTGATGGCAAAATCGTTCAGTGTATCGGCGCTGTGGTGGACGTTGAGTTTCCCCGCAACGCGATGCCCAAGGTATTCGATGCCTTGAAAATGGAAGGCTCCGAGCTGACCCTGGAAGTTCAACAACAGCTGGGCGACGGCGTGGTCCGTACCATTGCTCTGGGTTCGTCGGACGGTCTGCGTCGCGGCATGACCATTCAGAACACCGGCAAGCCGATCATGGTGCCGGTGGGTAAAGCCACCCTGGGCCGCATCATGGACGTGCTGGGTAACCCGATCGACGAATGCGGCCCGGTCGCGCACGACCAGATCGCTTCGATCCACCGCACCCCACCTGCCTACGACGAACTGTCGCCATCGCAGGACCTGCTGGAAACCGGCATCAAGGTGATCGACCTGGTGTGCCCGTTCGCCAAGGGCGGTAAAGTGGGTCTGTTCGGCGGTGCCGGTGTGGGCAAGACCGTGAACATGATGGAACTGATCAACAACATCGCGAAAGCGCACTCGGGTCTGTCCGTGTTCGCCGGCGTCGGTGAGCGTACCCGTGAAGGTAACGACTTCTACCACGAAATGGCAGACGCCAAAGTGGTGGACCTGGAAAACCCCGCCAACTCGAAAGTGGCGATGGTGTACGGCCAGATGAACGAACCACCAGGCAACCGTCTGCGCGTGGCGCTGACCGGCCTGACCATCGCGGAATCGTTCCGTGACGAAGGCAAGGACGTGCTGTTCTTCGTCGACAACATCTACCGCTTCACGCTGGCCGGTACCGAAGTGTCGGCACTGCTGGGCCGTATGCCATCGGCCGTGGGTTACCAGCCTACCCTGGCCGAAGAGATGGGCCGCCTGCAAGAGCGTATCACCTCGACCAAGACCGGTTCGATCACCTCGATCCAGGCCGTGTACGTCCCTGCGGATGACTTGACCGACCCGTCGCCAGCGACCACCTTCGGTCACCTGGATTCGACCGTCGTGCTGTCGCGTGACATCGCTTCGCTCGGTATCTACCCTGCCGTGGACCCACTGGATTCGACCTCGCGCCAGCTGGACCCGCTGGTGGTGGGCCAGGACCACTACGACACCGCCCGCGCCGTGCAAGGCACGCTGCAGCGCTACAAGGAACTGCGTGACATCATCGCGATTCTGGGTATGGACGAACTGGCACCGGAAGACAAGCTGCTGGTGGCCCGGGCCCGTAAGATGCAGCGTTTCCTGTCGCAGCCATTCCACGTCGCTGAAGTGTTTACCGGTTCCCCAGGTAAATACGTTTCGCTGAAAGACACGATCAAGGGCTTCAAGATGATCGCTTCCGGCGAACTCGATCACCTGCCAGAACAAGCGTTCTACATGGTCGGCACGATCGAAGAAGCCATCGAAAAAGCCAAGAAGCTCAACTAATCATTGAGTCTGGCGCGGCGCCGCCCCCGGGCGGCGCCGCTTCAACCCGACAGGACACACATGGCAAACACTATTCACGTTGACGTGGTTTCCGCCGAAGAGCAGATCTTCTCCGGTGAAGCCGAATTCGTCGCGTTGCCGGGCGAACAGGGCGAGCTGGGTATCTATCCCAAGCACACGCCGCTGATCACCCGCATCCGTCCGGGCGCGGTGCGCATCCAGGTACCAGGTCAAGCTGAGGAAGAATTTGTCTTCGTCGCTGGCGGCCTGCTGGAAGTGCAGCCGAACGCCGTGACGGTGCTGGCCGACACCGCGATCCGTGGTCACGATCTGGACGAAGCGAAAGCGACGGCCGCCAAGAAGCTGGCCGAGGAAGCACTGGCCAACAACACCGGCGCCATCGACTATGCCAAGGCGCAAGCCGAACTGGCAAGCGCGATCGGCCAGCTGGCCGCCATCGCCAAGCTGCGCGCGAAGCACTAAGCGTCGTCATGCGGCATACAAGAAAGGCAGCTTCGGCTGCCTTTTTTTTCGTCCGCGCCGGTCGACGCAAAAATTGCCCCACCCCAAAATCGGGGACGTAACACGGTTTTTCCATGCGGGAAAATGGTGTTACGTCCCCGATTTTTCTTGCACGAATGGCGCTTGGGTGGGTTATCGGCCAATGTTGCTGATATTATAAATATCCCCTCTCACCCGATACGGAGATCACCATGTCACGCCATTTCACGCTGTTTCACGCCCCCCAGTCGCGCTCGACGGGCACGCTGGTGCTGGTACATGAACTGAAGGCCGATTACACGCTCCACGTATTGAACATGAAGGCGGGCGAGCAGCGCCAGCCGGAATACCTGGCCGTCAATCCCATGGGCAAGGTGCCGGCCGTGCTGCACGATGGCGCGCTGGTGACGGAGCAGGTGGCTGTCTACCTGTACCTGGCCGACCTCTATCCGGAAGCGGGCCTCGCGCCGGCCATCGGCGATCCATTGCGCGGCCCGTACCTGCGCTGGATGGCGTTCTATGGCTCCAGCTTCGAGCCGGCCTTGTGCGACCGTGCCATGAAGCATGCGCCCACGCCGCCGTCCATGTGCCCGTGGGGCGACTGGGACACGATGCTCAAGACCATCACCGACCAGCTGGAAAAAGGGCCCTATCTGCTGGGCGAGAAGTTCACGGCGGCCGATGTGCTGTGGGGTACGGCGCTGACATGGATCACGGCCTTCGGCTTGATCCCGAAGACGCCTGCCATCGCCGCGTATATCGAGCGTATCCAGGCGCGCCCGGCCTATATCGCCGCCACCGCCAAGGATGCGGAATTGGTGGCGGCCCAGAACCTGCCCGCCTGAGTGACGGACGCGGTGGCGGCGTCACGCCGCCGGTGCCCCGCGCCCTATGGTATGGAGTGTGCGTGATTGAGGCTGCATGGCCTCTGTGATGATAGCAAGCGCTAACTCCGGTTGTGCCTTGCCGCACATGAAGATGTCGGCGGCGGCGAAACCGGCCTCCGGCCAGGTGTGGATGGAGATGTGGGACTCGGCCAGCAGCACCACGCCTGTCACACCCAGTCCATCGCCAAAGCCGTGGAAATGGCTGTGCAGCACGCGCGCGCCGGCCGCGTCCGCCGCGCTGCGCAGCAGTTGTTCGATGCGGCCACAGTCGCTGAGCTGGTCCGCCGCGATGCCGCCCAGGTCGGCCAGCAGATGGGTGCCCGCCGCCTGATGGGGCGCGTGCGCCGCCAGTTGTGGCCGCTCCTTCGGCCGTTCCTTTGCCTGCTCGTTCATTTGTGCCCACCTCCGCCGGAGCCGCCGCCAAAGCTGCCGCCGCCGCCGCCCGTGTGGGAACTCCAGTTGCTGCCCCGGCCGCCGTAGTTGCTGCCGCTAAAGCCGCGCATCCATGTCGAACACGAGGTGAACAGGGTGACGACCAGGGCGTAGATGACGTATTTGCTCATGCGTTTGCTTCGCTTGGTTATTTCTTGCTGTCGTCGTAGGAGTCGAGGAAAACGGCCGGCAGGTACAGTGCCAGCGCGCCCAGCGCGCTCAAGGCCCAGGTGCGGGAAAAGTTGGCCAGCAGCGGCACGGCGTTAATGGCCAGCATGACCATGATGAATTTCTTGGCCACGCTCTGGTAGCGCTGGTGCTGGAACGGCATGCCCGGCGTGGGCGCGCGGCCGTGGAACTGGTCGCCGAACCAGGCCCGCAACTGGTCCACCGGCACGGGGGTGGAACGGGACCACGTCATTTCCGCGTCCGTCGTTTCCACCGCCAGTCGCACCTGGCCGCTCTCGAACTCGGCCACATGGCACTGGTCGCCCACCTGCACCCGCCAATTGAAGGCGCCGGCCGCGAAGGTGACCCGGGCGCCATATTCGTACAGCTTGCGGAACGGCGACTTATCGACCATCACATCCTGCCCGGATGACCCGCCGAACTGGGGCCATTCCGGCATGACGCTGGCGCGCCACCAGCCGTCGTCCGTTTCCACCAGCCAGGAAAAGCCGGCCCGTGGCGCGTACAGCAGGTATTCCGTCCATTGCGTGCCTTCGTCGTCGGCGCGGCGCATGACGCCGATGGCCGTGTATTCCTGGTTGTTGAGCTTGGCCTGGGCGCCCAGTTCCAGCGTGGTGGCGACGGTGGCCACCCGCTCGCCGGCCGCCAGCACCTGGGCCTTGGGGCTGGCCGCATCCACCTGGGCCTGGCAGGCGGGGCAGACCAGGTGGGCCGTCATGCCGGGCAGGTATTTGATGGGGCTGCCGCAGGATGGGCAATCGAGCGCGTCGAGCTTGCCCCGGTAGCGGCCGGCGCTGCGCTGGATCTGGTCGTCGTCGCGCAGCAGCTGGCATTGCAGGCTCTCCAGCGTGACGGCCAGGCCGGTGTAGACGACGGGGTGGGGGCCGTCCGAATAATCGAGCGTGAGGAAGCTGGCGCCGCGCCGGAAGTCGGCCACTTTCGCTTGCCAGCCCTGGCCCACCTTGAACGGCAATTCGCCCTGGCCGCCGATGCAGTCGGCCGTGCGGATTTCGGCCGCCGTGTAGTACTCGCCGGCAATCGGTACGTTGCGCCCCGGCGCCAGCTGTTCGAAGGCGGGCAGGGGGCCGTCCACCTGGCGTTCCGTCGTGACGGTGAACATGCCGGACGAATCGCCCAGCCAGGCCGTGGCGCCGTCGTCATACAGCAGATACCACTCGTTCCACAGGCCGGCGTCGTACTTGAGCTGGATGCGGCCCACCACCGTGAAGTGGCGCCCGCCCAGCACGCCGGCCGTGCCGATCTGGATCGGCGAGTAGTCCTCCAGCACGGACGACATCTTGCCCAGGTCCTTGACGGCGTCGGCGTCCTTGAGCACGCTGGTGCCGCAATACTCGCACACGGCCATCACGGAGGCGTGCGAGCGGAACTTGACCTCCGCCCCGCAGCTGGGACAGGAAACAATTTGCATGTAGTCGGCTTAGCCTATCAGTTTCTTGAGCAGCTCCGCCTTGGTGCTGTCGTAGTCGGCGGCCGAGATCAGGCCTTTGTCGAGCAGGCCCTTGAGCTTTTCCAGCCGCGCTTCGATGCTGTCTTCGGCTGGTGCTGGTGCTGGTGCTGGTGCTGGCGCTGGCGCTGCCGCTGGAATTGGCTGCGGCGCCAGCGATGCGCCCAGTGCGGCGCCTATGGTCTGGCCCACGGTCAGCCCCGCACCGAGGCCGGCGCCAATGCCGGCCATGCCGCCTTCGTTCTGGGCCGCCAGCGGGATGGCGCTGGCCACCTGGTACTTGGTGAAGCCGGCCATCTTGTCGGCGCTCATGCCGCCCTTCATGCCGGCCGAGATGCGCTCGTCCAGCGCCGCCTGCAGTTCCTCGGGCAGGCTGACGGAGGCGACGTTGAATTCATCGAGCCCGATCCCGTAGCGGGCGAAGGCCGTGGCCAGGTCGCCCTTGACCTGCTGCGCCATCAGCGCCTGGTTGGCCGCCATGTCGAGGAAGGGCAGGTTGGCGCCGCCCAGCGAGCTGGCCATGGTCGCCATCAGGATGCCGCGCAGTTGGTCTTCGACCTGGTCGCGCGTGTAGCTGTCGCGCGTGCCGCTGATCTCCTTGAAGAACAGGCGCGGATCGGCCACCCGGTACGAGTACATGCCGAAGGCGCGCACGCGGATCATGTCGAAGTCCTTGTCGCGGATGGTGATCGGCTGCGGCGTGCCCCATTTGCGGCCGGTCTGCACGCGGGTGCTGAAGAAGTACACGTCCGACTTGAACGGGGAGGCGAACAGCTTGTCCCAGTTCTTCAGGTTGGTCAGCAGCGGCAGGGTCTGCGTGGTGAGCTTGTAGGTGCCGGGGCCGAACACGTCGGCCACCTGGCCTTCGTTGACGAACACCGCCATCTGCGATTCGCGCACGATCAGCACGCCGCCGTTCTGGATCTCGAAGTCCTGCATCGGGTAGCGCCACGACAGCACGCCGTCCACGTCCTCGTTCCACTGCAGTACGTCGATAAACTGCTTCTTGATAAAGCTGCCGATGCCCATGATGGAGTCCTTCGCAAAAATTAGGAAATGCACGCGCCGTTGATCACGCCGATAGCCAGCGATATCGCGCCCAGCAAACCACCAAAGGCGCAGTTGTTCGATTCTATGTGGTCCTTGGACATGCGCAGCAGCCGGGTGGTGACGGCATAGGCCAGCATCTGCACCACCATGGCGCCGAACGCCCAGGCGAAAAACTCGCGGTAGTCCGCCGTGTGCAGCAGGGCCGAGCCGATGGTGGCGGAAAAGCCCAGCAGCGCGCCGCCCAGCGACAGGGCGGCCGCATGGTTGCCCTGGCGGATCAGCAGCACTTCGTCGAACGGCGTCAGGCGGGTGTAGGCCGCGAAGAACGCCGCCAGCAGCGCGGCGGCCAGCAACATGTGAATCAGATAGTTTAGGATGGCGGACACGGCGTACCTTCGGTTAAAGTGGTTAACTTGATAACCCAAATCAATCTTAGTGCAAAAGCGCGTCAATGACCAAAAAAATTCTGATTCTTTCCGTTTTTGTGGTCGCTTCCTGCGGCCTGGCGTACGAACTGATCGCCGGCGCCCTATCGAGTTACCTGCTGGGTGACTCGATCCTGCAATTCTCCACCATTATCGGCTGTTATCTGTTCGCCATGGGCGTGGGCGCGCATTTTTCCAAGTTCGTGCGCGACGACGACGTGCTGGCCCGCTTCGTGGACATCGAGCTGGCCGTGGGCCTGATCGGCGGCGTGTCGGCCGCCGCCCTGTTCCTCACCTTCTCGTGGATGGCGGCGCCGTTCCGCACGCTGCTCTATGTGCTGGTGTTCCTGGTCGGCGCGCTGGTGGGCATGGAGGTGCCACTGGTGATGCGGGCCCTGAACGCGCGCCAGACTGAATTTAATGAACTGGTGAGCCGCGTCCTCACTTTCGACTACCTGGGCGCATTGGCCGTGTCGCTGCTGTTCCCGCTGGTGCTGGCGCCATATCTGGGACTGGTGCGCACGGGCTTCCTGTTCGGGATGCTGAACGTGGGGGTGGCGCTGTGGACCATCGTTACCTTCCGCCAGGAGCTGGCCAACCTTGGCGGCCGGCTGCTGCGGGCCAGCGCCGTGATGTGTGTGCTGGTGTTCGGTTTCGCGCTGGCTGACCGCATGACCTACTGGGGCGAGCATGGCTTGTTCGGCGACGAAATCATCTACTCCACCACCACGCCATATCAGCGGCTCGTGATCACGCGCTGGAAGGACGACCTGCGGCTGTACATCAACGGCAACCTGCAGTTCTCCTCGCGCGACGAGTACCGCTACCACGAGGCGCTCGTGCATCCGGCCCTGCAGGCCTTGCCTTGGGCGCGCCGGGTGCTGGTGCTGGGCGGCGGCGATGGCCTGGCGCTGCGCGAGATCCTGCGTTATCCGAACATCGAGCAGGTCACGCTGGTGGACCTGGACCCGGCCATGACGGGCGCCTTCACCACGCGCCCGGAACTGGTCAAGCTCAATCAGGGTTCGTTCAGCGACAAGCGGGTGCGCGTCATCAACGCCGACGCGGCCATCTGGTTGCAGCACAACGAAGAACTGTTCGATGCGGCCATCGTCGACTTCCCCGATCCATCCAGCTTCGCGCTGGGCAAGCTGTATTCGGTGCCGTTCTATGGCATGGTCAAGCGCCACCTGTCGGCCAACGGCTTGATGGTGGTGCAATCGACCTCGCCATTCTTCGCGCCCCATGCCTACTGGACGGTCGATGCCACGCTGCGCGAGGTGGGCTTGCGCACCTGGCCTTACCACGCCTACGTGCCTTCGTTCGGCGAATGGGGCTTCATCCTCGCTTCGCCGCAGCTCGATTTCAAGCCGCCCGCGTCGTACCGGCTGCCGATGCGCTACCTGAACGCGGATACGACGCGCGAAATGTTCATCTTCCCGCCCGATATGCAGCGCCTGCCGATGGAGCCGAACCGCCTCAACACGCAATCGCTGGTGCGTGAGTTCGAGCAGGACTGGCGGCGGGTGATCCGTTGATGGAGCGCCGTTCCTTCCTGCTGTGGGCCGCCGCCAGCGGGCTGGCCGCGGCGGGCAGCGTGGCCGGCTTCCAGCGCTGGCAGGAGATCACGCCCACCGTCCACTATCCGGGCCGTGACGAAGGCCACTTCCTGCGTGACCGGCGCGCGCTGCCGCCGCCGTCCGAGGTGGTGGAGACGGACATCGCCATCTTCGGCTCCGGCATCGGCGGCTTGATGGCGGCCTGGCGCCTGCGCAAATTGGGCGGCCAGGATGCGCTGATGATTGACGGCCCCCAGCCTTATGGCAACGCGCTCGGTGGCGCGTTCGGCGAGCTGGAATACCCCACCGGCGCGCACTATCTGCCGCTGCCGTCGCCGGAATCGGTGCACGTGCGCGAACTGCTGGCCGACCTGGGTATCATCGAGCGCGACCCGATGGCGGAAAAGCCGTACTACGATGAGCGCTACATCCTGCACGCGCCGGAGGAACGCTTGCTGTACAACGGCCGCTGGCAGGATGGCTTTATTCCGACGGATGGCGTGCCGCGCTGGGAGCTGGACGAACACGCGCGCTTCTTCGCCGAAGTGCACCGCTTGCGCCAGCTCCGTGGCGCCGATGGGCGGCGCATTTTCGTGTTCCCCACCGTGCTGTCGTCGGAGGATGCGGAATGGCAGGCGCTGGACGGCTACACGCTCAAGCAGTGGCTGGACCGGAACGGCTACCGTTCCCCCACGCTGCACTGGTACCTCAACTACTGCTGCCGCGACGATTACGGCACGCGCTACGACAAGGTGTCGGCCTGGGCCGGACTGCATTACTACTGCAGCCGCTGGGGCCAGGCCGCCAACGCCGGCAACGGTGCATGGCTCACGTGGCCGGGCGGGCTGCAACCGCTGGCCAGGGCCATGGGCGAGGCGGCCGCGATCCGGCGCGTGGCCGGCACGGCCGTCGCCATCGAGCGCACGGCCAGCGGCGTGGAGGCGCTGTGCTTCCGGCTCGAAGGTGGCCAGCCGCGCAGCTACCTGGTGCGCGCCCGCAAGGCCATCTGCGCCATGCCGCTGATGGTGGCCTCGCGCGTGGTGCGGGATATGGCCAGCTACGGTTTCGATGCGGGGCGCCACACGCCGCAATACGCACCCTGGATGGTGGCCAATTTCCTGCTCAAGCGCTTCCCGGACGAGCGGCCGGTGCAGCCGCTGTCGTGGGATAACGTGGTGTACCAGGAACCGGGGCTGGGCTTCGTCGTCTCCACGCACCAGGATATCCGCGTGCGCCCGCCGGAAAAGACCGTGTTCAGCGCCTACGTCGCGCTGTCGGACCGCACGCCGCAGCAGGCGCGCCGCTGGCTCAACACGGCCAGCCCGGAAGAATTGCTGGCGCTGGCCAGCGTGGATCTGAAGACGGCGTATGGCGCCAATTTCGCCTTGTGCGTGGAGCGCGTCGATATCACGTTGCGCGGCCACGCGATGGCGGCGCCGCTGCCGGGATTTCGCAGCAACGCCGGACTGAAGGCGCTGCGCGAGGCCGATGGCCCCATCCTGTTCGCCCATGCCGACCTGTCCGGCTTTTCCGTGTTCGAGGAAGCGGCATGGTGGGGCGACCGCGCCGCGCGGCTGGCGGCGCGCCCCGCGTAAGCCGGGGCAGACGGTGGCGTGCTGATCTGTTACGCTAGTTTGACCAGGCTGCGCCAGCCGGCGCGCCACAACGACAGGAGTACGCCCCCATGCCCGCATCCGCCCGCCAGCGCTTTCGCGCCAATGCCAAACTCCGATTGAGTGAGGAGGATGCGGACGACAGCGCGCTGTCGTGCCGCGCAGCCAATCCCAAATTGAGCAAGGCCAAGGCCAAGGCGCAGGACCAGCGCCACACGGCCAGCATGATCGAGCGCGTGTCGGAATTGCAGATGATGCTGTACGCGCAGCGCAAGCAGAAGGTATTGCTGGTGTTGCAGGGCATGGACACGTCCGGCAAGGATGGCACGGTGCGTACCATGTTCAGCATGATCAATCCCATGGGCATACGGGCCGTGGCGTTCCGCCAGCCGACCGACATCGAACTGGCGCACGACTACCTGTGGCGGGTGCACCAGCAAATGCCGGTGAAAGGCGAGATCGCCATCTTCAATCGCAGCCATTACGAGGACGTGCTGATCACGCGCGTGCAGGGCTGGATAGACGGACGCGAATGCCGCCGGCGCTATGGGCAAATCCGTGACTTCGAACGCATGCTGGCGGAAACCGGCACCGTCATCATCAAGGTGTTCCTGCACATTTCGCGCGAGGAGCAGCGGCAACGCTTGCAGGAGCGGCTGGACGATCCCAACAAGCAGTGGAAATTCAATCCCACCGACCTGGCCCAGCGCGAGAAGTGGGACGACTACCAGCGCGCCTACGAACAAGCCATCCGCGCCACGGACGCCGAACATGCGCCGTGGTACGTGGTGCCGGCCAATTCCAAGACCCACCGCAACCTGGTGGTGGCCACCATCCTGCTCGAAACGCTGACGGCCATGAAGCTGAACTTCCCCGCGCCCGATCCGGCGCTGACGGCCATCACGGTGGATTAGCAACCGATTAGCAACCGATTAGCAACCATTAGCCGCCTGCCTCCAGCAGTGCCGGCGCTTCCAGCGCGGGTGGCGCTTGCAGCAGGGGCAGCAGCCGTTCGCTGAGCTGGCGGAATTGCTCGCCGTCGCGCGTGCGCATGGCGACGATGGCGTCCTCGATGGCCTGGGCCGTCATCGCCCGGCCGGCATCCTGGGCACGCTTGATACGCTGGATTGCGTCGTTCGCTTCCACCAGGTTTTGCAGCGCCTCGCGGGCCTGGCCGGAGGAGGGCGGGGCCGTCTCGGCCAGGTCCAGCAGCACTTCCGAAATCCAGCCCAGCTGGCGGCCGTAGGACGCTACGTCGAACGCCTTGCGCTCGATCTTGCCGTCACCGGCATCGGGCGGGATGGCGTCGAAGAAGCGATCGAGCTCGATCTGCTGGGCCACCCCGCCGCTCCACGGAAAGTGCAGCTGGGGTGCCCAAAACCATTGCATCGGATACATATGACCTCCTGTGGCGGGATGGAAGGGCCGGCATCATGGACAACTGCCGACCACGTAGAAATTGGGCCCCGTGCGCTTGAGCGTGGTGTGGATGAAGATGTTGTCCAGCCCCATGTTCTGGTTGGAACCGTTGGCCAGCGCGCGGAACAGGCTGTCGTGCGCGCGTCCGGCCAGCACGTGGTCGCGGTTGCTGGAGGTAAAGCATTGGGTCGGCGGTGGCGGTGGGGCGGCGCCGCCCGTGAGCCGGTCCACCATCTGCTTGACGGCGGCCATCTGGTGGCCTGCCTTTTGCGCGTAGTGCGCATCATCGTAGTTGAACCAGTCCCAGCAGGCGTTCGGGTTGGTCATCGGATAGATCGGCGCCGCCTGCGGATACAGCAGCACGATGCGGTTGCTGTCGGCCCAGGCGTTGTAGCCGGCGTGGCGCAGGTACGTGTCGCCGATGGTGCCCGCGTCCTGCAGGCAGCCGTGGAACACCACGTGCAGGCGGCAACCCTGGCCGCTGTTGCTGTCGCAGCCGGGCGGCACATACAGGTAGCCGCTGGCCGCCATGCCGTGCGCAGTGGGGTCGGGCAGGAATTCGGACTGGTCGAACTCGATGAAGCGGCCGGCCGGGCCGGCGCTGGCGCGGTTGTTCAGGCTGCCGTAGATCCATTTGAGCAGTTCGCCGGCCGCGTCGTAGCCACAGTTGTTGATGTAGGGCGAACCGAGCTTGCCGCAGCTGTTGCCGTAGCTGTCCGTGGGCATGGCGTGCTGGGCCGGCAAATCTTGCTTATAGAAGATGTTGGCCGTGCTGATGTAGTGGCGGTAGTAGGTTTGCAGGTCGTTCATGACGGCCTGGGGCACGACGGTGTCGGCTGTGCCGGACAGCATCCAGATGCGGTGGTTGGCCAGGCCGGCCGTGGGATCGACCGTGCCGTTGGCCGCGTTCTGGTCGGTCTGCCTGATCAGGCTGTTCACGCCCGTGCCGCCGGGGGCCACCTGGCAGGAATACGGCGTGCCCGTGCAACTGCAGATGGTGGTGGCCTTGGCCACGCTGCCCTGGGCGCAGTAGTACGGCCCGCCGGCCACCACGCCGGCGCCCATCACGCTGGCGGAATAGGCCACGTCGAACTGCACCGCCATGTAGCCGCCCGAGGACAGGCCGGAGACGCTGACGTTGGCCGTTTGCATGGCCGGCAAGGGCAGCACCTGCGCGCTGACCGGCAGCAGCCCCAGGCAACATGAGACAAACAAGAATGCGCGTAGCAACATGGGCGGCTCCGTAGGATAGCAGCGGGATAGCGGGAACTGTCATTGTGGGCGCGGAGCGCGGCCCGGGTTTAATCTCGCTCAACCGTGCGGGGAATCGTGCGCGGCGAGCCAAACGTCGGCGCGAGCGCCCACACCAAGTCGGTTTGACATAGAATGAACCGTCAATTCACTTCAAGTCACCGCCAACATGTCCCAAATGACCGCTAAATTGCACCTGATTTCCGTTCTGTGCTGCGCCTGGCTGGGCGCCATGCCGGCGCACGCCGCCGCCGCGCCGGCCGCCGCCACGCCGCCGGCCACGGCCGGCAGCTGCCCCGCCATCCTCAAGCAGACCTTCAACCGCCTGCAGGACGACGCGCCGCAGGATTTGTGCCAGTACGCCGGCAAGGTGGTGCTGGTGGTGAACACGGCCAGCTACTGCGGCTTCACCTACCAGTACGAAGGGCTGGAAGCCATGTACGCCAAGTACGCGCCCAAGGGCCTGGTGGTGCTGGGCTTCCCGTCGAACGATTTCGGCAAGCAGGAACCGGGCAACAGCAAGGAGATCGCCGATTTCTGCTACAACACCTATGGCGTCAAGTTCCCCATGTTCGCCAAGTCCGTCGTGCATGGCGACCATCCGAACCCGCTGTACGTCAACCTGATCAAGATCACCGGCACGGCGCCGGCGTGGAACTTTCACAAGTACCTGATCGACCGCAAAGGCCGGGTGGTCGCCAGTTTTCCCAGCAAGGTCACGCCGGCCGACAGCGAATTGGTGACGGCGGTTGAACAGGCACTCGCCAACTAACGTATGAACAAGGGCCGCCCGATAATGTCCAACAAAGTCTCCCACGCAGCCGATCTGCTCGGCTTGTCCCGCCTGACCATCAGCGCCGTCGTGGGCGTGGCCGACGTGGCCGAGGAAGTGCAGTTGAAACTGATCGGGCAGGCGCCGCCCGTGGTGGCGCGGCCGCTGGCGCGCGCCACCTCGCTGGTCTACAGCGGCGTGCGCGGCGTGACGCGGCTGGTGGGCGGCGGCATGGATGGCCTGCTGAGCCGCCTGGAACCGCTGCTGGGCGAGGGCAGCAGCTGGGGCGGGCGCGAACCGTTGCTGGCGGCCGTCAATGGCGTGCTGGGCGATTACCTTGCCGAGACCGACAATCCCTTGCAGATCCACATGCAGTTCCGGCGCGACGGTGCGCCGTTCGTGCCGCAGGCGGGCGCCGTCACGGGCCGCGTGCTGGTGCTGGTGCATGGCTTGTGCATGAGCGACCTGCAATGGCGACGCGCCGGGTTCGACCATGGCGAAGCCTTGCAGCGTGAACGCGGTTACACGCCCGTCTATCTGCGCTACAACAGCGGACGCCATATTTCCGAGAACGGGCGCGCGTTCGCCACCCAGCTGGAAAACTTGTTGTCGCAATGGCCCGTGCCCGTCAAGGAACTGGTGATCGTCGGCCACAGCATGGGCGGCCTGGTGGCGCGCAGCGCCTGCCACTACGGTGCGGCGGATGGGCACAAGTGGCTCAAGCGCTTGAGCAAGCTGGTCTGCCTCGGCTCACCCCACCACGGCGCGCCGCTGGAGCGCGGCGGCAACTGGTTCCATGTGATCACGGGCATGAGCAGCTACACGGCGCCGTTCTCGCGGCTGGGCAAGATCCGCAGTGCCGGCATCACGGATTTGCGCCACGGCAGCCTGCTGGACGAGGACTGGAACGGCAAGGACCGCTTTGAACACGGCAGCGCCTTGCCGCAAACGGTGCCGTTGCCGGCCAGGGTGGCGTGTTACGCGGTGGCGGCCACCATCAGCAAGCCGTCCGCCGAGAAGGGCGCGCGGCTGGCCGGCGATGGCCTGGTGCCGGTGGCCAGCGCGCTGGGCCAGCATTCGCACAAGAAGCGCCAGCTCGATTTCGCGCCGGAACACCAGGCCAAGGTGTACCGCAGCAATCACATAGACTTGCTCAATTCGCCTGAAGTGGCGCGGCTGATGCTCCAATGGCTGTAACGGGGTTCAGGCGGCCGCCTGTTCCGAACGTTCCAGCATGAATCCCTCGTCCAGCCAGCCCGTGATGCCACCCGTCATCAACTTGACGGGCCGGCCCAGCCGCGCCAGCCGCACGGCCGCGCGCGCGGCGCCGTTGCAATGGGGGCCGGCGCAGTAGACCACGAACAGCGTGTCGGCCGGGTAGTGCGCCAGCTTCGCGCCGATGATCTTGCCGTGCGCCAGGTCCAGCGCGCCGGGCACGTGGCCGGCCGCGTATTTTTCCGTGCCGCGCACGTCCAGCAGCACGAAATCCTGCTGGCCGTTGGCGAGCGCGTGGTGCACGTCCCAGCAATCGGTCTCGAAGCTGAACTGGGCTTCAAAATGGGCCAGGGCGGCGGCGGAGGGGGCGGCGGCGATTGCGCTCACGTGGGACATGCTGGACTCCTTGTTGGGTGGACAGTGCGGCCATTATCGGCGCCGCCCATCGTCGCCGGCAGTGGCGCAAACGACAATATGCGTTAAGATTGCGCCATGAAAAAACATCTCGTCGTCGCCCTGGCCTATGACCGCCTGTGCACTTTCGAATTCGGCTGCACGGTCGAACTGTTCGCGCTCGAGCGCCCCGAGCTGGACGTGGACTGGTACGCGTTCGCCGTCTGCGCCATGGAAGCGGGGCCGATCCGGGCCGCCGGCGGCATTACCGTGCAGGCGCCGTATGCGCCTGAACTGCTGGAGCAAGCCGACACCATCGTCATCCCCGGCTGGCGCGACGCCGACGAAACGCCGCCGGACGCGCTGCTGGCCATGATCCGTGCCGCCCACCAGCGCGGCGCGCGCCTGTGCTCGATCTGCTCGGGCGTGTTCGTGCTGGCCGCCGCCGGCGTGCTCGATGGCCAGCGCGCCACCACCCACTGGCGCTATGCCGACAAGCTGGCGCAGCGCTACCCGCGCATCACCGTCGAGCCTGACCAGCTGTACGTGGACAATGGCCAGGTCATTACGGCGGCCGGGTCCGCAGCCGGCCTTGACATGCTGCTGCACGTGGTGCGGCGCGATTACGGCGCGCGCGTCGGCAACCTGGTGGCGCAGCGGCTGGTGGTGGCGCCGCATCGCGAAGGCGGGCAGGCGCAGTTCCTGCCCCGCCCCATGGCGCACGATGAGCGGGGCCGGTTGTCGCGCCTGCTGGACTGGCTGCGCGCCCATCCGGCCCAGCCGCACACGATCAAGAGCATGGCCGAACAGGCCGCCATGAGCCCGCGCACCTTGCAGCGCCAGTTCCAGCAAGCGACCGGGCTGGGACCGCTCGAATGGCTGATCCATGAACGGGTGGCCATCGCCAAGGACTTGCTGGAAGTGCCCGAGATTGCGCTGGCGCAGGTGGCCGAGCGGGCCGGCTTTGGTTCCGAGGAATCGCTGCGCCACCATTTCCGCCGCCTGGCCGCCACCACGCCGGGCGCCTATCGCCGCCAGTTCGCCAACACGGTCTGAGGGCGCGCACGATTGCATGCTGCTGGAGGAGGGCGAGGTGGTGGTGTTTTCGTGGATCGTCTACGAATCGCGCGCGCGCCGCGACGCCGGCAACGACAAGGTCATGAACGACCCGCGCATGAAGGAATACATGGACCCCAAGAACTGCCCGTTCGACGGCAAGCGCATGTTCTTCGGCGGCTTCCAGATGCTGGTGGACTTGTAAGGCTGTCCAACGCGGGGCGATGCGGGTATGCTGGCGGCTCAGCGACCACATCACCTTGCGGAGGACGACATGAGCACTGCCGGCAGCAGCTTGCGGGTCACGGTATCAGCGGAAGAATGGCAAATCCGGGTTGACCTGGCTGCCGCTTACCGCCTCACGGCCTTGTTCGGCTGGGACGACCTGGTGTTCACCCACATCTCGGCCCGCGTGCCGGGGCCGGAGCACCATTTCCTGATCAACCCCTACGGCATGATGTTCGACGAGATCACGGCATCCTCGCTGGTCAAGATCGACGGCGAGGGCAACAAGGTGAGCGACTCGCCGTATGACATCAACCCGGCCGGCTTCGTCATCCACAGCGCCGTGCACGCGGCGCGCGACAACGCGCACTGCGTGATGCACACGCATTCCGTGAATGGGGTGGCCGTGTCGGCCCAGCGCGACGGGCTGCTGCCCATTTCGCAGGTGTCGATGGGCGTGCTGTCCTCGCTCGGCTATCACGATTACGAAGGGATCGCCCTCAACCCGGACGAGAAGCCACGGCTGGTGCGCGACCTGGGCAAGCACACCTACCTGATGCTGCGTAACCACGGCCTGCTGACCGTGGGCGCGACGCCGGCCGACGCGTTCGTGGCCATGTACTTCTTTGAAAGCGCCTGCATGATTCAGTTGCGCGCTCAGGCTGGCGGCGGGCCGCTGGTGCACATTCCGCAGGCAGTGCTGGACGGCGTGCGCGAGCAGATGAAGGTGGCCACGCGTGGCGTACGTCCCGGCCAGCTGGCGTGGCCAGGCCTGTTGCGGCGGCTGGACCGCGCCAACCCCGGCTACGCCGACTGACCCTGACTTACCCTGTTTCTTAGCGCACGGCGCGAATCGCGCCGCGCAGCGCGTTGCACAGCACGATCTCCTGCGCCTGCTCGAACATGGCGCGGGTGATCACGCGTTCCTGCGCCTGCCAGGCCGGGTCTTCCAGCATCACGCCGCGCATCACGCCGGGCAGTACGCCGCTGGTCAGGGGCGGTGTGTACCATCGGCCATCGAGTTTGACGAACACGCAGCTGCGTCCACCTTCTGTCAGTTCGCCCCGTTCGTTGAAGAACAGGGTGTCGAACGCGCCCTGCGCTTCCGCTTCGCGCCAGGCCGCGTCGTAGCGGGTGCGCACGCTGCTCTTGTGACGCAGGAACAGGTCGCTGGCGCTGGTGGTGTCTGGCGCCAGCAGCACCCGCACCGGCTCGGCCAGCGGTGCCAGCGGCGCGTGCTGGATGGCGAACGCGCCCGATGGCGCCAGCGCCAGCCGCACCCGGCACGGCTGGCCCGCGGGCAGGGCGGCACGGGCCATGTCCAGGTAAGCATAGGCGGCGGCCGCGTCCCATGGATAGCCGAAGTAGGCGGCCGATGCGGCCAGCCGCGCCAGGTGGCGGTCGCGGTGGCGCATGCCGTCTTCGCGGGTGGCGTACAGGGTTTCGAACAGCTCGAAGTCGTTGTCCAGTCCCGTCAGGAAACGGGCCTTGAGCGCGCATTCGGCGTATTCCGCGCTGGCGTCGCTGTCGTAGACGATGCCGGCGCCCACGCCCATTTCGCCGCGCCGCACGCCATCCACTTCCGCTTGCAGGGCCAGCGTGCGGATCGGCACGGACAGGCAGAAGTCGCCCACTGCCTGCCCTTGCGTTGGCTCGAACCAGCCGATGGCGCCCGTGTACAGGCCGCGCCGGTCCGGTTCCAGTTCGCGGATGATCTCCATGGTGCGGCGCTTGGGCGCGCCCGTGATCGAGCCGCAGGGGTAGAGCGCATCGAAAATGCCGGCCAGCGTGGCGTCTTCGCGCAGGCGGGCCTGCACGGTGGAGGTCATTTGCAGCACGCCGCTGTAGCGGCGCACTTCGAACAGGGCCGGCACGTCCACCGTGCCCGTTTGGGCCACGCGGCCGATGTCGTTGCGCAGCAGGTCGACAATCATCAGGTTTTCGGCCCGGTTCTTGGGATCGGCCGCCAGTGCGGCGGCGCGGCGCGCGTTTTCTTCCTGCTCGGCGGCCGGTGCGGCGGGGGCCGTGCCTTTCATGGGGCGCGCCGTCAGCAGGCCGCCTGCGTGGCGCACGAACAGCTCGGGCGACAGCGACAGCACGGCCGTGCCGTCGTCGAGCGCCACCAGCGCGCCGTAGGGCACGGGCTGGCGCGCGCGCAGCCGCGCGTACAGGGCGGGCAGGCTGCCGAAGGCGTCAAAGCGCAGCCGGAACGTGTAGTTGACCTGGTAGGTGTCGCCCGCCTCGATGTAGGCGTGGATGCGGTCTAGCGCGGCCGTGAAGGCTGCTTGGTCCACGTTGGCGCGCACGGCGGCGATGCCGGCCGGGCGGTCGATGGGGAAGGAGCGGGCCGCCAGCCATTCGCCCACTTCGGGCGCCGACAGCAGCTGGCATTGGTCGAACAGCAGCACTTGCGCCAGCGGCGTGTGCGGATCGTTGGGTACGGCCAGGCCCTGCAGGTGTTCGCCCAGTTCGTAGGTGCACAGGGCGACGGCATGCTGGCCGCGCGCCAGCGCTTGCTGCATCTGTTCCAGCAGCGCGGGCCATTGCGCGATGTCGTGGCAGCGCAGGGTGGCGCTGTGGCCGGTGTACAGGCGCGAGCGGGGCTGGGCGGTGCCATCGGGGCTGGCGTCGTCCAGCAGGGCGAATACTTCAGGGGTCATTTCATTAATTCGTGTTACGCCAGCAGCAGGGCGATTTGCAGCGCCGCGTCCTGTGCCGGATTCTGTTTGAAGCCGCTCTTGGCGTAGCGGTGCCAGCGGCCCAGCACGAAGCTGGCCAGCATGCCGGCGCGGGCCGTCACTTCAGCTTCCGGTGCCTGGCCTTCGGCGGCGGCCACGCGCAGCGCCTGTTTCAGGGCCAGTTCCACGCGGTCGTAGAACTGGTTCATGCGCTGCTGCAGGCGTTCATCCTCGTTGACCAGGGCGTCCCCGATCAGCACGCGCGTCATGCCGGGATTGTTGGCGGCAAATTGCAGCAGCATGCCCACCATGTCGCGCGCCTGCGCCAGGCCGTCGTCCTGGCGCTCGGTGATCTGGTTGATCAGGCTGAACACGGACGTTTCGATGAATTCGATCAGTCCCTCGAACATCTGGGCCTTGCTGGCGAAGTGGCGGTACAGGGCCGCTTCGGAAAATTCCAGCTTGCGCGCCAGCGCGGCGGTGGTGATCTTGTCGCCCTTGGGTTGTTCCAGCATCTCGGCCAGGGCCTGGAGAATTTGCATCCGGCGCTGGCCCGGCGGTGTGCTTGCCATGTGATCTCGATAGGAAGGATGAACAAAACGTCAATACGGCGCGTACCTGCGTCAGCGCAGCCGGTGCAGGCGCGCGGGCAAATGCCTGACAGATTTTACTTTGACATCGACGTAGCCGGGGCGGTTTAGCGTTTTCGTCGGATGGGCCAGGCCCACCGCGTCGCCCACGCGCAGGTATTGGGTGATCCACGCCGTGCGCATGCCCAGCGCGCGGGCGCTGCGCAGGTTGGCCAGCGTGTCCTCCACCAGCACGCAGCGGCTGGGCGTGAGGCCGTGGCGCCGCATCAGCTGGCGCAGCAGCAGCTTGGACGGCTTGGGCCGCAACTGGCCGTGCACGCGCATCGCTTCCACCGCCACGTGGTGGTCGAACTGGCGGTGCAGGCCCAGGTGGCGCAGCACCTGGGTCGAATAGCCGTGCGGCGCGTTGGTCAGCAGGATCTTGCGGCCGGGCAGGCGGCGCAGCAGGTGGCGCAGGCCCCGTTCGGCCCGGATCATGGCCGCCAGCTCCGGCATGCGGTGGGTCTCGGCCAGGAAGTGCTCGGCCCGCACGCCGTGGTGCTTGACCAGTCCCAGCATGGTGGCGCCGTAGCGCCGCCAGTACAGGGTGCGGGCCGCGTTGACGGCCTCCTGGCTGGCCGGGGTGGTGCCGTCACCCAGCACGCGGGCGATGTAGTCGTTCATGTTGGCCATGATGGCCGGGAAGATGGCGTGCGAGGCGTTGTGCAGCGTATTGTCCAGATCGAACAGCCACACGGGCGGGTTGCGGTTAATATTCACGGACGTCTCGATCAATAGCGGCAAAGGAAAGCATGCGACGCCAGATTATAGTGTTGTTCTGCAGTTTGTTCTGGTTCGTCCCCCCGGCGCTGTGGGCGCAGGAGGGCGCGCAGCAGCAGGCCAGCCAGCAGGCCAGCGCACCGGGCGCGGCGAACCGCGGCGCCTTGTTCAAGGTGGTGCAGGATGGCCACACGCTGTATTTGTTCGGCACCATCCATGTCGGCGCGCCCGATTTTTATCCGCTGGAGGGCCGGGTGCTGGGCGCGCTGGAACGCGCTTCCGTGCTGGCGCTGGAGATCGATCCGCTGGCCGACCCGGGCCGCATGGCGCAGGCCGTGCAGCAGTACGGCATGTATGCGCGCGGCGCGGGCACTGCGCAGGCGGCCTTGCCCGCACCGTACCGGCCGCGCCTGGAGCGCCTGCTGCGCCAGTACGCGCTCGATGCCGACACGGTGGCCAGCATGAAGCCCTGGCTGCTGGCCAGCGTGCTGACGGTGAGCGAATTCTCGGCCCAGGGCTACGACACGGCGCTGGCAGTGGACGCGTGGCTGGCGCGCCAGGCACACCAGCGCAAGCTGCCGGTACTGGAACTGGAATCGCCAGAGAGCCAGATGGCGCTGTTCGACCGCATGACGGCCGAGGAGCAGTCGCGCTTCCTGCAAGAGGGCATCGACGCCATCGAGGACCACCAGCAGGCCAGCCAGGCGCGCGAAATCGCCGAGGCCTGGCGCGCGGCCGATGCTGCGGCGCTCGACACGCTGGCGCGCAAGGCGGCCGAGGACGACACCTTTTCCGGCCGCTTCGTGCAGCGCATGCTGCTGGACGGGCGCAATCCGGCCCTGGCCGACGGCATCGCGGCGCTGCTGGCGCGCGAGACGGACAGCCTGGCGGCGATCGGGGTGTTGCATCTGGTGGGAACGAACAGCGTGCCGGAACTGCTGCGCAAGCGCGGCCTGGCGGTGGAGCGGATTTACTGACTGCTGGGGAAGTGTGCTACTGGATGTACTGCGGATGGTGCCCTTGACGTGGATTGAACACGTGGCCTCTCCCTTACCAAGGGAGTGCTCTACCACTGAGCTACAAGGGCATTTTGATGTGGCGACGCGCTGCCAGAACGGTGCGCAAGGCGTCGCCGTTTTTTCAGTGCGAACGGATCATAGTGCCAAAAGCCTGTTCGGTCAAGACTTCCAGCAATAAAGAGTGTTCGATGCGGCCGTCGATGATGTGCACCGTGTTCACGCCGGACTTGGCTGCGTCCAGTGCCGACGAGATTTTGGGCAGCATGCCGCCCGAGATGGTGCCGTCGGCGAACATCTCGTCGATCTCGCGGGCCGACAGGTCGGTCACCAGGTTGCCCTGCTTGTCCTGTACGCCGGCGATGTTGGTCATCATGATCAGCTTTTCGGCCTTCAGGATCTCGGCGATCTTGCCGGCCACCACGTCCGCGTTGATGTTGTAAGCCTGGCCATCCTGGCCGAAGCCGATCGGCGAAATGATGGGAATGAAGGCGTCGTCCTGCAGCGCCTTGACCACGGCCGGGTTGATGGCGTCGATCTCGCCGACGAAGCCGATGTCGAGGAACTGGCCCGGATTGTCCTTGTCCGGCATGGCCATCTTGCGGGCGCGGATCAAGCCGCCGTCCTTGCCGGTCAGGCCCACGGCCTGGCCGCCGTAGTGATTAATCAACATCACGATGTCCTGCTGCACCTCGCCGCCCAGCACCCACTCCACCACTTCCATGGTTTCCTCGTCGGTGATGCGCATGCCCTGCACGAACGTACCCTGCTTGCCGATCTTTTTCAGGGCGTTGTCGATCTGGGGACCGCCGCCGTGCACCACCACCGGATTCATGCCCACCAGCTTGAGCAGGATGACGTCGCGCGCGAAGCCGTGCTTCAGGCGTTCGTCCGTCATTGCGTTGCCGCCGTATTTGATGACGATGGTCTTGCCGTGGAAATTGCGGATGTACGGCAGCGCCTCGGCCAGAATCTGGGCCTTGATCTGCGGCGCCACCGCAGTCAGGTCGTCATTCATGCCTAGGTTCAGGTTGGTCAGGTGGGTCATGGCGGGTCCGGAATTAAGATTTTTGCGATTTTACAGCCTGCAGCTGTGCTCAAGTACGCATTATAGGGCCAACGTGTTGTATTTTCCGAGATCATCCGCTAGGCTGGCCCCTTATGACCCCCAACCCCACTCTCCACCGCGAACTGGAAGCGATGCGGCCCTTGCTGGTGCGTTTCGCCCATCTGCAGCTGCGCAACCAGGCGCTGGCCGAAGACGCCGTGCAGGACGCGCTGATCGCCGTGCTGGAAAAACCCGAGCGTTTCGCCGGCCAGTCCTCGCTGCGCACCTATGTGACGGGCATCCTCAAGTTCAAGATCATCGACAACCTGCGCGCCAGCACGCGCGAGCGCCAGATCGACAGCTGCGAGGACCAGTCCGAGGATGACGCCATCGACGCCCTGTTCCTGGCCGACGGCCATACGCGGGAGCAGCCGCTGGCCTGGGGCGACCCGGACCGCACGCTCGAGCAGAAGGACTTCTTCAAGGTGCTGGAGGTGTGCCTCGAAAAGCTGCCCGCCAAGACGGCCCGCATTTTCATGATGCGCGAGTGGCTGGAGCTGGAGACGGACGAAATCTGTAAGGAACTGGCGATCACCACGTCTAATGCATGGGTACTCCTGTATCGGGCCCGCCTGCGCCTGCGTGAATGCCTGGATTTGAACTGGTTTGGCAACCGCCAGACCACCTGACCGTGCCATGGACTGCCAGCGATGACGGACTCACACAAAACCGGCCTCAAACCCACCTGCCGTGAAGTGCACCGGCTGGTGTCCGAAGGGATGGACCGCGACTTGTCGCTGGTCGAACGCACCCGCATGCGGTTGCACCTGATGGTGTGCGACGCCTGCACCCGCTTCAATGGCCAGATGGCGCTGCTGCGCAAGGCCATGCGCGGCTTCCCGCTCGACGTTGACGCGCCGCCCGGTCCCGCCAACCCTACCGACAAGGATGGCCGCCCATGAGCGTCTGCGCGCGCTGCGGCGCCACCTTCACCTGCGCCATGGCCGACGGCGATGGCAGTGAACCCTGCTGGTGCGCCAGCCTGCCGCTGGTGATGCCGGTGCCGTCGACAGAGGTGTTGCCGCCGGCCGCGGACCCCTCGTGCTGGTGCCCCGATTGCCTGCGGCGCCACATCGCCGCCACCACCACTCCCGCCAAACCAGAATAATCCACCGCAGCGAAGGAAAGCAGCATGCGTTTCAGCGACATCCGTATCCGGGCGCGGGTCAGCATCGGTTACGCGATCCTGATTGGCCTGATGATCGGGGTGATCCTGGTGGGCGTGAGCCGCATCTACGCCATACGCGCCGAGGCCGACCATATCCTTAGCCACGACTGGGCTGCCGCCTCCGCCATCAACGCCATCGATAGCCAGTCGCGCGAGGCGGCCACCCACGTGGTCAGCCTGATCATCCAGCGGGACCGGGCGCGGCGGGTGGCGAGCTACGCCCGCATAGACCAGATCAAGCGCGACATCGACGAGCAGCTGGCCAAGCTGGCCGTGCTGGACGCCACGCCGGAGGCGCGGCTGCAGATCGAGCGGGTCAAGCTGGCCCGTGCGCACTACTACGATTCTTTCATCGCCGTGGCCGACCTGGTGGAGGCAAGGCGGCATGAGGCCGCCGAGGCGAAGATGAATTCGATGGCGCTGCCGGCCCTGAATCAGCTGCTGGAACAGATCAAGACGCTGGACGGCATCCAGCAGCGCCAGGTGATGGCCAGCGCCGACCGCGCGCGGGCCGATATCAACCGTTCGCTGCTGATCATGTCGCTGATGGGCGTGGCGGCGCTGGCCGTGGGTGGGGGTTTCGCCATCTCGGCCCGCTCCATCACGCGTCCGTTGGACGCGGCCATCGCCATCGCCACCCGCGTCGGCCAGGGCGATCTCAGCTCCGTGATCGAAGTGACCTCGCGCGACGAGACGGGCGAATTGCTGCAGGCGCTCAAGAACATGACGGCCAGCCTGGCGGCCGAACAGGAACTGCGGCGCGCGGTGACGGCGGCCGAGGACGCGACCAAGATGAAGTCCGACTTCCTGGCCAATATGTCGCACGAGATCCGCACGCCGATGAACGGCATCATCGGCATGACCCATTTGGCCTTGCAGACGGACCTCACGCCCAAGCAGCGCAACTACCTGGAAAAGGTGGAATCGGCCGCCCGCAACCTGCTGGGCATCATCAACGACATACTCGACTTCTCCAAGATCGAGGCCGGCAAGTTGTCGTTCGAACGGGTCGACTTCTTCCTGGAAGACGTGATGGGCAACATCGCCGACCTGTCCATGATGCGGGCGCAGGAAAAAGGCCTGGAGCTGCTGTTCGACGTGGCGCCGGACGTGCCGCACGCGCTGGTGGGCGATCCGCTGCGCTTCGGCCAGGTGCTGATCAACCTGACCAACAACGCCATCAAGTTCACCGAGCGCGGTGAGATCGTCGTCACCATCCGCGTACTGGAGCGCAGCGCCGAGCAGGTCACGCTGCGGGTGGACGTGCGCGACACGGGACCTGGCTTGTCGCCCGAACAGCAGGCGCGCTTGTTCCAGGCCTTCACCCAGGCCGATACGTCCACCACGCGCCACCACGGCGGCACGGGCCTGGGCCTGACCATCAGCAAGCGGCTGGTGGAGATGATGGATGGCCAGATCGGATTGGACAGCCAGCCTGGCGTGGGCAGCAATTTCCACTTCACGGCCCGCTTTGGCGTGGGCCAGCAGGACGAGCCGCAGCCGCTGCCCGACATCAGCGGCCTGCGGGTGCTGGTGGTGGACGACAACGCCAGCGCGCGCGAAATCTTCCTCGGCAT
The DNA here is from genome assembly GCF_014042365.1 of Rugamonas fusca. Taxonomy (GTDB): domain Bacteria; phylum Pseudomonadota; class Gammaproteobacteria; order Burkholderiales; family Burkholderiaceae_D; genus Rugamonas; species Rugamonas fusca. The sequence goes on from NZ_JACEZS010000003.1 coordinate 220,688, forward strand.
GCTGGGCTCGATGAAGTTCGACGCAGCAGCGGCCGACAGCGGCGCGCACGCGGTGCAGGCGGTGGCGCAGGCGCGCGAGCAGGGCCGCCCGTTCCGCGTGGTGCTGATGGACTGGCAGATGCCGGGCATGAACGGCATCGCTGCCGTTAAGGCGATCCGCGCCGAAGCCGAGGCGGCGGGCGTGGCGCCGCCGGCCATGGTGATGGTGAGCGCCTACAGCCGCGACGCGCTGCTCGACGAGCTGCACGGGCTGGCCGTGGAAGCCACGTTGAGCAAGCCGGTGAGCGCCTCGACCCTGCTCGATTCGATCTCCACCGTGTTTGGCCAGGACCTGCGCCGCTGCCGCAAGGCGCGCCGCGACGACAGTTACCGCCAGGCCGGGCAAGCCGTACGTGGTGCATACCTGCTGCTGGTCGAGGACAATGAGGTGAACCAGGAAGTGGCGCAGCAGATCCTGAGCGATGCCGGGGTGCGCGTCGATATCGCCAGCAATGGCGCCATGGCGCTGGCCAAAATCGCCGTCAACGGCTATGACGGCGTGCTGATGGACTGCCAGATGCCAGTGATGGACGGTTACGAGGCCACCCGCAAGCTGCGCGAGGACGTGCGTTTCGCTGACCTGCCCGTGATCGCCATGACGGCCAACGCCATGATGGGCGACAAGGAGAGGTGCCTGGCGGCCGGCATGAACGATTTCATCGCCAAGCCGATCGACGTGGGGCAGCTGTTTACGACGCTGGCGCGCTGGATCAAGCCGCGCCAGCCGGCGGCGGAAGCGGCCACGCAAGAGACGGTGCCGGAATCGCAGCCGCTGCCTGCCATCGCCGGCCTGAAAATGGAAGCGGCGTTGCAGCGTATGGGCGGCAACGCGGCCCTGATGCGCAAGCTGCTGGGCCGCTTCGTCGAAACGCAGATCGACGCCATGCAGCGTATCGCCGACGCGATGGACAACAACGACCTGGCGACCGCCACGCGCGCGGCGCACACGGTCAAGGGACTGGCGGGCAATATCGGCGCCGTGGCGCTGGCCGATGCGGCGGCCAGGGTGGAACAGATGCTGGCCCAGGGCGTGGCGGAAGGGCGCGACGACGCCATCGCCGCCATGGGGCAGGAACTGGGCGAGATGGTGGCGCGGGTATCGATGGCGCTGCGCGGCGCGGGGGCTGCCTCGCCGGCGACGGCGCAGGCAGCGCTTGCGGCTCCGGCGCCGGTCGATCCAGCCGCGCTGGCTGGCGAAGTGCGAGAGATGGCACGCCTGCTGGCGCAGGACGACGCGGCGGCCGTCAAGCTGCTCGATCGGGTGTGCCCGATGCTGACGGCGGCCGGGCAGGGCGAGCCATCGCGCCAGCTGCGCCGCATGCTGGCGCAATATGACTTCGAGGGGGCGCTGGACGAATTGCGCGGCGTGGCGACAGCCTTGCAAATATCGCTATAAAATACGGTATTAGCCGAGGAAGATGATGACCCCATTGCAAGCCAAGCCGACCATCCTGGTGGTGGACGACACTCCGGACAACATCGACCTGCTGTGCGCCGTGCTGGAACATGATTACCGCACCAAGATCGCCGTCAACGGCGAGCGCGCGCTCAAGATCGCCCGGGGTGAATCCAAGCCGGACCTGATCCTGCTCGATATCATGATGCCGGGGATGAGCGGCTACGACGTATGCAAGGCGCTCAAGGCCGATCCGGCCACGCGCGATATTCCCGTCATCTTCGTCACCGCCATGAGCGAGGTGGCCGACGAGCAGCTGGGCCTGAGCCTGGGCGCGGTGGACTACATCACCAAGCCCGTGTCGGCGCCCATCGTGCTGGCGCGGATCAAGACCCAGTTGTCCATGAAGCGGGTGCACGACTTCCTGCGCGATCAGAACCAGTTCCTCGTGACGGAAGTGGAATTGCGCACGCGCGAGATCGTGGCGCTGCAGGACGTGACCATTCACACCATGGCCTCGCTGGCCGAAACGCGCGACAGCGAGACGGGCAACCATATCCGCCGCACGGCGCACTACGTCAAGACCCTGGCCGAGAAGCTGCGCACCAATCCGCGCTTCGCCGCCTTCCTGACCGACGAAACGATCGAACTGCTGTTCAAGTCCGCGCCGCTGCACGACATCGGCAAGGTTGGCATCCCGGACCGCATCCTGCTCAAGCCGGGCCGCTTCGAGCCGTACGAGATGGAGATCATGAAGACCCACACCACGCTGGGGCGCGACGCCATCATGACGGCCGAGCGCGAGCTGGGCGTCGAGGTCGACTTCCTCAAGTACGCCAAGGAGATCGCCTACGGCCACCAGGAGAAGTGGGACGGCAGCGGCTATCCGCAAGGGCTGGCTGGCGACGCCATTCCCATTTCCGCGCGGCTGATGGCGGTGGCCGACGTGTACGACGCCCTGATCAGCCGGCGCGTGTACAAGGAAGGCATGTCGCACGAGCAGGCCGTGGCCATCATCACGGCCGGGCGCGGCCAGCACTTTGACCCGGACATGGTGGACGCCTTCCTGGCCCTGCAGGATGAATTCATCGCGATTGCGAAACGGTATGCCGACTCCGACCAGGACATGGCACGCAAGCGCGAAACGCTGGAATTATTTACGAAAGTGGCGGATGCAAATTGACGTAGACATGCTGGGTTTTGCGGCGGCCAGCTGCACCACCTGTTCCTTCATTCCGCAGGTCTGGCTGGTGTGGCGCGAACGTGCCGCAGCGGGCATCTCCACCGGCATGTATTCCATCTTCAGCTTCGGCGTGTTCCTGTGGCTGTGCTACGGCGTGGCGATTACGGCCTGGCCCATCATCATCGCCAATACCATCACCTTGCTGCTGGCGCTCAGCGTGCTGGGGATGAAGTGGCACTTCGAGCGGCTGGCGCCCGAGGATCGCAGCGTTTAATCTGACGTGTGCCGAGGTGGCAGGGCGGTCGCCAGGAAGGTGGCGATGCGGTCCACCACCGTGCTTTCCTTTTCCCGGTGCGGCACATGCCGTACACCGGGCAGGATCGCCAGTTTCGCCGGTCCGCCGAGCAGGCTGGCGATGCGCTCGGGCTGCCGGGTGGAGCCGTATTCATCGTCGCCGCCATGGACGACGAGTGCCGGGCACCGCACCAAAGGCAGCACCTCGTCCAGTGACCATGGCGCGAATGCGGGAGACAGCCATGTCTCCGTCCACGCATCGAGCACCCAGCGGGCCTTGTCGCCGTGGTACTGGCGCAGCCGCGCGAACGATGGCTCCTGCTGGAACGATGCCTTGGCTTCGATGATGCCGGCCCGCGTGCGGTCTTCCACGAACGCCTGCGCCGCCACGGTGATCAAGGCCCGGCAAGCGTCCGCATGGCGCGCCGCGCAATGCACGGCCATGCCGCCGCCCACGCTGTGGCCCATGGCGACGAAGTGCTCCAGGCCGAAATGGCGCAGCACCAGCGGGAAATATACCGCCGCTTCCTCCTCGATGAACCCGGTGCCGATATCGTCCGTACGCGGATCGGACTGGCCGAAACCGAGCCTGTCGTAAGCGATCACCTGCCTGCCAGTGCCTGCCGCCAGCGCGGCGGGAAAAGAACGCCACAGCTGGATGCTGCCCAGCGAGTCGTGCAGCAGCACGATCGGCGCGCAGTCGTCCGTTGGCGCCGACGGCTGCCAGCAGCGGGCGAACAGACGCCCTTTTGGCGTGGCGATCCAGTGATCTGAGGTCGTCGCGGCGGAGGTATTCATATCGGCAGCTTAGTCCGGCAGGGCAAAATGATGGCGGTTCCGAGAGTGCCGATCATAACAGGCTGCCTGCGGTTTCATCGCCGAACTCTTAACCGACGGTGCTGAAAAACCGCATCATCTCCCGGCTCGCATCCGGTCCCTTGCCGTCCGTGTAGCTGCCCTGCGCGCTGCCGCCGGACCAGGCGTGGCCTGCGCCGTGCACCACCCAGTGCTCGACCACGGGCTTGCCATCGTGGCCGTGGTGCGTGGTCTGGGTGTAGCGGTGGCCGTTGGGCACGCTGCCCGATTGCACCGACGGCGTGCTGCCGGCCGCGTGGCCGTTCAGGCGCTGGGCCGTCACGGCGTCGCCATTGCGCGGGTGGACGGTGGTGTCACGGTCGCCGTGGAAGACGATGATGGGCAGGCTGCCGCCGGGCGCCTTGTGCGCACCGGCGCCGCGCTTCATGGCGCTCAGCGCGGACGGCAAATCCTGCGCCGACGCATACGGCAGGCCGGAATGCACGCCCACGGCCGCGAACACGTCCGGGTAGAGCGTGCCGACGATGACGGCCATGGCGCCGCCGGCCGACAGGCCGGCCACGTACACTTGCTTGTCCAGCACGCGGTAGTCGCGCCTGACCTGTTCGGCGATGCCGGCGATGAGCGACGGTTCGCCCTGGCCCCGTTGCTGGTCGATGGCGTTGAACCAGTTCCAGCACTTGGCGTTGTTGGCCTGCTTGGTCTGTTCGGGATAGGCCACCAGGCACTGGCGCTCCTCGGCCACTTCATTCATGCGGGTGCCGGCCGCGAAGTCGTCCGGGTTCTGGGTGCAGCCGTGCAGCATCACCAGCAGCGGCATGGGCTGGCCGTGGTAGCTGGACGGTATGTACAGCTTGTAGCGGCGCTCGCCCGCCTGGTTGGCGTAGCTGCCCGTGATGAATTGCGCGCCCGGCGGCAGTGGCGCCGGTTCCGCGCGCGGCGCGTCGTAGCCGGGCAGGTCGAGGCCGGACAGGTCCAGCGGCGGCAGGTTGAGGTTGGCGACGTCGAACTTGGGCAGCTCGAAGTGCTTCAGCCCGGACGGCAGGGTGCCGTTCACGCCGGCCTGGATGTCGACGGCGATGCCCATGCGATTGAGCAGGTCTTGCGCATATTCGATCGGGTGGGTGGCTGGATCAGGCGCGACGCCGGCGGGGCGGGGCGATTCCTCGTGCGGCGCCGCTGGCGTCGGCTTGGCGCCGGCGGGCCGCATGTCCGTGGCCTCCGCGGCATGCGTCGTTTTCGGGGTGGCCGGGGCGGTCGGCGGGCGCGTCGCGCGGGGCGTGTCGTGGTCCGCAGGCGTATCGACGCAGACGGTGTCCTCCACCTCCCCGTTTGCGCCGTGACGGTGGACGGCGGAAGCCTCCGCCGACCTGGCAGGCGGGGTGTTAATGTCGCGCATAGGCGGCGTGGTGGCGCGCGGTGTGCCGCGCAGGCCGCCGAGCGCCTGCTGGATGGCTGCCGTGGCGGCGGCCGGTCCCTTGCTGATCAGTTTCTGGGTGGCGGCGCGCATCTGCGCCAGCAGCGTGGAATCGAATTTCATGAGCCATCGTCCTTCAACGAAGCTGCGCCGTGACCGAACTGCCGGTGGACAGGCGCGTTAGTGAATTCGCCCGGCCAGGGCGGTCTTGACTACGGTGCTCGCGTGCAGCGCGCCGAGCACGAATATCGATTCGATGGTGGCCAGCGCCAGCTCCACCGAGACGTCGCTGGCGATGCTGGCCAGGCCCAGCACCTGGATCTGCAGGCGCTGGCCGGCGGCCTGGATGGCTTCCAGGTCGGCGCGCGAGTAGTGCTGCATGCCCAGCACCAGGCTCTTGCGCGCCACCGTCTGCTTGACCACGTCCGCGTGGGCGTTCAGTTGGTTGCGGATCGCCGTGCGTATCAAATCGGTGCGGTTGGAGTAAAACCCTTCCTGCACCAGCAAATCGATTTGTCCCAGGTCTATCGGTCCCAGATTGATGGTGATTTTTTCCGATTCGCTCGTCTTGAGCTTCAGTTCTTGCTTGGCCATAAGTCTCCGTCCGGCACATGGGGTGGGCTGGTGGCATCTGGTAGCCATCCATCCACCATCTACATGGATGGTAGTATAGACCCATGACGTCTCAGGTCAAGCGCGATTTCGCGCATTGCGTTATCGTGAGGCGGCAATTGACCGAGCGGCCCCGCCGGGGGCGCGGCATAATGGACGCATTCTTCGTTACCGAAACCGCAATATGAATCCAGTATCGCCATCCGCCGAACCCGTCTTGCCCGAACTGGCCACGCCGGTGCCGTCGCCGTGCGTCAGCCTGTGCAAGATGAGTCCCGAGACGGGCTATTGCCTCGGCTGCATGCGCACCATCGAGGAAATCATCGCCTGGTCCAAGGCGGATGACACATACAAGCGCGCCGTGTGGGCGGAAATCCGGCGCCGCGAAGCGCTGGTCGACTTTTAAAAAGGGAGAGGTGGCAGGCATGCATGGATTACCCGATTCGATCCAGGTGTTCGAGCGCGGCTGGCTCTCGTCCAACAACATCCTGCTGCTGGGCCGCCACGACACGGCGCTGATCGACAGCGGCTACCTGACCCACGCGCCGCAAACGCTGGCGCTGGTGCGCCACGCGCTGCACGGGCGCCACCTGGACCGGCTGATCAACACCCACCTGCATTCGGATCACTGCGGCGGCAACGCCATCCTGCAAGCCCACTATGGCTGCGACACGGCGATCCCGGCGGCCGAGGCGGACAAGGTGCGGCACTGGGACGTGGAGGCGCTCAGCTTCAAGGCCACGGGCCAGCAATGCGAGCGCTTCAGCTTCGACAGCACCGTCTCCTGCGGCGATGTGCTGACGCTGGCCGACATGGAATGGCGTGCGCTGGGCGCGCCCGGCCACGACCCCCATTCGCTGATTTTCTACTGTCCCGAGCACCGCGTGCTGGCCTCGGCCGACGCGCTGTGGGAGAACGGTTTCGGCGTCATCTTCCCGGAGCTGGACGGTGAGTCCGGCTTCGCCGAGGAGCGCGCCACGCTGGACTTGATCGAAAGCCTGGACGTGCGCCTGGTGATCCCCGGCCATGGCGCGCCGTTCACGGACGTGCAAGGCGCGCTGGTGCGCGCCCGCTCGCGCGTCGATTACCTGGAGGCTGATCCGGTGCGCAACGCGCAAAATGCCATCAAGGTGCTGCTCAAGTTCCTGCTGCTGGAACGCCAGCGCATCGCCCTGGCCGAGGTGCCGCAGATGCTGCTGTCCATGCCCGTGTTCGCGACCGCCAACACGCGCTACCTGCGCCAGACGCCGGACCAACTGGCGCAATGGGCCGTTGGCCAGCTGGTCAAGGGCGGCGCGGCGCACGTTGAGAGTGAATACTTACTCAACGACTGAATCGACGACGACATCAACAACGGCCTGGCGGGCGTATGCGTGCGCCTGCTCCACTACCGGCACGACCGTTCGGTTTGCGGTCTATAATCGTCCGACCGCCGTTTCCATCCACTTCCGTCAGCGAGTTCGATATGGCCTTGCCAGCAGTGCTGCAGAACCTCACCCTTCCCGTGATCGCCTCTCCCATGTTCATCGCCAGCGGCCCGGCGCTGGTGGCGGCCCAGTGCAAGGCCGGCATCGTCGGCTCGTTCCCGGCCCTGAACGCGCGCCCGGCCGAGCTGCTCGACACCTGGCTGACGGATTTGCAGGCCGAGCTGGCCCAGTTCCAGCGCGCCCATCCGGACCAGCGCGTGGGGCCGATCGCCGTCAACCAGATCGTGCACCACTCGAACGACCGGCTCGCGCATGACGTGGAAGTGTGCGTCAAACACCAGATCCCCATCATCATCTCGTCGCTGCGCGCGCCGCCCAAGGAGATGCTCGACGCCATCCACAGCTACGGCGGCATCGTGCTGCATGACGTGATCTCGATCCGCCATGCGCAGAAGGCGTTGGAGGCCGGCGTGGATGGCTTGATCCTGGTGGCCAGCGGTGCCGGCGGCCATGCGGGCACGCTGTCGCCGTTCGCGCTGGTGGGCGAGGTGCGCAAGTTCTTCTCGGGGCCGATCGCGCTGTCGGGCTCCATCGCCACCGGCGACGCGATCCTGGCGGCGCAGGCCATGGGCGCCGATTTCGCCTACATCGGGTCACGCTGGCTGGCCACCAAGGAGTCCAACGTGGCCGACAGTTACCGCGATGCGATCGTGGAGTCGTCCGCGGCGGATATCGTTTATACCAATTTGTTCACTGGCGTGCACGGTAACTACCTGAAGAAGTCCATCGTCGCCGCCGGGCTGGACCCGGATGCATTGCCGCAGTCCGACAAGAGCGCCATGAGCTTCGGTTCCGGCAGCGCCAAGGCGTGGCGCGACATCTGGGGCGCTGGCCAGGGCGTGGGGCTGATGGATGACGTGCCCACCACGGCCGAAATGGTGGCCCGTCTGAAGCGCGAATACGACGCGGCGCGCGCGCGGCTTAAGCTGTAATCAGTGCCGGGCGGGTCGGCGAGGCGCACTCTGAGGAGGTCGACAGGGCTGGCCTGGCTTAGCTGTCCGCGCGGGCGGGCCGGCGCGTGGTCCCCGTCGTTGCAGATTTCTTCTTTTTCGCCTGGGGCTGCGCCTGCTTGCGCAGGGCGGCCGCCATGCCCAGCCTGGCCCAGCGCAGCATGTCGCTGGCGTCGTCCATCGCCGCGTCGGGCACGCGGTAGTAGCGCAGCGCGCACACTTCGCCCTGCTTCTGGTAGGTGAACGGCGCGCAGCGGGCCGCCAGGAACTGGGCTTCGTTGTCGGCGTCGGCCTTGAAGTACAGGCAGTCGTCGTCGATGATGGCGCAGAACAGCTCATCGATGTAGATCCCCACGCCGCCGAACATGCGCTTGCTGCGCACGCTCCCCAGCGGCGCCAGCACGTCGGCCAGATAGCTCAGGAAATCAGGCGACACCATGGTCAACTCCCTTCACCTGCTCTTATTGCGGGCGACGGATATCGTAGCGCGCGAAGTGCTGCCACGTGCCGTCCGGCTTGGCCGCTTCGATCTCGAACGTCCACGATGCCGTATCGGCATGGTAGTTCAGCGTATCGCGAAACGGCGCGCTGGCGTAGGGGAAAGTGAATTCGATGGTGTGGTCCGTGATCTTGCCCGTCGCATGGGGGATGGAACCCTTGGCGCCAAAGCTGTCCATCCAGTGCGCGATGACGGCCTGGCTGCCCTGGTCGTAGCCGATGAACACGCGCGCCTCGTACCTGGCCGGCACCTGCACATCCTTCATGTGCATTTCCGTGAACGTGGCGTTCAGCGTGGGCGTGGCGGCCATGGTGTAGCGCACGGGCTTGCCCATCACGTCGCCCGTCATGATCCAGTCGCCGTCCAAGGCTTGCAGCAGGGCGGGGCGGGCGTCGGCCGGGGCGGTGGGCGGCGCGGCGTGGACGCCGGCTGTCGCCAGCACGGTGGACAGCAGCAATGGGAGAAGGATGCGCATCGGTTTTGGTCTGGTGTCGGTTAAATGAAACAGACAATATTGGAAAATTGCGCAACATGCAATTCTTGCCCGGTAGAAATCATAGTAAAATCAGTTCCTAATTAAACAACCTGGAGGGGCTGGATGAAAGCGGGACAGATCGGTGTGTTGGTGTGCGCGATGGCGCTTCCCTTGGCAGGCTTTGCGCAGGATAGCGGCGCGCCGGCCACCAGCAGCAATGGGCCGCAGGTGGAGAAATGCGACGCGCCCAAGGGCACCATCGCCGTCCATGAACCGCAGGACGACCTGATCGCGCGCCTGCGCGGCTTTGGCCTGGCCTCGCCCACGGCCATGATCCGCATGATGATCCAGCAGTCGAACTGCTTCCAGGTGATCGAGCGCGGCGTGGCCATGCAGAACCTGATGCAGGAACGCCAGCTGGCCGAAAGCGGCATGATGCAGCAGGGTAGCAACATGGGCAAAGGCCAGATGGTCACGGCCGATTTCCTGCTCACGCCCAATATCACCTTCTCGGAAAACAACGCGGGCGGCGTGGGCGCGGGCATGCTGGGCATGTTCGGCGGCGTGGGCCACGTGCTGGGCGCGCTGGCCGGCAGCCTCAAATTCAAGGAAGCGGAAACCAGCATGCTGCTGGTGGACGCCCGTTCCGGCATCCAGGTGGCGGCGACTCAAGGCAAGGCCGAGAAGACCGACTTCGCGCTCGGCGGCGCGCTGTTCGGCGGCGCCATGGCTGGCGGCGGTGGCGGCTACACCAACACCAACGAGGGCAAGATCATCGTCGCCTCCTTCCTCGACAACTGGAACAAGGTGGTGCGCGCGGTGCGCGACAATCCATCGCTGATCCAGGCCAAGGCCGGCAAGGCATCGCAGCAGAACGCGGCCAACAGCGTGCAGGCCGGCGCGGCCGCCGAAGGCGATGTGATGATGCCCAAGATCGCCAATGTGCGCGTGCTCAGGCAGCCGCGCGACGGGGCGGCGGAACTGGTTGCGCTCAACAAGACGGACGAGGTGCTGTACCTGGGCGAGGAGAAGGATGGCTACTTCAAGGTCCAGGCCAGCAAGGGCGAGGGCTGGGTCAAGAAGGTCCTGGTCCGCAAGCAGTAAGAGGCCGTTCCAACAAGCCCGTGGCCTTGTTTTCGCTGCGCCACGGTCATTGCTCCTGTTCCAGCCACTTGCGCGCCGTCGCCACCACCTGTTCGGTCAGGCGGCGCGTGAGCGGGGTCTGGATGTCCCACGCGTGCCAGATCAGCGGCACGTTCAGGCTGGCGCCGGGCGCCAGTTCCATCAGCGTGCCCGCGCGCAGGGCCGCCTCGCATTGCAGCACTGGCAGCATGCCGTAGGCGTAGCCCGCTTCCAGGAAACGCACGAACCCCTCCGAACTCGATAACGCATGGTGCGGATAGCGCACTGGCTGGCCGAACTGGCGGCCCAGGAACTGGTCCAGCAGCGCGTCCTTGCGGTCGAACACCAGCGCTGGCGCTTGCTGTACCGCGTCCAGCGTGAAGCCATCGGCGAACCAGCGCTGCGCGAACGCGGGCGCGGCCACGCACAGGTAGCGCATTGCGCCCAGCGGCGTGGCCGTGGTGCCGGCCACGCGCGTCGCTTCGCTGGTCACGCAGGCGAACACGCGGCCTTCGCGCAACTGGCTCAAGGTGTGGTCCTGGTCGTCGAGGCGGATGCGCAGCAGGCAGGCGTCCGACAGCAGCAGCGGCGCCACGGCTTCCTGCAGCCAGGTGGCGGCGCTGTCGGCGTTGACGGCGATGGCGATGTCGGGCCGCTCGTCGGCCTGGCCGGGGCGCTGCTTCAGGGCCGCTTCCAGCAGCCGCACCTGGCGGTAGTGGGCGATCAGGCGCTGGCCAGCCTCCGTTGCTTGCGGCGGCTGGGTGCGCACCACCAGCAGTTCGCCCGCGTCGTTTTCCAGCAGCCGGATGCGCTGCGACACGGCCGATTGCGTGATCGACAGGGCCACGGCGGCCTTGTCGAAACTGCCATGCTCGATCACGGCGTCGAGGGCGGCCAGGCCCCGGTAATCCACTGCGCTCATTAGTTTCTCTAATGTTTGTCCAATAATATTAATTATACTTATCTGCGTCCGCGCCGTAAGCTGGCCGCCTGTTTGAGGAGAAAACATGGCGGCGACGGCATTCTTGAAGGGGGTGGGCTTGGGCGGCAGCCTGATTGTGGCGATCGGATCGCAGAACGCATACCTGCTGCGGCAGGCGATCAAGCGCGAATTCGTGCTCACTTGCGTGGCCATCTGCGTGGTGTGCGACATGGTGCTGATCGCGGCCGGCGTGGCCGGGATGGGACAGCTGATCACGGGCGCGCCGGCCTTGCTGTGGTGGCTGAAGATAGGCGGCGCCGCGTTTTTGCTGGCGTATGGCTGGCGCGCGGCCCGTTCCGCGCTGCGGCCGGCCGCGCTGGTGGCCGGCGATGGGGCCACCGTGTCCAGTCATGGCGCCGTGGTGGCGGCCATGCTGGCATTCAGCCTGCTCAATCCCCACGTGTATCTGGATACGGTGATCCTGCTCGGTTCCATCGGCGGCCAGCAGGCCGGCAATGGACGGCTGTATTTCGCGGCCGGCGCGATGGCCGCTTCGCTGGCCTGGTTCAGTGGACTGGGATGGGGGGCGCGCTACCTGGCGCCCGTATTCGCGCTGCCACGGGCGTGGCAGGTGCTCGATGGCGTGATCGCCGTGGTGATGTGGTCCATCGCCGCCTCGCTGCTGCTCTAAAGAAAAATCGGGGACGTAACACGGTTTTTCTTGTCAGAAAAACCGTGTTACGTCCCCGATTTTGCCGGCTGTTACGCTTCGCTGTCGGTCTTGATGGCCCACAGACCGGGCAGGTTGCGCCAGTAGCCGTAGGCGTCCATGCCGAAACCAACGACGAAGCGGTTGGGGATGGTGATGCCGACGATGTCGGCCTTGCAGGGCTTGGCCTTGCCGATGGCCTTGTCGCAGAACACGGCCAGGATCACTTCAGCGGCGCCCATGTCGAGCAGGCGCTGTTTGACGTGGGCCAGCGTTTCGCCTTCGTCCAGGATGTCGTCCAGCACGATGACGGTGCGGCCCGTCACGTTCGAGCGCGGCACGACTTTCCACACCACCTGGCCGCCCTGGTCCTCGTCACCGTAGCGGCTGACGTGGATGTAGTCGAATTCGAGCGGGAAGGTCAGCTGCGGCAGCAGGTTGCCCGTGAAGACGACGGCGCCGCCCATCACGCCCAGCACCAGCGGGAATTCCTGGCTGTCGGGCGCGTTGAAGCGGGCGTTGAGGGTGTCGGCCATGCGCGTGACGGCGGCATCGACGGTCTCTTTGTTGAACAGCTCTTCTGCCGTTTCCAGCAGGGCGCGGGCGCGGTTGTGGTGGAAGTCTTGCATGATCTTCTAGTTTTTCGTAAAACGGGTGAACAATCCCGCTATTATCCGCCATATCGCGCTGTGTCGGGGTAGTTGGTTTTGCGCCACAGCCCCTCTCGCTAGCGGTAATCGCGCACGTCGTCGATCACCTTGCCGTCGTCGGGCAGGCTGCCGCGCGCGGCGAAACACACTTCGCCGCGCAGCTTGGTGAGATCGCGTATCGAATCAATGACGGCCGCGCCCAGGCTGGCGCTGGCGCCCTGCGGATCGTCCACTTCGCAGTGCAGCGTCATCACGTCCTGCGCCATGTGGCCCGACACCACCAACCGCGCCTTGACGATCTGCGGATGGCGGCGCGCGATCTCATGCACCTGCGACGGGTGCACGAACATGGCGCGCACCTTGGTGGCCTGGTCGGCCCGCCCCAGCCAGCCGCGGATGCGGGTGTTGGTGCGGGCGCCGGCCGCCGGCGCATGCGTCAGCTCGGCCGACAGGTCGCCCATGGCGAAGCGGATCAGCGGGTAGTCGTGGCTGAACACGGTGACCAGCACTTCGCCGATCTCGCCCGGCGCCACCGGCTCGCCGGTGCCGGGGCGGACGATCTCCAGGATCACGTCCTCGTCGAGCACCATGCCGGGATCGAGCACGCCGGCGCTGGCCGTCTCGTACGCGATGCTGCCGATGTCGGCCGAGGCGTAGGTCTGGAACACGTGCGGCACGCCGTTCTGGGCGAACCAGGCGCGCAGCGATTCGGGCAGCGCTTCGGCGCCCATCATGGCCTGGCGCACGCTGGAAATGTCGGCGCCCATCTCCTGCGCTTTTTCGATGATGATCCTCAGGAACGACGGGGTGCCGATGTAGGTGTCGGGCCGCAGTTCGGCCATGGCCTGCACCTGCATTTCCGTCTGCCCGGCGCCGGCCGGGATCACGGCGCAGCCGATGCGGGCCGCGCCGCCTTCGACCATGAAGGCGGCCGGCGTGAAGTGGTAGGAGAAGCAGTTCTGTATCAGCCCTCCCGGCCGCACGCCGGCCGCGTACATGGGGCGCGCGAAGCGCCACCAGTCCTGGCCCCGGCCTTCGGGATCGAAAATGGGGCCGGGCGACATGAATACGCGCGCCAGCTGGCCAACGGGGGTGGCGTTCAGGCCGCCGAACGGCATCTGCTGGCGCTGCAGTTCCTTCAGGCCGGACTTGCGCGTGACAGGCAGCTGGGCCAGCGCGGCGCGGCTGGTAATGTCGCCGGCCGCCACGCCGTGCAGGATGCGCGCCCAGCCGGGCGTGCCCTGGGCCCGCGCCACGAGGCGCGGCAGGCGTTGCATCAGGTCGCGTTCGCGCTGCACGGGGTCGCGCGTCTCCAGGCTATCGAGCGTATCGGCCATGTTGGATCCTTGTGTGAAGTTTTTTGGGCGGGGCGTCAGGCCAGCCAGCGTTTGCGGCGGCGGTAGAACTTCATGTCGCGGAAGCTCTTGCGCCCGGCGCCGGACACGCCCAGGTAGAACTCCTTGACGTCCTCGTTGCTGGCCAGGTCGGTGGCAGCGCCTTCCATCACCACCCGGCCGTTTTCCAGGATGTAGCCGAAATCGGCGTAGCGCAGTGCCACGCTGGTGTTCTGCTCGGCCAGCAGGAAGGACACGTTCTCCTTCTGGTTCAAGTCCTTGACGATGCCGAAGATCTCCTCGACGATCTGCGGTGCGATGCCCATCGACGGTTCGTCCAGCAGGATCATGGACGGCTTGGCCATCAGCGCGCGGCCGATCGCGCACATCTGCTGTTCGCCGCCGGAGGTGTAGCCGGCCTGGCTGGCACGCCGTTCCTTCAGGCGCGGGAAGTAGTGGTAGACCTTGTCCAGCGCTTCCTTGAGCTGCGGGCGCGACAGGGTGCGCGTGTAGGCGCCCGTGAGCAGGTTGTCCTCGATGGTCAGGTGGCCGAAGCAGTGGCGTCCTTCCATCACTTGCGACAGGCCCCGCTTGACCAGTTCATTGGGCGTGAGCTGGTCCACCCGTTCGCCCTTGAACTGGACTTCGCCCTTGGTGACGTCGCCGCGCTCGCCGCGCAGCAAGGTCGAAATGGTTTTCAGCGTGGTCGACTTGCCGGCGCCGTTGGCGCCCAGCAGGGCCACGATCTTCCCTTGCGGGACTTGCAGCGACACGCCCTTGAGCACGAGGATCACGTGGTCGTAGATCACTTCGATATTGTTGACCGACAGGTAGGGCTGGCTGCTGACGGTTGCGGCTGCGGCGGCTGTGTTCATGGTCATTCTTCGCTGGTTAAAAAAGATGCGGGGAGGAGGAGGGACTCCCCGCATCAGGGCGCGTTACAGCTATGGCGTGGCTATTTCGCGCAGGCTGGCGTTATTTTTTTCTCGGCGGCGTAGGCGTTCGAGGATTCCTCCAGCAGCTTGCGGGTCAGCGCCTTGTCGCCCACCACCCAGTTCGGCGTGATGGCATTCCACTTCTTGCCATCCCACTGCTGGACTTTCACGGCGCCCGAGCCTTCATGGTCTTCGCAGCTGGTTTTCACCACCGGCAGCATGCCGTAGGCACCGATGGCCTTCTCGCGCGCTTCGTCCACATTCAGGTGTTCCAGGCCCCAGCGCAGCTGTTCGCCCGTGACGGGTTTGCCCTTGCCGAATTTTTCCTGCGCCGTGCGCATCGCTTCCACCCACAGGATGGCGGCCGTTACGCCGCGCATGTGGTAGACGGAACCGACGCGGTTGCGGTCGGCCAGGTTACCCTTGCCGGCGTCATACAGCTTCTTGTGGATCTCCTCCATCACCGGGTAGTTGCCGGGGGTGTTGAAGGTCATGGCGCTGTAGCCCTTGGCGGCGTCGCCGGCCGGCACGGTGTCCTCCTCGGAACCGGCCCACCACACGCCCAGCATCTTCTCGCGCGGGAAGCCGTTGCGCTGGGCCGTCTTGATGGCGACCGAGTTCATCACGCCCCAGCCCCACAGGATCACGTAGTCGGGATTGGCCTGGCGGATCTGCAGCCATTGCGATTGCTGCTCGCTGCCCGGCGGCGGCACGGCGATCTTGATCAGATCGAAGCCATACTGCTTGGACAGCGCCTCCAGCACCGGCAACGGTTCCTTGCCGAACGCGGAGTCGTGGTACAGGTGCACGATCTTCTTGCCCTTGAGTTTATCCATGCCGCCGCTCTTGTCGCCCAGGTACTTGATCATGCCGGCGGCCTGGTTCCAGTAGCTGGTGATGAGCGGGAAAACGTAGGGGAACACTTTGCCGTTGGCCGCGTCCGAGCGGCCGTAGCCGAGCATCGTCATCGGGATCTTGTCCTGCGGCAGCCGGTCCAGGATGCCGTAGGCGATGCCGGTCGACAGCGGTTCGACCATGGTGGCGCCGCCGTTCTTGGTCTTCAGGCGCTCGTAGCATTCCACGCCGCGCGAGGGGTTGTATTCCGTCTCGCATTCCTCCCAGCTGATCTTCACGCCGTTCACGCCGCCGTTCATATTGACCAGGTTGAAGTAGTCGATCACGCCGCCGTAAAAGCCGGAACCGCCCGCCGCATAAGGCCCCACGCGATACGATGGCAGGGCGATGAACTGGTCGGCCCAGGCCGGAACTATGGCGCTGGCCGCCAGCGCGGCGCCCAGCACGAGGGATTTGATGCACTTCATTGTTGTCTCCTCCAAGAGTCGGACTACGAATTGCCAGCTATGTGATTGCGCTCTGTGATGGTCAATGCGGGAACGGCCACAGGCGCAACTTCTCTTTACCGATTTGCCACAAACGCGCCAAGCCATGCGGCTCGACGATCAGGAAAAACACGATCAATGCGCCGAACACCATCAGCTCCAGGTTGGACGCCACGCTGGTGGGCAGGGCCAGTCCGTGCGCCAGCACGTTCAGGAACACGGGCAGCAGCACGATGAAGGCCGCGCCCAGGAAGGAACCGAGCACGGAACCGACGCCGCCGATGATGATCATGAACAGGATGCGGAATGACAGGTCCAGGTTGTACGCTTCCGGCTCCACCGTGCCCAGGTAGGCGAACGCGTACAGGGCGCCGGCCACGCCGCAGTAGAACGAGCTGACGGCGAACGCCAGCAGCTTGGTGCGCATCAGGCGGAAGCCGATCACTTCGGCCGCCACGTCCATGTCGCGCACGGCCATCCACGAGCGGCCCACGTTGGAGCGGATCATGTTCTTGGCCAGCAGCGCCATCACGGCCACCACGGCCAGCACCAGCAGGTATTTGCTGGCCGGGCTGTCGAATTCATAGCCGAGGATGGTGATCTTCTGCGCCGTGATCACGCCCGAGCTGCTGTAGTTGGTCAGATAGGGGATCTTGGTCAGGCACCACAGCACGAAGAACTGGGTGGCCAGCGTGGCGGCGGCCAGGTAGAAGCCGCGGATGCGCAGCGACGGCAGCCCGAACGCGACACCCACCAGCGCCGCCGACAGCCCGCCCAGCACGAAGGCCAGCAGGATGGGCATGCCGGGAATGCGCTGCACGAAGTTGTAGGCGCCGAACGCACCCACGGCCATGAAGGCGGCCGTGCCCAGCGACAGCTGGCCTGCGTAGCCGGTGAGGATGTTGAGCCCCAGCGCGGCCAGCGAGAAGATCAGGAACGGGATCAGGATGGCCGACAGCGTGTAGGGTGAGGCCAGCACGGGCGCCAGCGCCAGCGCCACCACCAGCAGCGCGCCCAGCGCGATGCGGTCCTGGCGGATCGGGAAGATCTGGTTGTCGGCCTGGTAGCTGGTCTTGAATTGTCCGGCTTCGCGGTAGAACATGGTCGATCCTCTCAGATTCTGCGGATGATTTTTTCGCCGAACAGCCCTTCGGGCCGCACCAGCAGGAACGCCAGGGCCAGCACGTAAGGGAACCAGCCCTCGATGCCGCCGCCGACCATGGGGCCGATGTAGACTTCGGCCAGCTTTTCCGACGCGCCGATGATCAGGCCACCGACGATGGCGCCCGGCATGGAGGTGAAGCCGCCCAGGATCAGCACCGGCAGCGCTTTCAGCGCGACGAAGGTGAGCGCGAACTGCACGCCGTTGCGGGCGCCCCACAGCAGGCCCGCCACCAGCGCCACCATGCCGGCCACGGACCACAGCACGGCCCAGATGCGCTGCAGCGGAATGCCCACGGCCAGCGCGGCCTGGTGGTCGTCGGCCACGGCGCGCAGCGCGCGGCCCACCTTGGTGCGGGCGAACAGCAGGGCCAGCGCCGTCACCAGCAGCGCGCAGATGCCGGCCGCCGCCACGTCGAACTGGGATACGATGATGTTGAATTTATCGAGCAAAAATTGCAGCGGCACGTCCTCGATCGGCAGTTCCAGCTTGTGCACCTGCGAGCCCCAGATCAGTTGCGCCAGGCCCTCGATGAAAAAGGCCAGGCCGATGGTGGCCATGAACAGCGTGATCTCGGGCTGGTTCACGAGCGGGCGCAGCACCACGCGCTCGATGGCCAGGCCCAGCACGATCATCACGACGATGGTGATCGGGATCGCCAGCCACACGGACAGGCCGAACTTGTCCACCATGCCCACGCAGGTGAGGGCGGCGAAGAACACCATCGCACCCTGGGCGAAGTTGAACACGCCGGACGCCTTGTAGATCAGCACGAAGCCGATCGCCACCAGCGCGTACATCACGCCCGACAGCAGGCCGCCGATCAGCACTTCGAAGAAAAAGTTCACGTTCATTTAGTGCTCCACCCCGAGATAAGCGTTGATCACGTCCTGGTTGGTGCGTACCTCGTCGGGCGTGCCGTCGCCGATCTTCTTGCCGTAGTCGAGCACCACCACGCGGTCCGAGATATCCATCACCACGCCCATGTCGTGCTCGATCAGTACGATGGTGGTGCCGAACTGGTCGTTCACGTCCAGGATGAAGCGGCACATGTCCTGCTTCTCCTCCACGTTCATGCCGGCCATCGGTTCGTCCAGCAGCAGGATTTCCGGTTCGGCCGCCAGCGCCCGGCCCAGCTCCACGCGCTTTTGCAGGCCGTAGGGCAGGCGGCCCACGGGCGTCTTGCGGATCGCCTGGATCTCCAGGAAGTCGATGATCTCCTCGGCCTTGATGCGGTGTTCGATCTCCTCGCGGCGCGCCGGGCCCCAGTACAGGGCCTGCAGCAGGAAATTGGACTTCATCTTCAGGTTACGGCCCGTCATGATGTTGTCGAGCACCGTCATGCCCTTGAACAGGGCGATGTTCTGGAAGGTGCGCGCGATGCCGGACTTGGCGGCCGCGTAGCAGTCCATGTTCTTGCGGTGTTCGCCGCGGTAGATGATCTCCCCTTGCTGCGGGCGGTACACGCCGTTGATCACGTTGAGCATGGAGCTCTTGCCGGCGCCGTTGGGGCCGATGATGGCGCGGATCTCGTGCTCCTTCACGTTGAAGGAGATGTCGGTCAGCGCGCGCACGCCGCCGAACGACAGCGAGATATTTTTCAGGTCCAGGATCACGGGGCCGGTGCGACGGCCGGCATGGGCGCCCAGATGCGCTTCGATTTCATTCATTTGCATGGTGGTGTCCTCCGTCATGCCGCTGCCTGGACTGCCGGGTAGGTCTTGCAGTCCCAGATTTTCAGGTCGGCCGAGACGGCGCCCGTGCGGCCATCCTCGAACTTGACCTGGGTGGTGATGAACTGCGAGCTCTTGCCGCTGTACAGGGCGTCGATCAGCACCGCGTATTTTTCGGCGATGAACTTGCGGCGCACCTTGCGGGTGCGGGTCAGCTCATCGTCATCCGGGTCCAGCTCCTTGTGCAGCACCAGGAAGCGGTGCACCTGGGTGCCGGCCATGCCGGTCTCGGCGGCCAGGCCGGCGTTGACTTTTTCCACGCAGTCGCGCACCAGTTCATAGGTCTGCTGGTGGGCCGCCAGGTCCGTGTAGCCGGAATAGGCGATGCCGCGCCGCTCGGCCCAGTTGCCCACGGCTTCCATGTCGATGTTGATGAAGGCGCACACCTGGTCGCGCGCATGGCCGAACGCCACCGCCTCCTTGATGAAGGGGAAGAACTTGAGCTTGTTCTCGATGTAGTTGGGCGCGAACATGGCGCCGTCGTTCATGCGGCCCACGTCGGCCGCGCGGTCGATGATCTTCAGGTGGCCTTCGGCGTCGAACAGGCCGGCGTCGCCGGTGTGGAAGTAGCCGTCGGCGTCGATCACTTCGGCCGTGGCGTCGGGGCGCTTGTAGTAGCCGGCCATGGTGGCGGGCGAGCGCACCAGCACTTCGCCGTTCTCGGCCAGCCGCACTTCCACGCCGGGCGCGGGCAGGCCCACGCTGTCGAACTTGATGTGGCCATCCGGTTGCAGGCACACGTAGGCGCAGGTTTCCGTGGAACCGTACAGCTGCTTGAGGTTGACCCCGATCGAGCGGTAGAAGCGGAACAGGTCGGGGCCGATGGCCGCGCCGGCCGTGTAGGCCACGCGCACGCGCGACAGGCCCAGCACGTTCTTCAACGGGCCATACACGAGCAGGTTGCCGAGCGCGTAGGCGGCACGGTCGGCCAGCGGCACCGGCTTGCCATCCAGGATGTCGGCGCCGCAGCGGCGCGCCACCTCCATGAAGTGGTGGAACATGCGGCGCTTGATGGCGCCCGCGTCCTCCATCCGTATCATCACGGTGGTCAGCATGTTCTCGAAGATGCGCGGCGGGGCGAAGTAGTAGGTGGGGCCGATCTCGCGCATGTCGGTCAGCACCGTGTCGCCCGATTCGGGGCAGTTGACCGTGAAGCCGGCCACCATGGCCTGGGCCAGCGAGAACAGGCAGTCGCCCACCCAGGCCATGGGCAGGTAGGACAGGATGTCTTCGCGCTCGGTCAGCTGGTCGAAGCCCACGCCGCCGGTGGCGGCCGCGATCAGCGAGGCGTGGCTCTGGCACACGCCTTTCGGTTTGCCGGTGGTGCCGGAGGTGTAGAGCATGATGGCGTGGTCGCTGCCCCGGCCGGCCGCGATGGCGGCTTCGTAGGCGCCCGGATGGTCGCGGTCCCATGCCCGGCCCAGCTCCTGCACGGCCGCGAACGCGGACAGTTCCGGCTGGCGGTAATGGCGCATGCCCCGTTCGTCCTCGTAGACGATGTGGGCGATGCCGGGGTAGGCGGCGCGCAGTTCGAGCAGCTTGTCGACCTGCTCCTGGTCTTCCACCACGGCGTAGTGGATTTCCGCGTTGTCCAGCACGTAGGCCATGTCGGCGGCCGGCGCATCCTGGTACAGCGGTACGGGCACGCCGCCCAGCGCTTGCGCGGCCAGCATGGCCCAGTACAAGCGGGGGCGGTTGTCGCCGATGATGGCCAGGTGCATGCCGCGCTCAAAACCCAGCGCGGCCAGGCCGCAGGCCAGGGCGCGCACTTCCGCGTTCACTTGCGCCCAGTTCCAGCTTTGCCAGATGCCCAGGTCCTTTTCGCGGAACGCGGGCCGCTGCGGCCGGTCTACGCCGTGCTGCAATAGCCGGCGTGGGAACGTATCCAAATCAGTTTGCACCAGTGTCTCCTGTTGCGGTCTGTTGTTATGGTGCCGTGCTCGCTTGCGGATTGCCATCCAGATAGCGGCCCGTCATCCTTTTTGTGTGATGATAGTAGCCTGACGGCAGGGACCAGGTTGTCTTTTCGACGACAATCGCCCGACTTTTTTATGGTGCAATGCAACAATGCAAACTGAACAACGTAGCTTGAAGGAAGCGCTGCGCACGGCCAACTGGGCCGGCTGCCTGACGCCCGAGCAGATGGCGCGGGTGGAAGCGGACACGTTCGAGACCTTCGTACCCAAGGGCGGCTATGTGTGCCGTAAAGGCGACAAGGTGGAACATTGGCTGGGCATCATCGGCGGCATGGTCAAGATGAACAATTTCTCGGCTTCGGGCAAGAGCGTGACGTTCACCGGCGTGCCGCCCGGCGGCTGGTTCGGTGAAGGCTCGCTGCTCAAGGATGAATTCCGCAAGTACGACGCGATGGCGCTGCGCGACAGCCGCATCGCCCGCATGCCGGCCGCCACTTTCCACTGGCTGCTGGAATCGAGCCTGCCGTTCACGCGCTTTTTGCTGATCCAGTTGAATGAACGGCTGGGGCAGTTCATCGGCATGGTGGAGAACGACCGCCTGCTCAATGTGGACACGCGGGTGGCGCGCTGCCTGGCGTCGATGTTCAATTCCCATCTGTATCCAGGGCTGGAGCCGCTGGTGCAGATTTCGCAGGAGGAGCTGGGGTTCTTGTCGGGCGCCTCGCGCCAGCGCGCCAACCAGGCCTTGCAGTTGCTGGAGAAGCAGGGCTTGCTCAGCATCGATTACTGCGGCATACGGATCCTGGATCTGGAGGGGTTGCGGCGGTTTGAGGCGTGAGCTCAGTCATGGCCATGAATAACTCCGGGCGGTGGTCGTTGAGATACATGAGCACGGGTTTCCTGCCGCGTGCAGCTACTGCCAGGGAGATCCAGAGTCCATGTGGATTTCGTTCTATTTTCGCTCCTGCTTTGTCCTGCTTTCTTCTATTTTCACCGGCAAACCCGAAGCAGGGCAAAGCAGGAAAAAGCAGAGGAAAACAGAAGCGGAAATAGAACGTTATCCACACGCGCCAGACAGGGCGCGGCGAGTCCGCATTCCCGCTCAGTTGTCCGATCATCGACGATGCTTCCTGCACACGACGTTCGCCGGGCAATTCGCCCCGCCCCGGCCTCCTTCTGCCCCAGCCCCAATCGCGGTATCATAGGGCTACCTTCTGTCGCCGCAGGCAGATCCGTATAAACGATTTGCAGCCATTCATGTCCCATACCGAACGTTCCGACATCGCCGCCCGCCTCGCGCAGCTGCGCCAGGCCATGCGCCGCCACCAGATCGACGCGCTGATGGTGCCGTCCTCCGACCCGCACCTGTCCGAATATCTGCCTGCCCGCTGGCAAGGCCGCCAGTGGCTGAGCGGCTTCACCGGCTCGGTCGGCACCTTCATCATCACGGCCGATTTCGCCGGCGTGTGGACCGACGCGCGCTACTGGACCCAGGCCGAAACGGAACTGGCCGGCACCACCGTGCAGCTGATGAAAATCCCGTCCGGCGCCAGCGTGCTGTACATCGACTGGCTGGCCGAACACCTGCAAGCGGGCCAGACGCTGGCCGTCGATGGCGCCGTGCTGGGCCTGGCCACGGCCCGCCTGCTGGCCCAGGCCCTGCACGCCAAGGGCACGCTGCTGCGCACCGACCTCGATGTGCTGGACGAAGTGTGGCAAGACCGTCCCGCGCTGCCGGCGGCGCCCGTATTCGAGCACCTGCCGCCGCACGCGGACCTGAGCCGCGCCGCCAAGCTGGCCGCGCTGCGCCAGGCCATGCGCGAGCAGGGCGCCAGCCACCACGTGCTGTCCACGCTGGACGATATCGCCTACCTGTTCAACCTGCGCGGGGCCGACGTCAACTTCAATCCCGTGTTCCTGTCGCACGCGCTGGTCGATGCGGCCGGCGCCACGCTGTTCGTGGCCGATGGCAAAGTGGCGCCGCAGTTGCGCGCGGCGCTGGCGCACGATGGCGTGACGCTCGCGCCGTATGCCGACGCCGCAGCCGCGCTGGCCGCGCTGCCGGCCGGCGCCGTGCTGTTGCTGGACCCGCGCCGCGTCACCCACGGCACGCGCCAGGCCGTACCGGCCGGTGTACAAGTGGTGGAGTCCGTCAACCCGACCACGTTCGCCAAGTCGAAAAAGACCGGGGCCGAAGCGGCCCACGTGCGCCAGACCATGGAGCACGATGGCGCGGCCCTGTGCGAATTCTTCGCCTGGCTGGAACAGACCCTGGCCGACCCGCACCGCGCGCCATTGACTGAACTGGACATCGACCGCGAGCTGACGGCCGCCCGCGCCCGCCGGCCCGGCTTCGTCAGCCCCAGTTTCGGCACCATCGCCGGCTTCCGCGCCAACGGCGCCATCATGCACTACCGCGCCACCGAGGCGGCCCACGCCACGATTGCGGGCGACGGCCTGCTGCTGATCGATTCGGGCGGCCAGTACCTGGGCGGCACCACGGACATCACGCGCGTGGTGCCGGTGGGCGAACCCACGGCCGAGCAGCGGCGCGACTTCACGCTGGTGCTCAAGGGCGTGATCGCGCTGTCGTCGGCGCAGTTCCCGCGCGGCACCCGCTCGCCCATGCTCGACGCGCTGGCGCGCGCGCCCCTGTGGGCGGCCGGCATGGACTTCGGCCACGGCACCGGCCACGGCGTGGGCTACTTCCTCAACGTGCACGAAGGCCCGCAGTCGATTTCGCCCACCGCCATGCCGGAGCCGCACACGGCGATGGAGGCCGGCATGATCACCTCCGTCGAACCGGGCCTGTACCGTCCCGGCCAGTGGGGCATACGGATCGAGAACCTGGTGCTCAACGTGGACGCGGGCAGCACGGCATTCGGCAGCTTCCTGCGCTTCGAAACGCTCACGCTGTGCCCGATCGACACGCGCTGCGTGGACCTGGCGCTGCTGCGCGACGATGAGCGCCAGTGGCTCAATGATTACCACGCCACCGTGCGCGCGCGCCTGCGTGCGCACCTGGCCGGCGATGCGCTGGCGTGGCTGGTGCGGCGCACGGAGGCCGTATGAGCGCCCGTTCGACCAGGGCCACGTCGGCCATCGCCCGGCTCAAGGAGCGCAGCGGCAATCCGAAATACACCATGTCGCGCACCGGCAGCGGCCATTTCTTCCTGACCGAGGGACCGGGCTTGCCACCGTTGTGCGCGCCGCTGGAACTGGACGACTTTGTCGCCTTCGTCAACGGCCTGGGGCCGCAGACGCCCAAGCGCGTCAGCAAGCTCGACGTGGCGTTTGAAAAGCAGCTGAACAAGAAGGCGCCTTGAGCGCCGCGGCGCGCCCGCTGGTGCGCGCCCGGGAACCAACACTGACAAGAGGCCCATCATGCCCACCCTCGATTTCCTGTTCGCCTATTGGTCCTCGGGCGAGCTCGCCACCAATGGCGTCATCCTGCTTAACCTGATCGGCGCGCTGCTGCTTGGCCTGCTGGTGGGCTACGAGCGCTCCTACCACGGCCGCGCGGCCGGCATGCGCACCTATGGCCTGGTGTGCATGGCCTCGGCCGCGCTGACGGTGGTCACCGGCTATCCCCAGTTCTGGTTCGGCGGCCACGTGATCCCGTCGGCCATGGGCACCGATCCCACCCGCATCATCCAGGGCATCGTGACGGGCATCGGCTTCCTGGGCGCGGGCGTGATCATGCGCGAGGGCTTCAACATCAGCGGCCTGACCACGGCCGCCTCGATCTGGGCCTCGTCCGTGATCGGCGTCATGGTGGGCGTGGGGTTCTACATGTCGGCCATGGGGCTGGCCATCCTGTGCGCGATGTCCATGATCTTCCTGTCCAAGGTGGAAGCGTGGCTGCCGTCGCGCCACGCGGTCGCCATCACGATGCGCTTCCGGCCCGGCTACATGCCGCAGGAGCCGGCGCTGCGGGAAATGGCGCTGGCGCGCGGCTATGAGATCGCCAGCGGCACGCTGATGATAGGCAGCGAGGGCGGCGCCCAGGAGTGGCGCTTCGTGGCCATCGCGCTGAGCAAGCGCAGCGGCTCGACCCTGCCCCAGGTGGCGGCCGAACTGGCGCTGTTCGACGGCATCGACAGCTTCCAGCTGACGCATGCCCGCAACTAAGCGGCAACCGAAGCAGTCCCCACGATGGAGGCCGACATGATGAACGCGGAAGCAAAGGCGATCTTCGATTTCTGGTTCCTGCCGGCCGGTACGCCCGGCGCCGGCGCCGCGCGCGCCGAATGGTTCCGCAAGGACGACGCGTTCGACCGCGAGATCGGGCACCGTTTCGGCCCGCTGATCGAGCAGGCGCTGGCCGGCGGCCTGCACCACTGGGACGCGGGCGGCCCGCAGGCGGCGCTGGCCCGCATCCTGCTGCTGGACCAGTTCACCCGCAACGTCTTCCGCGGCACGCCGCGCGCGTTCGCCGGCGACAAGCTGGCGTTGCAGGCGGCGCAGGACATGGTCGACGACGACGAGGACCTGGCCCTGACGCCCTTGCAGCGCGCCTTCGTCTACCTGCCGTTCGAGCACGCGGAGGATCTCGACATGCAGCGCCAGTCCGTGGCCCTGTTCACGCGGCTGGCGGCGGCCAGCACGGGCTTCCAGAACATGCTCGATTATGCCCACCGCCACCGCGACGTGATCGAGCGCTTCGGCCGCTTCCCGCACCGGAACGCCATCCTGGGCCGGCCGTCCACGCCGGACGAGCTGGCATTCCTGCAGCAGCCGGGATCGGGCTTCTGATGCGGCGCTTGACCCTGATCGGCGCCGGCCACGTGGGCCGCGTGTTCGGCCGCCTGCTGGCCCAGGCTGGCTGCTTCGCCATCGCGGACGTGCTGACCCGTTCCCCGGCGTCGGCCGAGTCGGCGCTGGCCTTCATCGGCGCCGGCCGCGCGCCCGGCGGCTGGGACCGGTTGCGCCCGGCCGACGTGTACCTGCTGGCCGTGGCCGACGACCAGATCGTGCCGGCCTGCGCCGCGCTGGCGCAGGCCGTGCCGCTGGCGGGCGCCGTCGTGTTCCATTGCAGCGGTGCGCTGGCGTCGGACCAGTTGCAGGCCGCGCGCGCGGCCGGCGCGCTGGTGGCCAGCGTCCACCCGATCCGTAGTTTCGCCGACCCCGAGGCGGTGGCGGCCCATTTCGCCGGCACATATTGCGGCGTGGAGGGCGACGCGCAGGCGCTGGCCATCCTCAATCCGGCGCTGGAAGCAATCGCCGCGCGGCCGGTGGCCATCGATGCCTCGGCCAAGACCGTGTACCACGCGGCGGCCGTATTCGCCAGCAATTACCTGGTGACGGTGCTGGACGCGGCCCTGCGCGCCTACCAGGCGGCCGGCGTGCCGGAGGCGGTGGCGCGCGAACTGGCCAGGCCGCTGGCGACGGAATCGCTGGCCAATGTGTTCCGGCTGGGGGCGCCGGCCGCGCTCAGCGGCCCGGTGGCGCGCGGCGATTACGCCACGGTGGCGCGCCAGCAGAAGGCCGTGACAGATTGGGACGCGGCCACGGGCGCGCTGTACGAGGCGCTGGTGGCGCCCACGGCCGACGTGGCGCGCCGCAAGCCACGCTAGCGCGCCATCCTTGCAAATGACTAGTTCACAACTATATTTTAGACAAGAGGCGGCCCGCGTCGCCGGGCGCCGGTGCCGCCGCCAGGAGACGAAATTGCAAATTAATGACGGGAGGTGTCGACAAACCCCCCAATTAGCAATAAGCTTGTTCTCTGGAATCTTTTCTTGACGAAGCAAGCGATCAGAAAAACAAGTCAGCACGCGCGCGGCCCAGGCCTGCGCTACTAGGATAGGGGTAAGAACATGTTATTTCTGAAGAGTACGACGGTGACCAAGGCGCCCGGCATCTACGAAGTGGACATCGCCGCCAAGCCGCCTGGCAAGACTTACGGCGTCTTCCTGGCCACCGATCCCGACAACCAGCCGACCGAAGTGCTGGCGGCGCTGGCCGCCATGGGGTTCCACAACACCTACAGCGGCGGTTATACCCACAAGGACCGCGGCAAGGTGCTGGACCTGCACTTCCAGAAGGATGGCACCGACCTGTTCAAGGGCTGGAAGGCCGAGGAATGCGAAGCCAACCTGGCCGCCATCACCAGCCTGTTCAACGGCATCGGCATCCAGATCACGCCGCGCGTGATGTCGCTGGCGGAAGCCTACGCCTGATCCCGGACTGATCCAGGCCTCAGGCCTGGACCTCGACGTGGTACAGGGCCCACGGGCAGGCGCCGAACCGCTCCGGCAGCGGTTTGGCGGCCATCTCGGGCACCTGGTCCGCGTCATAGATGGCCCATAGCGGGCCCAATCCCCCCAACGCCATCGGTGCGCCATCCAGGTGGGTGGCCACGATGTAGCGCTGCGCGCGCGCTTGCGCCAGGCTCAGCACGGCCGCATAGCCATCCACCGCCCGCAGCACCAGCTTGCCACTGTCGGCCAGGCGGGCGCCGGCCGCCTTCACCACGTCCACCAGCGCCGGCCCGTGCAGCAGGTGCGGCTTGCCATCGTATTCCAGCGTGGGGCGGATGGTGAACGCGGGCAGGGCCAGCAGCGCGTTGTAGTCGAACGCGTGGGCCTTGTCGAAACTGAGCTTTTGCTTGTGCATCATCTGGTCCGTCACGGGGTCGAACGGGCCGCGGTTGGGCTGGACCATGGCGCCCGTCACCGTCAGCAGGGCGGGGCCGCGCAAGGCGGGGGAAGCTGCCGAAGCGGGCGTGCCGGCGCGGGTGGACGCGGCGGGCAAGGTCAGGGCGGCAGCGCCGGCGGCGGTCAGGAACTGGCGTTTTTGCATCAGTGGCGTCCTAGTCTGGTGGGATGCCGCTATCATAACGCGCATGGACTTGTTTGACGCCACCTCCAGCCTGATGCCCATCCCCATCGAGGATGGCGAACTGGCCTTCCAGCAGCGGCTGGCCTTGCCCTGGCCGCCGGAGCAGGTGCTGGCGCGCCTGATCGCGGACACGGACTGGCGTGCCGAATCCATCACCCTGTGGGGCAAGACCCACCCGCAGCCGCGCCTGACGGCCTGGCATGGCGCGGCGCGCTACCGCTATTCGGGCATGACGCTGGAGCCGCAACCATTCACGGCGCTGCAACTGGCCATCAAGGCCGCCGTCGAGCAGGCCACGGGGCGGCGCTACAACAGCGTGCTGCTCAATTACTACCGCGACGAGCGCGACAGCATGGGTTTCCATAGCGATGACGAGCCGGAACTGGGGCCGGAACCGGCCATCGCCTCCGTCAGCTTCGGCGCGCCGCGCACGTTCATCCTCAAGCACAAGCGCCTGCCGCGCACGGTCAAGCTGGCGCTGGGCGACGGCAGCCTGCTGCTGATGGCCGGCACCCTGCAACGCCACTGGCGCCACGGCATCAACAAGCAGGGCACGCCGTGCGGGCCGCGGGTTAATCTGACCTTCCGCAGCATTCTTTAATCTTCGTCAAACTGTCCGAAATTGCGTGCTACGGCGCGCTTTTGCCATCATGGCTGGCCCGGTGCGCATGCGCCGCAGGGCTTACAACTGGACACAAATCTTACGAAATTAGGACGGACGTTGACCGGCCTAACTGCTATCTTGGTCACATCGCAATTCAGAGAACTGCGATCCCAGGCAAGTCCCTCAACTTTTTGCTGAAAGATCCAACAAATGAAAAAGATTCTGTTCGCATTGATTGCCTCCGCTACCGCCCTGAGCGGTGTGACCGCCCACGCCGCCGATGCCGGCACGGGCTATGTGGGCGCCGGCCTGGTCGGCAGCCGCTACAATTTCGACGTGCCCGTCACGTCCGCCACGGATGACCACAGTGGCAATAAAGTGAGCGGCAAGATTTTCGCCGGCTACAACATCGACAAGACCTTCGCCGTGGAAGGCGGCTACACGGACTTCGGCAGCCAGAGCTACAACTACACGCTCAACGGCGCCAACGGCCGCCTGGAAAGCGATGCCCATTCGTTCTACGTGGCCGGCAAGGCCAGCATGCCCGTCAACGAGCAATTCAATGTGTTCGGCAAGCTGGGCGTCTCGCGCAACCACAACAGCGTGGACGCGACGGGCGCGGCGGCGGCCTACGGCGGCAGCGGCAACAAGAATGCGCTGTACGCTTCCGTGGGCGGCGAATATGCGCTCAACAAGAACGTCTCGCTGTCGCTCGAATATGAGCACTACGGCAAGAATGACAACGATCTGGGCCGCAAGACCGGCGCCATCACGGGCGGTCTGCGCTACAACTTCTAAGTCCGACCTCGCGCCTCACGCAGATCTCACTTGGAAACGGGGGCCGTCCGGGCTCCCGGGCAACAAAAAAAGGCACGGTGTTTGCGCACCGTGCCTTTTTCCATTTTTTCCGTTGAGCGCTGAGGCTTACACCGTCAGCGGCTTGTAGCGGATGCGCTTGGGCTTGGCGCCTTCCTCGCCCAGGCGCTTCTTCTTGTCGGCTTCGTATTCCTGGTAGTTACCGTCGAAGAAGGTCACTTGCGAATTGCCTTCGAACGCCAGGATGTGGGTGGCGATACGGTCCAGGAACCAGCGGTCGTGCGAGATCACCATTACGCTGCCGGCGAATTCCAGCAGTGCATCTTCCAGCGCGCGCAGGGTTTCCACGTCCAGGTCGTTGGACGGTTCGTCCAGCAGCAGCACGTTGCCGCCCATCAGCAGCGTCTTGGCCAGGTGCAGGCGGCCCCGTTCACCACCGGACAGGTTGCCGACGATCTTTTGCTGGTCGCCGCCCTTGAAGTTGAAGCGGCCCAGGTAGGCGCGCGACGGCATTTCGAAGCGGCCCACGCTGAGCATATCGGCGCCGCCGGTCACGTCCTCGAACACGGTCTTGCCGTCCGACAGCGCGTCGCGGTGCTGGTCGACCATCGAGATCTTGGCCGTCTTGCCGATCACCACTTCGCCGCTGTCGGGCGTTTCCTTGCCGGTGATCATCTTGAACAGGGTCGACTTACCGGCGCCGTTGGGGCCGATGATGCCGACGATGGCGCCAGCCGGAATGGTGAACGACAGGTTGTCGATCAGCATGCGGTCGCCGAACGACTTCGACACATTCTTGAACTCGATCACTTCATTACCGAGGCGCTCGGCCACGGGGATGAAGATTTCCTGGGTTTCATTGCGCTTCTGGTATTCGTGCTCGCTCAGCTCGTTGAAGCGGGCCAGGCGGGCCTTGGACTTGGCCTGGCGCGCCTTGGGATTCTGGCGCGACCATTCCAGTTCCTTCTGCAGCGCCTTCTGGCGTGCCGATTCCGTCGCCTCTTCCTGCTTCAGGCGGGCTTGCTTCTGGTCCAGCCACGAGCTGTAGTTGCCCTTCCAGGGAATGCCGCTGCCGCGGTCCAGTTCCAGGATCCATTCGGCCGCGTTGTCGAGGAAGTAGCGGTCGTGGGTGATGCCCACCACGGTGCCGGGGAAGCGCAGCAGGAATTGCTCCAGCCACTCGACCGATTCGGCGTCCAGGTGGTTGGTGGGCTCATCGAGCAGCAGCATGTCGGGCTTGGACAGCAGCAGGCGGCACAGCGCCACGCGGCGCTTCTCACCGCCCGACAGCACGCCGATCTTGGCGTCCCAGGGCGGCAGGCGCAGCGCGTCGGCCGCCATTTCCAGTTGCAAATTCAGATTGCCGCCGTCGGAGGCGGCGATGATGGCTTCCAGACGGGCCTGCTCGGCGGCCAGCGCGTCGAAGTCGGCGTCTTCCTCGGCATAGGCGGCGTACACGGCGTCGAGCTTGGCTTGCGCCTCGAACGCTTCGCCCAGGCCGCCTTCGACGGCCTGGCGCACGGTCTGTTCCGGGTCCAGCTGCGGTTCCTGCGGCAGGTAGCCGATGTTCAGGCCCGGCATGGGGCGCGCTTCGCCCTGGATGTCGGTGTCGATGCCGGCCATGATCTTGAGCAAGCTCGACTTACCGGAGCCGTTCAGGCCCAGCACGCCGATCTTCGCGCCTGGAAAGAAGGACAGCGAGATATCTTTCAGGATCTGGCGCTTGGGCGGGACGATTTTGCCCACGCGGTTCATGGTGTAGACGTAATTTGCCATTGAAACTCTCGGTTAGAAAACTGTAAAACGAATAGAAAAGCGGGGAAGGGTGACAGCATACACAAAAATGGCCCCCGCCAGCCCGAAATCGTGCGACCACGTGAAAATCGGGGACGTAACACCATTTATCCGCACGGGAATATCGTGTTACGTCCCCGATTTATCTGCATGGGAATACTGTGTTACGTCCCCGATTTTTCAGGCGGGCAAGGGGGCGGGGCGGCGCATCAGCCACAGCCCTTCGGCCACGTACAGCAGCAGCGCGCTCCAGATCACGGCGAAGCCGGCCAGCCGGGCCGGCGTGAACGCTTCGTGGAAGAACCACACGCCCAGCAGCATCTGGATGGTGGGGCCGATGTATTGCAGCAGGCCCAGCACGGACAGCGGGATGCGGCGCGCGCCGGCCGCGAACAGCAGCAGCGGGATGGCCGTGATGGGGCCGGCCGCCACCAGCAGCCAGCGCGTGCTGTCATGCGCCGTGTTGATGAAGGTGTTCTGGCCATGCCAGCTGAGCCAGCCCAGATAGATGACGGCCAGCGGGAACAGCAGCATGGTTTCCAGCGACAAGCCTTCCAGCGCGGCCAGCGCGGCCGTCTTGCGCAGCAGGCCGTAGACGCCGAAGGTGCCGGCCAGCAGCAGCGCGATCCACGGCAACTGGCCGCCCTGCCACGTGAGCCAGGCCACGCCGCAGGCCGCCACGACGATGGCCAGCCACTGGCCGCGCCGCAGCTTTTCCTTCAGCACCAGCAAACCGAGCAGCACATTGACCAGCGGATTGATGAAGTAGCCCAGGCTGGCGTCGATCACATGGCCGTTGTTGACGGCCCAGATATAAATGAACCAGTTACTGCTGAGGAAAATGGCGCTGGCCACGAAGCCGGCCAGCACCTTGGGCTGGTTCAGCAGCTTGGGCAGCCAGCCCCACTGGCGCCGCACGGCCAGCACGATGGCCAGGAACAGCAGCGACCACACCATGCGGTGGGCCAGGATTTCCAGCGGCGTCACTTCGCCGATGGCGTGAAAATACAAGGGGAACAGGCCCCAGACGAGAAACGCCAGCGCGGCGTAGACAATTCCGGTGTTCATGGTGAAATAGGGGAGGGCGCGAGGCACGGTCTGTCATTATCCCCGAAATGGTGCAAGCTCGCTGAGCCGCTCCCAACGCGGCAGTTTTCACTTTGTCACGGCCAGCGTACACTGCGGGATTCGCACCGCTTTGGACGCCACAGCATGTCAAAATTTACTTGCCTTTTGCTAATACCTATCCTATTGTGCAATGCACCAAAACAACAACAGGTGCAATCTTGACCGCGCAACACAAGAAGAGCAATCTCGTCGCCCTGACCCTGGCCGCCATTGGCATCGTCTATGGCGACATCGGCACCAGCCCGCTGTACACCCTCAAGACCATTTTTTCCAGTGAACATGGTTTGGCGCTGAACCCGGCCAACCTGCTGGGCGTGATTTCCCTGATTTTCTGGGGCCTGACCATCATCGTCTCGCTCAAGTACGTGACCTTGGTGCTGCGCGCCGACAACCGCGGCGAAGGCGGCATCATGGCCCTGATGGCGCTGGCCCTCAATTCCGTCAGCAAGTCCCCCGGCCTGCACTACAAGTTGATGCTGTGCGGCGTGTTCGGCGCCGCCCTGTTCTACGGTGACAGCGTGATCACCCCCGCCATTTCCGTGCTGTCGGCCATCGAAGGTCTGGAAGTGGCCACGCCGGCCCTGAAACCGTACGTGGTGCCGCTGACCATCGCCGTGCTGGTGGCCCTGTACGCGCTGCAGCAGCATGGCACGGCCGGCATCGGCCGCTGGTTCGGCCCCGTGATGCTGCTGTGGTTCGGCGCGCTGGCCGCCATGGGCGTGGTCAACATCATCTCCGCGCCGCAAATCCTGGCCGCGCTCAATCCCTGGCATGCGCTGCGCTTCTTGCTGGAAAACCGCCTGATCGCCTTCGTCGCGCTGGGTGCCGTGGTGCTGGCGTTCACGGGCGCCGAGGCGCTGTATGCGGACATGGGCCACTTCGGCAAAAAGCCGATCCGCATGGCCTGGTTCCTGATCGTGTTCCCCTCGCTGGCGCTGAACTACCTGGGCCAGGGCGGCCTGCTGCTGGCCCATCCCGAAGCCATTTCCAATCCGTTCTACCAGCAGCTGGGCGCCTGGAGCGTGTACCCGCTGGTGGCCATGTCCACGCTGGCCACGGTGATCGCGTCGCAGGCCACCATTTCCGGCACCTTCTCGATGACCAAGCAAGCCATCGCGCTGGGCTTCCTGCCGCGCATGCGCATCCTGCACACGTCGGCCAGCGAGATCGGCCAGATCTACATGCCGATGGTGAACTGGCTGCAGCTGGTGGTGGTGTTGCTGGCCGTGATCGGCTTCGGCTCGTCCGACAACCTGGCGGCCGCCTACGGTATCGCCGTCACGGCCACCATGCTGGCCACCACCGTGCTGACTTTCTTCGTGATCCGTTACCGCTGGCAGATCAACCTGGTGCTGTGCTGGGCCGCCACCGGCTTCTTCCTGCTGATCGACGTGTCGTTCTTCTCGGCCAACGCGCTCAAGCTGTTCCATGGCGGCTGGTTCCCGCTGCTGCTTGGCTCTGTCCTGTTCGTCGTCATGCTGACCTGGCGCGCCGGCCGCGCGCTGGTGTTCCAGAACCTGCAGAAGCACGCCATCCCGCTGGAAGACTTCCTGGCCTCGCTGTTCGTGGCGCCGCCCACGCGCGTGCCGGGCACCGCCATCTTCCTGCGCGGCGAGAGCGACGGCGTGCCGCACGCCATGCTGCACAACCTGTCGCACAACAAGGTGCTGCACGAGCGCGTGGTGTTCTTCACCATCCACATCATCGAGGAACCGTATGTGCCGGAGGCCGAACAGATCAAGATCATCGACCTGGGCCACAACTGCTTCCAGTTGAACGTGCACTACGGCTTCAAGGATGAGCCGGACATCCCCCGCGTGCTGTCCTTGTGCGCCAGCCACGGCCTGCCGTTCGAGATGATGGAGACCTCGTTCTTCATCGCCCGCCAGACCGTGATCTCGACCCCCGGCGCCGGCATGGCGCCATGGCGCGAGCACCTGTTCGTGGCCATGTCGCGCAACGCCCGCGGCGCGGCCGACTACTACCAGATCCCCAGCAACCGGGTGATCGAGCTGGGCACCCAGGTGGAAATCTGAGCAAATAAATATGTAACCGAATGTAGGGCCCGCAGCGGAAGGGACGCAGTCTGCTAAACTTCTGCTCCGATCGGCGCGCGGCGGCGCGCATCAATTCGACCCCACAACACAAAGGTAACCATGAAATCGAAGTTCCCATTTATCGCTGCCGTCGCCGTCGCGCTGACGCTGACGGCTTGCGGCGGCGGTTCCGGCACCACCACCGCCACCACGCCGACCGTGACCCAGCCCGCGTTCCAGAAGGCCGACACCGTGACCGGCACCGGCACCGAAGCGGCCAACAACGACCTGCTGGTGGTCAGCTACACGGGCTGGCTGTACGACGCTTCCAAGTCCGATTTCAAGGGCGCCAAGATCGACAGTTCGGTCGACCGCAACGCGCCGATTGCTTTCACGCTGGGCACTGGCCAGGTGCTGGCCGGCTGGGACCAGGGCATCCTGGGCATGAAGGTGGGCGGCAAGCGTACGCTGGTCATTCCTGCCTCGATGGCTTATGGCGCCAACGCCAAGACGGCCGCCCCTGCCGTGGGCAGCGTCACTTACGCCGCCATTCCCGCCAATTCGGCACTGGTGTATGACGTAGAACTGGTGAGTGTGGCCAAGGCCACCGCGCCGGTCTATGTGGCGCCGCCGACCTCGCTCGA
Source organism: Rugamonas fusca (assembly GCF_014042365.1). GTDB lineage: Bacteria > Pseudomonadota > Gammaproteobacteria > Burkholderiales > Burkholderiaceae_D > Rugamonas > Rugamonas fusca. Next base: position 255,544 of record NZ_JACEZS010000003.1, read on the forward strand.
GAGCGTGGATACGACGGTGGGCACGGGCGCCACCGCTGCCACCGGCAAGACCTTGACGGTCAAGTACACGGGCTACCTGTATGACGGCACCCGCGTCGATTTCAAAGGCAACGTGTTCGACAGCACCGACCTGCAAGGCAAGCTGTTTGACTTTGTCCTCGGTGGCAACGTGATCGCGGGCTGGAACCAAGGCATCGTGGGGATGAATGTCGGCGGCAAGCGCACGCTGACCATTCCGCCTGGCCTGGGGTATGGTGCGAAGGCGGTCGGTTCGATTCCCGCCAATTCCACCCTGATTTTTGACATCGAACTGGTTGCAGTGAAATAAATCCCATACCGCGCCTCGCGCGGACAGACGACCAGGGCGGCCCGCGAGGCCGCCCTTTTTTTCGCCGCCGCGTGCCTCACGCCACGGCGGTCCGCTCCCGGTCCAGCTTGAAGAAGGCCATCGACTCCTGCAGCGCCTCGGCCTGCGAACTCATCTCCTCCGCCGTGGCGGCCAGTTGTTCGGCGTTGGCCGCGTTCTGCTGCGTGGTCTGGTTTTGCTGCGACACGGCGTGGCTGATCTGGGTCGCGCCATGCGCCTGTTCCTCGGACGACGCCGTGATCTCGCGCACCAGCTCGGAGGTGCGCTTGATGTTGGGCACCATGGCGTCCAGCAGCCGGCCCGCCTGGTCGGCCAGCCGCACGCTGCCCGACGCCACCTGCTCGATCTCCTGCGCCGCCACCTGGCTGCGTTCGGCCAGCTTGCGCACCTCGGCCGCCACCACGGCGAAGCCCTTGCCGTGCGCGCCCGCGCGGGCCGCCTCGATGGCCGCGTTCAGCGCCAGCAGATTGGTCTGGTAGGCGATATCGTCGATGATGCCGATCTTCTGCGCGATCTGCTGCATGGCCGCCACCGTCTCCCGGACCACCGTGCCGCCCTCGGTGGCCTCGCGCGCCGCGTGGCTGGCGATGCCGTCGGTGACCTTGGCGTTGTCATTGTTCTGCGCGATCGAGGCCGACATCTGCTCGATGGCGGCGCTGGTCTGCTCCACGCCGGCCGCCTGTTCGCTGGCCGCCTGCGACAAGGCTTGCGCCGTGGCGCTGACCTGCTCCGACGCGCTCGACAGGGTGGCGGCGCTGCTGTTGACCTCGCGCGCCACCTGGGCCAGCTTGCGCACCATGCCCTGCATGGCGGCCAGCAGGCTGTGGCGGTCGTTGTGCCGCAACTGGATCTCCACCGTCAGGTCGCCATCGGCGATCTGCTGCACGATGCGCTTGGTGTCGGCCGGTTCGCCGCCCAGTTGCCCGATCAGGCTGCGGTAAATCAGGTATAGCGCCAGCACGGACGCGGCCAGCGAAAAGGCCAGCAAGCCCACCGTGGTGCGGAACGCCGACGCCGTGGCCGCTTCCGCGCGCGCCACCTCATCGCTCGTGCGCTGGTCGAGCATGGTCAGGAATTCGTTCACCGGCTTCATGATCCTGGCCTTGTTCTCGTGGTATGCGGCGTCGTGCGTGATGCGGCGCGCCAGCTCCAGGTCCGGCGCGCCTTTCTTCGTGTAGTGGCCGGCGCCATCGTCAAACAGGCCCTTGACGGCGTTCATGGCCACCGTCTCGGTGCGCACCAGGCCGTCCGAATTGGCTTGCGCCTCGGCCAGCTTGCCCAGTTCCTGGTCGGTGAAGCCGGCCTGCTTCATCAGCGTCAGCAGGGGGGCGGAGGTATCGCTGTCGGGCGTGGGCTTGCCCTGGCCGGCCGCGATGAAGTCCCAGTAGATGCGCTCGTAATGCTGGGGCCGTGGCTTCTTGCCGTTGCGGATGTCGAGGATGTCGAAATACTGCTGTTCGTAGGCAGGATTGGCCGTCACCACGTAGGTGCGGGCCAGCCGGGTCAGGTCGTCCGAGCTTTGGCGCAGCTCGTCGGCCAGCAGGTAGGAACGGTAGCGCGCGTCATGGGCCCGGTTCGATGCATCCTGCGCCTTGATCACCTGCAGCAGGCCGTAGAACGTGACGCCGGACAGCAGCGCCAGAAAAACCAGAAAATATAAAATCGTCTTCTTGATGCTCAGCGCTCGCTTCATGTGACCCCCAGTGATGATCTGGCTGTCACTGTGCCCCACTTTGGGGCGGGCAAGCCATCAACTGGTTGATCTTTTGGGGCCGCAACAACGGCGGCGCTGTCGTTCAGCGCACCATGTCGATGTGCAGGATGCCGTCCTCGTCATACGGTGCGGTGACGGCCTTGAAACCGAGGCTGCCGTAGAACTGCTCCAGCCGGGCCTGGGCGCCGATGCGGAAGCGGTGGCCCGGATGCAGCTGCTCGGCCAGCCGTATGCCCTGTTCCACCAGCTGGCGGCCGATGCCGCCGCCGCGCGCCGCCTGCGTCGTCAGCACGCGGCCCAGCGACATTTCCTCGTACTTGGCGCCGGGCGCCAGGCAGCGCAGGTAGGCCACCAGCTCGCGCTTGCCGTCGGCCGTGCGCCAGCCCAGCAGGTGATGGGCGGCCAGGTCGTAGCCATCGATGTCGGGATACAGGCATTGCTGCTCCAGCACGAACACTTGCTGGCGCTGGTACAGCACTTGATACAGGTCCGCGCCGGGAATATCGTTGAATGCCAGCCATTGCCACTCGATCATGTGTGCCTCGTTCGTTGGGGAAGACGACGATTGTACGGCAGCGTGGCGATTCCGGCAGGGAAGGGCCCGCACGGCCGGGCGGGCCGTGCGGCGCAGGCGATTACACCAGCGTCAGCGTGACGTCGATGTTGCCGCGCGTGGCGTTCGAGTACGGGCACACGACGTGGGCGGCCGCCACCAACTTCTCGGCTTGCGCGCGCTCCAGGCCCGGCAGCGAGATTTTCAGTTCCACTTCGATGCCGAAGCCTGTCTCGATGGCGCCGATACCCACCGTGCCTTCCACCGACACATCGGCCGGCACGGCGATCTTGTCGCGCCCGCCCACGAATTTCAGCGCGCCGATGAAGCAGGCCGAATAGCCGGCCGCGAACAGTTGCTCCGGGTTGGTGCCCACGGCGCCGGCGCCGCCCAGTTCCTTGGGCGTGGTCAGTTTGACGTCCAGCACGCCGTCCGACGATACGGCGCGGCCCTCGCGGCCCCCGGTGGCTTTGGCGTTGGCACGGTACAGAACTTGTTTGATCGACATGATGATTTCCTTTTTGAGAGAGTATTGGTGTTAGCGATTAAATCGCGCGCAATTTAATTCAAGTGTCCAGGCGCTACGTGGGACCGCCCGCTGGCGTGATCTAGCGCATCGCCATGGAAAGACTATAAATCGCGCGCTATTAAATAGCAAGCGATTTTAAATGCAAGTTCGGACGCGGGTGCTTCTGTCTTGAAATTGATGTATATCGAATGCTGGGTGTTTGCCCCTCGTCACGGTCCCGTTGAGTATCAGCAGATGATATAGTTATGAAATGAAGGGCGACCCCGCCATCGATACCTTGTTGGATCTGCATGGCGCAATTCTTGACCAGGAAGGCGGCTACTGGGTCAAGATTGAGGCCTGGCGGGTAGCGGCTTCGCACGCTGTACCACATGGCATTCGTTATTCGCTGACGCTGCATGAACCCTATGGAAAGCGTATTCTTGGCGACGACAACGCCCATGCGGTGAAACCGCCCAGGAAGTTCAAGTATGCTGGACGTATCTTGGCGTTTGACCACAAGCACCGGCATATCGCGGACCATGGGGTGCCATATGAGTTCAAGGATGCACAGCAACTGGTCGAAGATTTCTTTGCCGACGTCGACCGGGTGTTGCAGGAGGTACGAAAACGATGAAACCGATAGTGATCGGCATTTTGCCGCAAGAGCGGATACGTGCGCGCGTACTGGCGATCGCCAATGGCAGCTATAAGCCAAAGCCGGGCGAACCTAAAGTCTGGTTCACTTCGATGAAATCGTTGGCTGAAGTATTGAGTGACGACAACCGCGCCTTGCTGCATGTCATCCTGGAAACCAAGCCGGAATCCATCTCGGCACTGGCGCAGGTGACGGGGCGCAAGCCCGGCAATTTATCGCGCACGCTGAAGACCATGTCCAATTACGGCATTGTGGAGCTGCGGCGCGAGCGTAATCAAGTACGTCCAGTCGCCAAGGCGACGGAGTTTCATATCGTCGCCCAGTGAACGCGCCTACAACGCCGTCTCGAACCCTTCCAGCACATTGACCACGTTCACCCCCAGTTCCTTGACGGCGTAGCCGCCCTCGAAGATGAAGGCCGTGGGCAGGCCCAGCCAGGCCAGCCGCTCGCCCACCCGCAGGTAGTCGGCGCTGTGCAGCGCGAAGCGCGACAGCGGGTCGCCGGCGAAGGTATCCACCCCCAGCGACACCACCAGCGCGTCGGCGCCAAAGCTGCCCAGGCGGATGCAGGCCGTCTCCAGCGCGGCCAGCCAGGCCGTGGCCGTGGTGCCGGCCGGTAGCGGCAGGTTCAGGTTGTAGCCCAGGCCCGCGCCTTCGCCCCGTTCGTCGGCATGGCCCAGGTAGAACGGGAATTCGTCGCGCGGATCGGCGTGCAGCGAGATGAACAGCACGTCGTCGCGCTGGTAGAAGATGCTCTGGGTGCCGTTGCCGTGGTGGTAGTCCAGGTCCAGGATGGCGACCTTGCGGGCGCCATCGTCGAGCATGTGCTGGGCCGCCAGCGCGGCGTTGTTGAGGAAGCAGTAGCCGCCGTAGAAGTCGGCGCCCGCGTGGTGGCCGGGCGGACGGCTCAGCACGAAGGCGCTGCGCTCGCCGAGGCGCAGCGCGTGGGCCGCGTTGACGGCGCAGTCGGCGCCCGTCTTGGCCGCGCTCCAGGTGCCGGCCGTGAGCGGGGTGCCGCTGTCCATCGAATACAGGCCCAGCCTGGCGCAGAAGTTGTCCGGCTCCACGTCCGAGCGCAGCGTGCGCACCGGCCACACGGACGGGAACGCATCCTTGCTGGCGTTGGCCGGATCGAGCGCCACCCATTCGCTCCACGCGTTGCGCAAAAAGTGCAGGTAGCGCGGCGTGTGGATGCGTTCGAGCGACATCAGCGGCACGCCATGGGGCGTGACGATGCGGCCCAGGCCGCGCCGGCCCAGCTCGGCCAGCACGGCGTCGGCGCGGGCCGGCGTCTCGAAGCAGGGCACTTGCTGGCCACGGAAGAATTCGTGGCGCCCCTGGTGCTGGCTGTGCTGTTCGTTGTAGAAGGTCAGCAAGGCGTCAGTCGCAGTCCGGCGTGGAGTGGCACAGGTTGCTGGCGCGGTAGGCCGCCACGTAGTCGTCGAAATTGCCGGTCGAGGTGCGCTCCATCTCGGCCTGCTCGGCCAGCGAGGCGGCGGCCAGCTGGTCGAAATAGGCCGCCTCGGCCGCGGACGGCGCCGGGTTGCGGAAGTAGGCCGCGTGCCGCTGGCTTTGCGCCAGGCCGAACGCGCCGAACGAGCCGCCATGGTCGCGCAGCGCGGCCAGCACGCGGGCTGATGGCGTCAGGTCCGGGTCGGTCAGCTTGCGGGCCGCGTCGGCCAGCGCGGCCGCGTGCTCGCCGCCGCCGTGGCGCTGGTCCAGCAGGGCGGCCACGGGCGCCAGCCGTTCCAGCATCTGCCGGCCCCACTGCTGCAGGCTGATTTCGCCTTCGCTGTTGTTGAGCATGAGGCCGGGACGGCGGCCTTCCTTGACGGTGCGCGCGAAGTTGTCCGTGTAGCGCGCGCCATCCTGTTCCGAGATCGGGCCGCTTTCCTCGAGCGCGCAGAACAGCAGGAAGGTGTCGAGGAAACGGCCGGTTGGCAGGCTGATGCCCACCGGCTCGAACGGGTCCACGTCCATGCAGCGCACTTCGATGTATTGCACGCCACGCGAGCACAGCGCCTGGATCGGACGCTCGCCGGTGCGGATCACGCGCTTGGGACGGATGGTGGCGTAGTACTCGTTTTCGATCTGCAGCACGTTGGTGCTCAGCTGCACCCATTCGCCGTTCTGCTTGGTGCCCAGTTTGGCGTATGGTTCGTAGGGCTGGTTGACGGCCTTGGTCAGCGCGGCCACGTAGCTGTCCAGGCAGTTCTCGCGCGGCGACAGGCCGGACTGGGCGTCGTTCTGGTAACCGAGGTCGCTCATGCGCAGGCTGGTCGCGTAGGGCAGGTACAGCGTGTCGTCCGACAGGCGTTCCAGCTTGTGCGGGCGGCCGCGCAGGAAACTGCTCGACAGCGCCGGCGAGGCGCCGAACAGGTACATCAGCAGCCAGCTGTAGCGGCGGAAATTGCGGATCGTGGCCAGGTAGGCTTCCGACTGGTAGGCCATGGCGGACTGGCGCGCCGGCTTGCCTTCATGTTCGGCCAGCACGCGCCACAAGTCTTCGGAGAGCGAGTAGTTGTAGTGGATGCCGGCGATGCATTGCATGGCCTTGCCATAGCGCAGCGCCAGGCCGCGCCGGTACACGTGCTTGAGCATGCCCATGTTGGAGCTGCCGTACCAGGCGATGGCGATGTCTTCCTCGGCCGGCAACTGGCACGGCATCGACTCGCTCCACAGCAGTTCGTCGCCCAGCTTGCTGTAGGCGTAGCGGTGGATGCCGTCCAGCTTGACGAGCGTGGTGGCGATGTCGGCTTCGGCCGGCGTGATGAATTCGAGCAGCGTTTCCGCGTAATCCGTCGTGATCTGCGGATGCGTCAGGGCCGAGCCCAGCGCTTGCGGATGGGGCGTGCGGGCCAGGTGGCCGGTGGCGTCCACGCGCAGCGTTTCCCGTTCGATGCCGCGCAGGCCGGTCAGCACCGCCCGGTGCGTGTCCTGTCCCAGCAGGGCCAGGCGGCGTGTCAAGAGATTGGACAATTGGATCTTCCTTTCTGTGCAGCACACAATGATGGGTGCGAGAGTAACCGAAAACGGCAAACCGCGCCGGGGACCGCCAAAAGCGGCAGGCGCACCCTTGATCGGGACCGGGTCGCCGCACCGCCAGCACTGCAAAGATTGATGTTTATTTTATCAAAGCGCGGTCAGCGCGTTTTCAAATGCGCATGCGCCTGCTCAGGGCGCGCGCCCGCCCGTGACGCGCGCGATGCCGGCCAGGTCGGCCCAGCTCTGCACCTCGGTGTAGCCTTGAGCACGCAACAATTGTTGCACGGCCGCGGACTGGTCGTAGCCATGCTCCATCAGCAGCCAGCCTTGCGGCGCCAGGTGGCGCGCGGCGCCGGCCACGATGGTGCGCAACGCCGACAGCCCGTCCGCATGGTCGGTCAGCGCGCCGGCCGGTTCGAAGCGCAAATCGCCTTCGTCCAGGTGGCGGTCGCCGCTGGCGATGTAGGGCGGGTTGGACACGATCAGGTCGTAGCGTTCGTGCGCCAGCGCGCCAAACCAGTCGCTTTGCAGGAAGGTGACGCGGGCGCCGTTGGTGCTGGCGTTGCGGCGCGCCACGGCCAGCGCGTCGGCCGACACGTCGAGCGCCGTCACGGCCGCGTCGGGCCGGCTGTGGGCCAGCGCGACGGCGATGGCGCCGCTGCCGGTGCCCATGTCGAGCACGCTGCCTTGCGGCGGCAAGCGTTCCAGCGCCAGTTCCACCAGCAGTTCCGTCTCCGGCCGGGGAATCAGCACGGCCGGGCTCACTTCAAACGGCAGGCCGAAGAATTCGCGCTGGCCGGTGAGGTAGGCCACCGGCTCGCCAGCGAGCCGGCGCTGCACCAGTGTGGCCAGCCGCTGCGCCTCGTCTGGCGTCAGCGCCCGCTCCGATTGCGTGATCAGGCTCACGCGCGACAGGCCCAGCGCGTGGCACAGCAGGATGCGGCGGTCGACCGCGTCCAGCAGCGGCAGCCGCTGCAGTTCGGCCAGCGTGATGCCGGGCCGGATCGCGGCCCGGATGTCAGCCGTGCTCATGCGCGGCGGCGGCGCAGTTGCTGCCACAGCAGCCAGCCCAGCGCGATGGCGAATAGGCCGAACCACAGGAACGACCATTGCGGAATCGACAGGCCGAACCACGGCGCCAGCGCGTCCTCGCACAGGCCGTCGGCGCGGAAGATGGAGGGCAGGTATTCGGCCAGGAAAATCTTGTTGAGCGCCGTTTCCATCGGGTCGATGCCGCACGACAGGCCCGGATGGGCCAGCACCCACAAGTGCTTGCCGGCCGTGCCCAGGCCGCCCAGCGCGCTGGCCAGGCCCAGGCCCGCGCCCAGCATGGTCTTGCCGGACCACGCACCGAGCAGGCAGCTGAAGGCGACGCCCAGGAACAGGTAGCGCTGGATCACGCACAGCGGGCAGGGCAGCATGTCCAGCCCGTGTTGCAGGTAGAGGGCGACCCCGATCAGGCCGAAGCAGGCGATGGCGATGGACAGCAGCAGCGTGCGCGTAGAAATCATGTGGCGGTTCCGTTCCGGTTGGTTGTCTTGGCCGCAGGGTCGTGGCGCCGCGCGGCGCGCTTATTCTCGCATAAAGTATTGCGGGCAGTGGCGGCCGGGGCCGCCTGCTTGACCTGCTTGACTTTACTCACCGAGCGCGGCCAGCTGCTCGGCCTGGTGCTCGGCGGCCAGCGCGTTGGTCAGCTCCGTCAGGTCGCCGTCCATGATGAAGTCCAGCTTGTACAGCGTGAGGTTGATGCGGTGGTCCGTCATGCGGCCCTGCGGGAAGTTGTAGGTGCGGATGCGTTCGCTGCGGTCGCCCGAACCGATCAGGCTCTTGCGGGTGGCCGCCTCCTTCGATTGCTGCTCGCGCAGTTGCACGTCCTTGATGCGGGCCGCCAGCACCTTCATGGCCTGCGCCTTGTTCTTGTGCTGGCTGCGGTCGTCCTGGCACTCGACCACGATGCCGGTCGGCAGGTGGGTCAGGCGCACGGCCGAATCGGTCTTGTTGATGTGCTGGCCGCCGGCGCCGGAGGCGCGGAAGGTGTCGATGCGCAGGTCGGCCGGGTTGATGTTGACGTCCTCCACCTCGTCGGCCTCCGGCATCACGGCCACCGTGCAGGCCGAGGTGTGGATGCGGCCCTGGGTTTCCGTGGCCGGCACGCGCTGCACGCGGTGGCCGCCCGATTCGAACTTGAGCTTGGAATACACGCCATGGCCGATCAGGCGCACGATCACTTCGCGGTAGCCGCCCAGGTCGGACGGCGACTCGGACACCATCTCCACCTGCCAGCGGTTGCGCTCGGCGAAGCGGGTGTACATGCGCAGCAGGTCGCCGGCGAACAGGGCCGACTCGTCGCCGCCGGTGCCGGCGCGGATTTCCAGGAAGATGTTGCGGTCGTCATTGGCGTCCTTGGGCAGCAGCATCTTCTGCAGTTCCAGTTCCAGCTGCGCCATGCGCGCCTTGGCCGCCTCGATCTCGTCCTGGGCGAACTCCTTCATGTCGGGGTCGGCCAGCATCTCCTGGGCCGCCGCGATGTCGCCGTTGGCCTTCTGGTAGTCGTGGTACAGCGCCACCAGCGGGCCGAGCTCCGCGTGTTCGCGCGTCATCTTGCGGTAGCTGTCCATGTTGGCGGTGGCGCCTTCGGACATCAGCAGTTCGTCGAGTTCGGCCAGGCGGTTGGCCAGTTGGTCCAGCTTGGCCAGCATTGATGGTTTCATAGCGTATGCATCTCAAGAAATTCGGGGAGGGACCGGCACGGGGCCGGTGGTCGCGGCCGCAGGGCCGGACGGGGCGGCGCGGCAAGGCCGCTAACGGCGGCCGCGGAACAGCTGGGGCAGCAGCGTGGCGAGCTGGGCCCGCTCGTCGCCCTGGGCGCGGTGCAGCGCCTGCTGCGGCCCGTGCATGAACTTGGCCGTCAGCCCCTTGGACAGGGCTTCCAGCACGGCGTCGATATCCTCGCCCTTGGCCAGCATCTTGCGCGCGCGCTCCAGTTCCAGCTGGCGCAGCGCTTCGCCGCTTTCATGCAGGCTCTGGATCACGGGCACCACGGCGCGGTCGTCGATCCAGTGCATGAAGGACTGGACCCGGGTTTCGATGATGGCTTCGGCCTGGGCCACGGCCGCCTGGCGGTTTTCCAGGCCCGTCTGCACCACCTTGCCCAGGTCGTCCACCGTGTACAGGAACACGTCGTTCAGGCGCGCCACTTCCGGTTCGATGTCGCGCGGCACGGCCAGGTCGACCATGAAGATGGGCTTGTGGCGGCGCGCCTTGATGGCCCGTTCCACCAGTCCCAGTCCGATCAGCGGCAGCGACGAGGCGGTGCAGGAAATGATGATGTCGTACTGGTGCAGCTTGTCGGGCAGTTCGGCCAGCCGGATCGCCTTGCCGCCGAAGCGGTGGGCCAGCACTTCACCGCGTTCCAGCGTGCGGTTGGCGATGGTGATGCTTTTCGGATTCTGGGCCGCGAAGTGGGTGGCGCACAGCTCGATCATCTCGCCGGCGCCGATGAACAGCACGTGCTGCTCGGCCACCTTGTCGAAGATGCGCTGCGACAGCCGCACGGCGGCGGCCGCCATCGACACGCTGTGGGCGCCGATCTCGGTGGTGCTGCGCACTTCCTTGGCGACGGAAAAACTGCGCTGGAACAGCTGGTGCAGATAGGTGCCCAGGCCGCCGGCCTCGTCGGCCGTGCGGATCGCGTCCTTGATCTGGCCCAGGATCTGGGTTTCACCGAGCACCATCGAGTCGAGCCCGGAGGCGACCCGGAACGTGTGGCGCACGGCGTCGTGCTGGGGCAGCATGTACAGGTGCGGCCGCAGTTCGCTGTAGTTGAGCTGGTGGAAGTCGGCCAGGAAGTGGGCGCCCGCGTCGAGCGGATTGGGCGCCGGGCTGGCCGCGTACAGTTCCGTGCGGTTGCAGGTCGACAGGATGGCTGCCTCGTCCGTGCCGCTCGGCGCCAGCCGGTCGAACCAGGCGCGCGCCGCCACCACGGCCTGCCCCAACTGGTCAGGCGCGAACGCCAGCCGTTCGCGCAAGGCGACCGGCGCGGTGTTGTGGTTGAGGCCGACGGCAAGCAGTTGCATTTCGGAGCGGGACGATTGATTGTTAGCCGACATTATAGCGTGTTGTGTCCGTATTCCGCCCGGGGGGCGCCCCTGTCATCCGGAGGAGCTTGATCTACGCACTATAGGCTAGCCGCCAGCGAGCGGCGTGCCGGCTCAGGCGCCCAGCTTTTCCAGCCGGTAGCCGTAGCTGTACACGGGCACCAGGCGGTAACCGTTTTCCGGCTTCAGTTGCAGCTTGTTGCGCACGCGCGAGACGTGGGTATCCATGGTGCGCGAGGGCACATCCGTTTCCCGTATCCACACGGCTTCGTGGATGTAGGCGCGCGACAGGGGGCGGCCGATGTTGCGGAAAAATAACAACGCGAGGTAGAACTCCTTGTGCGTGACGTCCAGCACGATGCCATCCTTGAGCAGGCGGCCGGGCCGGGTCTCGAACGTGTATTGTCCGAACTGCAATTGTTCGGCCCCGTTCTGGGACGGGTAGGCGCGCCGCAGCAGCGCCTGCACCCGCGCCACCAGCTCGCTGCGCCGCAGCGGCTTGATCATGTAGTCGTCGGCGCCGGCGGCCAGGCCGGCCACGATGTCATCCTCGCCCGAGGTGGTGGTGAGGAACAGCACGGGGGCGTTGTCGGGCAGCTTCTCGCGCGCGCGGCGCATGACTTCGGTGCCGCTCAGGTCGGCCACCTGCCAGTCCATGATGAGCATATCGTAACTGTCCTTGCGCAAGTGATTGAGCAGCTCGCGGCTGGTCTGAAAACTGTGGCAGGCGTGACCGGCGGAAGTGAGAACCTGGCAGATCAGATCGGCCTGGCTGCGGTCGTTGTCAAGTACGGCGATTCGCATGGTTGTGCAGGGTGTGATGGGGCGGCGGCGCCATCGTTGGCCACCCGTCAATAAATGTTAAGGAGAAGTCACATTGAATATAACAGAGATTTACAAAAATAGTTAGTAAAAAAGCTAAATATTTCCGATTGGATATAACTATTTTCAGTTCGCGCGCCTCCTGCACGATTACACGGTACACTTACATCACCCTGATTTCAATATGCAACATGGCGTGAAGCAAGTCCGCAGGAGGGCGTAATGGCGAGCAACAATGAGTCGGAATGGGTGCTGGTGCCCGGTTCGGCGCGCGACATCGCGGCTGTGCGCGAGCGTTGCCGGCGCCTGGTGCGGCGGCGCGCCGTGTGGTCGGCCGGCATGGCGGCCGTGCCGATTCCGGGCGTGGACGTGGTGACGGACTTGCGCCTGTTCGCGCTGCTGATCGAGGATGTGAACCAGGAATTCGGCCTCTCCGCCGAACAGATCGCCCGCTTGCAGCCGCAATGGCGCATGCTGGCCTACGAGGCGGCCATGGGCGCCGGCGGCATGCTGGTGGGAAAAATTGTCACACGTGACCTGGTGACGGCCGTGCTGCGCCGCAGCGGCGGCAAGCTGCTGGCACGCCAGGCGGGCAAGCTGGTGCCCATCGCCGGCCAGCTGGCCTCGGCCGCGATCGGCTTCGCCGTGTTCCGCCAGCTCGGCTACCAGCACGTGGAAGCGTGCGCCGAGGTGGCGCAGCAACTGCTGGCGGGCCGCATGGCGGCCGCCAACTGAGGGGATTACGCGTCCGGCAACACCACGTTCACGTCCAGCACCTCCAGGTTGCCCTGGCGGTCCAGCGAGATCTTGATGTCGTCCGCGTTGACCTTGGTGTATTTCGAAATCACCTCGATCAGTTCCCGGTGCAGGGCCGGCAGGAAGTCGGGCCCGCCGCGGCCGTTGCGCTCGCGCGCGATAATGATCTGCAACCGTTCCTTGGCCGCCGACGCGGTCTTGGGTTTGGACGGAAACAGGAAGGAAAGCAGAGCCATGTCACTTGCCCCCAAAAATGCGCTGCAGCAGGCCGGGCTTTTCGTAGGTGGTGAAGCGCAGCGGCATTTGCTGGCCGAGGAAGCGCGATACCACGTCTTCGTAGGCTTCCGCCACGTCCGTGCCCTTGAAGTGGATGGCCGGATTGCCCTGGTTGGAAGCATGCAGCACCGACTCCGACTCGGGAATGATGCCGATCAGGGGGATGCGCAGGATTTCCTGCACGTCCTCGTGCGACAGCATCTCGTCCGCCTCCACCCGCTTCGGTGAATAGCGCGTGATCAACAGGTGTTCCTTGACCGGCTCGCCGCCCGTCTGGGCGCGGCGCGACTTGGCCTGGAGGATGCCCAGGATGCGGTCCGAATCGCGTACGGACGACACTTCCGGGTTGGTGACGATGATCGCCTCGTCGGCGAAAGTCAGCGCCATCAGCGCGCCGTGCTCGATGCCGGCCGGCGAATCGCAGATGATGTACTCGAAGCCCATGTTGATGAGCTCGTTGAGCACGCGTTCCACGCCATCTTCCGACAGCGCATCCTTGTCGCGCGTTTGCGACGCGGGCAGGATGAACAGGTTGTCGCAGTGCTTGTCCTTGATCAGGGCCTGGGTCAGCGACGCTTCCTGGTTGATCACGTTGATCAGGTCGTAGACCACGCGCCGTTCGCAGCCCATGATCAGGTCCAGGTTACGCAGGCCCACGTCGAAGTCGATCACGGCCGTCTTGTGGCCGCGCTGGGCCAGCCCCGTGGAGAAGCTGGCGCTGGAAGTCGTCTTACCGACACCGCCCTTACCGGACGTTACAACAATAATTCTTGCCACAAATAATCCTTTTCAGAGAGCCCAGTGCTTAAGCGCGGGATACGGAGTTGACAGGTAGTATATCGATTCGGTCGCCCACCAGGCGAATTTGCGCTGGCACGCGGGAAAACTCGGCCGGGAAACCGTCCTCGAAGGTGCGGTACACGCCGGCGATGGAGAGCAATTCCGGTGCCATGGCCATGGCGAAGATGCGGGCGTCGGCATTGCCGGAAGCGCCCGCCAGCGCGCGCCCGTTCAGGGTGTTGTAGACGTGGATGCTGCCGTCGGCGATGAGCTCGGCGCCATTGTTGACGACGGCCGTGACGATCAGGTCGCAGCCGCGCGCGTAGATGCGCTGGCCGGCGCGCACCGGGGTGTCGATGATCAGGGTGCCGGGGCTGACGACGGCCGTGGCCGGGGCCGCCACCGGGGCGGGCGCGGGCTTGGGCGCGGCCGGCGCGGGCGCCGGTGCCACGGCCGCTGGCGCTTCCGCCTCCTTGCGCGGCTTGGCAGCCGTTTCCAGGCTCAGGCCATGGGCCAGGATGGCGGCCGCCATCTCGGGCGGCGCGTTGCGCACGGCCACGGGATTGAGCCGGTATTTCTTGAGCAGGGCGATGATGGCGTCCCAGTCGATGGCCTCGCCGCCGGGCGGCAGCGCGCCGATGTCGATCACGGTCAGGTCATCTTCGAAAAAGTCGGCCGAGCCGCCCGTCATGTCGTTGAGCGCCGCGCCCAGGGCGATGCGGTCCGCGGTGGACAGAATGGCGGACACGGCGACCACGGTGGAAATCTTGATTTCGATAGGCTTCTGGAACAGGCTGTTGGACATGGGCGACAGGGTAAGAGTTAGCCCGCGCGCATGCGCAAGCGCACACATTTTACTGTGGAAAGCCCGGAAATGGGAGGGTGCGCACAACATCAAAGCGGCTGATGGTGCGGCTTGCGCGCCGGTTTTCGTCGTGCGGCCTGCGGCCGGCGGGAGCTGGCGACATTGCAACATTCGCTATCGATAGGCGCGCGTGGTGTCAATCTGGCACCGGCTGCCTTACAATGGACTTGCCTGCGGCGGGCGAGCGTGGGGCGATGTCTAACAAATCTGGAGTTTGAAATGAGTGCAACGCAAGAAAGAGGGCGAATCACCGCGCGCGTTTCAAGTGCGGTGGCTGAACTATTGCATGAAGCGGCGGATTTGGCTGGGACGACGATGAATAACTTTGTCGTACAAGCGGCGCTGAAGGAGGCGCACCGGGTCATCGATCGGGAAAAAGCGATACACATATCGAAAGATGACGCTGCCATGTTACTCGAGCTGCTCGATAACCCGCCCGCGCCCAACGCGGCCCTGACACGTGCGTTCGAACGCTACATGAAGGAAAAATATGGCGAAGAAAATCGTAGCGCTGGACAAGACGCACGACACGAAAGCGTTTGATTGCGGCAATGCGGACTTGAATCGCTGGTTTCGGGATATCGCCATGCAACACCAAAAAGGCGGCATGTCCAGGACTTTCGTCCATCCCGATGAACGGGACGCCACGCAGGTGGCAGGATTTTTCAGCATGGCCATGCGGAGCCTGGTTCGGAAAGAAGACCTGCCGGAAGCAATGCAGAAGAAATTGCCTCGCCATGTACCGGGCTATACCCTGGCGCGATTGGCGGTGGCCAAAGAGCATCAAGGCCAGGGATTGGGCACCTATCTGCTGCTGGAAGCGATGGAGCGCGCGCAGCGCGCTGCCGAGAACGTGGGCGGGTTCGCGCTCTTCGTTGACGCCAAGGAAGGTGCCGCGTCGTTCTATGCACAGTACGGGTTCAAGGCATTGCCTTCCGACCCTGATACGCTGGTGTTGCCCATCGCCGCGATGCCAAAGTTTCCGGCATAGGAGCCGAGAGGGGGATTCGAACCCCCCGATAGGTTATTAACCTGTCACCAGTCAGCCGGGCTATGGTGCGCGGGATGGGCAACCCCGCCGGCAACTATAGTGCTGCTTGCTCCTCACGCAACAGCCGGGCGGCGGCCACCATGTTGCGCAGGGCCGCTTCCGTTTCCTCCCAGCCGCGCGTCTTCAGGCCGCAGTCGGGGTTGACCCACAGTTGGTCGGGCGCGATCACCGAGCTGGCCTTGCGCAGCAGGCGCACCATCTGTTGCGTGTCCGGCACGCGCGGCGAGTGGATGTCATACACGCCGGGGCCGATCTCGTTGGGGTACTGGAACTGGCCGAAGCCGGCCAGCAGCTCCATGTCCGAGCGGCTGGTCTCGATCGTGATCACGTCCGCGTCCATGGCCGCGATCTGGGGCAGGATGTCGTTGAACTCGGCATAGCACATGTGGGTGTGGATCTGGGTATGGTCCGCCGCCACGGCCGCCGTCAGGCGGAACGCGCCCGTGGCCCAGTCCAGGTAGTCGTCCCAGCGGGCGCGCCGCAGCGGCAAGCCTTCGCGCAGGGCCGGTTCGTCGATCTGGATGATGGCGATGCCGGCCTGTTCCAGGTCCGCCACTTCGTCGCGGATGGCCAGCGCGATCTGGCGCGCCGTGGTGGCGCGCGGCTGGTCGTCGCGCACGAACGACCATTGCAGGATGGTCACCGGCCCCGTCAGCATGCCTTTCATCGGGCGCTTCGTCAGGCGCTGGGCGTGCGCGGTCCAGGCCACCGTCATCGGCTGGGGCCGGGCCACGTCGCCATAGATCAGCGGCGGCTTGACGCAGCGCGAGCCGTACGATTGCACCCAGCCATGTTGGGTGAAGGCAAAACCGTCCAGCTGTTCGCCGAAATACTCGACCATGTCGTTGCGCTCGGCTTCGCCATGCACCAGCACGTCCAGGCCCAGCAGTTCCTGGCGGTGCACGGCGTCGGCGATCTGCGCCAGCATGGTGCGTTCGTAGCCGGCCGCGTCCAGCTCGCCGCGCTTGTGGGCCGCGCGCGCGGCGCGGATCTCGGCCGTCTGCGGGAAGGAGCCGATGGTGGTGGTGGGGAAGGCGGGCAGGCCCAGCCGTTCGCGCTGCACGGCCTGGCGCTGCGGGAACGGCTTGGCACGGCGGTCCTGTTCTGGTGTCAGGCTGGCCAGGCGGGCTGCCACGGCGGTGTTGTGAACGCGCGGGCTGGCGCGGCGGCTGGCCACGGCGGCCCGCGCCGCCGCCAGCGCGCCGGTAGTGTCGGCGCCGGCCAGGGTGGCGCGCAGCACGGCCAGTTCAGCCAGCTTTTCCGTGGCGAACGCCAGCCAGGAACGGATCTCCGGGTCCAGTTGGGTTTCCTGTTCCAGGCTGAATGGCACGTGCAGCAGCGAGCACGAGGTGGACAGCCACAGTGGGCCGGTGCGCTTGTCGCGCAGCGGGCGCAGCACGGCCAGCGCCGCGTCGAGGTCGGTACGCCACACGTTGCGGCCATCGACGATGCCGACCGACAGCACCTTGTGGCCGGGCAGCCAGTCGGCCACGCTGGTCAGTTCGTGGGCGGCGCGCACGCCGTCCACGTGCAGGCCAGCGACAGGCAGGCGGCAGGCCAGGCCCAGGTTTTCCTCGAGCGGCGAGAAATAGGTGGCCAGCAGCAGCGGCGCGCCGGCCTGGCTCAGCTGCCAGTAAGCCGGTTCGAAGGCGTTGCGCCAGGCGGACGGCAAGTCCAGGCCCAGCATGGGTTCGTCGAGCTGGACCCAGTCCACGCCCGCGTGCTTCAGTTGCGCCAGCAGCGCGCCATACACCGGCAGCAGCTGGTCCAGCAGGCCCAGGCGGTCGAAACCGGATGCCCCTTTTTCCTTGCCCAGCCACAGGAAGGTGAGCGGGCCCAGCAGCACGGCCTTGACCGGATGGCCCAGCGCACGCGCTTCCGCCACTTCCGCCAGCAAGCGCTCGGCGTGCAGCGAAAATGCCGTATCCCCCGCGAATTCGGGCACTAAGTAGTGGTAATTGGTGTCAAACCACTTGGTCATCTCCAGTGCCGCGCCGTGCTGGCAGGCGTGGCCGTGGCCGCAATCGGCATGGGCGGCGTGCCCTGTGTCGCCGCGCGCCATGGCGAAGTAGCGCTGCAATGCGTCCTGCTGCGGCGTGAAGCCGAAGCGGGCCGGTTCGCAGCCGAGCAGCTGGATGTGGTTGGCCACGTGGTCGTAAAACGCGAAATCGCCCACGGTCACGTGGTCCAGCCCGGCTTCGCGCTGCAAGGCCCAGTGCCGGGCGCGCAGCGCGCGGCCCGTTTGTTCCAGTGCGGAGGCCGGCAGTTCGCCGCGCCAGTGGCGTTCGAGCGCCGTCTTGAGTTCGCGCGCCGAGCCGATGCGGGGGAAGCCGGGAATGTGAATTTGTATGTTTGTCATGTTTTGTCATCTACATTTCATAAAGGTGCGATAAAGTGTGCGGCATTCCGGTCTATAATCAAAACGAAAGATTTTGCGGCTTCACATGAAAAAGTTTCATATATAGACCATGCTCGAAATTCGCCACCTCCGAACCTTGAGCGCCTTGCGCTCCGCGGGCAGCCTGGTGCGTGCAGCCCAGCTGTTGAACCTCACGCAATCGGCGCTGTCGCACCAGATCAAGCTGCTGGAAGACCGCTACGGCGGGCCCTTGTTCGAGCGCAAGTCGGTGCCGATCGGCTTCACGGCCACGGGCGCGCGCCTGCTCAAGCTGGCCGATCTGTTGCTGCCGGAGATAGAACAGGCCGAGCGCGACGTGGCCCGCCTGTCCCAGGGCGACCAGGGCCAGCTGCGCGTGGCGCTCGAATGCCATACCTGCTTTGACTGGCTGATGCCGGTGATGGATGAATTCCGCCAGCGCTGGCCGGATGTGGAGATCGACCTGGTGTCGGGTTTCCATAGCGAGCCGGCCGAGCTGCTGCGCAGCGGCGCGGCCGACCTCGTGATCGGTTCCGACTACAGCAGCGAGTTCGCCACCTTCCCCCTGTTCCGCTTCGAGATCCTGGTGGTGATGGCGCAGAAGCACCGGCTGCAGGGCGCGCGCCGGCTGGCCGCCGCCGACTTCGAGGGCGAGACCCTGATCACCTATCCGGTGCCCGAGGAGCGCATCGACCTGATCCGCGAAGTGCTGCGCCCGGCCGGCATCCATTTCGAACGCCGCACGGCCGAATTGACGGTGGCCATCCTGCAACTGGTGGCCAGCCGCCGCGGCGTGGCGGCCTTGCCCAACTGGGCCATCAAGAATTACGTCGATTACGACTATGTGATCGCCAAGCCCGTGGGTGAGCTGGGCTTGTGGAGTGACCTGTTCGTGTCCGTACCCGAGGCCTTGCGGCAGAAAGCCTACGTGTTGGACTTCGTCAATGTGATACGGGAGCAGTGCGCGGCCAGCCTCGATGGTATCAAATTATTATCGTGACAAATATGCATCCGTTCTTCAGAATGATTAAGTAGCTTTGATACAGATCAACGCTCACGCGCGCTCGCCGCATACGATGTGGGGCTCGGGTCGACAGAGGAAAAAAGGTCATCATGTTTGATATTGCACAACAATGTACACAGGCAGGCACCGAATTGATGCAGGCGCAGCTGGCCGCGCTGCGCGCCTACACGGAAGCGATGCTGGACGGCGGCATGCTGTGCGCAGAGCGCCACGCCGACGTAGTCCGCACCACGCTGGCCACTGGCACGGTTGCTGCTAAGCAGATTATGTGGGCGCCAGTTGATTCCGAGCGCTAGAACCGGGCGCCGCCGTCGGCGTTGTCGGCGTATTATCGAACAGCCGGCTTGTCGATATGACATGCACGACACAACGTGGCAATGGAATTTGTAATTGAGCAACCAGTTGCTTGATGGAGTCTTGAAGTTTGTGGCATAACTAAGCCGGTTCCCACCGGCGCATTGGAGAAACACATGGAAGATGTAGTTATCGTGGCCGCAGGCCGCACCGCAGTCGGCAAGTTCGGTGGCAGTCTGGCGAAAATCCCCGCCTCGGAATTGGGCGCGCACGTGATCAAGGGCTTGCTGGCCAAGACCGGCATTGCGCCAGAATTGATCAGCGAAGCTATCCTGGGACAAGTGTTGACGGCCGCCGTCGGCCAGAATCCGGCCCGCCAGGCCGTGATCAAGGCCGGCCTGCCCAACAGCGTGCCGGCCTACACCATCAACAAGGTGTGCGGCAGCGGCCTGAAGGCCACCCACCTGGCGGCCCAGGCCATCAAGTGCGGCGACGCCAGCATCATCATCGCCGGCGGCCAGGAGAACATGAGCGCCGCACCGCACGCCATGAACGGCTCGCGCGACGGTTTCCGCATGGGCGACTTCAAGATGGTCGACACCATGATCGTGGACGGCCTGTGGGACGTCTACAACCAGTACCACATGGGCATCACGGCCGAGAACGTGGCCAAGAAATACGAGATTTCGCGCGCCGAGCAGGACGAGTTCGCGCTGCAGTCGCAACTGAAGGCGGAAGCGGCGCAAAAGGCCGGCAAGTTCAAGGATGAAATCCTGCCGCTGGAAATCGCCCAGAAAAAGGGCACCATCGTGTTCGACAACGATGAATACGTGAAGCCCGGCTCCACCCTCGAATCGCTGCAGGGCCTGCGCCCCGCGTTCGCCAAGGATGGCACGGTCACGGCCGGCAACGCCTCCGGCATCAACGACGGCGCCGCGGCCGTCATCATGATGCCGGCCTCGCAAGCCAAGTCGCTGGGCCTGACCCCGCTGGCGCGCGTGAAAGCCTACGCCTCGTCCGGCATCGACCCGTCCGTGATGGGCATGGGCCCCGTGTCGGCCGCCCGCCTGTGCCTGAAGAAGGCCGGCTGGACGCCGCAGGACCTGGACCTGATGGAAATTAACGAAGCATTCGCGGCCCAGGCCATCGCCGTCAACAAGGAAATGGGCTGGGACACCAGCAAGATCAACGTCAACGGTGGCGCGATCGCCATCGGCCACCCGATCGGCGCTTCCGGCGCCCGCATCCTGGTCACGCTGCTGCACGAGATGGTGCGGCGCGACGCCAAGAAGGGCCTGGCTTCGCTGTGCATCGGCGGCGGCATGGGCGTGGCGCTGGCGGTCGAGCGCGAATAAGCGACGCGGCCAATCAACGGTAAGCAGTGCGCGGCCCGCTCAGCTGGCGGGCAACGATTTTATTGTAGTTGTTGAAAACGAGGGGACGAAAAATGGCAAGAGTTGCATTAGTAACGGGCGGCATGGGTGGTCTGGGCGAAGCGGTTTGTTTCAAGCTGGCGGCGCTGGGCTACACCGTCGTGACAACGTATTCCCCTGGCAATACCAAAGTCAATGACTGGCTGGCCACCACCCGTGACCAGGGCTTCAACTTCAAGGCGTATCCATGCGACGTGGCCGATTACGATTCGGCGGCAGCGTGCGTGGCAGCCATCACCAAGGATATCGGTCCGGTGGATGTGCTGGTCAACAACGCGGGTATCACGCGCGACATGACGTTCAAGAAGATGGACAAGACCAACTGGGACGCCGTCATGGCCACCAACCTGGACTCCGTGTTCAACATGACCAAGCCCGTGTGCGACGGCATGGTGGAGCGCGGCTGGGGCCGTATCATCAACATTTCCTCCGTCAACGGCCAGAAGGGCGCGTTCGGCCAGACCAACTATGCGGCCGCCAAGGCCGGCATGCACGGCTTCACCAAGTCGCTGGCGCTGGAAGTGGCGCGCAAGGGCGTGACGGTCAACACCATTTCGCCGGGCTACATCGGCACCAAGATGGTGATGGAGATCCCGCAGGACGTGCTGGACACCAAGATCATTCCGCAAATTCCGATGGCCCGCCTGGGCAAGCCGGAAGAAGTGGCCGGCCTGGTGGCCTACCTGTCGTCGGACGAAGCGGCTTTCGTCACCGGCGCCAACATCGCCATCAACGGCGGCCAGCACATGTCCTGATCGCTGCTGTTCGCGCACCAAAAAAGCGCTGCCCTCGGGCGGCGCTTTTTTTATGGGCGGCGGGCTCAAGTACAATGCGGTATCACCCGTCCCGCTCATGCAAAGGAGTCGCCATGCCCGATACGTCGCCCCTGTTCCCGCCCATCACGCCGCGCCGCCAGGGCATGCTGCCCGTCGATGACCTGCACACGATTTACTGGGAAGAAGTGGGCAATCCGGATGGCATGCCGGTGATCTTCCTGCACGGCGGCCCGGGCGCCGGCCTGTCGCCGCAGCACCGCCGCTTCTTCGATCCCGACCATTACCGCGTGATCCTGTTCGACCAGCGCGGCGCCGGCAAGTCGACCCCGCTCGGCGAATGCCAGGCCAACACCACCCAGTTGCTGGTGGAGGACATCGAACGGCTGCGCGAGCTGTTCGGCATCAGCCAGTGGCTGGTGTTCGGCGGTTCGTGGGGTTCCACGCTGGCGCTGGCCTACGGCCAGGCGCACCCGGAGCGCTGCCTGGGCTTCGTGTTGCGCGGCATCTTCCTGTGCACCCAGGCCGAGATCGACTGGTTCATCCACGGCGTGCAGTGGTTCTATCCCGAGCTGTACGAGGAATTCATTGCGCCGATTCCGCTGGCCGAGCGCAGCAACCTGCTGCAAGCGTACGTGGACCGCATCATGAGCGACGACCCCGACGTCTACTGGCCGGCCGTGCGCGCGTGGAGCCGCTTCGAGGGCCGCCGCGTGTTCCTGCTGCCGCAGCCGGACGAAGCGTCATCCGACGCGCTGGACCTGGGTGTGGGCCGGCTCGAATCGCACTACATGGCCAACCTGGGCTTCTTCACGGACGACCAGCTGATCCGCGACATGGGCCGCATCGCCCACCTGCCGGCCGTGATCGTGCAGGGCCGCTATGACGTGATCTGCCCGCCGCTGTCGGCGCACCGCCTGCATGGCGCCTGGCCCGGCGCCGTGCTGAAGATGATCGCGGACGCCGGCCACGGCGCGCTGGAGCAGGGCATCGCGCGCGCGCTGGTGGCGGCCACCGAGCAGTTCCGCCGCCATGGGCGTTTTGAATAAGCAGGCCGCCTGCTACACTACCGCCTGCGCCACAACCAGCATCGAGGAACCATCATCGCTCTCATGAACATACAGATCGGCGACATCGGCCACATCATCCAGCTGTCCATCGCCCCCGTCTTCCTGCTGACGGGCGTGGGCACCTTCCTGACGGTGCTGATCAACCGCCTGGCCCGCATCATCGACCGTTCGCGGGTGCTGGAGGACCGGCTGGACGTGGGTTATAACGATGCCTACCTCGATGAACTCGATACCCTGTACCGGCGCTCGCACCTGATCAACGTGTCGATCACGCTGTCCACCTCGTGCGCCTTGCTGATCTGCCTGATCATCGCCATGTTGTTCCTGGACGATATCACCAACCTGCCGCTCGATAAGTACATCGCCGGCATGTTCGTGCTGGCCATGGTGTGTCTGGTCGGCAGCCTGGTGTCGTTCCTGCGCGAGATCTTTATCGCCTCGGCGGCCATGCGTTCCCACCGCCACGTGCGCCAGCCGGTAAAATAAGCACCGTCGTCCGGCGCCCGCCGCCACCTCTTTTGACCGAATCGAATACCATCATGCACGATTATCAACGCCCCCCCACCCTGTACCGCTACGGCGTGCGCGAAGACCTGGAGCTGGCCCTGCGCCAGGGGCAATTCGTGCTGCGCCCCGCGTCGAACTGCCTGACGCTGAGCTTTTCCCAGGTATGGGACGGCAAGCTGTTCGAGCAGTTCAACGCCGACAGCTGCCTGATCATCCACAACACGGAAGAATTCGGCGAGCGCGTGCACCGCGCCGTGCAGCGCGCGCTGCCCAGCTGGGCCGGCATCGACGGCGCCGTGGAATACGGCACCCGCGCCGCCCTGGGCGCGGCCTTCACCAAGACGGCGGCCGAGGCCGATGAGCACGAATGGCTGTTCGCGTGGCGCGCCATGCAAAGCCAGCTCAGTCTCAATCCCATCCTGATCAAGATCGGCAGCCTGGAGAATTTCGCCGAGCTGCGCGACCGCGATACCTACCTGGCGTAATCCCGGCGGCGCGGCCGGTGACGCCGGCCGCCGCCACGGGCGTGTTGTTCAGTCGCGCTTGCTGTCGAGCCGCGTGAGCACGGCCGCCATCATGCGTTCGATATCGTGGCGGATGATCTTCGCCCCCAGGATGCCTGGCACGTAGAAGTTGGGCACCAGCCGCCCCGTGTAGATCACCTTGGTGCCGCCCGTTTCCGGCACGGGCACCAGTTCCCAGTGTGATTCATAGTGCTTCATGTCGCCCGAGATGAGGGCGATGTCGATCGACGTCGTCGGCTGCTCGGTGGCGCGCACGATCAGGTGGATGGACTTGGACATGAACAGGAAGCGGGCCGTGCCGAACTGTTCAATGATGACTTCATTGCCATTGCGGGCCAACACCCTGCATGACTCCAGGTCCGGCACGAATTCGACCATCCGTTCATAGTCCGTCAGGATGCGCCACACGGTGGCGGGCGAGGCCTGCACCGTGCCGGCCGCGTTCACTTCGAACAGGTGCAGCACATCGAGCTCCACCCGGTTCACCGACACTTCCAGCTTGGGTAGTTCAAGCCTGGGTGTTTGCGCCATGGCGGGGGCGGTCACACCGAGCATCAGGAACAGAAGGAATCGCATCATCTTTCCAGCGTAAGGGAAAGGGTGGCAGAATACAAGAGTGGTACGTTCTGGTTACAAATCGGCAGCCGCGTCGCGCCGCCTTGGCGAGTCGCCCAGGCGACTCGCCAAGGCGACTCGTTTAGAACCACGGGTCTAGAGAATTCGGTTTTAATGCCGGCATTTCCACGTCAAGCACACCCATAACGATAATGACTACTCCAAGCTACCCGCACCTGCTGGCCCCCCTCGACCTTGGCTTCACCACGCTGCGCAACCGCGTGATCATGGGCTCCATGCACACGGGCCTGGAAGACCGCTTCTTCAATTTCGGCAAGCTGGCCGCCTACTACCGCGAGCGGGCACGCGGCGGCGTCGGCCTGATCGTCACGGGCGGTTTCTCGCCCAACCGTGCCGGCTGGCTGCTGCCATTCGGCGGCACGCTCAATTTCAAGGCCGACGTGTTCAACCACCGCCGCCTGACGGGCGCCGTGCACGAGGAGGGCGGCAAGATCCTGATGCAGATCCTGCACGCGGGCCGCTACGGCTACCAGCCGTTCGTGGTGTCGGCGTCGGAACGGAAGTCGCCCATCTCGCCGTTCAAGCCGCGCGCGCTGACCGAGGCTGGCATCGAATCGACCATCCGCGACTACGCGCGCTGCGCGCGGCTGGCCAGGGCCGCCGGTTACGACGGCGTGGAGGTGATGGGCAGCGAAGGCTACCTGATCAACCAGTTCCTGTGCGCGCGCACCAACCTGCGCACCGACCGCTGGGGCGGCAGCATCGAGAACCGCATGCGCCTGCCGGTGGAGATCGTCAAGCGCATCCGCGCCGAAGTGGGCAAGGACTTCATCATCATGTACCGCCACTCGCTGCTCGACCTGGTCGATGGCGGCAATACCTGGGATGACGTGGTCGCTGTCGCCAAGGCCCTGCAGCACGCCGGTGTGACCATCATGAACACCGGCTTCGGCTGGCATGAGGCGCGCGTGCCCACCATCGTCACCTCGGTGCCGCGCGCCGCGTTCTCCAGCGTGGCCGGCCGCCTGCGGCGTGAACTGACCATCCCCGTGGTGGCGTCGAACCGCATCAACATGCCGCAGGAGGCGGAAGGCATCCTGCTGCGCGGCGAGGCGGACCTGGTGTCGATGGCCCGCCCGTTCCTGGCCGATCCGCAGTTTGTGGTCAAGGCGGCCGAGGGCCGCGCCGACGAGATCAATACCTGCATCGGCTGCAACCAGGCCTGCCTGGACCACACCTTCTCCAACAAGCGCGCCAGCTGCCTGGTCAACCCGCGCGCCTGCCACGAGACGGAACTGGTGTACGCCAAGGCTGCCACCAGACGCAAGGTGGCCGTGGTGGGCGCCGGCCCGGCCGGTTTGTCGGCCGCCACCGTGGCCGCCGAGTGCGGGCACGACGTGACCCTGTTCGACTCCAACACCAGTATCGGCGGCCAGTTCCGCATCGCCATGCAGATTCCCGGCAAGGAGGAATTCGCCGAGACCATACGCTATTTCGGCCGCAAGATCGAACTGACCGGCGTCAAGCTGCGGCTGGGCGAGCGCGTCACGCGCGAGCAGCTGCTGGCTGGCGGCTACGACGACGTGGTGGTGGCCACCGGCATCAAGGTGCGCCGGCCGCCTATCCCTGGCATCGAGCATGCCAAGGTGCTGTCGTATGTGGACGTATTGCAGAACAAGGCGCCGGTGGGCAAGCGGGTAGCCATCATCGGCGCCGGCGGTATCGGCTTCGACGTCAGCGAATACCTGCTGCACGACCCGCGCCATGCGCTGCCGCTGGCGCTGGACGTGTGGGCGCGCGAGTGGGGCGTGGACCTGAAGGGTGATACGTCCGGCGGCCTGGTGCCGGCGCACGCGCCGGAGCCGGTGCGCCAGCTCTATCTGCTGCAGCGCAAGACCTCCAAGCTGGGCGCTGGCCTGGGCAAGACCTCGGGCTGGGTGCACCGCGCCACGCTGGCGCGCGCCGGCGTGGTGATGATCGCCGGCGTGCAGTACGACCGCATCGACGACCATGGCCTGCACATCACGGTGGGCGGCGAGCAGCGCTTGCTGGCGGTGGACAACGTGGTGGTGTGCGCCGGCCAGGACAGCCTGACGGAACTGATGCCGACCGAGGAACAGGCCAAGAGCGGCCCGCGCTTCCACAAGATCGGCGGCGCCGCGCTGGCGGCGGAACTGGACGCCAAGCGCGCCATCAAGGAAGGCGCGGAACTGGCCGTGCGCCTGTAACGGGGCGCGCTATCGGGGGAAAAGCGGGCTCAAGAAGCGGGGTCAGGTCCGGCAATGCGCCAGCGGTGGCGCGATGCCGGACCTGACCCCGTCCTTTTTTTACAGCTTGCGCACCACCACGCAGCCGATCGAGTAACCGGCGCCGAACGAGCAGATCACGCCCAGCTGGCCGGCGGCCAGGTCGTCCGAATGTTTGTGGAAGGCGATGATGGAGCCGGCCGACGAGGTGTTGGCGTAGGTGTCCAGGATCACCGGCGCTTCGCCCGGTTCGGCGTCGCGGCCCAGCACCATGCGGCTGATCAGCAGGTTCATGTTCAGGTTGGCCTGGTGCAGCCAGTAGCGGCTCACCTGCGGCACTTCCAGGCCGGCGCCGGCGATGGTGGCCTTGATCATCTCGGCGGCCATCGGGCACACGTCCTTGAACACCTTGCGGCCCTGCTGGCGGAACAGCTTGTCCGGCTGGCCGATGCCCGCTTCGTCGAAGCGGTTCAGGAAGCCGAAGTTGTTGCGGATGTTGTTCGAGAACGCCGTCTTGAGCTGGGTTTCCAGGATTTCGAAGCGGTGCGGGCCCTGGGCCGTGGCCGCGTCCTCGATCACGATCGCCGTGCAGGCGTCGCCGAAGATGAAGTGGCTGTCGCGGTCGCGCCAGTTCAGGTGGCCGCTGGTGATTTCCGGATTGAGCACCAGCACGGCGCGCGCCTGGCCGCTCTTGATGGCCGCCACGGCCGTCTGGATGCCGAACGTGGCCGACGAGCAGGCCACGTTCATGTCGAAGCCGTAGCCATCGATGTCCAGCGCCTGCTGCACTTCCACCGCCATGGCCGGGTAGGCGCGCTGCATGTTGCTGCAGGCGACCAGCACCATGTCGATGTCGGCCGCCGTGCGGCCGGCGCGGTCCAGCGCCTGACGGGCGGCGGCCACGCAGATTTCGGCCTGCAGCGACAGTTCGTCGTCGCCGCGCTCGGGGATGCGCGACACCATGCGCTCGGGATCGAGGATGCCGCTCTTTTCCATCACGAAGCGCGACTTGATGCCGGACGCTTTCTCGATGAAGCCGACGCTGGACGGCTCCAGCGCGGTCACGCTGCCGTCCGCGATGGCGGCCGCGTGGTCGGCGTTGAATTTTTCGACATAGGCGTTGAAGCTGGCGACCAGCTCCTCGTTGGAGATCGATTGCGCTGGCGTAAAGAGGCCGGTACCGCTGATGACGGCTTGTTTCATGGGTAAACTTTCAAATATGGTAATGGGCTGGCGCCGCGAGTGAGCAAATTCTACACAATGGCGGGCCCGATCAGCGCATTTTCTAATCGCCCGCTTGATTTTTTTGCGGACCGCGCCCGCGTGGCGGGGGCGGTCCGTTGTGTCGTCGCCTATTTTTTGCTCAGGTCTTTCTTGACGGTGGGGCTCGCCACCTGCACCAGCTTGGATTCCGACTTGGCCAGTTGCACCGGCAAGCCTTTCAGGTGGTTCAGCGCCTGGGATAGCTGGAAGTCGTCATTGCTGCCGTATTCGAGCGGCTTGCGCTGCTTTTCCATCGCCATCACGCGTAACTGTTCTTCCAGCTCGTCGCGGTTGGTCTTGGCGCTTTCCTGGTCGCGGTCGTTGGACAAATGCTTGTCGAGGTCGGCTTCGCGCGTGCGCAGGCTGTTCAGGCCGTCGTCATTGGCGTTCTCGTCCACCACCAGGTCGGGCGAGATGCCCTTGGCCTGGATCGAGCGGCCATTGGGCGTGTAGTAGCGGGCCGTGGTCAGCTTGACGGCCGTGTCCGGCGTGAGCTGGCGGATGGTCTGCACGGAGCCCTTGCCGAAGGTCTGGGTGCCGATGATGGCGGCGCGCTTGTAGTCCTGCAGCGCGCCGGCCACGATTTCCGAGGCTGAGGCCGATCCCGTGTTGACCAGCACCACCATCGGCACCTTCTTGACGGCCTCGGGCAGCTTGGCCAGCGCGTCGCTGTCATTGCGCAGGGCATAGTATTCGGGCCGGCCGTAGAAGATCTGCTTGGAATCGGGCAGCTGGCCGTTGGTGGAGACGATGGCCGAGTCGCGCGGCAGGAAGGCGGCCGCCACGCCAATGGCCCCTTGCAGCACGCCGCCGGGGTCGTTGCGCAGGTCCAGCACCAGGCCCTTGATGTTGGGGTCTTGCTTGTACAGTTCGACAATCTTGGCGGCCAGGTCATCGACGGTCGGTTCCTGGAACTGGGAGATGCGCAGCCAGGCGTAGCCCGGTTCGATCAGCTTGCCCTTGACGCTTTTCTGGCGGATTTCCTCGCGGGCGATGGAAAACACCAGCGGCTCCGTCTCGCCCTTGCGCAAGATGGTCAGGTTGACCTTGGTGTGCGGCTCGCCGCGCATCTTCTTCACGGAGTCGTCCAGGCTCATGCCCTTGACGGGGGTGCCGTCGAGCCGCGTGATCAGGTCACCGGCCTTGATGCCGGCCCGGTAGGCGGGCGAATCCTCGATCGGCGACACGATCTTGATATAGCCTTCCTCGCTCTGGCCGATCTCGATGCCCAGGCCGACGAACTTGCCCTGCGAGCCTTCACGCAGCTCGGCATAGGCTTTCTTGTCCAGGTAGGCCGAATGGGGATCGAGCGAGGCGACCATGCCGGCGATAGCTTCGGTCAGCAACTTCTTGTCCTCGACCGGCTCCACGTAGTCCGACTTGATGAGGCCGTACACGTCGGCCAGCTGGCGCAATTCCTCCAGGGGCAGGGCAGGTTCCACGGGCTTTTGCGCCATCGCGGAAAACTGTAGCGACACGGCGATGCCGGCGATGACGCCCAGGCCAACCAGCCCGGTACTCTTGAGTTTCTTGCCCATGTTTCACCTGTTGAATCTATCCATCCGGCGTTGCTGCCGCGCGGTCGGCGCTGGCGTAACGCTACGATTCAGTATAAACCTGATTTCCGGCAAACGTAGTATCCAATGCGTAATGATTTACACGTTTTTTTTCCATCGCGCGTGCAGCCACCTTAGCAGCATGCACGACTGTAAATGTTGCGCCAGGCCGGGTTTTGTTTGCACTGTGTAACGCCTGGGTTGACGACGGTAAGCAATTGTAAGAATCCCTGCCTGGCCGGCGTTCGCGGCCTACACTGGACTTGTATTTCTCTCTACCCTGAAGTGGTTCTTTGCCTGCGCACTCGTCGCAGGCATTTTTTTGTCCTGGGAGTATTCATGCTGTCAAAATTGCTGCCTGTTCGTCCACGTCACCTGGGCGCGGCCCTGCTGCTGAGCGCGGCCACCTTGCCCGCCTTCGCCCTGCCTGTGATGGAGATGCAGGCCGAGGATTTGCTGCCGATGGCGTCCGAACTGAAGACGGCGCTGAACCTGAACGCCAACCAGCAAACCCTGTGGCAGCAGACGGAAAGCAAGACCCGCGCGCTGCTGCGCGAGCGCCAGGCGCGCCGCGAGCGCCTGCAAACCGTCAGCAAGGCTGGCCTGGATGCGCCCGGTGTTGAACTGCGTGATCTGGTGGCCGCGGTCGATGCGGAGTCGGCCACCACGGCGGCCGAGGAAAAGCAGTTGCGCCAATGGTGGCCGACTGTCAACGACGCGCTGAGCGAATCGCAGCGCCGGGTCGTGGCCAACCAGCTGGCCGAGCAATTGCTGCGCATGCCAGACAATGGCGGCCACAGCGGTGCCGCGCCCCGTGCGCGCGAGGAGGGGGGCGATCACAGCCGTGGCGGCCACCACCGCCAGGGTGGCGCGGGCATGGGCATGCCGGGCGGTTGATGGTGGGTTATGGGCGCTGGATGCGCGCCGTGCATGGGGTGTGTATCGTAAAGTAAAAAACAACTGTTGGCGGTCATTTGAGGCCAGCAGGCGGGCTAGAATGCGGGCGCGGATTTTCGTCCGTGACGATGCCACCCGATACCTCATGAGCAAACTGTTTCCCTACGCCTGCCTGGCCTTGCTGGCCACCCTGGCCGACACGGCCGCCCAGGCCCAGAACGCGGCCCCCCAGCCAGCCGATGCCAGCGCCACCGCCGCCCAGCCCGCGGCCGGGCCGGACGGCCATCCCATCCAGCAAGTGACTGTCAGCGGCGGGCGCGCCAGCGACATGGACGAGCGCCGCCATTCCACGGCCGCCAAGCAAGTCTATGGCCGCGAGGAACTGGATCGCAACGGCGACACCAGCCTGGCCGACGTGCTCAAGCGCCTGCCCGGCGTCACCATCGGCGGCCGCCCCGGCCGGGGCGGCGACATCCGCATGCGCGGCCTGGGCAGCGGCTACACGCAAATCCTCGTCAACGGCGAGCGCCCGCCGGCCGGCTTTTCCATGGACAGCCTGTCGCCGGACCAGGTGGAACGGGTGGAAATCATGCGCGGCCCGGTGGCCGAACACAGCACGCGCGCCATCGCCGGCACCATCAACATCGTGCTGCGCGAGGGCTACCAGCTCAAGGACAAGCAGCTCAAGCTGACCGATACGGTGGAGCAGGGCCAGCACGCGCCCAACGTATCGCTGACCGTGCCGGGCAGGGTGGGCAACCTGACCTATCTGCTGACCGGTACCGTGTTCGAGAACCGCCAGCACGACCACAACACCATTGCCTACCTGGACGCGGCCGGCGCCGTGCTCAAGGAACAACTGGAAACGGATGCGAGCAGCCGCAAGGCGCGCGGCATCCACCTGTCGCCACGCCTGTCCTACAAGTTCGCCGGCGGCGACCAACTGAACTTCCAGCCTTTCCTGATGAGCCTGCGCAGCGACACGACGGCCACCAGCGTACTGGCCCAGAGCATCGGCCAGATGCCGCCCGAGTACGCCACGGCCGCCACCGGCAGCCATGCCGATACCACCTTCCTGCGCGGCTTCGGCAACTGGGTGCACAAGCTGGAGGGCGCGGCCAAGCTGGACGTCAAGTTCGGCTTCGGCCTGGGCCACAGCGGCAGCGACGCGCTGCGCTTGCAGTACGACGGCGCCGGCCAGGAATCGAACCGTTTTACCGACAGCGACAGCACGCGCGACCGCAGCGCCAGCAGCGGCGGCAAGTACAGCACGCCACTGGGCAAGGACCACACGCTGGCGGCCGGCTGGGATGTGGAAGCGAGCCACCGCGAGCAGACCAAGACCTCGCTCGACAAGAACGGCGTGGCCCAGTTCGACGACTCGGGCGACACCCTGAGCGCCGACACGCGCCGCTACGCCGTGTTCGCGCAGGACGAGTGGGACATCACGTCGCAATGGTCGGCCTATGCCGGCCTGCGCTGGGAAGGCATCACCACCACCAGCCGGCGCGACAGCGGCGACGTGCACAACACCAGCAGCGTGCTCAGTCCCTTGCTGCATGGCGTGTGGCGCATCCCCGGCCACGCGCGCGACCAGGTGCGCGCCAGCCTGACCAAGAGCTACAAGGCGGCCAACGTGCAGGACCTGATCGCCCTGCCATACCTGGCCCACCCGAACAACGCCACCCATCCCGACCGCATGGGCAATCCCAACCTCAAGCCGGAACTGGCCAATGGTGTGGACCTGGCGTATGAACACTACCTGGGCCGCAGCGGCATCGTCAGCGTCAGCGGATTCGTGCGCGATATCGACAACCTGATCCGTCGTACCCTGACCAGCTACGACACGCCGCAAGGGCCGCATTACGTGTCCACACCATCGAACGTGGGCCACGCGGGCACCAGCGGCATCGAGCTCGAGGCCAAGTTCCAGCTGGTGGAGCTGTTCGACGATGCGCCGGCCGTCGATGTCCGTTCCAACTACAGCCGCTTCTGGTCCAGCGTGGACGGCATTCCCGGCCCCAACAACCGGCTCGACCAGCAAGCCAGGCAGACGGCCAACCTGGGCGTGGATTATCACCTCAAGCAATGGCCGCTGACCGTGGGCGGCAGCGTCAACTGGACCCCGGCCACGGTGATCCAGACCAGCCTCACCCAGCAGGTGGAAACGGGCCGCAAGCGCGCGTTCGACGCCTACGCGCTGTGGAAGGTCGACCGCCGCAACCAGCTGCGCATCTCGGCCAGCAACCTGGCCCCGCTCGACAGCCTGAGCGGCAACGTCGTCACGGCGCGCGGCGTGACCTCCAGCGCCGATGCGGATTATCAGACTTTCACGGTCTGGAGCGTGAAGCTGGAAACGAAGTTCTGACCGGGAAGGACGGCGGCATGGGGCGCGCGAATTTTCGCGTGCCGCGTGCGCGCGCTCGTGCTACATTGCCGGATTCCGGGCTACCCGCCCGGACGGCCCCGTGCGAACCCACCGCTACCATGCCCTACAAGGACTTTTCGTGAAACGATATCTGCTGAGCACCCTGACCATGAGCCTACTTTTGAACGCCGCCGCCAGCGCCGCCGAGCCTGCCGCTCCCGCCCTGCGCTCCGGCATTGACGTGCAATACATCGACAGCGCCGTCCGGCCCCAGGATGACTTCTTCCGCTATCTCAACGGCAAGTGGTTGCAGACCACGGAAATCCCCGCCGACAAGGCGAGCTGGGGCTCCTTCATCCAGCTGCGCGAAGCGACGCTGCCCCAGTTGCGCGGCCTGATCGAAGCGGTCCAGCAAGACAAGGCGGCCCGCAAGCCCGGCTCCGAAGCCCAGAAGATCGCCGACCTGTACGCCAGCTACATGGATGAACAGAAGCTGGACGCGCTGGGCATCAAGCCGCTCGCTGGCGAACTGAACCGCATCCGCAGCATCAAGGACAAGAAGGCGCTGCCAGCCCTGATCGCCCACCTGGACGCGATCGGCGTGGCCACGCCATACGGCATCTACGTGAGCCAGGATGCGCGCGAATCGACCAAGTACGCCGTCAACGTCGCGCAAAGCGGCCTGGGCCTGCCGGACCGCGATTACTACCTGAAAAAGGATGACGCCAAGCTGGCCGCCGTGCTGGCCCAGTACGAAACCCACGTGGCCAAGACGCTGGCGCTGGCCGGTGTGAAGGACAGCGCCGCCGCCGCGCACGCCATCGTGGCGCTGGAAACGGCGCTGGCCCAGGTGCAGTGGACCAAGGTCGAGAACCGCGACCCCGTCAAGCGCTACAACAAGGTCCAGATCGACAAGCTGGCCGAGCTGGCGCCCGCCTACGACTGGAAGCACGCGCTGGCGGCGGCCGGCGTGGCCAGCAAGGTCGACTACGTGATCGTCAACCAGCCCAGCTACCTGAGCGGTTTCAATACGGTGCTGGAACAGACCGCCCTGGCCACCTGGAAATCGTACTTCGAATGGCAACTGCTGCGCAGCCAGTCGCCGTATTTGTCCAAGCCGTTCGCCGATGCCAGCTTCGCCTTCTACGGCACCGTGCTGACGGGCGTGAAGGAACAGCCGCCGCGCTGGAAGCGGGGCGTGGGCGCCGTCGAGGGCGCGCTGGGCGAGGCGCTGGGCAAGCTGTACGTGGCGCAGTATTTCCCGCCCGAGCGCAAGGCGCGCATGGAGCAGCTGGTGGCCAACCTGCTGGCGTCGTACAAATCGAGCATCGATACGCTGGAGTGGATGAGCCCGGCCACCAAGGAGCAAGCCCAGGCCAAGCTGGCCAAGTTCACGCCCAAGATCGGCTATCCGTCCAAGTGGCGCGACTACAGTGCGCTGGCCATCGTGCCGTCTGATCTGTCGGGCAACATGATGCGCGCCGCCGCCTTCGCCTCGCAGCGCATGATCAACAAGCTGGGCAAGCCGATCGACCGCGCGGAATGGGGCATGACGCCGCAGACCATCAACGCCTACTACAGTTCGACCATGAACGAGATCGTGTTCCCGGCCGCCATCCTGCAGCCGCCGTTCTTCGACGCGGGTGCCGACGATGCCGTCAATTATGGCGCGATCGGCGCCGTGATCGGCCACGAGATCAGTCACGGCTTTGACGACAAGGGCAGCCAGTCCGATGGCGACGGCAACCTGCGCGACTGGTGGACCAAGGAAGACCGCGCCAACTTCAAGGCCCGCACCGACGTGCTGGTGCAGCAGTACGCCAGCTACAGCCCGCTGCCGGGCTACAACGTGAACGGCGCGCTGACGTTGGGCGAGAACATCGCCGACAATTCCGGCCTGGCCATCGCCTACAAGGCCTACAAGCTGTCGCTGCACGGCCAGCCGGCGCCCGTGATCGACGGGCTGACGGGGGACCAGCGCTTCTTCATGGGCTTCGCCCAGGTGTGGCGCAGCAAGATGCGCGAACCGCAGCAGATCGTGCAGATCAAGACCGACCCGCACTCGCCGGGCCAGTTCCGCGCCAACGGCACCATGGTCAACCAGCCCGGCTTCTACGAGGCGTTCGGCGTCAAACCGGGCGACAAGATGTACCTGGCGCCCGAGCAGCGCGTGATTATCTGGTAATGCGCATCTGGTAACAGCGGTAAGTGCATCATGCCGTAGCGAAAAAGACCATGCCGGAGCGATTTGGCATGGTCTTTTTGTTACTAATGTCACGATGACATGATACAGTCCCGCTATTGGTACACATCAATATTGAAATGCGACCAAAACTTGGGAGAACTACTTTGAAAGCTCATGTAATCAGCGCCTGGACGCTGGCGCTACTGGCTGGCGCCGGCGCCACTTGCGCGCAAGCGGAAGACGGGCCCGCGCCGGCGCGGACCGTCCGCGCCTCCGGCATCGCCGTCGCCAACATGGACCCGTCCGTGCGCGCGCAGGACGACTTTTTCAGCAACCTGAACGGCAAATGGCTGGCCAGCACGGCCATCCCGGCCGACAAGGCCAGCTGGGGCGCGTTCGAGAAACTGGACGACGACACCAAGCCGCAGCTGCGCGCCATCATCGAAGCGGCCGCCGCCGACACCAACCGGGCGCCAGGCTCGGACGCCCAGCGCATCGGCGACTTCTACGCCAGCTACATGGACGAGGCCAGGCTGGAGCAGCTGGGCCTGGCCCCGCTGCAAGCCGAGCTCGATCGTGTGGCCGCGCTGCGCGGCAAGCAGGACATCGCCGCCCTGATCGCCCATTTCAACCGGCAGGGTTTCACGGCGCCGTATGCGTACGGCGTCCACCAGGACAACAAGGACTCGACCAAATACGTGGCCGACCTGTTCCAGGATGGGCTGGGCCTGCCTGACCGCGACTACTACCTGAAGCCGCACGACGCCAAGCTGGCCGCCACGCTGGCCAAGTACCAGCAGCACGTGGCGCGCATGCTGGCGCTGGCTGGCCATGATCAGGCTCGGGCGGCCGACGAAGCACGCGCCATCGTGGCGCTGGAAACGGCGATGGCGAAGATCCAGTGGAGCAAGGTCGAGCTGCGCGACCCCGTCAAGGCCTACAACAAGGTGGCGCTGGACCAGCTGCCCAAGCTGCTGCCCGGCTACGACTGGACCAGCTACCTGCAACAGACCGGCCTGGCCGGCAAGGTCGACTACGTGATCGTCAGCCAGCCCAGCTACCTGAAAGGCATGGCCCGCCTGCTGGACCAGACCCCGCTGGCCACGTGGCAAGCCTATTTCCAGTGGCAAGTGATCCACGCCAACGCACCCTACCTGTCGCAAGCGTTCGCCACCGAAAACTTCGCGTTCTACGGCAAGGTGCTGAGCGACGTGCCCGAGCAGCAGCCGCGCTGGAAGCGGGCCGTGAACGCCACCGACAACGCGCTCGGCGAAAGCCTGGGCAAGCTGTACGTGGCCCAGCACTTCCCGCCTGAGCGCAAGGCGCGCATGGAGCAGCTGGTGGCCAACCTGCTGGCCGCCTACAAGCAAAGCATCGCCACCCTGGACTGGATGAGCCCGGCCACCAAGGAACAGGCGCAGGCCAAGCTGGCCAAGTTCACCACCAAGATCGGCTATCCCAA
The DNA here is from genome assembly GCF_014042365.1 of Rugamonas fusca. Lineage (GTDB taxonomy): Bacteria > Pseudomonadota > Gammaproteobacteria > Burkholderiales > Burkholderiaceae_D > Rugamonas > Rugamonas fusca. Next base: position 291,531 of record NZ_JACEZS010000003.1, read on the forward strand.
CAAGTGGCGCGATTATTCCAGCCTGGTCGTCAAGCGCGACGACCTGGTGGGCAACGTGCTGCGCGCCAACGAGTTCGCGTATGAACGCCAGCTGGCCAAGCTGGGCCAGCCGATCGACCGCGAAGAGTGGGGCATGACGCCGCAAACGGTGAACGCTTACTACAACCCGGAGATGAACGAGATCGTGTTCCCGGCCGCCATATTGCAGCCGCCGTTCTTCGACGCGGACGCCGATGACGCCGTCAACTATGGCGCCATCGGCGCCGTGATCGGCCACGAGATCAGCCACGGCTTCGACGACCAGGGCGCCCAGTACGACGGCGACGGCAACCTGCGCGACTGGTGGACGGCCGCCGACCACAAGCAGTTCGCCGCCAAGAGCAAGATGCTGGTCCGGCAGTACAGCGCGTTCAGCCCCGTCAAGGGCTACCACGTGAACGGCGCACTGACGCTGGGCGAGAACATTGCCGACAACTCCGGTATCGCCATTGCCTACAAGGCCTACCAGATCGCACTGGGTGGCCAGCCGGCGCCTGTGATCGATGGCCTGACGGGCGACCAGCGCTTCTACATGGGCTTTGGCCAGGTCTGGCGCAGCAAGATCCGCGACGCCCAGCAGATCGTCTACCTCAAGAGCGATCCGCACTCGCCGGACCGCTTCCGCGCCAACGGCACGGTGCGCAACCAGGCGCCGTTCTACGCCGCGTTCGGCGTCAAGCCGGGCGACAAGATGTATTTGCCGCCCAAGCAACGGGTGAGCATGTGGTAATTCCTTCGCTGCTGGCCATGGGCTTGTGATAAAGTCAATGATGGGCCAAAAGTCCAGGGGCGATCTTTTTCGTTACAAACAATGAGGATATTTCTGTGAAACGTTATCTGTTGAGTGCATTAACCCTGAGCCTGATCGCAGGCTACGCCGGCGCCGCCGACACCGCCAACGCCGCCAAGACCATGACCGCCGCCTCCACCAAGGCCGCCGGCGCCATGCTGACCTCGGGCATCGCCACCGAATACATCGATTCGTCCGTGCGCGCGCAGGATGACTTCTTCACCCACCTGAACGGCAAATGGCTGGCCACCACCGAGATCCCGGCCGACAAGTCGAGCTGGGGCACGTTCGCCAAGCTGCGCGACGACATCCAGCCGCAACTGCGCGCCATCATCGAGAACGCCGCCAACGCCAAGAACAAGGTGGCCGGTTCCGACGCCCAGCGCATCGGCGACTTCTACGCCAGCTTCATGGACGAAGCGAAGATCGAACAACTGGGCCTGACCCCGCTGAACGCCGAGCTGGCCAAAGTGGCCGCCCTGAGCGACAAGGCGCAGATCCCGGCCCTGATCGCCCACTTCAACCAGGTCGGCTTCGGCGCCCCGCTGAACTTCGGCATCCACCAGGACAACAAGGATTCGACCAAGTACGTGGCCGACATCCAGCAATCGGGCCTGGGCCTGCCGGACCGCGACTACTACCTGAAGCTGGACGACGCCAAGATGGCCGACACGCTGGCCAAGTATGAACAGCACGTGGCCAAGATGCTGACGCTGGCCGGCGACGCCAACGCGGCCGCCAACGCGAAAGCCATCGTGGCGCTGGAAACGGCGCTGGCCAAGGCCCAGTGGACCAAGGTTGAACTGCGCGACCCGGTCAAGGGCTACAACAAGGTGGAACTGGCCAAGCTGAGCGGCCTGGCGTCGGGCTTTGACTGGACCACCTGGCTCAACGAAACGGGCATCGCCGGCAAGACCGGCTACGTGATCGTGGGCCAGCCCACCTACGTGCAAGGCTTTAACGACGTGCTGGCCGCCACCCCGCTGGAAACGTGGAAAGCCTACTTCCAGTGGCAAGTGATCCACGCCAACGCGCCTTACCTGAGCAAGGCCTACGTGGACGAGAACTTCGCCTTCTACGGCACCGTGCTGAGCGGCGTGACGGAAATGCGTCCGCGCTGGAAGCGCGGTGTGAGCGTGACCGAAGGCGCGCTGGGCGAGTCCGTGGGCAAGCTGTACGTGGAGCAGTACTTCCCGGCCGAGCGCAAGGCGCGCATGGAACAGCTGGTCAAGAACCTGCTGGCCACCTACAAGACCAGCATCGACAAGCTGGACTGGATGAGCCCGACCACCAAGAAGCAGGCACAAGCCAAGCTGGCCAAGTTCACCACCAAGATCGGTTACCCGAACAAGTGGCGCGACTACTCGAAGCTGACCGTGGCGGCCGACGACCTGGTGGGCAACGTGCTGCGCTCGAACAAGTTCGATTACGACAAGGAACTGAACAAGCTGGGCAAGCCGATCGACCGCGACGAGTGGGGCATGACGCCGCAGACCGTGAACGCCTACTACAACCCGGAAATGAACGAGATCGTGTTCCCGGCCTCGATCCTGCAGCCACCGTTCTTTGACGCCAACGCGGACGACGCCGTCAACTACGGCGCCATCGGCGGCGTGATCGGCCACGAGATCAGCCACGGCTTCGACGACCAGGGCGCCCAGTACGACGGCGACGGCAACCTGCGCGACTGGTGGACCCCGGCCGACCACAAGAACTTCGCGGCCAAGACCAAGATGCTGGTGGACCAGTACAACCAGTTCAGCCCGCTGCCTGGCTACCACGTGAACGGCGAACTGACGCTGGGCGAGAACATCGCCGACAACTCCGGCGTGGCGATCGCCTACAAGGCTTACAAGCTGTCGCTGCACGGCAAGCCAGCACCCGTGATCGACGGCCTGACGGGCGACCAGCGCTTCTTCATGGGCTTTGCGCAAGTATGGCGCATGAAGATGCGTGAACCGCAGCAGATCGTCCAGATCAAGACCGACCCGCACTCGCCGGGCCAGTTCCGCGCCAACGGTACCATGCGCAATCAGCCTGGCTTCTACAGCGCGTTCGGCGTGAAGAAGGGCGACAAGATGTACCTGGCGCCGAAAGACCGCGTGATCATGTGGTAATCGCCCGCTGAGGCAAAACGAAGGGCCGCTCGCGCGGCCCTTTTTTCATGGGCGCCCCCATCAGGAAGCGGCCAGGCGGAAAAGAGGGGAAGGACCCTTGGGTCCGTCCCCGGCTCAGCACCCGTGGAGGCGACCGGCCTCCCTTGGCGGCCAGTGCAGGGGCGAAAAAAAAACCGCTCGTCTGACGGAGCGGTTTGGATGGTGGCGCCGGACTGGCCGGCGCCGCGAGCGGATCGCTTACTGGGCCGAAGCGGCGGAAGCGGCCGAAGCGCCTTCCGCAGCGGCGGCAGGAGCGGCAGGCTCCTTGAACTTGGCGCCGCCGGCGTTGGCCATGTGCACCACGGCGCGCGCCACTTCCACGTCGTCCAGGTCGGGATTGCCGCCCTTGGCCGGCATGGCGCGGATACCTTCGATGGCGTGCTTGAGCAGCGTGTCGTAGCCCTGGGCGATGCGTGGGCCCCAGGCGCCGGCGTCACCGAACTTGGGCGAACCGGCCGCGCCGGAACCGTGGCAAGCGGCGCAAACGGCCGTGTACACGGCTTCGCCGCTTTGCAGCTGCTTGGGACCGCTGGCATCTTTCAGGGTGAAGCCTTCATCGGCGACGGGACGCAAACGGGCCGCAACGGATTCGGCCGACTGGCTGTCGGAACCACGGCCGGTCAGCTTGTCGGTGGTCACAAACTTCACCAGCAGGATGATGCCGAAGATAACCACGGCGAAGAAGCCGATCACGGCGACAACCAGTTGCTTGGGCGTTTTGATGGCGGATTCGTGTTCGTTGTGTGCGTCGCTCATGATGTCCTTTTTAGTTTCGAAGCAGGTGGGCCATGCGAAGAATTGTCTTTGCGTATTGCCGTACAAACCCTCGCCAAACGGGCGATTATAGACTCAAAAACTGCCCCTTGGAATCGAAATGCTGCCTAAAACGACACTTTCCATGGACGGATTTGACGAAAGACGGTATCCTTCGTGTCGATTCAGTCTTTCCCCCTAGCGGCTGTAGCTCAGTGGATAGAGTATTGGCCTCCGAAGCCAAGGGTCGTGGGTTCGATCCCCGCCAGCCGCACCACAATTCCTCATAAAATTCAAGCACTTAGGCACTGCGTTGTGATGCATTGAAGTGCGTTATTTCGCGCTATTTGGCACACTGGGTGTGCCAAAATTGTGCCAGCTTCGCCTGAGAACGTTTTGAGTGGCACTGTTGCAATTTGTACCTACTTGCTCTAGAGCGGGCTCTCCGACATAGTAAAGCTTTACCATCTGAAGGGTTGCGCTATGGTGCGGCAGCTATTCTTTCTCGATACGGAATTCACGAATTTTCATGACCCTGAGCTGGTAAGCATTGGCTTGGTTGCCTCCTCCGGGGAGGAGTTTTATGCTGAAATACCATTTTCAATTACCGCTTGTAGTCCCTTCGTTAAAGAGGCGGTAATCCCATTGCTTGGTCTCGATCAGGTTGCTTTTTGCACGCGAGATGGCCTCTTTATTCGCCTGATGGACTGGTTAGCGGTCGTCAAGAACGACGCTGAGGTAGTGATTTGCTTTGACTCGCAGCATGACGAGACGTTGTTTAAGCAAATTTTCGGTGGCATGCCCCCAGCATTCATGAGGTTTCGGAATGTTGGTGATAGAAACATCAATGAGCTGCTTCGTTACGAGTTTCATACTAAGCATGCTTTACCGGAGCATCACGCACTGCATGACGCTCGGGCCATGCGTTACCCACTACGTCGGGCCGCTGCTGTTTCCACCCGCTAAGGCCGTGGCCGACGGTGCTCAGCCTGTCAAATATTCCGAAATGGTCACCGGCAAGGGCTATTTCGCCAACGCCGGGTCAGTCAGTGTTGTGCTGTCCGATGGCCGCTTGGTGTCGCCGCTCAAGTTCAAGAGCGGTCCTGCAGGATGGGAAGCCGAAATTTCCGAGGGCCTTTGGGTCAAGGGGGGCGCGCAATGAAGGCCCTGATCGCCGCGTTGCTGGTTGTCCCTGCGTTCGCCTTCGGCAAGGCCGAACCGGTTTCCCTCAGCTTCAACGCCGTGTCCATCGTCCAGTTCGGACAGGCGATGTTCAAGGGCATGATGAAGCGCGACTTCGTGGTAGCGCCGGACGTTGTGGGTCTCGATCGGAAGATCACGATCGACGTCAAGTCCATCAGCAGCGACGACCTGTCCCGCTTCGTGGAGGATCTGCTTGCCCGTGAGGGCATCCAGACGACCCTGCGGGAAGGCGTGTACTACCTGACCCTGCGCCGCATAGACGCCCAAAACGGGCCACAGGACGCTACCGCCCCGGCATCGTCGCAGGGTAGGCCCGTTTTAAGCACCATGGGGCCGCAAACCGCTCCCACGGGGATCGAGGCGCGTGTTTCGCCTGACGGGTTGCAGACTCGGAAGGATGACGACGAGTCAGAGCTGTTCCAGCCGCAGCACCGAACCGCTGAATTCGTGGCCTCAGTGGTTGCCGCCGGCTTCGGTCCGCGTGCCGCCGTCGTCGCCGGCGACTCGGCGGTGTTGACTGGCTCAAAAGCCGCCGTCGCCAAGATGCTGGTCCTCTGCAAGAGCTTGGACACGCCTCCGAAGATGGTGGACGTGTCGGCGTCTTGGATCGAGGTGACGAACAGCAGCGGCGAGAACCGGGGTATTTCGCTGGCTGCCACCTTTCTCGGTGCCAAACTGGGGGCATCCTTGGGTACCGTCAATTCGGGTTCTGCCGTGAGCTTGAAGAATACCAAGTTCGAGCTGGTCATCGACGCCCTGAACAGCGACGCTCGTTTCAAGCAGGTAACGAACAGCCGTCTCGTCGGCTACGACCGCACAAAGCTCAAGCTGACTGTTGGCGATAAAACGGCGACTGTATCGAGCACGGGAAACGACAATGCGGGCAATCGTGTGCAGAACATAGTATATACCCCCTCCGGCGTCATCATTGACGCCCTGCCACGCGTTTTGGGGGGCGGAGGCATAAGTCTTGATATCGACGCGCAGATCAGCAGCTTTAAGGCGAACACGAACGGTCTCGTCGGCTCCCCCACGCTGATACTGCGCCAAGTGGCAACCACTGTTGGCCTGCGTGATGGCGACGTAATTTTGTTGGGTGGTTTGCAAGATACGCAGTCTTCCGAGGCCCAATCCGGCCTCTCGTTTCTACCCGCATCGTGGTCGGTGAATTCGAACAGCAAAGTTAAGACCGACTTGGTATTGGTTGTATCGGCAAAGGTGATCTCGAATTAGCTCCGGCCTTAGCGTTCTGACTGTCGAAGTTTCGCTTGTGATATTGAGACGCTACTTTCTGACGTTGGAAATTTCTTTCTGACGTTGGAAATTGCATGGCCTTTAGAGACGCAGGTTGGGGCCAGATTTACGTTTTCGCGGAGGTGAAAGTTGAGATTGATTGCGAATAGTCATCTATGCGAAAGCCAAGAAATGACGTGGCGTGACAGTCGTCGCTCTTGCTATAGGTCGAAGGCGAGGGTACTCTATGGGGCACTGAGCAAAGGTTGGCGCCTTTGCCCAGTGTTTTCAACTATACCCACCATCCCTTGACTGGTTCAGACTTCCCGGCCCATGCCAGTCAAGGGTTTGTTGTTCGGCATCTAGTGGGTAGGCTTGCACTGGATGCCACGTGTTCTTCTTTTATACATTGCACACCTCCCCTTTGCTAGGCCGATATGACTGTCGTTGTAGTAGCAGGTGCGGCTACGGCAGGTGTAACTTGCTGCGCAGCTAGGAGTGCTGCTTGCTGTGCCGCTAATTGTGCTGTTTGCTGAGCTTTCCAATATTCACGCACTGCTTCAATTTCTCCGTAGGCTCCTACATCGGCTGCACGTTCTATGAATCGGGCATAGAGTAGGTCTTGCATGAGCCCTTGGCCACGCATCCATTCCATTGCGGCATTAGGATTCAAAAGTAAAACATAGTGAAACTCCCCTGATGCTCCCGGCTTCGTTTGGATAAACCAGAGGTCACGAAGTCGCTTCATTCGCCGCCTCCAGGTATCTACCGCCCGTTCACCGATGAAACCGGCTTCGCTAGCAAAAGTGCCTGGGTTCTCAATCGTAATAAGAGGATGGTCAGGAGAGCGTGCCCACAGGCAGAAGAGTGTATGACCGGCAGGTTGCCCCTTCGATTGCATATCAATTGCTTGCATTGCAATTGGGAGCGTCCGAGGGATAGTGGTGTAGCCGTCGTTAGTTTTCCTGCGCCAAACAAAAACTCCCGGCATATTTGGGAAATGTATTTCCATCTGCTGCTGGGCGCGCTCGGCCATCTTCATTCGCTTAGCCGTAGCTTGTTTTCCGTTTGCCACGTTGTTCTCCTAATTCGTTTCGCTGACTAGCAGTGTGCGGGTCTCGTCTCAACTAATCAACGAGTGGTTTTTCGCGTGAGTTCGACAGTACTCAGCCCTCTACGCGGCGCCTTCGATATCTGGAGAACTCATGGTATCACAGCTATTGCAGTATATGTGTTTGCACGATATCGCGCAAAACTAATTTATAAGTTATTGAAAACAAACAATTTTTTATTGTGATTGCGTGCTCCTATGTGATCATGTACTCCATGTGATCAATGTGCTCGACGTACTCGTGGGATTCTCAAGGGTACTGGCGGGGCGGGCGGGCGTGTAAATCCTCGGTCGAGGCAGTCAAAAATGATGGCGAAAAGTACAAGATTGCCGTGCCGGTGGCTTGGGCAGTGTGTCTGTCTTGTTTTTGCGCGGGCACTTGCTATCCAGTCACAATTTCAGCTTGCACCGGATGAAAAGTTGCTGTAGCCTTGCAACAACTAAATAGGGCATCTTTACGCTATGTGTAAATTTGTAAAAACAGACAACTACTGCTAATATATACAGTACATGGAAATTGACTTTAAAGACCATGTGTACGATCGACTGGAGACCGACCCTACATTTACAGGGGGATTTTCACAACCAATCGTTACGGCATACAGGAAGCGTCTGCAACTCATCCGGGGAGCCGTAGATGAGCGGGCGTTCTATGCGATGAAATCGCTGCATTTTGAGAAGCTCCAGGGGGACCGTGCTGGACAGTACTCGATGCGGCTGAATGATCAGTGGCGTTTGATTCTTGAGCTGAAGAAGCAGAGTGACGGCAAGTCCGTACTGATCATTTCTATCGAAGACTATCATTGAATTTGGAGACGAGAATGGGTGCACGAATCGCAGCCGAGGTATTCCCGCCAGGGGAGTTCTTAAAAGATGAGCTTGAGGCCCGGGGGTGGACTCAAGCTGAGTTTGCGGAAATTATTGGTAAAGATACTCGCTTGGTAAGCGAGGTCATGAGTGGTAAGCGCATTGTCACGCCTGAAACAGCGGTGGCGCTTGGACATGCCCTTGGCACTGGGCCAGAACTTTGGATGAACTTGGAAAGTCAGTATCAACTGTCTAAAGTTCGTTCTGCCGGTGAGAATTCAATTGCCCGTAAGGCAAAGCTTCACAGTAAATTCCCTGTTAGGGAAATGGTCAAACGGGGCTGGATAGAAACATCCAAGAACATTGATATATTGGAAGCTCAGTTATTGGCTTTTTTTGGAATTTCGTCGATAGATGAAACTCCTGGATTTTCGCATGCCGCTAAGAAGCAATCGTATGATGATACTTCTACCTTACAGATAGCTTGGCTCTTTAGGGCTAGAGCACTTTCGCAAGCAGCTCCCGTACAAAAATACTCTGAGTCTAAGCTAAAACGAGTTTTTGAAGAGCTTAAAGAGCTTACTGAATTTGTTGATGGCGCGCGCTCCGTTGCGTCAATACTTGCGAATGCTGGCATTCGCTTTGTTGTCCTTGAGAGTCTGCCAGGATGCAAGATTGATGGCGCGTGTTTTTGGTTGGACAAATCCAGTCCTGTAATTGCCATGTCACTGCGGTTCGACAGAGTAGATAATTTTTGGCATACGCTTTTCCATGAGCTAGATCACATTCTTCATCGTGAAGGTATGAATGAGCCTATCTTGGACATTGATATTCAGAACGATGAGGAAAAGCCTGCAAACGAAATTCGAGCAAATGAGGCAGCTGCTGAGTCTTTGATTCCACGAGCGGAATTGGAGGGATTTATTGCCAGAGTGAGCCCAATGTTTAGTGATGAGTCTATTATAGGATTTGCGAGGCGCATGCGAGTCCATCCTGGTATCGTTGTAGGACAGTTGCAAAATAGAAGGCTTCTGCCTTGGAGTTTTCATAGGAAGAAATTAGAAAAAATTCGCGAGTTTGTTGTTGGGTCGGCTTTAACAGATGGTTTTGGTAGGATGATAGAAATCTCGTAATCGATATTGGGAGATGCAATGGCTACGAAAAGTGAACGTCTGCAGCAACTTGTCCAGCTCTATCAAGAAGCGGGAGAGAAATGGCCTGCAACAATGAGAGAAGTCGCTCAATGGGCGATACGTGTTGGCAAGTGGGCGCCGCATCCGTCAGCAATAGTGAGCCAGTGCGCCGAAGAGTTGTCCCGAGCGCTAAGGGACGAATATGTCCGCGATGAGCAAGGGCGACGAGTCAGGACAAAACATGCCGCGACTTACACCCAAGGATCAGAGCAGTTTGTGCTGTGGGATGATTTAAGGACAGCTTCTCCAGAACACATGAAGCTTGCGTTTCAGCAGCGTAGGCAGCAAATCCTAGGCGATTGCAAGCAACTGAAGAATGATGTCGATAGCTATAACGAAAACCGAGCACCAGTGGTTCCCGTTCAGGTAGTTTTCGACTTCACGTATGACTTAGAGGAGGCTGAGCTATCTCGCCGTAAGGTTGCTTGATAAACTGAACAGAGCTAGTCAGACTATGGACGAAAAGCAGCATCGAATTGCGTTTGCATTTTTTTTAGAAAATTGGAAATTCTCAAAAGATTCCAATGAGTATTTGAAGGCCAACGGTGAAGAAGTAACGCCAGAAGAGTATCGCTCTGAGATGAAAGACGCAATTTTCTGCCCGGAATGCTCAACGCCGCTAAGTAGAGCTCCTGAAAATGCAGAAGTCTTTACGAATGAACGAACGGCGCACTTCCGACACAGGGGTGCTTATAAAAACATCAATTGTTCGCTTAGGGTGTCTAGAGCAACTGGACTACAATATCACAGCGAGGAAGAGGCTCGTCGGGCTATTCAAAACGAAAACTTAGTTTTGATTGGTGGTTGGACTGAAAATCCACCTGAAATACGAGACGGTGATGATGCTGATCTTGAATTTCGACAGACACAAATAGTAGATCCTGAAGGCCCGATGACTGAGATGCCATTGGGGCGTCATATAGGAAGAACCGTTCTCTTGCCGACAAGAATATCTAGTGTCTTGGCAATTTGTAGAAACTTCGATAAGAATATCCATAGGGCATTTTATTTCCCGGATAGTCAGTATGCATTGCATTTGAGAAGCATACTATATGATGTTACGCGCTTGATCGATGATGAGCTTCCAGAACGAGGAAATCTATATTTCGGAAAAATTGTTGGATTTTCAAGGTTGTCACATCGGAACATTATTTATCTCAAGGTAGAAAATTTCCCTGAATTGAAAATTTATACTTATCCTCGATTTGATGAAAGAAAGAAAATTGATAGCGAGTCTTTGGGAAGAGTATTGTTGTTCTATGGGACTGTGAGTAACAAGGGGGAGGGGATACCTCGTTGTATGACCAAGTCTTGGGGCCAATATAGTCTGTTGCCTGAACAATATGAGAAATTTCTTCCTTGGCATAGGCCGAACTAGCGAAGTTTGCGAGCCAGGTCTTCCGCACGTAGATGGGTGTAGCGTTTGAGCATGTCTAAAGTCCGGTGGCCTGTAATAGCTGCGACTTCCATTACATTGAGGCCTTTTTCGAACAAGCGGCTTGTAGCTTCGTGACGTAAATCGTGGAATCGAACGTCCCGGACATTGGCACGATGTGGCTCACATGCCCGCTCAAATGCTTGGCTTATCGACTCGGGTTGCAATCCGAACACACGACCCTCTTCCTTGACTCCGAAGTCCTTGAGTGCTTTGATGGCTGCTTTTGACAGAGGTACGGTTCGAGGTACGTCAGTCTTTGTCACGGGTATATGGGCGGTCTGTTTTTTCAGGTCTATTTCTTCCCATACCAGCGAGGCCAATTCGTTCCTGCGCATCCCGGTTTCAACTGCCAGAGCAATGATTGTGCGCAGCTCCATCGATTCCGTCGCGGTGAGGATCTTTGTGATTTCCGTTTGCGTAACTCGGCGGTCGCGACCTCGGGGCTTAGTCGGCTTACGTATTTGGGCTGTGGGAATGCCACCAGGCAGAGCGATGCCCCAGTCCATTGATGCTGTCTTTAGTGCCCGGTTTAACAGGTTGATTTCATGGATGACAGACTGTGGGCCGACAACTTGCAATCGTTGGTCTCGGAATGTAGCTACCTGGGTGGAATTCAAACTGGCAAGGCGATAATCGCCAAAGGCTTCGATCAACGTCTTAATGCGCGATTTATCCGACTGCTCGCTTCGTTTTGTCGGGAGTATCTCAGTGGCGAAGCGCTGTAGTATGTCCTTGACGAGCGTGGCTTCGGCCTCGGAGCGAGACACAAATACGCCTCGCTCCATTTCGGATTCAATAATCGTAGCCCAGCGCCTTGCGTCGGCCTCTTTTGTAAAGGTTTTGGTTTGTGTCGGATACCCGCGCTTACGGATCTGAACGTGGTATTGGCCTTCGCCTATTTTGCGGATCGTTGGCATGCTTAATGGGCATAGTTGAATTAAGGCATTAGTGTGCCAAAATTGTGCCAATAAAGGTGGAAAATCGCAAAGATGCTTTAGGTAAAGGCTCTATTTTGGGCCTCCGAAGCCAAGGGTCGTGGGTTCGATCCCCGCCAGCCGCACCACTTTCCCCTCACAAATCAACTACTTGGCGAAAAATTGATTTCGCGCACTTTCTGTCGGCCAGACAGGTCCGGGCCCACTAGCGCTTGCATCAATGGCGGGTATTGGCGGCATGAACGGCCGGCGGCCACGTCGGGCAAATTTCCCGCCGCTTTTGTGGCATCATCGGCGCTCCGTCTGCCACCGCTTCCCGCCCATGCCCGCCAGCGCCCCGCCGCGTCCCCTTGATCTCAAACGGCAGTTGTTGTTGCGGGTGGGCCTGTTCACGCTGGCGCTGCTGGTCGTGAGCACGGCGGCCGCGCTGCTCGAAGCGCGCCACCGGGTGCGCGGCGATATCGCCCGTACCGGCCCCTTGCTTGCTCAACTGATCAGCGATACCGTGGGGCGCAGCGAGAACGCTTACAGCCGCACGCTGAGCGAGGATGACCTGGAGTCGGCGCCGTTGCAACCGATCGCCAAGCTGGTCCATGTTTGCGTGCGCCTGACCGACATCTATTCCCATCCGGTGGCCCAGCGCTGTTTCGCCGGCGAGCCACGGCTGCCGGCCGCGCTGCGCCAGTCGATGCGCGCGGTGATCGGCGCCGACGCGGTGTACCAGGGCGCGGTCGGCCGCTTCCCCGGCATCGCCATCGGCCAGTTGACCGTCACGCCGGATTACGACCGCGAATTGCTGGACCTGGGCGGCAAGCTGGCGCGGCTGCTGGCGCTGAGCGCCATGCTGCTGCTGTTGAGTTTTTTCATCTACCGCCCGGTGCGCAACGCGCTGGCGCCATCGGCCGATATCCTCGCTACCCTGTCGCGCATGGAGGCGGGCGACCTGCGCGCGCGCATGCCGGCCTTCGCCCTGATCGAATTGAACCGCATTGGCGCCGCCTTCAACCACTTGCTCGACCGCCTGGACCACACCATCCGGGACCAGCAACACCTGGCGCATCGCCTGCTGTCGGTGCGCGAGGAGGAACGCGCCCATCTGGCCCGCGAGCTGCATGACGAATTGGGCCAGTACCTGGCCTCGCTCAATGCGGAGGCGGCTTTTGCCCGCGAGCTGGCGCAGGAGGGCGTGCCGGCACTGTTGCCCTGCGCCGAGTCGATCGGCAGGACCAGCGGCCACATGATGGAGGTGCTGCAGCAAATCCTGCATCGGCTGCGTCCCAGCGGCCTGACGGAATTCGGCCTGCTGCCCAGCCTGCAACAGCTGATCGCCGACTGGAACACGCGCGGCCGTGGCCGCACCGTCTTCACGCTGGCGGCCGGCGGCCTGCCGGCTGATCTGCCGGATGACGTGGGCGTGAGCGTCTACCGCATCGTGCAGGAAAGCCTCACCAACGCCGTGCGCCATGGCCGCGCGACCCGGGTGGAAGTCACGCTCGATGGCGGCGCCACCGGCCTGCGTTTATCCATCGGCGATGATGGCCAGGGTGGCGCCGCACCTCGGCGGGTGTCGGCCGCCGACGGCACCGGCGCCACGCCAGCGGAGAGTGCCAACGGCACGGGCGGCGCTGGCTATGGCTTGCTCGGCATGGAGGAGCGGGTGCTGGCGCTGGGCGGCAGCTTGCGGGTGCGCTCCAGTGCCGGCGGCGGCACCATGGTGCGGGTTGAGCTGCCGCTGGCGCAGCCGGCGCCCGTCGGCGAGGCGCAACCATGATCCGCATCTTCCTCGTCGATGACCACGCCGTCGTGCGCGAAGGCTATCGGCGCCTGCTGGAACGTCGTCCCGACCTGCGGGTCGAGGCGGAAGCGGGCAGCGCGGAGGAAGCCTTGCGCCGCTTGCGCGATTTAAGTGTCGATGTCGTCGTGCTCGACCTGTCGTTGCCGGACATGGGCGGCATTGAGCTGATCCAGCGCATCGCGCCGCGCCATCCACAGTTGCGCATGCTTGCCTTCAGCATGCACCGCGATCCCCTGTTCGCCGCGCAAGCCTTGCGCGCGGGCGCGCTGGGCTACGTGACCAAGAGCAGCAGCCCGGAGGTGCTGATCGATGCCATCTACCGTATCGCGCGCGGCGAGAAGGTGCTCAGTCCCGACATTGCGCCGGCGATCGCGCTCAGCCTGCTACAGGGCGAGGCCAATCCGCTCGGTGAGCTCAGTCCGCGCGAATTCGAAATCCTGCGCCTGCTACTCGACGGCCATGGCGCCGAGCAGATCGGCAATACCCTCAACATCAGCCCCAAGACGGTGCAGAACAGCCACTACCAGATCAAGGCCAAGCTGGGTGTGAAGACCGATATCGAACTGACCCGCCTGGCCGTGCGGCTCAAGCTGATCGCCTGAGCCGCGGGGGCCGGGGGCTGTGTCCTGCCTCAGGCGGGAACGGCGGCGCGCTGGGCCTGGTACAGCTCGGCCAGCATGGGGAAGGTCACTGTACCCAGCGGCTGGCCTGCGTCGTCCAGCAGCTCGTACAGCACGTCGTCGGCGTCCGGCCGGATGCTGAACGCGATGATCACATCCTCGTCGCCGCCGCCTTCCCGGTGCGGCCGTTCGCTGGCCGGCGACACGGTGTAGCTGCCGGCCGGGCGAATCTCGCGCAAGCTGCCGTCCGTTTCATACAGGCGGTGTTCACCCTGCACCACGAAGGTATGGTTCAGCGCGCGGTGGCGGTGCAGCACGATCTGCCCATGGGCGGGTAACTTGAACAACACGTCGGCGATGCGGCTTTGCCGGTCCAGGTGCAGTATGTGGAAGTGGAAGGGCGGCTCGAACTCGCCGAAACGGGTCCAGTGTATGGCGCGGTCGTCGAACTGGTAGCTGGTCATCTGCAATATCTCCTTGGGTTGTGTATGGACTACGACGCCATTACAACCCGCCACCCGCTTCCCTACCTAGGGGGCTTTGCCTGTATCGGGCCGGGTGTTTTGCCCGTGCCGCCAGGCGGGCCGGCGCCGGGCAGATTGCCTGCCCGGCGGCGGGTGTTTCTCCGTGTCGGCAAGCGATCGGGCTGTCTAAGATGACCACAGATGCGGCGCGATGCACGCGTCATCAACCTAGGAAAGGATGGACGATCATGAGAGGATGGGCACGACCCGGCCTGCTGGCCCTGAGTTTGAGTGTAGGTGTCGCTGGCGCGCACGGCGAGGACTTGCGTTTTTGCGGTGGTGCGGTGCAGCGTTCGGATCTGCCGTCCGACCTGGCCCACGTGGTGGGCGACCAGACGGTGGAGTACGCGGTCGACCAGCCGGCCAGCGCGGTCGTTTGCAGCGCCGGCTACGAGGCGGCCAAGTGCGGCGATTTCACTTCCGCCTACAAGATTTTCGATAAATGCATCGCGGCGGGCTATGTCGGTGCGATGATCTGGAAAGCGGCCGCACTGGAGAATGGCGCCGGTGGCGCGGCTCCCGATTTGCAAGGTGCTGCAGAGTTGGTGCGCCGCGCCGCCATGAGCGGCAGCTCCGGCTACGCCACGCTGGCCAAGCTTGACTACGCCCGCGCGCTCTACCTCGGTAAAGGCGTGCCCAGGGACGAAGCGGCGGCGCGTCAGTGGTTCGAGGCGGCGGCAGGGGAAGGCAATGAGGATGCCATCGCCGCCTTGCGCAACTGGACCGCGCCCATGGCGGCGGCGCCAGTCCGGTAAGTCCAGCCTTTCGAGCGGCTGTCACAAATGGGCCGGCCGCTGCGTCTAAGCAGTTCGAGTACTACAATTTGAACTGCCATGACCGCCACCCCTACTGCCACCGACCTCGCCACCTTCGCCGCCCTGCGGCCCCGGCTGTTCTCGATCGCCTACCGCATGCTGGGCACGCGCGCCGACGCGGAGGACGTGGTGCAGGATGCCTGGCTGCGCTGGCATGGCGCCGACGCGGCCCGGCTGCAATCGGCCGAGGCCTGGCTGGTGACCGTCACCACCCGGCTGGCCATCGACCGCCTGCGCGGCCGCAAGGCCGAGCGCGAGGCGTACATCGGCTGGTGGTTGCCCGAGCCGCTGGTGGAGCTCGACGAGCGCACCCCGGAAACCGTGGCCGAACTGGCCAGCGACGTGTCCGTCGCTTTTTTGTGGCTGCTGGAACGCCTGTCGCCCGAGGAGCGCGCCGCCTTCCTGCTGCGCCAGGTGTTCGAGCAGGACTACGCCGACATCGCCGCCATGCTGGAAAAGTCCGAGGCGGCGTGCCGCCAGCTGGTGCACCGCGCGCAGGGACGGGTGCAGCAGGAACAGCCGCGTTTCGACGTGCCCCGGTCCCGGCATCACCAGTTGCTGGGCCAGTTCATGCAGGCCGCCGCCAGCGGTGATCGCGCCGCCATGAAGGCCATGCTGGGCGACGACGTGCAGCTGGTCAGCGACGGTGGCGGCAAGGTGCCGTCGTTCGGCCGTATCCTGCGCGGCGCGGGCCGCATCGCCGGCCTGTATTGGTCGCTCGAACATGCTTATCCGGGCAAGGTCAGTTACCGGCAGGCGCTGGTCAACGGCGAACCGGGCCTGCTGCGCTACGTGGACGGCAAGGTGGAATCGGCGCAGGCGTTCATCGTCGATGCGGCGCGCATCGTGGCCGTGTTCATCATCCGCAATCCGGACAAGCTGGCCGCCATCGCACCTTTGTATTGAGTATTGCGCGGCCTGTCACAAACGGCGGGCCGCCTGCGTCTTACATGCAAGGACGGCGCATTGGGCGCCGGCCGCAACATGGAAGACATCATCATGCGCCAGACTCCACGCCTCGCCTTTTTCGAACAATCCCCGGCCTGCCTGCAGGCCATGATCAACCTGTCGGCCACTGTCAAGAAAAGCGCGCTGGGGCCGCGCCTGATCGAGCTGGTGCTGCTGCGCGTGTCGCAGATCAATGGCTGCGGCATCTGCGTCGACATGCACTGGCGCGACCTGATGCGCCAGGAGGCCGAGCCGCGCCACGTGAACGCCGTCGCCGCCTGGCGTGAGGCGCCGTTCTTCACGGAGCGTGAGCGGGCCGCCCTGCGTTGGGCCGAGGCGGTGGCGGGCATCCCGCTGCGCACGCCGGACGACGCCGATTTCGCGGAACTGCGGCAGCACTTCAGCGACAGTGAAATCGCGGAACTTGGCTACGCGATCGCCGTCGTCACGGGCTGGAACCTGCTCAATGTGAGCTTCCGCAACCAGATCCCGCTGAATCCTCCGCCTGGTTTTTGACGACCGGCAGGCACGGGCAAGTGGCGCCATCACGGATGGCGCCCCGGATCAGGCGGAGATCTGGCCAGCGGGCGCGCGGAGCCGTTATGGTGGCGGCATTATGCGACAGAACCAGCCCGGAAAGCCCGCCGTGGGAGACTGGCTCACTTGTGCCAGAACCCCGCGTGCGCCTGGCGCGCCTCGTCCTCGCGCAGCGGGCCGATCACTTCCGTGGGGCGCTGGCCGCGCGCGAACACGTCTCGGCAGGGCAGGGACAGGGTGGGGTTTTCCGGGTCGCTGCCCGTCAGTTGCAGCAGGCTTGCTTCGGATAGCGCATACACCACCCGCCCCACGCCGCTCCAGTAGGTGCCGCCGGCGCACATGGCGCATGGTTCGGCGGACGAGTACAGCGTGGCGCCGGCCAGTTCGGCCGGGCTGTGGCGCGACGACGCCTGGCGCAGCGCGTTCATTTCCGCGTGCGCCGTGCGGTCGCTGCTGGAGGCGTTCATTGCTTCGGAGATGATGGCGCCATCGGCGCCCACCACCATGGCGGCGAACGGATGGTGGCCCTCGTCGCGCGAACGCTGGGCCAGGGCCAGAACCTGGGTCACGAATTGCTGGTCTTGCGGGGTGGCTGTGCTCATGCGCTCTCCTGGATGAACGCGGCGGGGCGGACCATCCGTCCCGCCGCTAGCAACTGGTGCAGGCATGGTATGCCAGCCATGCGATGATATATACGGTATAAACGATATATACCGTATATTCCAGCCATTACTTCGGAATGCTGCCTTCCACGCCTTGCACGTAGAAGTTCATCGACATCAGCTCCTTGAACGGCATCACGGCGCCGGCGGCCACCTTGATGGCGCCCGACTGGTCCTTGATGGGGCCCTGGAATGGCGTGAACTTGCCGCTGGCGATCAGGGCCTTCTTCTCCTCGAAAGCCTTGGCCGCGTCAGGCTTGACGGCCGGGTTCAGGGGCGACATCTTGATCATGCCTTCCTTGATGCCACCGTGGATGTCGGTCGGCTTCCAGGTGCCGGCCATCACGGCCTTGGCCGTGTCGGTGTAGAAGCCACCCCAGCTGTTGGTGGCGGCCGTCAGGTGCGCTTTCGGCGCGAACTTGACCATGTCCGAATCCCAGCCAAACGCGTAGATGCCTTTTTCCTGCGCCACTTGCAGCGTGGCCGGCGAGTCCGTGTTCTGGTTCAGCACGTCCGCGCCCTGGGCGATCATGGTTTCGGCGGCCTGGCGTTCCTTGGCCGGGTCGTACCACGAGTTGACCCAGATCACCTTGGTCTTGATGGCCGGATTCACGCTTTGCGCGCCCAGCGTGAACGCGTTGACGTTGCGGATCACTTCGGGAATCGGGAACGAGGCCACCACGCCCAGGATGTTGGACTTGGTCATCTTGCCGGCCACCACGCCCAGCAGGTAGGCGCCTTCGTAGATCCGGGTTTCATAGGTGCCCATGTTCTTGCCCGTCTTGAAGCCGGTGGCGTGCTCGAACACGACGTTGGGGAAGGCCTTGGCCACTTTTTCCGTCGGGTTCATGTAGCCGAACGAGGTGGTGAAGATCAGCTTGTTGCCATCGGCGGCCAGCTTGCGGATCACGCGCTCGGCGTCCGCGCCTTCGGGCACGTTTTCCACGAAGGTGGTCTTGACCTTGTCGCCCAGTTCCTTTTCCATGGCCAGGCGGCCCTGGTCGTGGGCATAGGTCCAGCCGGCGTCGCCGACCGGGCCCACGTACACGAAGCCGATCTTGAGCGGTTCGGCCGCTCGCGCGGGCGCGGCGGCGGCCAGGCCCAGGGTGGCCGCCAGGGTGGCACAGGCCAGCAGAGTACGACGTTTCATCATGACGTTTCCTGTTCTAGAGTGAGGATCAGAAATGGTATTCGACGCGGATCATCGGGGTTTTGGCCGTGGCGCCCGGATTGTTGTGGTCCGAGTTGCCGAACTTGTTCTTCCAGTACTGGTACTCGAGGCCGACCTTGAACACGTTTTTGCCCGAGCCCATGGCCGCGCCCACGTCGTACATCAGCTGCATGTCGATGTTGGTTTCCCTGGCCGTGTCGCCGCCGAATTCATCCTTGCCCTTGGTGCCGATGAAATTGGCGTAGCCCTCGAACGACAGCGGGATGGCGGTGCCGATCGGGATGCCCCAGGCGGCCGTCAGCATCGGGTGGGTCTTGTAGCGGTAGCGGTCGATGGCCGTGTTGCTGTAGCCGTTGTAGGGCGCGTTGCTTTCCCACAGGGCCAGCAGGCTGACGTTGAGGAAGCCGGGCACGTCGAACATCAGGGTGGGGCCGGCCACCAGCATGCGCTTCTTGGAGTTGTAGCCGGCGTCGGTCTTGCTGTTGAAGTCAAAACCGGCCGTCAGGCCCACGCCGCGCACCGGGCCGAAGGCGTAGCTGGCGCCCGTCACTTTGCCCAGGTCCAGCGTGTGGCGGTAGACGGCGTAGGCTTCGTGCGCGCCGGTCTTGGCGCCCACCGACGATGGGTCCTTGTCGTCCGACATCAGGAAGTCCACGCTGAAGAAGTTGGTGCCGTACTTGTAGCCGCTCACGTTGCTCAGGTTGACGATGCTCTTGCTGATGTCCTGGTTGTTGAACGGCTCGGCGAACTTGGTGCCGTAGCGGTAGCTGAGCGAGGTGTCGCTCCAGTCGGCGGCTTGGGCGGCGCCGCAGGCGCTGGCGGCGAGCAGGGCGAGGATGGCGGTGTGTTTGAATGGCAGTGGCTTCATGCGGACTCCTGGAACTGAGGTTAAGTAAATCGGACGGCAGGGGTGATACCGGTTGTGTTGCGGTTTGAATCCAATCGTTGGCAATAATTGGATTCAATTCTTGATGAGTGATCTAGCAAATAGTAGGCCAGAGTGTCATCGAAATGAAATAATTGCTGCATTTCGTTAAGCCGATTGTGGTTTTTACGCCATGCGCCATTCGGTGCCGGGGCGCGCTGCCACTGGCTCGCCGCCCGCCCGTGGGGCTGGCGCGCACCACGGGCGGGCAGCGGGGGGGCAAAACGCCACGCCGTGGTGCGCGCCATGGGCACGTGTATGCAATCGGCTTCAGAAGCCCGACAGCGCCTCGGCCAGGTTGATCTTGCGTTCCGGTTCACCCAGCCGCAGCCGGCCTTCGATTTCCAGCAGGTGATGTTCGATCAAAGCCGTGGCCTCGGCCACCTTGCGCTGTTCGATCAGCGTCATCAGGTCCTGGTGCTCGTCGTTCTCGCACATGGCCGCCCCCGGGCTTTCATACAGGGCGATGATCAGCGAGCAGCGCGACACCAGCTCCGACATGAAGCGCAGCAGCACCTGGTTGCCCGCCAGTTCAGCCAGCAGCAGGTGGAACTCGCCGCCCAGCCGGATCCAGCTGGCGCGGTCGCCCGTGCGGCGGGCCTGGTCTTCCGCCTCCAGCGCGGCGCGGATCTGCTGCAGCGACGCCGGCGTGGCGTTGCCGATCACGAGCGGCACGATCTCCCGTTCCACGGCGCGGCGCGCGGCGAAGATGTCGCGCGCTTCCTCCGGCGTGGGCGAGGCGATCACGGCGCCCCGGTTGGGGCGCAGTTCGATGATGTGGTCGTGCGCCAGCCGCTGCAGCGCCTTGCGCACGGTGGTGCGGCTGACCTGGTACAGCTCGCAGAAATCCGCCTCGCCCAGGTGGGTGCCGGGCGGCAGCCGGTGGCTCATGACGGCGTTGACGACGGCGCGGTAGATGCGCAAGTCGATGGCCGTGGTGCCGCGCTTGAGGCGGGCGGCCGGCGCCGCCGTCGCTGCGGACGCCGTGGTAGCTGGTGTCGCGGCTGTCGCAGCCGGTGCTGCCGGCGTGCCGGCCTTGCGCTTGCCCGTGGCACGGGCCGCGGTGGTGAGGCTGCTCATCTTGTTTCTCCTGTAGCGTGCGCGGGTCAGTCCCGGCGGGTCTGCGCCATGTAAAGCAGGATTCGTGCTCATATTGTGTACGAAAGCGGCCCCGATTTGGTGGGTCAGTGGATACAATTTCGCACGTTTGTGGTGAATCCGCACGGTTTATTTAGTGCGTTTTTGCCCACAGCCCGCGCAAAAAAAGTGCGTGAAATCATGCGCGGGGGGGTATGCTTGCAGTCATCGCGCGCAGAGGCCGGCCGCCGGGCGGTGGCACGGAGCTTGCGTAGTTCGATGACGATGCTCGCAAGCATTTGTATACAACGAGGAGGTTCCGCCCGATGAATGACACCGCCGCCCCGGCCACGCCGCCGCGCCACGAGCCGCGCCTGCAGCTGCGGGGCATATCCAAGATTTATCCGTCCGTTGTCGCCAACGCCGAGGTGGACCTGACGGTGATGCCGGGCGAGATACATGCCGTGCTGGGCGAGAACGGCGCCGGCAAGAGCACGCTGATGAAGATCATCTACGGCGTGACCAAACCCGACGCAGGCCAGATCCAGTGGGAAGGCCGGGAAGTGGCGATCCATTCGCCGCACGACGCGCGCAAGCTGGGCATCGGCATGGTGTTCCAGCATTTCGCGCTGTTCGAGACGCTGACGGTGGCGCAGAACATCTCGCTGGCGCTCGACGAGAAGGTGTCGCCGGAACAGCTGGCGCCGCGCATCCGCAGCGTGTCCGAACAATATGGCTTGCCGCTGGACCCGGAGCGCCTGGTGCACAGCATGTCCGTGGGCGAGCGCCAGCGGGTCGAGATCGTGCGCTGCCTGCTGCAGTCGCCGCGATTGCTGATCATGGATGAACCGACTTCCGTGCTCACGCCGGATGCCGTGCTGAAACTGTTCGAATCGCTGCGCCGGCTGGCGGCCGAAGGCATGAGCATCCTCTACATCAGCCACAAGCTCGACGAGATCCAGTCGCTGTGCGACAAGGCCACCGTGCTGCGCGCAGGGCGCGTGTCCGGCACCGCCAATCCAAAGGAGGAAAGCGCCCGTTCGCTGGCCGAACTGATGATAGGCCGCGAACTGCCCACCTGCCGCCACCTGCCGCGCGCGCCCGGCGACGTGCGGCTGGCCATCGAACACCTGAACCTGGCCAGCGACGATCCGTTCGGCGTGCACTTGAAGGACATCAGCCTGGAGCTGCGCAGCGGCGAGATCGTCGGCATCGCCGGCATCTCCGGCAACGGCCAGCAGGAACTGTTGAAGGCCATCTCCGGCGAACGGCTGCTGGCGCACGGCGACGCGATCCGCATGAACGGCCAGCCCGTGGGCCGGCTCAACGCGGCCCGGCGCCGCCAGCTGGGCCTGGGCTTCGTGCCCGAGGAGCGCTTGGGGCGCGGCGCCGCGCCGGCCCTGTCGCTGGCCGACAACGCGCTGCTGACCGGTTACATCCCGGCCGGCGGCGCCGGCATGGTCAAGCGTGGCCTGATCCAGTTCGGCGCCGTGCGTGCGTTCGCGCGCGAGGTCATCGAGCGGTTCAAGGTCAAGTGCGGCGGTGCCGGGTCGGCCGCCGCCAGCCTGTCGGGCGGCAACCTGCAAAAATTCATCGTCGGGCGCGAGATCATGCTGGCGCCCAAGGTGGTGGTGTTCGCCCAGCCCACCTGGGGCGTGGACATCGGCGCGGCCATGCTGATCCGCCAGGCCATCATCGACTTGCGCGACCAGGGCGCGGCCGTGCTGGTGCTGTCGGAGGAACTGGACGAACTGTTCCAGATGAGCGACCGGCTGGCCGTGCTGTCCCATGGCCGGCTGTCGCGCGCCGTGCCGGCCGCCTCCACCACCATCCACCAGATCGGCGTGTGGATGAGCGGCGACTTCGATCATGTCGACCCGCCCGCCGACCAACCCGCACCAGGAGCTGCCCATGTCACGGCTTGAATTACGTCCCGAACCTTCGCGCGCCATGATGCTGGCCTCGCCGCTGCTGGCGGCGCTGGCCATGCTGGTCACCGGCTCCGTGCTGTTCTTCTTCCTGGGCCAGGACCCGCTGCACGCCTTCTTCGTCTACTTCATCAAGCCCTGCACCACGCTGTACGGTGTGGGCGAGCTGCTGTTGAAAGCCACGCCGCTGATCCTGTGCGGCGTGGGCCTGGCGCTGGGCTTCCGGGCCAACGTGGCCAACATCGGCGCCGACGGCCAGCTCACGGTGGGCGCCATCGCGGCCGGCTGCGTGGCCCTGTATTTCGACGACGTGCAGGCCGGCTGGCTGCTGCCGCTGATGCTGGTGGCCGGCGCGCTGGGCGGCATGGCCTGGGCCGCCATTCCGGCGCTGCTGCGCACCCGCTTCAACACCAGTGAAATCCTGGTCAGCCTGATGCTGGTCTACGTGGCCTACCTGCTGCTCAGCTACCTGGTGCACGGCCCGCTGCGCGACCCGGCCGGCTTCAACTTCCCGCAATCGAAGATGTTCCAGGACGCGGCCCTGCTGCCGCTGCTGGTGGAAGGCTTGCGCGTGAACGCGGCGTTCCCGCTGTCGCTGCTGGTGGCGGCCGGCGCCTGGTTCTTCTGCGCCCGCACGTTCGCCGGCTACCGCATGCAGGTGAGCGGCATGGCGCCGGCCGCCGCCGCCTACGCCGGCTTCAGCGAGCCGCGCAACGTGTGGGTGGCGTTCATGATCAGCGGCGCGCTGTCGGGCATCGCCGGCGTGGGCGAGGTGGCCGGGCCGCTGGGCCAGTTGCAGCCGTCCGTGTCGCCCGGCTACGGCTTCGCGGCCATCATCGTGGCCTATGTGGGCCGCCTGCATCCGCTGGGCGTGCTGTTGTCGGCGCTGCTGATGTCGCTGCTCTACATCGGCGGCGAGACGGCCCAGATCGAACTGCAGCTGCCGTCGGCCATCACGGGCCTGTTCCAGGGCTTGCTGCTGTTTTACCTGCTGGCGGCCGACCTGTTCATCCATTACCGCTTCAAGCCGCGCCACCGCGCCGTGCCCCACGTGGCCGCCGCCGCGGCCACCCCAACCGAAGGAACCGCATCATGAATACCGAGTTGTTGATCGCCTTCCTGGCCAGCACGGCCGGCGCCGCCACGCCGCTGATCCTGGCGTCCATGGGCGAACTGGTGACGGAGCGCTCCGGCGTGCTCAATCTCGGGCTCGAAGGCATGATGCTGGTGGGCGCCGTGAGCGGCTTCGCCGTCACGCTGGGCACGGGCAGCATGACCTTGGGCCTGCTGGCCGCGATGGCCGTGGGCATGGCCATGGCGCTGATCTTTGGCTTCCTCGTGCTGACGCTGCAAACCAACCAGGTGGCCACCGGCCTGGCGCTGACCCTGTTCGGGGTGGGCCTGTCGGCGTTCATGGGCCGCGGCTTCGTGGGGCAGACCATCGATCCGCTGCCGCACCTGCATTTCCCCGTGTTGTCGGAACTGCCGTTCGTGGGGCCGTTGCTGTTCCGCTTCGACATCATGGTGTACGCCTCGGTGGTGCTGGTGGCCGTGGTGGGCTGGATGCTGGCCCGTACCCGCCTGGGCCTGCTGATCCGCGCCGTGGGCGAGTCGCCCGACAGCGCCCACGCCATCGGCTTCCCCGTGATCGGCCTGCGCTACGGCACCGTGCTGTTCGGCGGCGCCATGGCCGGCCTGGGCGGCGCCTACCTGTCGATGGCGCTCACCCCCATGTGGGTGGAGGGCATGACGGCCGGCCGCGGCTGGATCGCGCTGGCGCAAGTGGTGTTCGCCACCTGGAAGCCGCGCGGCGTGCTGGTGGGCGCCTACCTGTTCGGCGGGGTGACGGTACTGCAGTTCCACGGCCAGGGCATGGGCCTTGCCGTGCCGTCCGAGTTCCTGTCCATGCTGCCTTACCTGGCCACCATCGTGGTGCTGGTGATTATTTGCCGCAACCCGCAGACCATCCTGCTCAACAAGCCCATGTCGCTGGGCCAGAACTTCCGCGCCGACTGACGCTGGTGTGGCGGGCGCGCCACGCCGGCCATGATCTGCCGCCACGCCCGCCCTCTGAGGCGGGCGTTTATTTTCCGCGCCACAATAATTTGTGAGTTTTTGGCGAAATTGACTGACTATACTAAAACCATGGATACGGCTGGTATCACGGCCGGGCGGGCCTGATTGCCCGCACCAATCCCATGGCGATACCCCCATCCCCGGTTCGCGGTTCTGAGCTGTTCCGTCCCTGCCGGGCGGTCCCTCTGGGAGGAATGCGACTATGCGCAACAATATGCCCGTCACCCAACACGAATACGTGCTGGACGACGACAAGACCATCGTCTCGACCACCGATTTGCGGGGCAAGATCAATTACGCCAATCCGTATTTCATCCAGGTGAGCGGTTTCACCCAGGAGGAACTGATGGGCGCGCCGCAGAACATCGTGCGCCATCCGGACATGCCGGCCGAAGCGTTCGCCGACCTGTGGGCCACCATCAAGGGCGGCATGCCATGGACCGGCATGGTCAAGAACCGCTGCAAGAATGGCGACTACTACTGGGTGCTGGCCAATGTGACGCCCGTGATCGAGCAGGGCAAGCCGGTCGGCTACATGTCCGTGCGCAGCAAGCCCAGTCGCCAGCAGGTGGCCGAGGCCGAGGCGCTGTACCGCCAGTTCAAGGCCGGCAATCCGCAGCGGCTGCGCATCGTCAACGGCCGCGCCGTGCAGACGGGCGTGCTGGCGCGGCTGCACGCGCTCACGCGGCTCTCGTTCAGCCGCCACGTGGCGCTCAACGCCAGCTTTGTCACGCTGATGATGGCGCTGTTCGCCGTCGCGTTCTGGCGCATCGACGGCACCACCACCGATGGCGCGCGCATGGCGCTGACGGCGGCGGCCGGCGTGGCGGCGGCCGTGATGCTGGCGTTCTGGTACACCTTGCAGCGCAGCGTGGCCGAACCGCTGCGGCGCGCCACCAGCGCGGCCCGCAAGATGGCCGGCGGCGACCTGACGGGCGTGATCGAGGTGCCGCGCGACGACGAGATGGGCCAGTTGCTGGCCGCGCTGCGCCAGACCAACGTCAACCTGCACAGCATCATCGGCGACGTGCCCCGCAATTTTGACGAGATCACGGTGGCCACCGGCGAGATCGCCACCGGCAATATGGATTTGTCGGGGCGCACGGAGTCGCAGGCGTCCAGCCTGCAGCAGACGGCGGCCAGCATGGAGCAGCTGACCACCAATCTCCAGCAGAGCGCCAGCAGCGTGGCCAGTGCCAACGAACTGGCGGGGCGCGCCTCCAAGGTGGCCGAGCATGGCGGCGAGATCGTATCGCGCGTGGTGCACACGATGGACGAGATCAGCGCGTCCTCGCGCAAGATCCAGGACATCATCGGCCTGATCGACGGCATCGCGTTCCAGACCAACATCCTGGCCCTGAACGCGGCGGTGGAGGCGGCCCGCGCCGGCTCGGAAGGGCGCGGCTTCGCCGTGGTGGCGAGCGAGGTGCGCAGCCTGGCCCAGCGCGCGGCCACGGCGGCCCACGAGATCAAGCAACTGATCGACCTGTCGATCGCCAAGGTCAACGCGGGTGCGGAGCTGACCAGCAGCGCCGGCGCCACCATGCACGAGGTGATCGCGTCCGTGTGCCAGGTGACGCAGGTGATGGATGAGATTTCCACCGCCACCCGCGAGCAGAGCCACGGCATCGGCCAGGTCAACATGGCGGTGGGCCAGATCGACGATCTGACGCAGCAGAACGCGGCGCTGGTGGAGCAGGCCGCGGCCGCGGCCGGCAACCTGGCGCAGCAGGCGCAGCATGTGGCGCAGGCGATGGCCGTGTTCAAGCTGCAGGCCATGCGCGCGGCCGCTGGCGCCGCCCGGCGCGCGCCAGCGCCGCCGCAGCGCGGTGCGCCGCCACGGCCGCCGGCGCGGGAGGCACGGCAGTTGCGCCAGCTGGCTTGAGCTTGCCGCGCCGCGCCTGCCGCCGCGCGCCATTTCCATCTATCATGTCGCTTCAACGACAACGAGGCGGCACACGATGGACACGGTGGCACGGCGGATCACGCTGGAAGGCAAGGGATGGCAGTTTGACGCGGGCCCGGAGACGACCGTGCTGGTGGCGGCCGAGCAGGCCGGCATCCGCCTGCCCAGTTCCTGCCGCAACGGTACCTGCCGCACCTGCCTCTGCCAGCTGCGCAGCGGCAGCGTGCGCTACCAGATCGACTGGCCGGGCCTCAGCCTCGATGAAAAACGCGAAGGCTACATCCTGCCCTGCGTGGCGCTGGCCGAGACGGATTTGACCGTCATCGCGCCGGCCGCCAGAAAAATCGCCTGATTCAGATCGCCCGACCCTGGGCCGCCTGGCCGGTCCTGGCCACCACCCGCACCACGGTATGCCGGTAGTCGGCAAAGCCCATGCGCAGGTAAAGCTGGTGGGCCGTTTCGTTGGCCGCCATCACATGCAGGTAAGACAGTTCGTCGCGCAGCAGGTGGTTACGCACCAGCTTGAGCACCAGGCGCCGCGCCAGGCCCTGGCCCTGATAGTCGGGATGGGTGCACACGCCGCTGATCTCGCGCAGGCCCTGGGCGCACGTGCGCTCGCCGGCCATGGCGACCAGGCGTTCGCCATCAAGGTAGCCGTAATAGTCGCCCAGTTCCAGGGTACGGGGGCCGAACGGGCCCGGCTTGGTCAGCGCGGCCAGTGCCAGCGCTTGTTCCACGTGTTGCGGCCCCAGCGCGATGGCGTCCGGCGCCGCGTCGTCGGCGGGCAGGGCGCCGCGCCACACCATGCAGATCATCATCGCTTCCACTTCCACCGTCCAGCCCTGCGGCGCTGGCCCGGACCAGCCGGCGCAGTAGAAGCGTTCGCCCGGCATGCAATACGGCGCCAGCGCCGCGAAGTCGGGTTGTTCCGGGGCCGCGAAACCGATGATGGGCGAAAAGCCGGGTGCGTAGCGACGCGCGGCGCCGGCGCCGCTGGCCAGCTGGGCCTGCGGCCCGGTCAGGGTGTGCCAGAAAATATTGTCGAGTTGATCAAGCATGGAGCGGATCGGGGCGGCTGAAGTGCCGCCAGTGTAGCACCGCGCCGGGCAGGTCGCCCGGGCGCCGCCGCCACCCTGCAGGTGCTGCTCAATCGCCCTTGCGCAGCCGGCTCAGCAGGGCGGCCGTGCTCTCGCTCAGGGGCAAGCCGTGGCGGCGCAGCAGCTGGACGTTGAGGACCAGGTTTTCCAGCACCAGCTTGGCGGCCACGGCCAGCAGCGTCAGCTGCTTGTCCTCCTCGCTGAAGTTCTCCATCGCGTCGGCCATCTCGCACAGGTGGTTGGCGATCAGGGCGCGCAGGTCATGTTCGTCGAACGGCAGGTCGGCGAAATCGATCGGGTCTTCCTGCTCCACTTCCTCCATCAGCGCTTCCAGTTGTTGCGGGGTGATCATCATGACGCGCTCCGGTGGTTGGCACGGTTCAATTGTAGACCGGACGCGGCGCGAACCGCGTTAGAATCGCTGTTCCGATGACGAAAATTTAACGGCGATGGCGCACCTGATCTTTACCCAGCAGCTGGCCCGTTTCCTGCCCGTGCCCGAGGTGGACACGCCGGCGTCGGACCTGCGCGGCGCGCTCGATGACGCCTTCGCCGGCCAGCCCCGGTTGCGCGGCTATGTGCTCGACGAGCAGGGCCATTTGCGGGACAACGTCGTCATCTTCATCGACGGCCAGCGCACGCGCGAGCGCGTCCGGCTCGACGATGTCCTGCGTCCCGATTCCCGGGTGTATATCCTGCAAGCCTTATCTGGAGGTTGACATGGCGGCACGCGCGTTTCTTGGTACCCGCAAGGGCTTGTTCGAACTGGCGCCCGTGAACGGCGCGTGGCGGCTGGGCGCCAGCCATTTCCTGGGCGATCCCGTGTCCATGGTGCTGGCCGACCCGCGCGACGGGGCACTGTACGCGGCGCTCAACCTGGGCCATTTCGGCACCAAGCTGCACCGGCTCGACGCCGGCGCCGACACGTGGACGGAAGTGGGGGTGCCCGCCTATCCGGCCAAGCCGGAGGACAGCCAGGACCAGGTGGAGTGGAAGCTCAGGCAGATCTGGTCGCTGGCGGCCGGCGGCGCCGACGAACCGGGCGTGCTGTGGGCCGGCACCCTGCCTGGCGGCCTGTTCCGCTCGGCCGACCGGGGCGCCACGTGGCAACTGGTGGAATCGCTGTGGCACGCGCCCGAGCGCAGCCAGTGGTTCGGCGGCGGCTACGATGTGCCGGGCATCCACAGCATCTGCGTCGACCCGCGCGACAGCCGCTCGGTGCTGGTGGGTGTGTCCTGCGGCGGCGTGTGGCTGACGACGGACGGCGGCGCCAGCTGGACGCTGCGCGGCAAGGGCCTGAACGCGGCCTACATGCCGCCGGAACTGGCCGACAACCAGGTGGTGCAGGACCCGCACCGCATCGTGCGCTGCGCCGGCGCGCCCGACACCTTGTGGTGCCAGCACCATTGCGGCATCTGGCGCAGCACCGACAACGGTGCGTTGTGGACCGAGGTGAAGACGGCGCCGTGGTCCAATTTCGGCTTCGCCGTGGCCGTCCATCCGCAAGACGGGGACACGGCCTGGTTCGTGCCGGCCGAGGCAGATCAGCGCCGCATCCCGCCCAACGCGGCCTTGTCCGTCACGCGCACCACCGATGGCGGCCAGACGCTGGCGGCCATGCGCAGCGGTCTGCCGCAGGAGCATTGCTACGACCTGATCTACCGGCATGGGCTGGCCGTCCACGATGATGGCAAGACCTTGTTGATGGGCTCGACGACGGGCGGGGTGTGGCTGTCGGCCAATGGCGGCGAGCACTGGCAGAGCATAGGCGCCCATCTGCCGCCCGTGTACGCGGTGGCGTTTGGCTGAAGCGCTGCTCCTGTCCGCCGCGGCGCGCTTGCAGCCGGGCCGGATGCCCCCACATAGCGACGATACTCACCACCGGACGCCCCGGCGCCTGCCAACATGACGACTGTAACCGCCCGCCTCAACGCCACGCTGAGCAAGTATCACCAAAAAGATGGCAAATACCGCAATCCGGCCCGCATGCGCCGGGGCGGACTGCTGAAAAGCCTCGGCATCGCACTGCGTTTCCTGTTCGCCAAGCCGGCCAACACGGTGCCCGGCAAGCCCTTGCCCGTCCATGCGCTGAGCGCCGAACAATTGTTTGAAGCCGATGACAATAGTTTGTTCCGTCTCGGCCATTCGACCTTGTTGCTCAAGCTCGGTGGCCAGTTCTGGCTGACTGATCCCGTGTTTTCGGAGCGGGCCTCGCCCGTGCAATGGGCCGGGCCGCAACGTTTCCATGCGCCGCCGATCGCCATCGCCGACTTGCCGCCCATCCACGGGGTGATCCTGTCGCACGACCATTACGACCACCTGGACAAGGCCGCCGTGCTGGCGCTGGCCGAGCGCACCACCCACTTCATCGCGCCGCTGGGCGTGGGCGACACCCTGGTGAGCTGGGGCATCCCGGCCGGCAAGGTGCACCAGCTGGACTGGTGGCAAAGCAAGCACCTGGACGGCGTGAAGCTGGTGGCCACGCCGGCCCAGCACTTTTCGGGCCGCGGCATGTTCGATGGCAACAGTACGTTGTGGTCGTCCTGGGTCATCGAAACGGCCCACACCCGCCTCTTTTTCAGTGGCGACAGCGGTTATTTCAAGGGATTCAAGGAGATCGGCGAGCTGTATGGCCCGTTCGACCTGACCATGATCGAGACGGGCGCCTACGATCCCCAGTGGCCGGACGTCCACATGCAGCCGGAGGAGAGCTTGCAGGCGCACCTGGACTTGCGCGGCAAGGTGTTATTGCCGATTCACAATGGCACCTTCGACCTGGCCATGCATGCCTGGCATGAACCGTTCGAGCGCATCGTGGCGCTGGCGCGCGAGCGCGAACTGCCGATCGCCACGCCGGCCATCGGCAAGGCGCTCAGCCTGACGGCGCCGGAAGCGGTGGAACATTGGTGGTTGCACGCCAAATAGGGCGGCCGTCCCGGCGTGCACGTTCAGGCGACGGTATTGATGAATTTGCCGATGGTCTGGCCCAGCGTGTTCACCTGCGGTTTGGCGGTGGTCAGCGCGGCCGGCAGGGCTTGCTGGGATGGCAGCGGTTTCTCGATCGCGTTGTCGATACGGACCGGCGTGGCCGCCTTGAGCGCCGGCTGGGACGCCTGGCGGCTTTGCTGCTGGACGTCGCTGAGCTGCTGCTTGTCCTTGGTCAGCTGGTTCTGGCTTTGTTCCAGCCGGCTCGTATCCTGGTTCACGCGCGTCTGATCCTGCTGCACCAGCTGTTGGGCCTGTGCGACCGATGCCTGCAGCGCGTTGACGGATGTAAGGGTAGCCACCTCAATCACCTCAGAACGGAAACCGGCAGCGGAATGACAGGCATGCGAATGCGCCATCGCTACCAATCTTGTACATTTCAAGCGTAGGCCAAAATACAGCCGGATGCCAGCAGTATCTGCCAAAACGGAAGGGTTGTCACGATGTCACCGTGCACCGTGTCATGCCGGCGCGCAAAACAGCTCGGGGCACCGCCCGCGCTATCGTCTTGATTACGTTGCATTTTTCCAAGATTGCGACGGCGCCGGGGGCAGAAAAAGATTGCTGATTAAGCTATAATCGACGGTCAACATGGAATGATGCAGGTATGAATCTCAAGAGTTTGGCCAATCTGTTGGGCATGTCCAAGACAACGGTGAGCCGCGCGCTCAACGGCTATCCGGAAGTGAACCGCCGCACGCGCGAGCGGGTACTGAAGGCGGCCAAGGAGGCTGGTTACCAGGCCAATCCCATGGCCCGCAGCCTGGCGCTGGGACGGACCAATGTGTTCGGCATCATTTATCCGCTCGCGCCCAGCGACCTGGGCGACCCCATGTTCCTGGACGTGGTGGGCGGCATGTCGGAAGCGCTGGAGCAGAAAGGCCAGAACCTGATCATCGCGCCCGTGTCGCCCCCGAACGAGTTGCGCGCCTACCAGCAAGTGGTGCGCGGACGGCGCGTGGACGGGCTGGTGGTGGCCCGCACGCTGGTGCGCGACGAGCGCATCGCCTTCCTCAACAAGGTGGGATTCCCGTTCGTGGCCCACGGCCGCACGGAACTGGATGCGCCCTACGCGTGGTTCGACTATGACCACGAGGCCGGCATGCGGCTGGCCGTGCAGCACCTGCTGGCCCATGGCCACCAGCGCATCGCCATGCTGAGCGCGCCGCTGGAGCTCAATTTCGCCCGCGAACGCCAGGCCAGCCTGCTCGCCATCCTGGCCGAGGCCGGACTGACGCCCGATCCGCGCCACCTGATCGCCAACACGCTGGACCGCCGCAGCGGCCACCACGCCATGCAACAGTTGCTGGCCTGCTCGCCGCGGCCGACGGCCGTGATCGTGGACAATCACCTGTCCGGCGTGGGCGCCGTGCGCGCGCTGGTGGACGCCGGCATCGCCATCGGCAAGGAAATGTCCATCATCGTGTGGGGCAACATGCCCGATACCCTGGCCTGCTCGGACGTGACCATCATCGACCAGCCGGAGCCGCGCCGGGCCGGCGAGCGCATGATCGAAATGCTGCTGGCGCTGGCCGACGGCACACCGGCCGAGGAGCTGCAGGAAATGTGGCAGCCGGTGCTGGTGCCCGGTTCCACGGTGGGGCCGCGCCCAGCGTCATAAAAAACCGGGGTCAGGTCCGGCAACCTGCCAAAATGGTGGCACGATGCCGGACCTGATAATCATCTAGCCAACCTCCCTCCGGCATACGCCGGGGGTACAGTAAGCATTCAATGTCGAGTTGAACTTACGTACAGGGAGGCTGGTATGAGCAAGTATAGCGGTATCGATCTGCACGCGAACAATTGCGTGGTCGTAGTCAGCGACGAAGAAGACCGGATTTGTTGCGAAAGGCGCGTGCCCAACGACCTGACGAGGATAGTCGCTCTGCTGGAGCCGTTTCGCGCCGAACTGGCCGGCGTCGCAGTGGAGTCGACCTTCAATTGGTATTGGCTGGTGGACGGCTTGCGTGCCGCCGGTTTCGAAGTGAAGTTGGTGAATACGGCAGC
>NZ_JACEZS010000040.1 GCF_014042365.1 Rugamonas fusca
ACCGCTATACTTGCT
This sequence comes from Rugamonas fusca, assembly GCF_014042365.1. Taxonomy (GTDB): domain Bacteria; phylum Pseudomonadota; class Gammaproteobacteria; order Burkholderiales; family Burkholderiaceae_D; genus Rugamonas; species Rugamonas fusca. Next base: position 16 of record NZ_JACEZS010000040.1, read on the forward strand.
CATACCAGCCTCCCTGTACGTAAGTTCAACTCGACATTGAATGCTTACTGTACCCCCGGCGTATGCCGGAGGGAGGTTGGCTAGATGATTATCAGGTCCGGCATCGTGCCACTTGGGTGGCACGATGCCGGACCTGACCCCGCCTTTTGACCCCGCCTTTTTGTGGTGCGGACGCGCAGCGGGGACGCCCCCCGCTGGCAGCAAGTGAAGCGGCTTAGACGGCCAGCAGTTCCACGTCGAAGATCAGGGTGGCGTTCGGTGGGATCACGCCGCCGGCGCCGCGCGAGCCGTAGCCCAGGTCGGCCGGGATGATCAGCTGGCGCACGCCGCCGATCTTCATGCCTTGCACGCCTTCGTCCCAGCCGCGGATCACCATGCCGGCGCCCAGGGCGAATTCAAACGGATCGTTGCGGTCTTTGCTCGAATCGAATTTCGGGCCCTTGCTGCCGTCGTCGTTACGCAGCCAGCCGGTGTAGTGCACGGTGACGTTCTGGCCAGCCTTGGCTTCGGCGCCTTCGCCGACGGTCAGTTCGATGTATTGCAGGCCCGAGGCGGTGGTGATGGTGGACATGGTTTTCCTTGGTGTGGTCGTTGACGATAATCCCGCATTGTAGAACAAGCGGCCCCGGCCCGCCAAAAAGCGGCGCTGCTGGAGTATCATCGCCAGGCGTCGCCGGCAGGGGCCGGCCACCACCCTGGAATGGAAGCAAACACACCATGTCACACCTGATGATGCCCGCGCCGCGCGGGAACCTGCGCTGATGGGCGCGCTGATGCGGTCCTACGGCCGCGCGTGGATGTCGCAACTGCATGGCCGCATGCTGCTGCTGAGCGTGATCCCGTTCGGGCTGGCCGTCGTGTTGTGGGCCGGCCTGCTGTACGTGGGCCTGCAGCCGCTGATCGATTACCTGCAAGCGCTGTTCGTCCAGTATGACGGTTTTTCATACAGCAGCAATTTGCTCACCGCGCTGGGCCTGGGCATGCTGAAGACGGTGGTCGTACCCATGATCGCCATGCTGTTGCTGTTGCCGTTGATGATATTGACGGCCCTGGTCTTCATCGGCGTGGCGGCCATGCCGGCCATCGTGCGCCACGTGGGCCAGCGCCGCTACGGCCAGCTCGAACACAAGCATGGCGGCAGCCTGGCCGGCAGCGCGTTGACGGCGCTGGTGGGCATGGCCGTGTTCATCGGCCTGTGGCTGCTCACCTTGCCGCTGTACGCGTTTCCGCCGCTGGCGCTGGTGGTGCAGGCCGTGCTGTGGGGTTGGCTCACCTGCCGCGTGATGGTGTACGACGCGCTGGCCGACCATGCCAGCGCCGAGGAGCGGGCCGAAGTGCTGCGCCGCCACCGCTGGCCGCTGCTGGCCATCGGCGTGCTGTCCGGCCTGGCCGGCGCGCTGCCGGGCATGCTGTGGCTGGGCGGCACGGCCTTGTCGGTCGTGCTGTTCCCGTTCCTGGCGGCCGCCTCGATCTGGCTGTACGTGGTGATCTTCATCTTCACCGGCTTGTGGTTCGCCCATTACTGCCTGGAGGCGCTGGACCGGCTGCGCGCGGCGCCGCCCATGCGTGACATCAGCGACATCAACGCGGCGGCCAACTGATACCATTTCGGTATCACGACCGTTCCCGCTTATTTTGCAAGGATAGACATGGCAATCGGATTGATCATCATCGGCGACGAAATCCTGTCGGGCCGGCGCGCCGACCAGCACTTCACCAAAGTGGTGCAGCTGCTGGCCGAACGCGGCTTGCAACTGGACTGGGCCGAAGTGCTGGGCGACGACCCGGCCCGCATCACGGCCACGCTGCGCCGCACCTTCGCCAGCGGCGACATCGTGTTCAGCTGCGGCGGCATCGGCGCCACGCCGGACGACCACACGCGCCAGGCGGCGGCCGACGCGCTGGGCCTGCCGCTGGTGCTGCACGAGCAGGGCAAGCGCAACATCCAGCAGCGCATCCTCCAGATGGGCGAGGAGAGCGGCCAGCCGGCCGACCTCAATTCGCCCGAGAACCTGCACCGCTTGAAGATGGCCGAATTCGCGCAAGGCGCCGAACTGATTCCCAACCCCTACAACAACGTGGCCGGCTTCGCGCTGCGCGAGCATTACTTCGTGCCCGGCTTCCCCGTCATGGCCCATCCCATGATCGCGTGGGTGCTCGATCACCACTACGCCCACCTGTTCCACCGCGCGCCGCACAGCGAGCAGTCGGTGCTGGTGTACGGCACGGCCGAATCGGCGCTGACGCCGCTGATGGAGGCGCTCGAAGCGCAGTTCGCCGGCGTGAAGGTGTTCAGCCTGCCCAGCGTGGGCGACGCCAATACGCGCCGCCATATCGAACTGGGCGTGAAGGGCGCGCCCGACATCACGGCCGCCGCGTTCGCCCAACTGTGCGCCGAATTGTCGCGCCTGCAGGTAGAGTACAAGCACCTCTCTTGACGCCTCGCGGCGCGCCGTCTTCACGGCAATTCGCGCCGGGCGCGAACGGCGTTTCCCGTGCCCGGCGAGCGCCGTTGTTTTTTTGCGAAAAGCCCCGGCGAACGCACATTTTTCTGCGCACCGGCCCATCCATGTGGCGCCGATGTGGTGGAATGGATAGCAGGCTGCGCGTGTTGCCCGCCCCGGTCAACGGGGTGTGCGCCACGCGAGTTAAGTGCAAATGTACGTGCGCTTGTAACGCAGCCAACAAAGTAGTGAACATGGCAAGCCGCCGTTGTCGCGCGCCCGCTGTTCACGACGACCTGATGGCTGCGATGCGGCGCGCGGTGTGACTGAACAAACGACTGACCGGTTTGAATCATATGTTAAGCAATCGACGTTTCCGCCGGCCCCGCATCGTCCTGCGCGCGGTGCGCAAACTGCGCGCAGGCGCGGCCGCCATGGGCTATGGCCGGCGCCGCCACTTGCGCGCCGTCCCGCCACCCGCTCCCGTTGACGAAGCCGTGCTGCTGGCCCACACCCAGCCGGCCTCGCCGCCGCCGTCCGAGCCGGTCAAGAGCAAGCGCTCGCGCAACGCCTTCATCGTCGCCATGCTGGTGCTGCTGTCGTGCGGCGTGTACTGGGTGCTGCAGGAAATCCGCACCTCGACCATGCAGGCGCAGTTCTTCTCCGGCCTGGTGGGCAAGCTGACCTGGCGCGTCGAACCGGGCCCCAGCACAGCCATCCGCTTCCCCAAGGACAGCCCGTACGACGAGCGCCTCGGTTACGCCAACATCCCCGATTACCTGGGCAAACTGAAGACGCGCGATTATGCCGTCACGGCGCAGTCGCGCTTTTCGCCCAAGCTGGTCGAGCTGACCGACATGGGCGTGTTCACCACCTATCGCGAAAAGACCAAGACCGGCCTGGCCATCTTCGACTGCCGTTCGCAGCCGCTGTTTGCGGCCAGCTATCCGGAACGGGTGTACGGCAAGTTCGACGAGGCGCCGCCGGCGCTGGTGCGCAGCCTGCTGTTCATCGAGAACCGCGAACTGCTCGACAGCAAATACCCGAAGCGTAATCCGGCCGTCGAATGGGACCGCCTGAGCAAGGCCGTGCTGGAAAAGACGGCCAGCACCTTCGCCGGCGGCCACCGGCCGGCCGGCGGCAGCACGCTGGCGACCCAGATCGAGAAATACCGCCACTCGCCGGAAGGGCGCACCAGCACCCTCAAGGACAAGCTGCAGCAGATGGTGTCGGCCAGCCTGCGCGCCTACCAGCAGGGCGAGGACACCTCCGCCGTGCGGCACCAGATCGTGATCGATTACCTCAACACGGTGCCGCTGTCGGCCAAGCCCGGCTACGGTGAAGTGAACGGTATCGGTGATGGGATGTGGGTCTGGTACGGCCGCGATTTCGCGCAAGTGAACCACCTGCTCGCCGGCAAGCTGGACCAGCCTGAGAACGCGCTGGTGTTCAAGGAAGCGCTGAGCCTGATGATCGCCCAGCGCCGCCCCAGCTACTACCTGGGCGACGGCACGGCCGACCTGGAGGCGCTGGCCAATTCGCACCTGCGCCTGCTGGCCCAGGAAGGCGTGATCACGCCGGCCGTGCGCGACGCCGCGCTCAAGCAGCAGTTGCATCCGTCGGCCGGTTCCGGCGTGCAGGCCGCGCCGGCCATGACCTACGTGACGCGCAAGGCGTCGAACGCGGTGCGCACCCACCTGGCCAGCCTGCTCGGCGACAACCGCCTGTACAACCTGGACCGTCTGGACCTGAGCGTGGTCAGCACGCTGGACGCGCGCGCGCAGAAAGCCGTCACGCAGGTGCTGCGCGATCTGCGCGATCCCGACATGGCCAAGGCGGCCGGCCTGACGGGCAAGGGCATGCTGGGCAATGGCGATCCGGCCCACGTCGTGTACAGCTTCACGTTGCTGGAAAAAGGCGAGCAGGCCAACCTGCTGCGGCTGCAGACGGATAACTTCGACCAGCCGCTCGACATCAACGAAGGCGCCAAGCTCGATCTCGGTTCCACGGCCAAGCTGCGCACCTTGGTCACCTACCTCGACATCATGGACCAGCTGCACACGCGCTACGGCGGCATGGACACGGCGGCCCTGAACAAGGTGGTGGTCGATCCGCAGGACAAGCTGTCGCAGTGGGCCATCGACTACTTCAAGGCGCTGCCGATCGACCAGGGCGGGCGCGAGCTGACCCCGATGCTCAACGCGGCCATGGAGCGCAAGTATTCGGGCAATCCCGGCGAAGGTTTCTTCACGGGCGGCGGCCTGCACCACTTCGGCAACTTCTCCAAGGAAGACAACAGCAAGATCCTGACCGTGACGGAAGCGCTGCGCCATTCGACCAACCTGGTGTTCGTGCGCCTGATGCGCGACGTGGCCAAGTTCTACATGTTCCAGTCGCCCGGTTCCTCGGCCTCGCTGCTGCAGGATGCCGACGATCCGCGCCGCGCCGGCTACCTGGCCCGCTTCGCCGACAAGGAAGGGCGCGAGTTCCTGAACCGCTTCTACGTCAAGTACAAGGGCAAGCAGGGCGATGCGTTGGAAAAGACGCTGCTGGCCAACATCCGCGGCACGCCGGTGCGGCTGGCCGTGATTCACCGCACCCTGTATCCGGCAGCGACCCAGGAGCAGTTCGCCGCCTTCCTGAAGGACAACCTGCCGTCGCAGAACGAGGTGCCGCCCGAGCGCGTGGCCAAGCTCTATGAGCAGTACGCGATCGACAAGTGGTCGCTGGCCGACCGTGGTTACCTGGCCTCGGTGCACCCGCTGGAAATGTGGATGGCGGCCTACATGCTGACCCATCCCGGCGCCACGCTGAGCGAAATGACGGCCGCCAGCGAGCAGCAGCGCCAGGAAGTGTACCAGTGGCTGTTCAAGACCCACCACAAGCACGCCCAGGACAAGCGCATCGTTGGCCTGCTGGAGATGGAAGGCTTCATGAAGATCCATGCCCAGTGGAAGAAGATGGGGTATCCGTTCGACTCGCTGGTGCCGTCCTACGCCACCACGCTGGGCGCCTCGGCCGACCGGCCGGCTGCACTGGCCGAACTGATGGGCATCATCGTCAACGGCGGCATCCGCAAACCCACCCGGCGCATCTCGGCGCTGCACTTCGCGGCCGGCACGCCGTACGACACCCAGGTGGCGCCCGGCAAGAGCACGCTGAGCGAACGGGTGCTGTCGCCGGAAGTGGCGCGCGTGGTGGCCGATGCCATCCGCGGCGTGGTCTCGGACGGCACGGCCAAGCGGGCCCGCATGGCCTTCGTCCAGTCCGACGGCAGCGTGATTCCCGTGGGCGGCAAGACCGGCACCGGCGACCAGCGCTTCGACATCTTCGCACCCGGCGGGCGCCTGATCGAATCGCGCTATGTGAACCGGTCGGCCACCTTCGTGTTCAACATCGGCGAACGCTTCTTCGGCAGCATGACGGCCTATGTGCGCGGGCCCGAATCGAAGAACTACGACTTCACCAGTGCGCTGCCGGTGCAGTTGCTGACGGTGCTGGCGCCGAGCCTGATGCCATTGATCGAGCCCAATCCGGTCAAGCCGGCCACCCTCCAGAACGTGGCCGCCGGCACGGCCGCCGCGGCCGCCGGCACGGCCGCCGCGGCGGCCGCCGCGCCGCTGCCCCCGTGCGGCGGAACCGGCAACGGCGGCTGATGCCACCACGGGCCGCGCGGTGCCGCACCGCGCGCGCCTGGCCAGTCACCGCGCGCGTGGGGGGGGCGGCATGCGTGCGGTGCTTGCCAAACGGACCATTTATTGGCAAGGTGAGCGCCCATGAAACCTGTACGCCAAACCATGTCCAAGATCCTCAAGTTCACGCAATTCTCCGTGCGTGACCTGCTCGTCGCCGCCGCGCCCACCCTACTGGCCATCGCCGGCGTGTGCGCGCTGGCCTATGTGCTGGTGGACCCGTCGCCGCCGCGCCACGTGGTGCTGTCCACGGGCCAGGAAAACAGCGCCTATGAACAGATCGGCAAGAAATACGCGGCCGCGCTGGCCAAGCATGGCGTCAAGGTGACGCTGCTGCAATCGGCCGGTTCAGGCGAGAACCTGCGCCGGCTCAAGAGCGGCGCCGTCGATATCGCCTTCGTGCAGAGCGGTTCGACCGACGAGGTGGCGGCCGAGCGGGAAGGCCTGGTGTCGCTGGGCAGCCTGTTCACGGAACCGATGTGGCTGTTCCTGCGCGAGACCAAGGGCAAGCCCATCACCCGCCTCACCCAGCTCAGGGGCAAGAAGATCAATTTCGGCCCCAGGGGCGCGGGGGCGCCGCGGCTGTTCAAGCAGGTGCTGGCGCTGAACGGCATGGAGCCCAATGAAGTGATCCGCAGTTCACTGGCCAATACGCCGGCCACGGTGGAATTGCTGGAAGGGCGCATCGACGGCCTCGTGTTCACGTCGGCGCCGGAAGCGCCGCTGATCCAGATGCTGCTGCAGACGCCGGGCATCCAGTTGTTCGATTTCGACCAGGCCGAGGCGTATGCGCGCAAGCTGCCCTTCCTCAGCCACGTGGTGCTGCCGCGCGGCATCGTTGACCTGGGGCGCGATCTGCCGCCCGTCGATTACAACCTGATCGCCCCCACGGCCACGCTGGTGGCGCGCGACAGCCTGCATCCGGCCCTGATCGACTTGTTCGTGCAGGCGGCCGCGTCGATCCACAGCGGCGCCGGCTGGTTCCAGCAGCAGGGCCAGTTCCCGTCCGCGCGCTACACGGAAATTCCCGTCGCGCCGGCCGCGGCCAAGTTCTACAAGGATGGGCCGCCGTTCCTGCAGCGCTACATGAGCTTCTGGCTGGCCAATTTCTTCGACCGCATGTGGGTGCTGGTGCTGGGCCTGGGGGCGCTGATCCTGCCGTTGTCCAAGGTGGTGCCGCCGCTGTATGTGTGGCGCATCCGTTCGCGCGTGTATCGCTGGTACGGGCAGTTGCGCACGGTGGAGCAGGCGCTCGAGGAGGCGCAGTCGCAAGGTGAGCGCCGCATGGAGATTTATGCGGCGCAGCTGGTACGGCTCAATGAAATCGAGGAGATGGTGAACCAGATTTCCATCCCGCTGTCGTTCGCCGATGGCTTGTACGGCTTGCGCAGCCACATCAACTTCGTGCGCGAGCGGGTGCTCAGCCTGCTGAGCGAAGCGGCGCCGGCCACGCCGGTGGCGCCGGCGGCCGTGCCCGTCTGAGCGGGCCGGCCGCGCGCGGCTTCAACGAGGGCCGGTGAGGGTGCTCAGGCGCCCAGCCAGGGCAGGCCGGCCCGGCACCAGCCGTTGACGTTCTTGCGGTGGCCGTTCTCGTCCTTGTCGCCTTCGAAGCCTTCCAGCACGTCGTAGCAATGTTGATAACCGAATTCCGTGGCCAGCTTGGCCGCGTGGCGCGAGCGCACGCCGGAGCGGCATAAAAACAACAGTACCTGGTCCTTGCGGGCCTGGCTGTTGAGCTGTTCGATGAACTCATGGTTGGCCACGCCGCCGGGATAGGTGGACCACTGGACCGCACCATGTTGGGTCTCGGGGATGGCCACGCGGCCCACCCAGTCGCGCTCGGCGTTGGTGCGCACGTCGATCAGCTTGATGTGCGGGTCCGCTTGCAGCAGTTCCCACGCTTCCTGCGGGTTGACGGCACCGGCATACGGCCAGTCCTTGCTGCGGGCGCGGGCGCGGGCCAGGATTGCATCTACATCGCTCATGTCATGTTCCAGAAAGGAGATTAAGTTTATTATAGATGCCCTGACCGTCCGTGCTGCGCGCACGCACCAAATAAGGGCATTTTCCATCGTTTTTTCGAAAATGCACGAAATAGGTGCAATTTCGCAAAATCGCACCATAATGGAGCAGTCTTGCGCTGGCGCAAACCAGGCTCATTTGGCTGGCCGGACGATTTTAGAATCATTTGCCAGCAAGTTCCAAGTTGGTTCTGGCAGATGGTGAGAATTTTGAGCTGGCACGGATACTGCTTAACCCGATGATGAGTTTCGGTCGCACTACACGGGGACGCGCAGAGCATCCGCGCACGCACAGTTGGTCGGCTCACCCACACATTCCCTTTAGGAGATACGCATGGCAATGACAGCCGCAGAAGTGATGAAAATGGTAAAAGACAACGAAGTCAAATTCGTTGATTTTCGTTTCGCCGATACCCGTGGTAAAGAACAGCACGTGACCGTGCCCGTGTCGCACTTCGACATGGACAAGTTCGAGTCCGGCCACGCCTTCGACGGTTCCTCGATCGCCGGCTGGAAAGGCATCGAAGCATCCGACATGATCCTGCTGCCAGACCCGAACACGGCCAACATCGACCCGTTCATGGAAGAAACCACCCTGTTCATGCAGTGCGACGTGATCGAACCGTCGGACGGCAAGGGCTACGACCGTGACCCACGCTCCATCGCCAAGCGCGCTGAAGCCTACCTGAAATCGTCGGGCCTGGGCGACACCGCCTACTTCGGTCCTGAGCCAGAATTCTTCATCTTCGACAGCGTGCGCTGGAAAGTCGACATGTCCGGCTGCTTCGTCAAGATCGAATCGGACGAAGCGTCGTGGAGCACCGACAAGGAAATCGAAGGCGGCAACAGCGGCCACCGTCCAGCGGTCAAGGGCGGCTACTTCCCCGTGCCACCAGTGGACAGCTTCCAGGACATGCGTTCGGAAATGTGCCTGATCCTCGAATCGCTGGGCATCCCGGTCGAAGTGCACCACCACGAAGTGGCTGGCGCTGGCCAGAACGAAATCGGCACCAAGTTCTCGACCCTGGTCGAGCGTGCCGACTGGACCCAGAACCTGAAATACGTGGTGTGGAACGTGGCCCACAGCTACGGCAAGACCGCCACCTTCATGCCTAAGCCTATCGTGGGCGACAACGGCTCGGGCATGCACGTACACCAGTCGATCTGGAAAGACGGCAAGAACCTGTTCGCCGGCGACGGCTATGCCGGCCTGTCCGACACCGCGCTGTTCTACATCGGCGGTATCATCAAGCACGCCAAGGCACTGAACGCCATCACCAACCCAGGCACCAACTCGTACAAGCGCCTGGTGCCAGGCTACGAAGCCCCGGTCAAACTGGCTTACTCGGCCCGTAACCGTTCCGCTTCGATCCGTATCCCGCACGTGGCCAATCCTAAGGCACGCCGCATCGAGACCCGTTTCCCGGACCCACTGGCGAACGTGTACCTGTGCTTCGCCGCGCTGCTGATGGCCGGTCTGGACGGTATCATCAACAAGATCCATCCGGGCGAAGCCGCTTCCAAAGACCTGTACCACCTGCCGCCTGAGGAAGATGCACTGATCCCGACCGTCTGCACCTCGCTGGAAGAGGCGCTGGACAACCTGAACAAGGACCGCGAGTTCCTGACCCGTGGCGGCGTGTTCAGCGATTCGATGATCGATGCCTACATCGAACTGAAGATGCAGGACGTGCAGCGTATGCGCATGACCACGCACCCAGTCGAATTCGACATGTACTACTCGCTGTAATGGCAGCGCGCCGGCCGCAAGCCGGCGCCCGCCGTATGGCCAGAACGCGAGGCGAGCCCCGGCTTTCCTCGCGTTTTTCTTTGGATGTTGTATATTCGGGGTGCATCAATGCTCTTCACGGATAGGGAATGACAACACGCTTATTACCGGTACTGGTCCTGCTGGCCGCCAGCGCCGCCGCCAGGGCCGATGGCCCCATCTACCTGTGCGTGGACGCGGCCGGCCACAAGGAACTGACGGACACCAACAAACCGGGCTGCAAGATCCTTGACGTGCCCGGCAACGCCATCCCGGCCCCGCCGCGCCGCCAGGCGCCCGCGCCCCAGCGGGCCGCGCCGGCCCCGGCCGCGCCGGCTGATTTTCCGCGCGTGGACAGCGCCGAGCAGAGGGCGCGCGACGCCGACCGGCTTGGCATCCTCAACGAGGAATTGCGCAACGAGCAGCAGAAGCTGGCCGACCTGCGCAAGGAGTTCAACAACGGCGAGCCGGAACGCCATGGCGATGAACGCAACTACGCCAAATACCAGGAACGGGTGGCGCAGATGCGCGACAGCATCAGCCGCTCGGAAAAGAATATCGAAGCCTTGAAACGCGAGATCGCCAATATCCGATGAATGCTGAGAACATGCACGCCCGCGCGGGCGAGGCCATGCCGTCGCTGGCCGGGCTGGAATTGCTGGCCTCGGCCGTGGTGCTGGTCGATGGCGCCGGCCAGATCGCCTACGCCAACGCAGCCGCCGAGAACCTGCTGGAAAGCTCGCTCAAGGCGCTGTCGCGCCAGAAGCTCAGCGCCCAGTTCCTCAACCCCGAGGAGCTGGAGCACATCTGCGTCCAGGCGCGCCAGCACAAGTTCGCCGACCTGCGCCAGGACTTGACGCTGGAACGGGCCGGGCGCGATCCGCTGCACGTGCACAGCATCGTGTCGGCCCTGGAAGAACCGCGCGACCATATCCTGATCGAACTGCGCGAACACTTGCAGCACCTGAAGCTGGACCGCGAGGAACGCATGCTGGACCAGAGCCAGGTCAACAAGGAGCTGATCCGCAACCTGGCGCACGAGATCAAGAATCCGCTGGGCGGCATCCGCGGCGCGGCCCAGCTGCTGGAGATGGAATTGCCGCCGCTGCACCTGGGCCAGCTGCGCGAATACACCCAGGTCATCATCAAGGAAGCGGACCGGCTGCAAACGCTGGTGGACCGTTTGCTGGCGCCGCACCGCCGACCCCACATCGTGGGCGACGTCAACATCCACGAAGTGTGCGAGCGCGTGCGCAGCCTGATCCTGGCCGAGTTCCCCACCGGGCTGGCGATCCGGCGCGACTACGACGCCTCGATTCCCGAGTTCCGGGGCGACAAGGAACAGCTGATCCAGACCGTGCTCAACATCGCCCACAACGCGGCCCAGGCACTGTCGGCCCGCATCGAGGCGGGCGACGCGGAACTGATTTTCAAGACCAGGGTGGCCCGTCAGGTGACGCTGGCCAAGGTCCGCTACGGGCTGGCATTAGATTTGCATATCATCGACAATGGACCGGGCATCGCGCCCCAGATCCGTGACCGCATCTTCTACCCGCTCGTGTCGGGCCGGGAGGGCGGCAGCGGGTTGGGACTGACCTTGGCGCAAACCTTCGTGCAACAGCACCTGGGTGTGATCGAGTGCGAAAGCCGGCCTGGATACACGGATTTCCGCATCCTGCTGCCGCTGCCATAAGCGGCGTGCGAGCCGGTGCGTTTCCGGGGTCCCTTGATCACCGATCCAATGCGGGAACCACATTACACATGAAGCCAATCTGGATAGTAGACGACGACGAGTCGATCCGCTGGGTACTGGAAAAAGCGCTGGCGCGGGAAAACCTCGCCACCAAGAGTTTTGCCAACGCGCGCGATGCGATCACCGCGCTGGAGTTCGAGACGCCGCAAGTGCTGGTGTCCGACATCCGCATGCCGGGCGACTCCGGCCTCGATTTGCTGGCGCTGGTCAAATCGCGCCATCCGGGCCTGCCCGTCATCATCATCACGGCGTTCTCCGACCTCGACTCGGCCGTCGCCGCGTTCCAGGGCGGCGCCTTCGAATACCTGGCCAAGCCATTCGACATCGACAAGGCCGTGGAGCTGATCCGGCGCGCGCTCGACGAGAGCCTGCGCGAAACGAGCGTGGAATCGGGCCCGGCCGACACGCCTGAAATCCTGGGCCAGGCGCCGGCCATGCAGGAAGTGTTTCGCGCCATCGGCCGCTTGTCGCAATCGAACGTGACGGTGCTGATTACGGGTGAATCCGGTTCCGGCAAGGAGCTGGTGGCGCGCGCGCTGCACAAGCACAGCCCGCGCGCATCGCAGCCGTTCATCGCCCTCAACACGGCCGCCATTCCCAAGGACTTGCTGGAATCCGAACTGTTCGGCCATGAGCGCGGCGCGTTCACGGGTGCCCAGGCCACGCGCCGTGGCCGCTTCGAGCAGGCCGAGAACGGCACGCTGTTCCTCGACGAGATCGGCGACATGCCGTTCGATCTGCAAACGCGCTTGCTGCGCGTGCTGTCCGATGGCCACTTCTACCGCGTCGGCGGCCACCAGCCGTTGAAAGCCAACGTGCGCGTGATCACGGCCACGCACCAGAATCTCGAGCAGCGCGTGCGCGACGGCCTGTTCCGCGAGGACTTGTACCATCGCCTCAACGTGATCCGCTTGCGCCTGCCCAGTTTGCGGGAGCGGCGTGAGGATATCCCCATCCTGGTGCGCCACTTCCTGGTGCAGAGCGCGCGCCAGCTGGGCGTGGAAGCCAAGCGCATGAGCGACGCCACGCTGCACTTCCTGAGCGGCCTGGATTTGCCCGGCAATGTGCGCCAGCTGGAAAACCTGTGCAACTGGATCACCGTGATGGCGCCCGGCCAGACCGTGGAAGTGAAGGACTTGCCGCTGGAGCTGACCCAGGGTCAGGGCCAGGAGGGCGGCGGCCATAGCCCGGCCGCGCCGGCGCCGGCCCACGAAGCGTTCAGCAGCATGACGCACCATGGCATCGTGTCCTCCGTGCCGCCAGCGCTGGCCGAGGCCACCGCGCACGGCGGGCCGGACAGCTGGCTCACGCTGCTGGAACTGCAGGCCGCGAGCATGCTCAGCAACGGCCAGCATGAAGTGATGGACGTGCTGGGCCGCCAGTTCGAATCGGCCCTGATCCGCACAGCCCTCAAGCACACCCACGGCCGCAAGAACGACGCCGCCGTGCGGCTGGGCATAGGCCGCAACACCATCACGCGCAAGATCGCGGAACTGGGCATCGACGGCGCCAAGGACGACTGACGTCCGAAGCGACCGCGGCGGCCCATGCATTTGCGGTAAGCTCTTGGCTTGAACGCCGGGAGCTTTTTTTTTATGGAATTTGTATGCTGATTAATTGCGTGGTGTACCAGGATGGCCAGAAGCTGGCCGACATTCCCGTCAAGGACATCAGCGAATATGTATGCCGGCCCGAGTGCTTCGTGTGGGTGGCGCTGCGCGACGCGGACGCGGCCGAGCTGTCCGTGATGCAGGAGGAATTCGGCCTGCACGAACTGGCCGTGGAGGATGCGCAGCGCGGCAACCAGCGCCCCAAGATCGAGGAGTATGGCGACTCGCTGTTCGTGGTGGCCAAGATGGTGGAGTTCGAAAAGGAGCAGCTGACGGTGGGCGAGGTGGACGTGTTCGTCGGCCCCAACTACGTGCTGTCGAACCGCAGCAACAGCAGCCACGGTTTCCTCGGCGTGCGGGCGCGCGCGGAACGCGAGCCGCATTTGCTGCGCCAGGGCCCGGCCTTCGTGCTATACGCCTTGCTCGACGCCGTGGTGGACCGCTATTTCCCCGTGGCCGATGCGCTGGAAGTGGAACTGGAAGAGATCGAGGAGCGCATCTTCCTGCACGGCTCGCAGCGCGACAACATCGAACGGCTGTATGAACTCAAGCGCAAGGTGATGGCCGTGCGCCATGCCGTGATGCCGCTGATGGAGGCCACGGGCAAGCTGCATGGCGGCCGGGTGCCGTCCATGTGCCTGGATACCCAGGAATACTTCCGCGACGTGCACGACCACCTGCACCGCATCAGCGCCACGCTCGACAACGTGCGCGACACCATCAGCACGGCGATCCAGGTCAACCTGTCGATGGTGGCCATCGAGGAGGGCGAAGTGAACAAGCGGCTGGCCGCGTGGGCCGCCATCTTCGCCATCTGCACCGCGTTCGCCGGCATCTGGGGCATGAACTTCAAGGTCATGCCGGAGCTGGAATGGAAGTACGGTTATCCGGCCGCCGTCGCCATCATGGTGTCGGTGTGCCTGTACCTGTACCGGCGCTTCAAGCGCGCCGGCTGGCTGTAGCCGCTTTCAGGATCAGGCGGCCGGCTGTCCGGCCGCCATCGACAGGGCCACGGCTTCGGCCACCTTGATGCCATCCACGCCGGCCGACAGGATGCCGCCCGCGTAGCCGGCCCCTTCGCCGGCCGGGAACAGGCCGCGCGTGTTCAGGCTTTGCAGCGTGTCGTCGCGGCGCTTGATGCGGATCGGCGACGAGGTGCGCGTCTCCAGTCCGGTCAGCACGGCGTCGTGCTTGAAGTAGCCCTTGATCTGCTTGTCGAAGGCGGGGAACGCTTCGCGCAAGGCCGTGACGGCGAATTCGGGCAGGATGGTGGCCAGGTCCGTCAGGTGCACGCCTGGTTTGTAGGACGGGATCACGCTGCCAAATTCGGTCGAGGCGCGGCCGGCCACGAAGTCGCCCATCAGCTGGCCCGGCGCGTTGTAGGTGCCGCCGCCCAGCTCGAACGCCTTTTCCTCCAGCCGGCGCTGGAATTCCACGCCAGCCAGCGGGTGGCCCGGATAATCGACTTCGGGCGAGATGCTGACCACGATGGCGCTGTTGGCGTTGCGCTCGTTGCGCGAATACTGGCTCATGCCGTTGGTGACCACGCGGCCCGGTTCGGACGCCGCCGCCACCACCGTGCCGCCGGGGCACATGCAGAAGCTGTACACGGCGCGGCCGTTGGAGGCGTGGTACACCAGCTTGTAGTCGGCCGCGCCCAGGATGGGGTGGCCGGCGTTGGGGCCGAAGCGGCACTGGTCGATCAGCGACTGCGGGTGCTCGACCCGGAAGCCGATCGAGAACGGCTTGGCTTCGATGTACACGCCGCGCTCGTACAGCATCTGGAAGGTGTCGCGCGCGCTGTGGCCGATGGCCAGCACCACGTGGCGGGTGGCGATCTTGTCGCCGTTTTCCAGCGTCACGCCGCGCACCTGGCCGCCCTCGGGCGTTTGCTCGATGTCGATGTCCACCACCTTGCTCTCGAAGCGGTATTCGCCGCCCAGCGCCTCGACGGTGGCGCGCATCTCCTCGACCATCTTGACCAGGCGGAAGGTGCCGATGTGCGGCTTGCTCACGTACAGGATTTCCTCGGGCGCGCCGGCCTTGACGAATTCCGTCAGCACCTTGCGGCCGTAGTGCTTGGGGTCCTTGATCTGGCTGTACAGTTTGCCGTCCGAGAAGGTACCGGCGCCGCCTTCGCCGAACTGCACGTTCGATTCCGGGTTCAGCTTGCGCTTGCGCCAGAAGCCGAAGGTGTCGACGGTGCGGTCGCGCACCTGCTTGCCGCGCTCGAGGATGATGGGGCGCAAACCCATCTGGGCCAGGATCAGGGCCGCGAACAGGCCGCACGGGCCGGTGCCGATTACGACGGGGCGCTCGTTGCCATCGTGGCCGGCCAGCTGCTGCCCGTTGGCGACGAATTTGTACGAGGTGTCGGGCGCGGGCATCAGGTGGATGTCGTGCTTGAGGCGGGCCAGCACGGCCGCCTCGTTGGCCACGTCCACGTCGATCGCATAGATCAGGACGATGGCCGATTTCTTGCGCGCATCGTAGCTGCGTTTGAAGACGGTGTAGCCGCGCAGGTCAGCGGCCGGGATGCCCAGCCGGGCCAGGATGGCGGCCGGCAGTTCCGGCTCGGTGTGGTTCAGCGGGAGTTTGACTTCATTGATTCGCAGCATGATGGTTTCGTTCTGTGGTTCCAAGGCTCCGTAGCTAACGGAGAGCGGGGCGGCGCCGGAGCGCGCGACAACCCGCCATTCTACCGTACCGGGATCAGGCTGGTTCGCCTCCTGGAAGATTTGATTGTCAAGCGCAGCGCCTAATTTATCGATGGGCGTGTTGTATTTTTAGCGAAATTTCCAAAAAATCCTCATTGCTGTCAGGGCTATGTATCTTAATGTATCTTAATGTTGCTACAATCAAAACCTTGTTGGCAGGAACAATGTTCATTTCTGCCAATAAACGGACAGGACCGCTGCGGCGGTTTTTTTTATTGGTGCTGGCGGCCGCGAACCGCTGATCACCACGTTGAGGGAGTCTTTGAATGCAGAAGAAAATCATTGTCCAGGCCATCGCGTTGCTTGGCTGCGTGGGCTGGAGCCAGGGGGCTTTCGCCGCCGACGAGGCGAACGTCGAGCGCGTCGTCATCACTGGTTCCAACCTGAAGCGTACCGCGACGGAGAATCCGTCCGTGGTGCAGGTGCTGACCAAGAAGGACATCGAGCATACGGGCGCCGTGTCGGTGGCCGACCTGATCGCCAAGGTGCCGGCCCTCGGTTCGAACAACCAGGTCGATGCGCGCGACGGCGGCTTCTCCAAGGGCCTGGCCACGGCTTCTCTGCGCGGCCTCGGTTCGGCCTCTACCCTGATCCTGATCAACGGCCGCCGCATGTCGCCGGCCGCCTACGCCGACCCGAACGCGGGCCAGTCGACCCAGTACGACCTGAACTCCATCCCGCTGTCGGCGCTGGAGCGGGTCGAAATCCTGAAGGATGGCGCATCGGCCGTGTACGGTTCGGACGCGATCGGCGGCGTGATCAACTTCATCACCAAGAGCAATTACAAAGGCGGCGAGCTGACCCTGCAGGCCAGCCGCAACGAGGATAACGCGTTCGGCCGCTCGGGCCTGAACGGCGTGGTCGGCTTCGGCGACCTGGAAGAGAACCACTACAACGCCTTCGTCGCGTTCGACGTATCGCAGCGTGACCGCACCCTGCTGAAGGACGCCAAGTCGTCGCAGGTGGAACAGAGCCGCATCATGGACGGCCGCCTGAGCAGCTTCTACAGCGGCATCAGCGGCTACCCCGTGTTCTACAAGGAAAAGAAACTGGGCAGCGGCAGCTTCAACCAGTATGTCAGCGCCGACCTGGGCTGCAACCCGGCCGACGTGCGCACCGGCTCCACGGCCCTGGTGCCGATGAAGTCCAATGACCCGCTGATCGGCAACAAGTTCTGCAACTACGATGGCTGGCAGTACGAGGATGCGGAGGGCAAGAACCGCAGCAACAACGTGCTGGCACGCGCCGAATTCAAGCTGGGCGGCGACCTGAAGGCGTTCACGGAAGCGGCCTACAGCCAGTCCGAACTGTTCTACGATGGCGTGTCGCGCACGATGACCGGCCGCAGCATCACCACCGTGTTCCCGAAAGAGGGCGCCGGTACCCCGTTCCGTCCCGTGCTGGGCGTGAACCATCCGGACAACCCGACCCGCGGCACGGCCAATCCGGTGCCGGTGGCCGTGGCCTACCGCTTCGTCAACGCCCCTGGCGGCAGCTCCAACGAGAACAAGTCCACCCGCCTGCTGGCTGGCCTGCAGGGCAGCAACTTCGGCTGGGATTGGGATAGCGCGCTGCTGTACAACGACTCCAAGCGCCACCAGCTGTCGAACGGCTTCCTGTACCTGCCTATCGTGCAGACCCTGATGACCCAGAACGTGCCGCTGGCCACCATCGCCAGCACCCCGGGCGTGACGCGCAACGTCACCCTGGACGGCAAGTCCAGCCTGACCCAGTGGGACCTGAAGGGTAGCACCGAGTTCGGCCAGCTGCCCGGCGGCGCGCTGGGCCTGGCCGTGGGTACGGAACTGAAGCAGGAAAAGATGAACCTGGTGCCCGATCCGCTGACCGTGGACGGCAAGATCATCGGCCTGGTCAATACCTACTCGGACGCCAAGCGCAACGTGCGTTCGGCCTTCGTCGAACTGCGCACGCCGTTCTTCAAGACCTTCGAGATGGACTTCGCCGGCCGCTACGACAAGTACGATGGCTTCAAGTCGCACTTCACGCCGAAAGTGGGCGCGAAATGGGACGTGACGCCGACCTTCGCGCTGCGCAGCACCTACTCGGAAGGCTTCCGCGCACCATCGCTGACCCAGATGGTCAACGGCGGCACCCAGTACTTCGTCAACAACTTCGAGGACAAGCTGCGCTGCAACAAGCCCGGTTCGGATTCGACCGACTGCGTCAAGAGCCTGTCCGGCATCGCGGCCGCCAACAAGGACCTGGAACCGGAAACCGCGCGCAGCTTCACGGCTGGCCTGATCTTCTCGCCATCGAGCAGCATCGACATCCTGGTCGACTACTACAGCATCCGCAAGGACAAGGAAGTGGACCTGCTGTCGAACACGGCCGTGGTGGACAATCCGAAGTACGCCGACCTGGTCAAGCGTGACCAGAACCCTGGCACCTGGCTGGTGGACGCGAACGGCAAGCCGATCCCGAACACGGGGCCGCTGATCTCGATCGCCACCCCGTACGTCAACGCCGGCGGCACCCGCACCAGCGGCGTGGACCTGGAACTGGACGTGCGCAACTCGCTGGGCGATCTGGGCAAGCTGTCGTCGCGCCTGAACTACACCTATGTGTTCGACTACAAGAAGGCGGCCTTGCTGGGTGATCCGATGTTCGACCTGGTGGGCACCAACGGCGCCATCAGCAACGACACCACCAGCGTGGGCGAAGTGCCGCGCATCCGCGCCACGCTGTCGAGCACCTGGAGCTACAACGCGCACAATCTGACGGCCAACGTGAACTACGTATCGTCGATTTCGATGATGGCGCGCTACAGCACCCAGGAAGACGGCACGGTCGGCCCATACGACCAGCCATACTGCCAGTATGGCCGTCCGTCGTTGAACCCGCAGTACACCAAGTTCTACCCGGACTGCGAAGTGCACAGCTGGACCACGGTGGACCTGGCCTACGCCTATTCGGGCATCAAGAACACGGTGTTGAGCTTCAACGTGGCCAACCTGTTCGACTCGAAGGCGCCGTATGACCCGAGCTATGCGACGGCTGGCTACAATACGTCGCTGCATAATGCCCGCGGCCGTTTCTTCACCGTCAAGGCCAACTACAAGTTCTGATGACCTTCCGGTCCTGAACCGCGACAACGCCGCCACGCTCACGCCTGGCGGCGTTTTTTTTTGCGGCGGCGGCAGGACGAAAAAAGGGGCGGTGATCGCTCACCGCCCCCAGGCCCGCTAAGGCAACGTCAGTTCAGTTCAGCTCAGAAGAACTTGTAGCTGGCGCCGACCTTGACGTAGCGGCCGATGGCGCCGGAGGCGTCCATCGGGTTGTAGCTCATGCCGCCGTAGGTGAGCGGGTCGAGCGGCGCGATCTTGTCGAACACGTTGTTGACCGAGGCGAACAGCTGCAGCTGCTTGCTGTAGTTCCAGCGCGCCGACATGTCGACCGTGGTGAACGAGGCGATGCGGCAGTTGCCCGGCGCATCGGCCCCGCTGGCCAGGTGCGAGGCGCACAGGTCGCCCGCGAACAGCACGTTCTTCATGTCCGAACGGTAGTTGGCGATGGCGGCGAAGTTCCAGGCCGCGCTCGGATCCCAGCTGGCGTTGACGCTGATCTTGTCTTTCGGCGTGCCGGCGCAGTTGGAGGTGTCGCAGTTGCCATGGGTGCCGGCGAACTGGTAGCGGGTGGTGGCCGACTCGGCGCGCACCCACGACGCCACGTGGGTCCAGGTCAGGCCGATGTTGCCGCGGCCGTAGGCGCCCAGGCGCAGGCGCTGTTTCACGTCCAGGTCGATCCCCTTGACTTCCGTGAAGCTGGAATTGCGGTACGGGGCCTTGGTGATCAGCAGCGTGCCCGTGTTGGGCACCACCACGCCGTTGATGGTCAGGTTGTTGTCGGCGCGGATCGCGCTCGGCAACGCGGCCGCCTCGTTGTACGGCAGCGGGTTGATCTCGTCGGAGCGCTTGATCTTCCAGCCGTCCAGCGACAGGCTCAGGTCGTTAAGGGGATCCCACACCATGCCCAGCGTGTAGCCTTTCGACTTTTCCGGACGCAGGTTGGGGTCGCCGATCTTGACGGCGGCCACGGAGGCGGCGCAGTCGGTCGAGGTGGCGCCCGGCAGCGGGGTGCCGTTCGGGCAGCGCACCGGATCGCGCACGGTCGAGGTGCCGGTCGATTGCGACTGGGCGCTGTTCTCGGCCGCGCCTGGCGCACGGAAGCCTTCCGTGTAGGTGCCGCGCAGCGCGAAGGTCTTGAGCGGGGTCCATTTCACGCCCGCTTTCGGGGTGGTCGAGGTGAAGTGGTCGTAGTGGTCGTAACGCAGGGCGGCCGACAGCTCCACCGTCTTGACGATGGGCGCCAGCAGTTCGGCGTACACGGCCGAGACCTTGCTCTCGCCGAAGGCGGCCACGTAGCTGGAGTTGATGGTGCCGTTCTCGGAGCCCGACAGCGATGGATTGCTCAGCTTGTCCTGGCGGTGTTCGCCACCGACGGCCAGCGCCAGGTTGCCGCCCGGCAGGGCGAACAGTTCACGCGAGGCTTTCACGTCCACGATGTTGAGTTTGGTGGTCGAGTCGGAGCTGGCGTTGGTTACCATGGCCGCGTACAGCGAGGCCGGGTTCTTGTACGCTTCGGCGCCCAGGTAGTACGGGAAGTACTTGCTGGTCGGATCGCCCAGCGCGGCCTTGACCACGGCCATGTTCAGCATGTTGCTGTAGTCCAGGTGCAGCTTGGATTCGGAATGGGCGAAGCCGGCGTCGTAATCCCAGCCGCCGGCCGTGCCCTTGACGCCGACCACGAAGCGGTTGAATTCGTTGTTGGCGCTGCGCGTGCTCGGGCCCACGTCGAAGGCGGCGTAGCGCACGCGCGCGGCGGCGCCGAACGGGTTCTGCGGATGGCTGGGGGCCAGCACGATGGTGGTGCCGGCGCCGGAGCCGAAGTTGAGCACGCCGTTCGGGTTGCCGGCGTTGGGCGGGAAGGCCACGGTCGGGGTGATCGATGGCGGCGTCAGCGTGAAGGCCGTGTCGCGCTTGGAGTAGCCGGCCTCGGCGTAGACCTGGGTCTCGTCGTTCAGCTGCCAGGTGCCGCGCGTGTACAGGTTCACGCCTTCGATGTCCGGCTGCATGTCGCGGAACTGGTCCTGGTGCCACAGGCAGCCGCCTTTCGGATCCTGCGGGGTGGAGGCCGACAGGCTCGCGCAGCCCGGCAGCGACTGGTAGGCCAGGGTGGCCGGGTTGCGGATCGAGCCGGCCGGGCTGGCCGCGGCCGAGTTCACGCCGCTGATGTAGCCGGAGGCGAACTGGGTGCCGATCGGGAAGCCGTAGGGGCGCAGGTCGCCCTTGCCGATCCAGGCGCGGTCGGCGCGGTCGCGGTTGGCCAGGCGGTCGGACTGGAAGTATTCGGCGTTGACGACGACGTTGTACTTGTCCTCGTCCAGGCTGCCCTGGCCCCAGGTGAGGGAAGCCTTGTTCTGCTTGGCGTCGCTGTAGCGCGAGGTGCCCGTCTCGCCGCGCACGGTCAAGCCCTGGAAGTCCTTGCGCAGGATGATGTTGACCACGCCGGCGATGGCGTCGGCGCCGTAGGTGGACGAGGCGCCATCCTTGAGGATCTCGATGCGCTCGACGATCTGCATCGGCACCGTGGACAGGTCGGTGAAGCTCTTCTGGCCGTCGTCGGCGCGTGCGAACGGCGCCATGCGGCGGCCGTTGAGCAGTACCAGGGTCGAGGTGGCGCCCAGGCCGCGCAGCGAGATGGCGGTGGAACCGGCCGCGAAGCCGTTGCCAAAGCCGGTGGGCAGCGAGCCGGCGCCGTCGGCCGTCAGGGTTTGCAGGTACTCGGCCACGGTGGCCTTGCCCGACTTGATCAGGTCGTCGCGGCCGATGATCTGGACTGGGGAAGCGGTCTCGGCGGACGCGCGCTTGATGCTCGAACCGGTGATCTCAACGCGCTGGATGCTGGTGCCGGTTTCCTGCGCCATGGCTGGTTGAGCCAGCAGGCCCAGGCCGATTGCCGCTGCGCCGCCAGAACAGATCAGGCGGACCGAGCGTGCTAACACTGTTTCCATCATCATAAACACAACCTCTCAAGTGATTTGTAAAGCGACGCGCGGCCCGCCCGCCTTTGGGCGGGAACGCAGCGGACGCGTTGCGGTGGCGCGAAAAGCGTCGTGCGCTTTTCGAGCGGCCCATCAAATCATTTGTCAAAATTGATGTCAATGAAGGAAGATTATGTATCGTATTGCAATAATCGGGCGCGGCGGCGGCGCGCGTGGCGGTATTTTTGCGTAAGTCGAGCTTAAGTTTGACTTAAGTTTCGCTTACCTGTGCTTAACGTGTTTTTTGAAAGTACCAGTGCGAGGGGCCGGCGAACGGCGCAAAAAAACGCGCGGCTGTGCCATTTCCGCCACAGCCGGCCCATCCGTTACAGTCCACTAGATGCCGCCCCAGATGGCGTTCAGGGTGGCCAGCGCCGTCAGGCCGGCCGTCTCGGTGCGCAGGATGCGCGGTCCCATGCCCAGCGCCAGCGCGCCATGGGCCAGCGCGGCCTGTTCCTCGGCCTCGCTCAAGCCGCCTTCAGGGCCGATCACGAAGGTGAGCGCCTGCGGCGACTGGTGGCGCGCCCAGCCGGCCAGCGATTGCTCGGCGCGCGGGCTGAGGATGACGCGCCGGTGCAGGTCCTGCTGGGTGATCCAGTGGCGGTAGTCCTGCAGGGCGCCCAGCTGGGCCAGCCGGTTGCGCCCGCTTTGCTCGGACGCGGCCACGATGATGCCTTGCCAGTGCGCCAGTTTTTTCTCGGCCCGTTCGGGCGCCAGCCGTACCACGCAGCGCTGCGCGGCCAGCGGCACGATGGCGGCCGCGCCCAGTTCCACCGCCTTTTCCACGATCCAGTCCATCTTGCTGCCTTCGGGCAGGGCCTGGGCCAGCGTGATGGCGTAGGGCAGTTCCACGTCGCGCGCCACATGGGCCTTGACGGTGGCCGTCGCGCCGCGCCGCTCGATGTGCGTCAGCATGGCGCTGTATTCGCCGCCGTCGCCGTTGAACAGCGTGATCAGCTCGCCCGGCGCCAGCCGCAGCACCTGGACGTGGTGCGCCACCGTGTCGGGCAGGCTGAGGTCGAGGCCGAGGGACAGGGGCTGGGGGCAGTAAAAGCGGGGCATGGGGGCTTCCTGGGTGGATGGAGACAATGGCGGCGCAATGCCGCTGGCAGGATGGTAATGGCGCGCGGGCCGGATGGGAAGCGGTTTCGGCCGTTGGAACCGGCGGGGGCGGTGTGCAAGGGAGGCAGCCGGCCATGGCGGCCGGCAAGGCACAAATGAAAAGCCCGCCGGCGGTGCGGCGGGCCTGGGGGGCGCCGGGCCGCTGGCGGCCCGGACGTCCGGTTCAGCTTAGAACCGGGCCGACGCGGTCACATAGAACTCGCGGCCCAGCGGGCTGTTGTAACGGCCATCGTAACCCACCTGGTTGCCGCCGCCGGCCGTGCGGTCGGAGAACGCCGGCTTGGTGTCGAGCAGGTTCTTGATGCCGGCCGTGACGGCGAACATCTTGTTGAGCTGCGCGCGGGTCTGCCAGTCGAAGGTCTGGTAGGAACTGACGTCCCGCTTCATGTCGACGAAGTCGCCCAGCGTGCCGTCGGGGTTGACCGATTTCACCACGGCGTCGTCGGCCGTGACCACCTGGTCGTGGTAGCCGGAACGGTAGTTCATGGCCAGCGTGTGGGTGTAGATGCCCGATTGCAGGGTGGCGGCCAGGCGGGTGATCACGCGGGCGGTGGCGTTGTTGTAGGCGTCGAATCGGCCCAGGCTGCTCTCGGTGGGGTTGCCCGGAACGTCTTTTTCCGATTTCAGCATATAGGTGCCGGTCCAGGTGACGGTCAGGTTGCCCAGGCCCGTCTTGCTCTTGAACGTGCTATCCCAGTCGATGCCCTGGTAGTGCGAGCCGGCCAGGTTGAAGTAGGGCAGCAGCGTGACCAGCTTGTTCTGGCCCTGGCCCGCGTCGTACACCGTCGAGAACAGGCTGTTGTAGGTGGCGGGGTTGGCGAACGGGAAGGTTTCCGGCAACTGGTCGATCTGGTCGGTCAGCTTGACGTTCCACAGGTCCATGCCGAACGACAGGTTGTTGCTCGGTTCGACGCGGAAGCCCACCGTGTACTGTTTCGACTGTTCCGGACGCAAGCCATTGGCGCCGCTCAGCGCATTGCCGCCCGAGGTCAGCGCGTACTGGGTGTTGCCCATGCAGTCGTTGGCGCGCGGGTCCGGTGCCTTGACTGGGCAGGCGTATTTGCCCGAGGTCACGCCGAAGTCGGAAACGGGCTTGGTGATCTGCTCCAGCTCGGCCACCTTGAAGCCGGTGCCGTAGGACGCGCGCAGCAGGACCGTGTCGACCGGGTTGTAGCGCAGCGACAGTTTGTAGGTCGTCTTCGACGCCTTGTTGCCTTGCGTGGCTGAACCGATCAGCTTGCTGTCGAGGTCGTACACCTTGTTGTTCCTGGCCGCGTCGTAGCTGTCGTAACGCAGGGCGCCATTCAGTTCCAGGTTCTTCTGTACCGGCACCGCCAGTTCAGCGAACGAACCCCAGTTCTTGCGGCTGGCGTCGACCGGCAGCGCGCCCGGTGCGCTGCCGAGCACGGTATCGGTCCAGTCTGGCTGTTGCGGGTTGGGGCCCTGGGTGATCGCGCTAGGCGTGTTGGCATAGCTTTGCTTGGTGTAGTCCGCGCCCAGGCCCAGTTGGGCGGCGCCGCCGGGCACGTTGAACACGGCGCCCGAGCCGCGCACGCTCAGCACGTCGAGCTTGGTCTTGATCTCGTTGTCCAGCTCGTGCAGGACGGCCGGCGCCAGCACGGCGGCCGAGCTGCCGGCGAAGCCGAACGGATCGAAGGTCAGGGTCTTGTACTTGTTGCGGCTCAGGAAGCCGCCATCGTAGTTATTGGTCTGCTTGTTTTCCGAATGGGTGTACGAGGCGCTGTAGTCGTAATCCTTGTAGCTGCCTTCGACGCCCAAGGCCAGGTGGCGCGCCTCCGTGTCGTACGATTCGGCGCGGCCGCCCGCATCGACCAGGCGCAAGTTCATCTGCGCTTTCTTGATGTCGGCCGGATTGACGCCCAGCTGGCCCAGGTAAGGCGTGACATTGGCGGCGAATTTCGGATCGGTCAGCGACAGGCTCAGCGTCTGGGCCGGTGGCGCGAAGCGCGCCGTTTGCTTGAATGTCGAGTCGACGGCCTCGACGAACAGCCTGGTGTCGTTGTTGAGCTTGAAGTTGCCCGAGGCGAAGAAACTGTCGCGCTGCGACTTGGGAATCAGCTGCACGGTGCCGGAATAATCGAACCAGCACGACTTGTCCGACGCGGTGCCGATATAGGCTGTCTGCGGTGCGCATTTGCCGTCGCGCAGGTAGTTGGGCGAGAACGTCAGCGGGTCGCGGTTCGGGTCCTTGAAGTTCAGCGTGACCGAGGCCGGCGTCGTGTTGACGGCCAGCTGGTACATGGAATATTGCTTGCCGCCTTCGGAGAAGCGCACAAGGCCGGTCTTGGCGAAATCGCGGTCGGCCGCGTTCAGTTCCTTTTGCTCGTCATGCGCATACGACAGCAGCACGTTGTAGCCATCGCTGTCCAGGTCGCCGAAGCCCTTGGACAGGGCGAACTTGCCGCTCTTGCCGCCCGATTTTTCCGGCGCGCTGTAGGTGCCTTCGATGTTGAAGTCCTGCTGGTTCTTTTTCAGGATGAAGTTGACCACGCCGGCGATGGCGTCCGAGCCATACAGGGCCGAGGCGCCATCGGTCAGGATTTCCACGCGCTCCACGGCCGCCAGCGGGATGCTGGCCAGGTTCACGCCGCTGCCGGAGTTGTAGGACGCCATGCGCCGGCCGTTCAGCAGCACCAGCGTGTACCCGGTGCCGATGTTGTGGATGGAAGCGGTCTGCACGCCGCCGCCACTGCCATTGACGGATTCGGAGGCGGCCACGAAACCTTGCATGGCCGGCAGCGCCTGGATCAGGTCTTCCACGCTCTTGGCGCCGGTCTTGGCGATGTCGGTGCTGGTCAGGGTCTGCACCGGCAGCGCGCCTTCGCGGGCGATGCGCTTGATCGACGAACCGGTGATCTCCACGCGCTGGATGGGCGCCTCCTGCGCCATGACGGGCTGCGCCAGCACGCCGAGGCCGGCGACCATGGCGCCGCCGGAAAACATCAGGCGTAGCGAACGCGACATAACTTTTTCCATCATCATTGCTCAACTCCTCTGGGATACAGCTGAATAAGGGAAGATGCCGCGGCATAAGCGGCGAAATAAGCAGCGAAATATTTAAACAATATTGAATATTTCGCAATTAGCATCAGACACCCTATATATCTTTTTGTCAATAATGCTCTGGTATATTATTTTGCCAAGTGTAATAATTTCGCAACGCGCGGGGTGGCCCGGCGCGGCTGGCCGCACACCGTGCCGGCGCAAGCGGGGCTGCCATTTTTCTGTTGAATAGATCGGGTCTGGTAAAATAATGGGTTCAGCCAGTGGCCGGCCGCCGCCAGGGTGGCGCGCGAGGCCGCACCGCAACCAGTTTCCCTACTTTTCGTGATAGACAGACGATGACCTCTACGCTCCCCACCACCAAAATGGCTAACGCGATCCGCGCGCTGGCAATGGACGCCGTCCAGAAGGCCAATTCCGGCCACCCAGGCATGCCGATGGGCATGGCCGAGATCGCCGTGGCCCTGTGGAGCGGCCACTACAGCCATAACCCGGCCAACCCGAAGTGGGTCAACCGCGACCGCTTCCTGTTGTCGAATGGCCACGGCTCGATGCTGCACTACGCGCTGCTGCACCTGGCCGGCTACGCGGTGAGCATGGATGACATCAAGGCCTTCCGCCAGATGCACTCCAAGACCCCGGGCCACCCGGAAGTGGATGTCACGCCGGGCGTGGAAACGACCACCGGCCCGCTGGGCCAGGGCATCGCCAACGCCGTCGGCATGGCCCTGTCCGAATACCTGCTGGCCAGCCAGTTCAACAAGCCCGGCTTCGACATCGTCGACCACTATACCTACGCCTTCGTCGGCGATGGCTGCCTGATGGAAGGCATCTCGCACGAAGTGTGCGCGCTGGCCGGCACCCTGGGCCTGAAAAAGCTGATCGCCCTGTACGACGACAACGGCATCTCGATCGACGGCAAGGTCGAAGGCTGGTTCACCGACGACACGCCCAAGCGTTTCGAAGCCTACGGCTGGAACGTGATCCGCGCCGTGGACGGCCATGACGTGGCCGCCGTGAGCGCCGCCATCGCCGCCGCCAAGCAAGCCGACAAGCCAACCCTGATCTGCTGCAAGACCGTGATCGGCAAGGGTTCGCCCAACCTGCAAGGCGGCGACAAGGTGCACGGCGCCGCGCTGGGCGAGAAGGAAGTGGCGGCCGTGCGCGAGTACATCGGCTGGGACGCCGCCCCGTTCGAGGTGCCGGCCGACGTGTATGCGGCCTGGGACGCGAAGGCGGCCGGCGCCGCCCGCGAAGGCGCGTGGAATGAGCTGTTCGCCGCCTACGCCAAGCAATTCCCGGCCGAAGCGGCCGAACTGAGCCGCCGCATGGCCGGCGAACTGCCGGCCGCGTTCGAAGGCGCGCTGGCCGCCGCCATCGCCTCCTGCGTGGAAAAGAAGGAAAACATCGCCACCCGCAAGGCCAGCCAGAACGCCATCCAGGCGCTGGCCCCGTCGCTGCCCGAATTCCTGGGCGGCTCGGCCGACCTGACCGGCTCCAACCTGACCAACTGGAAGGAATGCGTGGCCCTGCGTTCGGGCCAGCCGGGCAACCACATCAACTACGGCGTGCGTGAATTCGGCATGAGCGCCATCATGAACGGCGTCGCCCTGCATGGCGGCTTCATCCCGTTCGGCGCCACCTTCCTGACCTTCTCGGACTACAGCCGCAACGCGCTGCGCATGGCCGCGCTGATGAAGCAGCGTTCGATCTTCGTGTTCACCCACGATTCGATCGGCCTGGGCGAAGACGGCCCGACTCACCAGTCGGTCGAGCACATCTCGTCGATGCGTTTGATCCCCAACCTGGACAACTGGCGTCCCTGCGACACGGTGGAATCGGCCGTGGCCTGGGGCGAGGCCGTCAAGCGCCAGCATGGCCCATCGACGCTGATCTTCTCGCGCCAGAACCTGCCGTACCAGGAACGCAGCGCCCAGCAGATCGCCGACATCCGCCGCGGCGGCTACGTGCTGC
Organism: Rugamonas fusca; assembly: GCF_014042365.1. Classification (GTDB taxonomy): domain Bacteria; phylum Pseudomonadota; class Gammaproteobacteria; order Burkholderiales; family Burkholderiaceae_D; genus Rugamonas; species Rugamonas fusca. The sequence goes on from NZ_JACEZS010000040.1 coordinate 28,202, forward strand.
GCGACGCCGCCGACGCCAAGGTGGTGCTGATCGCCACCGGCTCGGAAGTGGAACTGGCCGTGGCCGCCGCCGACGCGCTGGCCGCACAGGGCACGGCCGCGCGCGTGGTGTCGATGCCGTCGACCGACGTGTTCGACCGCCAGGACGCCGCCTACAAGGCCGCCGTGCTGGGCAAGGGTCTGCCACGCGTGGCCGTGGAAGCGGGCGTGACCGACTTCTGGTACAAGTACGTGGGCCTGGAAGGCGCCGTGGTCGGCATCGACACCTTCGGCGAATCGGCCCCGGCCGGCGTGCTGTTCAAGCACTTCGGCTTCACGGTCGACAACGTGGTGGCAAAAGTTCAATCGGTACTGGCTGCCTGAGGAGTCAAGCAGCCAGTGGCAAGTCGCTGGAACCCTTTTTTTTCATAATCAGGAGTAAAGTATGACGATCAAAGTTGCAATCAACGGTTATGGCCGCATCGGCCGCAATGTGCTGCGCGCTTTCTACGAAGGCGGCAAAAAGCAGGACATCCAGATCGTGGCCATCAACGACCTGGGCGACGCCAAGTCCAACGCCCACCTGACCCGCTATGACACGGCCCACGGCAAGTTCCCCGGCACCGTGGAAGTGGACGGCGACAACATGATCGTGAATGGCGATAAGATCCGCGTGTTCGCGCAGCGCAACCCGGCCGACATCCCATGGGGCGAGCTGGGCGTGGACGTGGTGCTCGAGTGCACCGGCTTCTTCACCAGCAAGGAAAAAGCCTCGGCTCACCTGAAAGGCGGCGCCAAGAAAGTCATCATCTCGGCCCCGGGCGGCAAGGACGTGGACGCGACCGTCGTGTTCGGCGTGAACCAGCACGTGCTGAAGTCCACCGACACCGTGATCTCGAACGCCTCGTGCACCACCAACTGCCTGGCCCCGCTGGTCAAGCCTTTGAACGACGCGATCGGCGTGGAAACCGGCCTGATGACGACCGTGCACGCCTACACCAACGACCAGGTGCTGTCGGACGTGATGCACGAAGACCTGCGCCGCGCCCGTTCGGCCACCATGAGCATGATCCCCACCAAGACCGGCGCCGCCGCCGCCGTGGGCCTGGTGCTGCCTGAGCTGAACGGCAAGCTGGACGGCTTCGCCATCCGCGTGCCGACCATCAACGTATCGCTGGTCGACCTGTCGTTCATCGCCAAGCGCGACACCACCGTGGACGAAGTGAACGCGCTGATGAAGGCCGCCGCCGAAGGCCCGCTGAAAGGCGTGCTGACCTACCAGACCGAACCGCTGGTGTCGATCGACTTCAACCACAACCCGGCCTCGTCCAACTTCGACTCGACCCTGACCAAGGTGTCGGGCCGCCTGGTCAAGGTCTCGTCGTGGTACGATAACGAGTGGGGCTTCTCGAACCGCATGCTCGACACCACCGTCGCGCTGATGACGGCCAAGTAATGCACTAACGGTGGACCTGGCCGCTTCGGTGGCCAGCTTACCGCCACAAAAAAACGCTACGCGGCTTGCGCCGGGTAGCGTTTTTTTTTGGCTATGTCCTCGTTAAGTGTGGGAAGCGCCCCACGGCAGAGCTGAGAAAATCTTCTGGGCTGGCGACACGGTTCCGATCAACAGCCCAATGCCAGCCCAAATAGTTGGGAAGATAATGGCTCGCCACGCCATGAAAT
>NZ_JACEZS010000041.1 GCF_014042365.1 Rugamonas fusca
TCAAAGCTTGATGACCATAGCAAGTTGGTCCCACCCCTTCCCATCCCGAACAGGACCGTGAAACAACTCTGCGCCGATGATAGTGCTGCAACCAGTGTGAAAGTAGGTTATCGTCAAGCTAGTTATTCGAAAAAACCCCGCTGACATGTGTTGGCGGGGTTTTTTTTCGTCCCTACCCCTCCCCATCAGCCGCCCCTGTTGCAGCGCGCGGTGAAAACTTTTCACTTCAGCGGTCAATTCATTTCAACCTCTCCCGGCGGTGCAAGCGGGTGCGCCCGGCATACACTTCTTCCACAACAAAGAAATTCCACACCGGAGGAGAAGACATGCAAGCCTGGAATCAGATCTACACGCCATTCGGCAGCCTGGGGCTATCGGCCCTGGTCGCCGCTATTCCCATCATTTTCTTTTTTCTTGCGCTTGCCGTCTTGCGCATCAAAGGTCACGTAGCGGCCGCCATTACGCTGGCGCTGGCACTGGCCGTCGCCATCTTCGCTTATGGCATGCCCGTGCCGCAGGCCCTGGCCGCCGCAGGCTTCGGCTTTGCCTACGGCTTGTGGCCAATCGCGTGGATTATCGTCACCGCCGTTTTCCTCTACAAGATCGTGGATCAGACCGGCCAGCTCGAAATCATCCGCGCTTCCGTCCTCTCGATCACGGATGACCAGCGCCTGCAGATGCTGTTGATCGGCTTTGCCTTCGGCGCCTTCCTCGAAGGCGCGGCTGGTTTCGGCGCGCCGGTGGCGATCACCTCGGCGCTGCTGGTCGGCCTGGGCTTCAATCCCCTGTACGCGGCAGGCCTGTGCCTGATCGCCAACACGGCCCCGGTGGCGTTTGGCGCCATGGGTATTCCCATCATCGTCGCCGGCCAGGTGACGGGCATCGATGCGATGCAGATCGGCGCCATGGCCGGCCGCCAATTGCCGCTGCTGTCGGTGGCCGTGCCGTTCTGGCTGGTGTTCATGATGGATGGCAAGCGCGGCATCAAGGAAGTGTGGCCCGCAGCGCTGGTGGCGGGCGGCAGCTTCGCAGTGACCCAATACGTGACGTCCAACTACCTCGGCCCTGAACTGCCGGATATCACTTCGGCCCTGGTCAGCCTGGTGTCGCTCACCACGCTGCTCAAGGTATGGCAACCGGCCGGCGCCAAGGCTGGCGCGCGCAGCACCATTTCGATGGGCGGCGGCACGGCGGCCATGGCTACTTTCGGTGGTTTCGCGGCGGCTGGCACGGCGCCAGTCGGCGGTCGCACCAAATCGCCCTACACCACGGCGCAGACCATTCGCGCCTGGGCGCCGTTCGGCATCCTGACCGCGATCGTCACGGTATGGAGCCTGCCGCAATTCAAGGCGCTGTTTGGTGCCAAAGGCGCGCTGGCTGGCGCGGTCCTGAAATTCCATGTACCGTTCCTTGACCAGATGGTCATGAAGACCGCGCCTATCGTGGCCACGCCCAAGGCTTACGAGGCACTGTACAAGCTGGACCTGCTGTCGGCCGTTGGTACCGCCATCCTGCTGACGGCTTTCATCTCGATGCTGCTGCTGCGCATGAAGCCAAGCGACGGCGCGCGTGCCTTCCGTGCCACCGTGGTCGAGCTGCGCCGTCCCATCCTGTCGATCGGCCTGGTGTTGGCGTTCGCGTTCGTCGCCAACTACTCGGGCATGTCCTCCACCCTGGCACTGGTATTGGCCGGTACCGGCGCCGCGTTCCCGTTCTTCTCGCCATTCCTAGGCTGGCTGGGCGTGTTCCTGACCGGTTCCGATACGTCCTCCAATGCCCTGTTCTGCTCCCTGCAGAACACCACCGCCCACCAGATCAACGTGTCCGACACGCTGCTGGTGGCCGCCAACACGACCGGTGGGGTGACGGGCAAGATGATTTCGCCACAGTCGATCGCCGTCGCCTGCGCCGCCACGGGCCTGGTGGGACGTGAATCCGAGCTATTCCGCTTTACGCTCAAACATAGCCTGCTATTTGCGGCCATCGTTGGTATCATGACCGTGCTGCAGGCTTATGTGTTCACGGGGATGATTCCGCACTAATTCTTCTCCGTGGCTGTTTGCAGCGCCCGTCCTTCACCGGACGGGCGCTGTTGCATTTAATGTACCGCCGGTGAGATCACCATGCCACGTCGTTTCCCTCCTGTTCATGCCCTGTCCGCGTTCGAGGCGGCGGCCCGCGCCGGCTCCTTCGCGGAAGCGGCCAACACCCTTTGCATCACGCCTTCCGCGCTGTCGCACCGTATTCGCCTGCTGGAGGATTTTGTCGGTGAGCGGCTGTTCATCCGCGATGGCCGCGCCGCCACGCTGAGTCCATTCGGCCGCAGTTACCTGGATGTGGTGTGCCAGGCGCTTCGCGTGCTGACCGACTTTCCGCTGCCGCACAAGACCATGCCCGCCCAGCAGCGCGTGAAGATCACGGTGCCGCCCACCTTCGCGCGCTACCTGCTGATGCCCAAGCTGGCCAGTTTCACGGAGGCCCATCCCGAGATCGTGGTCGAAGTGTTCCTGTCCGTGCCCCTTTACGACCTGTGCCTGAACGAATCGGACCTGGAGGTGCGCTTTGGCGCGGGTAAATACCCGGACATGGTGACCACCAAGCTGTTCGAGGAACCGGCCTTCGCCGTGGCCAGTCCCGCCTACCTGGAGCGCATCGGTGGGATCGCCACCCCGGCCGACCTGGGCAAGGCCACATTGTTGCGCTCCGCGTTGGAACCGTGGCAGCCGTGGTTCAAGGAAGCTGGCATGGACTGGCCGGAACCGACCAACGCGTTGCGCGTGGACGACCTTGGCCTGCTGCTGGAAGCGGTTCGCCACGGCCATGGCGTGGCACTCTCGCGACAACACTTCGCGCAGCAGATGATCGCCAGCGGCGAAGTGGTACAACTGTTCGACATCCGCCTGGCCTCGCCGCCGCACGCCTACTACATCGTGTACGAGCAAAGCCCGGGCCTGCGGCCGGAGGTGACGCTGTTCATCGACTGGCTGATGGCGACCTACGCCGGCACATGAAAATAGTTCAGCTCTGCGGTTAATTCTTTTCACCGCAGCGCTCCACCTTGTGTCGCTACACTGGACGGCATTCACATCGTGAGGCCATCCATGAACGCGCCGTCCCCCGACATCCCATTTACCGCAGAACGCCAGCGCGCCGTCGTGGCCGCGCTGCGCACCGCGCTGCCCGCGCACTGCGTGCTGTTCAACGAAGAAGATACCCGACCCTATGAATGCGACGGCCTGACGGCCTATCGCCAGTTGCCCATGGTGGTGGCGCTGCCCGAAACGGAAGCGCAGGTGATCGCCGTGTTGCAGGCATGCCGCGCGCTGCAGGTGCCGATCGTGCCGCGCGGCGCCGGTACGGGCCTGTCCGGCGGCGCGATGCCGATCGCGGACGGCATCGTGCTGTCGACCGCCAAGATGAACCGCATCGTCACCGTCGACGCCAATGCGCGCACGGCGGTGGTGCAGCCGGGCGTGCGCAACCTGGCCATCTCGGAGGCAGCCGCCCAGCACGGCCTGTACTACGCGCCCGATCCGTCGTCGCAAATCGCCTGCACCATCGCTGGCAACGTGGCCGAAAACTCCGGCGGCGTGCACTGCCTGAAATACGGCCTGACCGTGCACAACGTGATGCGGGTGCGCATGGTCAGCATCGACGGCGAGATCGTTGAACTCGGTGGCGGCGCGCTGGACGCACCCGGCCTGGATTTGCTGGCCGTGTTCATCGGCTCCGAAGGCATGCTGGGCGTGGTGACGGAAGTGACGGTCAAGCTGATTCCCAAGCCGCCCGTTGCGCGCGTCATCATGGCCTCGTTCGACGACGTGGTGCGCGGCGCGGATGCGGTGGCCAGCGTGATCGCGGCCGGCATCATCCCGGCCGGCCTGGAGATGATGGACCGTACCAGCGCGCGCATGGTGGAGCCGTTCTGCAAGGCCGGCTACGATACGGACGCCGCAGCCATCCTGCTGTGCGAATCGGACGGTCTGGCCGAGGAAGTGGAGGAGGAGATCGGGCGCATGAGCGCGGTGCTCAAGCAGTCCGGCGCCACCGCCATCGCCGTGTCGCAGAACGAGGCCGAGCGCATGCGCTTCTGGTCCGGCCGCAAGAACGCATTCCCGGCGGCGGGCCGCATCTCGCCCGACTACTACTGCATGGACGGCACCATCCCCCGCAAGCGCCTGGCCGAAGTGCTGTTGGGGATCGCCGCCATGGAAACCAAATACGAGCTTCGCTGCGCCAACGTGTTCCATGCCGGTGACGGCAATCTGCACCCGCTGATCCTGTTCGATGCCAACCTGCCGGGCGAGTTCCACCGCGCCGAGCAGTTCGGCGAGGAGATCCTCGCGCTGTGCGTGGAAGTGGGTGGCACCATCACGGGAGAGCACGGCGTGGGCATCGAAAAGATCGACTCCATGTGCGCCCAGTTTACCTTGCAGGAAGTGGCGGCCTTCATCGGCGTCAAGCGCGCGTTCGACACGGCCTTCCTGCTCAACCCCAACAAGGCCATCCCCACGCTGGACCGCTGCGCCGCCTACGGCAAGCGGCAGACGCGGGGCGGGCTGTTCAAGTTCGTCAAAGGATGACCGGCATGCAATCGCAATTGACCCAATTCCGCGAGCGCATCGCCGCCGCCACCGCCACCCGAACCCCGCTGCGCCTGCGCGGTGGCGGCAGCAAGGACTGGTATGGCCAGGAGCCGCGCGGCGACCTGCTCGACACCACGCCCTACAGCGGCATCGTGGCCTATGAACCGACCGAACTGGTGATTACGGCGCGCTGCGGCACGCCGCTGCGCGAGATCGAGGCGGCGCTGGCACAGGAGAACCAGATGCTGGCGTTCGAGCCGCCGCACTTCGGCCCCGGCGCCACCGTCGGCGGCATGGTCGCCTGCGGCCTGTCCGGACCGCGCCGCGCGGCCGTGGGCGCCTTGCGCGACTTCGTGCTGGGCGCCGTGCTGATGGATGGCCACGGCGAAGCGCTGGGCTTCGGCGGCCAGGTGATGAAGAACGTGGCCGGCTATGACGTCTCGCGCCTGCTGGCCGGTTCGCTCGGCACGCTGGGCCTGATCCTGGAAGTGTCGCTCAAGGTCCTGCCGCGCCCTGTGGCGGAAACGACGGTGCGGCTGCAGATGAAGCAGCAGCAGGCGCTCGACAACTTGAACCGCTGGGGCGGCAAGCCCTTGCCGCTGTCGGCCAGCGCCTGGCGCGACGACGTGCTGGCCGTGCGCCTGTCCGGCGCCCAGGCGGCCGTGGCGGCGGCGCTGCGCCAGATCGGCGGCGAGGTGATGGACGTGGCCGAGGCGGACGCCTACTGGCAAGGCCTGCGTGAGCAGACCGATGCCTTCTTTACGGCGGACCAGGCGACGCCGCTGTGGCGCTTGTCCGTGCCATCGGTCGCCCCGGCCAGCCCGAACGCCGGTGCCCAGTTGATCGAGTGGGGCGGCGCCCAGCGCTGGCTGCGCTCGGCGGCCGATCCGGCCAGCGTGCGCGCGCTGGCGCAGGAGCTGGGCGGCCACGCCACGCTGTACCGGGGCGGCTCACGCGATGCTGGCGACGGCGGCGTGTTCCATCCGCTGGCGCCGGCCGTCCACGCCATACACCGCAATCTCAAGCACACTTTCGACCCGGCGGGCATTTTCAATCCGGGCCGCATGTACCAGGACCTGTAGCCATGCAAACCAATCTCGCAGCCCAATTTCTCAACACGCCGGATGGCGACGAAGCCGAAGCGATCCTGCGCAACTGCGTGCACTGCGGCTTTTGCACGGCCACTTGCCCCACCTACCAGCTGCTGGGCGATGAACTGGACGGCCCGCGTGGCCGCATCTATCTGATCAAGCAGGTGCTGGAAGGCAGGCCGGCCACGGCCAAGACCCAGTCGCACCTGGACCGCTGCCTGACGTGCCGCAATTGCGAAACCACCTGCCCATCCGGCGTGCACTACAGCCGTCTGCTCGACATTGGCCGCAAGGTGGTGGACCAGCAGGTGCCCCGGCCTGCGGGGCAGCGCTTCGCCCGCACCCTGCTCAAGGAAACCCTGCCGCGCGAATGGCTGTTCACGCCCGCCATGAAGGCCGGCCAGATGCTGCGGCCACTGTTGCCGCAATCGTTGCGGGACAAGGTGCCGCATGCGCATCCTGCCGGTGCCTGGCCCACCGCTCCGCAGGCGCGGCGCATGCTGCTGCTCGATGGTTGCGTGCAGCCGGCCATGGCGCCCAACATCAACAGCGCCACGGCGCGCGTGCTGGCCGCCGTTGGGGTGGAGCTGGTGGTGGCGCCGCGCGCCGGTTGCTGCGGCGCGATCCGCTATCACCTCAATGACCAGGACGGCGGCCTCGATGACATGCGCCGCAATATCGACGCCTGGTGGCCGGAAGTGGAGGCTGGCGTGGAGGCCCTGGTGATCACGGCGTCGGGCTGCGGCGCGACGGTCAAGGAATATGGCCATTTGCTGCGCGATGATCCGGTCTATGCGGAGAAGGCCGAGCGCGTGTCGGCGCTGGCCAGGGATGTGAGCGAAGTGGTGTGCGAATTCGAGGATGCCCTCGCTTCGCGCATCCGTGGCAAGCTGGCGCAGCCGGTCGCCTACCATCCGCCTTGCACCCTGCAGCACGCCCAGAAGATCCGGGGCAAGGTGGAAGGCCTGCTGCGGGCAATCGGCGTGGACGTGCGCCTGTGCGCCGACAGCCACCTGTGCTGCGGCTCGGCCGGCACCTATTCCGTGTTGCAGCCGGAGCTGTCGTACCAACTGCGCGACAGGAAGGTGGCCAATCTGGAAGCGACCGGCGCGGCCCGCATCGTATCGGCTAATATTGGTTGCCAGACCCATTTGCAGTCCGGGACGGAGCTCCCGGTCGGCCACTGGATAGAACTGGTTGACCAGTTGCTGGCGCAGGCAACATAGACCAAACGATAAGGAGACGAGCATGAAAAACTTATGGAGAGTCCTGGCTGCGTTGTGCGCGGTGCTGCTGATGCAGGCCAGCGCGCTGGCGGCCAATACCGGCGGCGGCGCCGATGAGGCGGTGGCGCTGGTCAAGCGCGCCGTGGCCTACATCAAGGCCAACGGCACGGAGAAGGCCTACGCGGAATTCAGCAATCCCAAGGGGCAGTTCGTCGAGGGCGACTTGTACATCTTCGTGTATGACCTCAATGGCGTCAGTCTGGCCATCGGCAATGGCAACAGCGCGCGCATGGTGGGCAAGAACCTGATGGACATGCGCGACGCGGAGGGCAATTACCTCATCAAGGGGCTGGTCAACGTGGCCAAGACCAAGGGCCAGGGCTGGTTCGATTACAAGTGGCCCAACCCGGTCAGCAAGGCCGTCGAGCAGAAATCCAGTTACGTCGAACGCTTGAACGATACGCTGGTTGGCTGCGGCATCTACAAGCCTGTCAAGTAGTTCAGGCGGCGCCCTTGCTCGTGCTGTCGCCATCGCCCTTGCGCAGGGTCCAGAAGGTGAGCGACGACAGGACGGTCAGCACGGCCAGGGTGAGGAAGGCGTGGTGCAGGGCGGACGTGAGCGCCGCCCGGTTGGTCTGCGGCAGGCCGCCCAGGTACCAGCCTGTGACCAGCGAGCCGCAAGCCAGGCCAAAGCTCATCGACAGTTGCTGCATGGAGCTGGCGATGGTGCTGGCCATGCTGGTGTCGCGCCCTTCCACGTCGGCGTAGGCGATGCTGTTCATGCTGGAGAACTGCAGCGAGTTGAAAAAGCCCAGGCACAGGCCGATGGCCACGATGGCGTAGATCGGGGTACCGGCCCGCACCAGCGAGTACAGGCTGATGGTCAGGCCGATCAGCACCGTGTTCACCACCAGTACGCGACGGTAGCCGAAGGTGGACAGCAGGCGCACGGAGATGAACTTCATGCCCATGGCCGCGGCGGCGGCCGGCATCATCAGCAAACCCGATTGCCAGGCCGGCAGGCCCAGGCCGAGCTGGTACAGCAGCGGCAACAGGAAGGGCATGCCGCCCATGCCCAGCCGCGTGAGAAAACCGCCCGCCACCGACACCCGGAAGGTACGAATGCGCAGCAACGACAGCCGCAGCAGCGGATGGGGCTCGTCCCTGGCGTGCCAGACGTAGGCACCGAGCAGGCTGGCCGCCAGCAGGAACAGGATGCCGGTCGATGTGGCGTCGATCCGGTGTTCGCCGAAGATCTCCAGCAGCCAAGACAGCAGCGCGATGCCGGCGCCGAACAGCACCAGTCCGATCAGATCGAGTGGCCGCTCCTGTTCGCCGTGATAGTCCGGCATGTAGCGCAGGGCCAGTGCGATGGCAGCCATCCCCACCGGCACGTTGACGAAGAAGATCTCGCGCCAGGAAAGCCAGTGCACGATCAGGCCCCCCACCGTGGGCCCCAGCAAAGGTCCGATCAGGGCCGGCACGATCACGAAGTTCATCGCCCGCAGTAGTTCGGACTTGGGAAAGGTACGGATGATGGTGATGCGCCCGACCGGCATCATCATGGCCGCCCCGAAGCCCTGCAGCAGGCGCGCCGCCACCAGCATGGGCGAGTTGACGGCCAGGCCGCACAGGATGGAGGCAATCGTAAAAATGGCCACGGCCGTGGTGAACACGCGCCGGGTGCCGAAGCGGTCCGCCATCCAGCCACTGACGGGGATGGAGACGGCCAGGCTGAGTATGTAGCTGGTGACGACGGCTTTCAGGCTAAGTGGTGTCACTTGCAGGCTGGCGGCCATGCTGGGCACGGCCGTGTTGACGATGGTGGAGTCCAGCTGCTCCATGAACAAGGCGGTGGCGACCACCCAGGGCAGGTAGCGTTTGGCGGCGGAGCTGGTGGTCTCGGTCATGGTGCCTGTATTTGCCTGTCTATGCGCGCGATGCAATACGTCGATTGTCACATAATTGGCCAGCGCGTGTCGGTTCCGCGACAGGGTGCGCCGTTCCAGCCGCGCGTCACGAGGCCGTCACGAAAGCGGCGTAAGTTGCGTTTCATCGACACGGGGATGGAGGCGCAATGGACGGCAAGGCATTGTTTCCGCCGGCAGCGGCAGTGGCGGCAGTAGGGCGGCGCAACTTCATGCGGCAAGCGTGTTCCACGGCCTTGCTGGGCGCGGGCGGGCTGGCGCTGGCCGGCTGCGGCAGCACCGGCGGCGGCCCGGCCCCGCACGTGGCGGCCAGTTTCGCCCATGGCGTGGCCAGCGGCGATCCGCTGACGGACCGCGTGATCCTGTGGACCCGTGTCACGCCACACATCGCACCCCACCTCCCACCGCACGGGCAGGCGGACATCGCCGTGCGCTGGTGGGTGGCCACCGACCCCGCCATGCAGTCCGTGGTGGCGGCCGGTACGGCAACCACCAGCGCCGCCCTTGATTTCACCGTCAAGGTGGATGCGACGGGCCTGCTGCCGGGCCACGTGTACTACTACCAGTTCGCGGCAGACTCGGTGAAGTCGCCCTTGGGCCGCACCAGGACGCTGCCGCGCGCGGACGTGCGCCAGGTCCGGCTGGCCGTGTTCTCGTGCGCGAATTACCCGGCCGGCTACTTCAACGTGTATGCCGATGCGGCGCACCGCGACGACATCGACGTGGCGCTGCACATCGGCGACTACATCTACGAATATGAAAGCGACGGTTACGCCTGCGACCGCGCCGAGGAACTGGGCCGCGTATCCGAGCCGCGCGACCTGCTGCTGCAACTGGACGACTATCGGCGCCGCTACGCCCAATACCGCACCGATCCTGACCTGCAGGCGCTGCATGCGAGCGTGCCATTCATCACCGTTTGGGACGACCACGAATTCGCCGACGACGCGTGGCGCGATGGCTCGGCTGATCACGTGAGCTCTCGCCAGGGACCATTCTCGCTGCGCAAGGCGGCCGCCATGACAGCCTATCACGAATGGCTGCCGATCCGGGCGCCTGACCCATCGACGCCGGAAAAGATCTACCGTTCCTTCGATTTCGGCAGTGTGCTGTCGCTGCACATGCTCGACACGCGCCTGGTCGGCCGCGACCAGCAGTTGGTGCTGGCCTCCTATTACGACGAACAGCATCACTTCGACGCGGAAAAATACCGGCACGACCTGCTTTCCCCGAACCGCACGATGATGGGGGGCGAGCAGATGGCATGGCTGGAATCGCAGGTGGCCGCGTCGCACGCCCGCTGGCAGGTGCTGGGCCAGCAGGTGCTGATGGCGCGCATGGAATATCCGACCGCCGTCGCCATGGGCGAGTGCAATTGCACGGATTTCGCGGCCCTCAAGCGGCGCGCCGAATGCGATCCGGCCAGCGTGGGTGACCGGGAGCGGCGCTGGCTGGCGGCGCCCTCGCTGCCGTGCTACCTCGATTCGTGGGACGGCTACCAGAACGATCGCGAACTGGTGTTCGCCATGATGCAGCGGCATCGCAAGAACATGGTGGTGCTGGCCGGCGATTCGCACAACGCCTGGGCCAGCGACCTGCACGATGCGCAGGGCCGGCAGGTGGGCGTGGAGTTCGCCACCGCGTCCGTCTCGTCGCCGGGCATGGAGGGCGCGTATCCGGAACGCGACCCGGACGACGTGGCCGCCATGATGGTGGACCTGATCGCACCCCTGTACTACGCCCAGACCAGCAAGCGTGGCTACATGGTCGTGACGGCGTCCCACGAACAGGTGCGCTGCGACTGGCGCTTTGTCGACACCGTGTTCGACCGGCGCTACACGGCGGCCACGGAACGCAGCCTGCGTGTCCTGCCGGGGCCGGGCAACCGCAAGCTGGAGGAGTGCGTCGGCTAGCCGGCGCTGTTGCCCCAGCTATCCTCGAACATGACGTCGGCCAGCGGCCGGCGCGTGTCCCACCGTTCCAGTTCCAGCATGGGGGCGCGATAGAACCCGGGAACCTGGCCCACGCACAGCACGGCGATGGGCTGGCTGCCCTCGGGCATGGCGCACAGTTCGCGCAGGCGCTGCGGATCGAACATGGAGACCCAGCCCACGCCTATGCCTTCGGCGCGTGCGGCCAGCCAGAAGTTCTGCAATGCGCAGGCGGCGGAGGCCAGGTCCATCTCCGGCATGGTGCGGCGGCCGAAGACGAAGTTGTCACGCTTGTCCATCAGTCCTACCACCAGTACTTCCGCGCAGGTAAGGATGCCTTCCACCTTGAGCTGCATGAATTCCTCGGCGCGCTTGCCCAGTGCCTGCGCCGTGAGGATGCGCTCCTCGTTCACATGGGCGTGGATGCGCGCGCGCAGTTCGGCGCTGGCGATGCGGATGAAGCGCCACGGCTGCATCAGCCCCACGCTGGGGCCGGCGTGGGCGGCGGCGATGAAGCGCTCCAGCTGGCCCGCGTCGAGCGGATCGGAGGTAAAGTGGCGGATATCGCGCCGTTCGCGGATCGCGCGGTAGACGCCGGCGATTTCGGCGTCGTCGAAGGCGTGCGGGTTCATGCGGTCTCCTGATGCTGAGGGGGCAGCGCGAGCAGCGCGTCCAGCAGCGGGCGGCTCGCTTCGGCGATGCGGTCCAGGCTCGCTTCGCGCAGCTGCGCCGTGTCCACGGTGGTGGATGAATTCAATCCGGCCCAGCGCAGCAGGGCGCCGCATGCTTGCGGCGTGTCGAACAGGCCGTGCAGGTAGGTGCCCAGCACCTGGCCATCTTCCGAGCACGCGCCTTCCGGGCGGCCGTTGATGCTGAACGCGGGGCGGCCCAGTGCGGCGCCGGTGGAGATGCCCATGTGGATCTCGTAGCCGGACACCGGGGCGCTGCTATCGTCGAAGGCGCAAATGCCCTGCACCTGCACCAGCCGTTTTTCCGGCGTCATTTCCGTGTCCATGTCGAGCAGGCCCAGTGCGGGCGAGGTGCCGGGCGTGCCTTCGATGCCACGCGGGTCGCATACGGCGCGCCCCAGCATCTGGAAGCCGCCACAGATGCCGATCACCTTGCCGCCGTAGCGCAGGTGGCGGGCAATGTATGCGGGCCAGCCTTGTGCGCGCAGCCATTCCAGGTCGGCCCGCGTGTTCTTGCTGCCGGGGAGGATCACCAGGTCGGCGGGCGGTATCGCCTCGCCCTGGCGCACGAAGCGCAGGTCCACGTCGGGATGTGCCCGCAGGGCGTCGAAGTCCGTGTGGTTGCTCATGCGCGGCAGGCTGGGGACCACCACGCGAAACGCGCCGCGCGTGGCCTGCACTGGCTGCACGGCGTCTTCCGCGTCCAGGAACAGGCCGTGCAGGTAGGGCAGCACGGCCAGCACGGGCTTGCCCGTTCGCTGCTCCAGCCAGTCGAGGCCTGGTTCCAGCAGCGAGATATCGCCCCGGAAGCGGTTGATGACGAAGCCGATGATGCGCCGGCGCTCGCTGTCGGACAGGCAGGACAGCGTGCCGACGATGTGGGCGAACACGCCGCCGCGGTCGATGTCGGCCACCAGGATCACCGGGCAGTCCACGGCTTCGGCGAAGCCCATGTTGGCAATGTCGCGGTCGCGCAGGTTGATCTCGGCCGGGCTGCCGGCGCCTTCCACCACCACCGCCTCGTACTGCGCGGACAGGCGCTGGTGCGAGGCCAGCACGGCTTCCATGGCGATGCTCTTGTACTGGTGGTAGTCGCGGGCGTTCATGTCGGCCCGCACCTGGCCGTGGATGATGACCTGGGCGCCCGTGTCGCTGGACGGCTTGAGCAGCACCGGGTTCATGTCCGTGTGCGGCGCCAGCCCGGCGGCGATGGCTTGCAGCGCCTGGGCGCGGCCGATCTCGCCGCCATCGGCCGTGACGGCGCTGTTGAGCGCCATGTTCTGCGGCTTGAACGGCGCCACGCGCACGCCGCGCTGTTTGAGCAGGCGGCACAACGCGGCCACCACCGTGCTTTTGCCGGCGTCCGACGTGGTGCCTTGCACCATCAGGGTGGGGAAGGGGAAGGTCATTTTGTCCGCTCCTGCCAGAGGGCCACCATGTCGCTGATCTGGCGCAGGCCTTCCGTGATGGCGGACGGGCCGGGCGACAGGATGTCGGGCGATTTGATCTCGAACAGCATGCCGTTGCGCACGGCGGGAATCGTGTCCCAGCCTGCGCGGGAACGCAGCGAATCGGGCTGAAACTTCTTGCCGCACCAGGAGCCGATGATGATATCCGGTGCGCGCCGCACCACCTCCATCGGGTCGGCGATGATGCGGTCCTTCGCGCTCTGGTGGGCGGATAATGCGGGGAAGGCGTCCTCGCCGCCGGCGATGACGATCAGTTCCGCCGCCCAGCCGATGCCGCTCATCAGCGGCTCGTTCCATTCCTCGAAGTAGATCACGGGCTTGCGCGTCCATTGCGCGGCGCGGGTGCGGGCCGCGTCCACGCATGATCGCAGCTGCGCCACCAGCTCCCGGCCCGCCTCTTCGCGCTGCACCAGCGCGGCCAGCACGGACACCATGCGCAGGATGCCATCCAAGCTGCGCTGGTTGAACAGGTGGACCTCCACCCCGGCTTGCGCCAGGTCGCGGCAGATGTCGGCCTGCAGGTTGGAAAAGCCGATCACCAGGTCCGGCTGCACGGCCAGGATGCGTTCCAGCCTGGACGACGAGAAGCCGCTGATCTTGGTCTTTTCCTCGCGCGCGCGGGGCGGGCGCACGGTGAAGCCGGAGATGCCGGCGATGGTGTGTTCCGCGCCCAGCGCGTACAGGGTTTCCACCGACTCGGTGGAGAGGCAGGCGATGCGTTGGTAGTGGCTCATGGTTTGTTCCTGTGCTGGCGCGCCAGATCGAGTTTTTCGCACAAGGCGGCGGTGCCTGCGATCATGCGGGGGCCGGCGCGGTTGAGCAATTCTCCGTTCAGCGTGAACAGGTTGCCGTTGCGGACCGCCTTCATGGTGGCATAGGGCCGCCACAGGTTGACGCCGCCGTAGTTCTTCTCGGCCGTGCCGAAGATGGCTTCCGGGTCTTCCTGCAGCACCGCTTCCACGCTGACGGTGGGGGCGACCGTCTTCAGTTTGCCGAAGATGTTCTCGCCGCCGCACAGGCGGATGCTGTCGCTGACGATGTGGGTGCCGTTGAGCGTGTACAGCGGCTTGTCCCACACCTGGTAGAACATGCGCACGGGCGGCCGGCCCGCGTATTTGGCGGCCAGCGCATCGAGCTGCTGGCGCAGCTCGGCCGCCGCCGGCTGGGCGACGGCTTCGGTGCCCATCAACTGGCCCAGGCGCAGCACGCTGTCGGGGATGGCGTCCAGCTTGTGCGGCTCGCTGTGGAACATGGGGATGCCCAACTGGCGCAGCGCGTCGATCTGGCGCGGCGTGCTGCCGTGCAGCCAGACCACCAGCAGGTCCGGCTTCATGGCGATGATGCGTTCCAGGTCCACTTCGCGGTTGTCACCGACGCGCGGGATGGCCTTGGCCGCCGCCGGATAGTCGCTGTAGCTGACGGTGCCGATGATGCGGTCGCCGCCGCCGGCCGCGAACAGCAGCTCGGTCGCGTGCGGCGCCAGCGACATGATGCGCCGGGCCGGCTGCTGCACGGTGACGGGCACGCCGTCGTCGTCGCGCACGGTGATGGCGGCGCTGGCGTGGCAGGCATACAGCAACGTGAGTAGGGCGGGAAAAATCTTCATAATTTGACGCAATTCCATTCGTTTAATGCATGATCCAATCGCCGCCAGCCTGCTTCGTCCGGCGGCAGGCCGAGGCGGATGCCGCGCGCGGCGTGGCGGAACAGGCGCACCCAGATGCCCCGTTCAGCCATGTGCTGCCAGAAGCTCTCGGCGTCAGGTTCCGGCCACCACTGGAACAAGGCGCTGCCGCTGGCGTGGATGCCGTGGGCGGCCAGCAGTTGCCGCAGGCGTTCGCCTTCCGCGCACAGGCGCGCGCGCATGGCGTCCTGCCACGGCTGGTCATGCAGCGCGGCCAGCGCGACTTGTTGGGCGGGGCCGCTGACAGTCCATGGCCCAAGCAGGTCGGCCAACTGGTCCAGCAGCGCCGGCTGGGCCGCAACGAAGCCGAGCCGGATGCCGGCCAGCCCGAAAAATTTGCCGACCGAGCGCAGCACGATCAGCCCGGGCCTGCCGGCTTGCGCACAGATGCTGGCGCTGGTGGCCGTGTCACCAAACGCTTCGTCGACCACCAGCCAGCCGCCGCGCGCGGCCAGCGCATCGGCCCAGCGCAGCAGTTGCTGCGGCGGCACCATGGCGCCGGTAGGGTTGTTGGGATTGCAGACCACCATCACGTCGCAGCCATCGACCGCGCTATCCAGCTGCGCATAGTCCACCTGCCGCCGCGTGTGGCCGTGGCCTGACCAGTGGTGCGCGTGCTCGGCGTAGGACGGCGCCGCCACCACCACCCGTGATGGCGCGCGCAAGCGGGGCAATGCCTGGATGGCGGCTTGGGTGCCCGCCACGGGCAGCATCAGTGGCGCGCCGTAGTAGGCGGCAGCGGCGGCGGCCAGCGCGGGATCGGCTTCCGGCAGTCGATGCCACGCATTGGCCGCCACGATCGGCGCGGGATAGTGGTGCGGATTGATGCCGGTGGACAGATCCAGCCAGTCGTGTTGGCCGAAGCGCCGCGCCGCGTCGCGCAGGTTGCCGCCGTGTTCAAGCATAGTGGTCCTTCAAGTACAGGGGAATGGCAATGGCGGCAATGCAGGCCAGCCATAACCAGGTGGTGCGGGCCACCAGTCGCCATGCGCGCGCGATGTCGTGCGCGCCGGCCGGTTGGCCGCTGCCCAGCGGCGGGCGCTGTTCGATTTCGCCGTCGTAGGTGGCGGGGCCGCCCAGGGCCAGGCCCAGCGCGCCGGCGCCGCTGGACATGACGGGGCCCGCATTGGGGCTGCTCCACGCGGGCGCCTGCGCGCGCCAGCAGCGCCAGGCGCGCCGCTTGCCTTCCATGGTGGACGCCAGCAGGACGTAGGACAGGGCAGTGAGCCGGGCTGGCAGATAGTTGAGCGCATCGTCGATGCGGGCGGCGGCACAGCCAAAGCGCAGCAGGCGCGCGGTGCGATAGCCCCACATGGCATCCAGCGTATTGGCCAGCCTGAACAGGACGGCGCCGGGGCCGCCCGCCACGATGAACCAGAACAGGGTGCCGAATACGGCGTCGTTGCCGTTTTCGAGCAGCGATTCGGCGCTGGCCTTGGCCAGGTCCGAATCGCTGGCGCTGGCCGTATCGCGGCTGACGATGCGGGCCGTGAGCCGGCGCGCCGCATCGAGGTCGCCGCTGCGCAGCGCCTGGGCGATGGGCAGATTGTGGTCGCGCAGGCTGCGCAGGCCGATGCAGAAGTAGAGCAGCAGTGCATCCACGGCGGGGCCGCCGGCCGTGCACAACAGCGTGGCCGCCAGCACGGGCGGTACTACGGCCAGCAGCCAGGCCGACAGCCCACGCCAGAATCGCAAGCGGCCGCGATTGAGGCGGCGTTCCAGCCAGTAGGCCAGGTTGCCGAAACCGACCAGCGGATGCCAGCGCCGGGCTTCGCCCAGCAGCAGGTCCAGCAGCACGCCGGCCGCCAGCAGCACGGCGATGGCGGGCAGGCTCAGTCCTGTCAGCACGGCGCGCCTTTGAGGTAGAGCGGCAGGCCGGCGGCCACGAAGATGGCGCGGTCGCACACGGCGGCCACGGCCTGGTTCAGGCGGCCCGCTTCGTCCATGAAGCAGCGCGAGATGGCGCCCATGGGGATGATGCCCATGCCCACCTCATTCGACACCAGCAGCACGTCGCCGGCGCAGTTGGTCAGCGCTTGCAGCAGTGCGGCGCGTTCCGCGTGGAAGCGGGGCGGCAGGGCGATATCATCATTGTCCGGCCACTCTTCGCCGCCGCTGAACAGCAAGTTCGACAGCCACAGCGTGAGGCAATCGACCAGCACCACGCGCTGCGGTGTGCACCAGCGGGACAGTGCATCGGCCAGTGCCAGCGGTTCCTCCACCGTGATCCAGCGGGCGTCGCGCTGGCTGCGGTGGTGGGCGATGCGGCTGGCCATTTCGCCGTCGCCCGCTTGCGCGGTGGCGATGTAGACCAGTTCCTTGCCGGTGGCGATCGCCAGTTTCTCGGCAAAGCCGCTCTTGCCCGAGCGCGCGCCGCCCAGCACCAGGGTGCCGGTCATGCCGCGCTCCTTCGCAGGAACAGCGCGGCCGTGGCGGCGGGGCAGGAGGCGAAATAGGCGTGGAAGTAGGACGCCGTCAGCGAGCCGGCGCGGTACACGGCTTCGCCCTGGGCGTCGGACGGATGCTTGATCGTGTAGGCGATGGGTGCCAGTTCCGTGTGCAGTTGCGAGTAGTGGAAGGTGTGGCCGCGCAGCAGGCCGTGGGGCGTGATGATGCCTTGCGATCCCAGTCCCGCCAGGCGCGTTTGCATGCGCACCTCACCCGGCAGCAGACCGGCCATGGGCCATATCTCGCCCTGCGGGTCGCTCAGCGTTTCGGCCAGCGCCATCATGCCGCCGCATTCGGCCACGATGGGCATGCCGGCCGCATGGGCGGCGCGGATCGAGTCGCGCCAGGTGTGCGCTTGTGAAAGCGCCTGGGCGTGCAGTTCGGGGTAGCCGCCCGGCAGGTAGACGGCGTCCGCATCGGCCGGCACTGGTTCATCGGCCAGGGGCGAGAAGTAGCGCAGCGTGGCGCCCAGTGTTTCCAGCGTGTCCAGGTTGGCCGGGTAGAGGAACATGAAGGCCGCGTCGCGCGCGACGGCGACCGTCTTGCCGTCCAGTTGCGGCGCCTGCCGTGCTGGCGCTGGTGGCATGTCGAGTTGGACGGGCGGCAGGTGGTTCCAGGCCGCTTCGTCGAATGTGAGGCTGTCAGCGAGCTGGTCGAGCAGGGCGTCGATGCCGCCCACTTCGTCCGGCAGCACCAGGCCCAGGTGGCGTTCCGGCAGCGACTTGTCCTGGCGCGCCAGGGTGCCGAACAGGGGGATGTCGCGCAGGGAGGCGGCGATCATGGCGGCGTGGCCGGGGCTGGCGACGCGGTTGGCGATCACGCCGGCCATCTCGACCGGGCCATAGTCGCGCAGGCCATGCACCAGCGCGCCGGCCGTTTGCGCCATGGCCGAAGCGTCGATCACGGCCATCACGGGCACCTGGAATTGGCGTGCCAGGTCGGCGCTCGATGGCGTGCCATCGTATAGTCCCATCACGCCTTCGATCAGGATCGCGTCCGCTTCGGTGGCCGCCTGGGCCAATTGGGCGCGGCACTGCTCGGCGCCCACCATCCACAGGTCCAGCGAGCGCACCGGCGCGCCGCTGGCCCGCTCCAGCAGCATGGGATCGATGAAGTCGGGGCCGCACTTGAACACGCGCACGCGCTGGCCCATGCGCACCAGCTTGCGCGCCAGCGCGGCGGTGGTGGTGGTCTTGCCCTGGCCGGAGGCGACGGCCGCCACCAGCACGGCTTTCACTGCGATCTGCTTGTCCATCACCACTCCGTGCCTTCCTGCGCGCCGATGCCGGCCTTGAAGGCGTGTTTGACTTCGCCCATTTCGGTGACCGTGTCGGCGATGGCGATCAGCTCCGGCGGCGCGCCGCGGCCCGTGATGACGACATGCTGCATGGTGGGGCGATCCAGCAGGTCCGCGATCACGGTGTCGACGTCGAGATAGCGGTACTTGAGCGCGATATTCAGTTCATCGAACAGCACCAGGCCGATGGCGGGATCGGACAGGAAGGTCCTGGCCTGCTGCCATGCCACCCTGGCTCTTTCGATGTCGCGCTCGCGGTCCTGGGTTTCCCACGTATAGCCCTCGCCCATGGCGTGGAAGCTCACCTCGTCGGGAAAGCGGCGCAGGAATTTCTCCTCGCCGGTGGACATGGCGCCCTTGATGAACTGGACGATGCCCACTTTCATGCCGTGCCCCATGGCGCGGATGGCCATGCCGAAGCCGCTCGAGCTCTTGCCCTTGCCGTTGCCGGTGTTGACGATGATGATGCCGATCTGCTTGTCGGCGGCGGCGATCCTGGCGTCGATGATGGCCTTTTTGCGCTCCATGCGCAGCCGGTGGCGCTGGTTGATGTCGTCGGTATTCGCTTCGCTCATGCGTGGTCCTCGGTGGGGATGAAAATGCTGCGTTGGCCGTGCTGTATGGTTTCGATCGGGTGGCCCAGGTAGTCGCTCAGGATGGGGGCCTGCATCACGTCGGCGATGGGGCCGGCGCGCCAGCGGCCATCGCCCATCAGCAGCAGCGCGTGGGTGGAGACGCTGTGCGCCAGGTTCAGGTCGTGGCCTATCATCACCACGGTCTTGTTCTGCTGGCGGCACAGGCGGGCCAGCAAGCGCATGACGCTCACCTGGTGCGCCAGGTCGAGCGCGTTGGCCGGTTCATCGAGCAGCAGCAGCGGCGTGTCCTGCGCCAGCATGGCGGCGATGGCCACGCGCTGGCGTTCGCCGCCGGACAGGGTGCGCACGTCGCGCGCGGCCAGGTCGGCCACTTCCATCGCCGCCAGCGCATCGCGCGCCAGCTTGTGGTCGTCGCTGCCTTCCCAGTAGCGGTTGCCGTGGTAGGGGTGGCGCGCGGCCAGCACGGTTTCCAGCGCCGTGTAGGCGAAGGCGTCGCTGCGGGCCTGGGCCAGGAAGGCGCGGGTGCGCGCCAGTTCTTCCAGCGGCCAATCGCGCAGGGCACGCTGGCCGATGGTGACGCTGCCCGCGTCGGGCTGGCGCAAGCCGGCCAGGGTGCGCAGCAGCGTGCTTTTTCCGGCCCCGTTGCGGCCGATCACGCTCCAGCACTGGCCGTCCTCGACGTGCCACGTCAACTGGTCGATCAGCGTGCGCGCGCTGGTGCGCAGGGTGAGTTGGTGGGTACGGATCATCTTATTTTCGCAAGCGGTGCAGTTGGTACAGGAAGATGGGCGCGCCCACCAGCGACGTGACCACGCCCACCGGCAGCTGCTGCGGCGCCAGCACGGTGCGCGCCAGCGTGTCGGCCAGCACCAGGAAGCTGCCGCCGGCCAGCGTGGCGGCCGGGATCAGCACGCGATAGTCGGGGCCGAACGCGAAGCGGCAGGCGTGCGGCACGATCAGGCCGACAAAGCCGATGCTGCCGGCACTGGTCACGGCGCTGGCCGTGAGCAGGCCGGAACAGAAGAACAGCCCCTTGCGCAGGGCGCCCACGCGGATACCGAGCGTGGCGGCCGCCTCCGCGTGCAGTGCCATCACGTTCATGGCGCGCGCGCTGCGCAGGGCGAACCACAGGCCAGCCGCTAGTACGGCCCATGGCATCCACCGTTGCGGCGCGCCGGCCAGGTCGCCGATCAGCCAGAACACCATGCTGCGCAAGCGGCTTTCGGGTGCGATCGACAGCATGAGGGTGACGATAGCCATGCAGACCGAGGCCAGGATGACGCCCGTGAGCAGCAGCAAGGCGGTGCCGCCTTCGGCCGCCGTGCCGCCGCGCAGGTCGCGCCGGGCCAGGATGTACAGCAGTAGCGAGACGGTGACGGCGCCTGCGAAGGCGGCGGCGTCGATCATCCACGTGGCGCACATGAACAGCAGGGCGGCCAGCGCGCCGACCGAAGCGCCGCCGGAAATGCCCAACACATAGGGATCGGCCAGCGGATTGCGCAACAGCGCCTGCATCATCACTCCCGCCAGCGACAGCGCGGCGCCGGTGACGAACGCCGTGGCGGCGCGCCCGCCGCGCAGTTCCAGCAGGGTGGCGGCCAGCGAGTCGGCGCGGCCGTGCAGCAGCGCGTCGATGGCACCGGGCAGGTCCGACAGCGGGACCGATACCGATCCCATCATGCTGGCGAACAGCAGGCTGGCGACGGCGCACAGCAGCAGCGAGGTGACGATCACGCTGGTGCGCTGGCGCAGGTTGTGGAGGGAAGGATGCATGAACTGCCTTTTGATTGTAAGTCTGCTGCCGCCGGACGGGGAAGCCTCGCCCGGCAGGTTACACCTTATTTGTAGCCGTAGCGCAGGCCGGCGAACACGGTGGAACCGGCGGTGCTGTAGAAGCGCGCCAGTGTGTACTGCTTGTTGGCGACGTTATTCCAGCGCAGCAGGGCCGACCAGTCTGGCGTGATCTGCCACGTGGCGTACAGGTTCACCAGCCCATAGCCGCCCAGCCGGTTCTTGTTGGCCGCGTCGTCGTAGCGGGCGCCGGACAGCGTCAGTTCCATGCCGCCCTTGACCGGGCCGGTGACGTAGTCGAGCGCCAGGTTGGCGTGGCGTTGCGCGCGGCGCGCGAGTCGCTTGCCGGTGGTCTCGTCCTTCGGATCCTGCAGGTCGACCGTGGCGGCCAGTTCGAAGTCGCCCTGCTTGCGGCCACCCTCGAGCGTCAGGCCTTCGAGCAGCGCGTGGTTGACGTTGTAGGCGCAGCTGTAGCTCTTCGGCGTGGTGTTGTAGGGGCAGGGCGTGACGCTGACGATCAGGTCGGTGAGGCGGTTATGGTAGTAGCGCGCGGCCAGCGTGGTGCTGCCGTCGTCGTAGTTCAGGCCCGCTTCCGCATTGCGGCCCAGCTCGGGCTTGTTGGTCAGCAGGCCGTAGCCGGGGTAGTACAACTCGTTGTAGGTCGGGGCGCGGAAGCTGGTGCCCACGCTGGCGCTGGCGCGCAGCTGGCGGGTGAAGCTGTAGCCGTAGCCGGCCGCGCCCGTGGTCTTGCCGCCGTATTCGGAATTGTCGCGGCGGATGCTGGCGTTGAACAGTTGCGCGCCGCGCTTGGCGTTGTAGGACGCGGCGTAGGCATTGGTGCTGCGGTCGCGGTTCAACGTCGTGACGCTGGTCGAGTTGACCGATTCCTCGCGGTGGTCGTACAGCAGTTGCAGCACGTCGGCGCCGATCTGAAGATCGTTCTGCCACGTGAAGTCGGTCTGTTTGGTGTTGAGCTGGGCGCGGTCCTTGGGCAGGTCGCCGGTGAAATTGCCCGACTCGTCGCGCGCTTGCGCATATTGCAGCAGGCTGGTCCAGCCGGGCAGCAACTGGTTGCGGCTGTAGATGGCGGCGTTCTCCAGCTTTTGCAGGCTGCGCGTGTCGTAGCTGGATGGGCCGCTGTCGTATTGGGCATCGAGTTTGCTGTGCATGAACAGCGCGCCGAGTTCATGGCCGGGTGCCAGGCGCAGGCTGACCTGGCCGGCCGCGCTTTCCTTGTCATAGCCATCCCGGTCCGGATTGTAGGAGTAATTGCCGGGGACCGTGGAGGAGAAACCGTCCGACTTTTCCTTGCCGGCGCTGAGCGCGTAGCTGATGCTGTGCTCACCGCCGGTCGCGCCCGATACGCTGGCCTCGGCCGTCCGCGTGTTGTCGCCGCCGTAGCCTGCGGCGGCCGTCAGTACGGGCTTACCCTCGCCCTTCTTCGTGAAGATCTGGATCACGCCGCCGATCGCGTCGGCGCCGTACATGGTGCTGAGCGGGCCGTACACCACTTCGATGTGGTCGATGGCCGTCAGCGGGATGGCGCTCCAGTTGGCCGCACCCGTGGTGGATGAGCCGATGCGCACGCCGTCCACCAGCACGATGTTCTGATTGCTGTTGGCGCCGCGGATAAACACGCTGGCGCTGGTGCCCGGCCCGCCGTTGCGCGCCACCTCGATGCCGCGCTGGCGTTGCAGCAGTTCGATCACGGAGCCGGCGCCAGATTGCGCGATCTGCGCCGAATCGATGGTCAAGGTGTCGCTCAGGACGTCGGCCGCCAGTTGCGGCGCGCGCGCGGCGGTGATGAAGACGGCGCTGCCGGCGATATCGTTCTGGGAGTCGGCAAAGACGGAGGGCGTGGCGAAAGCGAGCGCGATTGAGGCCGCAACGGCGCGGCGGGAAACTGGAAAAGTCATGGCAAATCTTCTGTAAAAGAGCAACCGGCCGACGTCCCCGTAGGCCAGATTGAACAGAAGCGGTGAACTGGAATAGCACATGGCAGCCCGCACAGGCAGGCATGGTCCGTGTCGCGCAACTCCCCGTTCGCTCACTTCCACCTGATTTGGCCGGTATCCGGGCTGGCAAGTGGCGCCGCCTCACCTTCCCATGCCTAAGCACAGTGGTTGTTCGAGGCGGTTCGTCGCAGGTTGCGCGACACTTGCTTACCGTTGCGGGGGCAGCACACGTTGGCCGTCTGGACGGCTCCGTGTTTCCCGTTTAACTGCACGTCTGGACAGACGTGCGGGCACCAAAACGTCGTCATTATACGGCTTGCGCGCACGGGGGCAAGCGCGGCTTGCGATCTGCCTGTCAGTCCTGCAGGACGATGCGTTCGCCGTAGGCGGTGCTGTGCGGCGTGCTGGCGGCGCGCAATGCCATGTCGGCGGGCGCGAGGCCGGCATGGCAGGCCATCAGCAGGCGGATGGTGCCGGCATGGCAGACGACGATGGCGTCCGATGGCGCTGCGGCCTGCAACGATGCGTGGAAAGCGGCGACGCGTGTGGCCATTTGCAGCACGCTTTCGCCGCCGCCGGGCCGGTAGTGGGCCGGCGCGGCGGCCCAGGCGTCGATCTCCATGCGCGGGATGTCATCCCAGTGTTGCATCTCCCATGTGCCGAAGTGCAGTTCGGCCAGGCGGGAATCGTAGATGGGCGGGATGGAGGTGAGCCGTTTCGCCAGCTCTGCGCAGCGCTGTAATGGGCTGGAGTAGATTGGTGCGCCGGCCGGGAGCGTGCCGTCCAATGTGGCGAAGACCTGGTCGATGTGTTCTTGTGCGACTGCCAGGTCGGTGCTGCCGTAGCAAACGCCGGCGGCGACCAGCGGTTGCGGGTGGCGGATAAGGGTGATGCGCATCAGTGCCAGGCGCTGCGGCCCAGGCTGGCCAGCAGGCACAGATAGATCGCCACTTCGGACACTTGCTGCACGGCGCCCAGGCAGTCGCCCGTGTAGCCGCCGATGCGGTTCACGCATTTCTGCGCCAGCCAGCAGGCGGCTGCAGACGCGGCGAGCAGGCTGGCCGCGAGTGCGGGCCAGGACAGCCATCCGGTGATGCCGCATACGGCCGCCGGCAGCAGCGCGCAGGTCGTGGCGATGGCAAATTCGGCGTTGCTCATTTTTTGTGCCAGCGGTTTCGCCTTGCCTTCGTCGCGCGCATAGTCGAGGCGCCAGATCAGGGCGGTCGACGTGAGGCGCGATAGTGGATGGGCGACGAACAGCGCGGCGATGGCCACCGTCGGCGGCAGCAGGGACAAGGTCACGCATTTGAGCGCGAGCATGCAGACGATGCCGATCGCGCCGTATGCGCCTATGCGCGAGTCCTTCATGATTTCCAATACGCGCTGCCCGGTCAGGCCGCCGCCAAAGCCGTCGCACATGTCGGCAAAGCCGTCTTCGTGGAAAGCGCCGGTGGCGTAGATGGTGGCGGCGGTCGCCATGACGGCGGCGACGGGGGGGGGGAACAGGATCGCCGCCAACGCGTAGGTGGCGGCGGCGATGGCGGCCACCACCACGCCTACCAGCGGGAAGTAGCGCGATGCGTGGTTCAGCCACTGCGCCTCGAATCCCACCCAGCGCGGGATAGGCAGCCGGGTAAAGAACTGCAGCGCGGTGAAGAACAGGCGGAGTTGGTGCATGGCTGGTTCTCGCTTCTTCGTCTTATTCCGATTTTTCGCTGACCTGGGCCGATTCGAACGTCGCCATCTGGTTCAGGAAGTTGACGGCCGAATGCAGCAGCGGCAGCGTGAGCGCGCAGCCTGTGCCTTCGCCCAGGCGCAGATTCAACTGAAGCAGGGGGCGCGCGCCCAGGTGATCCAGCATTTTCTTGTGGCCGCTCTCGTCGGAGCAGTGCGAGAACACGCAGTAGTCGAGGATCGCCGGTTGCAGCCGTGCCGCCACCAGCAGGGCGCTGGTGACGATGAAGCCGTCGATCAGCAGCACCATGCGGCGTTCGGCCGCCTTCAGCATGGCGCCGGCCATCATGGCGATTTCCAGTCCGCCGAACGTCGCCAGGATGTCCAGTGGTTCGGTGGCCGATGCGTGCAGGGCGACGGCCGCTTCGATCACGCGCTGCTTGTGCGAGATGCCTTCGGCCGACAAGCCCGTGCCGGCGCCCACGCACTGGGCGACAGGGATGCCGGTCAGCTTGTGCATCAGCGCGGCGGCGGCGGTCGTGTTGCCGATGCCCATTTCACCAAAGCCGACCACGTTGCCATCCAGCTCAGCGACCAGCGCCATGCCGGCCGCGAGCGCGGTGGCGCAGGTGTCGGCGCTCATGGCGGGTTGTTGGGCGAAGTTGTGGGTGCCGCGGGTGAGCTTGCGGTCGGTCAGGCCAGTGCGCGGGCCGAAGTCATGGTTCACGCCAGCGTCGATGATGTGCAGTGCGCAGCCGTTCTGTTGGGCGAACACGTTGATGGCGGCGCCGCGCGCGAGGAAGTTCTCCACCATTTGCCAGGTCACGTCCTGCGGATAGGCGGACACGCCTTCCGCCACCACGCCGTGGTCGGCCGCGAACACGAGGATCGCTGGTTTTTCCAGTACGATTTCGCGCGTGCGCTGGATCAGGCCGATCTGTTTCGCTACCGTCTCCAGCATACCCAGGCTGCCGAGCGGCTTGGTCTTGTTGTTGATGGCGTTATCGAGCAGCGTGGCGAGGGCGTCGTTCTGGGTAGAGGCGATAGCTGGAATGGACATGGTAAATGTGCAATGGCTGGTTTTGGTCGGCGCTACGATAGCACACAGAATTATTTCAAAACCGCCTTGCCAGTGAGGGTAACGGTTTGCTATAGTTCGCCTCCCCGCAAAACGGCGCGTGTAGTGCGAGTTGAGCGGGGTAGGAAACGAGGGGTTGACGAGCTGTACGAAACGCCGCATAATCTCGCTTCTCTGCTGACGAACAAAACGCTTCGCAGTAACGCAGTACCGAATAAAGTTCTTTAACAATTCACAGTCGATAAGTGTGGACGTTTGATGGAAGTGCACGCGGAGCTAGTCTCCGCGATACTTAAAATATCAAATGTTCACAAGAAGTAATGAAATAGGATACTCGCAAGAGTAGCCTGTCAGTATTTTGAGTGAGCGACCCGTTAGAAATAACGGTGCGAGAAATCGCAAACAAACAGAGATTAAACTGAAGAGTTTGATCCTGGCTCAGATTGAACGCTGGCGGCATGCCTTACACATGCAAGTCGAACGGCAGCGCGGGGCAACCTGGCGGCG
>NZ_JACEZS010000042.1 GCF_014042365.1 Rugamonas fusca
ACCATAGCAAGTTGGTCCCACCCCTTCCCATCCCGAACAGGACCGTGAAACAACTCTGCGCCGATGATAGTGCTGCAACCAGTGTGAAAGTAGGTTATCGTCAAGCTAGTTATTATGAAAAAACCCCCATCAGCCTGAGCGCGCTCAAGATCGCGCTCAGTGCAGATGGGGTTTTTTTTCGTCTGTCCCGTTCGAATCTGCGGACGTAAAAAAAGCGCTTCTGAACGAAGCGCTTTGACGATGCGAGCGCCTTACTTGGCGATCAGCACCAGCGTACCGCGGCCGCACACGCCATAGGACGTATTCTCGCCGCCGATCACGTCTTCAGTGCCGGGGGCGCGTACCTGATTGGCGCCTTCGGCCCAGTTGCAGGTGTCGGTGACGCGATACCAGATCTTGCCAGTGCCCGGCCATGGCAGCACAAAGTTCACTGGCCCACTCCAGGCATTGTAGGCGACATAGATGGCCGAGCTGGTATCTCCGAACTCGGTACCGTCGATGCGCCAGGCGATGGCATGGTTGTCTCCATTGTTGAAGTAGTTGGCGTCGGCCACGGCGCCGCTGGGCTGGAACCAGCGCAGCTGTTCCATCACGTTGCCGTTGTTATCCACGCTGGAGTAGAAGTTGGTTGGCCGCAAGGCGGGGTGGGCCTTGCGGAAGGCGATCATGCCCTTGGCGAACGATTGGAAGTTGCTCTGGTCCGTGGTCCAGCTCCAGTTCAGCCAGTTGCCGATGGAGTCCAGATTGTAGGGATTGTTGTTGCAGTTGATACTGCGCAGCATCTCATCGCCACCCGTCATCATCGGCACGCCGCCCGACAGCATCATCAAGGCCAGGCCATTGCGGGCCGCCTTGCGCTGGTCAGCCGCGATGCCGCCCTGATCCCAGCTGTCGTTATTGTCGTTGCCGCCGTCGCTGGGGCCGTAAGGCCAGGCCTGGTTGTTATTCTTGCCGTTGCAGCTGTAGACGTCCTTGAGGGTGAAGCCGTCGTGCGCGACGACGAAGTTGACCGAGTTCCACGGCTTACGGCCATCGTCCCCGTACAGGTCGCTGGAGCCGGCGAAGCGCGTGGCCATGGTGCCAGTGGTGACGGTCACCGAGCCCAGTTCGTTCTGGCTCTGGCGCACGGTGTCGCGGTACAAACCGTTCCACTCCGACCAGCCGCTGGGGAAGCCGCCTACCTGGTAGGAGTTGCCGCCGATGGCCCACGGTTCCGCGATCAGCTCTACGCCGCTGCCACCTGCAGCGGGGCGGGGTGGCAATTCGTTGACGATGCGGTTCAGGGCATTGGCTGGATCCATCTTGTCGAAGTTGTAGCAGCCGTTCTCGCAGGTGTTGCCGAGCACGGAGGCGAGGTCGAAGCGGTAGCCGTCCACGCCCAGCGTGTCGCGCCAGTAGGCCAGTGAATCGACGATCAGGTTTTGCGCCACGGGATTGTGGGTGTTGTAGTTGCCGCCCACGCCAGTGTTATCCCACGAGGATTGGTTGTCCGAAGTGAGCTCGTAGTAGGTGGGATTGTCCAGGCCGCGCATGCCGTAGATATTGTAGGTCGACGTGTCGTTGGCGTTCCACGCGCCCCCTTCGCCCGTGTGGTTGTACACCACGTCGATCAACACCTTGATACCCTGGTCGTGGAAAGCCTTGACCATGGCCTTGAATTCGCGCGTGGGACCGCCCGGCGTCTTGTCGGCCGCGTAACGACGGTCGGGTGCGAAATAGTTCAGGGTCATGTAGCCCCAGTAGTTATCGCCCGTATCGTTGGTGCCGTTGACGTCGTTGGTGTCGTTCTGGGTTTCCTGCACCGGCAGGAATTCCACCGCCGTCACGCCCAGGCTGGCCAGGTAGGCCGCCTTTTCGCCGGCGCCCTTGTAGGTGCCGCGGTCGGCGGCCGGAATGCTGGGGTCGTTCATGGTCAGGCCGCGCGCATGCACTTCGTACACGACGTCGTCCTTGAAGGCGCGGGTGGGCTTGGTGCCGATCGACTGCGTGTCGCCGGCCAGCACGATGCCCTTGGGCGCGACGGTTCCCGTGTCCAGGTTGCGGTACAGGGGGCCGCTGGCGTACACGGTGCCATCCGTCATGCTCGGGTTGGTGGGATCGTGGCTCAGTTCGAGCGCGTATGGATCAGTCAGCAGCTTGTTGGGGTTGAAGCGGTTGCCGGCTGCGTCCACGTCGCTGATGAAGCCGGCGGCGCTACCCTTGGTCCAGGCCGTGTTGTAGGGCCAGTTCGGGCCCCAGGCGCGGTAGCCGTAATAGACCGTGCCCGTGATGCCGTAGCTGGTCAGCGCGCTGGATGAGACGGTGGTGCTCCACACGCCGCCGGCGCCCTGGGTCATGACGATGCGGGCCAGTTCCTGGCTACCGCTGGCGCTGCCGTACAGGTACAGCTCGATGCGGGTGGCGCGGCTGGAATAAATCTTGAAGTTGATGTTGCTGTGGGTGGCGTCATAGCTGGCGCCCAGTTGACTGGCGTTGATGGCGGCAGTGGCGGGGGCGCCGGCCAGGGTACAGGTGAGCAGTGCGGCGAGGGCGAGGCGGCTAAGTTGCATGAGTGTCTCCGGTCGTCTTTATCGTGTGTTTATAGTCGGGAACGCGGGATGGATGGGCGAGGGCGGCGTGGACGCAGACAGGCGTGACACGGCCTCGCGCGGGGCGATGAGTTTTCTCGGTGGGTGTTTGTCTCCGTTGTGCTTGCCCCTGTGCGGGGTCATATGTATTTTTGTGTACTTTTACTACCAGTTGATTTCAAAATTGCGAGAAAGTGTGCTGGTGACGGGGGAATCTACGCTCATCATTAGTGAATGTCAACGAGTGCACACTCTAGTTGACGTAGTTTTGCTACTTTGTGGCGTATGGCCCAGCCAACCCGAAACGCTGATGTGACGCAATGCAACGTCTGGCCACATTTGCTGGGCGGGCCGGGCTGGGCGGTTGTATGATGCAGCAGGGCACCGTGCAAGGTGTGACGCGTTTGTACTTCTTACAAAGGGTCTTTTCATGTCAGCTGAAGCAAAAAAATTTCGTCTGGTAACCCGCAGTGATTTCGACGGGCTGGTGTGCGCCGTGTTGTTGAAACACCTGGACATGATTGATGACATCCTGTTCGTGCATCCCAAGGACATGCAGGACGGGAAGATTGCCATCAGCGCCAACGACATCACCACCAACCTGCCCTTCGTGGCCGGCGTGCACCTGGCGTTCGACCATCACCTGTCCGAGACGATACGCAACACGGGCGAGCGCCCCAACCACATCATCCACCCCGAGGCGCCGTCGGCCGCACGCGTGGTGTACGACTACTACGGTGGCGCCAAGACATTCCCGGCGGGCTGGGCCGACATGATGGCGGCCGTGGACAAGGGCGACGCGGCCCGCTTCAACGAGCAGGAAGTGCTCAATCCCGAAGGCTGGGACTTGCTCAACTTCCTGATGGATGCGCGCACCGGCCTGGGCCGCTTCCGCGAGTTCCGCATCTCGAACTACAACCTGATGATGGACTTGATCGACTACTGCAAGAACCACACGATAGACCAGATCATGGCGCTGCCCGACGTCAAGGAGCGCAAGGATCTGTACTTCGAGCACAGTGAGAAATGCAAGGAGCAGATCCGCCGCTGCGCCACCGTGCACGGCAACCTGGTGGTGCTGGACTTGCGCAAGGAAGACGTGATCTACGCCGGCAACCGCTTCATCATCTACGCGCTGTTCCCGCAGACCAATATCTCGATCCACGTGCTGTGGGGCCTGAAGAACCAGAACACCGTGTTCGCCACCGGCAAGTCCATCCTGAACCGCAGCTCGCACACCAATATCGGCGCGCTGATGCTGGAATACGGTGGCGGCGGGCACGAGAATGCGGGCACCTGCCAGGTCGATAACGAACGGGCCGACGAGGTGCTGGGCGCGCTGATCGCCCGCATCAACAAGGACGGCTGAGCGGACTTGCCCACCAATGCAAAACGGCGCAGCCCGCGAGGACTGCGCCGTTTTTTATTTCCGAGCAGAAATTGTCAAGTCTGATTAGAATTCTTTCTCAGGTAAGGCAATTGCATTGTTGACGCTGAACTGGTAGTCCTTGAACACGTGCTCCGCGCTCAGCAGCTGGTACTCGCCGTTCGGCATCTTGTGCGTGGTGTCCTTCAGGCGGTAGGTGTAGTGGCCGCAGGTCCAGCAATTGAAGTTGCGCATGTGGGTGCACAGGCAAGTCTTGTCCATCACCACGATGTTCTTCTCGTCCGGATGGGCCACCACTTCGCGGTTGTAGGCATTGATGTAGGCGCAGTTGCCGGTCGCGTCCAGCAGGTAGCCATACGATTCGCAGCCGGGACGGATGCCCGAGCCGATGGCCGGCGTGTTCTTGAGCATGCGCATCGGGTAGCCGGTGGGCGAGATGCCGTTGACGATGATGTCGTCCTCGGTGGCCTTGATGTATTCCTGCTTGACCTTGTCCGGCAGGCCGCATTCCCTGGCGATGGTGAAGCGGGTCGCCACCTGCACGCCCGCGCAGCCTGCTTCCAGGAAGCTGACGGCGTCCGAGCCGGTGAAGATGCCGCCGGCCGCGATCAGCGGAATGTCGAGCTGCTCGGCCTTCAGGTAGGCCAGGATCTCGGCCACGATGGTGTGCAGGTCGTACTCGGCCCAATCCATGCCGAAGCCCAGGTGGCCGCCGGCCAGCGGGCCCTCGACGATCACGTAGTCGGGCAGGCGGTCCAGCTTGGCGTTCTTGCGCAGGAAGATCTGCAGCGCGCGCACGGACGAGACGATGATGCCCAGCTTGGCGTCGCGGAAACGTGGGTGGTCGGCCATCAGCGCGAACGAGCCGAAGTGCAGGCCGGCCGACAGCGTGATGCCGTCCACGCCCGCGTCCAGCGCCGCGTTCAGGCGCACGCGCAGGGTTTCCTTGGGGCCGTTCATGGTCAGCTTTTCCATGCAGTTCACGAAGATCAGGCCCGGGCCTTGCTTCGCTTCCATGGTCCTGCCCACGTGCAGGCGCTGGGCCTCAGCCAGCCGGCCCAGGTCGAACTGGACCACGGCCTTGTCCATGTTGTTAATGTTGAACTTGTACAGCTTGGTCTTTTCCTTGACGAAGCTGGTATCGAAGCGGCGGTCGGAGACGTCCTCCACCATCGCATCCGAGATGTGGCCGATGCCACCGAGGCGGGCCGCCTCCAGCGCCAGTTCCGAAGTCGAAATATCGACACCCATTCCGCCGACCATGATGGGCACGTACTCGTTATTGCCAAATCGCAGGCGGAAATCATCAACACGTTTCATTGCTATCCTTAGACTACCGAGGTTGGTCGCTGGGCAGAGCGCCCAGGGCTGTTGCGGTCGCGCGGCAGTACCGGCATGGAGCTCTATCCATTCTACTCCATGCGTACTACAGCTTTGTGACGGCGCGCGCGGGCGCCGGAAGGCAGGGATCAGTCGCGGAAGTTGTTGAACTCGAGCGGCATGTCGGGCACATCCTTGCGCAGCAGGGCCATGGCCGCTTGCAGGTCGTCGCGCTTGGCGCCCGTCACACGCACCGCATCACCCTGTATACTAGCCTGCACCTTCATCTTGCTGTCCTTGATGACACGCACGATTTTCTTCGCGGCATCAGATTCAATGCCATTCTTGATCTTGATCACTTGTTTGACCTTGTCGCCGCCGATCTTTTTGATGTCGCCTTCATCGAGGAAACGCACATCGACCTTGCGCTTGGCCAGCTTGTTGGTGAGCACGTCGCGCACCTGGCCCAACTGGAATTCAGAATCAGCGAACGCCGTCAGCTCATTTTCCTTCTGTTCGACGCGCGCATCGCTGCCCTTGAAGTCGAAACGGGTGGTGATTTCCTTGTTGGTTTGCTCGACAGCGTTTTTCACTTCGATCATATCGGCTTCGGACACTACATCAAACGACGGCATGGTTCATTCCTCAATGGTGTGGCAGGCCGCAGGCGGCCTCAAAGACTGACATTTTAACGGACAAAGCGGGGTGCGCCCCCATACAGGCGCTGGTTTTTTGTCCGTTTCGCTCTATAATCGATCAAATTATTTGGTTTTCTTCATGTATCCATATCCCGCCCTCCAGCACCAGTTTCCCCTGCAGTCCCTGAACACTTTTCGCATCGCCGCCCGCGCCCAGGCTTACCTGCGCGTGGAATCGCTGGACCAGTTGCGCGCCGCGCTGGCCGATCCGGCCGTGGCCGCGCTGCCGCGGCTGGTGCTGGGCGGCGGCAGCAACGTGTTGCTGACGGGCGACGTGGCCGGCCTGGTGCTGCACATCGCCCTGGCCGGACGGGAACGGGTGGGCAGCGACGCCGACCACCATTACGTGAAAGCGGCGGCCGGCGAGCACTGGCATGAGTTCGTGCAGTGGACGCTGGCGCAGGGCATGGGCGGGCTGGAAAACCTGTCGCTGATTCCCGGCACAGTGGGCGCGGCGCCGATCCAGAACATCGGCGCCTATGGCGCGGAAACCAAAGACCTGTTCCATAGCCTGACCGTATTCGATCCGGCCACAGGGCAGACCCGCACCATGGACGCTGCCGCCTGCCGCTTCGGTTACCGCGACAGCGTATTCAAGCACGCGGCGGGGCAGGGATTGATCATCGTCGACGTGACGTTCGCGCTGCCGCGCGCATGGCAGCCGAACTTGCGCTACGCGGAGCTGGCCCAGGCCGTGGCGGAACAGGGGCTGGTCGCGCCGACGGCGCGCCAGGTGGCCGACACGGTGATCGCGATCCGGCGCCGCAAATTGCCCGACCCGGCCGAAATTGGCAATGCCGGCAGCTTCTTCAAGAACCCCGTGGTCGATGCGGCCCAGTGCGCGGACTTGCTGGCCCGCTTTCCTGCGCTGGTGCACCACCGCCAGCCCGACGGCAGCGAGAAGCTGGCCGCCGGCTGGCTGATCGACCAATGCGGCTGGAAAGGGCGCAGCCTGGGGCCGGCCGGCGTGTACGCCAAACAGGCGCTGGTGCTGGTCAACCATGGCGGCGCCACGGGCGCCGACGTGGTGCGGCTGGCGCAGGCCATCCAGGCCGACGTGCAGGCGCGCTATGGCGTGCGGCTGGAGCCGGAGCCGGTGTTCGTGTGATCGTGTGATCGCGCGGCGCCATGCGGGCGCCGCTGCCGCCTTGCCGGATCAGCCGAAGTGGCAGACGTAGTCCAGGGTTTCCACGGTTTCGATGTCGAAGTGGGTGTTGGCACCCACCTGGAACTGCTGGCCTGCGCCATAGGTGTTCCATTCGGTGGCGCCGGCCTGGCGCACCTTGCACACGCCGCCCAGGATTTCCATGGTCTCGGGCGCGCCCGTGTTGAAGGTCAGGCTGGACGGGAAGATCACGCCGATGGTCTTCTTGCTGCCGTCGGCGAACAGCACCGTGTGCGACACGCACTTGCCGTCGAAGTAGATGTTGGATTTCTTGATGACGCTGACCTGGTCGAATTGTGCACTCATGTTCGGTATTCCTTAAACGTTGGGGGAGACGCCTTGCAGGTCGGCCGCGCTGACAACGCGGTTGCGGCCGGCCCGCTTGGCGGCGTACAGGGCCTGGTCGGCCAGTTCCAGCAAGCCTTCGGCGCTGCCCAGCGGCGACGGCACCACGCAGGCCACGCCGGCCGACAGGGTGACGCAGCCGGTGAGCGGCGCTTGCGGGTTGGAGATGGCCAGCTGTTCCAGGTGGCGGCGGCATGATTCGGCGACGGTCAGTGCGCCGGTCAAATCCGTTTCGGGCAGGATAATGGCGAATTCTTCGCCGCCGTAGCGCGCGACCAGGTCGGCCGGGCGCTTCAAATGTTCGGTCAGGACAGCGGCCACCTTCTTCAGGCACAAATCGCCGGCGGGGTGGCCATGGCTGTCGTTGTAGCTCTTGAAGTGGTCCACGTCGCACATCATCAGCGCCACAGGCTGGCGGTCGCGCGCGCTGCGCAGCCATTCCAGCTGTAGCGCCTCGTCGAAGCGGCGCCGGTTGGCGATGCCCGTCAGGCCGTCCAGCGCGGCCAGCTTTTGCAGCTCGATATTGGCCGCCGCCAGCTGGCGCTGGCTCTCGCGCAGGAAGCGGAACGCCTGGTCGCGCTGCAAACGGCTGATGTAGCCGCTGGCGTGGTAACGCACGCGCGCCAGCAATTCCAGCCGGTCCGGCAGCTTGACCATGTAGTCGTTGGCGCCGGTGGCGAAGCTGTGCGCCTTCAGTTTCGGGTCTTCCTTGGCCGACAGCACGATCACGGGCACATGGCGCAGCGTGTCTTCCTCGCGGTATTGGCGGATCAGCGTGAAGCCATCGGTGTCGGGCATCACCAGGTCCTGCAGGATCACGGTCGGCTGCAACTGGCGCGCCACTTCCAGCGCGCGTGCGGCGCTGGTCTCGTGATGGAATTCCACATCGGGCTGGTCGCCCAGCATGCGCCGTACGGCTTCCACGATGATCAGTTGATCGTCCACCAGCAGCACGCGCACCTTGTAGGCGGTGAGCGCAGGTTCCTGGTCGGCGGTGGGGGGAATCACATCGGACATCGTCTATCTCGTGGCAGTTCTGGTTGCTGATCCATGGACTTACGGCCTGGCCCCGGCGGTACTGCGCAGCAGCGCGCCGATCCGGTCCAGCGGCAGTACCAGCTGGGCCGCGTCCAGTTCGGCCGCCGCGCGCGGCATGCCATACACGGCGCTGCTGGCCTGGTCCTGGGCCACGGTGGCGTGGCCGGCGCGGCGCATGGCCAGCAAACCGTCGGCGCCATCGCGCCCCATGCCGGTCAGCAGCACGCCGATCGCCGCGCCGTGCCAGTGCTGGGCCACGCAGTGGAAGAACACATCCACCGAAGGCCGGTAGGCATAGTCGCGCGGAGCTGCATCGTACCCCAAGCGCCCGTTTTGATCCAGCGTTAAGTGGTCGTTGCTCTTGGCGATGAGCACCGCGCCCGGCTGCAGCTTGTCGCCATCGGCGATCACCCGCACCGGCATGGACAACTGATCGCCCAGCCATTTGGCGAAATTGTCGGCGAAGTTCTGGTCGATGTGCTGCACCACCACGATGGCGCAATTGGGCGGCGCCCGCCAGCCGGCCAGCATCGCGGCCACGGCCGCCGGGCCGCCGGTGGAGGCGCCGATGGCCACCAGTGTGGTGATGGCGGCCGGCGCGGCCGGCTGGCCGTGGTTGGCCTTGGGTTGCATGGCCGCGCTGCCGCCGCTGTGGCGGATCAGCTTGTCCATGGTGTGGATCTTGGCCAACAGCAGGGCGTCGCCGCCGGCGCCGCCCTGCAGCACGGGCGTGGCCGTCACGTCGAGCGCGCCCGCGCCCAGCGCGCGGAACACCTGGTTCACATTGTCCTGGGGTTGGCCGGTCACCACCAGGATGGCGCATGGCGACTGTTCCATGATCAGCCGTGTTGCTTCCACGCCGTCCAGTTCCGGCATGTTCAAGTCCATCAGGATCAGGTCGGGGCGGTTGGCGGCGCACAGCTGCACTGCCTCCAGGCCGGTGCGGGCGATCCACAGCACCTGGTGTTCGGCCGTGCTGGCCACCACGCGGCGCAGCGCCTCGGCCGCCATGGGCATGTCGTTGGCGATGGCGATCTTCACAATGGCGCCTCGCCGATCAGGTCGGAGACGGCCTCCAGCAGCGTCTCGTCATGGAAGCTGCCCTTGGTCAGGTAGTAGTCGGCGCCGGCCGACAGGCCGCGCGCGCGGTCTTCCGGCCGGTCCTTGTAGGAGACGATCATCACGGGCAGCTTGTGCAGCTGGACGTCCTTCTTGATCAGCGTGACCAGTTCGATGCCGTCCATGCGCGGCATGTCGACGTCGGTGATGACCAGGTCGTATTCGCCGCTGCGCACCACGTTCCAGCCGTCGATGCCGTCGATGGCCACGTCCACCAGGAAGCCGCGTCCCAGCAGCAGCTTGCGTTCCATCTCGCGCACGGTGAGCGAATCGTCCACCACCAGGATGCGCTTCATGCGGCGCCGTCCCGCATGGTCGGCGCGCGCCAGCTGGTGCAGGCCGCCTTCGTGCAGCAGCTTGTCGATCGACAGCAGCAGGTCCGGCACGTCCAGGATCAGCACCGGCTCGCCGTCGTCGAGCAGGGCGGCGGCCGAGATATCGCGCATCTTGCCGAAGATGGGATCGATGGCCTGCACGGCCAGGCTTTGTTCGCCACGGATGGCATCCACCACCAGCGCGTAGCGGCGCGCGCCGCTGCCGATCACCACCACCGGCAAGTCCTCGCCACCGGCTTCCATTTCGCCCAGCTCCAGCACCTGCGCCGCCGACACCAGGCCCAGGTGCTCGCCGCCGAAGTCGAAGAACTGCTTGTTCTCCAGCGTGTGGATGGCCGCCGGCGGCACCTTGAGCACGCGTTCGACCTTGACGATGGGGATGGCGTAGGCCTCGCCCTTGATGTCGGCCACCAGCGCGCGCACGATCGATTGCGTGAGCGGCAGCGTGATGGAGGTACGGAAACCTGATCCCAGTTCCGACTCCAGCCTGACGGTGCCGTTCTGCTCGCGGATGGTTTCGTGCACAATGTCCAGCCCCACGCCACGGCCGGAAATCTCGTTGGCGCTTTCCTTGAGGCTGAAGGCGGGCAGGAACAGGAATTCCAGCAGCTCGGATGGCGACAGGGCGGCCGCCATCTGCGGCGCGGCCATCTTGCGCGCGACGACGGTGGCGCGGATTTTTTCCAGGTCCACGCCGCGCCCGTCGTCGTGGATTTCGATGCTGAGCATGCCGGCGCGGTGGCGCGCTTCCAGCACGATGGTGCCCGTGCCGGGCTTGCCGGCGGCGATGCGCTCGGCCGGCGTCTGCATGCCGTGGTCGACGGCATTGCGCAGGATGTGGTTGAGCGGGCTTTCGATGCGGGCCAGGATGTCGCGGTCCACCAGCGTGTCCTCGCCGACGATTTCCAGGTGCACCTCCTTGCCCATGCCACGCGCCAGGTCGCGCACCATGCGCGGGAAGGCCTGCACGCCGTCGCGGAACGGGCGCATGCGCAGCGTGAGCACTTCGTCCACCATGTTCTGCGACACGGCCAGCATGCGCCGCTCGTAGGCTTCGATGTCGGCGATGTGCTCGAGCAGGAACTGCTTGAGCGGGTGGGTCTTTTGCAGCGCCAGCAGCGACTTTTCCTTCAGGCTGGCGTCGCCGCTGTTGGCGATGGCTTCGTGCAGCTGCTCCACCAGCGAGAACAGGCTGCTCTGGTTGCGCTTGAAGCGCTGCAGGTCCTGGATGAAGGGATGCAGCTGGTGCGCGTTGATGCGCGCTTCGCTGGCCAGCGACAGCAGGCGGTCGAAATTCTGGGCTGTCTTGAGCGGAGCGGGCGGGCGCGGGGCAACGGCGGAGGCGCCATCGTCGGCCGTCGCCGTGGCCGGCAACGGCGCGGCGGCTGGCGCGGCCGGCTCCGATGCGGGCGGCGCTGCCAGCGCGGCCTGCTGCGGGGCAGGCGCCGCCGGCGGAGCCGTGGCGGTAGCGGTGGCCGGGGCGGCAGGAATGGCCGGCGCGATGGCGGGGGGCTCAGGCAGGAAGGCGATGTTGGCGATCAGGTCCAGCGTGGTCCGGATCGGCGCGCCGTTGGCGGCCAGCCAGGCGTCGGCGTTGGCGTTGTCGAGCCGCGCGATCTGCAGGATCAGGTCGACCCCGGCCAGCAGCGCATCGACCCGGTTCGGCGTCAACTGCATCCGGCCCTGCTGGGCGGCGACGAAGCTGTCTTCCATGCCGTGCGCCAGTTGCACCACCAGGTCCAGCCCGACGATGGCGGCCGCACCCTTGATCGAATGGGCGGCGCGCATCATCGCTTCCAGTGCGCCGGCGTCGCCCTTGAGGCGCTCCACCGCCAGCAGGCCGTCCGTCAGGATCTGGGTCTGGGTGTCGGCTTCCATGCGGAACAGGTCGCGCATGGAGAACTGGCTCAAATCACCTTGCTGCTCATGGCTCATCGTAGCGTCCTTGCGAGTTGGTGGCCGATCAGTGGCGCGTCCAGGCACCCGATGTGCATGTCCGCGTGGGACAGCACGCCGGACAGGTAGCGCTGCAAGCCCTTGTTGATGGTGGCCGCCGGCGGCTGCACCGTGGCCGAGGCGTAGCGCACGATGCCGTGCAGGTCCGCCACCGGCAGCGCGAACGATTGCTCGTCCCAGCGCACCACCAGCAGCCGGGCGAAAATGTGGCGTCCGGCGGCGGCCACGGTTTCCGATTCGTCGATGCCCAGCAGGGCGCCCAGCGACATGCACGGATACACCGTACCGCCCACGTTGACGATGCCGCGCAGTTCGCGCGCATGGCGGTGCGGCAGGCGGTGCGGCGCGGCCTGCGGCGCCACCGATTGCAGGATGGTGGTGGGCAGCGACAGCCATTCGCGGCCGATGCGGAACACCAGGCACGAAGCGTCGAGCCGCGTACTGTCGTCGTCCACGCGGCGGAAGTGCGCGGCCCATTCGCGCTTGTAGCTGTCGTCCACGGCCCGTTGCATGTTGGCCTGGGCCGCGTCGGCGTAGACTTCGCAGTTGCGGCAGTGGATGTGGCGCGCCAGCTTGTCGCAGCTCTGGTCGCCGGAAACGCCGATGCGGTTCCAGCAGTTGACGAGGATGGGGCTGTCCAGTGTCGTCATCGTATCTCCTTCAGGACGCCTGCTGGCGATGGTAGACGCGCGCCGCGCGGGCCTTCAGCGCGGCGGCGGCCGGGTCGCGATTGTGCTCGGCCAGCAGGGCCAGGTGGCACAGCGCTTCGTAATGGTCGGGGTGCAGGTAGATGCAGCGCCGCCAGTGCTGTTCCGCCTTGGCCAGCTGGCCCGCCTGCTCGTCCAGCAGGCCCAGGATGAAATAGGCGTCGGCCGCGTCCGGCGTTTGCGTCAGGCAGCGCTGGCACGCGCTTACCGCTTCCGCGTAGCGGCCCTGGTCGGCCAGCTTGCGCGCTTGTTCCAGCAAGGCGGCCGTGGTGGCGGCAGCTGGCATTGCGGCCGCTGCGGCCAGCGCAGGTGCCGGTGCAGGCGCAGCTAGGGCAGCGACAGTGGGCATTGCGGCCCGTCCCGTGCTTGACTGCCTGGCGGCGGCCGGCGCGCCTGCCTTGGCCGCACGCTGCACGTGCGCGTGCACGCGCGTGGCCGGTGCGTGCGGCGATGCGCGCGATGCCGCCCCTGGCGCCGCGCTGGACGCCGGGGACAGTGCGGCGGCGCCTTCTTTCTTCAGGCCGAACGCGCGCGGGAATTGCAGCGGCGCGAAACCGTGCTGGCAGAACGCCGGCACTTCCGCATAGCCGGCGAACAGCAGGCCGTCGTCGGCCAGCAGGGTGCTCAGGCGGACGGCGGCGTCCCTGGTGGTGGGCTTGTCGAAATAGATCAGCAGGTTGCGGCAGAAGATGATGTCGTATTTCGGCAGCCGGCCAGCGTCCAGCGCGAACAGGCTGCCCTGGCGAAAGCGCACCTGGCCGCGCAAGGCCTCGCTGATCGTATATTCTTCCTCGCCCGTGCGCGTGAAGTGGCGCTCGCGGAAGCGCAGGTCGTCGCTGCGGAAGGCGTTGCGGCCGTAGACGCCGGCCAGCGCGCGCGCCACGCACGCGGGGCTGATGTCCCACGCGTCGATGGTGTAGCGTTCGGGGTCCACGCCGGCGTCGCTGAGGGCCATGGCCATGGAATAGGGCTCCTCGCCGCCCGCGCAGGGCACGGACAGGATGCGTGCCTTGCGGTTCATATCCGCGCCGGACAGGATCGCCTTCACGTGGATGACGGCGGCCTGGAACGCCACCGGGTCGCGGAACAGCCACGATTCGGGCACCACCACCAGTTCCACCAGTTGCGTCAATTCGTCCGGCGACAGGGCGGCCAGGTAGGCGTCGCGCTCGGCCACGCCCAACCGCTCCATGCGGCTGGCCATGGCCCGCTCGGCCACGGCCTTGGACAAATGCAGGCCGGTGGCCTGGCGCAGGATGGTCTGCACGTTCATGGCGCGGCGGCCTCCGGCTGGAACAGGATGGCGCGCAGTTCGGCCGACAGCAACTGGTCCGGCTCCACCAGTTGCACGATGCCGGCCGCGTCGCTGGCCACCTGGCCAAGGAAGGGCGCGGCGCGCACGCCGCTGTCGGCCAGCGCCCCCGCATCCACGTCGGTGACGCCCAGCACCCGTTCGGCCAGTAATCCCAGCAGGTGAGTGGCGCCATCGGGGCCGTGGTAGTGGACCAGCAGGATGCGGGTGTCGAAATGCTGGCGGCCCGGCGCCACGCCGGCCATCAGGCTCAGGTCGATCACGGGCACGGACTGGCCATGGAAGTCCATCAGGCCGGCCACGGCGTCCGGCGCCAGCGGCAGCCGTTTGAGTTCGAGCAGGGGCAGTACCCGCACCACGTCGCGCAGGCGCAGCCCGTAGCGGTCGGCGCCGATATGAAAGAGCAGCTGTTTCATGTCCGCGCTACCTTATGCCGCCAGCGTGAAATTGCCCACGCCGGACTGCAGCTCGCCGGCTGCGAACTGCAACTGGCGCACCGCGTCGCTGGTGGCCTTCAGCGATTCCACGGTCTGCTGGGTGGCGTCGTTGAGCTGGCTCATGGTGCCGGAAATCTGTTCGGCGCCCACGGCCTGCGACTGCATGCCCTGCAACACGGCGTCGAACTGGGGCGCCAGCTTGCCCACCTGGTCCATCACGCCCGACAGCTGGTCCGTCACCTGCCGCACCTCGCCCACGCTGCGCCGGATCTCCTCGGAGAATTTGTCCATGCCCATCACGCTGGCCGAGACGGCCGACTGCATCTCCTTGAGCATCTGCTCGATGTC
>NZ_JACEZS010000043.1 GCF_014042365.1 Rugamonas fusca
TACTTCGACCGGTTGGGCGTACCACGCCTGTCTTAACCTCAACTACTCGAACCGCCCGGTGCGGACCCGCATGCCGGGTGGTGTGGCAGGGGACCGGTCAGCTATGCTGGCCGCCCCTATGCCGATTGCGGGTGTCTAGCGGTCCAATGGGCTGATGACGCCGCGCCCACCCCGGTTCAGGACGTGGGTGTAAATCATGGTCGTGCGCACATCCTTATGCCCCAGCAGTTCCTGTACTGTGCGAATGCCTTAGCCGTTCATCAGCAAATGGGTTGCGAAGCTGTGGCGCAGGGTATGCGGCGTGACTTTCTTG
This sequence comes from Rugamonas fusca, assembly GCF_014042365.1. GTDB lineage: Bacteria > Pseudomonadota > Gammaproteobacteria > Burkholderiales > Burkholderiaceae_D > Rugamonas > Rugamonas fusca. The sequence continues at coordinate 314 of NZ_JACEZS010000043.1, forward strand.
TGGATGTATGGCCACGGTTCCCCCTCGATGCGCGTGAGCAGGGAATGCGCCTCATCCATGGTCAACACGGTTGACATGTGTTGTGCCTGCTTTGTAGCGACTACGTCTTTTGGCCAGTCAACTTCCTGGTGCAACACTTTTTGATAAAGAAGGAGCAGGGCGGCCTTGGCTTGCGATTGGGTAGAGGCGGATGCATGTCGATCCACTGCGAGATAGGTCAGAAAAGCTTCCAACTCGCTCTTCCCCATCTCGGCGGGGTGGCGTTTGTTGTGGAGTAAGATGAAGCGGCGAATCCAGTCGACGTAGGCCTGCTCGGTCCGGATGCTGGTAATCCCCCGTTACTACATACAGACCTCGATTCTCGGGGTGTTGGTCAGCCAAATCCGGCATGATTCCTGCCCCCCAGTCATCCATGATCCGGGGGGGGGTACCCGAGGAGTTCCACGCTCGTCAATCAATTTGGAGCGCGCCTGTCGAGTGCAGGCGAAGCAATGGCGGCCCCGGGACCGCGAACGTATCGCAACGTACCTTCCATGGCGATCACGAGCCACAAGGTGCGCCCTTGGTCGATGACGCAAGAAAAGTGATGGACGACATCGCATCCCAGTTTCAACGTGTGACTGATGTAGTGGAAGAAATTTCGGTCGCCAGCCAAGAGCAGAGCCAAGGTGTTGCCCAAGTGGGCAAGGGCATCAGCCATATGGATAAAACCACACAGGAAAATGCAGCCATGATGGAAGAAATGGCGACCGCTTCCAGCCTCCTGCATGAGAAGGCCGACAACTTGGTAAATACAGTCTCTGTGTTCAAGTTGTCGGCTCGCGTAGCGCCGTTGCGAGGCTGAGCCTTTCGTCGCGGCTGCGGGCGCAGCATGTCATCAATTTCGAAAAGATCGTCTCTGGTCTATTTTTCAGCAACGCCCCTCGTGAGCACCTTGGTGCTCTTGTTTGGCCATCTTAAGCGCAATGCTTTATCAATATGACAATTAAATGTCAAGCAAAGAATAACATTTCCTTTTGGTTACAATGTAAAATAGGAACTTCACTTTCCTTGTGGAAATTTTTTTAAATAGGAATCTTGAATAGCACAAAATTCTTGTGCTATTCAGGCGCATCTGGCAATGCACGGCAGCCAATATTTCAGTTGGTGCGAAAAATTGTCAAAAAGAATATGCACAAAAAGGAGCAGAAATGAATTTTGAAAAAATGAAGGTGAGTTCGCGTCTTAGCATAGGCTTCGGTCTACTGATTGTGGCCTTGATACTAGTGAGTGCCACTGCCATTTTCCGACTGATCACTCTCAATGAAGAAATCGGCGAACTGGTGAAGAACCGCATGGTGAAAGTTCAACAATTCACTGAAATCAAAGACAACCTGAACGCCATCGCCCGCATCAATCGTAATGTCGCCTTGATCAGTGATGTAAAAGACGCCGCTATCGAGGCAGATAAAATCCCTCCGCTGCAGGCTAAGAATGCGGCCATTCTGGATGCACTGGCTAAGACCATTACCCAGCCCAAGGCACAAGAACTGCTCAAGCGCATCAACGAAGTCCGCCCCACTTACAACCAGCGCCTGGCCGAGTCCATCAAAATGGGCCTGACCGGCAAGCCCGAAGATGCGCAAGCGGCGACTGCCATTATCGTCGGCGATTTGCGCGACAAACAAAGTATTCTGTTCAAGGCCGTCGATGACTCACTGGCCCTGCAGCAGGCGCTGGCGAAAGACGTCGGTGACAAAGCCAATGAAGCGGTCGCATCCAGCTCCGTGCTGGTGTCGATAATTGCCGGTGTAGCGACTGTGCTAGGCCTGTTTCTGGCCTGGGCCATTTCCCGCGCAATTACGCGCCAGTTGGGTGCGGAGCCGAGCGAATTGTCCGAAGTGGTCGGCCGAGTCGCCAACGGCGATCTGACTTCCCACCTGCAACTGCAGCGTGGCGACACGAGCAGTGTGATGGCCGCCATCGACCGCATGCAGCAGTCTCTGATCACGGTAGTGACCAACGTACGCCAGGGCAGTGAATTGGTAGCATCTGCCAGCACCCAAATCGCCCAAGGCAATATGGACTTGAGTGGCCGCACGGAATCCCAGGCCAGCGCGCTAGAAGAAACAGCCGCCAGCATGGAGGAGATGAGCAGTACTGTGAAGCAAAACGCCGACAATGCACGTCAGGCAAATCAATTAGCGCAGAGCGCCTCGGGCGTGGCCGTGCAAGGTGGCCAAGTAGTGTCGCAAGTGATCGACACCATGAAAGACATCAGTGATTCGAGCAAGAAAATCTCGGACATCATTAGCGTGATCGATGGCATCGCCTTCCAGACCAATATCCTGGCGCTCAATGCCGCCGTTGAAGCAGCCCGCGCTGGCGAACAAGGTCGTGGCTTTGCCGTGGTGGCGACTGAAGTGCGTAGTTTGGCTGGCCGCAGTGCCGAAGCCGCAAAACAAATCAAGCATCTGATTAATGACAGCGTTGAACGGGTCGAACAAGGCACGGTGCTGGTTGATAAGGCCGGTTCCACTATGAACGAAGTCGTCAACTCGATCCAGCGTGTAACCGATATTATGGCGGAAATCAGCTCCGCCAGCGTCGAGCAAAGTGCGGGCGTGACCCAGGTCGGGGAAGCAGTAACGCAAATGGACGAGAACACGCAGCAAAATGCCGCGCTGGTGGAAGAAATGGCCGCTGCCGCTAACGCACTGAACAGCCAAGCGGCAGATCTGGTACGGACAGTTGCGGTGTTCAAGCTCAATCAGCACAATTCCACGTCCGCCCGTGCTGTCGCCAGTCTCTCGCCTGTCGCTCCAATCACAGCGTTATCGCGCCCGGTGGCGAAACTGGCATCAAAGTCGCCGCCGAGTCGTCCGAAAAAGACAGTTGCGAACGGAGAATCGATAGACGATTCTGCTGAATGGGAAACGTTCTGAGCTGTCGTCTGATCAAACAACAACACATTCGACTATCGTGATCGGGAATCGCCCAAGATGATTGCCGATCAGACTAACAGCTAGGATAAATAGAAGGAGTGCTGATCAATGAGCACAGCAGAAGTTTACGCCAGCAATACCGACCCAGTAGGTAAAGCGAATCTGTCCGGCGAGTACCTTAGCTTTCGGAATGGCGCCGAAGAGTACGGCATCGATATTCTGAAGGTACAGGAAATTCGCGGCTATGAGGTGCCTACCCGCATCGCTAACGCACCTAACCATGTGCTTGGCGTTCTCAACTTGCGCGGCGTGATTGTTCCTATTCTGGACATGCGTATCAAATTTGGTATGGCAGATGTTGCTTACAATCTCAATACCGTCACGATCGTACTCAACATCGCCAACCGCATTGTAGGCATGGTGGTTGATGCCGTCTCTGACGTCGTAGAACTGAAGAGCGAGGAGATCAAGCCAGCGCCGGATTTTGGCAGTGCCTCCTCGACCCATCATGTCATCGGAATTGGCACCCTTGTGCTAGGAGAATTGCAACGAATGCTGATTCTCGTGGACATCGAAAAGTTAATGTCTAGCGACGAGATCGAAGTCGTAAGCGAGTTATAAGCTTAACTGGGCGAACGCCGCGACCCTGTCTTAAGGTAATCCCCCCATTTTTAGCGCGCACTAAAAATGGGGGGATTACCCACGACGATATTGCCCAGCCATTGACGGCGCGCTGGTGGAACTGTCGTACCCATTCAGTTGTGCGTGTCGTCCCACCACTCGCTGAGCTTCTTGCACTTTTGCGGCGCCAGTTGCGGCCGGAACTGGCAGTCGAGCGTGATGAAGAAGTCGCGCGTGACGCCGTAGTCGCGCTGGTAGCGTTCCAGGATGCGATCGATTTCACCCGTGGCGTACAGTTGCGCGATGCCGCGCTCGAACGCATTGCGCTGCGCCTCCGTGCGGAACCGCAGCCAGTAAAACCGGCCGTGTCCCAGCACATCGTGAAAAGCCAGTTCCGCGTCGGGATTGTGCTTCTGGGGTAATTGCTGCCTGAGGTAGTACCGGAACACATCAGGCTGCGAGATGATGACGTCCGTGCGGTCCAGGAAGAGGGCGCCGGACGGCATGGTCACCGCTTCGCGGTATTGGGAGTGATTGGACGTGGCGGCCGCATATTCCGGTCCCAGCACCTCGCGCGCGTTGCGGAACGCGGTGACCCGGTATTTCTTCAATTCGTCCACGCTGGCCAGCATGGGGATCTTGCCGCGCATGGTGATGGCCATGTTGTGGAAATAGGAAACCGGCCACCGGCTCATGTAACCATCTTGCCCATGTTGCGCGGCAGTGGCCGTGTTGACGTCGAATACACCCTGGCGAAACTGTTCATCCAGTCCGGCGTTGGGCAAATAGATGAATTCAACTGTGACCTGCTGCGATGCGAACGCGGCGCGCAGCACGTCCACGAACAGGCCGCTCGCATGGTCCGGCAGCACGAATGGCGCGATCGCGCTCTGCAACCCAATCTTGACGGCGGTGGGGTTGGCATCGGCCGGCAGGGCTTCCGGGGCGACACATGCGGTGGCCGCGGCGGCAATGAACATGGCGGTTAACCTCATCGACGTTCCCCCGATCCAGTTTCCTTTTTTCATTATAGTCTCGTTGGCCTGGCCACTAATGCCCTTGCCGGGCCGGTGCGAACAGGAAATACTCGGGATGCTGCCGTATCATGTCCGCCGTCTCCGGCGACAGCAGGGGATTGGATAATGGCAGCACGAGCCGGCCCTTCATGTGGTTGATCAGTTGCGCCTTGCGCCAGCGCTTGTCGAACAGGGCGTTGAACGTGCCGTCTTTTATCATCAGCAACAAGCCTTTTTCGATGCGCTCTGCCAGCGCCGGGTTGCGCGGTGAAACAAAGAAGAACACGGGCGCAGGGTAGGACAGCGCGAGGTGCTGCTCGATGACAAGCTCGGCATCGTGCTGCTTGGCCAGTTCATCGTCGATCTCGTTCACGCCCAGGGCGATGCCGTCGAAGCGTTTGGCCTTCAGCATCTGGAACAGTGTTTCGTACGAGGACGAGGTAACCACGCGCAAACCAGCCGCCTGTTCGATGGCCGTGTCCGGCCAATCGAGACCTTGTCCGATTGCGATGTTCCGCTTCAAGTCGTCGAGGCTGTTGATCCGGCTGAACTTGTCGACCGAGTCCTTGCGGATGATCATCAGCCGGCTGCCCAGCAAGCCTTTCATCAGCGGGATGCGCACCGTGAGCACGCCTTGCTCGCGCGGTGCCGACGTCATGCTCCAGTACAGGTCCAGTTCCTTGCCGCTGCGTAGCAGGGCCAGTGCGCGGTCCTGGGTCATCCGCGTCTCCACCCAATGCCAGCGGTCCGGCGTGGCGCCGGGGGTGCGGGCCAGCGCGCCGGTCAGCAGTTCGACGATATACGGAGTCCACGGCTCGCGTTCGTTGAATTTCGGGACGTACAGGTCCTCGGCCCGCACGGAGGACCATGCCAGTATCCAAATCAACGCGAAGATGAATCGCATGGCGATGCCTTCTCGCTCACTCTCATGGCAGATAGAAATACTCCTTCGGAATCTGTCGGAACGCCGGCGTCAGGTAAGGATTGTCGAGCCCGATGACGACGCGCTGCTTCAAGCCGGCCCGTTGCAGGCTGGTGTGGAAGCGCTCGTCCTGCTCGAAAAATCGCAGCAGGCTGCCATCGGCGAACGATTTTTGCAGGCCGCTGAGGATGGCGTCGCGCAATTCCGTGTCGCCCTTCCTGACGAAAAATTGCCGGCTGAATGGATATTGCAGCACCAGGTGCGGCTCCACCACCACGTCCGGGGCCAGCGCGCGGTAGCGTTCGAGCAGCGTGAACGCCTCGTCCGCGCCCAGCGGGTAGAAGTCGATGCGCTTGGCGTTGACCATGCGGAACAGCGATTCGAATTCGGCCGTGCGCACGTGGATGCCGGCCGCCGCCAGCACCTTGCTGTCAGCCCAGCCCGGTCCCTGGCCGGCGACCATACGGCGCAGCTCGCCCAGGTTCTGGATGGGCGCGAAGTCCTGCTGCGCATCCTTGTGGATCAGCAGCAGGCGGAAGCCGCTCAGGCCGCGGTCGATGGGGAAGTAGACCGCGTCGAAACGGGCTTCGAATTCGGCGCTGGTGCCCGCATCGAGCACGGAAATGTCGCCATGGTCCAGCAGGGAGCGGGCGCGCTCCTGGTTCATCTTGGGCACCGACATCGACAGCACGAACGGCACGCCCGACTTTTTCAGCGCCAGTTCCAGCAGCTTGTAGCCATAGTCGTCGGGCGGACGTTCCTCGATGCGCGGGTAGACCACGTGCAGCGCGGCCCACGCCGGCGCGCCGCATGTGCTGGCCAGCAGCACGCAGGCGGCGGCCAGCCAGCGGCGCAGGCGGTGGGCGGCCCGCACGGTGCCCTTATTTGGCGCCGGCCACGGCAGCGGCCAATTGCTTGGCTGCTTCGGCCGGCGAGGTGCCGGAATCGAAGAACCTGGCCACCACCTCGGTGGCGGCGGCCTTGGCCTTGTCGTGCATGGCGTGGCCGTGGGCGAAGCTGCCGACCATGGTGTTGTTCTTGAGCGCGGCCTTCATGTCGTTCATGGATTTCTTGCCGCATTCATCGAAGCCATCCATGGCCACGTCGGTGCGGGCCGGGATCGAGCCTTTGACCTGGTTGAACTTTTCCTGGAAGTGCTTGTCCATGACGGCGCTCGCCAGCGCGGCCTGGCCGGCCATCTGTTTTTCGCTGACCTTGAGGAAGCCGAACTGGTCGGCGTTGAAGATGAAGCTGCCTTCGGTGCCCGGATACTGGAAGCACAGGAAATCCTGGTTGGGCTTCATCTTGCCTTTCTCGAACTCGCCCTTGGCCCAGTCGCCCATGATCTGCATGGCCGCCTTCTTGTGGTAAATCATCGAGGTGGCGAAGTTCCATTCCCGTCCCATGTAGCCCGGATCGACCATGGTGCGCAGCTTTTGCATTTGCTCGAATGCCTTTTCCATGGTCTTGCCGGACAGGGCCTTGGGATCGAGGTCGATCAACGCTTCCTTGTAGAACTTGGGGCCGCCGGCCGACATGACGGCGCTGTCGAACAGGGTCGCGTCCTGCCAGGGCTGGCCGCCGTGCGCCAGCGGGATGTAGCCGGCCTTGCGGATCTTGTCGGCCATGGCTACCAGCTCGTCGAAGGTTTTCGGCGGCGTGAGCTTGAGCTCGTCGAAGATGGCCTTGTTGGCCCAGATCCAGTTGGTGCGGTGGATGTTGACGGGCGCGGCCACCCAGTGGCCCTTGAACTTGGCGAATTTTTGCAGCGGCTGCGGGACCACCTTGTCCCAGCCTTCGGACGCGGCGACCGCGTCCACGTTGCCGAGCAAGCCTTCCTCGGCGTACTCGGTGATGGAGTAGCCCAGCATCTGCATGGCGTCGGGCGGGCTGCCGCTGGCCACGCGCGCCTTGAGGGCCGTGCGCGCGTTGTCGCCGCCACCGCCGGCCACGGCGCTGTCCTTCCAGTTGAAGCCACGCTTGACGACATCATCCTTGAGTACCTTGAGGGCCGCGCCCTCGCTGCCGGAAGTCCACCAGTGGACCACTTCGACGGTTTTTTCCTGGGCCGTGGCGGCACCGCCGGCCAGCAGCAGTGTCATGAGGGTGATGGCATGAGGATGCTTCATGGAGTTTCTCCCGCGTCTCGTTATAGGAATAATGCGAAGGCGATCGTCGCCAGGTGCCTGGCGACACTCAAACATACGCCGATCCCGTGCCGCGCTCAACGCGTGGTCTGACATCGGCACGCGCTTGTTGCTGTCGTGCTACGCCTGTCGCGACGAGGGTCGATGGGCGCGTAGCCAGCATCGATCTTGCAGGTCAGGCAACACTTCGCGCTATACTGGTGGCAAGCCCGGCGTCCGTGATTGCAAGGTGTTCCTGATGCCGCGCCTCCCCATGATCGCAGTGCGCCACGGAGGCAAGCATGCAACGCTGGAATTGGTGGATCGCGTCCTTGTTCCTGGCGGCCTCGTGCCAGGCCGCGCCGGCTGACGCACCGGCCCAGCAGTTTCCCTTCATCTGCCGGACCCAGGAAGCGGGACTGGGCCAGCCCATCGTCGACAGCTTCGATGCCACGGCCCATCCGGTGATGGACAGTGCCAGCCACCAGCCGTTCGGCTACAGCCGGCAGTGCGCCATCACGCCGCGCATTGTCTACTTCTACTACAACGGCAGCGCGTTCAAGCCGTTCGCGCCGGCCACCGATTACGCCCACCCGCCGGCCGACCTGCGCCGCGCGCGCTATGGCGACACCAGCGTGCCCTTCGTGGTGCAGGTGGAAGTGGGCACCATCAACCGCTTCTTCTACACCATCGCCATGCTGGCGCCGGCGCCCGAACCTGCGCCATTGGCCTGGAACCACAAGCTGTTCTACTGGCTGCGGGGCGGAGTCGGCATAGGCCACCAGCAGGGCTTGCCCATGTGGATCAATGGCGCGCTGAGCCGTTCGGAGCGGGAGTTGCTGCCGTCTGTCCTGGAGCAGGGCTTCGCCGTGCTCAGTTCGTCCGGCAACGAGACGGGCGTGCACTACAACATGCGGCTGGCCGGGGACACGGCGCTCAAGGTCAAGCAGCACTTCATCGCCAGCCACGGCCAGCCGCGGTACACGATCGCCATGGGCGGTTCGGGGGGCGCCGTGCAGCAGTACCTGTTTGCGCAAAACCTGCCGGGCTTGTTCGACGGCGGCGTGCCCATCCAGTCGTTTCCGGACATGATCACCCAGACCATTCCGATTTCGGACTGTCCCTTGCTGGGCCAGTATTTCAAGGATGCCGTCGCCAACGACCCTGCCTCGCCATGGGCGCACTGGAGCAGCCAGGCGCTGGTGGAAGGCATGAACGCGAGCGACACGGTGCGCAACGCCCAGTCCGGCCGGCCCGGCACGACCGAGTGCATCAATGGCTGGCGCATGGCCATGCCCACCGTGCTCAACCCGCTGTACCGCGACCACCGTTTCGACCTGGGCGCGCACGCCTACGGCTATCGCGATGGCGCGCTCGACAAGGTGAAGTGGACCCACTGGAACGACCTGGCCGACATCTACGGCGAGGACGCGCGCGGCTACGCCCCCATCCCGCTCGACAACGTCGGTGTGCAGTATGGCCTGGCCGCGCTGGCGGCGGGCAAGCTCGACGCGGACGAATTCCTGCGCATCAATGCTTGCGTGGGGGCATGGAAGGAGCAGCCCGATTTCGTCGCCTGGCAAGGTGCGGCCGACCCCTTCGACAGCGCCAACATGCTGCGCGGCGAGCGTTGCCGTTGGCCCGATGGCAGGCCCGCGCCGCGTCGCGCGGGCGACGTGGGCGCCATGCGGCGGGCCTATACATCGGGCCAGGTGTTCACCGGGCGACGGCTGGACATTCCCATGATCGACCTGCGCCCCTACCTGGAGGCGACGCTGGACATGCATAACGCCCGCCAGTCGTTCGCCACGCGCGCGCGCCTGCGCGCGAGCGATCCGGCGCAGGCTGCGCGGCAAGTGATCTGGTTCGTGCGGCCGGAGGCGGACCTGGCCCCGGTTGCGCTGGAGGCATTGGGCGTGCTCGACCGCTACCTGGCCCAGCACCAGCCGCCGCCCCTGTTCACCGACCGCTGCATGGACGGGCAGGGCGCCACCATCGCCGCCGGCCCCGCCGTGTGGGATGGCGTGCTGGACCAGCACCCGCCCGGCGCCTGTACGCGGGCTTTTCCCATTTTCTCCAGTCCGCGCATGGTGGCCGGGGACTCGATCCGGGGCGATAGGTTCAAGTGCGCGCTCAAGCCGGTCGCCACCGCGCTGGCCGACGGTACTTACCCGGCCGGCGTACACTTCTCCGCGGCCCAGCAGGCATGGCTGGCCCGCATTTTCCCGCAGGGTGTGTGCGACTACACGCAGGGCGACGCGGGGCGGCCCCCATCCTGGTAAGGCATCGCCATTCCCGGCGCCGGACGATGTTGCATTGGCGCTATATGCATGACTTGCAAGTTAGTTCTTGCTGTATATTTGCAAAGCGGCCTGCGCCTGCACCCCGCGCGGCGGCGCCGCGTTGCGGCCATGTCCATGCCGATATTGACCGTCACTGACCGCGCGGCTGGCGTGCAGTGGGTGGCGGCCGGGATAACCGATGTCCGAGGGGAGAGGCGGGGAATGCTGAAGCGGTGGTGGAACATGGCCTGGCGCCAGGCGCTGGGTGTTTTTATGCTGAGCTTGCCATTGGCGGCCGGCGCCGCCAGCCAGGCGCCGGTGCGGCTGGTGGTGGGCGAGTTGCCGCCGTTCGCCATGGAAGGGGGCGAACGCGGTCCGGGCTCGCTGGTGGAAATCACCCAGGAACTGGCGCAGCGGCTCGGTTTGTCCACGCCGGTCGAATTCTATCCCTGGCAGCGCGCGTTGAAGATGACGGAAGGCATGTCGCGGGTGGTGGTGCTGCCGCTCACCCGCACGCCCGAACGCGAGCCCCGCTACACCTGGCTGACGCGGCTGTACCGCCAGGACTTCGTGTTCGTGTCGCGCCACGGCACGCTGGACTTGCGCAACATCGACGCCTTGAAGACGCGCCGCATCGCCATCCTGCGCGGCTCGCCCCACAAGGAAGTGCTGGCGGCCGAGCATTTCACGGCCGTGTTCGAATGCTCCACCGTGCGCGAATGCATGCGCATGGTGCAGACCGGGCTGGCCGACGCCACCTACGGCGGCGAAGTGATCCACCGCAGCGCGGCCAACCTGGCCGGCGCTGCCGTGTCGGATTTTGACTACAGCGCGCCTTACCGATGGGGCGAAATCTGGCTGGCCGGCTCGCTCGATTTTTCCGCCGCCGACATCGCCCAATGGCAGGCCGCCATGAACGCCATGCGCCATGACGGCAGCTGCGCGCGCATCCTGCGCAAGTACGGCCTGCCGCTCGATACTTGCAAATAACTTCATATTAATCAATTGCTTAGCATGCCTTGCCGGGGAGGCGGCAAGGCATGCGGCCGGCGGGCATCTGGCCCGCCGATTGTTTTGTCAGAGGCGCCCCGGACGGCAATTTCTACCAATTGAAGACCTACTCGGTATATTGCGCTTGCAATACACGGTATCAATGCCAGACAATACTGCCTTTTTGCAAGTCGGTGCATTCTAGGCATCATTGAGATGCGGACCAGACCTGTCACGGCTCACGAGGCGAAGTGGCGGGCTGATCCAGGCTCACCGAAAGCGGCACAGCCCGCTTACGCCGTTCCGGCCAGCCGGGGGACGGTGTCGACAGAAGAGAGAACAGGAGACAACTGTTAGTCCCTCTTTGCCAAAACCACTTAAATCGGGAAATTGAATGATCAAATTGTCCAAGATGCACAAGCGCCTGCTGGCGCTGAGCGCCGTCATGCCCATGGGCGCCGCCGTGGCGCAAACCGCACCGGCCGCAGCCGACGTGCCCCAGCTGGAAACGATTACCGTGACGGCCCAGCGCCGCACCGAGAACATCAAGGATGTGCCGGTGTCCGTGTCGACCCTGAAGGATGAGAAGCTGGACGTGCTGGTGTCCGGCGGCCAGGATATCCGCCTGCTGGCCGGCAAGGTGCCGAGCCTGAACGTGGAATCGTCGAACGGCCGTACCTTCCCCCGCTTCTACATCCGCGGCTACGGCAACACCGACTTCAGCACCTTCGCCTCGCAACCCGTGTCGCTCGTGTATGACGACGTGGTGCAGGAAAACGGCATCCTGAAAGGTTTCCCGATCTTCGACGTGGCCAACGTGGAAGTGCTGCGCGGTCCGCAAGGCACGCTGTTTGGCCGCAACACCCCGGCTGGCGTGGTCAAGTTCGAATCCGAAAAGCCCAACACCAAGGGCATCGAAGGCTATTACAACCTGTCGCTGGCCACCCACAACACGGCCAACGTGGAAGCGGCCGCCAACATTCCGTTGTCGAAAGAATGGGCAATGCGCGTATCGACCCTGCGCCAGCACCGCGACAACTTCGTCGATAACACCTTCACGCACCAGAACGACGTGATGGAAGGCTACAACGAACACGCCGAGCGCGTGCAGTTCCTGTACCAGCCCGACACCACCTTCAACGCCCTGTTCAACGTGCACTCGCGCACCACCGACGGCAGCGCGCGCCTGTTCCGCGCCAACCTGATCAAGAAGGGCACCAACGACTTCACCGACGGTTACGACTTCACCAAGATCAACACCAACGGCCAGAACATGCAGAGCCTGAGTACCAACGGCGCCAACGCCCGCCTGACGTGGGACCTGGGCGCGGTCAAGCTGTTCTCGGTGACCGGCTATGAAGCCGTGGACAACTACTTCAGCCGAGGCGACATCGACGGCGGCGCACCGGGCCAGGTGCCGTTCCAGGTTGAAACGGGGGGCGGCCTGACCGACCTCAAGCAATACAGCCAGGAATTCCGGGTTGAATCGAAGAATGCCGGTCCGTTGAACTGGCAGAGCGGCCTGTACTACTTCTCGGAAGACGCCAACGGCTACAGCAACAACTTCAACAGCACCACCGGCGCCCAGACCTCGCATCTGGCCAGCCACCAGAAGAACACGGCCTGGGCGGCGTTCGGTTCCGTCAACTACGCCGTCAGCGACGACTTCATGCTGCGTGGCGGCCTGCGCTACACGAACGACAAGAAGGACTTCAACACGGTCGAAGCGGTCAACGTGGTGCAGATCGGCCCGAGCGGCGTGAGCGAGAGCAAGAGCAAGGTCAACTGGGACGTCAGCGGCACCTATAAGATCAACAAGGACGTGAACGCCTACGCGCGCGTGGCCACCGGCTTCCGCGCGCCCAGCATCGCCGCCGCCAACAGCTCCGTGCCCATCACCGTGGCCGACGCGGAAACCATCGTCTCGTACGAGGCTGGCATCAAGGCCGACCTGTTCAACCGCCGTGCCCGCGCCAGCGTCAGCGTGTATGACTACGACGTGAAGAACCAGCAGCTGACCGTGGTGGGCGGCAATTCCAACGTCACCAAGCTGATCAACGCGGCCAAGACCAAGGGCCGTGGCGTGGAAGCGGAATTCGAAGCCTTCGTCACCAGCGACTTCAAGGTCACGGCTGGCGGCAGCTACAACTTCACGGAAATCCGCGATCCTAGCCTGTCGGTGATCAAGAACCCATGGAGCACGGTGCTCAACCCGATCAACGCCGCTGGCCGCGTCGTCATCGACGGCAACCCGCTGCCGCAGGCGCCGAAGTGGACCTTCAACGCCACCGCCAAGTACAACTGGGCGCTGGAGAATGGCAACCTGTTCGTGCTGACGGACTGGTCGTATCGCAGCAAGATCAACTTCTTCCTGTATGAAGCGACGGAATTCACGGGCAAGGCCATGCTGGAAGGCGGCCTGCGCGTGGGTTACAACTGGGATGGCGGCAAGTATGAAGTGGCCGCGTTCGGCCGCAACATCACCAACACCCAGCGCATCATCGGCGCGATCGACTTCAACAACCTGACCGGCATGGTCAACGAGCCACGCCAGTTCGGCGTGCAGTTCAAGGGTAATTTCTAAGCCCTGGACGACGGGATGAAGGAGGGCGGTGAATTTTTTCGCCGCCGTCTGGACAGCCCGAAAATGGCCGTATATAATGCGGCCTCTTTTCCCTGATAGCTCAGTCGGTAGAGCGACGGACTGTTAATCCGCAGGTCCCTGGTTCGAGTCCAGGTCGGGGAGCCAGAATTTAGAAAGGCCTTGCATGCACGTGCAAGGCCTTTTTTCTTGGTGCG
>NZ_JACEZS010000044.1 GCF_014042365.1 Rugamonas fusca
TGCTCCACGCTTCCTTCCCACAGTCAGTTACCCTTCCGCAGTTGCGCTTCACTTCGCTCACTGTGGTCAGCTCGCGGCGGGACTTGCACCCACAGGAGTGCGCCCATGCTGGGCGCACCAAAAAAAAACCTCGCCACTTGCATGACGAGGTTTTTCCGTGCCGGCTGACGCCGCCAGATTGGCTTAGAACTTGTAGTTCGCGCCCATCAGGATGGTACGGCCATACTTCTGGTATTCCAGCTGCTGGTTACGGGTGCCGGTGTAGGTCTCGTAGGCCGCGTTGGTCAGGTTGTTGACCTGCAGCAGCAGGCCCAGGCCCTTGTAGGTGCCTTCGTTGAAGGTGTAGCCAACCTGGAAGTCAACCACGTTGTCACCCACCACATAACGCAGCGTACGCGAGTTGGCGAAGTTGCTGATCTCACCCACGTAGTCCGAACGCTTGCGCGAGCTGATACGGGTTTCGAAGCCGTTCTTCTCATAGTAAGCGGTCAGGTTGGTGACGCGCTTGGACAGGCCGGGCAGCGGAATGTTGCTGCCGATGCTGCTGCTTGGATCTTCGATCTTGATGTCGCTGGTGCTGAAGGTGGCGCTAGCCTGCACACCAAAGCCATCCAGCGACTTCGTCACCAGTTCCAGTGGCAGCGAGCCGGAGAACTCCAAGCCTTTCAGCGTGCCGCCCTGGCCGTTGTACGGCGCCGAGAACGGGCCGGTGGCGGTGTTGATCGCGCCCAGCTCCTTGCTGAACACATAACCTGGCGGAATGAACGACGAGAAATCGTAGTCCTTGGTCTGGGTGTAGATGTAGCTGGTCAGCTTCTTGTAGAAACCGGCGGCGGCCAGGTAAGCCTTCTTGTCGAAGTACTTCTCGTACGAAATATCGAAGGCATTGGCGCGCCATGGATCCAGCTTGGCGTTGCCGCCGTTGGCGGTCAGCCTGAAATTGGTCTTGTCATAGTCCATCTGGAACGCCGAGCTCAGCTGATCCACCCGTGGGCGGGCCAGTTGCTTGGCCATGCCGAAGCGCACGGTCTGCTGATGGTCGAAGCCAAACGCCAGGTTCAGGCTAGGCAGCACGTCGGTGTAGGTCTTGCCCTCGTCGACCGGCTTGATCTGGGTGGTGCCGGTGGAATTGTCCACGTAACGCGACTGCGACGACTGATTGGTGCGCTGCACCTGCACGCCCACGTTACCACGCACGCTGACATCGCCCATGTCGGCCTCGATGTTGGCCTTGACGAAGCTGGTGGTCACCTTTTCCTGCACGTCCCAGGCCTTGGTCACCAGGTAGGACAGGTTGTCCACCGGATGGAACACCATGCCGCTGGCCACCACGCCAGGCACGTTCCAGGCCGGGATGGTGCCCACGCCGGCGAAGCTCAGGTCCACTGGTGCGTACTGCAGGTTGGACGGCACGGTGAACTGGTCGTTGGCCAGCGTGATCGGGCCTTCAGGCTGACGGCGCTTCTTGCTGCGGTCGGCGTAGTTGACGCCCACGTCCACGCCGGAGAACAGCTTCTCCATCATGTCCGGCACTGGCAGGCTGGCCACCAGCTTGAAGCCTTTCAGTTCGTCTTCCACATGCGGCACCTTGCCGTAGCCCGAGCCGTAGATGGTGTTGCGCACGTACAGCTGGGTAGGATCGCTGTAGTTCAGACCGGTCGTGATGGTCGGGAAACCGCCGCTGGCGTATTTCAGGCCCAGGCTGTCGAGGAACTGGGTGCCTGGCAGCGGGTTGTGCTGCAGGTTGTTTTCCAGGCTCAGCTCGTCGCGTTTGGCTTGCGAGTAGTTCACGTCGGCGAACAGCGACCAATCCTTGAAGCGGAATTCGTTGCTCCAGCCAGCCGCATGGATTTCATCCTTGCGCTTGTTGTACATGCCGCGCACCAGCGGGAACACGCCGGTCGCCGTGCCGCCGGCCAGGCTGTTGCCGTTGAACACAGGGTTGACGTAGTTCAGGCCGGGCGTGTAACCGCCGTTGTAGTTACCCAGGTTGACTTCCAGCTGGTTGTTGGTCTGCTCTTGCTTGAACTCGGAAGCATAGATGTCCAGGATGCTGGTCCACTGCTTGTTCGGACGGTATTGCAGCACGCCCATGAAGCCGTCGCGCTTGTTGGTGCCGCTGGTGGCCACGGCCTTGATGCCGTCGGTGATGTAGGTGCCCGATGGAATGCCAGGACGCGAATCGGTCTTCCATGGCTCATACATGCCCGTCTCGTGGTCGAGGATGGGCGATTCCAGGTGGGCGAAGCCCAGCGCGATACCGACCGTGCGGTTGGCGAACTGGTCGATGTAGCTGGCGCTGAAGCGGTTGCCGTTGGCCGAGGCGCCGGCGATGCCGCCCAGCGAGTTGTGTTCGCCGCGCGCGTTCAGCGCCACGGTACGGCTGCCGAACGACAGCGGACGCACAGTCTGCATGTCGATGGTGCCCGACAGGCCCTGGCCAACCAGGCCGGCGTCCGGGGTTTTGTAGATGGTCACGCCAGCCATCAGCTCGGATGGGTACTGGTCGAATTCCACGGAGCGGTTGTCGCCCGTGCTCACTTGCTCGCGGCCGTTCAGCAGCGTGGTCGAGAAGTCCGGCGACAAGCCGCGCACGCTGATCACCTGGGCACGGCCGGCCACGCGCTGGGCAGCCAGGCCGGGCAGGCGGGAAATGGATTCGGCGATGCTGACGTCAGGCAGCTTGCCGATGTCTTCAGCCGAAATGGCTTCGACGATGGAGGTGGCATCCTTCTTGACCGAGATCGCGCCCTCGATACCACGGCGGATGCCCGACACGGTCACCGTCGCCATCTGTGGCGCATCGGCCTCGGCGGCCGTGGCCGTCGATTGCGCGTACGCAGGTTGTGCCAACGCGGCCACGAACAGGGCACAGCCTGCCGCGACCGGACTCAGTTGAAATGCGGCGCTGCTGCGCTTGTTTACGAACTTACTCATTGCTAATGCCCCCTCACTCGACACCAAATAATTTTCCCGCCACCATCCAGCCGACCATTTACTGCAGCCACTGACATCTCACGGGATCCTTGGAATTCAACGTTCTTTGACGTTCCAGAAAGAATTTTGTACTAAAACTAGATTCGGTGTCAATCGAAGTTAAATTCAACTACGTTCATACGCAGCCAGCTCCCCAGCGGCGCCCCATAGAGCAGCATTATGACGTTGTATTTTGGCTACACCGCTGCGCGTAACGCGATGTAATCCAACTACAGAAACACATTCGGCACGGACCACAATGGCAGCCCAAACGGCGCCAGCATGCCCGCATACGCGGCAATACGGGGCCAGCGCGAGGTGAATGACCGCAGCGGCAGGAATCATCCAAGACGGCCCAGTCATCATTTTGTACTTTCACTAAAAATCAAGCAATTGGCGCCAACAAATAGATGATAAAGCGTTGTTAAGTCACTGTTTTTAAATTATTATTTCGAAATAACCAAGAATGAGGCAACCTGTAGTTTGCCTACCAATCAAATGGAGATAGCGATGAAGCGCACGATCCTGCTGGCCGCATTGGCCACCCTGTCCACGCCGCCGGCATGGGCACAGTCCCCGCAGCACGGCATCGACCACCTGGAACCGCCCTCCTGGTGGACCGGCATGCGCAGCGGGCAACTGGAACTGATGGTGCACGGGCCACGGATCGCCGACCTGGAACCGGCGCTGCACTACCCTGGCGTACGCATCGCCCAGGTGGTGCGCCCGAGCAACGCCAACTACCTGTTCATCGACCTCGAGATCGCGCCGGACACACCACCGGGCAAGCTCATGCTGCAATTCCGCCAGCACGGCAAGACCGTGCTCAGCTATCCCTACGCGCTGCAGGCCCGTGCCGCAGGTTCCGCCAACCGGGCCGGCTTCAGCAGCGCTGACGCCATCTATGAAGTGATGCCCGACCGCTACGCCAACGGCGACCCTGGCAATGACGACGCGCCCGGCATGACGGAACGCGCCAACCGCCAGGACGGCTCTGGCCGCCACGGCGGCGACCTGGCCGGCATGGCGGCTCACCTCGACTATGTGGCGGACATGGGCTACACCATGCTGTGGCCGACGCCGCTGCTGGAAGCGAACATGCAGCGCGGCTCCTACCACGGCTACGCCACCACCAACCACTACCGCATCGACCCGCGCTACGGCAGCAATGACGACTACCGCCGCTTCGTGGCCCAGGCCCGCGCGCACGGCATCGGCGTGATCCAGGACGTGGTGCTCAACCACATCGGCGACCGCCACTGGTGGATGCAGGACTTGCCCAGCGCCGACTGGATCACCCACCAGGGCCAGTTCGTCCCCACCGAACACCACCGGGTGGCGGTGCAGGACCCCTACGCCTCGCAGGCCGACAAGCGCGACTTCACGCAGGGCTGGTTTGTCGCCACCATGCCGGACCTGAACCAGGCCAATCCCCACCTGGCCACCTATCTGATGCAAAACAGCATCTGGTGGATCGAGTACGCCGGCCTGTCCGGCTTGCGGGTGGACACCTACAGCTATTCGGACAACGCCTTCCTGAGCGCCTGGTCGGCCCGCATCATGCACGAGTATCCGAAGCTGAACCTGGTGGGCGAGGAATGGAGCCCGCACATTCCCATCGTGGCCCGCTGGCAGGAAGGCAAGCGCAACTTCGACGGCTATGTGTCGCACATGCCCGGCATGATGGATTTCCCGCTCAACGACACGCTGCGCCGCGCACTGGCCTCCGACGACGCCGATGGCGCCCAGTACAGCCTGACGAGCTTGTATGAAACCCTGTCGCAGGACTATCTGTACGCCAATCCGGGCAATATGGTGCTGTTCGAAGGCAACCACGACCTGGCCCGCATCTACAGCGACCTGCACGAGGACGACGCCCTGTTCCGCATGGCCATGGCCTATGTGCTGACGGCGCCCCGCATCCCCCAGTTCTACGCGGGCACGGAAGTGCTGATGACCAGCAGCACCGGCCGCCGCGACGACGCTTCCTACCGCCGCGACTTCCCCGGTGGCTGGGCGGGCGACCCGGTCAACGCCTTCACGGGCGCGGGCCTGACGCCCAGGCAACTGGCGGCCCAGGCGTTCCTGAAAAAGCTGCTGAACTGGCGCAAGGACCAGCCCGTGATCCACCACGGCAAGACCATGCAGTTCGGCCCCGAGCAGAACACCTATGTATTCTTCCGCTACGACGGCGACCACAAGGTGATGGTGGCCTTCAACAAGAACCACAGCGACACCACGCTGTCCACGGCCCGCTTCCAGGAAATGCTGGCCGGCGTGCACGGCGGCGACGACGTAATCAGCGGCCAGCACTACGCGCTGGGCGACACGCTGACCCTGCCGGCCCGCTCGGTGCTGGTGCTGGCGTTGCGCTGACCGGCCACGCACGGCGGCCAGCCCAATAGAAAAACCGCCATGTGGCCAGCGACGATCACTATCGTCGCCGGCGCACATGGCGGTTATTTTTTTCAGCGGCTGGCGCCGCTGAACAAGCTTAGAACTTGTAGTTCACACCGAACAGGACGGTACGGCCATACTTGGCGTATTCCAGCATATGGTCCTTGCTGTCGGCATACGTTTCATACGGCGTATCGGTCAGGTTGGTCACCTGCAGCAGCACGCCCAGGCCCTTGTAGGTGCCTTCGTTGAAGCTATAGCCTACCTGGAAGTCGACCGTGGTTTCGCCCTTGACGTAGCGCAGCGCGCGGTCGCCGGCGAAGTTGCCGATCTCACCCACGTAGTCGGTACGGGTGCGGCCGGACACGCGGGTCGAGAAACCGTTCTTCTCGTAGTACAGGGTCAGGTCCGACACGTTGCGCGACAGGCCGGGCAGCGTAATCTTGCCGATCGTGGCGTTGACTTCCTTGATGTCGATGCCGCTCTCGGTGTACGTGGTGCTGGCCGTCATGCCAAAGCCTGCCAGCGCGGGCGACAGCATGTCGAACGGGATCGAGGCCGACAGTTCCGCCCCCTTCACCGAACCGCCATTGCCGTTGTACGAGGTCTTGTACTGGCCCATGTTGGTGATGGCGACCGTGCCCGGCGTGAAGGCCGAGAAGTCACGCGTTTCCGAGAAATCGTAGATGTAGGTGTCGAGCTTCTTGTAGAAACCGGCCAGCGCCACATAGCCCTTCTTGGCGAAGTATTTCTCCCAGGTCAGGTCGAAGGCCTTGGCGCGCCATGGATCGAGCCGGGTGTTGCCGCCGCTGCCGCTAGGCAGGCGCGTACCCTGGTCGACCGTGAATTCAAAGCCGGCGTTGAGCTGGTCGACGCGCGGACGCGCCATCTGCTTGGCCATGGCCAGGCGCATGGTCTGGTCATCGGCCAGGCTGAACGCCAGGTTCACGCTGGGCAGCACATCGGTGTAGGTCTTGCCATCGGAGTAGGGATGGGCCACGCCGTTGTTGTCCGCGTACAGCGAGCTTGACGACTGGTCGGTGCGGATCACCTGCACGCCGACATTACCTTTTACCGGCACGGTGCCCACGGTGCTGTCGATGTTGGCCTTGACGAAGCTGGTGGTAACCTTCTCGGTGACATCCCAGGCGCGGCTGATGGTGCCCGAATTGTTGGCCAGGCTGTAGTTGATCGGGTCGAAGTACTTGGCGATCACGCCAGGCACGTTCCACGACGGCACGGTGCCGCTGCCGGCAAAGCCCAGGTCCACCGGCGCATACAGCAGGTCGCTGGAAATGGTGGGATTGCCGGTGGCGAACAACTGGCCCGACGGCTGGCGCTTGGTCTTGGTGCGGTCGCTGTAGTTGATGCCCACGTCGTAGCCGCTGAAATAGTTCTCCAGCGCGCCGCTGGACGGGATATTGGCGATCAGCTTGAAGGCCTTCAGCGTGTCCTTCAGGTGCGGCGAATAGGTGCTGCCGTAGCCGTAGATCGAATTACCTGTCAGCAGCTTGGTCGGATCGTTGTACTTGAATTGACCGCCCAACTGGGCGAAGTTGCCGGGATTCCAGCTCACCGTCATCAACGGGTCATTCAGCGCGCCGCCGCCCGGGGCCTGCAGCTGCAGGTTGTTTTCCAGGTAGGTTTCGTCGCGCTTGGCTTCCGAGTAGTTCAGGTCGGCCAGCAACGACCAGCCATCGAGGTTGAACTTGTTGGCCCAGCCGGCCGTGTTGATGGAATCCTTGCGGTTGTTGTACTGGCCGCGCACCAGCGGGTAGGCGCCGGTGGCGGTGCCGCCCATCAGGGTGCCGTTGACGATGTTGGTGCTGTTGTAGGCGAAGCCGGCCGGGTTGTTGCTGCCGTTGTAGCCGCCCAGGTTGACTTCGAACTGGTTGTTGGTGTCGACCTGCTTGAAGTCGGAATGGAACACGTCCAGGGTACTGGTCCATTGCCGCGACGGACGATACTCGAGCACGCCCATGACGCCGGTGCGCTTCAGCGTGCCGCTTTTGGCCAGCGACTTGACGCCGGCCGTGATGTAGGTGCCGTCGGGCACGCCCGCTACGTGCTGCTTCTGGAACGGCTCATAGGTGCCGGTCTCGTGATCGAGGATGGGCGACTCCAGGTCGGCCACGCCGATGGCCACGCCGACGGTGCGGTTGGCGAACTGGTCGATATAGGTGGCGCTGAGGCGGTGGCCGGTATCCTTGGCATTGGCGATCTTGCCCATCGAGTTCTGCTCGCCGCGCACGTTGACCGAGAAGCTGCGGCCCGGGAAGGCCAGCGGACGCACGGTCTGCATGTCGATGGTGCCCGACAGGCCCTGGCCGATCAGGCCCGCGTCGGGCGTCTTGTAGACGGTCACGGCGCTCATCAGCTCGGACGGATACTGGTCGAATTCCACGCTGCGGTTGTCGCCCGTGCTGACCTGTTCGCGGCCGTTGAGCAGCGTGGTCTCGAAGTCGGGCGACAGGCCGCGGATACTGATGGTCTGGGCGCGGCCGGCCACCCGCTGCGCGGCCAGGCCGGGCAGGCGGGCGATCGATTCGGCGATGCTGACGTCGGGCAGCTTGCCGATATCTTCCGCCGAAATCGTCTCGACGATGGAGGTGGCATCTTTTTTGACGGAAATCGCGTCCTCGATGCCGCGCCGGATACCGGACACGACGACGGATGCGACCGGCTTGGCGCCGTCACCCGACTCGGGCGCCTGTTGCGCGGTCGCGGGGCTGGCCAGCACGGACAGCAATACAGCACAGCCGGCGGCAACCGGGCTCAGTTTAAACGCAACGGCGGCCGGTGCCGAACCGGCGCCCCGCTTCACGGCGGAATTCTTCATGCAAGTCCCCTCACTCACTTATCACTTATTAGTTGTGCCCGCAGACGACATCGACTGCACGGGATCCAAGGAAAAACAAACGTTCTGACTGACGTTCTGGAATTCAGTTTGTACTAAAACTAGATTCCGAGTCAACGAAAGTTCAGCGCATCCGTGTGTTTTACGTCTGCTATGGCCTGGCTTGCTTGCTATAAGTGTGAGTGTCGTTGCATTTCAGCGACACGAAAAACGGGAAGTTAATGTAGCTTAACTACAGAATGATGATGCCGGGAAACACCCTGTGGCGCCTGCGCGTTGAGCTTGAAAATGCCGACCGCCTCGTTCAGGCTGGCCGCCTGCTGCTGCAATGCGTCGGCCGCGGCGCTGGCCTGCTCCACGAGCGCCGCGTTACGCTGGGTCACATCGTCCATCTGGCGGATGGCGGCGCTGACCTGCTCGATGCCGTCACGCTGCTCGGTACTGGCGCTGGCGATCTCGCCCATCATGGCCGTCACCCGCCGCACGCTGGCCACCACGTCGTCCATGGTGGCGCCGACCTGCCCCACCAGGCGGCTGCCCGCCTCCACCCGCTCCACGGAATCGCCAATCAGTTCCTTGATCTCTTTGGCGGCGGCCGCGCTGCGCTGGGCCAGCGTGCGCACTTCCGACGCCACCACGGCGAAGCCGCGGCCCTGCTCACCGGCGCGGGCCGCTTCCACGGCCGCGTTCAGGGCCAGGATGTTGGTCTGGAAGGCGATGCCGTCGATCACGCTGATGATGTCGACGATCTTGCGCGACGATTCATTGATCGAGCCCATGGTGCGCACCATCTGCCCGACGGTATCGCCGCCTTGCTGCGCCATGCTGGAAGCGGTTGCGGCCAGCCGGCTGGCCTCGCTCGCGTTGTCGTTGTTCTGCTTGACGGTGGTGCTCAGCTGCACCATCGAGGCGGCCGTCTGTTCCAGCGCGCCGGCCTGCTGCGCGGTGCGGCCCGACAAGTCCAGGTTGCCGCTGGCGATCTCGCCTGTCGTCTGCGCGATGGTGGCCGTGCCTTGCCGCACCTGCCCGACGATGCGCGCCAGGTTCGATTGCATCACCTCCAGCGCCCGCAGCAGGTCGCCGATCTCATCCCGGGTGGCGGCCCCCGCCGCACTGCGCAAGTCACCCGCCGCCACCGTCCTGGCCATGGCCACGGCCGTCGTCAATGGCACCGTGATGCTGCGCGAGAGCCAGCGCAGGGCGATCCCGCCGGCCACCAGCGTCGCCAGCGTCGTGCCCAGCATGACGGCGACGGCATGCCGGAATTCGCGCGCATTGTCCTGCCCCATCTGCGCCGACATCCGGTGCGACTCGCCGACGATATAGGCGACGATATCGTTGATCTTGGTGGTCGGCACCCGGTCTATGCCCTTGACCAGCTTGTCGACCACGTGCGCGCTGTCGGGATTGGCCACGTCATACTGCTTGAGCGCCTCCAGGTACTTGCCTTTCAGCTCCGTGTGGGTGCGGATCGCCTCGTCCACCAGTGGAGTACTCAATTGCAACTTCGCCAGCAGGCCCTGCAACTTGCGCAATTCGGCGAGCGTGGCATCGCTGCTCTTGATGAACGCCCTGGAATATTTGTCGAAGGCGGCCTGGTCGTTGCCGCGCAACAACGTATCCTTCCATTCCTGGACCTGGATCTTGAAATTGACCTGGGCGCTGCGGGCCGTGTCGATGGCGTCGGCCAGCGTGTCGGCGCGGACCATGGCCTCGGCGCCGCGGCTGTTGCTGCTGTTGAGCGCGCGCCAGCCGCCGCCGGCCACCGTCAGCAGCGCGGCGAAGAAGAAAACGCCCAACAAACCTAGCCGAACACCGATTTTCAGATCCGTCAGCTTCATCGTTGCTCCTTGCGCGTGGGGCGGCGGCGCGGCCCGTGGTGGCCCGGCACCAGCCATGCCGGGATGGCAAGCGCCCCTCCGACCAGGCTCATGCGCCGCTATTTACATGTGTACCCAGCACATCATGCGCTTCCGCATGGAAAAATCAAACTGAGCCGTCGTCGCTGAAGTCCAGGCGGTACACATTGCTGGGCACGCCGGGCGTGAGCTGCGTGCAATGCACAAAGTGCAGGCCCAGCTTGCGCAGCAGCGCGTTCGAGGCGACGTTGTCGGGGCCGGTAATGGCCAGCAGCGCGGGCAGGCGCAGCGTCTCGCGCGCATAGTCCAGCACGGCGCTGGCCGCCTCGAAGGCGTAGCCCTGGCCCCAGTGGGCGGGCCGCAGCGCGTAGCCGATATCGACGCCGGGCAGGCTGTCGCGCTTGATCAGGCCGCACAGGCCCAGCGGGGCGCCATCGTCCTTGCGTTCGACGAGGTAGAGGGAATGGCCGAGGCGGCGTTGCATGTCGCAGGGCCCTTGCTCGATGGCGGCACGGGCCGCCTCGACAGAGTGAATATGCTTGTCGCCGATGTGGCGCAGCCACGACGGTTCGTTGACCAGCGCCAGGTAGAACGGCGCGTCGTCCGCGGCCAGCGTGCGCAAGCGCAAGCGGGGCGTCTCGAGCACGATCATGGCGCCGGTCTTATCCTACTCGGGCCAATGGGCGCGGTCGTTGAGCAACTGAACCATGACGTAGGCGTCCACATAGCCCAGTTGCGGATGGCGGTAGGCGCCGGGCAGCGTGCCGGCCACCTGGAAGCCGAGGCGTTTCCACAACAGCACGGCCGCCACGTTGGAACTGATGACGAAATCGAGCTGCACGGCCAGGTAGCCGGCCTGGCGCGCCGCACGCAAGGCATCGGCGCCCAGCAGCTTGCCCACGCCAATGCCCTGGGCGGCCGGGCTGACGACGAAGAAAGCGCTGGCCACGTGGGCGCCGCGCCCCGGCTGGGCCGGCAGCAGGCGGTACATGCCCAGCAACCGTTCGCCGTTCAGGATGGCCACATGGCTGGCCACGCCAGGGCCGAACCAGTAGGCCAGGCACGCCTCGCGCGTAATGTCTTCGGGGAAATACAAGGTATCGCCACTGGCGATCAATTCTTCGTGCACCGCCCACATGGCGTCAAAATCGGCCGGGGTGGCGGGACGTATCGCGATTTCTTTCAAGACAGCTCCAACAGGTTGCCCAGCGAGGTTTTTGATAGCCGATTGTCATGTATTTTCAGCGTCAAGTCCAGCGTGCGGGCGCAAGCGGAACGCCGTATGCGCGGGCCGGCCCGGCAAATCCAGCGTGGCCACGGCGCGCGGCGTGGTGCTGATCACCTTGCCGCGTCGCATCACCATGCGCCGCGCCGCACGCAACCGGATCGCTTCCACCGGGTTGGCCGCGTCCAGCAGCACCAGGTCGGCGTGACAGCCCGGCTCCAGCCCATAGCCGTGCAGGCCGAGGATGCGGGCCGGCGCGGCCGTGACGGCCTCGAAGCAGGCCCGCATGGCTTGCTGGCCCGTCATCTGGGCCACGTGCAAGCCCATGTGGGCCACTTCCAGCATGTCGCCCGAACCGAGGCTGTACCACGGGTCCATCACGCAGTCGTGGCCGAACGCCACCTCCACGCCGGCGGCCAGCAGTTCCGGCACGCGCGTCATGCCACGGCGCTTGGGATAGCTGTCGTGGCGGCCCTGCAGCGTGATGTTGATGAGCGGATTGGCCACGGCCGCCACGCCCGCTTCGCGGATCAGCGGCAGCAGCTTGCTCACGTAGTAATTGTCCATCGAATGCATGGAGGTCAGATGGGAGCCGGCGACCCGGCCTTGCAGGCCCAGCCGGTTGGTCTCGTAGGCCAGCGTTTCGATGTGGCGCGAATGGGGGTCGTCCGACTCGTCGCAATGCATGTCCACCCGCAAGCCCTTGCCGGCCGCGAATTCACACAGGATGCGCACCGATTCGGCGCCCTCGGCCATGGTGCGCTCGAAATGGGGGATGCCGCCCACCACGTCCACGCCCATGGCGATGGCGCGCTTGAGGTTGGCCAGCGCCGTCGGGCTGCGCAGCAAGCCATCCTGGGGGAAGGCCACCAGCTGCAAGTCCAGGTAGGGCGCCACCTGGCGCTTGACGTCGAGCAGGGCTTCCACGGCCAGCAGGCGGTCGTCGCAAATATCGACGTGGCTGCGGATGGCCAGCAAGCCCTTGGCCACGGCCCAGTCGCAATAGTGCAGCGCGCGCGCCACCAGCGCATCCTGGGTCAGCTGCGGCTTCAGCTCGCCCCACAGCGCAATGCCTTCGAGCAGCGTGCCCGATGCGTTCACGCGCGGCAGGCCGTAGCTGAGCGTGGCGTCCATGTGGAAATGGGCGTCCACGAACGGCGCCGTGAGCAGGTCGCCGCCGGCGTCGATCTCGTGCCGTCCGCGCGGCGCCAGGGCCGGGGCGATGGCGGCGATGCGGCCGTCGGCGATGGCCACGTCGATGCCGTGCCGGCCGTCGGGCAGGCTGGCGTTGCGGATCACGGTATCAAAAGGCGCATCCATGGGCGGCTCCCGGCCAGTTTATTTTTTCCAGTACGAAAATTCGGTCTCGTAGCAGACCGTCTCGATGTCGGCGATGCGCTCCTGCATCGCGCTTTGCGCGTCCAGGATGGCCTGATTGTAGACAGAGGGGCCGATTTCACGCAAACAATAATCGAGCAGCAGGCGCGCCTTGAGCTCGCCGACCTCCTCGTCCATGTTTTCCGCGCAATAACGCTGGATGGAGGCCAGCAAGCGTTGCTCCACGTCCTTGTTCAGCTTGATCGTCATGTTGTTTCACCTGGATAAGATTATTGTTGCAGCGCATTAATTTAACCATGGCCGCGGCCCTGTTGTATCCCATGGATAGCGGAAAAAATAACTTTCCAAGCCCGTCAATCGCCGCTAGAATGCATTTATTGCAGCGCATCATAAATTCATGGCCAAGGCCGCTCCGGTGCGCCAGGCCCGCATTTTAATCGTCCCAGGAGAAGCCATGTTTTCGATTCCAGAACAGTTTTCCGCAGCCACGAAATCCCAGATTGAAGCGCAGTTGAACATCATCAACAACCTGGCCGCCAAGGCCGTGGAAAGCGCCGAGAAAGTCATCGCCCTCAATATCAGCACCACCAAGGCCTCGGTGGAGAAATCGTCGTCGGCCGCCAGGCAATTGCTGGAAGCGAAAGACCCGCGCGAATTCTTCAGCCTGAGCACGGGCCAGGCCAACTACCTGGACAACCTGCTGGCCTACAGCCGCCAGTTGTTCAACATCGCCACGGCCGCTCAGGCCGAGCTGATCCAGAGCGCCAAGGAACAGATCAAGGACGTGCCGCCAACGCTGACGCTGGCCGCCCCCGCCAAGCCTGCCGCCCCGAAAGCGGCCGCCCATGTGGAACCGGAAGCCAAGGTGACTGTGGCGGCCGAGCCGGTGGTCGAAGAGGCAGCCAAGCCCGCCGGCGTGGCCGAAGCGCCCGCCCCCGCCAAGGTGGAAGCGGCCGCCGAGCCCGCCCCCGCCGTGACGGAAGCGGCGCCCGCCATCAAGGCCGTCGCCTCGCCCACCCCGCCAGCGGCCAAGGTCAGCGCCAAGTCCAAGAAATAAGGCCAGCCCGCAGGGTGCGGATCGGCATAGGGGCGGCCAGCATAGCTGACCGGTCCCCTGCCACACCACCCGGCATGCGGGTCCGCACCGGGCGGTTCGAGTAGTTGAGGTTAAGACAGGCGTGGTACGCCCAACCGGTCGAAGTA
>NZ_JACEZS010000045.1 GCF_014042365.1 Rugamonas fusca
TGGTCCCACCCCTTCCCATCCCGAACAGGACCGTGAAACAACTCTGCGCCGATGATAGTGCTGCAACCAGTGTGAAAGTAGGTTATCGTCAAGCTAGTTATTATGAAAAAACCCCGCTGACATGTGTCGGCGGGGTTTTTTTTCGTCCGTACTGTTTGTTTGTCATCGTTGTTGGACATCTGTTACTAAAACCATGCGTATCCATTCTTACTTTTGATATGCGGAAATAGAAGGTGTACCATGTCCCCTTTCGCGCTAGCTTCAGACCTCAATGAAAATTAAGACCGCTCCAACTAGTAGCAACAACAAGGTTTCCACCCCGAGCATGCGTCGTGCCATTGCCCGGTTGCTGGGGTATTCCGGTGTGATTGCACTGTTGTGGGCGTCGCCTGCGCGGGCCGATGAGGTGGCCGACGTCAGCAAATTGCTGCGCGCAGGCAAAGTGGCCGAGGCGCTCGTCAAGACCAATGAGTTCCTGGCCAAGCATCCTGCTGATCCGCAAATGCGTTTCATGAAAGGCGTATTGCTGACGGAGCAGAACAAATCGGACGAAGCCATCGCCGTCTTCACCAAGCTGACTGAAGATTACCGCGACTTGCCCGAACCCTATAACAACCTGGCTGTCCTGTACGCTGCCAACGGCCAGTACGAGAAGGCACGCATCGCGCTGGAAAAAGCCATCCGCACCAATCCGAGCTACATGACGGCCTATGAGAACCTGGGCGATGTCTATGGCAAGATGGCCAGCCAGGCCTACGACAAGGCGCTGGCCCTGGGCGCCAACAACACCCCGTCCAAGTCCAAGCTGACCTTGCTGCGTACCTTCTCCAGCAGCACCGGTGCCAAGCTGACGGTGCCGGAACCGCAAGTAGCGCAAGCAGCGCCGGCGCCGGCGCCCGCGCGTCCGGCCGCCAATGCGCCCGTGCAGTTGATTACGCCATTGTCGCCAAACACGGCCAAGGCATTGCCGCCGCAGCGGATTCCGGCCTTATCGGTGACGCCACCACCGGCCGTGGCCGCCAAACCGGCACCTGCTCCCGCGCCGGTATTGGCCAAAGTTGAGCCGCCTAAACCCGCGCTGGCGCCGGTCCCCGTGCCTGCGAAACCGGCGGCGCCGGTCGTGCTGGCGAAAGTTGAGCCTGCCAAGCCCGTGGCCGCGCCGGCTCCGGTTGCGGCGAAAGTGGAGCCGGCCAAACCCGCTCCAGTGAAGGTGGAACCACCCAAGCCTGCCCCGGCGCCTGTGCTGGCGAAGGTGGAGCCACCGAAGCCGGCCGCCAAGGTGGAACCGCCCAAACCCGATAGCAGCGAGAGCGATGCGGTGCTGAAACAGGTGCATGGCTGGGCCAAGGCTTGGTCGGCACAGAACGTGGATGGTTACCTGGGTTATTACGCCAACGAATTTGAACCGCCGAAGGGCATGTCGCGCAAGGCCTGGGCCGAGGAGCGCCGCGCGCGCATCGCCGGCAAGGGACGCATCCATGTGGAGATCGGCACGCCCGAAGTCGATGTCCATGGCAATACGGCGAAAGTGACGTTCCGGCAGACGTATGAATCCGACCGATTGACGGCTCGTAGCCGGAAAACGCTCGTGCTGATCAAAAATGGTGGAAAATGGCAGATCAAGCAGGAGTCCTCGGGTAGCTGATGTCACATTTTAGATTTATGCAAGATTGGCGGACAAGTCGTGTGCTGTGCGTCCTCCTCATGGGGTTGTTGGGGGGAGGGACCAGCTTCGCCGCAAAAAAGCCCGTCAAGGCGCACCATGCGCCGGTAGTCCAGAAGGCCGATCCTGAAGAGTTGTTGTCCGACATATACCGCGAGCTGGCCGAGAACAACCTGCGCGCCGCGCAGGAGAAGGCCGACGCGCTGGTCGAGGCCTATCCGAATTTCCGACTTGGACACTTGTTGCGCGGTGACTTGCTGTTGATGCACACCCGCCCCGTGGCCATGCTGGGCGCGGCCGTGCCCGTTGGTGCGGAAGCGCGGCTGGCCGATCTGCGGCGCGAGGCGGCCGTGCGCTTCCAGGCCCAGCCTGGCCGTCCCGCCGCGTCGCTGGTGCCGCGTGCGTTGCTGCAAATGCGCAAGGACCAGCGCCACGCCCTGATCGTGGACGCCAAGCATTCCCGGCTCTACCTGTACGAAAACCGCAATGACCAGTTGCGCCTGCTGTCGGACTTTTATGTCAGCCAGGGCAAGCTGGGCATCAACAAATCGCGCGAGGGCGACATGCGCACGCCGATCGGCGTGTACTACATCGTGGGCCGCCTGCCCGGCGTGAAGCTGCCCGACATGTATGGCAAGGGCGCCTTGCCGCTCGATTATCCGAACGACTGGGACAAGGTCCATGGCCGCGGCGGTTCCGGCATCTGGGTGCATGGCACGCCGCAGGAAACGTTTAGCCGGCCGCCGCTGTCCACGGACGGTTGCGTGGTGGTCAGCAATGACGACCTGTTCAAGCTGACCCGCACGGTGGAAATCGGCAAGACCCCGGTGCTGATCGGCGACCAGGTGGAGTTCGTCACCAAGGCCGTCATGGAGAACGACCTCAAGCTGGCCACCGGCCTGGTGGAAAGCTGGCGCCGCGACGTGGAGCGGCGCGACGAAGCGGGCCTGCGTTCGCATTATTCGGCCCACTTCAAGTCCGCCACCGATGACGATGTGGATACGTGGCTGGCCAAGCAGCAATTCCTGCCTGGGGCCAAGAAAGTCAGCGTGATTGTGAGCGAACCCAGCTATTTCCGGGAGCCCAGCAAGGAAGAGATCATCGTCAGCAACTTCACGCAGGAAACCGTGGTGGGCCGCTACCGCCATGCCGTGCGCAAGAAACAGTACTGGGCCAAGGAAGGCCAGGCCTGGAAGATCGTCGCGGAATCGAACGCGTAAAAAAACGCCATGTGCGCTTGCGACGCTTCAGCTCGTCGCAGGGCCACATGGCGTTTTTTTATTAAGGCGAACCGATCAGAAGTGGTACGACGCTTTCAGTTCCACGAAGTTCACGCCCGTGTTGGGCTTGCGGTAGCCGCCATTGGAAAAGTGCTGGATCTTGGCGCCGAATTCCCAGTTGTTGTCGAGCACATAGCCGATGCCGATGTGGTCGCCAAACTGGAACAGCGTGGACAAGCGATAGGTGTCGTTGTTGTACAGCTCGGACAGCCGGTGCACGCCGATCCCGCCTTCGTAGTAGATGCCCTTCTTGTTGTCGTTTTCCCAGCGGAACACGGGAGTGAAGCCGATGTCGGTCAGATTTTCATGGGCGCCCGACACGTTCTTGTACTGGTTTTCGCGCCAGAAGCCGAAGCTGGCGTCCCAGTAGCCGCTCAGGTGGCTGCCGTTGGACTGGAACCAGCGCACGTTCCAATCTTTTTGTACCCCCAGCCGCACCATACGGACCTTAGCGGAACTGCCATAGTCAACGGAAACGGAATCGATCACACTACCATCTGCTGCCTGTGCCGCTTGCACGGCCAACAATGCGGCGGCTGCCGCAATCAACTTTTTAGCGAACATAGTATCCTTGCAATTAAAAAGCTGTATCTCTCCATGGATACGGCTGACCTGATTGTACCGGGGTTCCAGCAAATTGTTTTAGCGCGAAAATTTTCTTAAATTGATAGCAATATCGACCTTTTCAGGAGTAAGCATCCCCATGCGCATCACCTTTCTTGGCATCGGCTTGATGGGAGACCCGATGGTACGCCGGCTGTTGAATTCTGGCTATACCGTCAAGGTCTGGAATCGCACCCACAGCAAGGCGCAAGCCCTGGCGGCGGCGGGCGCCGTGCCCGTGCCGCAGCTCGACGAGGCTGTACGCGAGGCCGACATCGTCATCTCCATGCTCGAAGCGGGCCCGACCGTGGCACTGGTGCTGGAGGCCGCCTTGCCGGCGCTCGCGCCCAGCGCGCTGTGGATCGATATGAGTTCGACGCGCCAGTCGGAGGCGCAGCAGTTCCATGCCTTGCTCACCGCGCAGGGCCGGCGCTTCATCGACGCCCCCGTGTCCGGCGGCGTGGGCGGCGCCCAGGCCGGCACGCTGGCCATCATGGCCGGCGGCAGCGCCCAGGATTTCGCCCAGGCCGAGCCGGTGCTGGCGGCCATGGGACGGCCCACGCTGGTGGGGCCGGCCGGCAGCGGCCAGGTGTCCAAGTTGTGCAATCAGCTGATCGTGGGCGCCACGCTCAACATCGTGGCCGAGGCGCTGCTGCTGGCCCAGGCGGCCGGCGCCGATCCGGCCGCCGTGCGCACGGCCATCCGTGGCGGCTTCGCCGAGAGCAAGATTTTGGAGGTGCATGGCCAGCGCATGCTGGAGCGTAACTTCGTCGCCGGCGGCCAGGTCAAGACGCAGATCAAGGACCAGCGCAACATCCTGGCGGCCGCGGCGGCCGCTGGCGTGACCTTGCCCGTCACCGAGCTGGTCACGCAGCGTTATGAGACGATCGAACAGGTCTATCCGCAGGCCGACCATTCGGCCGCCCTGCTGGCACTGGAACGCCTGAATCCGGGCCAGCGCGTGGGCACGGCACCGGACAAGCTGGCCTGACGCTGATCCGGCCCCTTACTGCGCCAGCGGCAGGCTCTTTTCGGCCAGCCGGACCCAGAAGCTGGCGCCAATCGGCAGCAGGTCGTCGTTGAAGTCGTAGCTGGCGTTGTGCAGCACGCACGGCCCCAGCCCGTGGCCACCATCGCGGTGGCCGCCTTCGCCATTGCCGATGAAGACGTAGCAGCCCGGCTTGGCCTGCAGGAAGAACGCGAAGTCTTCCGCGCCCATGGTGGGTTCCACGTTGGGGTTGACGTTGTCGGCCCCGGCCACCTCCTTCATCACTTCCAGCGCGAACTGGGTTTCGCGCGCGTGGTTGACCAGCGGCGGATAGTTGCGCTTGAACTCGAAATCGACCTCGGCGCCGAACGCGGCGGCCGTGTGGCGGGCGATCTCGCCCATGCGTGTTTCCAGCAAGTCCAGCACGGGCGTGGTGAAGGTGCGCACCGTGCCCACCATCTTCGCTTCATCCGGGATCACGTTGGTGGCGCTGCCGGCGTGGATCTGGGTGATCGACAGCACGGCCGTGTCGAGCGGACTTTTCTCGCGCGTGATGATGGTTTGCCAGCTTTGCGCGATCTGCACGGCCACCATCACCGGGTCGATGCCGTTGTGGGGTTGGGCCGCGTGCGCGCCCTTGCCCTTGATGGTGACGTGGAATTCATTGCTCGACGCCATCATCGGCCCTGCCGTCACGCTCAGCGTGCCGGTGGCCGCGCCGGGCCAGTTGTGCATGCCGTAGATGGCGTCCATCGGGCACTTCTCGAACAGGCCGTCGGCGATCATGCTGCGCGCGCCGGCGCCGCCTTCCTCGGCTGGCTGGAAGATCAGGTAGACGGTGCCGTCGAAGTCGCGGTGGCGCGCCAGGTAGCGGGCCGCGCCCAGCAGCATGGCCGTGTGGCCGTCGTGGCCACAGGCGTGCATCTTGCCGGGGTGGCGCGAGGCATGGGGGAAGGTGTTGATTTCCTGCATGGGCAGCGCATCCATGTCGGCCCGCAAGCCCACCGCGCGCGGCGAGGTGCCGTGCTTGATGATGCCCACCACGCCCGTCTGGCCCATGCCGCGCAGGATGGGGATGCCCCATTCCGTCAGCTTGGCCGCCACCACGTCGGCCGTGCGCCGTTCCTCGTAGCACAGCTCGGGATGGGCGTGCAGGTCGCGCCGGATCTGCTGCAATTCGGATTGAAACGCCAGGATAGGCTCAACTAGTTTCATTGCTGTCTCCGTGTTGGGGTTCGCAGACTGCCGAGGCCGTCTGCGAGATCAGGCATTGTAGCCCTTGTAACAGCGGGAAATCCAGCGCCAACCCGACGGCCGGTGCGCTGCGCCGGAATCGTTTACGATAGCGGTTTCAGTGTACGCTTTTTGGAACCCGACATGACCATCACCCACGTTCGCGCCGCCTGCCCGCATGACTGTCCCGATACCTGTGCCCTGCTGGTCACGGTGGAAGACGGCGTGGCCACCGAGGTCAAGGGCGATCCCGACCATCCGCCCACCGCAGGCGTGCTGTGCACCAAGGTGTCGCGCTACGCGGAGCGCACTTATCACCCCGAACGCCTGCTGCATCCGCTGCGCCGGGTGGGCAAGAAGGGCGAGGGCAAGTTCGAGCGCATCAGCTGGGACGAGGCGCTGGACACCATCGCCGAGCGCCTGAAAAGCATCGCCGCGCGCGCGCCCGAAGCGATTTTGCCGTATAACTATTGCGGCACCATGGGGCTGGTGCAGGGCGATTCCATGTCGGCCCGTTTCTTTCACCAGCTGGGCGCGTCGCTGCTGGACCGCACCATTTGCGCCTCGGCCGGCGCGACCGGCTACAAATACACGATGGGCGCCACCATCGGCACCGACCTCGAGCAATTCCAGAATGCCAAGCTGATCCTGATCTGGGGCGGCAACCCGATCGCTTCCAACCTGCACTTCTGGACCCGGGCCCAGGAAGCCAAGCGGCGCGGCGCCAGGCTGATCGCCATCGATCCCTACCGCTCGCTGACGGCGGAAAAATGCCACCAGCACATCGCACTGATGCCAGGCACGGACGCGGCGCTGGCCCTGGGCATGATGCACGTGCTGATCAAGGAAGACTTGCTCGACCACGATTACGTGGCCCGCCACACGCTGGGCTTTGAGGAACTGAAGCAGCGCGCCGCCGAATGGACGCCCGAGCGCGTGGCCGCCACCTGCGGCATTACCGTGGACGAGGTGGTGGAACTGGCCCGCGTCTACGGCCAGATGGCCAAAGCCGGCGAGCCGGTGGCCATCCGCCTCAACTACGGCGTGCAGCGCGTGCGCGGCGGCGGCATGTCGGTGCGCAATATCACCTGCCTGCCGGCGCTGGTGGGCGCGTGGCGCCACGCGGCCGGCGGCGTGCAATTGTCGGCGTCCGGCGCCTTCCCCACTGACAAGGCGGCGCTGCAGCGGCCCGACCTGCTGCCGAACGCGCCGCGCACCATCAACATGGCCACCATCGGCGACGACTTGCTGCGCCCCGCATCGGCCGAGTTTGGCCCCCAGGTCGAAGCCGTGATCGTCTACAACGCCAACCCGGTGGCGATCGCGCCCGATTCGCCCAAGGTGGCGGCCGGTTTCGCGCGCGAGGATTTGTTCACCGTCGTGCTCGAGCACTTCCAGACCGACACGGCGGACTATGCCGACATCGTGCTGCCCGCCACCACCCAGCTCGAACATGTGGACACCCACACGGCCTATGGCCACCTGTACATGATGGCCAACAACGCCGCCATCGCGCCGCTGGGCGAAGCCAAGCCCAACACGGAAATCTTCCGCCTGCTGGCGGCCCGCATGGGCTTCGATGATCCCTGCTTCCAGGAAAGCGACGACCAGCTGGCGGCCCAGGCCTTCCGGCGCGACAGCCCGCGCGCCATCCACTTCGACTGGGAATCGCTCAAGCGCAAGGGCTGGCAAAAGCTGGCCATGCCGGACGCGCCATTCGCGGACGGCGGCTTCCCCACGCCATCGGGCAAGTGCGAGTTTTATTCAGCCACGATGGCGGCCGATGGCCTCGATCCGCTGCCATCCTACAACGCGCCGTACGAATCGCCAGGCAGCAACCCGGAACTGGCGGCACGCTACCCGCTGGCCATGATTTCCCCGCCGGCCCGCAACTTCCTCAATTCCACCTTCGTCAACGTGAAGAGTCTGCGCGCGGCCGAAGGCGAGCCCCACCTCGACATCCACCCGGACGATTGCGCCGCGCGCGGCATCGCGGACGGCGACATGGTGCGCATCTTCAACGACCGTGGCACCTTCGTGGCCAAGGCGCGCGTGACGGCCAAGGCGCGGCCGGGACTGGTGGTGGGCTTGTCCGTGTGGTGGAAGAAGCTGGCCAGCGACGGCAAGAACGCCAACGAAGTGACCAGCCAGGCGTTGACCGACATGGGCCGCGGCCCCACGTTTTACGATACACTGGTACAAGTCGAGAAAGTTGTCGCATGAAGGTGTGCCATGGGCCAGTTTCGCAGCGTGTTCTTCCGCGCCAGGTATTGGCTGGTGGGGAGCGGACTTGCCCTGATGCTGGCCGGTTGCGCCCAGTTCAAGTACTACATCCAGGCCGCCCAGGGCCAGTATGCGCTGTGGTCGGACGCCCGGCCCATTGAAGACTGGCTCGGCGATCCCAGCACCGATCCCCGACTGAAGGCCAGGCTGGAAAAAGCGCTGCTGATCAGGCGCTTCGCCGTGCGTCACCTGGGCCTGCCCGATAACGCCAGCTATAAGAATTACGCCGCCCTGTCGCGCCCGTTCGTGTTGTGGAACGTGGTGGCTACGCCGGAATTGTCGCTGCGGCCCATCAAATGGTGCTTCCCCATCGCCGGCTGCGTCAGCTACCGGGGCTACTACAGCAAGGAAGACGCACTGGCATACGCCGCCGAGCTGCGGGCCGAGGGCGACGACGTGCAGGTGGGGGGCGTGCCCGCCTATTCCACGCTGGGCTGGTTCAGCGATCCGCTGCTGTCGACCTTCATCAACTATTCCGACGCGGAACTGGCCCGCATGATCTTCCACGAATTGGCCCACCAGGTCGTCTACGTGCAGGGCGACAGCCAGTTCAACGAAGGCTTCGCCACAGCCGTGGAGGAGGCCGGCGTGCAACTGTGGCTGGACCTGTATGGCAACGACGCCATGCGCGAAGGCTATGCACGCTACCATGTGCGGCGCGAGCAATTCCTGGCCTTGCTGGTGCGCCACCGCGCGGCATTGGCCGCCGCCTACGCGCGCCACACGAGCGCGCACCACAAGCGCGAGGAAAAGGCGCGCATCTTCGCCGCCCTCAAGGCCGATTACCTGAAACTCAAGGATAGCTGGGGCGGCTATGCCGGTTACGACCGCTGGTTCGCCGAGCCGCTCAACAACGCGCACCTGAGCGCGGTGGCCACCTACCAGGAAGACTTGCCGGGATTTCGTGCGCTGCTGGCACAGGAGAAGAGCTTTCCGCGCTTTTATGCTGCGGTGCGATCACTGGCGGACATGGCGGTGGCGCAACGCCAGCAGCGGCTGCAGTGGTTGGGACGCCCCGCCATGCTCAATGCGGAGAACAGCGCCGCGCCGGCGCCGGCTGCCGGCACTGTTCAATGATGCTGCGTCGCAGCATGGCTGTTGTCAAAAAGATACGCATCAGCGCGCTTAGAAGGCTTGCTCCAATCGGCGCAAAAGCGCTTGCGCACGAGCGTTCGTTTATATAGCATCGGTTCAAGTACTTTCACGGCGCTCGCGCCGGGGGAGCGCCTGACCCTGCTTCCCGGCCCTGTGCGCCGGTTTCCACAACGATAAAATCGAGACAAGAGGCACAGGATGGAGAAAATCTGGTTGAAGTCGTATCCCCCTGGTGTGC
Organism: Rugamonas fusca; assembly: GCF_014042365.1. Lineage (GTDB taxonomy): Bacteria > Pseudomonadota > Gammaproteobacteria > Burkholderiales > Burkholderiaceae_D > Rugamonas > Rugamonas fusca. The sequence goes on from NZ_JACEZS010000045.1 coordinate 9,384, forward strand.
CGGCTGATATTGATCCTAATCAATATCGTTCCCTGGTGCAACTGCTGGAAGAAGCGTTTCGCAAGTACGCAGACCGCAATGCCTATGTCTGCATGGATAAATTTCTCACCTACGCCGAAGTCGATGCGCTGTCCAGGCGCCTGGGCGCGTGGCTGCAAAGCCGCGGCCTGAAACCGGGCGCGCGCGTGGCCGTGATGCTGCCCAACGTGCTGCAATACCCGATCGCCGTGGCCGGCATCCTGCGCGCCGGCTATACCGTGGTCAATGTCAACCCGCTGTACACGCCGCGCGAACTGGAACACCAGCTTAACGACTCGGGCAGCGAAGCCATCATCGTGCTGGAGAACTTCGCCAGCACGCTCGAGCAGGTGCTGGGCAAGACCTCGGTCAAGCATATCGTGGTGGCCAGCATGGGTGAAATGCTGGGCGGCCTGAAGGGCATGCTGGTCAATTTCGTGGTGCGCAGCGTCAAGAAGATGGTGCCGCCGTTCTCGCTGCCCAACGCCATGCGCTTCAAGGATGCGTTGTCGCACGGTGGCCGCATGAAGCTGACGCCGGTTGAATTGCAACCGTCGGACGTGGCTTTCCTGCAATACACGGGCGGCACCACTGGCGTCTCCAAGGGCGCCACGCTCACGCACCGCAACCTGGTGGCCAACGTGCTGCAGGTGGAAGCCTGGTCGGCGCCCGCCATCGGCAACGCGCAGGAAGCGCTGACCGTGGTGTGCGCCTTGCCGCTGTACCACATCTTCGCGCTGACGGCCTGTGCGCTGTGGGGCGCGCGCGCCGGCGCACTCAACCTGCTGATCCCCAATCCGCGCGACATCCCCGGCTTCATCAAGGAAATGCGCAAGTACAAGATCAACGTGCTGCCGGCCGTGAACACGCTGTACAACGCGCTGGTCAACCATCCCGAATTCGCGTCGCTCGATTTCTCCGCGCTCAAGGTTGCCAACGGCGGCGGCATGGCGGTGCAGCAAGCCGTCAACGACAAGTGGCTGAAGGCCACCGGCAAGTCCATCGTGGAAGCCTACGGTTTGTCGGAAACGTCGCCGCTGGCCACCAGCAACCCGGCCAACAGCACGGCGTTCTCCGGCACCATCGGCCTGCCCGTGTCGTCCACCGAGGTCGCCATCCTGGACGATGATGGCCAGCCCGTGGCGCTGGGCCAGGCCGGCGAGATCGCCATCCGTGGCCCGCAAGTGATGGTCGGCTACTGGAACCGTCCGGACGAGACGGCCAAGGTGATGACGCCCGACGGCTACTTCAAGACGGGTGACGTGGGCGTGATGGATGAGCGCGGCTACGTGAAGATCGTCGACCGCAAGAAAGACATGATCCTCGTGTCCGGCTTCAACGTGTACCCGAACGAACTGGAAGGCGTGATCGCGGCCCATCCCGGCGTGCTCGAATGTGCTTGCGTGGGCGTGCCGGACGAGCATTCGGGCGAGGCCGTCAAAGTGTTCGTGGTGCGCAAGGACCCGAACCTGACCGTGGATCAGCTGATGGCCTATTGCAAGGAACAATTCACGGGCTACAAGAAGCCGAAATACATCGAGTTCCGCGACGAACTGCCCAAGACCAACGTCGGCAAGATCCTGCGGCGCGCATTGCGCGACGAACCGCAAGCGGCCGTCAAGCAGGCGGCGTAGCGGCAACATATACCCGGCCGGCAAGCGTGGTGGCTTGCCGGCCTTCGTTTTTAAAAACCATAGCAAACGAACCTGGCGCTCAGTGATACGCGCCGTCAACCTGATAGTGAGGCATTAGATGGAAAAGATTTGGCTGAAGTCCTACCCCGAAGGCGTGCCGGCGGAAATCGATATTACGCAATACCGCTCGGTGACGCACATCCTGGAGGAGGCATTCCGCAAGTTCTCCGATCGCAACGCCTACGTTTGCATGGATAAATTCCTCACCTATGGCGAGCTGGACCGTCTGTCGGCCGCCATGGGCGCCTGGCTGCAAAGCAAGGGCTTGCAGCAGGGCGCGCGCGTGGCCATCATGCTGCCTAACGTGCTGCAATATCCGGTGGCCATGGCCGCCATCCTGCGCGCCGGCTACACGGTGGTCAACGTCAACCCGCTGTACACGCCGCGCGAACTGCAGCACCAGCTCAACGATTCGGGCGCCGAAGCCATCGTGGTGCTGGAAAACTTCGCCACCACGGTGCAGCAGGTAGTGGCCAACACCAAGGTCAAGCACGTGATCGTGGGCAGCATGGGCGACCTGCTGGGCGGCCTGAAAGGCATGCTGGTCAATTTCGTCGTGCGCAAGGTCAAGAAGATGGTGCCGGCCTATTCGCTGCCCAAGGCGATCTCGTTCAAGCAAGTGCTGGCCGAGGGCGCGCGCCTGAAGCTCAAGCCGGTCAAGCAGGGCCATGACGACATCGCCTTCCTGCAATACACGGGTGGCACCACGGGCGTGTCCAAGGGCGCCGTGCTGCTGCACCGTAACGTAGTGGCCAACGTGCTGCAGAACGAAGCGTGGCTGCAACTGCCGCCGCAGAAGGAGCAGCTGGTGTTCGTGTGCGCGCTGCCGCTGTACCACATCTACTCGCTGACCATCAGCGGCTTCATGGGCATGCGTTTGGGCGGCATGAATTTGCTGATCCCGAATCCGCGCGACATTCCCGGCTTCGTCAAGGAACTGGCCAAGTACAAGGTCAGCGTATTCCCGGCTGTGAATACGCTGTACAACGCGCTGCTCAACAACGCCGATTTCGCCAAGCTGGACTTCTCGTCCTACAAGATCTGCAACGGCGGCGGCATGGCCGTGCAACAAGCCGTGGCCGACCGCTGGCTCAAGCTGACGGGCACCCCCATCATCGAAGGCTACGGCATGTCGGAAACCTCGCCCGTGGCCACGGCCAACCGCGTCGACATCAAGGAATTCACGGGCACCATCGGCCTGCCGATTCCCTCGACGGAAGTGCAGATCCTGGACGATGACGGCAATCCGCTGCCGTTCGGCCAGGCCGGCGAGATCGCCATCCGTGGTCCGCAGGTGATGGCCGGTTACTGGCAGCGTGACGACGAGACGGCCAAGTCGATGACGGCGGATGGCTTCTTCAAGACCGGCGACGTGGGCATCATGGACGAGCGCGGCTATACCCGCATCGTGGACCGCAAGAAGGACATGATCCTGGTGTCGGGCTTTAACGTGTACCCGAACGAGATCGAAGGCGTGGTGGCGGCTCACCCAGGCGTGCTGGAAGTGGCGTGCATCGGCGTGCCGGACAAGAACTCGGGCGAGGCTGTGAAGCTGTTCGTGGTGCGCAAGGACCCGAGCCTGACGGCCGACCAGCTGCAAGACTACTGCAAGCACGAACTGACGGCCTACAAGAAGCCGAAATACATCGAGTTCCGCGATGAGCTGCCCAAGACCAACGTCGGCAAGATCCTGCGCCGCCAGCTGCGCGACGAGAAGCAGGCGGCCTGACGCAAGCCGGCTCCCGCCACGGAAAATCGCCCGACTAGCCGGGCGATTTTTTTTGGTGCGCCCAGCATGGGCGCACTCCTGTGGGTGCAAGTCCCGCCGCGAGCTGACCACAGTGAGCGAAGTGAAGCGCAACTGCGGAAGGGTAACTGACTGTGGGAAGGAAGCGTGGAGCA
>NZ_JACEZS010000046.1 GCF_014042365.1 Rugamonas fusca
CTCCACGCTTCCTTCCCACAGTCAGTTACCCTTCCGCAGTTGCGCTTCACTTCGCTCACTGTGGTCAGCTCGCGGCGGGACTTGCACCCACAGGAGTGCGCCCATGCTGGGCGCACCAAAAAAAAACTGACGGCCGAAGCCGTCAGTAAAAAGAAGCGTTCAAGCGCCAAGGGGAGACTAACCGCGCATGATATGAACGCTGCCGACGTAAATCATTTTGCTGGCAGTTTGAACACCCACACCGAACCGCCCTGCTCCAGGAAGTTGACCTTCTTGGCGACTTCGCCGCCCCACAGCGGCACTGCGCCACCCCAGCCGGAGACCACGGCCACGTACTGGGTACCGCCATCCTGCCAGGTCACAGGAGGCGCGACCACGCCGGAGCCGGTCTGGAACTTCCACAGTTCCTTGCCGCTCTTGGCGTCAACCGCCTTCAGGTAGCCTTCAGGCGTACCGTAGAACACCAGCCCGCCGGCGGTGGTCATCACGCCGCCCCACAGCGGAGCGGAGTTCTTGTCTTCCCAGACGATCTTGCCGGTCTTCGGATCGATCGCGCGCATGGCGCCGATGTAGTCCTCGTTCAGCGGACGGATGGTGAAGCCAGCACCCAGGTATGCGCCACCCTTCTTGTAGCTGATCGGCTCATTCCAGATGTCCATGCCCCATTCGTTGGCCGGCACGTAGAACAGCTTGGTCTGCGGGTTGTACGCCATCGGCATCTGGTTCTTCGCGCCCAGGAAGGCCGGTGCCGCGAACACGGTGCTGCCTTTCTTGCCTTCAGGTCCGGTGGTCGGATCGCTCGGACGGTTTTCCTTCACGAAGTTCGGACGGCCCGTCTTGAGGTCGATGCTGGTGGCCCAGGTGATCTTCTTCACGAACGGGAAGGCGTTCTGCAGCTTGCCGTTGTTGGCGTCGATCACGTAGAAGAAGCCGTTGCGGTCGGCCTTGCCGCCATAACGCTTGCCGTCCATGTCGAAGGTGACGAACTCGTTGGCGCCGTCGAAGTCCCACGAATCGTTAGGCGTGTTCTGGTAAGACCACTTGATCTGGCCCGTCTTCGGGTCGATCGCCACGGTCGACGACGAGTACAGGTTGTCGCCGGGACGCAGGTGGCTGTTCCATGGCGCCGGATTGCCGGTGCCGAAGTAGGCCAGCTTGGTGGAAGGGTCGTAGGTGCCGCCCATCCAGGTCGAGGCGCCGCCGGTCTTCCACAGTTCGCCCGGCCAGGTCTTGTTGACAGTGCCCGACACGCCGTTCTCGATGGCGTTGCCGTCCTTGTCGTACTTGTAGCCCATGTGGCCTTCCACGGTCGGACGGGTCCACAGCAGTTCACCGGTCATCGGGTTGCGCGCCTCGACGCGGCCCACGATGCCGAATTCGCCGCCCGACACACCCGTCAGCAGCACGCCGTCAGCGATCAGCGGCGCGGCCGTCATCGAGTAGCCAGCCGCGTAGTCGTCGATCTTTTCCTTCCATACGACTTTACCGGTGTCCTGGTCCAGCGCCACCAGCTGCGCATCCAGCGTGCCGAAGATGACCAGGTTGCCGTACAGGGCGGCGCCGCGGTTGACCACGTCGCAGCATGGCATGATGGCGTCCGGCAGGCGGTGCTCATACTTCCACAGCTTGGCGCCCGTCTTCAGGTCGATGGCGAAGATCCGCGAGTACGACGCGGTGATGAACATCTTGCCCTTGTAGATCACGGGCTGCGATTCCTGGCCGCGCTGCTTCTCGCCACCGAACGAGAACGACCATGCCGGCACCAGCTGGCCGACGTTCTTGGTGTTGATTTGCGTGAGCGGGGAAAAACGCTGGCCTTCCGAGCCCATGCCGAACGACAGTACGCTGTCGGTGGCCTTGCTGGCATCGTTGAGCATGGCCGTGGTGACGTTGGCGGCGCCGTGCGCCAGCGTCAGGACGCTCAAGCCGACCAGCGTTGCGATAATTTTTTTCTGCACAATCTTCTCCTCTGTTCCCGTTTTTCGAATTTAGCTACTGTGTTTTACTGCGTGCTGCTCCGCGCTGTTGAGCACCGCCAGCTCCTCGTCCGTGAACAGGCGCGAGCGGGTCAGGAAGCGCTTTCCTGTGCCGTTATCAAGCGAGAACATGCCGCCGTTCCCGTCCACGACATCGATGATCAACTGCGTGTGCTGCCAATACTCGAACTGCTCCAGTCCCATGTAGAACGGGGTGCCATCCAGGTTACCCAGATAGACGTCCGTGTCGCTGAGATTGAAGTCCCCGGCGCCGTAGCACATCGGCGCACTGCCGTCGCAACAGCCGCCGGACTGGAAAAACATCAGCGGTCCGTGCTGGCGGCGCAAGCTCGCCAGGAATTCCAGTGCCGCCGGAGTGGCGGTCACGCGGGCGATGGCATTGTTCATGGGCTTCCTTTCACAATCCCGGCGCCGCGTGGCGCCGGGACTACATCAAGCGCTCAACGGCGGCCTCAGAAGAAACCGAGCGCGTTCGGGTTATAGCTGACCAGCAGGTTCTTGGTCTGCTGGTAGTGGTCCAGCATCATCTTGTGGTTTTCGCGGCCGATACCGGACTGCTTGTAGCCACCGAAGGCAGCGTGGGCTGGGTACAGGTGGTAGCAGTTGGTCCACACGCGGCCAGCCTGGATGGCGCGGCCGACGCGGAAGGCGCGCGAACCATCACGGGTCCACAGGCCGGCGCCCAGGCCGTACAGCGTGTCGTTGGCGATGGCCAGCGCTTCAGCTTCATCCTTGAAGGTGGTCACCGACACCACCGGGCCAAAGATCTCTTCCTGGAAGATGCGCATCTTGTTGTTGCCCTTGAAGACGGTAGGACGCACATAGAAGCCGCCTTCCAGGTCGCCCGTCTGCGCGTTGCGCGAACCGCCAGCCAGCAGCTCGGCGCCTTCCTGCTTGCCGATGTCCATGTACGACAGGATCTTTTCCATCTGTTCCTGCGAAGCCTGGGCGCCGATCATGGTCGAAGCGTCGAGCGGATTGCCCTGCTTGATGGCGGCCACGCGGGCCAGCGCGCGCTCGATGAATTTCTCGTAGATCGATTCCTGGATCAGCACGCGCGATGGGCAGGTGCACACTTCGCCCTGGTTCAGCGCGAACATGGCGAAACCTTCCAGGCACTTGTCGAAGAAGGCGTCGTCCGCTTCCATCACGTCTTCGAAGAAGATGTTGGGCGACTTGCCACCCAGTTCCAGGGTGACGGGGATCAGGTTCTGCGCGGCGTATTGCATGATCAGGCGGCCGGTGCCGGTTTCGCCGGTGAAGGCGATCTTGGCGATGCGCTTGCTCGATGCCAGCGGCTTGCCCGCTTCCAGGCCGAAGCCGTTGACCACGTTGACCACGCCCGGCGGCAGCAGGTCGCCGATCACTTCCAGCAGCACCATGATCGAGGCCGGGGTTTGCTCGGCCGGCTTCAGTACCACGCAGTTACCGGCGGCCAGCGCTGGGGCCAGCTTCCACACGGCCATCAGGATCGGGAAGTTCCAGGGGATGATCTGGCCCACGACGCCCAGCGGCTCGTGGAAGTGGTAGGCGTAGGTTTCGGAGTCGATCTGCGCGACCGAGCCTTCCTGCGAACGGATGCAGCCGGCGAAGTAGCGGAAGTGGTCGATGGCCAGCGGGATGTCGGCGGCCATGGTCTCGCGGATCGGCTTGCCGTTGTCGATGGTCTCGGCGGTGGCGATCAGCTTCAGGTTCGCTTCCATGCGGTCGGCGATGCGGTTCAGGATGTTGGCGCGTTCCGCTGGCGAGGTCTTGCCCCATGCGGCCTTGGCGGCGTGGGCGGCGTCCAGCGCCAGCTCCACGTCCGCTTCGGTGGAACGGGCGATTTCGCAGAACGGCTGGCCAGTGATCGGCGTGATGTTGGCGAAGTATTCGCCGTTGACCGGCGCAACGAATTTGCCGCCGATGTAGTTGTCGTAGCGTGCTTTGAATGGGTTAGCGACGCCAAGTTTGCTGATATCCGCGAGATTCATGTCATCCTCTTTCTGCTGTGGTTATGGGACCGTTCCGTGACGGCGTTGGTAAGGCACATGCTCCTATTCGCAAACACCGTGCCAGCACCGCCAATCGCCCCCGCTTCAGGGCCGCGCCACAGTGGGCGCGGGTATTCGCAGGGGATGTGAAGCACAATGTGGCGCTGTCACACTTGTTCAGGTTTGGAACAGGTGTGACACAGCCCCTGTGTAACTATCGGATCACTACCGGATCACCACGCCCCACGGCAGCTGCCCCACGGCGATGTCGGCCCGCTTGGTGGCGCTGGCCGTGTCGATGGCCGACACGCTGTTGGAACGGCCATTGGCCACGTACAGCGTGGCGCCATCGGCTGTCAGCGCCATGTTCCACGGCCGCTTGCCCACGGCGATGGTGTGGCTCACGGCATTGGTGGCCGTATCGATCACCATCACGCTGCCGTCGATGCCGTTGGAGACGTAGACGTGCGCGCCGTCCGGACTGACGGCGATGCCGTTCGAATTCTTCCCGGCCGCGACCTGGGCCACTGCCTTGCGCTGCTCCATGTCGATCACGTAGACCGTGTTCACCAGTTCGCACGCCACATAAGCCATGCGGCCATCGGGTGAGAAGCCCATGCCGCGCGGGCGCCGCCCCACCGCCACCGCACCCACCTGGCGCCGGCCCGCCACGTCGATCACATCGACCTGCTCGGCCTCCTCCGCGCTCACCAGCAGCCAGCGGCCGTCCGGGCTGAACACGGCGTGCTCCGGGTTCTTGCCTTGTACCTTGATATCGGCGAGCACCTGGCCATCGGCCGCGCTAATCAAGGTCACACTGTTGCTCTCCTCGACGGCCACGGCCACCAGCGCGCCGTCGGCGGAAGCGTCCACCCCTTCCGGAGATTTGCCCAGCGCGATGGTGCGCACGGTGGCGCCGCTGGCCGTGTCGATCACCAGCAAGGTGTTACTGACGGCGTCGGTCACGAACAGGTGGTGGCCGGCCGGATCGGCGGCGATCCCGCGCGGCCGCTTGCCGGCTGCGATCTCGCGCACCACCGTGCCGCTGGCCACATCGATCACGCTGACCGTGGAGGATTTTTCGTTCGGCACGTAGGCAAACGGCGCCGCATGCACCTGCGCGCACAGCAGCGACAGGGCGAATAAGGTGGAGGTTTTCACGGTACAGCCTTTCATCGGAGGTTGATCGAATATGGATCGGATGCGCGCGATCGCGCGCGTGCGCGATCAATCATGCAATCGGCGTGCCACAGCCAGCGATGCGGTATCGCGGCATGGCAGGCAAATTGCTTACATGACGGGCAGACTTGCTGGCGCAACGCGCCTGGAGCAGGCGTGAACCGTCAAACAACATGGAGACTACGACATGCAACACCCAACCTTCCGACTCAACGCCGTCGCCGCGCTATTCGCGGCCGGCAGCGCACTGGCGCCGCAGGCATTCGCCGCCGCCCCCGATGCGGCGCCCGACGCCGGCATGGGCGCCGTGCCCGACGTGGTGGTCATCAGCGGCAGCCGCGCCGGACATACCAGTTACGAATTGCCGGCCGCGCTGGACGTGGTGGACACGGCGCGCCTGCGCGACAGCCAGGCCCGCGTCAACGCCTCGGAGGCGCTGGTGGCCGTGCCCGGCCTGGTGGTGCAAAACCGGCAAAACTACGCGCAGGACCTGCAGATCTCCTCGCGCGGCTTTGGCGCCCGCTCCGCCTTCGGCGTGCGCGGCGTGCACCTGGTGACGGACGGGATCCCGGCCAGCATGCCGGACGGCCAGGGCCAGGCCGCCACTTTCAACCTCGACATGGCAGAGCGCATCGAAGTGCTGCGCGGCCCGTTCTCCGCCCTGTACGGCAACCATTCGGGCGGCGTGATCCAGCTCGTCACGCGCGAAGGCGAAGGCGCGCCGTCGGTCGAAATGAACCTGACCGGCGGCAGCAACGGCGCGCGCAAGGTGGACCTGAATGCGCAAGGCAAATCCGGTGGTGTCGGCTACGTGCTCGACAGCTCACGCTTCGACACGGACGGCTACCGCGCCCACAGCGCCGCCCGGCGTGATCAGGCCTATGCCAAGCTGACACTGGCCCCCATGCCCGGCGCCAAACTGAGCATCGTCGCCAACGGACTGCGCCAGGACGACACCCAGGATCCGCTGGGCGTGACCTGGGCCACCTTCCAGCGCGACCCGCGCGCCGGCGAGATCGACGCCACCGACACGCAATCGCCCAAGCGCACGCTGGCCGACCGCTACAACACCCGCAAGAGCATCCACCACGAACAGGCCGGCGCCGTGTGGGAACAAGCGTTCGGCGACGACCGCCTGCGCGCCACCGTCTACGGCGGCAACCGCGACGTGGTCCAGTACCAGGCTTTCTCCAAGGCGTTCCAGGCGCCCGCCAGCCATTCTGGCGGCGTGGTCGACTTCGAGCGCAATTTCCATGGCACGGACCTCAACTGGCTGCACGTGAACCAGCTGGCCGGCGGCAAACTCAGTACCACCTTCGGCCTCGAATACGGTCACTCCAGCGACACACGCAAGGGTTTCGAGAACTTCATCGGTACCCAGTTCGGCGTGGAGGGCAAGCTGCGCCGCGACGAGGACGACATCGTCTCGAACCTCGATCCCTACCTGCAGGCGGAATGGCAGTCCGGCCCGTGGCTGGCGACGGCGGGCCTGCGCCACAGCCGCGTGAAGATCGAAGTGGACGACCACTTCCTCAGCAACGGCAACGACAGCGGCAGCCTGACCTACAGCCACACGACGCCGGTACTGGGCCTGCTGTACCAGGTGTCGCCTAAGCTCAACGTCTACGGCAGCGCCGCGCGCGGCTTCGAGACGCCCACCCTCAATGAGCTGTTCTACTCGGGCACCGGCGCCGGCTTCAACTTCAATTTGAAGGCGGCCAACAGCACCCACCTGGAAGCGGGCATCAAGGCCCAACCGGCGCAGGACACCCGCGTCAACGCCGCCCTGTTCCAGGTCCGCACCAGTGACGAGCTGGTGGTCGACAGCTCCGTGGGCGGCCGCACCAGCTACCGCAACGGCGGCAGCACGCTGCGCCAGGGTGCCGAACTGTCGCTCGACTCCAGCTGGCGTTATGGCCTGAGCACGCGCCTGGCGCTGACCACGCTGCGCGCCGTGTACGACCAGGCCTTCGGCACCGTCCAGCGGGGCAGCCGTCTGCCAGGAGTGCCGAATGCGAACATGTACATGGAGCTGGCATGGGCCGACCGCGGCGGCCACCTGGGCGCCGCGCTGGAAGGCGTGGCCAGTGGCCGCATCTACGCGGAAGACGCCAACGCCGAAAAGCCCGCACCCGGCTACGGCATCCTGAATGCGCGTCTCACGGCCAAGCAGGAATGGATGGGCTGGACCTTCAAGCAGTTCCTGCGCGTGAACAATTTGCTCGACAAGGTCTACGTGGGCTCGGTGATCGTGGGCGACACCAACAAGCGCTACTACGAAGCCGCACCGGGCCGCAATTGGCTGATGGGCGCCAGTGCCCGCTACGGCTTCTGATGGCAGGTCAGACATGCGCGCCTTGAAAGCGCGCATGCCAAGTCCGCATCAGAAGTGATAACGCAGTCCGGCCACCACCGAGCGTGGTGCGCCGGGTGCGACAAAGCGAACCGGCGCAGCCTGCACGGCACCATCGAGCGGCTGCAGCAGGTGGCCATTCGGGAACATGTCCGGCGCCACAACGCCAAAGGTTTCATAGCGACGGTTCGCCACGTTGTTGATGCGCGCGTACAGCTCCCAGCGCTGGGTGGGGTGATAGTTCATGTGCAAGCCCAGCAAGGCGTAGCCGCGCACGCGCAGGTCGGCGGCCTGCGGCGCCTGTCCCGCCTGCGTGTCGGCGATCAGGCCATCCTCGTTCCCCTGCGTCAGCAGGTCCGACCTGGCCACCAGTTCCGCGCCCAGCGTCAGCGCTGGCGTGGTGCGCCAGTCCAGTCCCAGCTTGAACGTATGCCGTGGCAAACCTGCGATGCGGGTGCCAGAGGCCACCTCCACGTTGCGCACGCCCGTGAACAGGGTGCCGTCGGCGTCGTACACGGCTTGCAGATAGCTGTAGCTCAGGTGCGCCGTCAGGTCGCCCAACTGGCCGCTGGCGCTCAAGTCCGCGCCCTGGTGGCGGGTGCGCTTGAAATTGGAGAAGTAACCCTGTTGGGTGGTGCCCGTGCTGCGGAACAGAATGTCATCCTGGTTGACGGTGCGGTACACCGACAGCGTGGCGCTGGCGCCATGGCCGGCCTGCCAGCGCGCGCCCGCCTCGAGAGTGCGCGACACGACCTGCTTCAGGTAGGGGTCCGATTGCAGCCCGACGGGCAAGCGGCACGGCAGCGCCGGATCGGCGCAGCCTAGTTCGATCACGGTCGGCACACGGGTGCTCTGCGACCAGTTGGCCAGCAGCGATATGCCGGCGCCCGCATCATGCGCGACGCCGATGGCAGGATTGAGCTTCTGGTAGCTGAACGCCTCCGGCGCTTGCGCGTCGCCGGCGTTGACGAGCGTATTGGCCACGCGCGCCCGGTTGTAGCGCGCGGACGCCGTCACATGCGTGGCCGGTGTCACGCTCCATGTGTCCGAGCCATACAGGCCCACGGTGCGCGCGCTGCCGGAAACGGATGACGTGGGTTCACGCTCGGCGGCCGGATCGGCCAGCACGCCACGGTCGGAGGTGAAATAGGCGTCCTGCGCGAACTGGGCGAAACTGACGCTGCTGCGGTCAAAGGTCAGGCCGGCCAGCAGCTTGTGCGCCGCCACGTCGCGACTCAGGTTGACGCTCACGCCCTGGCTGTTCTGGCGCGTACTGGTCGTGTTGAACGAGGCCGGATGCAGCAACGCGGCGGAGGCGCGGGTGTAGCCGCAGCTGTCCGGATTGACGGCGCTGCCGTCGGCCAGGAAGCCGGCGCCGCAGTCGGCCACGTAGTCGCCGTAGGCTTCACTGATATCGCCGTTGACCGTGTCGCGCCGGCTGTTGCGCAGATAGGCATTGGCTGAAAGTTCTCCCGCCGGGCCCAGGTCGTGAACGACGCTGAACACGGCCTGGTGCAAGCGGTTGCGTGTCTCGTCGGCATAAGTGTAGATGGCGCGGCGGTTCGTTTCGTACAGCCCCTGGCTGCTGTCATCTCCGCGATAGCTGGGCAGCAGGCCATTGCCCACCAGGCTGCTGCTGCCGCTCAGAAGTGCGAGATTCCACTCGTTGGCGCCGCTGGTGCCACCCAATTTGAGGTAAAGATTACCGAGCCGGCCATCCGAATGTTCGCGCCAGCCACGGTCGTTGAACAGCGTGGCGGCCAGGAAGGCATGCCACGACTGGTCACCGCTGTAGCCGTAGGCAAGGTCGGTCCGGCGTTGGCCGTTGCTGCTATCGGAAGCGCTGATGTCCAGGCCAGGATGGGTCTTGCCCGACTTGCTGTTGAGTGCAAGCGCTCCGCCCAGCGAATTCAGACCGTACAGCGGGTTGGACCCGGGCGCCAGCAGCACGCTGCCGATGGCCGCTTCCGGCACCATGTCCCAATTGACGACGTCACCGAACGGCTCATTCACACGCACCCCGTCCAGGTAGACGGAAATGCCTTGTGAGCTGCCCAGCACCGGCGACGCGCGAAAGCCACGAAACGTCACATCATTCTGGAACGGGCTGCCCGAGATTTCATTGACTCCCACGCCAGTCAGCGTGCGGGCCATGAACTCGCTCAGATTCTCACCGGCCGATTGGCGCAACTCGCGCGACGACGCCGTCTGCACGGCGTAGGGCAGCAGGCTGCGGTCGATGCCCAGGCCAGGCAAGGGCGCGACGCCGACCACGTCGATCGACGCCAGCGCCAACGCCGGCCCGGCGGCCAGCTCTGGCAACGCCTGCGGCGCGGAAGCTGCGCCCTGCTCCGCATTGGCCGCAGCCGTCAGGAGTGCCAGCGCAACGGCTGTCGCCAGCCGCGTGCGCTGCGGCGCATGGTTCACGGCTGCACCAGATGCACGCCGTATTTTGCGAAGATGGCCTGCAATTCGCCGCTGCTGCGCATGTCATTCATGGCCGACTGCAGCAGCTTGGCCACTTCCACATCGTCCTTGCGCACGGCCATGCCGACGGCCCAGCCGGCGCGCGGCAGTCGCTGGAATTTGGCTTCATCAATGGGGAACGCGGGATCGCTCTTGAGCGATGCCTCGATCTCGGAACGATTGGCCAGCACGGCGTCGATCTTGCCCGCCTTGAGCTCCTCCAACGCCTGGCCCGCTGTGTCGAAAATGCGCACGTTGTCACGGAATCGACCATTGCCCTCACCCAGCAGCACCATGCCTGCGATCGACACCTTTTCCACGCCGATGGTTTTGCCTTGCAGCGAATCGAGGCCCGTGTAATTGGGGATGCTCTTGGCACTGTGAACCAGGCGCACTGTCTCCACGTGATAAGGCGCGAAGATGCGCACCTTGTCGTTCTCATTCATCAGCTTCGGTTCCACCGGCACGTGCAGCATCACGTCGGCGGGGCCGTAGCCCATGTAATGCCCCTTCCATACCATGTTGCGCAAATCGTCGTTCAGCTCTTCGCCGGCAGGGAATGGCAGCAGGCTGAGTTTGAGGCCCAGCTTGTGCGCCAGCGCCTGGGCCACGTCGACGTCGATACCGGCACTATGGTCGGAAAATGGCGCGAAGTCGTTGTACACCGCCACCTTGAGCGAGCCCGATTGCTGGATCTTGCTCCAGTCGGCACGCGCAGGGGAAACGGCGCACATCAGCACACCAGCCAGGGCAATCGTCGCGCTTGTGGCGCGCAGGGAGAACTTGAACATGAGAGCACCTCGGAATCAATAACGACCTGTCGGATAGGCTGGAACAGCGGGACTTATTTCACTTCCCGGCGGTCTTCCAGGTAGGTCTTGATGGCCCACATCGCTTCCTGGTTGAACACGCCCTCGAACGGCGGCATGTAGACGGCGCCATTGCGCACCTTGCCGTGGCGGATGGAGGTCAGGAAGTAGTTGTCCGTCTCCTTGTAGCAGGCCTGCTTCTTCTTGTCGTTCTTGATGTCGAAGCAGTCGCGGTCGAGCTTGCGCAGGTCAGGTGCGATACCGCCGGTGATGGCTTCCAGGCCGTGGCAGCGGGCGCAGTTCTGGTTGTAGGCGGAGCTGCCGATTTTCAGGGCCAGCTTGTTGCCGCGGTACGGGTTCTGGTCCAGCCACTTGTCGCCCACCGAAGGCAGGCCCGTGGTATCGACGGCTTGCGGCGTCACGTTACCGTGGGCGTAAGCGATCATGGAGGTCAGAGCGGCCGTAGCGAAAGCGGCGCCAGCGAACAGGGTGCGAATTGGATGTTGCATGATGGTCTCCTACCGTTTTGAAATGACTAATATCAAGGTAGTGAGCAATTGCCGTGCCATGCGCTTGACGGGCTGTTTCCCGGCAGTTTCCGGGGCGGGAGGCGTGCTGTTGTCCCATATTGGGACAGGTGTGACATGTCACAGCCAGACAGTGAATAGTGCAGACGAAAAAAAACCCCGCCGACACATGTCAGCGGGGTTTTTTCATAATAACTAGCTTGACGATAACCTACTTTCACACTGGTTGCAGCACTATCATCGGCGCAGAGTTGTTTCACGGTCCTGTTCGG
>NZ_JACEZS010000047.1 GCF_014042365.1 Rugamonas fusca
TACCGCTATACTTGCTCATACCAGCCTCCCTGTACGTAAGTTCAACTCGACATTGAATGCTTACTGTACCCCCGGCGTATGCCGGAGGGAGGTTGGCTAGATGATTATCAGGTCCGGCATCACGCCACAGACCAAGGGGTATGGCGTGATGCCGGACCTGACCCCGCTTCCCATGATGCCGGACCTGACCCCGCTTCCCAACTTGCGCCTGCGCTTGTGTGTTACGTCCCCAATTGTCATTTGGCGGGGTGGCGCTGTTGCCAGGCGGCGAGGGCGGCGAAATAGGCGGCCCGTTCTTCCGCGTACAAGTCCTCCACGCAGTAGGCGCAGCCGCTGTGGCAGCAGGCGTTGGGATCGGGCGGTTCCGGCGCCACGGGCATGGGATCGTCATCGGGCGCGGGGGGCGCTGGTTCAATCGTCGTTGCTTGCTCAGTCATCGTTGCTTGCTTGTTCAAATTCATCGTTCATCCATCGGCAGCGCCAGCAGCGCCATATTGCGGCCTTTTTCCTTGGCCCGGTACAGCGCGCGGTCGGCCATGCGCACCAGCATGTCGGGCGTGCTGCCTTCCGTGGGCACCATCACGGCCACGCCCACGCTGACGGTCACCATGCCAAACGGCGAGCCGTCGTGCGGCAGCCGCAGCCGCGCCAGATCGGCGCAGATGGCTTCGGCGATGCCGAACGCGTCGGTGGCGTCGGTGGCGGCGGCCAGCAGCGCGAATTCCTCGCCGCCGTAGCGCGCCACCAGGTCGCTGGTGCGCCGGCCGTGGGCCGTGATCAAGGCGGCCACTTTTTGCAGGCAGGCGTCGCCGGCCAGGTGGCCGTAGTGGTCGTTGTATCGCTTGAAGTGGTCCACGTCGAGCATGGACAGCGCCAGCGACTGGCCGGTGCGGGCCGCGCGCCGCCATTCGGCTTCCAGCGCCGCGTCGAAGCCGCGCCGGTTGCGCACGCCCGTCAGGCCGTCCGTGGTGCTGAGCGCGGCCAGCTTGCGGTTGCTTTCCTCCAGTTCGGCCGTGCGGGCCGTCACCAGTTGTTCCAGCTGGCGCTGGTGGCGCGTCAGGCGCACGATGCGCCAGCGGTGCGCGCCCAGCAGGGCGGCCGCCACCAAAACCCCGGCCAGCGCGCGGAACCACCACGTTTGCCACAGCGGCGGTTCGATCGTCACCAGCAGCGTGGCCGGCTGCGGGCTCCATACGCCGCGGTGGTTGGCGGCGCGCACCCGGAACAGGTACTGGCCGGGATTGAGGTTGGTGTAGGTGGCGCTGCGGTGGGCCGCGTCCGTTTCCACCCAGTCGCGGTCGAAACCTTGCAGCTGGTAGGCGTAGCGGTTGGCGGCCGGGTCGGCGTAGTGCAGGGCGGCGAATTCGAGCGAGAACACGGACGCTTGCGAGGACAGCGTGAGCGCGGTGGGCGCCGTCAGCGGGCCCGTCACCGTCACGCCCGGCCCCGGCTTGCCGTCGTAGATCGAGTGGTTGAAGATGGTGATGTCGCTGATGGCCACTTGCGGCGCCACCGAGGTGCTGCGCACGGCCTCCGGCGTGACGGCCGTCAGCCCGTGCACGCTGCCGAAATACAGTTCGCCATTATCCCCGGCCACGGCCGAATTGATGATGAAGCCTTCCGTCAGCCCGTCCGTGGCCGTGTAGTGGCTGGCCTGGCCGGTGGCCGGGTCGAGCCGGTACAGGCCGGTGAGCGTGCTGCACCAGATGCGGCCGCGGGCGTCGTCGCGGATGGCCAGCACTTTTTCGCCGCCCAGCGCGGCGCCGTAGTGGCGAAAGCGCAGGCTGCCGTCGGCTTGCGGCAGGGCCAGGTGCAGGCCGCGTGCCGTGCCGACCCAGATCCGGCCCTGGCCATCGCGGTGCAGGCTGGCCACGTTGTCGTCGCTCAGGCTGTGCGGGTCGCCGTCGCGGTGGGTGTAGTGGCGGAACTGGCCGCTGGCCGGATCGAGCACGTCCAGCCCGCCGCCATTCCATTCGGAGCCGGCCCACACCCGGCCGCGCTCGTCCTCCAGCACGGCCGAGGTGCCGTCCACGCTGCGGCTGGCGGGGTCTTGCGGGTCGTGCCGGTACACGCGGCGCGCGTCGCTGGCCGGTTCGTATCGGATCAGGCTGTTGCCGGTGGCCAGCCACAGCACGCCGCCGGCACCGGGCGCGATGGCGTTGATGTAGTCGCTGGCCGGATTGCCGAAGTGGATCACGCGGAACGGGCCATGGGGCTGGTCCAGCCGGTTCAGGCCATCGGCGGTGCCCAGCCACAGCGGGCCGTGCGGCGCGCCATCCTGGTACAGGCTGTAGATGATGTCCTGGCTCAGCGTGCCCCGTTTGCCCGGTTGGGCCCGGTAGTTGCGCACGATCCGGTTGCTGGCCGGGTCGTACAGGCTCAGTCCCGTATCGCTGCCCAGCCACAGCCGCCCGCCCGGCGCGCGCGCCATGGCCAGCATGGCGTCGCTGGCGTTGGCCGCCGCGCCCGTTGGCGGCAACGGCACGTAGCGGGCCAGGCCGGCGCTGGCCAGGTTGGCCAGGCTGATGCCGTCCGTGTACGAGGCCACCCACAACATGCCGCCGCGGTCCTGCATCACGGCTTTCAGGTTGTCGCTGGGCAGGCTGTAGGGATCGTCGGGCGCGTGGCGGAAGCGTTCGAACTGGCCGGCCGCGCCGTTCCAGCGCAGCAGGCCGGCCGACAGCGTGGTGGCCCACAGCGTGTGCTGCCGGTCCAGGTAGAAACTGGTGACGCGGCTGGCCGGCGCCGGCACCGCCTTGCGCGCTTGCCATGGGCTGCGGCCATCCCAGCGCAGCACGCCGGCCTCGGTGCCTATCCACAGCGCGCCGGCCGCATCGAACTGCAACGCGCGCACGATGTTGCGCCGGGCTTCGGCCTGGGGCGCCGGGTCGGCCTGGCGGTGCGCGAAGCTGCTGGCGCCGGGCGCCAGGTAATCGAGCCCGCCGGGCCAGGTGGCGGCCCACACGCCGCCCACCGGGTCCAGCGCAAGCGCGTTCAGGTCGTTGCTGGCCAGGCTGTCGGGGCGGTTGGGGTCGTGGCTGTAGACGGTGAAAGCGCCCGTGGCCGGGTCGAAGTGCTGCAGGCCGCCCCAGCTGGCCAGCCACATGCCGTGGTGGCCGTCGGCAATGATGGCCTTGATGATGCGGTGGTTGTGCGGCCCGGACGCCGGCGCGTAGACGGTGAAGTCGTTGCGTTCGGGGTTGTAGCGGGCCAGGCCATCCTGGGTGCCGGCCCAGATCCGCCCCTGCTCATCCTCGTACAGGGCCGAGACGCGGTTGTGGGGCAGGCTGTGGGCGTCGCCGGGTCGGTGCGCGTACTTGACGGCCTGGTAGCCGTTGTAGCGGTACAGGCCGTTGCTGAGGGTGCCCACCCACACGTAGCCCTGGCGATCCTGCAGCAGGGCCAGCATGGTCGGTTCGTCATTGCCCAGCGGGCCCAGCTTCTGGAAGCGCAGCGCCGGCACTCCGGCCCACACGGGCAGCGGGCCCGCCAGCAGGGCCAGCAAGGCCAGCAAAGCCGGCAGCGCGCGCGCCAGCAACCGCGCGGCCAGGCGGCGCTGCGGCGGGAACGGAGTAGGGCGCTCCTGACGGAGCGGCATCGACACGGGCATGGCGGGGGGGCGCCGGCGGCGCGGCGGCGCCAGCCCGGTGGGAAGGGCGCGCCGGTGGCGGGACCGGGAGTTCAAATTGCTGGACGGAACGGCCATTATACCTTCCATTGCAGCAATAGATTGCCGCCGGCGTGCTGTTTTCGTGGGCGGTTGCGGCGATTTAGGGTATAGTTTACGGCGCTGATATTGTATCCACGTCTGCGCGCGCCATGACGGGCGCGCCGCGCTGGCAGCGCGGCATCGCCGCCCTGGCGCGTCCTGCCCGTCCTGTCGCTTCCCCCTGTGTCCGCATTTCTCGCGATGGCGAGTGCAGGTGCTTTTGGCCGGGCGGACCGTTGTTCGCAGAAAATGTTGTTAATTGAAGAAAGCATGGCTGGCCGCTGGACGGAAGCCGAACCTTACTATGTCTGAAAACGAGATGATTGCCACTCCCGGCGCTTCCCCCTTGCCAGCCGCACCGGCCGCTGCCGACGTGGCCGCCGCTGATACCGCTGCCGCCGCCACTGTCGCACCGGCTGACGCGGCCAACGCCGCACCGGCTGCGCCAGCGCCTGCCGCCGCCCCGGCGGTACCGGTGTCCGCACCTGTTGTGGCCGCGCCGGCCGCTGCCGCCCCCGCGCCGGCGGCCCAGGTCCGCTTCGCCGACTTCGGCCTGTCGCCCCTGATCCTGCGTGCGCTGACGGACCAGGGCTATGTGCACCCGACCCCGATCCAGGCCCAGGCCATCCCCGTGCTGCTGCAAGGGCGCGACGTGATGGGCGCGGCCCAGACCGGCACCGGCAAGACGGCCGGCTTCGCCCTGCCCATCATCCAGATGCTGCTGGCGCACGCCAATGCCAGCATGTCGCCGGCGCGCCACCCGGTGCGCGCGCTGATCCTGACGCCGACCCGCGAGCTGGCGGTGCAGGTGGCCGACAACGTCAAGGCCTACGCCCAGCACACGCCGCTGCGCTCGACCGTGGTGTTCGGCGGCATGGACATGAAGGGCCAGACCGTGATCCTCAAGGGCGGCGTGGAAATCGTCATCGCCACCCCGGGCCGTTTGCTGGACCACGTGGAGCAGAAGAACATCGCCCTGAACCAGGTGCAGATGCTGGTCATGGACGAGGCCGACCGCATGCTCGACATGGGCTTCTTGCCCGACCTGCAGCGCATCATCAACATGCTGCCCAAGCAGCGCCAGAACCTGATGTTCTCGGCCACGTTCTCGCCCGAGATCAAGAAGCTGGCCAACACCTTCCTCAACAACCCGCTGACGATCGAAGTGGCGCGCAGCAACGCCACGGCCGACAAGGTGACCCAGGTGGTGTACAAGGTGCCGGAAGAACAGAAGCGCGACCTGGTGGCCCATCTGCTGCGCCAGCGCGACTTGAAGCAAGTGATCGTGTTCTCCAACACCAAGATCGGCGCCTCGCGCCTGGCGCGCGGGCTGGAGCAGGAAGGCATGAAGGCTTCCGCCATTCACGGCGACAAGACCCAGCAGGAACGCATGGCCGCGCTGGACGCGTTCAAGAAGGGCGAGATCGACGTGCTGGTGGCCACCGACGTGGCCGCGCGCGGGCTCGACATCTCCGACCTGCCGTGCGTGATCAACTACGACCTGCCCTACAACGCGGAAGACTATGTGCACCGCATCGGCCGCACGGGCCGCGCCGGCGCCTCGGGCGACGCCATCTCGATCTATTCGGACAAGGATGAACGCCTGCTGGCCGACATCGAAAAACTGATCAAGCAGACCATCCGCCGCGGCACGCTGGACGGCTTCACGCCCGGCACCACGCGCGTTGGCGATGAACGCCACGGCGACCGTCGTGCGCGCCGTCCGGCCGACAGCGATACGCGCGCGCCAGCCGCCCGCATGGCCGAACGCAGCCCCCGTCCCGCGTCCTCGTACAACGGCGCCGGCCCTCGCCGCGACAAGGTCGATCCGTGGTTCCTCAAGCCCTACGAGCCGGCCCCGCGCAACACGGCGCCGGCCGCCGCGCCGGCCGCCGCCACACCCGCCAAGCCGAAGCAGAAAGTGGCTGCCTTGCTGGGCGGCCTGCCCAAGGCCTGACGCGCGGCTGGCCACATCCGGTCGGCCGGCTACCGCGGGCCAGCGCCCGCAGTAGCCGGCCCGGTGGCGCGCCGGTGTACTGCCTGACGGAGATCGTATAGAATCCGCAGTTTTGCCGATTTGGTAAAATTGCGGCGCCCAGGGCCCGTCGCGGGGCTTTTTTTTCATCCTATTCAGATTGACCGACAGCGAGTGACTATCCTTTCCAATCAACGCATCGCGATCGTGGTGCCGTGCTATAACGAGGCGCTGACCATCGCCGCCATCGTGCGCGATTTCAACGCTTGCCTGCCGGGCGCCCCGGTCTATGTGTTCGACAACAATTCCACCGACGACACGGTGGCCGTGGCGCTGGCCGCCGGCGCCATCGTGCGCAAGGTACCGCTGCAAGGCAAGGGCAACGTGATCCGGCGCATGTTCGCCGACGTCGAGGCCGACATCTACATCATGGTCGACGGCGACGACACCTATGACGCCAGCGTGGCGCCGCAACTGGCCGAAAAGCTGGTGCGCGAAGGGCTGGACATGGTGGTGGGCACGCGCGTGTCGACCGAGCAGGAAGCCTACCGTTTCGGCCACCGTTTCGGCAACAAGATGCTGACCGGCTTCGTGGCCGCCGTGTTCGGCAACACCTTCACCGACATGCTGTCGGGCTACCGCGTGTTTTCGCGCCGCTACGTCAAATCGTTCGCGGCCCACGCGGCCGGCTTCGAGACGGAGACGGAACTGACCGTGCACGCACTGGAACTGCGCATGCCGGTGGCCGAAGTGGCCACCGAGTACGGCGCCCGTCCCGAAGGTTCGGTCAGCAAGCTCAACACCTACCGCGACGGCATCCGCATCCTGTGGATGATCCTGCGCCTGTTCAAGACGGAAAAGCCGTTCGCCTTCTTCTCGATCGGCGCGCTGGCGTGCGCGCTGCTGTCGCTGGGGCTGGCCGTGCCGCTGCTGCAAACCTACCTGGAGACGGGCCTGGTGCCGCGCCTGCCCACGGCCATCCTGTGCTCGGGCCTGGCCCTGTTCGGCCTGATCCTGCTGTCGTGCGGCCTGATCCTCGACACCGTCACCAAGGGCCGGGTGGAGCAGAAACGCTTCGCCTACCTGGCCATCCCCGCGCCCGGCGTCGGGCAGCCGTAAGCGGCGCGCGCGATGACCCGGATCAGGCGCGAGGCGCTGCGGTTCGCCGTGGCCGGCGTGGCCGGGCTGGTGGCCGACGTGGCGCTGCTGTACGTGGCGCTGGCGCTGGGCCTGGGTTTCTACGCCGGCCGCGTGCTGTCCTTCCTGGGCGCCGTGTGGGTCACCTGGCAGATCAACCGTCGCTACACCTTCACCGGCGCGCGCGGCGGTTCCGTGTGGATGGAATGGTGGCGCTACCTGCTGGCCATGGCCGGCGGCGGGCTGCTCAACTACGCCGTCTACAGCGTGGCCGTGTGGCTGCTGCGCGGCTGGCCGGCGCTGCCGTCCGTGCTGGTGCCCATGCTGGCCGTGGGCTGCGGCTCGCTGGCGGGCATGGTGCTCAATTTCGCCAGCGCCAAGTTCTTTGTCTTTCAACGCTAACCGGACGGCGCCGTCCGTCCCGTCGCCATGAATTTACTCCGCTCCCCCCTGCTGGCGCTGGAAGGCGCCGTGCGCCGCCTGTGGCGCTCGCTCGACCAGCCCGCCGTCGCGCGCGCGGCCATCTGGCTGGTGCCGCTGCTGTTTGGCTTGTTGTCGCTGGCCCGTGGCCAGGACGATAACTGGGACCTGCACAACTACCACTTCTACAACCCGTACGCCCTGATGAACGGCAAGATCGGGTTCGACCTGGCGCCGGGACAGTGGCAAAGCTATTTCAATCCCACGCTGGACTTGCTGTACTACGGCCTGAACCGGGTACTGCCGGCGCCGGCCGTGGGCTTCCTCATGGGCTGGCTGCACGGGCTCAATTTCGTGCTGCTGCTGGGGGTGGCGCGCCTGCTGCTCGATCGTGGCGCGCACCGGCTGGCGCTGCTGCTGGCGCTGGCCGGCTGCCTCGGGCCCGGCTTCCTGTCCGAGCTGGGCAACACCATGGGCGACAACCTGACCTCGTTGTTCGTGCTGGGCGCGCTGCTGTTGCTGCTGCAAGCCTGGTCGCGGCTCGCTTCGGGCAAGGCCTTGCCGGTGGCGCTGCTGGCCGGCCTCGTGATGGGCGCCGGCTGCGGCCTCAAGCTGACCAACGCCACCTATGCCGTGGCCTTGTGCCTGGCGCTGCTCGGTGTGCGGGGCGGACTGGCGCGCCGGCTGCGGGCCGCCTTCGTGTTCGGCGTGGGCGTGCTGGGCGGCATTGCCGTGACGGCCGGCCATTGGTACTGGCGCATGTGGCAGGTGTTCGGCAATCCGCTGTTCCCCCAGTTTAACGACCGCTTCCACGCGGCGCTGGCCGCGCCGATCGGCATCGGCGACACGGGCTGGCTGCCCAAGGGCTGGGCCGAGCGGCTGCTGTGGCCGTTCATCTTCACGCTCCATCCGCAGCGCGTGATCGAAATCCCGATGACGCAGCTGATCTGGCCCATGTTGTACCTGGCCTTCCTGGCGCTGGGTGTGCGCAGCCTGCGCGCCGCCATCCTGGGGCAACTGCCGGCGCTCACGCCGCGCCGCCAGCGCATCGGTTTCCTGCTCACGTTCTGCGCGCTGGCCTACGTGGGCTGGCTCAACCTGTTTGGCATCTACCGCTACCTGGTGCCGCTGGAGTTGCTCGCGCCGCTGGCCTTGTGGCTGGTGGCGCACCGGCTGATGCCGGCCCCCGTGGCCCGCGGCGTGGCCGGCTACGCGCTGCTGCTGGCGGCCGTGGCGATCTGGCCCGTATCGAACTGGGGCCATGCCGGCTGGGCCCGCACGGCGGCCCACGCCGACGTGCCGCCCATCGCCGTGCCGGCGCAAAGCATGGTGATCACGGTGCAGGGCGACCCGCCGCTGGGCTGGATGGTGCAGTTCTTCCCGCGCGAGCTGGCCTTCGTTTCGCTTGGCTCGGGCTTCCCCGAGTCCCCGGCCTACGCGCGCCGGGTGGCCGACATGATGGCTGCCCGCAGCGGCCCGATGTACGTGATGCTGACCGCCAGTGGCGCCGAGCCGGACCTGGCGCCGCCCGAGCAGCGGCCGGCCGCGCTGCAGCGCCAGGCCGAGCTGGTGCGCCGCGCGCGCGCGATCCTGGACCGCTACGGCATCGTGCTGCACGAGGACAGCTGCCAGATCTATTCCGCCTGGGTGGGCAGCAGCCGCCAGCCTTACCAGCTGTGCCTGGTCACGCCGCCCACGGCGCCCAAGGACGGGGTCACCCATTAGCCAACCAGCGTCAAGTCGATAATACTGTCCCGGCGCCTCGATTTTATCGAGGCGCAATTTCTTGCCTGCCTTAGCCGCAAACGCTTGTCGCGCCCGTTTTCTCAGTACTTG
>NZ_JACEZS010000048.1 GCF_014042365.1 Rugamonas fusca
ATCCTTAAGTTGTGCCAGCAATTGCCCAAAGTCTGCGCTTCTCATGGCCCCTCCAAGCATGAATTTACTCAGTCTTGGAGGGCCTTTACCGCAAGAAGTTCAATACTTAACGGGGACATAGCCTTTTGAAATGACTTCTCAGCCGTAACGAACCTGCTCCAGCCACTCCAGCAAGGGAATGGTGGCCGGCAGCAGCGGCTCCACCCCCACCGTCCCCTGCCACGCGAACGCCTGTCCTTCCAGGCTTTGCGGCTCGCCCGTCCAGTCGCGGCTGATGAAGAAATGCAGCCGCACGTGCGCATGCGGGTACACGTGCTCGATGCCGCACCATTCCTCGGCGCGGTTGATGGTCAGCCCCAGCTCCTCGACGAATTCGCGCTTGAGCGCCTCGAGCACCGTCTCGCCCGGATCGACTTTCCCGCCGGGGAATTCCCAATAACCCGCATATGGCTTGCCGGCCGGCCGCTGGCCCAGCAGCACGTCGCCATTGGGCTGGACCAGGATGCCGACGGCCACATCGATCGGGCGCGCTGGCGCGCCGCTCATGCCGCGCCGTCCTGCGGCAGCTTGCCCGCGTAATCCTTGGCGAACTGCCAGGCCACCCGGCCCGAACGGGAACCACGCTGCAAGGCCCAGCGCAAGGCGTCGGCGCGGGCGGCCTCGATCTGCGCCGCGTCGCAGCCGAACGAGGTCAGCCAGTGGGCCACGATGTCCAGGTAATCGTCCTGCTTGAACGGGTAGAACGACAGCCACAGGCCGAAGCGCTCGGACAACGAAATCTTTTCCTCCACCGTCTCGCCCGGATGCAGGTCGCCATCCTCGTCATGCTGGTAGCTGGCGTTGTCGGACATGCGCTCGGGCATCAGGTGGCGGCGGTTCGAGGTGGCGTAGATCAGCACGTTGTCCGACTGCGCGGCCACGCTGCCGTCGAGCGCCACCTTGAGCGCCTTGTAGCCGCTCTCGCCTTCCTCGAACGACAAATCGTCGCAGAAGATGATGAAGCGCTCGGGCCGGCCCGCCACCAGATCCACGATGTCGGGCAACTCGGCCAGGTCGGCCTTGTCCACTTCGATCAGGCGCAGGCCGTCGGCCGCGAACTGGTTCAGGCAAGCCTTGATCAGCGAGGACTTGCCGGTGCCGCGCGCGCCCGTCAGCAGCACGTTGTTGGCCGGGCGGCCGGCCACGAACTGGCGCGTGTTCTGTTCGATCTGGGCCTTCTGCGGGCCGATGTTGTGCAGGTCCGACAGGGTGATGGCCGAGGCGTGCGCGACGGCCTGCAGGTAGCTGGCGCCGCTGTAATGGCGGCGCCAGCGGTAGGCGTAGCCCAGGCGCCAGTCCGGCGCGCGCGGCGTTTGCGGCAGGATGGCCTCGACCCGCGCCAGCAGCGCCTCGGCCCGCACCAGGAACTGTTCCAGTGGCGTGCTCATGATCAGGAACGGTAGTCGGCGTTGATGGTCACGTAGTCGTGCGACAGGTCGCAAGTGTAGACGGTGGCGGCGGCCGTGCCGCGCGCCAGCTTGACGCGCACCGTGATCTCGCTTTGCGACATCACGCGCTGGCCATCCTCCTCCTTGTAGTCGGGATTGCGGCCGCCATCCTTGGCCACCCACACGTCGTCCAGGTACAGGTTGAGCTTGCTCACGTCGAGGTCGTCCACGCCGGCGTAGCCGATGGCGGCCAGGATGCGGCCCAGGTTGGGGTCGGAGGCGAAGAAGGCCGTCTTGACCAGCGGCGAGTGGCCGATCGAGTAGGCGATCTTGCGGCATTCGGCCACGTCCTTGCCGTCTTCCACGGTGACGGTGATGAACTTGGTGGCGCCCTCGCCGTCGCGCACGATCGCTTGCGCCAGGAACAGCGCCAGCTCCGTCACGGCGGCCGCCAGCGCCTTGTACTCGGGGCTGTCGACCGAATTCACTTCCAGCGTGCCGGCCCCGGTGGCGATCAGCATGAAGGAATCGTTGGTCGAGGTGTCGCCGTCGATGGTGATGCAGTTGAAGCTCAGGTCAGCCACCTGCCTGACCAGCACGTCCAGCACGGGCTGGGCCACCTTGGCGTCGAACGCGAGGAAGCCCAGCATGGTCGCCATGTTGGGCTTGATCATGCCGGCGCCCTTGCTGATGCCCGTCAGCGTGACGGTATGGCCGGCCACGTTGACGCTGCGCGAGGCGGCCTTGGGCTGGGTGTCGGTGGTCATGATGGCTTCGGCCGCGTGGTACCAGTTGTCGGCCTGCAGGCCGGCCACGGCTTGCGGCAGGCCGGCCACGATCTTGTCGACCGGCAGCTGCTCGAGGATCACGCCGGTCGAGAACGGCAGGATCTGCTGCGCGTCGCAACCGAGCAGGCCGGCCAGCGCGGCGCAACTGGCGTTGGCGGCGGCCAGGCCAGCCTCGCCCGTGCCGGCATTGGCGTTGCCGGTGTTGACCATCAGCGCGCGGATGGGCTTGCCACCGGCTTGGGCGGCCGCCAGGTGGGCCTTGGCCACCTGCACCGGCGCGGCGCAGAAACGGTTGAGCGTAAACACCCCGGCCACCGTGGCGCCCGGCGCCACCTGCAACACCAGCACATCCTTGCGGTTGGGCTTCTTGATGCCAGCTTCGGCGTAGCCGATGGCGACGCCCGCGACGGGCTTGAGGTCAGCGGCGATGGGCTTGGGGGAGTTGACGGCCATAGTATGTTCTCGTGCTAGGGGATGGAGGAAAAAGGTAGCCGCTATTGTAATCCCTGGCGGGCCAATTGGTGTCGCAGCCAGTGCCGCCGGCGCGGTCCGGCCAGCGCCGCCATCGACCACCAGTTACATGCCAGACCCAAGTTGCACGCGGCAACGCGTCGGACCACCTGAAATATCAAAAAGACATGTAATATCAATAACTTGTTGATCCCACATCGACAATCGCGACGCTTTTTGGTCGTAAGCCTCCATTAAAAATAGAACACTCATTCTATTTCTCTCCTGAACAACAGATTCCGTATGGAAATTAGTCTAAGGTGACGGCTGCGTGCGCCAAGAGCGTGCTGCGACCGACGGGCGTGCTGCGCCATACGACAGAACGCCGACAAGAATAAAGAACCTAAGAGAATCCGACGAATGAAAAAACAACTGTTAGTAGCAAGCATTCTGGCCGCCTTCGGTGTGGCGACCGCGCAAGCGGGCACGATGGATGACGGCAACCTGAGCATCAGCGGCTTCGGCACGCTGGGCGTGGCCAAGAGCAACACGGACCAGGCCCAGTTCGCCCGTTACAACCAGGCCGAAGGCATCGCCGACAAGGCCCGCATCGGCCTGGACAGCAACCTCGGCCTGCAGGCGACGTACAAATTCAACGACCAGCTGTCGGGCACGGTGCAAGTGCTGACCCGCAAGAACACCAGCCCCACCTTCACCACCGACCTGACCTGGGCCTTCCTGAAGTACAAGCTCAACGATGAAGTGAACGTGCGCGTGGGCCGCGTCGTGATCCCCACCTTCCTGATCTCGGACTACCAGAACGTGGGCTATGCCAACACCATGATGCGTCCGCCGATCGAGCTGTACGGCCAGAACACGCTCGAGAACGTGGACGGCGCCGACGTCAACTACCAGCACGCCTTTGGCGACGTCAACTTCACGGCCCAGGCCTTCGGCGGCGTCAGCCGCGGCAAGCTGTTCATCCCGACCGGCCCCGGTTCCGTGGCCACCTACCGCGCCCCGGCAGGCGGCATCAACCTCACGGCCGAATACGGTCCGTTCGTGGTCCGCCTGGGCCATGCGCGCGCCAAGCTGACCACCAACGACCTGACGCCGGTCAACAACCTGACCAACCTGCTGAGCAAGGTGGGCTTCCCGAACCTGGCCAACGACCTGAGCCTGACCCCAGGCAAGAAAATCGCGTTCACCTCGGTGGGCGTGACGATGGATTGGAACAACATCCTGCTGCAATCGGAATACGCCCAGCGCCGCGACAAGGAAGCTTCGTACGTGCCTGACACCAATGCCTGGTACGCGCTGGCTGGCTACCGCATCGGCAAGGTGCTGCCGTACTACGCCCACGCGGCCGTCACCGGCGCCGGCACCTCCGTCACCGTGCCGGCCACGCTGCCGGCCAACAGCCCGCTGGGCGCGACCGTGCGCGGCCTGCTGCCATCGACCGAGCAAAGCTCGGACCTGATCGGCGTGCGCTGGGACTTCGCCAAGAACCTGGCCCTGAAAGTCCAGGTCGACCGCGTCAAGCCGAAGGTCAAGTCCGGTTCGCTGATCTTCGTCCAGCCGGCCGCCGGCATCACCCACAGCGTGACCGTCGTTGCGGCCGCGCTTGACTTCGTATTCTGATCGGGAGCCCCTCCATGAAATCCATGATGACTTCTTTGCTGCTGGCCGCCCTGGCCGCGGCGGCGCTGCCGGCATCGGCTGAAACCGTTGTGATCGTGAGCCAGAAGAACCCGGCCACCCGCATGTTCTCGGAACAGGCGGCCCAGTTCTTCCTCGGCAAATCGACCATGTTCACGCCCATTGACCAGGCCGAAGGCTCGGCCATCCGCACCGAGTTCTACCACAAGGTGGCCGACAAGGACGCGGCCCAGGTCAAGGCCATCTGGTCCAAGCTGGAGTTCACCGGCAAGGGCACGCCACCGAAGGAATACCACTCGGACGCGGAAGTGCGCAAGGCCGTGGCGGCCGATCCAAAGGCCATCGGCTACATCAGCAAGGCCGCCGTCGACGACAGCGTCAAAGTGATCCTGACTCTGCCATAAGCATGCATGTGATGCCGGCGCAGCCATAAGCTGCGTCCGGCTTGCCACACGACGCCCGGCCACGTGCTGGGCGTTGTCATATCGAGCACACGCTCAAGCCAATTTGTCCTGGACGTCGGTGAAAAAACCACAGTTTTCACGCCGGCGGCACAAATCCGCGCGTTCTAGTTTTATGCCTCAAGGAAATTCGTCTAAGGTTACGTCTAAGCGCGCAAGGCGGCGGCAGCGATCCTGAGCCCGCCCTGCGTGCAAGCACCAGATAAAAATTTCTCGACGTAAGAGACAACAAGAGGGGACTTATGAAACAACTCGTACTGGCAAGTGCATTAATCGCGGCATTCGGCGCCGCCCACGCGGGCGCGATGGATGACGGCAATCTCACCATCGGTGGCTTTGGCACGCTGGGCGTGGCCCGGGCCGACACCGACAAGGCGCAATTCACCCGCTACAACCAGGCGGAAGGCGTGGGCGACAAGGCCCGCATCGGCCTCGACACCAACCTGGGCCTGCAGGCCAGCTACAAGGTCAACGACCAGCTGTCGGGCACGGTGCAAGTGCTGACCCGCAAGAACACCAGCCCCACCTTCACCACCGACCTGACCTGGGCCTTCCTGAAATACAAGATCAACGATGAACTGAACGTGCGCGTGGGCCGCGTCGTGATCCCCACCTTCCTGATCTCGGACTACCAGAACGTGGGCTACGCCAACACCATGATGCGTCCGCCGATCGAGATGTACGCCCAGGATCCGATCGAAAGCGCCGACGGCGCCGACTTCAATTACCAGCACGCGTTCGGCGACACCAACTTCACGGCCCAGGGCATCGCCGGCGTCAGCCGCGGCAAGCTGGTGCTGGCTGGCGCCAGCGCCGTGGCCACCTACCGGGCGCCCGTGCTGGCCCTGAGCCTGTCCATCGAGCACGGCCCCGTGACGCTGCGCGCGGCCCACCTCGAGGCCAAGCTGAGCAGCAATGACGTGGCCCCGCTGAACCAGCTGCAAGGCACGCTGACCAAGTTCGGTTTCCCCACCCTGGCCTATGACCTGGGCGTCAACAACACCAAGAAAGTGGCGTTCACGGCCGTGGGCGCGCTGCTGGACTGGAACAACATCGTCGGCCAGGCCGAATACGGCATGCGCCGTGCCAAGGACCCGGTCTACATCCCCGACAACAACGCCTGGTACGCCATGCTCGGCTACCGCATGGGCAAGGTACTGCCCTACTACGCCCACTCGGCCATCACCCAGCATGGCCGTTCGGTCACGCTGCCGGCCGGCTTCCCGCCCGCCGGCGCCCTGTTTGGCGCCGTTGACAGCCTGCTCACGTCGGCCGAGCAGACGACCGACCTGATCGGCGTGCGCTGGGACTTCGCCAAGAACGTGGACTTGAAAGTACAACTGGACCGCGTCAAGCCCAAGACCAAGGCGGGCACGCTGATCAACGCCCCCGCGACGGGATTGAAGGATACCGTCAACGTCGTGGCCGCTTCGCTCGACTTCGTGTTCTGATGGGGAGGATGATATGAAACTGCTGATCCAAGCCTCCCTGCTGTGCGCCCTGTCCGCCACCGCCCTGTCGGCCGGCGCCGAAACCGTGGTCATCGTCAACAAGGCCAATCCGGCCACGCGCATGTTCTCGGAACAGGCGTCCCAGTTCTTCCTGGGCAAGTCGACCATGTTCACGCCGATCGACCAGGCCGAAGGTTCGGCCATCCGCGCCGACTTCTACCACAAGGCGGCCGACAAGGACCCGGCCCAGGTCAAGGCGATCTGGTCCAAGATCGTGTTTACGGGCAAGGGCACGCCACCGAAGGAATACGCCTCCAACGCCGAAGTCAAGAAAGCCGTTGCTGCCGATCCCAAGGCTATCGGTTATATTGACAAGTCGGCAGTGGACGATACGGTCAAAGTCATCCTGACCCTGCCGTAACAGCTGGCGACACCCGCGCCCGCGCCCCGGTCCTGGAGCGCGGGCGCTGTCTCGTCCGGCGTCGATCAGCTGGTATGGGAGGCAAGTCTTGAGTTTATCGCTGCGCGCGAAATTTCTGCTGCTCAGTGCCGTGGTGCAGGCACTGGTGGTCGGTCTGCTGATCTGGAACAGCCTGCGGCTGATGGATAGCGCTGTCAGCAAGAATGCGGAACGGGTGGCCCATGAATACGCCGTCACCCTCAATCTTTCCCTCGGTCCCTACGCCACCCATGGCAAGCTGGCCGAGCTGAGCAACTACCTGGCCGAAATGCTGGCCGACCCCAACGATAGCTACCTGCGCTACCTCGTCATCCTCGACGCCGAGCGCCACCCCATCCTCGAAGTGGGCACGCGCGCGGCCACGCTGCCGTTCGCGCTGGCCGCCAACACCGGGCTGGGCCAGGCGCTGCGCACCTATGACGATGGCCACACGCTGCACGCGCGCACCCCGTTGCTGCTGCAGGATAACAAGGTCGGCTCGCTCAACTTCGGCCTGTCCACGCGCGACCTGCAGCAGGCGCGCGACGAAGTGATGTGGCAAGGGGGCGTGATCTCGCTGGCCGGCCTGGTGCTGGGCGTGGCCCTGTTCTACCTGTTCACCCACGGCATCGGCAAGCGGCTGCAGGCGCTGACCGGCCAGACCCGCCAGCTGGCGCCCGGCCTGGACAGCGTGGCGACGCAGGCGCCGCGCCGCGTGGGCGACGAGATCGACCAGTTCTCGCGCTCGCTGAACGCGATGAGCGCCGCGCTGCGCCAGCGCGTGGTCCAGCTCGAACAATCGCAACAGCGGCTATCCGAATCGGAAGCCCGCTTCAAGACCCTGTTCGACATGGCGCCATTGCCGCTGAGCGTGACGGACTTCGATGGCCACATCATCGCCACCAACCAGGCGCTCACGCGCACCTTCGGCCACCCGGTGAGCGACCTGATCGGCAAGCGCTCGGACCAGCTGTCGTTCTGGGCCAGCATGCGCGAGCGCGACCGCATGTGGGACATCTTCCTGCGCGACGGCGCCGTGCAGGGCGACGTGGCCGGCGTGCTGCTGCCCGACGGCAGCGTGGGCAGCGTGGCCATCTGGTCCTCCACGCTGGTGCTGGACGGGCGCCAGGCCATCATCTGGGCCTTGCTGGACCTGACCGAGGAATTGAACGCCAAGCGCGAGCTGAAGGACTTGAACGTGTCGCTGGAGAGCCGGGTCAGCGAGCGCTCGGCCGCGCTGGAGCGGGCCAACGCCGACCTGAGCGCCGCGCTCGACACCTTGCGGCAAACCCAGCACGAACTGCTGGCGTCGGAGAAGATGGCCTCGCTCGGTTCGCTGGTGGCCGGCATCGCCCACGAGCTCAACACGCCGATCGGCAACAGCCTGCTGGCCTCGACCACGCTGGGCGACCGCGTGCACAGCTTCGACGCGCTGGTGGCCAGCGGCAACCTGCGCCGCTCCGAACTGCAGCAATACCTGGACGAAGTGCGGCTGGCCAGCGAACTGATTTCCGGCTCGCTGCGCAAGGCGGCCGACCTGATCTCCTCGTTCAAGCAGATCGCCGTCGACCAGACCAATGACCAGCGGCGCGAATTCGACCTGGCCACGGCTGTGCACGACACGGTGGCCACCTACATGCCGCGGCTGCGGCGCGCCAACTGCACCGTGCGCATGGCCGTGCCGGACGGGATCAAGCTCGATTCCTATCCGGGCGGCCTGTACCAGATCCTCAACAACCTGCTCAACAACGCGCTGGCGCACGCGTTCGAGCACCGCAGCAACGGCAACATCACGATCGAGGCCGGCGCCACCGAGGACGACATGGTGGACCTGGTGTTCAGCGACGATGGCGCCGGCATGACGGAGGACGTGCTGCGCCACGTGTTCGACCCCTTCTTCACCACCAAGATGGGCCAGGGCGGCACGGGGCTGGGCATGAACATCGTCTACAACATCGTCACGGGCGTGCTGGGCGGGCGCATCGCGATCGACTCGGCACCGGGCACCGGCACCACCATCCACATCACCATCCCCCGCGTGGCGCCCCAGCGCGACAAACCGGCGACATAACAAAAAGCAAAATCGGGGACGTAACACGGTTTTCCCGCACACCAATATCGGAGTCCGTCCCCGATTTTGCTGGGCGAAAAAAAAAGGCTATGTCCCCGTTAAGTGTGGGAAGCGCCCCACGGCAGAGCTGAGAAAATCTTCTGGGCTGGCGACACGGCTCCGATCAACAGCCCAATGCCAGCCCAAATAGTTGGGAAGATAATGGCTCGCCACGCCATGAAATCGACTGACCCATCCCTTGTAACGGCTGTGATAGGCATTTACGTTCTGGATATGGATAGCACC
>NZ_JACEZS010000049.1 GCF_014042365.1 Rugamonas fusca
TATTTCATTACTTCTTGTGAACATTTGATATTTTAAGTATCGCGGAGACTAGCTCCGCGTGCACTTCCATCAAACGTCCACACTTATCGACTGTGAATTGTTAAAGAACTTTATTCGGTACTGCGTTGCTGCGAAGCGTTTTGTTCGTCAGCAGAGAGATGAGATTATGCGGTGTTTCGTGCAGCTCGTCAACCCCTCGTTTTTCGCCCCGCTTCACTCGCACTACATGCGCCGTTTTGCGGGGAGGCGAACTATAGCAAAGCCCGTCGCACTTTGGCAAGCCCCGCCAACCAGCTGGCACCATGCTTGCTTACCAATCGTTAAGCAACGGTGTCCGCAGGGACGGGACAACTGATTTTGCTCAAAATTTGCGCAGGTGCTACATTATGGAACACTTGCAGCAAGAGAGAGCCGTCAATAGCGGCCTAACGGAGATATTGAGAACGCCATGCACACACAGACTGCTCCAGATCTGCACAGTGCCCCTTCATCCGCATTAGGGGCAACCTCCGCGAACGCGTGGGCGGACAAGATGCCGCTTATTATCGAATCGTCACATCAGCGATCGATGTCTTACGGTTTGAGCCCAGAGCGTAAGCCCGATTTCAACCCGATGGCGCGGGGCGACCTGAACGCGCTGATCGAACAAAACCGCCTGCTGCACGCCCATGCCCTGCCGGCCATGGAGACGTTATACCAGCAGATCGTCAACACCCACAACATGGTGATCCTGACCGACGCCAATGGGGTGATCGTCCACTCGCTGGGTGACGACGACTTCCTGGAAAAAGCCAACCGCGTCGCCTTGCAACCCGGCGTGGCCTGGTCCGAGCAAAGCCGCGGCACCAACGCGATCGGCACCGCCATCGCGGAAAAGGCGCCGGCCCTGGTCCACGCCGACCAGCACTACCTGTCGGCCAACCACTTTTTGACCTGTTCCGCCGCCCCCATCACCGATCACCTGGGTAACGTGATCGGTGTGCTCGACGTGTCCGGCGACCAGCGCAGCTTCCACAAGCACACCATGGCCCTGGTGCGCATGTCGGCGCTGATGATCGAAAACCAGCTGTTCTCGGCCACGTTCGAAGACGCGATCACGCTGCACTTCCATGTGCGCCCCGAATTCATCGGTACGCTGATGGAAGGCATCGCCTCGTTCAGCCCCGGTGGCCGCTTCCTGTCGGCCAACCGCAACGGCCTGTTCCAGCTTGGCCTGTCCTACGCGGCGCTGCAGTCGCACACCTTCAGCTCCCTGTTCGGCTTACCGGTATCGGCGCTGTATGAACATTACCGCACCGCCTCGCCCGGCCTGCTGAACCTGTGCATGCACAATGGCGTGCGCGTGTTTGGCCGTGCCCAGCTGCGCCTGTCTAACAGCGTGTTCCAGCAAGCGCTGACGGAACCGCATGGCACGTCGGCCTACGCATCGCCCCAACCCAGCCGGGCCGCCGTGGGCAACGCGCGCCGCCTGTCGGGCCTGCGCTACCTGCGCACCGGCGATCCGCAGCTGGAGCTGGTCATTGAGAAGGTCAGCAAGGTGCTGGGGCGCGACATCCCCATCATGATCATGGGCGAGACGGGCACCGGCAAGGAATTGCTGGCCCAGGCCATCCACAACGACTCTCCCCGCGCCATGAGCCCATTCGTGGCCGTGAACTGCGCCTCGATTCCCGAAACGCTGATCGAATCCGAACTATTTGGCTATGAAGATGGCGCCTTCACCGGCGCGCGCAAGAAAGGCGCAGCCGGCAAGATCCTGCAAGCGAACGGCGGCACGCTGTTCCTCGACGAGATCGGCGACATGCCCTTCAGCCTGCAGGCGCGCCTGCTGCGCGTACTGCAGGAACGGATGGTGACACCGCTGGGCAGCGACAAGTCCATCCCCGTCAACGTGGAGCTGATCTGCGCCACCAACCACAACCTGCGCGAACGCATGGCGCAAGGCCTGTTCCGCGAGGATCTGTATTACCGGCTCAATGGCCTGGTGGTCAAACTGCCGCCACTGCGCGAACGCACCGACCTGGAAACGGTGGTCAGGAAAATCCTGGCGGCCGAATCGGAACATGGCGGCTATGAAGTCTCGGCCGAAATCCTGGACCTGTTCCGCCGCCACAAGTGGCCCGGCAACTTCCGCCAGCTCACCAACCTGCTGCGCACGGCCATCGTGATGGCCGGCGACGAACAGGAAATCGGCCTGCGCCACATGCCCGACGACTTCCTAGACGATATTGAACAGACCCAGGCCATGGACACCCAGGCGACGACGGCGCAAATGATCGCCACCGGCGCCAACCTGGAGGAAATGGAGCAATCGGTGATCCTGCGCTCGCTCGAGGCGAACGGCGGCAATGTGTCGGCCACGGCGCGCGCACTGGGCGTATCGCGCAATACCATCTACCGCAAGGTGCCCAACCTGAAGTAGCGCTGGCGTCACGCCGGTGGCGGGAAGTTACGGGTCTGCCAGCTGCGCCCCTGCTTGTCGATGGTCATCAGGTCAACGCCAGGCAACTGGGCGGCCAAGGCGGCCGCCCGCGCCCGCCCCATCACCATGAACGCCGTGGACAAGCCGTCCGCCAGCATGGCGTTCGGCGCCAGCACGCTGACGCTGGCCAGTTCGGCCGGCGAATCACCCAGCGCCGGATCAAAGATGTGATGGTGCACATAGTCCGGCGTGAAGGTGGTCTCATAGTCGCCGGACGTGGCCACCCCGCAGCCTTCGATGTACAGCGTGGTGGCCAGCGCATCGGCATCGCGCGGCGCACGGATCCCGAGCGTCCATGGCTGCTGGTGCTGCTTGCGCCCGCGCGCGACAAATTCCCCCGTATCGAGCAGCGCATGCTGGATGCCCCGTGCCTGCAGCGCGGCCAACGCACAATCGGCCGCATACCCCTGGGCCACGCCATTGAGCGTGATGGCCATGCCCGGCCGCGCCAGCCGTACGGCGTCGCGGTCGAATTCCAGTCCATGCCAGCCCACCAGCGCGCGCGCCTGCCGCCGCGCCGCCTCGGTAGGCAGCGTGCCTCGCGCGGCCGCCTCGCTGAACGCGCGCCACAACGGCTGGACGGTGATATCGAACGCGCCATCACTGAGCCGGGATAATTCCTGCGCCTGGACCAGCACTGCCAGCAACTGCGCATCGGGCCGCGCCAGCACGCCATCGCGATTGAGCTGGTAGACCTGGCTGGCCGGATGATAGATGCTCATCAACCGGTCCACCCGCTGCGCCGCATGCAAGGCCTCGGCGATGGCCTGCCGGGCCAGCCGTTCGTCCGCGTGCAGCACCGAGATGGAAATCGAGGTGCCGAACGCCAGCGCCGCGCCAGTATGCAGGTGCTGGTCCGAACACAAGGCCAGGCCGCTGGCCCCCGCCAACACCCCCATCGAGGCACACAAAAAAGTACGGCGTTTCATGACTGTCCTCCTGCCATCGGCATGATGGGAATGGTGCGGCTGCGCTTGACCTCCATGATGCGCGGCGCGCACTTCTCGTCGCTCTCGTAGATCACGACGCAGTCCATGCACTGGAAGCATTCCGCATAGTCGATGTCGCCAGCGGGTCTGATGGCCTGGTAATCGCAACTGTGGCGGCAGGTCTGGCAGGGCTTGCCGCATTCGCTGCGCCGCGCAATCCACGCCAGCAGCCGGAACCTGCCCAGCAGCGCCAGCCCGGCGCCGAACGGACACAGGTAACGGCAGAAGAATTTGTAGACGAAGGCGCTCGCCGCCAGCAACGCCACGGCATACGTCACGAAGGACCAGGAACGGTCGAAGCCCAGCGTGATCGACGTCTTGAACGGTTCCAGCTCCACCAGGCGGTCAGTCCACACGTTCCCGAACAGCGTGCTGCACAGGATCAGCGCCAGCAGCACATATTTGAGGCGCTTGAGGCGAGCGTCGGTCGCGCCGCGCAACCGGTACTGGGGAATGCCGAACTTGCGCGCGGCCTTGCCGACAAACTCCTGCATGGCGCCGAACGGACATAGCCAGCCGCAGAAAGTGCCGCGCCCCCACGCCAGCAGGGAGATCAGCACGAATGCCCACAGCACCACCGTCATCGGATCGAACAGCATGAATTCCAGGCTGCGGTGCGCCAGCAGGGCTTGCAGCACACCCGTGATGTTCACGATCGACAGCTGTCCCTGGGCGTAGTAGCCGATGAACACGATGGTAAAAACCAGGAAGCCACGGCGGAACCAGGCGAAGCGCGCGCCATTGGCGGTCAACCGCTTTTGCTTGACCAAGGCGAACGCCAACACGGCCAGCCCGCCAACCAGCACCAGCAGATCGACGGCGCGGCCACGCCAGATGGCCCGCCAGGATTTGTCATTGCCCTCAGGCGCCACATAAAAACGTTCCGGCAGCCGGTATTCAATGTCGAAGCTGCGCGTGATCCGCTCCGGGTACACGATGCCCTTGTTGCGGGTGATAGGCAGCGAGAAGTGAAATACACCGGCAGGGTCCAGCCCCGCCTGGGCGATCACGCGGAACGCCGTCACCGTATAGCCAGGCAGCTGTTCGCGTGCCACGGCCAGATCCAGGTCCAGGTCGCGCATGTCGATCGGCAGCTGGTCCTGCTTCAACAGCAGGCGCTCGGAGAGGCTGCCGCGCACGAAGTCGTCGCCCGTCACGCTGTAGCGCCCCGTCGACATCACGAGGATGGCGTGGTCGCCCTCCTCCAGCCGGCCTTTCAGCTTGCGCCAGCCGCGCTCGGTCAGCAGGTTGCGTCCCACGGACGGCACCGATACGCAAGCGACATACAGGTCAATGAACAGGTCGTCGGGGTGCGCCAACCCTTCCTGGTCCAATCCGGCGCCATCACTACCGACGAACAGGCGCTCCACATCACGGTTGCGGAGGCGCAGGTGGTGCACCAGCCCTTCCGACTGCATGCGCAACAAGTCCATCGTTTCGAACAGGTCCGGTTTGATCCGCGCGATCTGGTCCGGGTCGCGTCCCTGCGCGAAGCCCAGCTTCTTGCGCGACACCTTGAGTGCCGCCGCCAGCACGCTCTGGTTGATGATGCGCACCGAGGCCGTGGCCTTGGACACGCCATCGATATAGGCATGCGCGGCGTCCGGATGGCGCTCGCGCTTGCTGTTGGTTTCAATGCTGATGTTCTGCTTGAGCGACAAGCCCTTGTACTGCTTGACGAACTGGATCAGCGGGCCTTCGCCCAAGCCATCCAGGAATACCGGCTCGTGCTGCGACAGCACGGCCACGTCGAGAAATCCGCCCTTCGGGTCGATCGCCACCAGCAGGTTGGGCGGCACGCCCGCGAAGCCTGGCACCGGGGCCAGGTCGGCCGACTCGAACACGTAGGCCACCAGCTCCGTGGCCGTGGCGTTCTGCTTGAAGATGGGCCACACGGGTAAATCCGCGTCACGTTCGCCCACCATCAGCGGCGCCGGAAAGCGGCGCTCCAGCTCCGCCTTGTCCAGCACGCCGGCGCGCGCGGGCGCGGCCACCAGCAACAGGGCCAGCAGAAGGGGCAACAACGTCGCGCTCCACATCGACAGCAAAATTCGCATGGCAGTCATCTCGTCTCCTGGCGCGGCGCGGCCCTCCTCGCCGCGCCGCGATATGTGAGGCGCTATCAGAAGAAGATGATGCCGCCCACGGAGACGCCGTTCATCTTCGCCTCGCCACCGTTGAAGCCCTTGGAGCGGGTCTGGCCCACTTCACCCACCAGCGAGATCGCGCTGGTCAGCGAGTAGTACATACCGGCCGTCAGGTTGGCGTTCGACTTCAGGCCGCCCGTACCGATGGTGTTGTCGTCGTTCTTGCTGATGCCGTAGCCCAGGCCCAGCTTGAGCTTCTCCGTTGGCTTGTAGGTCGCCTGCACGAAGTAGTTCTTCGATTTGACGTCGCCCTGGTCCGCGTCCGACAGCACGCCCAGGCCCTTGCCGCCCTGGAAGTTGGCCAGCAGGCCGGCCGCGCCAGCCTGGTACGACAGACCCAGTTCCACGGCCGACATGGTGAAGTCATTCACGCCCGGCGTGACGGACGAGAATTTCTGCGACTTGGCGCCCAGCCAGCCCTTGAAGCCATCGGCCGCGAAGGTCACCTGCCCCTGCACCTGCGGGCTGTTCTTGGCCGAATAGGTCGAAGCGGCCACCACCGGCGTGTCGGCCACCGGGCTGACCAGCGCCACGTCGAAACCAAGGCCCGACGCCGACTTCGGTGCGCTGTAGGCGACCTGGCCGTAGTAGCCCAGGTAGCTGTAGCCGGCGCCGATGTGGCCCAAGGTGACGCGACCGCGCTGGGTAGCCTGCACTGGCGCACCCGATCCGATCAGCGTCATATCGCCGAAGATGGCGCCGGCGCCGAAGATGCCATTATCGCGGCCCAGCTTGATGGTGCCCATGTCGGCGTTACCGAACGTGAAGTAGGCCTGGCGCACGTCCACGCCGCTGTTGGCGGCGATGGCGCTGTCGGTGGCCGTGTGGTTGTAAATGCCGATCAGCGCCTTGACGTCATACTCGCCCTGGCGCGTCGTCGCCGACGTCACCAGGCCGTTGGGCAGCAGGCCATTGCCGATGGTGGTGCGGTTCGATTCGCCGCCGCAGCCCAGGCCCTTACCGGCCAGCGCCAGCCCACCCACGGCGTCGCCGGAGCACGACACCTGCGTGTAATAGGCATTGACGATACCGCCGACATTGACCGTCCAGTCGCCGGCCTTGATGTCCACCGCCTGTGCCGATTGAGTACCTGCAGCTGCCAGCGCGCCCAGCAAGAAAATCTTCTTCATCACATTCTCCATGTATTTGTTCTAGATTTGGTCAGACACATCACGTTTGATGTAAGCGTGTAATGGCAATTTGCGTGCCTGTCGCGTCACAGAGGGGGAAACGCGCTGAGGGCCACGCATGCTGTGCTGTATCGGATCAGCGCGCGCGCGAACTGTCCTAAATTTGATCGCCACGCGGGCACGCGCGCGCGCCGCAAATGGCGCCGCAATCGGCATAGGGGCGGCCAGCATAGCTGACCGGTCCCCTGCCACACCACCCGGCATGCGGGTCCGCACCGGGCGGTTCGAGTAGTTGAGGTTAAGACAGGCGTGGTACGCCCAACCGGTCGA
>NZ_JACEZS010000004.1 GCF_014042365.1 Rugamonas fusca
ACTTCGACCGGTTGGGCGTACCACGCCTGTCTTAACCTCAACTACTCGAACCGCCCGGTGCGGACCCGCATGCCGGGTGGTGTGGCAGGGGACCGGTCAGCTATGCTGGCCGCCCCTATGCCGATATGGAGCAGGGAGCGATCAGCGCACCACGGCGCCACCCTTCATCACCCACTGCACCCGTTCCAGTTCCGTGATGTCCTTGAGCGGGTTGCCGTTCACGGCGATCAGGTCGGCGAACTTACCCGCTTCGATGGCGCCCACCCGGTCGCTCCAGCCCAGTAGCTGGCTGGCGTTCACGGTGCCGCTGCGGATCGCCTGCAGCGGCGTCATGCCCAGTTTCACATAGACGGCGAATTCGCGTGCGTT
Organism: Rugamonas fusca; assembly: GCF_014042365.1. GTDB lineage: Bacteria > Pseudomonadota > Gammaproteobacteria > Burkholderiales > Burkholderiaceae_D > Rugamonas > Rugamonas fusca. The sequence continues at coordinate 370 of NZ_JACEZS010000004.1, forward strand.
CAAGCCATGCGGGTACACGGCCGCATCCGTCCCCAGCGCCACCGGCACCCCTTGCTGGATCGCGTGCGCCACGTTGCGGCGCGCCGCCGGCAGCACCACCCTGGCTTTCTCCAGCAGCGGCTTGGGCAGCTTGATCGCTTCCGCGTTCTCGATCAGCCAGTCGCCCAGGTACAGCGTGGGCACCAGCCAGGTCTTGTGCTCCTTCATCAGCTTGATGTCCTCGTCGTCGATGTAGGAGCCGTGTTCGATCGAGTCCACGCCGGCCAGTACGGCCAGGCGGATGCCGTCGCCGCCATGGGCGTGGGCCGCCACCTTGCGTCCCAGGCGGTGCGCTTCGCCGACGATGGCCTTCATTTCCTCCAGCGTGTATTGCGAGGCGCGCGGATCGTCGCCGAACGACAGCACGCCGCCGGTGGCGCAGATCTTGATCACGTCGGCGCCGTACTTGATGACCTGGCGGGTGCGCTTGAGCACTTCATCGACGCCATCGGCCACGCCCTCGGCCTGCAGCTTGTATTCGGGCGCGTGCATGGTGTCGTCGCAGTGGCCGCCCGTGATACCCAGGGCGGGGCCGGAAGCGGAGATGCGCGGGCCGGGCACGTCGCCGGCGTTGATGGCGTCACGCAGGCCAATGTCGGCGTAGCCTTCGGCGCCCACGTTGCGCACGGTGGTGAAGCCGGCGTTGAGCGTGCGCAGCGCGTTGCGCGCGCCCGTCAGCGTGGCGCGCGGCACGGAGATGGCCACGCTGGCGTAGCCGGCATCCTCGGGATTGCCCGTCAGGTGGGTGTGCATGTCGATCAGGCCGGGCAGCAGGGTCTTGTCGCCCAGGTCGATCACCTGGGCGCCGGCCGGGATGGCCAGCTTGCTGCCGGCGGCCGTGATGCGGTCGTCAGCGATCAGCACCACGGCCTGGTCGACCATGGCGCCGCCACGCACGTCGAGCATGTGGGCCGCCTTGACGGCGACGATGTGCGGGACCGGTGCGGCATCGGCGGCCCAGGCACCGGCGCAGGCCAGCAGCAGGGCGGGTAGCGCCAGCGCGCGGAGCAAAGTGCTGGAGGTGGTCGTGCGGTTCAAATAAGTCTCCTCGTGTGTTATTCGAGTGGAGAGTATAAAGCGCCATTTCCGCACGGCGCACCTGACTGGTTTAATCCTAAAGTATATTTTTTGCGGCCGCGCTCACTGCGGCGCCGCGCCCAGCCGCCGCACGTTGCCCGATCCGGCCACGCTGCGGGTCAGGCGCGGGTCGCCGTAATAGCCAACCTCGCCCGATCCGGCCACGTTCACGTTGAGCGCCTCCTTGGCCCAGACCTGGGCCTGTCCCGAGCCGCTCAGGCTGACCATGGCCTCGCGCGCGGCCAGCTCGCCGGCTTGCACCTTGCCCGAGCCGCCGACGGACACTTGCAGCCGCTCCGCCTTGCCACCTGCCTGCAGGGTGCCGCTGCCGCCCAGCGACATGGAGACGGATTCGCCGTCCAAATGGTAAGCCTTGATGCCGCCCGAGCCGGCCACGTCGAACGCCAGGTTGCGGCCATGCATGCCATCGGCCGTGACGGTGCCGGAACCGGCCACGGTCAATCGTTCTACAGTGCGCGCCTGGACGATGATTTTCAGCGTGCGCGGTTCAAGCTGCAGGTCGCGCTTGGCCGGGCGGATGCGCAGCGTGCCATTCTCGACCGACGTTTCAATCAGGGGCAGCAGGTTATCGTCCGCCTCGATGGTGACGCCCTCGGTGGCGCCCAGCCGCACTTCGACGTTGCCGCCCATGCTCAGCGACAGTGCCGTGAAATGCTCCACCTGGCGCGTTTGCCGGGTGACGTTGCCGCTGCCCTGGACCCGGTCGCCGCTGAACCAAGCCAGTGGCGAGGCGGCCGCGTTCACGGCGGGCAGGGCGGCGGCCAGCATGCCGGCGGCCAGCAACAGGGCGCGCAGCACGGGACGCGAGGACGAAGATGAGGATGTCATGGTGGTACTGGCGGGCATGGTGGACTCCTTGGATTGTCGGTGAGCCGCGCGGACGCTGGCTGGGCGGCTGATACGGCATCCTAGCGGCTGCCCGCGCGCGATCCCACGGCGTTGCGACAGACTGCACAAGCGGGGGAGCAGAATGCATGGGGCGCGCCCTGGAAGGGCCGGACGGGCCGCAGGCGGCGGCGCCGGGCCCGCCATGCGGTATCATGCCGGTATCGCGCCGCCCGGCGGCGCCACGTCACCCTGACCGGCCAGGCCGGTCACCCTCACTGGAATACCATGCTGATCATCACCATCAAACAGGGCAAGGAAAAGAGCTTGCTGGCCGGCCAACCGTGGATTTACGCGTCCGCGATCGAAAAAGTGGACGGCAAGCCGCAGGAAAAAGCCAAGCCCGGTTCGACCGCCATCGTGCAAACCTCGTCGCGCCAGTTCCTGGCCCGCGCCGCCTACAACGCCAAATCGCAGATCCGCGCCCGCGTGTGGAGCTTCCGCGAGGACGAGCCGATCGACCATGCGCTGATGAAGCGCCGCGTCAAGGCCGCCATCGACAAGCGCGCCGCCGGCTGGCGCCAGGCCGAAGCCACGGCCCTGGTGCCGCTGGTGCTGGGCGAGGAGGATGGCTTGCCGGGCCTGCTGGTGGACAGCTACGGCGGCCCGTCGGGTTACCTGATCTGCCGCTTCCAGGCCGGCGGCGTCGATGCGTGGAAGGTACCCATCGTGCAAGCCCTGATCGCCGAGACGGGCTGCCCCAACGTCTACGAGCGCTGCGAGGAACTGGTGCGCAAGGGCGAAGGCTTGCCGCTGTTCTCGGGCGCCCTGGCCGGCGACGCGCCGCCGGACCGGGCCGAGGTGACGGACGCCCGCCAGCGCTGGCAGATGGACTTGCGCACCGGCTTCGAGTACCCCAAGACCCGCCAGCCGCGCTGACGTCCTGCCCCTGTTGCGCCCAAGTTCCAGAAAAATAATTTTCTGATGGCAATCTTTGACACTGGTCTTATAATCGCCGTAGCGGTTGGAGACGGTAGTCCAACGGCGTAACGGACCCGGAGAGCAGAGCAAAGATGGAACACCACTTGTCGTCGCAAATACGTACCTTGTCCTACGTGGAGAACGAAGACCATCCCGTGTTCGGCACGCTGGTCGAGCAGATCCTGCACCTGCTGAACTCCAAGCTGATCTTCAGCGACATCCTGATCCACCAGAACAGTCCCTTGCTGCTGCGCCAGCCCAAGGGCCTGGTGGCCGTGACGGATTCGCCCATCACGCGCGAGGAGCTGGAAGAATTCTTCGAGGTGGTCGAGCCCAACTGGGCCGAGCGCATCCAGGACCGCGCGTTTGACCGCTCGATCGACCTGCACACGGCCCGCATCCGCGCCAACTGCTTCACCTTCCAGGGCAAGAAGCGGCTTGGCTGCGTGATCCGGCGCTTCCCCAAGGAGCCGATGGCGCTGGGCCAGCTGGGCCTGCGCCAGGACGAGCAGGATTTCGCCAAGCTCTCCAGCGGCCTGGTGCTGATCATCGGCGACACCTGCCAGGGCAAGTCGACCACCATCGCCTCCATGCTCGACGAGATCAACAAGAACCGCTCGGGTCACATCATCACCATTGAAGACCCGGTGGAAACCCTGATCCCGCAGCGCAAATGCGTGATCACCCAGCGCGAGGTGGGCTTCGACGGCGACGTGGAAAGCTTCTACCTGGGCGCGCTCGACGCGCTGCGCGAGCGGCCCGACGTGATCGTGATCGGCGAGATCCGCGACGCCCAGACGGCGCAGGAAGCGCTGGCGCTGGCCGAATCGGGGCCGCTGGTGCTGGCTTCGCTGCACGCCCGTTCGACCGAGCTGGGGCTGCAGAAGATGGTGCGCCTGCTGGGTAACACGGAACCGCAATCGCAGGCGCTGGCCCATGCGCTGCGCGGCGTGCTGTGCCAGGCGCTGCTGCCGTCCGTCGAGGGCGAGCGCTACCACCTGGCCACGGAATGCCTGACCTCCAATCCGGAAGTGGTGCAGATGATCGCCAGCGGCAACGTGTCGGCCATCCGCGGCTGGATGGAAGGCAAGTCGGCGCCCGGCTGCCACACCATGAACGCCTCGCTGCGCGCGCTGCTGGCCGCCGGCAAGGTCAGCGCGGAAGATGCGCGCAACGCCAGCACCAACCGGGTCGGCCTGATCGAGCGCGCCTGAGCCGGGGCCGCGCGCGGCCCCATTCACTTCACCTCTTTAATCGAGCGGCACGTTGCGGTAGCGGTTCACGTCCTGGCCCGTGACGGGCGGGGCGTTGTTGCCCCACGCGCTGCGCAGGTAGGAGACCACGGCCGCCACTTCCGTGTCATTGAGCACATGGCCGAACGGCGGCATGCCGTAGGGGCGCGGATTGCCGGCCGTGCCGGGCGCGAAGCCGCCATTGAGCACGACGCGGATCGGGTTCACGGCTTCGGCCATCGTCAGCGCCCGGTTGCCGGCCAGCGGCGGCACGCCGGGCGGCAAACCCTTGCCGTTGGCGCCGTGGCAGTCCACGCAATGCTGGTGGTACAGGCGCGCGCCGGCCAGCAGGAATTCCTTGGCCTGGGCCGAGGTGTCGCGTTCATCATCCGGTTTCTCCGCCGCGCCGGGCAACGCCCGCAGGTACACCGTCATCGCGTGGATGTCGGCATCGTCCAGGTGCTGCAGGCTTTGCCGCACCACTTCAGCCATAGGCCCGAACACGGTGGCGCGCGGCGACACGCCCGTCTTCAGCAGCGCCGCCACGTCCTCCGGTTTCCAATCACCCAGGCCCGCTTCCGCGTCGGCCGTCAGCGACGGCGCGTACCAGCCCAGCACGGGGATCATGCCGCCCGACAGCGTGTCGCTGGTGGCGCCCAAGGTATTGCGCTCGCTGTGGCAGGCGGCGCAATGGCCCAGGCCTTCGACCAGGTAGGCGCCCCGGTTCCAGTCGGCCGATTGCGTGGCCTGCGGGCGGAACACGGCCGGCTTGAAGTACAGCGTGCGCCACAGGGCCAGCATGAATGGCTGGTTGTACGGGAAGCGCAGCTGGTGCGGGCGATTCGGCTGATGCGCGGCCGGCACGCTCTGGAAGTAGGCGTACAGCGCGTCGGCGTCGTCGCGCGAAACCTTGGTGTAGTTCGGGTACGGGAAGGCGGGATAGAGCAGGCGGCCATCCTTCGACTTCCCGTTGTGCAGGGCGCGCCAGAAGTCGTCCGCGCTCCAGGCGCCAATGCCCGTCTCGCGGTCCGACGTGATGTTGGGCGTGACCATGGTGCCGAACGGCGTGGGCAGCGCGCGCCCGCCCGCGTAAGGCACGCCGCCGCGCGTGGTGTGGCAGGCCATGCAGTCGCCGGCGCGGGCCAGGTAGGCGCCGCGCGCCACGCGCTCGGCCGGCGCCAGCGCGGCCGTGGCGGCGGGCGGCGGGCCGGCATCGTCGGTGGGCCACAGGGCGATGGCGAGCACGGTGGCCAGCAGCGCGCCGGCGCCGGCCAGGATGGGCGTGAGTTTCTTCATGTGGTCATGGGGCCGGCACGCTGCCGCACTGGAGCGGCATCGGCATGGCGATGGTGGTGGCGGGGCGGGCGGTGGCATCGGCTTGCTGGCTGGCCAGCCAGGATGAGACGGCGGCCACGTCGGCGTCCGACAGGCGGCTGGTGATCTCGGCCATGCAATCGGGCGCGGCGGCGCGGCGCACCTTGTTGCGCCAGGCGCCGAACTGGGCGTTGATGTAATCGTGCGGCAGGCCGACCAGGCCGGGAATGGCGGGCGCCACGCCCGTCAACGGCTCGCCGTGGCAGGCCACGCAGGCCGGGATTTTTTTCGCCGGGTCGCCATGGCGCACCAGCGTGCGGCCCCGTTCCAGCGTGCTGGCGCTGGCCGTGCTGGCGGCCGGCGGCGGGTAGGGCGGATGCTGTTCGGCGAAGTACTGCGCGATCTCGCGCAGGTAGTCGTCCGACAAGTGCTCCACCATGTAGGTCATCATGGGATAACGGCGCCGGCCGTCGCGGAAATTGCGCAGCTGGTTGTACAGGTAGCCGGCCGGCTTGCCGGCGATGCGGGGGAAGAAGGCGTCGCCGCGCTCTTTCATGGTGTGGCAGGCGATGCAGGCGGCCACGCGCTGTTCCAGCGTGTCGGGCAGCGTGGCTGGCGTGGCGGCGCGCGCCGCCGGCGCCAGCGCGGCGCACGACAGTGCCAGCGCCAGCGTGGCATGCCGTGCCACGGTCGAGGGTTTGGGCATGTGCTATTCCGGTTATCAGCAAAACGACGCAGGCAAAGCGCCACGGAAAAGCGCCGCCTGCAAGTTTGGTGGTTTGGCAAGCATATACCGTGCTGCCGAATAATGACAGACGCAGCGCCGCAATTGGGCGCTGGCGCGCCGGCGTTCAGTGCTTGCCGGCCTGGCCGTGTGTCGTGGTGGGGGCGGTGGGGGCGGTGGTCGCCGGTGCGGCGGCCGGTGCGGCAACTGCGGCGGGGACAGTGGCCGATTCTGCGGCGGGGCGGCGATTGCCCGGCCGGTGCTGGCGCGGCGGCTTGGGCGGCTTGAACGGCGGGACCTTGCCCCCTTGCGCGATCCAGTGGCGGAAGATACGCAGCGCCACCTGCGCATCATCGGCCGCGTACAGGATCTGCTTTTCGTTCAGGCGCGCACTGGCCCAGTTGGTGGTGGAGATTTTCTTCGACTTCTGCAGCTTCTGGCCGAAGAACTTGGCCACGGCCGTCTTCGCGCCCAGGTCGTTGCGCTGGCCCGGCGTGCGCAGGGCGACCGACAGGTCCAGCACTTTCCTGGCCTGGATCTCCAGCTTCGCGTGCAGGCGCTTGACGTCGTCGGACAGGCCGAAACCGACCTTGATGGTCTGCTCCGATTCCAGGATGGCCTTGAGCACCTCGCGCGCCGGATGGGCGCCGATGGGGAACAGGTAGGCGATGCGGTCCGTGGCCAGCTGGATCAGGTGCGGGCCGGTCGACTTTTCGCCCTTGAGGAAAGTGGGCTTGGATTCCGTGTCGAAGCCGATGGCGTCCGAGGCCAGCAAGTCGTCGCGGGCCGCCTCGGCCTGCGCCGGCGTGGTGACCACGCGCACATCGCGCAGCGTGATGCCCTGGTAGGGCGGCAGCTCGGGCGCGTCGGGCGCGCCGGCCGGCACGGCTTCCACCATCAACTCAGCCCTTGCGCGAGAATTTCGCGGTCAGCTGCTGGAGTTTTTCGTTGCGCACGCGGGCCGCTTCCTCGGCGGCGGCGGCGGCCCGTTCGGCCTTCTTGCGCTCCGCTTCCTTCTTGAAGCGCTCCTGCAGCACCTGGGTGGCGTGGGCGCGGTGGGTATCGGTCACCTCGGCGCCGGCGGTGCCGTCCAGGTCGTAGCGCACCTTGGCCTTTTCCATCACTTTCAGGTAGCGCAGCGATCCCGTGTGGATGCCCAGCGCGGTGCGCATGGTCTTGCGGTCCAGGTCGGGCATGCGGGCCAGCAGTTGCTTGTCGATGCCGATGGACAGTGGCAGGCAATCGCGGAAGGCCGGGAATTCCGCTTGCAGCTTTTTCAGCAGGCTGCGCGGGGACATCGCCGGCGCGGTGGCGCTCGGCGTGGCGGCGGTGGAGGCAACGTCGCCGGCTGGCGGCTGGGGGGTGAGGCTAGTGTTCATCGAATCATAGGTTAAAGCGAGAGGCGCCAGCATATCATGCGTGCCCCATCAATGCAGTGCCTTTTGAGTCATCATGTCGTTTCGACCACGTTTTTCATGCGGCCGGAGCAGGTGCTTTTGCGCGCCAAACCTTGTATAATGACTGACGCACCAAATGCAGGGGGTGCGATTTCAGTTTGGTACAGGAAGATTTAACAGGGCGCTAGCCCTTGTTATGTGGTTTTTAGATAACGGATATTTGATTTATCAATTATCTTGATGTCTCGCGATACGGCATAATTTGCCCTCTCCTCTATTCTTCACTGAAAAATAGATAGAAGCCCGTTGATCAGGTAGCGGGCTTTTTTTATTCCGCAGCTACATCGTCAACTTTTTTACAACATTGCCCACAACCTGGCGGACCGCATGCGGTGAGCGCCGGACTATGGCATTGGGGTATGGGCCCTTGGGTCTCGCATAGAGAGAAATTTAATGACAAAAACGCCGAAAACTTTAACGTTGTCCGTCAAGGCTAACCGTACCAGCTCCGCGCCGCTGGTGGTGCCGAAGACGACTTTATCTTATGTCATCGAGAATGCGCAAGAGGCAGCGGGCAAAGTAACGGTAGTCAAGAAAAAGAGCTCGCGCCTGGCCGCTGTGGCCGCCGCGGAAGCGGCCGCCGCCGAAGCGGGCGTGGCGGCGGAAGCGCCAGCCAAGACCCCGACCGTGAAAGTGGCCCGCAAGGCCGGCGCCGCCTCGGCCGCCGTGTCGCTGGCCGCGCCGGCCGGCCCCAAGCCGGCTGCCGCGCCCAAGTCCAAGCTGGTCAAGGCCAAGGCTGAGCCGGCGCCTGTGGTGATCGTGACGGCCGGCCCGGCCGTGAGCCAGGTGACGGACGCGGCCACGCTGGCCTCGATCGACACCTCCGGCTACCTGCTGCCCAGCGTGAAGGTGCCGGGCCGCCGTGGCCGCAAGCCGAGCGAATTCACGCCGGAAAACGATGAAGTGGCGGCGCTGAACGCCGTCGAGCGCGCCGAGCTGAAGGCCGTCTCCAAGGCCCGCGAACGCAAGGCCAAGGGGGGCGCCGACCTGCTGGGCATGGACCCGAAAGCGTCGGCCGAGGACCTGGAACGCCGCCGCCAGCAGATCAAGAACCTGATCAACATGGGCAAGGAGCGCGGCTTCCTGACCTATGCCGAGATCAACGACCAGCTGCCCGAGAACATCGTCGATCCGGAAGCCATCGAAGGCATCATCGCCACCTTCAACGACATGGGCATCGCCATCTACGAGCGCGCGCCCGACGCGGAATCGCTGTTGTTGACCGACAACGTGGCCACCGTCACCAGCGACGATGAAGTGGAGGCGGCCGCCGCCACGGCGCTGTCGACCGTCGACTCCGACTTTGGCCGTACCACTGACCCGGTGCGCATGTACATGCGTGAGATGGGCGCCGTGGCGCTGCTGACGCGTGAAGGCGAGATCGAGATCGCCAAGCGTATCGAAGGCGGCCTGAAGGACATGATCCAGGCCATCTCGGCCTGCCCGACCACGATCGCCGAGATTGTGGCGCTGGCCAAGAAGATCGAAGCGGACGAGATGAAGGTGGATGAAGTGGTGGACGGCTTCGTCGACCTCAACGAAGCGAACAACGCGCCGGCCGTCAGCACGGCCGCGGCCACCGCGTCGGACGACGACGAGGAAGAGGACGTCGAGGAAGAGGAAGAGGACGGCGACGCCAATGGCGGCGCGGCCGGTTTCTCGACCGAGCAGCTGGTGCAGCTGAAGAAGGCGGCGCTGGAAAAATTCGCCGTCATCTCGGCCCAGTACGACAAGATGCGCAAGGCCACGGGCGGCTACGGCTCCAAGGGTTACGTGGCGGCGCAGGAAGCCATTTCCAACGAGCTGCTGGGCATCCGCTTCACGGCCAAGGTGGTCGAGAAGCTGTGCGACACGCTGCGCGGCCAGATGGAGGAAGTGCGCCACATCGAGCGCGCCGTGCTGGAACTGTGCGTGAACAAGTGCGGCATGCCGCGCGCCCACTTCATCAAGGTCTTCCCCGGCAACGAGTGCGACCTGGACTGGGTGGACCTGGAAGTCGATTGCGCCTATCCCTACAGCGCCGTGCTGGGCCGTAACGTGCCGGCCGTGAAAGAGCTGCAGAAGAAGATGATCGACCTGCAGGCGCGCGTGGCGCTGCCGCTGGCCGACCTGCGCAAGATCAACAAGCAGATGGCGGCCGGCGAGAAGCGCGCCCGCCAGGCCAAGCGTGAAATGACGGTGGCCAACCTGCGCCTGGTGATCTCGATCGCCAAGAAATACATCAACCGCGGCCTGCAGTTCCTCGACCTGATCCAGGAAGGCAATATCGGCCTGCTGAAGGCGGTGGACAAGTTCGAATACCGCCGTGGCTACAAGTTCTCGACCTACGCCACGTGGTGGATCCGCCAGGCCATCACCCGCTCCATCGCGGACATGGCGCGCACCATCCGGGTGCCGGTGCACATGATCGAAACGATCAACAAGATGAACCGCATCTCGCGCCAGATCATGCAGGAAACGGGCAGCGAACCGGACCTGGCGACCCTGGCCGTCAAGATGGAAATGCCGGAAAACAAGGTGCGCGAAATCATGAAGATCGCCAAGGAGCCGATCTCGATGGAAACGCCGATGGGCGAGGATGGCGATTCGCAGCTGGGCGACTTCATCGAAGACAACACCACGCTGGCGCCGCTGGACGCCGCGCTGCACGCTTCGATGCGCAACGTGATCAAGGAAGTGCTCGATTCGCTCACCCCGCGCGAAGCGAAGGTGCTGCGCATGCGCTACGGCGTGGAAATGTCGAACGACCACACGCTGGAAGAAGTGGGCAAGCAGTTCGACGTGACGCGCGAGCGTATCCGCCAGATCGAAGCGAAGGCCATGAGCAAGCTGCGCCAGCCGTCCCGTTCGGACAAGCTGAAGACCTTCCTGACCACGCACTAAGCGCGGCAGACGCTGGTGAGGGGAAGGGAGGCGCGAGCCTCCCTTTTTTCATTCCGGCGCCCGGCGCAGCGAGGTGAATACGATGATGGCGGCCAGCGACAGCAGGGCGGCCGCGCCGAAGGTCCAGGCCGGGTTGATGCTCCACAGCGCGCCCGCCAGCAGCGAGGCGGGCAGGTAGAGCGCCCCCGTCACGAAGCTGTAGATGCCGATGGCCGAGGCGCGCCGCTCCGGTTCCAGGTCCGCGATGTAGGCCTTGCTCTGGGCTTCGTCGATGGCGTAGAACAGGCCGTAGACGCCGAACGCAGCCACCATCTGCCACTTGCCATGGGCCAGCGCCAGCCATGCGTTGAGCAGGCCATGCAGCAGGTAGCCCAGCACGATCACGCGGCGCCGGCCTATGCGGTCGCCCAGCCGTCCCATCGCTGGCGCGGCCAGCACGCAGGTGACGTTGAACAAGGCATACAGCAGCACGATCTGCGCCACCCCAAAACCGACGTCGTGCGCCTTCAATAGCAGGAAGCCCAGGCTGTAGTAGGCCAGCGCGAACAGCCCGCCCGGCAGCAGGAAGCGCTTGAAGCCGGGACTGAGCGCGCGCCAGTTCTGCCACACGCTTTCGCGCGCGTGCGGCGCGGCGGAGCGCTCGTCCACCGTGGCCAGCACGATCACGCTGACCACGGCCGGCACCACGGCCACCCAGAACAGCAGCCGGTAGGCGTCGCCCGTTTCGCCCAGCCATTTCAATAAGGCCCACGCCACCAGCGGGCCCACCACGGCGCCCGATTTGTCCAGCGCCTTGTGCACGCCGAACGCGTAGCCGCGCCGTCTGGATGGGGCGATGGCGGCCAGCCAGGCGTCGCGCGGCGGGCCACGGAAGCTCTTGCCCAGCCGTTCGATCACGCGGAACAGGCTCAGGGCCGTGATGGCCGTGCTCACCAGCAGGATGGTCTTGGCCAGGGTGGAAAAACCGTAGCCGGCCACCACCAGCGCCTTGCGGCGGCCGCCACGGTCCGACAGCCAGCCCGACAGGTAGTTGAGCGAGGCGGACGAAAAATCGGCCAGCCCTTCGATCAGCCCAAGCAGTGAACTGGAGGCGCCGGCCACGGTGGTGAAGAAGATGGCGAACACGGAGAAGATCATCTCCGAACTGAGGTCGGTCAAAAAGCTGACCAGGCCCAGCTTGAGGATGTCGGGATGCAGGCCGCGCCAGCCGGGTGCCGGCGGGGCCTGCGGCGGCGATGCGGGACGCTGCCCGTCATCGTCCGCCGTGGCAGGCGGGGTGGAATCAGGGCGCTCCGGCATCGCTGGCGGCGTGCGGCTTGAGGGTGGCCGCGGCGGTCAATCGGCCTTCGAGCGCGCGCACGTCGAACGCGCTGCCGGTGCGGGTGCCGTCTGCGAAATACACGGTGGGCGTGCCGATCACGTGCAGCTTTTTGCCCAGTGCCAGCACCTGCTCGTGCGGCGCCGTGCAGCCCGCCGGTGCGGCGGGGGCGGCCTTGCTATCCTCTATCCAGGCCCGCCAGGCCTGGGCGCGGTCGGGCGCGCACCAGATGTTGCGCGACTTGACGGCCGAATCCTCGGACAGGATGTCGAGCAGGAAGGTGTAGATGGTGACGTTGTCGATGTTCTTGAGCGTCTGGTGCAGCTTGCGGCAGTAGGGGCAGTTGGGGTCTTCGAATACGGCCATCACGCGCTTGCCGTCGCCGCGCACGGTCTTGATGGCCGTTTCCAGCGGCAGGTCGGCGAAGCGGATCGTGGCCAACTGGTCGGCGCGGGCGCGCGTCAGGTCCTGGTAGGTGGTGGTGTCGACCACCTTGCCGACGAACAGGTACCTGGCGTTTTCGTCCGTGTAGAACACGTCGCCGTTGGTGCGCACTTCATACAGGCCGCCGTAGGGCGTCTTGCTGACGCCATCGACCTTGATGTTGATGCCCATGCGCGGTTCGATCAGGGCGTGGATGCGCGCTTCGGTTGGCGTTTCCGCGCTGGCCTGGGCCAGCGCCGGCTGGGTGGCGGCCAACACCAGTGCCGCCGACAGCGCTAACTTGTGCTTCATGTTCTATCCTTGTGGTGTGGTCATTCGATGCCGCTGGCGCGCGCGCGCAGGCGCTCGCCCTCGGTGGGGAACAGTTCGGTGCGCAGCGCTGCGAGCTTGCGGCGGCGCGCGTCGCCGGGACTGGCCGCGTCGCCCTGCAGCTGGCTGGCGGCCGCGCGGTAGCGCGCGTAATGGACGCGCCACTGCCTTTCCTCGGCGGCGGCCGTCTCGTAGGAACGGGTGGCGTCGCGCGCCACTTCGGCCAGTTCGGCGTCGCGCGCCGCCTGCTCGGTGGCGCCGTGCAGGCGTTGCTGGCGCAAGGTGTTGGAGTCCGGTTCGGCGTCCGCCGCGCCGCCCGAACCGGGGCGGCCGGCATGGCTGGCAGCGTCCGTCGCGCTGCCTGTGTCGGCGTTACGCGCGCGCAGCTCGGCCACGGCGTCGGCCAGCACGTCATCGTCGTCGCCGAACCAGGCCCGTTGCAGCGCGGGCGGGAAGCTTTGCTGGCGCAACCGCGCACGCTGTTCCTGCCACGTGGCCAGCCGTTCCGTTTGCTGCGCGTCGGGCACGGCGCCTGGGGCCAGGGTGAGCTGCTGGCGCGCCAGCAGGTCGTCGTGGGCGCGGATGTAGGCCACGTACGGGGCCAGCAGCGCTTCGGCCTGGGCGGCGGCGCCGGCGGGCAGGCGCTGCTTCAGGTAGGCGCGCAGCTGGGCCGCGCGGGCCGCCAGGTCGGCGCCGTCGCCGCGGATCAGGAAATAGTCGAAGCTGGCGCGCAGCTGGCGGTTGGCCTGCAATTGCCCCCCGTTGCCGATGGTGAATCCGTCTGGCGGCGGTTCGTCCGTGTCCACGGCTGGCGCGGCGTTGCCGGGCGCGCCGCTCAGCGTGCCGGGGCCGATGGGCCCATTCCATGCGGCCGTGGCGGGCGGGGCGCCGGTTTCGCCAGGCGCATCGGCCGGCGCGCCGGCCTGCCAGTACCAGATCAGGCCGGCGCTGGCCAGCGCGGCGGCCACGTAGCCACCCTGGCGGAGATAGGAGCTGAGGTGCATGGACGGCTCGCCGCTGCGTGGCGCGGTTTCAGATCTTCTTGTCGACGGCCGGCGGACCCGGTTCGGCGCCCGGCACGGCCTTGGCGCCGGCCTGCACGGGCGCGGCATAGCGGGTCACCACCTGCCAGCCATTGTCGCCCTGTTTCCAGGTGTCGATCACGAACACTTGCTGGGGCAGGGGCGAGGTCTTGGGCACGTCCAGTTTCCACAGGAAGCTGACCACCATCAGCGGGCCATATTCATGCACGGCCATCTGCTCGATGCGCGAGTCGAACGGGGCGCCGGACTGCGCCTGCTTGAGCCATTCGGCGCGCGCCGTGGGGCGGCCGGGGGCGGCCGCCGTGCGCAGTTCGAAGTTGTCGGCCACCAGCCGGTTCAGGGTGTCCGTGTCGTGCTGGCGGATGGCCTGCAGCCAGTCTTCTTCCAGCTCCGAGAATTGTTTCACCGTCAGCGTCACGGTGGGGACGATGCGCTTTTGCGCTTCGGCGGCCAGCGCAGGCTGGGCGGCCAGGGACAGCAGAGTGAGCAACGTCGGCAACTTCAGCAGGTACTTGGGCATACGGGTTCCGGTAAGAATGGCCGCCGCACTGGGTGCGCGGCGGCCTGACTTCATGCTACACCATCCCGCTTAGGGATATTGCATGGTGCACGCCTGGGAAGGCAGCAGGGTCCAGTTCTGCTGGATCAGGTACTTCAGGCCGCCCAGCGTCACGTTGTACTTGGCGCCGTTGGAGGCCAGGTAGGTGGTGCCAAAGGTCCACGCGCACTTGTCGCCGTTCTCCATGCCGCTTTGCAGCGAGTACCAGGCGTTGCCATCCGGATCGGTGACAGCTTCTTCCAGCTCGTGCGCGAAGATGCTGGCCATGGCGTCGGCGCCCGGCGTGTTGTTCGGGCTCGGCGTGTTGGCGCCGCAGGCCGACGGGCACTGGGTTTCCGGGTTGCCCACGAAGGCGTACTTGATGTTCTGGCCGCTCACGGTGGTGTTGGTGTGCCAGCCGCAGTACTGGGTGCAGAAGCCCGAAGTGGCCGTGGTGGCGCTGTCGGTCATCACGAAGTAGACGGCGTTGCTGTCGAGCGGCAGGGCGCCCGACGAGATGGCGTTGGTCACCACGGTCTGGATGTTGGCGTCCGTCAGCTGGGTGCCCAGGGTGCCGGAGTTGGTGATGCTGCCGGCCAGCTTGACGCTGTTGCTCACGTGGGTGTTGCTGCCGTTGTAGTAGGTGGTGTTGATGTTGAAGTAAGGCGAGCCACCGATGCTTTGCGCCAGCGTGCTCAACACGCTCTTCGAGGCGGGGCCGTTACCGCTGTCCCAGTTGCTGCCGTACCAGATGTAGTACACGTTGGTGGTGGGCGCGACCATCACGGGGCCGCCCTGGTAGGTCAGGTTGGAGGTGCGGCGCGCCTTGAGCGTGGCCGCTTTCTCCGGGTGGCTCATGGAGTCCAGGTCCAGTTCGCCCCAGCCTTTGCCGGTCGGTTTGAAGATGGAGTCCTTGGACTCCTTGATGACGCCGGCATGGGCGGCGGTGGCGCATGCCAGGCCGGCAGCGAGCAAAGTAAGTTTGAGGCGCAAAGTCATGTCGATTTCTCCATGGGGTGTGGAACATCAAAGTTGTCCTGCTAACGGACAATCTGCTCTTACTCCGCTGTCTACATGCTGCCATGCGTCAACAAGCGTGAGTATATTTTAACGCTCTCGTCTGTTGGCGAGCGCGAAAAAATGCTGCGGCTGCGCACCGTCTCTTGCCATCAAGAGAACGGGCATTGCTTATGCGTTAAATGATTTGTGGCGGCGCAATAAAGCGGCTACGCGGGGGTGCGTGGGGGGCGACTGACGGGATGGAAGAGGTGCGCGAGGCGGATGGTGC
This sequence comes from Rugamonas fusca, assembly GCF_014042365.1. GTDB lineage: Bacteria > Pseudomonadota > Gammaproteobacteria > Burkholderiales > Burkholderiaceae_D > Rugamonas > Rugamonas fusca. The sequence goes on from NZ_JACEZS010000004.1 coordinate 15,863, forward strand.
CAAAAACGGAACTCAAGGTGCTCAACAACATGTGCTTCTCCCGATGAGATTGTGCGGCACTGCGGTTGCGCTTGTGGCGCGAGCAGATTTGATTGTTATGGTGTTGCTTTGCTGCGATGTTGTGAGTTCATTTTACTGAAATATTTTACATTTGCTATTGTTTTCGTGGCTCTGTTGAAAAATTAAGACAGTTGAAGATGGCAAGCGGGCCAAGGCCGGGCACGGCGGCTGGCCATGGTTCAACTCAGGGCGGGCAGCGATTGCTGCTTGCGCATGCGTTTTGAGGTGTACATGCGTTGATCGGCCGCCTCGAGCAGCTGTTCAAGGTGGCTGGCGTCATCCGGGTAGAGCGCGGCGCCGATGCTGGCGCCGAGATTCAGGCGATGGCCTTCGAATTCAAACCCGCGTTCGATCGCGTCGCAAAGCGCCAGCTTCTTTTGCTCGAGGTTGGCGGCCGTTTGCACAGTTGACAGGATCACGCAAAACTCGTCGCCACCGACACGCGCGACCAGGTCCGAGTCCCGGATCGTGGCCGTAATGCGCTGTGCCACCGCCCGGATGGCGGCATCGCCCGCGCGGTGGCCGAAGTGGTCGTTGATCGTCTTCAGCCCGTCCATATCGATGCACAGCACGCCGAATCGTTCATGCCGGCGCTTGGCCAGGGCGATGCCATGCCGTAACCTGTCGTAGTAGAGCGCCCGGTTGGCGACATTGGTGAGCGCGTCATGCGTGGCGCTGTGATAGAGCGCGTTGGTTTCCAGCTTGGCGGCATGGAACATGGCCGCGCCGATTAGTTCGGACATCAGTTCGAGCACCGCCGTGTGCCGCTCATTGAAGGCGTTGACCTCGGTCGAGATCACCTTGAGCGCGCCCACCGCGACGTCTTCATGGAGAAGTGGTATGACCGCCATCGAGCGCAGGCCCACCTTGCGGCACGCGGCCTGGTCCACCCGCTCGTCCGTTTCCGAGTCCACACACAGCAGGATGCGCCTGGAGCGCACGCACAGTCCCGACAGACTGCCGACCATGCGGATGCGCAGGCCGAGTTGCGCGCCGGCGCTGCCCGCAACGGCGCGATAGACCATCTCCTCGCCTTCCGCGATTTCCACGATGGCGCCGGTGGCGTGGGTGAGCGCCTGGGCGCGTTCGCACACCAGCGCCATCACGCCGCCAAGGTCCAGGCCGCAGCGGGCGATTTCCGTGTGGGTTCGTATCACCTCGAGCAGGGTGGCCGTATCAAGGCGCAGGAACCGCGGCAGGTGCTCCATGGACTGAATTCTCACATAAAATCACATCATGTCAGTGTGACTTACATAATGCAAAAAGGCAATTAATTATTGCTATTGCGGTATGGCCACCCGATGGATTGATTGATGCCGCCAGCCGTGCGGCGCCGCGCTATTGCTTGTTTCTGGAGCGGCGCACTTTGGGCGCGCCGAACAGCGCTTCGACCATGGGATCGCGGCGGGCGATGGCGCGGCTGGCGCGCACGGGATAGATCACGTCATCGACCAGGCGGTGGATGCGGGTGCCGTCGCGGTCTATCGTGATGTTCAGGGCCGATTCGCGCCCCTGGCTTGGTACATGCTCGTTCATCAGACGCACTTCCTCTTTCGTGGCGCCCGGCGCTGCCTGCAGATCGGAGCGGTAGGCGAGCGGCCATGCTACGGCACGCGCGGCCCCGCGCGCAATACGCCTTCCGCTGCGTGTGACTAGTCCCTAATGCTTAGCTGTGCTAGTTCCCATTGCCGCCACCGGACCCACTATTCACCGATAGCGCCAGCGCGCCAGGCTCCCTACACTGCCCAGGTCGGTCAGCGCATTGTTTTGGCTTCGGAATTCCTTGACCCAGATCATTCAAGATTGCCCTGCTGAAGCAAGACAATGCTCGCTGGCCCGGGACCGCGCGTCGCGCGGCAACCCGCTGTACCGATGTTTGCACACTCAGGAGAAAAACAGATGGATAGGGATAGCAGCAACAAGGCAGGCAATGAACTGGATACCGAAGTCGTCAACGCACGACGCGGTTTCCTCGGCAAGAGCGCGATGCTGGGCCTGGCTGGCGCCACGCTGGGGCTGGCCGGCTGCAAGGAAGAGGGCAGTGCCGCCAAGGGCAGCGCCTCCGCGTCGGCGGCAGCCGCGGCCAAGGGCGGCGGTGGCCACGAAATCGCACCGGGCCAGCTGGATGACTACTATGCCTTCACCAGCGCCGGCCACGGCGGCGAAGCGCGCATCATCGGGCTGCCATCGGGCCGCACGCTGAAACGCATCCCCGTGTTCAACATCGACTGCATGGTCGGCTGGGGTATCACCAACGAATCGAAGAAGATCATCGGCACCAAGGCCGATGGTTCGCTCGAATACAAGACCGGCGACACCCACCACGTGCACGGCAGCTACAAGGACGGCACCTATGACGGCCGCTTCCTGTGGGTCAACGACAAGATCCATTCGCGCCTGGCCCGCATCCGCATGGATACGATGGAATGCGACAAGATCACCAAGCTGCCCAACGTGATGGGCTTCCACGGCATCTTCCCGGACAAGTGCGACCCGGTCGATCCGAAGATCAACTACACCACCCGGGTGTTCTGCGGCGCCGAGTTCCACATCCCGCTGCCCAACGATGGCCACGATGTGAACGATCCGGACAAATGGGGTTGCCTGTTCACCTGCGTGGACGCCGACTCCATGGAAGTGAAATGGCAGTGTCGCGTGGACGGCAACATGGACCTGGTGGCCACCTCGTACGACGGCAAGCTGGCCGCCTCCAACCAGTACAACACGGAAAACGGCCACGACCTGACGAGCATGATGTCGGCCGAGCGCGACGCCTGCGTGTTCTTCAACGTGGCCCGCATTGAAGCGATGGTCAAGGCCGGCAAATTCGTCACCATCGGCAGCTCCAAGGTGCCCGTGGTCGATGGCCGCAAGGCCGCCAATGGCGATCCGAAATCGGCCCTCACCTGCTACGTCCCGGTCGGCAAGAATCCGCACGGCGTGAACGCCAGCCCGGACGGCAAGTACTTCGTCTGCTCGGGCAAGCTGTCGCCCACGGCCACCGTGATCGACCTGTCGCTGGTGCTCAAGTGGTTCGCCGGCGAACTGAAGACCGAACGCGACGCCGTGGTGGCCGAGCCGGAAATCGGCCTGGGCCCACTGCACACGGCCTTCGACGGCCGCGGCAATGCCTACACCTCGCTGTTCCTGGACAGCCAGTGCGTGAAATGGAACGTGGACGCCGCCATCGCCCAGTACAAGGGCGACAAGAACGCCAAGGTCATCATCGAGAAGATGGACGTGCACTACCAGCCCGGCCACAACTACGCCTCGATGGGCGAGACCAAGGAAGCGGACGGCAAGTACCTGAACTCGGGTAACAAGTTCTCCAAGGACCGTTTCCTGCCGGTCGGCCCGCTGCATCCGGAAACGGAACAGCTGATCGACATCAGCGGCGCGACCATGAAGCTGGTGGCCGACCACACGGCGTATTCGGAACCGCACGACGGCATCATCGTGCGCCGCGACGTGGTCAAGACGCGCCAGATCTACAACATGGATGACTTCCCGCTGGCCGTGAAACCGGAGAACGCCGGCATCACCCGCCAGGGCAACAAGGTCACCGTGCGCATGATGTCGGTGGCGCCGAACTACAGCCTGCCGGAGATCAAGGTCAAGAAGGGCGACGAAGTGACGCTGATCCTGACCAACCACGACAAGGTGGAAGACCTGACCCACGGTTGCGCGATCCCGACCTACGACATCTGCTTCATCGTCAACCCGCAGGAGACCAAGTCGGTCACCTTCAAGGCTGACCATGCCGGTGCGTTCTGGATCTACTGCACCCACTTCTGCCACGCGCTGCACCTGGAAATGCGCAGTCGTCTGCTGGTGGAAGCGTAAGAAGCCGGGCTGACGATGACAATCAGTTTTCGTTTGCCCCGTGTCGTGCGGCACTGCCTGGTGCTGCTCGGCGCGTTGTTGACCGTGCTGTGCGCCATCCCGGCGCGCGCCACGGTCTACGACGCCGAGCTGCCTCCGGCGCTGCTGCACGGCCCGGATCTGTGTGCCTACGCGCCGTGCGCCGACGTGCTGCCGCAGGCCACGCGCTTTTCGCAGCGCAAAGGCGCGCCTGCCTACGTGGAAGCGTGGGGCAAGGGCGCGGACCAGCATGAGAAACTGCTGGGTTATGTGTTCCTCTCGACCGACGTGGTCGATATTCCCGCTTATTCCGGCAAACCCGTCGTGACCCTGATCGGCATGGACCGCCAGGGCGTCATCACGGGGGTGCGCGTACTGAAACACTCCGAACCCATCCTGCTGGCCGGCATTCCCGAGTCGGCGCTCTTGAAATTCATCGGCCAGTACGTGGGCCGCAAGGGCGACGCCAAGCTCGAGATCGGCCATGGCGACGCGGCCACCGGCGCCGTCGGGCTGGACGCCATCAGCGGCGCCACCGTCACCGCCATCGCGGAAAACCAGGTCATCTCGCGCAGCGCCTACGAGATCGGGCGCCAGGTCGGCATCTTCACCACGGCCGAGCGGCCGCCCGCGCACTTCACCGCGCTCAACGAGCGGCTCGACTGGGCCAAGCTGGCCGCCGAAGGCAGCATCGGCCACCTGCTGGTGCCGGCCGCCGAGGTGGGCGCCAGCGACAGCGGCGGTCCCTACATGGACCTGTATTTCGGCTACCTCAACGTGCCGACCATCGGCAACAGCATCCTGGGCGAGCATGGCTACCAGCGCCTGATGGAAGACCTGAAACCCAATGAGCACGCGATCTTCGTGATCGCCAAGGGCCAGACCTCGTTCAAGGGTTCGGGCTTCGTGCGCGGCGGTATCTATGACCGCATCCAGGTGCGCCAGGACCCCGTCACGTTCACTTTCCGCGACACGGACTACCTGAACCTGTACCGGCTGGAGCCGAAGGACGTACCGGAGTTCAAGGAGTCGGGCATCTTCATCATCCGTTCCAAGGATTTCAACCCGGCCTGGCCGTGGCAGCTCACCATGCTGGCCAACAAACCGGACCCCGAGCATGGCGGCAAGGCCTTCGTCCACTTCGACCAGCAATACTGGCTGGCTGACCGCTACCTCGAAGGTGGCCGGCCGAAAGTGGTGCAGCCGGAAGCGGCCTGGAAAGCCCTGTGGCGCAACAACGCGCTGGTGGGCGCCGCCTTCGTGGTGGTGCTGGGCGCGGCCGCGTTCTGGTATGCGCGCCGCGACCAGCTGGTGCGCGCCTCGAAGCGCAAGCACAAGCCCCTGATCAGCGGCCCGCGCACGGCGCTGTGGATCATCAGCGTGGGCTTCTTCGGCTTCTACCTGAAGGCGCAGCCCAGCATCACGCAGATCATGACGTGGTTCCACTCCATCCTGCATCAGTGGAAGTGGGAGCTGTTCCTGTCCGACCCGTACATCTTCACGTTCTGGTGGTTCATCATCGGCACCGTGTTCCTGTGGGGCCGCGGCCTGTTCTGCGGCTGGTTGTGCCCGTTCGGCTCGCTGCAGCACCTGGCCCTGAAATTCGGCGCCATCGTCGGGCTGAAGAAATACCAGCGCCTGCTGCCCAAGGCCTTGCACGACAAGCTCAAGTGGATCAAGTACGGCGTGTTCTTCGTGTTGCTGGGCGTGTCGTTCTATTCGATGGAAATGGCCGAGAAGCTGGCCGAGATCGAGCCGTTCAAGACCACCTTCCTGGTGGGCGTGTGGAACCGCACGTGGCCGTTCTGGATCTTCATCGGCGGTATCCTGGGCCTGTCCATGTTCACCGAGCGGCCGTACTGCAAGTACATCTGCCCGATGGGCGCCGGCCTGGCCATCCCGAGCAAGTTCCGCCTGTTCGGCCTGAAGCGCAAGGCCGAATGCCAGACCTGCCACGCTTGCGCGGCCGGTTGCGGCTCGCACGCGATCGACAAGAACGGCAAGATCGACCAGATGGAATGCCTGTTGTGCCTGGACTGCATGGTCATGTACTACGACGACCATGCCTGCCCACCGCTGGTCAAGGAGCGCAAGCGCCGCACCAACGCGGGCCAGGCGCTCACGCCGATCAACGACCAGGGCTACTTCATTTCCCTCGACAGTTTGCGCAGCACCCTGAAAGAGCGGCGTCCGGCCGCCGAACAGGAGTCGCTGTGACCACGCACAGACGGGGCGAGACGCGGCCGGTGTTAGCGCACCGGCTGCGGGTCTGGCTGCTGGCATGCGCCAGCGGCCTCGCCATCCTGGGCACGGCGGCCGATGGGGCGGCCGCCGTGTTGCGGGTAACGCCGGACCAGTCGATCGCGGCGGCCGTGGCGCGCGCCGCGCCCGGCGACACGGTGGAGGTGGAACGCGGCGACTACCGCGAGCACCTGCGCATCGACAAGCCGCTCACGCTGCGCGGCCTCGATCACCCCACCATCAGCGGCGGCGGCACGGGCGACGTGATCCGCGTGACGGGCAAGGATGTCACCATCGCCGGCTTCAACGTGCGCGACAGCGGCCTCGACCTCGATGCCCAGAACGCCGGCGTGTACGTGGTCCCCGGCGCCCACCGCGTCACCATCGCCGACTGCGCGCTGGTGTTCAACCTGTTCGGCATCTGGCTGGAAAACTCGGACGACGCCAAGGTGCTGCGCAACGTCATCACGGGACGGCGCGACCTGATGTCCGTCAAGCGCGGCAATGGCATCCAGGTCTACAACACGCGCGGTGCGCAGATCATCGACAACAACATCAGTTTTACCCGCGACGGCATCTACGTGGACGTGTCGCGTGACGCCCTGTTCCGGGGTAACAAGATTCACCACGTGCGCTATGGCACCCACTACATGAACACCAACCACAGCACGTGGGAAAACAACGAGTCCTACCTGAACCGGGGCGGGCTGGCCCTGATGGAAGTGCGCAACCTGATCGTGCGCAACAACGTCGCCTGGGGCAATACGGACCACGGCATCATGCTGCGCACCATCCAGGACTCCGTGATCGAACACAACGTGGTGGCCGGCAACGGCCGCGGCTTTTTCATCTACGACGCGGAATTCAACGTGGTGCGCGACAACCTGGTGAGCCACAACCGCATCGGCGTGCACCTGTCGGCCGGTTCCTCGAACAACGAAGTGGATGGCAACGACTTCATCGGCAACGAGGAACAGGTCAAGTTCGTCGCCGCGCGCGACGTCGAGTGGGGCCGCAAGCAAGGCAATTACTGGAGCAACTACAGCGGCTGGGACCAGGATGGCGACGGCGTGGGCGACGTGCCCTACGAAGCCAACGACCTGGTGGACCGGCTGAACTGGCAGTACCCGCTGGTCAAGCTGGTGCTGTCGAGCCCCTCGGTGCAGACGCTGCGTTTCGTGGCGCGCCAGTTCCCGCTGCTGCGCGCACCGAGCATCGTCGACCGCCATCCCCGCACCCGCCCCCTGAACCCCAACTGGAGACGCTGGAATGACATCCTCCCCCATTGAACTGGCGCAGGTCAGCAAGTCCTTCGGCGCCGTGCAGGCGCTGCGGGGCGTGTCGCTGTCCGTGGCCCAGGGCGAAATGTTCGGCCTGATCGGCCACAACGGCGCCGGCAAGAGCACCTTGTTCAAGCTGATGCTGGGCCTGCTGCCGGCCACCACCGGCACCGTGCGCGTGCAAGGCGTGGACACGGCCAGCCCCGAGTTCCGCCAGGTGCGGCGCCGCATCGGCTACCTGCCGGAAAGCTTCGTCACCTACGACAACCTGACCGGGCTGGAAGTGCTGCAACTGTTCGCCGACCTCAAGCACGTGCCGCGCCGTGCCTGCGCCGGCGTGCTGGAGCAGGTGGGCATGAGCCTGGCCGCCGGCCGCCGCGTGCACACTTATTCCAAGGGCATGCGCCAGCGCCTGGGCTTCGCCCAGGCCTTGCTCGGTGACCCGGACCTGATCTTCCTCGACGAGCCCACCAACGGCCTGGACCCGGAAGGCATCGCCGACTTCTACCGCATCCTGCGCGAGGTGCGCGCGCGCGGCGCCACCATCGTCATCACGTCCCACATCCTGGCCGAGATCCAGGACCGGGTGGACCGGCTGGTGATCATGCATTCGGGGAAGGTGGCCGAGCAGGGCACCCTGGCCCAGTTGCGCTCGCGCATGGTGCTGCCGTCGCACATCGTGGCCACGCTGCGGCCCGGCACGGCGGACCAGTTGCAGGCCGCGCTGGCGCCGCTGGACGGCCCCGACCTGCGGCTCGACGGCGCCCAGGCCACCATCGCCTGCCAGTCCGGCGAGAAGATGGCCGTGCTGGCGGCGCTGTCGGCGCTGGCGCTGGACGTCACCATCCACGAACCGACGCTGGAACAACTGTTCCTCGGCCACGGAGGCGCCCATGTCCACGCGCATTGAATGGTCACAAGTGAAGGTGATCGCCAGCAAGGAGCTGCGCGACCGCCTGCGCAACCGCTGGGTGCTGGCCGTGGCCATCATCTTCGCGCTGTTCGCGCTGGCCATCGCCTATTTCGGCGCGGCCCAGCAGGGCGAGGTGGGCTTCCACGGCGTGGACGCCACGGTGGCCAGCCTGGTCAGCCTGGTGATCTACCTGGTGCCGTTGATCGCGCTGATCCTCGGCTACGACGCCATCGTGGGCGAACGCGAACGCGGCTCGCTGGAACTGCTGCAATCGATGCCGATCACGCGCGCTGAAATCCTGCTCGGCAAGTACCTGGGCCTGGCCGGTGCGCTGGCTGGCGCCACCGTGGTGGGCTTTGGCGCCGGGCTGCTGCCGCTGTCGGCCGAGCTGACGGTGCGCGACGGCTACCACTACGCCGGTTTCGTGCTCAGCGCCGTGCTGATGGGCATGGCTTTCCTCAGCATTTCCGTGCTGCTGTCCGTGATCGCCAGCGACCGTGTGCGCGCCAGCGGCGCGGCGATCGGCCTGTGGTTCTTCTACGTGCTGATTTTCGACTTGTTGCTGATGGGCGGCCTCGTGATGAGCCAGGGCAAGCTGAGCAGCGCGCTGTTCGGCGCCATTCTCATGTTCAACCCGGCCGACGTGTTCCGTCTGCTCAATATCTTCAGCTCGGAACAGGTGCAGACCATGTATGGCCTGTCGACCGTGATGCCGGGCGCGCTCACCGATCCATTGGTGCTGCTGGCCATCATGCTGGGCTGGATCGCAGTGCCCTTCCTTTTCGCAATCCGGAGGTTCAAATGAAGTTCACTACATTGGCGGCGCCGGCCGCCCGCCGCGCCCTGTTCGTGGGCGTGCTGCTGCTGGCGGCCTGCACGCCCAACACGCCCAAGGTGGCGGCCCAGGAACCGGGCGCCGACACGGCCTGCGCGCTGGACGGCATGGTGCTGCGCGATTTTCCCGGCCCCAAGGCCCAGATTCAATACGCGGAAGGCAAGCCTGATTACTTCTGCGACCTGATGGAATTGTTCGCCGTCGTGCTCGGCCCCGAGCAGAAGCGGGCCGTGGCCGGCTTGTACGTGCAGGACATGAGCAAGGCCGACTGGGACCACCCCAGCGGCAACTGGATCGAAGCGCGCAGCGCCTTTTACGTGACGGGCAGCCGCAAGCTGGGCTCGATGGGCCCGACCTTCGGTTCCTTCGCCACCTTGCAGGGGGCGCAGGACTTCGCCGCCGCCCAGGGCGGCAAGGTGCTGCGTTTCGAGCAGATCGGTCGTGACATGGTCAGCATGGGTGGCAGCGCCGCCCACGACGACGCCATGTCGCACTGAGAAAGGGGGCAATCATGCGTTGACCATCATCACCATCGCCCCCGTGTTTTTTTGTTCTTTTTTAATTGAGAGTCTATCCCCATGAAATTTGCAACTATCCTGTCCTCCCTGCTGCTGGCCGTCTGCGCCGCCGGTACCGCCCAGGCCGCTCCTGACCTGGCCAAAGGCGAGAAGATCTACAAGGCCACCTGCCTCGCCTGCCACGGCGCCGGCGTGATGGGCGCACCCAAGTTCGGCGACAAGGCCGCGTGGAAACCACGCGTGGCCAAGGGTATGCCGGCGCTTTACAAGAGCGCACTGGACGGCTTCAAGATGATGCCCCCCCATGGCGGCAATGCCGCGCTGAAGGATGACGAAGTGAAGGCCGCCGTTGACTTCATGGCGACCAAGTCGAGCTGAGTTTGAACTTGCCGCCACCATCGGGGCGGCAGGATGACCACGGGACCGGGTCCGCCCGGTCCCTCACCGCAAGGAGGGCGCACATGCAAGGTAGTCAGAAAAAGCGCGCCGGATTGCCGGGCTGGCTGGCGACACTGCTCGCGCTGGCGCTGTGGTCCGGCCTGTTGTCGGGCTGTGCCCGCGAATACCACACCTACAAGACCCAGGGCCACGTGTTCGGCACCGTGGTCGAGATCAGTATCTACGGCGAGACGCCGCAGCGGGCCGACGCCCTCAGCGCCGCCGTGCTCAAGGAATTTGACCGGCTGCACCACAAGCTGCACGCCTGGCAGCCCAGCATGCTGACGGGCTTGAACGATGCCATCGCGGCCGGCCGGCCGTTCGAGGCGGACGCCGAGCTGGTGGGCTTGCTGCAATCGGCGGCCGTCCTGTCGGCCAAGTCCGACTACCTGTTCAATCCCGCCATCGGCCATTTGATCCGGCTGTGGGGCTTCCAGAGCAGCGACATCCAGGACCAGGGCCCGGCGCCCGGGGAAATTGAACGGTGGGTGGCGGCCAATCCGCGCCTGTCGGACCTGCGCTACCAGGGCAACACGATCACGAGCACCAACCGCGCCGTGATGATCGACCTGGGCGGCTATGCCAAGGGGTACGCGCTGGACCGGGCCGCCCGCATCCTGCGCGATGCCGGCGTGAACGCGGCCCTGATCAACGTGGGCGGCAACATCCTCGCCATCGGCCAGCCCGGCAAGCGGCCGTGGCAGGTGGGCATCCGCGACCCGCGCGGCGATGGCACGCTGGCCACGCTGTCGCTGCGCGATAACGAGGCGATCGGCACCAGCGGCGATTACGAGCGCTACTTCATGAAGGATGGCAAGCGCCATCCGCACATCATCGACCCGCGCACGGGCCAGACGATCGATCTGGTCGCATCCGTCACCGTCATCGCCTCGGGCGGCAGCGATCCGGGCCTGCGCTCGGATGGCAATTCCAAGCCGCTGTTCATCACGGGACCGGCCGGCTGGGAAGCGATGGCCCGGCGCCTGGGCCTGAAGGAAGTGATGCTGGTCGATGCCCACCACAACGTGGTAATGACGCCGGCCATGCGCGCCCGCATGGATGGCGGGCGGCCGCACTGACGGGCCGTCAGGCCGGCGCGGCCTGCGGCGATGCTGGCTGCCCGGCGGCCACGCCGGGTAGCAGCAGCGTCATCATGCTGCCGCCCTGGCTGCGCGCCAGCACCATCTCGCCGCCCATGGCCGCCACCCGCTCCTTGATGGCGCGGATGCCGAAGGCGTCCCGCGTGGCCTGCTCGGCCTGCAGGATGCCGGCACCGTCCGCGTGCAGCACGATGGTCATGGCCTCGGCCTTCAGGTTAAGCGACACGGTCACCGCGCCCGCGCGCGCGAAGCAGGCGATGCTGGTGAGGGCCGCCTGCACTAGCCGGAACAGGCTGGACGTGAGGTCCAGGGGCAACAGGGCGTTGGCGCTGTCGTCCAGCACCTGCAGCCGGTAGCGCAGCCCGCCGCGCTGTTCCAGCTGGCCCAGCAGCCATTCGATGGCCGCGCACAGGCCCAGGTCCAGCGTGCTCGGATGCAGGTCGTTGATCACTTCGCGCACCGACTTGATGGTGGCGTCCAGCGTGGCCAGCACCTGGCCGGACTGGCGGTGCAGTGCCGCGTGGCGCGCGGCCGTGCGCGCGTGGAGTCGGGCGACATCGAGCCGCATGGCCAGCAGGTTCTGGCCCAGCTCGTCATGGATGTTGAGCGCGATGCGGCGCCGTTCGTCCTCGCGGATGCGGTCCTGGTGCAGCGTCATGGCGCGCAGCTGGTCCAGCGTGCGCTGCAAGGCGGCCTCGGTGCGCTTGCGGTCCGTGATGTCGAAGCACATGCCGATCAACAGTTGCGGCTGGCCGTCAGCGTCGAACACGGGCTTCTTGAAGGTCTGCATCTGGCGGTTTTCGGCGCGCCCCGCACACCACACGAACTCCTCGTTGACAATCAACTGGCCGCCGGCGAAGGCGGCGCGGTCATGGGCCAGGAAGCCTTCCATCTGCTCGGAAGGGAAATAGGCGCTGCCGCGGCGGCCCTCCAGCAGCGCGAACGGCACGCCGAATAATTCCTCACACGCCGTGTTCATCATCACAAAGCGCGACTGGCCATCCTTGATGAACAGCGGTGCGGGCAGCATGGCGACGATTTCGCGCAGTTGCAGTTCGGCGCTGGCGTTCGCCTGGGCGGCGGCCAGGTGCGCGGCGGCATCGGCCCGCTGGCGCACGTCGGCCACGTGCCGGCGCCACAGCAACACGCCAGCCAGCAGCGACATGCCGCTAGCGACCAGGTAGCCCGCGTCGGCAAGGGCGGGATGGCCCCAGGCGGCCCCGCCCAGCCAGCCGGCCAGCAGCAGGGCTGCGCCGGCACTTGCCGGGCGCAGGAGGAGAGTCGACCAATTGTTCATCACGGAAAAAGCAGGGGTGGGACCAAGGGCATCGTCCGCGCCTGGCGACATGGCGCGGCGAAATGTTGGGGTATTGTAATGATAATTTGGTTGATTTGTCTTTCTTTTAATGTAATAAATCCTTTGGGGGAGATTCACCGATTCCCTAGTCATTCGTCGGCGGTGTGCCGCGGGTTGGCCGGTGTCAGGTCTGTCATTCGGACAGTCGCCGCACACCTTTGATGTTTCTCATGGCGCGTCGTTTTGATTGTTCTAATGGCTACGTTTGGACGCTGTTAGGCACATGCGACTGCTACATTGTTTGATTAAGTTCAAAGGTGTGAGCCGTGAGTCCAAATGACAGACCTGACACAGATTCGGATTCGCAGATTCGCCCATTCATTGCGGAAAATGCAAAGGGATCAGACCAGGTGCGCCGTCCGTGCCTGGCGGCAAGCTGCGGCTGGGTGTTGTTGTATTGTAATGATTATTTGATTGATTTGTCTTTCTTTTAATATCATATGTGTTTTGTCCCCAGGGACATGCGGACTGGACAACTCTGGAGGAAGGAGGTCGCTGAATGTTCCACCACACAACACACACCGTCACTACCGGAACGGCACATGCAAATACATATCTTCAGAGGGCCCGGCCGGGTATTCGGCTTCACGTTGGCGCCAACTGGTGACAACCTGCCGGGAAAATATGCGCCTTGGACGGCGTTCAAGACGATAGAACTGAACCGACATGCACACACACCAGGCGTTGACGCCAATGAATGCCTGGATGACATAGAGACCTACGGCGTCCATGTGACCGATGCGCACGTCCGCATTACCGAGGCGGCGCTCAGTTGATGTCACCGGCGCATGTCGCGGTGCCGGCCATGCCCGGTTCCCCTGTTGTCGCCCTCCGGTGCGGGACAAGGGGACTGAAGCCATCAATGCTTGTCGAAGAATGCCATAGTCTGGGCCCCCCTGCGCTGAACACTATGCTGCGCTTACTTTTACTAACCGTCATCGCGATTCTCATGGGATCGCCAACGTGTGCCTGGGCGGCGCCCGTCGAAGCGCCGATCACCGTCCCGCAATTCCGTGAGGACCTGGACTTCCTGCGCCGCACCTTGATGCAAAGTCATCCCGACCTCCAGTTTTCCAGTGATGTGGCAGCGCTGGAGGCGGCGATACGCGCCCTTGCCAGCGACACGCGGACGCCCATCAGCCAGGACGAGGCGTGGCGACGTCTTGCGACGTTGAACCCGCTGTTCGCGGACGGGCACCTGTCGGTGGGCTTTCCTGACTGGCAAACGGCCGCCATCGCCCACCTGCGCGAAGGCGCTACTTTGTTTCCCTATGAGGTCAGCCTGGATGACGATGGCTTGCATATCGGGGCGCTGTTGGGCGGCGCCGCGACGCCGTTGCAAGGCGCCCGCATCATTGCCATCAATGGCGAGCCGGCGGACTTGGTGACCGCCGCGCTGATGCGACGCATGCACGGCGAAACGGCCTTGTTCCGTTCCGGTTTGCTGGCCCAACGCTGGTGGTTCTACTACTGGAAAATGTACGGGGTCCCCCCCAGCTACCGGCTGACGATGGCGCAGGGTGGCCGGACCTTTTCCATTGAAACCATGGGCAGCAAGGAGTTGCCATTGCTGTTGCGCGATGCCGCCGCATTCGACCGGCAGTTTCATTTCGCCTTCCAGCCGGACGGGAGCGCCATCCTGACCATTGATAGCTTCGCCCCTGCCGACCGCGGCAAATTCCTTGCCTTTACGCGTGATGCCTTCGCCCGGCTGCGACAGGCGGGCACGGGCCAATTGACCATCGACATCAGCAGGAATGGCGGCGGGGACGATGCCATGTGGCTCGATGGCTTGATGCCCTATCTGGCCACCAGCGCCTACCGGACCGGCTCCACCTACAAGAAAAGAGTGGTGGAAGCGAACGTCGAACGGGGCGAAGTCGCTGGGCAAGTGGTCACTGGTTCAATTTCGACATGGCATACGCCGCAGCTGGACGGTGACCTGTTATTCAAGGGTAAAACCTTGGTCGCCATCGGGCCGGGAACATACTCGTCCGCTGTACTGTTCGCCAACGTCATGCACGACTTCTGCTTTGGCACCCTGGTGGGGCATGGCGGCGCGGCGCGCCGGACGCAATCGGGTGGCGTGCGCCGATTTGTCTTGCCCAATTCCAAACTGGTCTTATGGGTGCCGCGCTTCGTGCTGGCGCCGCCGGTTGCGACTGCGCCAGCGGACTTGCTTGAAGTGCAGGCGGACCAGTCGGCAACTTGCGCCAGCAGGAGATGAGGGTGTCAGGTCTGTCTTTCGGACAGTTGCGGCGCCTTGTTGAGTTTTCTCATGACGCCCATCGAATTTTAGGATAGCTGTGATGAGAGATCGCCTATCACAATTGAATGTGCCGCGATTGAGAAAGCACAAGGGTATTGTCCTTGTGTCCAAATGACAGACCTGACACCGACTTTTGATGCCGGCTTGATACCGAAGGTTTGCTGCCCAAAAAAATCGGGGACATGACACCGTTCATCGACCGTGTCACGCCCCCGCCATGGCCCAACCGCTGGCGTCAGCCCGTGTTGCGCAGGCCAGCCGCCACGCCGTTGATCGACAGGTGGATGCCGCGGTGCACGCGTTCATCGACCTTGCCTGGCTCCTTGCTGATGGCGCGGTGGCGCTTGATCAGTTCCACCTGCAAGTGGTTGAGCGGATCCAGGTAGGCGAAGCGGTTCTGGATCGAGCGCGCCAGCAGCGGGTTGCCCGCCAGCCGCTCGGTGGCGCCCGTGATGCTTTGCAGGATGCGCAGCGTGTGGTCGTGCTCCTCCGTGATGCGCTTGAAGATGCGCTCGCGCAGTTCCTTGTCCTGCACCAGTTCCGCGTAGCGCGAGGCGATCGCCATGTCGGTCTTGGCCAGCACCATGTCCATGTTCGACAGCAGCGTGGCGAAGAATGGCCAGTGCTGGAACATGGCGCGCAGCTGGGCCACGCGTTCCTCCTGGTCGCCGTCCGCGATCCAGCCGCCGATGGCGCTGCCGAAGCCGTACCAGCCCGGCAGCAGCAAACGGCACTGGCCCCACGAGAAGCCCCATGGAATGGCGCGCAGGTCTTCGATGCGCTTGGTCGACTTGCGCGAGGCGGGACGGGAACCGAGGTTCAGTTCCGCGATCTCGGCGATCGGGGTGGCGGCGAAGAAGTAGTCGGTGAAGCCGGGCGTCTCATAGACCAGGTTGCGGTAAGCCTTGTAGGCGCGGTCGGAAATCTCGGCCATCACGGCTTCGAAGCCGCGCAGCCGGGCCTGGTGGGCGCTGTCTTCCGACTGCGGCATCAGGCTCGCTTCCAGCGTGGCCGCCACCAGCAGTTCCAGGTTGCGGCGGCCGATGTCCTTGTTGGAGAACTTGGAGGCGATGATCTCGCCCTGTTCCGTCAGGCGGATCTGGCCGTTGACGGTGCCGTGCGGCTGGGCCAGGATGGCTTCGTAGCTGGGGCCACCGCCGCGGCCGACCGTGCCGCCGCGGCCGTGGAACAGGCGCAGCTTGACGCCGGCCTTTTCGAATACGGTCACGAGGTGGGTTTCGGCCTTGTACAGTTCCCAGTTCGAGGTCAGGAAGCCGCCGTCCTTGTTCGAGTCCGAGTAGCCCAGCATGACTTCCTGGATCTCGCCTTGCTTGGCGATCAGCTGGCGCACCAGCGGCACCGCCATCACGGCTTCCATGATGCCGGCCGCGCGCTGCAGGTCGGGGATGGTTTCGAACAGCGGGATCACCATCAGGTCCAGTTCCGGCTCGGCCAGGCGCAGCAAGCCCATTTCCTTTTGCAGCAGCAGCACTTCCAGCAGGTCGGACACGGTCTCCGTGTGCGAGATGATGTAGTTGCGGATCGCGCGCGCGCCGTAGCGGGCGCGGATCTGGCGCGCCGCGCGCAGGATGGTCAGTTCCGATTCCGTCTCGGCCGAGTAGCTGATGTAGGGCGTGTACAACAGGCGTGGCTGGCTCAGTTCACTGAGCAGCAGGTCGACCTTGGCTTCTTCATCGAGCGCCGCATAGTCATGCAGCACGCCGGCCTGGGCGAACAATTCCGTCAGCACGCGCTCGTGCACGTCCGAACTCTGGCGCATGTCCAGCGACGCCAGGTGGAAGCCGAAGATGTCGGCCGCGCGCTTGAGCGTGGACAGGCGCGGCTTGACCAGCATGCCGCCGTGGTTCGCTTCCAGCGAATCGATCAGCACTTGCAGGTCGGCCGAGAATTCGGCGGCCGTGGCGTACGGTTCCGCGTGGCCCACTTCCTTGCGCAGGATGTTGGTGGCGCCCAGCGCGCGGGCCGAGCTGGCCAGGCGCGCGTAGATGCCAATCAGGGCGCGGCGGTACGGTTCGTCGCTGCGGTGGGCCGAGGTGTCGGGCGAGCTGTCGGCCAATTGCTGCAATTCCGGGCTGCACGCGACCATCAGGGTCGAGACGGACAGCTCGGCGCCGCAGGTGTGCGCTTCTTCCAGGTAGAAGTCGAGGATGGTGGTGGCGTGGCGTTCCAGCGCGTGCTGCATGGTGCCGGCGTTGACGTTGGGGTTGCCATCGCGGTCGCCGCCGATCCAGCTGCCCATCTGCACGTAGGGCGCGTTGATGGCGGTGCCTTCGGTGGCCGGGTAGTGCTGGGCGATGTCGGCTTCGATGTCGTCGTACAGGCCGGGCAGCTCGCGCAGGAAGGTGATGCGGTAGTAGGACAGGGCGTTTTCAATCTCGTCGGCCACGGTCAGCTTGGAGTAGCGCAGCATGCGGGTCTGCCACAGCGTGGCCACGCGCGCGCGCAGCAGGTGCACGTTGGCGGCCCGCTCCTTGGGCGTGAGCGGCAGGTCGCGCTCGGCCAGCAGGCGGGCGATGTCGTGCTCGGCGTCGAGGATGGACTTGCGCTGCACTTCGGTCGGGTGGGCCGTCAGCACGGGCGAAATCAGGGCGTCCTGGAAGAAGGTGGCCACCGTGTCCTGGGCCACGCCGGCGTCCTTGAGCTTGCCCAGCGCGAAATTGATGCTGCCTTGCTGGGGCGCCGAGCCGGCCAGCAGGTGCGCCCGGCGGCGGCGGATGTGGTGCTGGTCCTCGGCGATGTTGGCCAGGTGCGAGAAGTAGGAGAACGCGCGCACCACGGAGATGGTCTGCTCGCGTGTCAGTATCTTGAGCATGCCGTCCAGTTCCTTGGCCGCGCCGGCGTCGGCCTCGCGGCGGAAGCGCACGGCCGTCTGGCGGATGGTCTCGACCACGGCGAACACTTCCTCGCCTTCCTGTTCGAGCAGCACCTCGCCCAGCAGGCGGCCCAGCAGGCGGATGTCTTCCTTGAGCGGCGCGTCCTTGTCGGCTTGCGCGTCCACGCCCGGTTGTTCGTCTATTGCACTAGATTGTTTTGCCATGTGATGAGTCGCAAAAATGATGTATGTCGGTGCAAAGGCTTGTGGCCCGGTTCTGCAAGAGGCGCCCATGATAAAATTTATGATCTTAAACATGCGCGAAATAACTGGCCACCGCCGGTTAGCGTCGGCTACAGCGAAAGAACTGGTTTTGAAAACTTCCGAATTGGTCCAACCTCTCCCGTCCAGATTGATCATCGCGTCGCGCGAAAGCCGTCTTGCCATGTGGCAAGCCGAGCACGTGCGGGCACGCTTAGCTGCATTATATCCGCAGTGCAGCATTGAGATTCTGGGAATGACCACCCGTGGCGACCAGATCCTGGACCGCGCCCTGTCCAAGGTGGGCGGCAAGGGCTTGTTCGTCAAGGAACTGGAAGTGGCCATGGCCGAAGGCCGGGCCGACCTGGCCGTCCATTCGCTCAAGGACGTGCCGATGGAGCTGCCCGAGGGCTTCGCGCTGGCCGCCGTGCTGGAACGCGAAGACCCGCGCGACGCCTTCGTCTCCAACGATTACGCCTCGCTGGCTGAACTGCCGGCCGGCGCCGTGGTGGGCACGAGCAGCCTGCGCCGCCAGTCGCTGATCGCGGCCCGCTATCCGCACCTGGTGATCCAGCCCTTGCGCGGCAACCTCGATACCCGGCTGGGCAAGCTGGACCGGGGCGACTACGCGGCCATCATCCTGGCCGCCGCCGGCTTGAAGCGCCTCGGCCTGCCGCAGCGCATCCGTGCCTTGCTGGAGCCGGAAACGAGCTTGCCGGCCGCTGGCCAGGGCGCGATGGCGATCGAGATCGCCGAACGCAACGACGGCCTGGACCTGCACGCGCTGCTGGCGCCGCTGAACCACGAGGCCACGGCGCAAGCCGTGGCGGCCGAGCGCAAGGTGTCCAAGGTGTTCGGCGGCAGCTGCCAGATTCCGCTGGCCGCCTTCGCGACCGTCGATGCGGGCCAGATGCGCCTGCGCGCCATGGTGGCCACGCCGGACGGCAGCCGCATGGCCAGCGCCGAAGTGAGCGGCCCGGCCACCACCCCGGAACAGCTGGGCGAGCAGGTGGCCGAGCTGCTGCGCGGCCAGGACGCGGAAGCCATCCTGGCCGTGTGCGCCACGGCGGCGCCGGCCGACGACCAGCCGGCCGCCTGAGTCGGATGGCCGGCACGGTCGTCATCACGCGGCCCGCGGCGCAGGCCGGGGCGCTGGCGGCCCGCATCGCCGCCAGCGGGCGCGATGTGGCGCTGCTGCCGCTGCTGGAAATCGCGCCGCTGGCCGATCCGGCCCCGCTGCAGGCAGTACTGGCCGGCCTGGCCGGTTACGCCATGGTGGCCTTCGTGTCGCCCAACGCGATTGACGCGGCTTTCGCGCACATCACACACTGGCCGGACGGCGTGACGCTGGCCGTGCTGGGCGAGGGCAGCCGCGCGGCCCTGGCCGCGCACGGCATCACGCCGGCCAACGCCACCATCGTCAGCCCGGCCGATACGGCCCACAGCGATTCCGAACACTTGCTGCAAACGCTGGACCTGGCGGCCCTGCGCGGGCGCCGCGTGCTGATCGTGCGCGGCGAGCAGGGCAGGGAACTGATGGCCGATGGCTTGCGCGCGGCCGGCGCCGAGGTCACCGTGGTGGCCGCGTACCGGCGCGCCGTGCCGGCCCTGACGCCGGCCCTGGCCGACCAGCTGCGCGGCCTGCTGGCCCAGCCCAACGACTGGATCATCACCAGTTCCGAGGCGCTGCGCGGACTAGTGGGCTTGCTGGAACAGCTGGGGCGGCAAGAAAACGCTGGCGCCAATGGCTCGAAATATGTTGTAATGATGCAACAACAGCATCTGATTATCCCGCACGCCCGGATTGCCGAAACGGCAAGCCATTTGGGCTTTACCCGACTGACGCTCACAGGATCAGGCGACGAACGACTGCTCGCCGCGTTACAATCACACCCATGAACGAATTGCCTACATTACCTGACCCTGCCACCGCTCCCGGCCCGGCCGCGGAGACGCCTACGCCGCCCACGCCGCCGGCGCCGACCTGGATGGAAACCCTGCTGCAGCCGCAAGTGCTGGGCTGCGCCGTGGTCGCACTCGGCATCGTGGTGGCCGGCCAGACCTGGTCCACCCACGCCCAGGTGCGCAACCTGCGCGAGGAGATGGCGCGCCGCCTGCAGAAGAACGACGCCTCCAACGCCGAGACGGGTACGCTGGCCCGTAACGTCCAGGAGTCCAGCAAGGAACTGCAAGCCAAGGTGGCGCTGCTCGAATCGAAGCAGGTGGAAGCCCAGAGCCAGCAACTGGCGCTGGAGCAGCTGTACCAGGACCTGTCCAAGAACCGCGACGAGTGGGCGCTGACGGAGATCGAGCAAGTGCTGTCCACGGCCAGCCAGCAGCTGCAGCTGGCCGGCAACGTGCCCGGCGCGCTGATCGCGCTGCAGAACGCCGACCGCAGCCTGTCGCGTTCGGACAAGCCGCAGTTCATCACCATCCGCCGCGCCATCGCCAAGGACATGGACAAGCTCAAGTCCCTGCCCAGTGTCGATTCCGTCGGCCTGGCGCTGCGCCTCGATAACGTGATCGCCCAGATCGACCTGCTGCCGATGCTGGCCGACGAAAAGCCGACCCTGCCCGCGCCGCCCGAGAAGAAGGTCGCCAAGGCCAAGCCTGGCGCCAAGGCCGCCGCGCCGGCCGAAGCGCCCAATCCGTGGCTGCTGAAACTGCAGGACGTGTGGACCAGCTGGAGCAGCGATATGTGGCTCGACGTGCGCCAGCTGATCCGCGTGCGCAGCGTGGAAACGCCGGACGCGCTGATGCTCTCGCCCACCCAGGCCTATTTCCTGCGTGAGAACCTCAAGCTGCGCCTGCTCAACGCACGCATGGCCCTGTTGTCGCGCAATGAAGGTGCGTTCCGCAGCGACTTGCAGGCGGCCCAGGATGCGCTGCTCAAATACTTCGACACCCGCGCCAAGTCCACCCAGACCGTGCAGGCGCTGCTGCGCCAGGTCCAGGGCAGCAACCTCGCCATCGAGATGCCGACCCTGGCCGACAGCCTGAACGCGGTACGTAACTACAAGGCGAAGCCATAACCATGCGTTTATTCCTCTGGTTAGTGGCCTTGATGGCCGCCGCCATCGGCATCGCCGTGACGGCCCGTTTCAACCCCGGTAACGTGGTGCTGTTCTACCCGCCGCACCGCATCGACCTGTCGCTGAACTTCTTCGTGGTGCTGGAAGTGGCGCTGTTCGCGCTGCTCTACGTGCTGATCCGCGCCTTCCGCGCCACGCTCAAGATGCCGGCCCGGGTGGCCGCCTACCGCCTGCGCAAGCGTGAACGCGACGGCAACAAGGGCTTGCGCGAAGCGCTCAAGGCCCTGTTCGAAGGCCGCTTTGGCCACGCGGAAAAAGCGGCCGCGCGCGCCGCCGAGCTGCCCGAGAACGCCGGCGTGGCGGCCCTGATCGGCGCCCGCGCCGCGCACCGCATGCGCCAGGGCGAGCGCCGCGACGGCTGGCTGGCCCGCCTGAGCGGCGACGCCTCCATGAAGACGGCGCGCCTGATGACGATGACGGAACTGCTGGTGGACGACCACCAGCCGGAAGCGGCGCTGCAAGCCGTGGCCGAACTGAACGCCAGCGGCACGCGCCACATCCACGCCCTGCAATGGTCGCTCAAGGCCCAGCAGCAAGCGAAGAACTGGCCTGAAGTGCTGCGCCTGGTGCGTTCGCTCGACAAGCATCGGGCCCTGCATCCGGCCCTGTCGGCCCGCCTGCGCGAGATGGCCTACGAGGACATGCTGGCCGACAGCAGCCACGACGCCGAATCGCTGCAGCGCATGTGGGCCACCGTGCCCACGGCCGACCGCATCAAGCCCTTCGTCGCCTCGCGCGCGGCCACCGCCCTCAATGCGCGCGGCCTGCACGACGAAGCGCGGCTGGTGGCCGAGGAATCGCTGGCGGCCGACTGGGACGAGCGCGTGGTGCGCGCCTACCGCGAGGCGGCCGCGCCGGCCGGTTCTTCGGCGCTGTTGCAGCAGATCGAGCATTGCGAGAAATGGGTGGCCCAGCGTCCGGCCGACGCCGAGCTGGCGCTCACGCTTGGCTCGTTGTGCCTGAAGCAGAAGCTGTGGGGCAAGGCCCAGCGCTACCTGGAGCAGGCGCTGTCGGACGCCAGCGACGCGCGCATGGTGCGCGAAGCCCACCTCAAGCTGGCCCAGTTGCACGAAGCGCTGCAGCAGCCCGAAGAGGCGGCCAGCCACTTCCGCCAGTGCGCGCTGGCGACCATCCTGTAAGAAATATCGGGACCGAGAAATTGCGGGACGGAAAAATCGGGGACGGACCCCAATTTTCGCATAGCGAAAATTGGGGTCCGTCCCCGATTTTTCCGTCCCGCAATTCTTTTCCTCTGCGCCTGGCGCATACGGTGCTTACGGCTTGCTGACGTGCCCGTTTTTTGTGCTGCGACGCACAAGCCGGCATGCTTTCGCTATAATGGCGCGGTTAAACCATCCGCCTGCATAACAAGGAAATTTCATGAGCTTGAATAAAGTGCCTTCGGGCCGCGATTTGCCCAACGATTTCAACGTGATCATCGAAATCCCGATGAACGCCGATCCGATCAAGTACGAAGTGGACAAGGAGTCCGGCGCCATCTTCGTCGACCGTTTCATGGGCACCGCCATGCACTACCCATGCAACTACGGCTACGTGCCGAACACGCTGTCGGCCGACGGCGACCCGGTCGACGTGCTGGTGATCACCCCGTTCCCGCTGATCCCTGGTGTGGTGGTGCGCTGCCGTCCGATCGGCGTGATGAAGATGACCGACGAATCCGGTGAAGACGCCAAAGTGCTGGCCGTGCCGGTCGACAAGGTGCTGTCCATCTACAGCCACTGGCAGAAGCCGGAAGACCTGAACGAACTGCGCCTGCGCCAGATCACCCACTTCTTCGAGCACTACAAAGACCTGGAGAAGGGCAAGTGGGTCAAGATCGACGGCTGGTACGGTCCGGAAGAAGCCAAGGCTGAAATCCTGAGCGGCGTGGCCAACTACCAGAAGGAAAATCCGGAAGGCTAAGCCCGGCCCGGTGAACGCGCAGCCGGCGCCGGCGCCGGCGCTGGCCCGGTTGCGTGTTTTGAACGTCGCGTCAACTTGTTTTGCCTTAAGTTGTTTTTCTTAATAGTAATTGTCGTCGCGCTAACGTAATATAGCGGTGAAGGTCACTAGTTGGTTGCCAGCAACCGGCATGGCCGCGTTGTCTCGCCCTATTTACGACTGGAAGTCCGTGCGCGCCCTAATTGACTACGAGATCATCGAACCACTGCATGCCAGTGCCCGTTCCCTGGTCTACCGCGCCTGCTCCACGGCCGAGCGCGCGCCGCTCATCGTCAAGATTCCCAACACCGATTGTCCCTCGCACGAGGAAGTGTCGCGCTTCAAGCGCGAATTCGCGCTGGCGCGCCGCTGCGCCCATCCCGGCGTGGTGCGGCCGCTGGCGCTGGCCCAGCAGGGCGGGCGCTGGGTCATGCTGCAGGACGATATCGGCGGCACGGCGCTCAGCGTGTTGCTGCGCGACCGCGCCGCCGCCGGCCAGCCCGGCCTGGCCATGGACGACTTCTTCGCCATTGCGCTGCAACTGTGCGCCGCGCTGGACGCCGTGCACGGCCAGGGCATCATCCACCATGACATCACCCCGTCCAACATCGTCTGGAGCGGCGCGCGGCGCCAGCTGCAGCTGATCGATTTCGGCATCGCCGGCGAGCTGGCGCAGGAAGTGCAGGGCATCGTCCACCCGTACGCGCTGGAAGGTACCTTGCCCTACATGGCGCCCGAGCGCACGGGGCGCATGAACCGGCGGGTCGATTACCGGGCCGACTACTACGGCCTGGGCGCCACCTGCTACGAACTGGTGACGGGCCAGCCGCCGTTCGCCGGCAGCGACGCCATGGAACTGGTGCACAGCCACATCGCGCGCGTGCCCGACTGGTCGCATCCGGCGCTGGCGGCCGCGCCGGCCGCACTGACGGCCATCCTGCGCCGCCTGCTGGAAAAGAACGCCGAGCAGCGCTACCAGACCCTGCACGCGCTGGCGCTGGACCTGCAAGCCTGTCGCGCGGACGCGGCGGCGGGCGCGGGCGACGCCGGCCTCGCGATGCCGCTGGCCGGACTGGCCGACCGCCACCGGCCGTTCAACGTGTCGCAGCGCCTGTATGGCCGCGCGCGCGAAACGGCGGCGCTGCTGGCGGCCTTCGAGCGCACGGCCAGCGGTGCCAGCGAACTGCTGCTGGTGGCCGGGCCGGCCGGCAGCGGCAAGTCGGCCGTGGTGGACGAGGTGCAGCCGGCCATCGTGGCCCGGCGTGGCTGTTTCCTGTCGGGCAAGTTCGACCAGTACCGGCGCGAGGTGCCCTATGCGCCCCTGATCCAGGCGTTCCAGCAATTGCTGCAGCTGCTGCTGAGCGAGCCGGCGCCAGGCGTGCGGCGCTGGGCCGAGCGGCTGCGCGCGGCGCTGGGCGACAGCCTGGGCGTGCTGCAGGAACTGATCCCGGAGCTGGCACTGGTGGCCGGCCCGGCCGACGCGGGCGCCGCGCTGGCGCCGGACCAGGCCCAGGCCCGGCTGGACCGCGCCTTCCAACGGCTGGTGCAGGTGTTCGCGACCGCCGAGCACCCGCTGGTGCTGTTCCTCGATGACCTGCAGTGGGCCGACCCGCCTACCTTGCGCCTGGTGGAGCTGTTCCTGCGTGAGCGCGAAGGGGGCCACCTGCTGCTGATCGGCGCCTACCGCGACAACGAGGTGCCGGCCGCCCACCCGCTGACGGGCTTGTGGGAGCGCCTGCAACGGCAGGGCGCGCGCCTGACCCGGCTGGCGCTGGCGCCGCTGGCCGAGGACGACGTGGCGCAACTGGTGGCCGACAGCCTGCACGTGCCGGCCGAGGCGGCCGCGCCGCTGGCCCGGCTGTGCCAGCGCAAGACGGGCGGCAATCCCTTCTTCCTCAACCAGTTCCTGCACGCCATCCACGACGCCGGCCAGCTGGTCTACCAGCCAGCCCTCGATTGCTGGTTCTGGGACCTGGCCGTGCTGGAGCAGGCCGCCTACACGGACAACGTGGTCGAGCTGCTGGTCGAGAAAATCCGCCGCCTGCCGGCGCCGGCCCAGCAATTGCTGCAACTGGCGGCCGCCGTCGGCAACCAGTTCCGGCTCGATACGCTGGCCGTGCTGGTGGACGCATCCCCGGCCCAGGCCCAGCAGACGCTGTGGCCGGCCCTGCGGGCCGGCCTGATCCAGCCGCGCGACTTGCGTTACAAATACCTGGACGCGGACACCGCCGGCACCGACGTCAGCTACCGCTTCCTGCACGATCGCGTGCAGCAGGCCGCCTACGCGCTGGTGCCGGCCGAGGCGCGCGCGGCGCTGCACCTGCGCATCGGCCGGCTGCTGCTGCGCCACGCGGGCGAGCGTCAGCTCGAGGACGAGCTGTTCGCCATCGTCGAACAGCTCAACCTGGGCCGGGCGCTGCTGGACGATGCGGGCGAACGGCTGCAGCTGGCGCAGCTCAATTGCCGCGCCGGTGGCAAGGCGCGCCGCTCGGCCGCGTTCCAGGCCACGCTGGAACACATGGGCATCGGCCTGGCGCTGTTGCCGGAGCAGCCATGGCAGGCGCACGGCGCGCTGTGGCTGGCATTGCAGCTGGGCGTGGCCGAAGCGGCCTACCTGTGTGGCCAGTTCGAGCGGGCCGAGGCCATCTACCCGCTGATCATGGGCCACGCGGCGCCGCTGGAGCAGGTGCGCTGCATCGCCGTGCAGGCCCACCAGTACCAGTTGCAGGGGCGGCTGCCGGACGCCATCGCCGTGCTGCGCGCGGGACTGGCGCTGCTGGGCATGCCCGTTGCGCACGACGTGGCCGAGCTGAGCGCGCGCTCGGACGCGCTGTACGCGGAAATCGAGCGCCATCCGCTGGCCCGCGATACCCAGGCCCTGCTGGACGCGCCCGAACTGGACGACGGCCCGGCGCTGGCCGCCATGCAGATGATGCAGTCGATGTGGATGGCGGCCTACTACGCCGGGCAGCAGGAACTGAGCGTGCACATGGTGCTGTCGATGACGCAGCTGTCGATGCGGACCGGCACCAGCGATTTCAGTTCCGTGGCCTACGTGGGCCACGCGCTGATGCTGGCCCTGCGCACGGACGACATGGACCTGGCCTACCGCTTCGGCGAGATGGCGCTGGCGCTGGCGCGCCGGCGCGCCAACCTGCAGACCCGCACCCTGACCGGCCTGATGTTCGCGGCCCTGTGCAACCACTGGGTGCGTTCGCTGCGCAGCTCGGACGCGCTGTACGACGAAGCCTTCGGCTGGGCGCTCGAGATCGCCGATTACGTGCAGGTGGGCGTGGTGGCGGCCGTGCGCGCCACCGACCGCCTGATCCTGGGCGACTACCTGCCCGAACTGAAGCTGGCCATCGCGCACGACCTGCTGCTGATGCGCGCCAACGGCCAGCAAGCCATGGCCGACTGCTGCGTGGCGGCGGCCGTGCAGCCGATCAAATGCCTGATGGGCCAGACGGCCGCCGGTGCCAGCTACGACGACGAGGGCTTCAGCGAGGCCCGCTTCCTGGAGCGCTACGGCGACTCGAAGCTGTTCCGTGCCTATTTTTTGCAAGGCAAG
The DNA here is from genome assembly GCF_014042365.1 of Rugamonas fusca. GTDB lineage: Bacteria > Pseudomonadota > Gammaproteobacteria > Burkholderiales > Burkholderiaceae_D > Rugamonas > Rugamonas fusca. The sequence goes on from NZ_JACEZS010000004.1 coordinate 42,430, forward strand.
ATCCGCAACGCCTTCCTGTTCGATGGCGCCGACGCCGAAGCGCTGGCCGGCCAGCTGGAGCTGGTGGCGCAAATGATGCGCGGCCAGGCCAAGGTGCCCGACGCCACGTTCTACGCGGCCCTGATCTGGATCCGGGCCTTGCGGCGCGACCCGGCGCGGCCCGACGCACCGGCCGTGCGCGAGCGCATCGCCGCGCTGCAGGACAAGCTGGCGCGCTGGGCCGCGCTGGGACCGGCCCTGTTCGTGGCGCACCATCATCTGGTGCTGGCCGAACTGGCGCGCGGCGCGCAGGACCTGGCGCTGGCCACCGGCCATTACCAGCGCGGGCTGGATGCGGCGGCCGGCAGCGTGCCGCTGCTGGCGCTGGGCAATGAGCTGTGCGGCGAATGCTGGCTGGAACAGGGGCAACCGCGCGTGGCCACGGTTTACCTGACGGACGCGCTGGCGCGCTACCGCCAGTGGGGCGCGGACGGCAAGGTCAGCGTGATGAGCGCGCGCCTTGGGCCGGTGCTGACCGGCCACGCGGTAGCGGGTTGGGCGGCGCCGTCCACGCCCGTCTGGGCCACGCGCGGGCGCGCCGGCGCCAACGCGGAACTGGACCTGATGACCTTGTTGAAGGCGGCCCAGGCGCTGTCGCACGAAGTGGGGCTGGTCCATGTGCTGCGGCGCCTGATCGCCATCGTGTGCGAGAACTCGGGCGCGCAGGTGGCGCGCCTGCTGCTGCAGGACGGTGCCGGCTGGCGGCTGGAGGTGGAGGCCGTCGATGGCATGACGGCCGTGCCGCCGGCGCGCACCGTGGAGCTGGACGCGGCCAGCGACCCCATGTTCCCGCTGTCGCTGCTGCGCTATGTGGCCCGTTCCGGCGCCGAGGTCATCGAGGACAACCTGGCCGGTTCGCCCCGTTTCGCGGCCGACCCCTACTTGCGCCAGCCCGGCGCGCGCTCCGTCATGTGCATGCCGATCCGTCAGTCCGGGCGGCTCGTGGGCATGCTGTACCTGGAAAACCGGCTGGCCGAAGGGACGTTTACGGCCGGGCGGGTGGAGTTCCTGCGCATCCTGTGCGCGCAGGCCATCACCGTCATCGCCAACGCCAGGCTGTACGACAGCCTGGAGCGGCGCGTGGCCGAACGCACGGCCCAACTGGAGGAAGCCAATGCGCGGCTGGTGGCGCTGTCGGTCACGGACGGCCTGACGGGGCTGGCCAACCGGCGCCACTTCGACGACGTGCTGCGCAGCGAGTGGGCCCGCGCGCGCCGCGCCGGCCAGCCGCTGGCTGTGCTGATGATCGACGTCGATTACTTCAAGCGCTACAACGACCGCTATGGCCACCAGACGGGCGATGATTGCCTGATCCGCGTGGCGCAGGCGCTGCGCGGCGGCGCCCGGCGCGCGGCCGACCTGGTGGCCCGCTACGGCGGCGAGGAATTTGCCATCGTGCTGCCCAACGCCGGCGCCGCCGAGGCGGCGGAGGTGGGGCAGGCGCTGCGCGCGGCGATCGCGCAGCTGGCCATCGCGCACGCCGAGGCGCCCGGCGCCATCGTCACCATCAGCGTCGGCGTGGCCAGCGCCGAAGGCCATGGCGTGACCGACACGGACGCGCTGCTGCGCCTGGCCGACGCGGCCCTGTACCGGGCCAAGCACCTGGGGCGCAACCGCGTCGTGCTCAACGACGAAGGCCAGGAGCAGGCCGAGGCAGACCGGCGGCACGCCTGAGCCCTTGCCCGGCGCTGCCGGCCTGGGGGCAGGGAATTGCAATCAGGAAATTGCCTTCCTGAAATTGCCAGTTGACGTGGAGTGGCGTAGCATGCGGCGTCGGCACATGTATGCCACTTAAACAACACTTAAAAAGTCACTGGAGACTCATGAATACTCCCGTCCCAACTTATACCCAGACGCGCTCGTTCGCGACCATCGCCCTGATCGAACTATGGGAGCGCTTCGGCTATTACGGCATGCAGGCGCTGATCGTCTACTTCATGGTGCAGCGCCTCGGCTTCGAGGACAGCCGCGCCAACCTGGTGTGGAGCGCGTTCTCCGCCCTGGTGTATGTGTCGCCGGCCATCGGCGGCTGGATCGGCGACAAGGTGCTGGGCACCAAGCGCTGCATGCTGCTGGGGGCGCTGATCCTCGCCATCGGCTATGGTTTGCTGGCCGTGCCCAGCGAGAACACCTGGCAGATCTTTTCCGCGCTGGGCGTGATCGTGGTCGGCAACGGCCTGTTCAAGCCCAACACGGCCAACCTGGTACGCAAGATCTATGAAGGCGACGATTCCAAGATCGACAGCGCCTTCACCATCTACTACATGTCGGTCAATGTCGGTTCCACCGTCTCCATGCTGGCCACGCCGTGGGTCAAGGATTACGTCAACGCCCAATATGGCAGTGGCCTGGGCTGGCACATGGCGTTCGCCGTGTGCAGCGTGGGCCTGGTGGTGGGCCTGTTCACGGTGCTGTCGATGCGCCAGACCCTGAACGCGGTGGGCTCGCGGCCCGACGAACTGCCGCTTGACGTGGGCAAGCTGGCCATGGTGCTGGGCGGCGGCCTGGTGGCCATCGTCGGCGCCACCGTCATCCTGCAATACCAGAGCGTGGCGCGCGCCTTCGTGTACGTGGCCGGGTTCGTCGTGCTGGGCATCTTCGCCCACCTGATCCGCGGCAGCGCGGCGGGCGAGCGGGCTGGCCTGACGGCGGCCCTGATCCTGATGCTGCAAACCGTGTTCTTCTTCATCTTCTACCAGCAGATGTCGACCTCGCTGTCGCTGTTCGCGCTGCGCAACGTCAATGGCGACTTCTCCCTGTTCGGCGCCCATTTGTGGACCTGGGCCCCGGCCCAGTTCCAGGCCCTGAACCCGATCTGGATCATGCTGCTCAGTCCCGTGCTGGCCTGGGCCTACGCCAAGGCGGGCAGCAAGGGCAAGGACTTGTCGCTGGCCGGCAAGTTCGCGCTGGGTTTTTCCATCGTCGCCATCGGCTTTTTCATCTACGGCATCGCCGGCCAGTTCGCCGTGGGCGGCAAGACCTCGGCCTGGGTCATGATCGCCGGTTATGGTTTCTATTCGCTCGGCGAGCTGCTGGTGGGCGGCCTGGGCCTGGCCGTGATGGCGCGCTACGTGCCAGCCCGCATGGGCGGCTTCATGATGGGCGCCTATTTCGTGGCGGTGGGCATTTCCCAGTACCTGGGCGGGGTGGTGGCCAATTTCGCCAGCGTGCCCAAGGATGTCGTCGACCCTGAGCTGACCTTGCCCATCTACACCAACCTGTTTACCAAGCTGGGCTTTGGCGCCGTGCTCTGCACCCTCATCGCGCTGGCCGCGCTGCCCATGATGCGCCGCCTGACGGCCACCTACCAGGCCAACGGCTGACCAGGCGCTGGCCGCGCCGGTACGCGCGCGCAGCCGCCCGGCGCCTTGCCGGCCGGCTGCGTTTTTCATTGCGCGACCTGATACCGATCAGTATTTTTTATACCGTGCGCGGGGGCGGCGGCGCATACTGGACACTCCGACACCGGCCGTCCGCAGCGCAGGCAGCTTGGCGGCGGCTGGCGATGCTGACGATGACAGGAGGCGGGAAATGACGGTCGCGAAAATTGAGAAGGCGGAATGGCACAGCTATTTCGACCGCGTATCCAAGGAACTGGAAGGCAAGAGCGTGGAAATCGACGTCGAGGCGCTGGCGCTGGGCAGCCAGGTGGAGCAGGAGTGGATACCCCTGCTGGGCATGACGTACGAGCCGCGCGACGATATCCTCAGCGTGATGGTGGAAGGCTTGAACCACCTGATCCGTTCGCCGCGCACGGTGTTCGTCGATATCGAGCTGGGGCAGGTGAGCAGCATGGAAGTGGTGGACGCCGACGACTACCGCCACATCCTCAAGCTCAGCGATCCGCTGCGCCTGACGGCGCCGCACTGACGCCGCCGTCCTCGCCACCATCACCACGACCGCGTCCGCCCTGGTCGCGGAAGGGATTGCGCTCGTTGAGTTCATCGAGGTAGGCGGCGATACCGCCTCCTTCGCGCGCCAGGAAGCGCTCGATGGCGTCGGCGAAGCCGGGGTGGGCCAGCCAGTGGGCCGACCAGGTCTGTTGCGGCAGGAAGCCGCGGGCCATCTTATGCTCGCCCTGGGCGCCGCCCTCGAACGTGGCGATACCCTGCGCGATGCAAAATTCCAGCGGCTGATAATAGGCCGTCTCGAAATGCAGGCAGGGGATGTGTTCGAGCGCGCCCCAGTAGCGGCCGTACAGCGTGTCGGCCGTGTGGAACACGAGCGAGGACGCCACCGGCCGGCCATCGCGCTCGGCCAGCACCAGCATCACGTTGTCGGGCATGGTGCGGCCCACGCGCAGGAAGAAATCCAGGTTCAGATACGGTGACGAGCGGTGCTCGGCGTAGGTGTTGGCGTAGCAGCGGTGGAAGAAGCGCCAGTGTGCCTCCGTGATGGCCGCCCCGCGCAACTGGCGCAGCGACACGCCCGCCTCGCGCACCTTGCGCCGCTCGGCGCGGATATTCTTGCGCTTCTTGTGTTCCAGCGTGGCCAGGAACTGCTCGAAATCCTGGTAGCCATCGTTGAGCCAGTGGAACTGCACGCCGCTGCGCAGCATGAATCCCGCCTCCTGCAACTGGCGCGCCTGCTGCTCGGGCGGGAACAGGATGTGGGTGGACGACAGGCCGGCCGCCTGCTGCCGGGCGCACAGCAGTTCGACCAGCGCCGCCCGTTCCGCCGGTCCGCGCGCCAGCAGGCGCGGGCCCGTGACGGGCGTGAACGGAATGGCCGACAGCAGCTTGGGATAGTATTCGAGGCCGTGGCGCTGGTAGGCGTCGGCCCAGGCCCAGTCGAACACGTATTCGCCGTAGGAATGCGATTTGACGTACAGCGGCATGGCGGCCGCCAGCGCCGGGCCATCCCACAGCACCAGGTATTGCGGTTGCCAGCCCGTGTCGGCGCAGGCCGAACCCGATTCGTGCAGCGCGTGCAGGAAGGCGTAGGACAGGAAAGGGTTGGCGTCGTCCTGGGCGGCCAGCAAGGCCGTCCATGCCGCTTCTCCCACGTCGGCGAGAGAAGAAATGATCCCCGTGCGATAATTCATTTTTGTTGCCCGCTCATCATGTTTGCTCTGACCAGTGTGGCATTCTACGCAAATTATCCCGTCGCCGCCGGGCGCGCGCCCGGCAGGAGAGAAAGCCGTCCATGACCAAGAATTTCTTCAACCTGTATTCGCATGACTTCGCGCGCGTGGCCGTGGCCGTGCCCCGCTGCCGCGTCGCCGACCCGGCGTTCAACGCGGCCCAGACCATCGCCATGGCCACCGAGGCCCACCAGCAGGGCGCCGCCCTGGTGGCCTTCCCGGAACTGGGCCTGTCGGCCTACACCTGCGACGACCTGTTCCACCAGCGCGCGCTGCTCGACGCCTGCGAGGCGGCGCTGGCCTCGGTGGTGGCCGCGTCGGCCGCGCTGCCGCTGGCGCTGGTGGTGGGCATGCCGCTGCGCGTGCGCCACCAGTTGTACAACTGCGCCGTCGTGATCGCGGGCGGCCGCATCCAGGGCGTGGTGCCCAAGAGCTACCTGCCCAACTACGGGGAATTCTACGAGGCGCGCCAGTTCAGCACGGGCGACTACGCGGTCGCCACGGAAATGACGCTGCTGGGCCAGACGGTGCCGTTCGGCTCCGGCCTGCTGTTCGAAGTGGCCAATCTGCCGCTGCTGAAGTTCCACGTCGAGATCTGCGAGGATGTGTGGGTGCCCGTGCCGCCATCGTCGTTCGCGGCGCTGGCCGGCGCTTCGGTGCTGGTCAACCTGTCGGCCTCCAACGCGCTGGTGGGCAAGGCTGGCTACCGCCACCTGCTGGTGGCGCAGCAGTCGGCGCGCTGCCTGTCGGCCTATCTGTACACCTCCGCCGGCAGTGGCGAATCGACCACCGACATGGCCTGGGATGGCCAGGCCCAGATCTGCGAAAATGGTGAACTGCTGGCCGAGTCCAAGCGCTTCCAGGATGAGCCCAGCCTGATTTACGCGGACGTGGACCTGGAGCGGCTGTCGCGCGAGCGCATGCGCCAGACCACGTTCGGCCAGTCCGTGCAGCGCCACGCCGAGGAAGTGGCGCGCTTCCGCGTGGTCAGCTTCGAACTGGCGCTGCCGCTGGATCGCGCGTTGGCGCTCAAGCGCTGCGTGGAGCGCTTCCCCTACGTGCCGGCCGACAGCCGCCGCCGCGACGAGCGTTGCAATGAGGTCTACAACATCCAGGTGCAGGCGCTGGCCCAGCGGCTGCAAGCGAGCGGCATCCAGAAGTTGGTGATCGGCGTGTCCGGCGGCCTCGATTCCACCCACGCGCTGCTGGTGTGCGCGCGCGTGATGGACAAGCTCAAGCTGCCGCGCACCAATATCCTGGCCTACACCATGCCCAGCTTCGCCACCAGCGAGCGCACGCTGACCCAGGCCCACCGGCTGATGAAACTGGTGGGCTGCACGGCCGCCGAAATCGACATCCGCCCCAGCTGCATCCAGATGCTGCAGGACCTGGGCCACCCCTACGCGGAGGGCGAGGCGCAGCACGACATCGCGTTCGAGAACGTGCAGGCGGGCGAACGCACCAACCATTTGTTCCGGCTGGCGAACCATCACAACGCCCTCGTGGTCGGCACGGGCGACTTGAGCGAACTGGCGCTGGGCTGGTGCACCTACGGCGTGGGCGACCATATGTCGCACTACAACGTCAACGCCAGCGTGCCCAAGACGCTGATCTCCTACCTGGTGCGCTGGGTGGCTGAATCGGGCGTGATCGGCCGCAACGATGCGCAGGTGCTGCTCGATATCCTGGGCACGGAAATCAGCCCCGAACTGGTGCCCGGCACGGCCGGCGGCCAGCCGGAACAGCGCACGGAAAGCACCATCGGCCCCTACGAGCTGCAGGATTTCAACCTGTACTACGTGCTGCGCTTCGGCTTTGCGCCTGCCAAGGTGGCGTTCCTGGCGCTGGCCGCGTGGCACGACAAGGAGTTGGGCCGCTGGCCGGACGGCGAACACGTGGCGCGCAACGAGTACGACCTGGCGACCATCAAGAAGAACCTGGGTATCTTCCTGGACCGCTTCTTCCGCACCAGCCAGTTCAAGCGCACCTGCGTGCCGAACGCGCCCAAGGTCGGCACGGGCGGTTCGCTGTCGCCGCGCGGCGACTGGCGTGCGCCCACCGACGGGCAAAGCGTGGTCTGGATGCAGGATTTGCAACGGATTCCTGTCTGAGGCGGGGTGCACGGCCGGCGCCATAACCGAGTGGCGCCTCGGTATCGGCGCGCGTGGGTAGGAGAGCGGCGCCGGGTAGCTTACAATGCGGTCTGGATACCGTGCATTACATCGTCCGATCGCCGCCGTCATGGCCGCCGGCTACCCGCCGCGCGGCGCGGCATGGGTTACCAGCCTGCTCAAGATCCGGGACCGCACCGCCGCCGGCGGGCGCCTTCCCGTTGACGCACCGGTTTTACGCAATACGATTTACATTCGAGGAGATGTCATGAAACAGATTACCGCAGTGATCAAACCATTCAAGCTGGACGAAGTGCGTGAGGCGCTGGCTGAAGTCAACGTCACCGGCCTGACCGTGACGGAAGTGAAGGGCTTTGGCCGCCAGAAGGGCCACACCGAACTGTATCGCGGGGCCGAATACGTGGTCGACTTCCTGCCCAAGGTGAAGGTGGAAGTGGTGGTGGATGACGGCGTGGCCGAGCAGGTGGTGGACGCCATCATCAAGGCCGCCCGCACCGGCAAGATCGGCGACGGCAAGATCTTCGTGCAGAACGTGGAACAGGTGATCCGCATCCGCACGGGCGAAACGGGCGCCGACGCCGTCTAAGTTGCCCACCCCCAAAATCGGGGACGTAACACGGTTTTTCCGCACGGGAAAACCGTGTTACGTCCCCGATTTTTCCTGGCGTTAGCGGTTGATGCGCATGTCGAATTTCCACGTCAGCAGCCGCAGCAGCGTGATGAAGGCGGCGCTGAACCACAGCGCGAAGTCGTTCGACACGTGGGTGTGCTGCAGCGCGATGTAGAGCCAGGCGCCGAAGAAGGCGCAGATCGCGTACGGTTTCCCGTCGCGGAACACCATCGGCACCTCGTTGCAGACGATGTCGCGCAACACGCCGCCGAAGATCCCCGTGATCACGCCCATCATGGCCGCGATAAACACCGGCATGTCGGCCGCCTGCGCCTGCGATACGCCGGCCACGGCGAACAGGCCCAGGCCGATGGCGTCGGCCACCACGATGATGCGCTCCGAGACGATCTGGCGGATGGTGCGCACCAGCGGCGTGGCCACCAGGGCCAGCACGAAGATCAGGATCGCATAGCCCTGGTGCTCGACCCAGAATAAAGGCCGTACATCGAGCAGGATGTCGCGCAGCGTGCCGCCGCCGAAGGCCGTGATGAAGGCCACCGTGAACACGCCCACCAGGTCCATGCGCTTGCGGCGCGCCTCCACGAAGCCCGACATCGCTCCCACCAGGATCGCCACGATTTCAATGACGGTGATGAGGGAGACGTGCGGGATGTGCTTCATGCTTGGAAAAGAAATGACGGAGTGGCCGGTGCGCGTAGGTTAACACGCCTCGCACGCGCCAGCCAGTCGTGGGGGAGGTTTTGTTGCCGTCAGCGCGGCGTTTGCAGGGCGGCGCGCAGCAGCACCATCAGCGCGCCTTCGCCGCCGTCCAGCGGGCGGGCGGCGCAGAAGGCGATCACTTCTTCCTTCTGTTCCAGCCAGCTGTGCACCATGGAGCGCAGCACGGGCTCGCCGTTGACGGAGCCGTAGCCCTTGCCGTAGATGACGGCCACGCAGCGCGCGTTGCGCCGCTTGGCCTGCTGCAGGAAGGCGCCGATGGCGTCGCGCGCGGCGTCGCGCCGCATGCCGTGCAGGTCCAGCTCATCCTGCACCGGCCAGTGGCCCTTGCGCAGCTTGCGCATCACGTCCTGGCCCACGCCGTTGCGCAGGAAGCTGACGGTCGGTTCCGTCTCCAGCAAGTGTTCGACATCGAACTGGTCCGACATCGATTCGCGCAGCACGGCCGCATCATCCTCGGCCTGGGTGCGGGGCCGGGTGGGAGCGGCTGGTGCGAAGCTCGCCGATTTTGGCGCACCCGGCGCCAGCCGGTTCTGCTCCGGCAGGCGCTTCACGCCGCCCACGCTGGCGTGGAACAGATTCGCTTCCACCGCCTGCACCTTGGCCTGCCTGGCCGCTTCGGCCTTGGCCACGGCGCGCGCCTCGGCCTGTTCCTTGAGCTGCTTGCTCAGGGATTTGAGGTCGGCGAAGTCCTTCAGCGCCATGCCGCTTATTCCTGGGCTTCCAGGTAGCGCTGGGCGTCCAGCGCGGCCATGCAGCCGGTGCCGGCGCTGGTGATGGCCTGGCGGTAGACGTGATCCTGCACGTCGCCGGCCGCGAACACGCCGGGGATGTTGGTGGCCGTGGCCATGCCTTCGGTGCCGGTGCGGGTCTTGATGTAGCCGTTGTGCATTTCCAGCTGGCCTTCGAAGATGTCCGTGTTGGGCTTGTGGCCGATCGCCACGAACAGGCCGTGCACGGCGATGTCGGTGATGGCGCCGTCGGTGGTGGAGGCGATCTTCACGCCCGTCACGCCGCTGTCGTTGCCCACCACTTCATGCAGGGTGTGGTTGTACTTGATCTCGATCTTGCCTTCGGCGACCTTGGCGTTCAGGCGGTCGACCAGGATAGGCTCGGCGCGGAACTTGTCGCGGCGGTGGATCAGGGTGACCTTGTTGGCGATGTTGGACAGGTACAGCGCTTCTTCCACGGCCGTGTTGCCGCCGCCGACCACGGCCACTTCCTGGTTGCGGTAGAAGAAACCGTCGCAGGTGGCGCAGGCCGACACGCCCTTGCCCATGAACGCCTGCTCGGACGGCAGGCCCAGGTACTGGGCCGAGGCGCCGGTGGCGATGATCAGGGCGTCGCAAGTGTATTCATGGCTGTCGCCGATCAGGCGCAGCGGCTTTTCGTTCAGTTTGACGGTGTGGATATGGTCGAACACCATCTCCGTGTTGAAGCGCTCGGCGTGCTGCAGGAAGCGCTGCATCAGGTCCGGGCCTTGCACACCCATGGGGTCCGCCGGCCAGTTTTCCACGTCGGTGGTGGTCATCAGCTGGCCGCCCTGTTCGACGCCCGTCACCAGCATCGGATTCAGGTTGGCGCGCGCGGCGTAGATGGCGGCGCTGTAGCCGGCGGGGCCGGAACCGAGGATCAAGACGCGGGCGTGTTTTGGAGTGGTCATGGGATGGCTTCTTATTCAGAGGTTGGACGAAGGATAACGTATCCGAATTGGGGGCTAATTCCGCTACAGCAAGGGCGGCGAAGGGGCGCCAGCTCTTGCACGCGGTTAAGCAATGCAGGATTATAGTCCAAGCGGCGATTCGGCACGAATCAGGGGGCCGGGCAGGGGCTGTATGCCGTAGAATAGATGGGATGACTGTTTCTTGGTCGATAATATTGCAATAACGCTTAAAAGCCGGCGGCGCCGGCAGCAGCACGAGTCCCCTAACGTATGACGAAATCCAGCTCCTCGACACCATCCAGCTACACCCGCAATGTGACTGAACGTCAACCTTTGCCCAACCGGCTGGTCCGCCTGTTGTCGGAGGCGCGCTGGCTCGCGCTGGCGGCGCTGGCCGTGTATTTCGTGCTCATCCTGATCAGTTATTCCAAGGGCGATCCGGGCTGGTCGCATGCCAGTGTGGTGCCGCGGGTACACAATCTGGGCGGGCGGGCCGGCGCCTGGCTGGCCGACCTGTTGTTGTTTATCTTCGGATTTTCCGCGTGGTGGCTGTGCCTGTGCCTGCTGCGCCTCGTGTGGAAGGGATACACGGGCTTGACCCAGCAATTCGTGTTGTCCAAAGAGCCGGAGCCGGAACACCAGCACGAATACATCATCCGCATCATTGGCTTCGTGCTGCTGTTTTTGGGCAGCGTGGGGCTGGAATACCTGCGCATGTGGTCGCTCAAGGTGGAATTGCCGCGCGCGCCGGGCGGCGTGCTGGGGCAGTTGATCGGCCATTCGGCCCACGTGGCGCTCGGCTTCACGGGCGCCACCTTGCTGCTGTTGCTGCTGTTCGGGCTCGGTTTCAGCCTGTTCTTCCAGGTGTCGTGGCTGGCCGTGGCCGAGCGCATCGGCGGTGGCATCGAGACGGCCATCGAGTGGTTCATCCAGCGCTACCAGTACCGCGAAGACCGCCGCCAGGGCGAAGTGGCGGCCGTCAAGCGCGATGAAGTGGTGGTCAGCGAGCGCGCCAAGCACGTGGAAAAACACGTGGCCGCGCCGCCCGTCAAGATCGAGCCGCAGGTGGTCACGGTGGTCAAGTCCGAGCGCGTGGAGAAGGAGAAGCAGGCCAGCCTGTTCCAGGACCTGGCCGACGGCAGCCATCTGCCGCCGCTGTCGCTGCTGGACGAACCGCCGCCGGTGCAGGAAACCGTGTCGGTCGAAACGCTGGAATTCACCAGCCGTCTGATCGAGAAAAAACTGTCCGACTTCGGCGTGGAAGCCAAGGTGGTGGCGGCCTATCCCGGTCCCGTGGTCACGCGCTACGAGATCGAGCCGGCCACCGGCGTCAAGGGCAGCCAGATCGTGGGCCTGGCGCGCGACCTGGCCCGTTCGCTGTCGCTGACCTCGATCCGCGTGGTGGAAACCATCCCGGGCAAGAATTACATGGCGCTGGAGCTGCCCAATCCCAAGCGCCAGATCGTGCGCCTGAGCGAAATCGTCGGCTCCAAGGTCTACAACGACAACCCGTCCAGCCTGACCGTGGCGCTGGGCAAGGACATCGCCGGCAAGGCCGTGGTGGCTGATTTGGCCAAGATGCCGCACTTGCTGGTGGCCGGCACGACCGGCTCCGGCAAGTCGGTCGGCATCAACGCCACCATCTTGTCGCTGCTCTACAAGTCCGATCCGCTGGACGTGCGCATGATCCTGATCGATCCGAAGATGCTGGAAATGTCGGTCTATGAAGGCATTCCGCACCTGCTGGCGCCCGTGGTGACGGACATGCGCCAGGCCGGCCACGCGCTGAACTGGGCCGTCAACGAGATGGAGCGCCGCTACAAGCTGATGTCCAAGCTCGGCGTGCGTAACCTGGCCGGCTACAACGCCAAGATCGAGGAAGCGCGCAAGCGCGAGGAACACATCCCGAATCCGTTCAGCCTGACGCCGGACTCGCCGGAACCGCTGGAAAAACTGCCTACCATCGTCATCATCATCGACGAGCTGGCCGACCTGATGATGGTGGTCGGCAAGAAGGTGGAGGAATTGATTGCCCGTATCGCGCAAAAGGCGCGCGCGGCCGGCCTGCACCTGATTCTGGCTACGCAGCGTCCATCTGTGGACGTGATCACGGGCCTGATCAAGGCGAATATTCCGACCCGGATCGCGTTCCAGGTGTCGTCCAAGATCGACTCGCGCACCATTCTCGACCAGATGGGCGCGGAAACCCTGCTCGGTATGGGTGACATGCTGTACATGCCGCCCGGCACCGGCTTGCCAGTGCGCGTGCACGGCGCGTTCGTGTCCGACGACGAGGTGCACCGTGTCGTCAAGCACTTGAAGGCGACCGGCGAACCCGATTACATCGAGGGCATCCTGGAAGGCGGCACGCTGGAAGGCGAGGGCGGCGCGGATGGCGCGGCGGCCGGCGAGGGCGGCGGCGAGGCCGATCCGATGTACGACCAGGCCGTGCAGGTGGTGCTCAAGAACCGCCGCGCGTCCATTTCGCTGGTGCAGCGCCATTTGCGCATCGGCTACAATCGCGCGGCGCGACTGCTGGAGCAGATGGAGCAGAGCGGCGTGGTGTCGCCGATGCAATCGAACGGCAACCGCGACATTCTGGCGCCGACCGCCAGCGCGGAATGAACAGGATAAACAGGATAAACAGTATGAAACATAGCAAAGCCATGGTCAAAACCGTGGCCGCACTGGCCTGCGGCCTGCTGCTGGCGGGCGCGGCCCATGCCAGCGCGCTGGAACAGTTCAAGAGCTTCGTGGCCACGACCAAGTCGGCCAAGGGCGAATTCACCCAGCACCAGGTCAAGAAACTGGAAAGTGGCGGCACCAAGACTTCCACGTCGTCCACCGGCACCTTCGTGTTCGCCCGTCCCGGCAAATTCATCTGGACGTACGTGAAACCGTACGAGCAAGTGTTGCAGGCCGATGGCGACCAGCTCTACATCTACGACAAGGACTTGAACCAGGTCACCGTCAAGAAGCTGGGCAACGCGCTCGGTTCCTCGCCGGCCGCCATCCTGTTCGGCAGCAATGACCTGGAAAAGAATTTCACCCTGTCCGAAGCGGGCGCCAAGGATGGCGTGGAATGGCTGAAGGCCGTGCCCAAGGCCAAGGACACCAGTTTCGAGGAAATCACCATCGGCCTGCGCAACGGCTTGCCCGAAGCGATGGAGCTGAAGGACACGTTCGGCCAGTTGTCCGTGCTGGCATTCAAGAAGATCGAGCGTAATCCCGCTTTAAATGCGACGAGCTTTAAGTTCGTCATGCCCAAGGGCGCGGACGTCTTCAATAATTAAGGCTGGACGGCACGACGACATGCGCCGCGGCGAACGCCAGCGGCGCTTTTTCCTTTGATACGGCAAACGAGTATGGCAGACCTTTTCTCCAACGAACCGCGCCAGCCGCTGGCGGAAGCGCTGCGGCCCAAGACCCTGGACGAAGTGATCGGCCAAAGCCATCTGCTGGGGCCGGGCAAGCCGCTGCGCCTGGCGTTCGAATCGGGCCAGCCCCATTCGATGATCCTGTGGGGCCCGCCCGGCGTGGGCAAGACCACGCTGGCGCGGTTGACGGCCAACGCCTTCGACTGCCAGTTCATCGCCTTGTCGGCCGTGTTCTCGGGCGTGAAGGATATCCGCGCCGCCATGGAGCAGGCCGAACAGCATCTGGCGATGGGCAAGCACACCATCCTGTTCGTTGATGAGATTCACCGCTTCAACAAGTCGCAGCAGGACGCGCTGCTGCCCTACGCGGAATCGGGCCTCGTGACCTTGATTGGTGCGACGACGGAAAATCCTTCGTTCGAAGTCAACTCCGCGTTGCTGTCGCGCTCGCAGGTCTACGTCCTGCAATCGCTCAACGAGGACGAGCTCAAGCAACTGGTGGCCAAGGCGCGCGAGAAAGTGCTGTCCCACCTGCAGATCGAGGACGCCGCCATCGACACCCTGGTCGGCTACGCGGACGGCGATGCGCGCCGCCTGCTCAACCTGCTGGAACAGACCAGCACGGCCGCCAACGCGGCCCGCACCAACGTCGTCACGCCCGAGTTCATCCAGAACGCGCTGACCTTGAACGCGCGCCGCTTCGACAAGGGCGGTGACAATTTCTACGACCAGATTTCGGCCCTGCACAAATCCGTGCGCGGCTCCAACCCGGACGCGGCCCTGTACTGGCTGTGCCGCATGCTCGATGGCGGCGCGGACGCCAAATACCTGTCGCGCCGCATCGTGCGCATGGCGTGGGAAGACATCGGCCTGGCCGATCCGCGCGCCATCCAGCTGGCCAACGACGCGGCCGCCACTTTCGAGCGGCATGGCTCGCCGGAAGGGGAGCTGGCGCTGGGGCAGGCAGTAATTTATCTGGCCATCGCGGCCAAGAGCAATGCCGGCTACATGGCGTTCAACCAGGCCATGGCATTTGTGAAGAAAGACAAGTCGCGCGAAGTGCCGGTGCACCTGCGCAACGCGCCGACCAAGCTGATGAAGGAACTGGGCTACGGCCACGAGTACCGCTACGCGCACGACGAGCCACATGCCTACGCGGCCGGCGAGACCTACCTGCCCGATGGGATAGGGGAGCCAGGCTGGTATCAACCCGTGCCACGCGGGCTGGAAAGCAAGATCGCCGACAAGATGGCGTTCCTGCGCAAGCTCGATGAGGATGCCGGCAAGGAATAAGGCAAGGAATAAGGCAAGGAATAGGGCCAGGAATGGAGCGTGCTGGCCGGCACCCGGCATCCGGTGCCGGGCCTGCCACATGGACGCTCAGCCTTCCGCTGGCGCCCCCTCCGCCGGGTCGGACGCCCGCTTGAGGAAGCCGGCCAGTTCCATCGGCAACGGGAACACGATGGTGGTGTTCTTGTCCGCACCGATCACGGTCAGGGTTTCCAGGTAGCGCAGCTGGATGGCCTGGGGCTGTCGGGACAGGATCTTGGCCGCTTCATACAGTTTTTCTGACGCCTGCAATTCGCCTTCCGCATGGATGATCTTGGCGCGCCGTTCGCGCTCTGCTTCGGCCTGCCTGGCGATGGCGCGCACCATCGACTCGGTCAGGTCGACCTGCTTGATCTCCACATTGGCCACCTTGATGCCCCAGGAATCCGTTTGCGCTTCGAGCGCGTCGCGTATGTCCTGGTTCAGCTTTTCCCGCTCGGCCAGTAAATCGTCCAGGCTGTGTTTGCCCAGCACGGAGCGCAACATGGTTTGCGCCAGCTGGCTGGTGGCGTTGAGATAGTTGACGACCTGGATGATGGCCTTGTCCGGCTCGACGATGCGGAAATAGACCACGGCGCTCACCTTGACCGACACGTTGTCGCGCGAGATGACGTCCTGGGTCGGCACTTCCAGCACGACGGTGCGCAGATCGACCCGCACTACCTGTTGTATCAGCGGAATGATGAAGACCAGCCCTGGCCCTTTGACTGTCGAGAAGCGGCCCAGCGTAAAGACGATGCCCCGCTCGTACTCCCAGAAAATGCGGATGGACGTGCCAAGCAGCAGCAAGACGATGACGAACAAGAACGTGCCAGACCAGTTTGCCACAACCATAATGCCTCCCACGTGCATCATCGTGCCATGCAGTACCCGGCACCGTGGCGATATCTACCTGCCGCAATGGAAAAGCCGCCGCCATGAACCGGTGTGTCACCGTAGTTCATGGTAGGCGGCTTTGGTCGCGTTGTCCAACGCGCCGCTATCGTGCCGCCCCTGTTGAGGGGGAGCGCACGATAGCGGGGCGCGGCAGGCCGGATCAGCGTGCGAATTGCGTAAAGCCCTTCTGTCCAGGCTTGCGGTTCGGCGCGAAACCGTTTTTGGCCAGGGTTTCGTCCGCGGTTTCGTAGAAGGTGCCGATCTTGTAGATATCGCGTGCCTCCTTGCCGTTGGCCACGCCGCGGCCAAATTCGCGCGAGATGCGCACCAGCTGTTCGATCTGCTCCACGGTCGACATCTTGCGCGAACGGTCCTGGGTCCACAGGTTGTCCTCGATACCGCAGCGCACGTGCAAGCCCATGGCGATGGCCATCATGTTCAGCGGCAGGGTGTTGAGCATGGAGCTTTCCAGCGTCAGCACGGAGCCGTCCGGGCAGGCGCGCACGAAGTTGGCCAGGTTGTAGAGGTTGGGCGCCTCGAACCCGCCACCAATGGCCACCCAGGTCAGGATCAGCGGCACGTTGCACACGCCGCGCCGCATCATGCGCTCCACCGTTTCCAGCTGGGCGATATTGGCCAACTGGAAGTGGGTCTGGATGCCGCGTGCCGACAGGCGGCGGATGTGTTCTTCCACCCATTCCGGGCCGGCCGGAATCGTCATCTCGCGGTAGGCGAAGTAGCCGGGCGTGCCCACGGCCAGCGAAGTGCCTTGCACGTCGGCCGCGCACATCTGCTCGACCACGTTCATTTGGTTGCTGTTGATGGCGATCGTGACCTGGTCCGGCTTCGGTTCGATCATGGCCAGGCCGTGGCGGGTGTCGTCCGACAGCCACTTGGCCGTTTGGCCTTCTTCGGTCGGCGCGAACGAGATCGAGCCGCCCACTTGCAGGATCATGTCCGGGCAGCGGGCGCGGATGCCGGCCACCAGTTCGTTGGTGCGTTCCAGGCGCTTGGAGCCGCTGCCGTCGTCTTCGCGGCCATGCACGTGCAGCACGGTGGCGCCGGCGTTATAGCAGTCCACGGCTTTCTGGATCTGCTGTTCCAGCGTGACGGGGATGTCTTCAGGGAAGTCGGACGGTTGCCATTCCGGGCCATACGGGGCGGCAGTGATGACGAGTTTTTGCTGGTTTTCGGGGAACAGCGAGCCATCGAGGAAATTCATTTTTTTGCTCCTTGGTGTTGTCAGCGTTTGCGTGGTGTTTTCTGGGATGGCCCAGGCTTAGAAAGGTCTGTCGCCGATGATGGCGGCGCGCTCCATCTTGCGATGGCAGGGCGGGTAGTCCATGACGGCGTAGTGCTGGGTGCTGCGGTTGTCCCAGATGGCCATGCTGTAGGGCTTCCAGCGCCAGCGCACCTGGTACTCGGGCACGTAGGCCTGGCTGATCAGGTATTGCAGCAGGTCGCTGCCGCCCTTGTTGTAGTCCTGGCCGTAGCGCACGTGCTGCTTGTTGTGGAAGTTCACGAAGTGGGTGGCGAAGGCGTTCACGAACAGGATCTTCTCGCCCGTTTCCGGGTGGGTGCGTACCACCGGGTGTTCCGCGTCCGGGTACTGGGCCTTCATCTTCAGGCGCTGTTCGATCGGCATGGCGGCGGCGAATGAGCCGTTGAAGCTGTGGTTGGCGATCAGGCCTTCGATTTCCTGTTTGACGTGGTGCGGCAGCTTGTCGTAGGCCAGCACCATGTTGGCCCACATGGTGTCGCCGCCGACGGCGGGCGACTCGATGCAGCGCAGCACGCAGCCCAGGGCCGGCGTCTCGCGCCAGGTGCCGTCGCAGTGCCAGCTGTTTTCGTAGCGATCCATCGGGCTGTCCGGGTTCTTGTAGATCTGCACCAGGCCTGGCGCTTCCGGG
Organism: Rugamonas fusca; assembly: GCF_014042365.1. Classification (GTDB taxonomy): domain Bacteria; phylum Pseudomonadota; class Gammaproteobacteria; order Burkholderiales; family Burkholderiaceae_D; genus Rugamonas; species Rugamonas fusca. Next base: position 60,187 of record NZ_JACEZS010000004.1, read on the forward strand.
TGGCTGGGCGCCATCGGGTGGGTTTCCAGCTGGCCCAGGCGCTGGGCGAACGCCATGTGGTCGTGGCGCGACAGCTTGTCCAGCGTCTGGTCGCGCAGGAACAGCACCTTGTGCTTGAGCAGGGCGTCGTAAATGGCGTTGAACAGGCCGTCGTCGCGGACCGCGTCGCCCAGGTTCACGTCCAGCAACTCGGCGCCGATGGCGCAGGTCATTTGTTCGATCTTCATCATGTCTCCGTCGTGTTGTCGTCTTGGTGAATCGCCGCAAAAGTGTGCTGCGGTTGAGGGAAAGTATAGGGAGACGGCCACTCAAAGTTTCTCTTTGTGCGCCAATGTTTTCTCATTTTGCGCCAACACGGCTATACTGGCATCCAGAATTGATTTCGCGCATGGATGCGGGGGAGTGGGGCGATGGGAACCATGATTCGGGCCAGTACGCTGACCGGCTACCTGGAAGTGGCCAGCCGCCACAAGCTCAACACGCTGGCGCTGCTGGCCGAAGTGGGCATCACGGCGGCGCAGGTGGGCGACCAGGGCCAGCGCGTGCCGCTGGAGGCTGTGTGCCGTTTGCTGGAACTGTCGGCCGAGCGATCCGGCTGCGCCACGTTCGGGCTGGAGATGGCGGCGCTGCGGCAGCGGCGCGACGTGGGACCTATCGGCCTGCTGATGTCGCACGCGCGCACCTTGCGCGAATCGTTGCTGACGGCCGAGCGCTACCACCACCTGCTCAACGACGCGCTGGCCATCCACATCGAGACCGTGGACGACACGGTGCTGATCCGCGAGGAAATCATCGCCGGCGCCGGCGTGCAGACGCGGCAGGCGACGGAGCTGGCCGTGGGCGTGCTGTCGCGTATTTGCCGCGTGCTGCTGGGAGAGGGCTGGCGGCCCAAGAGTGTCAATTTCACGCATGCGGGGCCGGCCGATGCCAGTTTCCACCGGCGCTATTTTGGCTGCGGCGTCAACTTCGGGCGCGAGTTCAGCGGCATCGTGTGCGTGGCGGCGGACCTCGATGCGCCCAACCCGGCCGCCGATCCGGCCCTGGTGCGCTATGCGGAAAGCCTGGCCGCGCCGCTCAATGCGGCTGACCATGAGTCGATCGTGTTCGAAGTGCGGCGCGCCATCTACCTGCTGCTGCCGTTGAACGAGGCGACGGTGGATGGGGTGGCCGGCAAGCTGCGGCTAAGCGGGCGCAGTTTGCAGCGCCATCTGCGCGAGCATGGGACCGAATTCATCGACCTGCTGTCGGACGTGCGCCATGAACTGGCCATCCGCTACCTGGGCAATCCACGTTTTCCGATCGGCCGCATTGCCGCGCTGCTGGGCTATACGCGGCAGGCGTCATTCACGCGTTGGTTCATCGCCAGGTTCGGCCGGCCACCCAGCGCATGGCGTGCTGCCCAGCGTAACTAGCCGCCACGCAAAATCGGGGACGGACTCCGATTTCCCCATCGGGAAAGGCGTGTTGCACGATGGCTAAATCGGGGTACGTCCCCGATTTTTCTCCGACGCATTGTTGGCGAGGTCGCGGCATAGGGCGGCCGTCGCTTCGTCGACGGGGAAGCAGCATTCAATGTGCACTTCGTCCAGCGTGACGTCGCGCGGGGTGCCGAAGGTGGTGATGGTGGAGAAGAAGCGCAGCTCGCCGCCACCGTGCCGCAGGATGGTGTTTTGCAGCGGTACCGCCGCCGCGTCCAGTTCGCGCACGCGCCAGCGCGTGGGCACACCGGGGTAGGCCAGCACTTCGTCGAGCAGTCCGCGCGCCACGTGGTCCGTGGGCGCGCCGGCCACCACGCTGTGCAGGTGGTGAATCAGGTTGCCCGCCACTTCCTCCCAGTTGACGATGGCGCGGCGCAGGTCGGCCGGGTCGAAGATCTGGCGCAGCAGGTTGCGGTGGGCGGGACGCTGGCCGCCCATCACGTGGCGGTTGACGCGGGCCGAGGCGCGGTTGGCCATCAGCACGTCCCAGTGGCGGTTGAGCAGCATGGCCGGATACGGTTCCTGCTGGCCGAGGATGAACTCGATCGCGCGCCGCATCTGGGCCAGTTCCGGCTTGACCAGCGCCGTTTCCGGATAGCGCGGCGCGAAGCCGGCGGCCACCAGCAGCGCGTTGCGGGCGCGCAGCGGCATCTGCAGCGTGTCGGCCAGGCGGGTCAGCACTTCGCGGCTGGGCTGGGCCTTGCCCGTCTCCACGCAGCTCAGGTGGCGGGTGGACAGGCCGGCGTCCAGCGCCAGGTCGAGCTGGCTCAGGCGGCGCGCGGCGCGCCATTCGCGCAGCAGGATGCCGGCGTGGGCGGGCGGGGTGGATGGCGGGGTGAGGGTGTCCATCAGCCCATTCTAACGCTCACGCCGCGCGGCAGCCATGACCTGCCAGGTCATGCAAACATGATCTATGAGGTCATTGATCCTGTGCGCGGCTTGGTTCAATATTGTCATTCGTGCAGTATTCAACCAAGGAGCAGGCATGCAACAACAAGTACAGGTAGATGGCATCGACGTCCTGATCGAAGGGGAGGGCGACGAGACGATTGTCATGCTCCATGGCTGGCCTGATACGTATCGGCTATGGGATGCCCAGGTGGCGGCGCTGGCGCCTCGTTACCGCTGCGTGCGCTTCACCTTGCCCGGCTTCGATTGCAGCAAGCCGCGCCGCGCCTATGGCCTCAACGAGATGCTGGCCATCTTCGAGCGCATCGTCACCCAGGTCAGCCCTGGCCGCAAGGTGACGCTGATGCTGCACGACTGGGGCTGCGTGTTCGGCTACCAGTTTTACATGCGCCATCCGGAACTGGTGTCGCGCATTGTGGGCGTCGATATTGGCGACGTGGAGTCCAAGGCTTACATGCAATCGCTGTCGCTGGGCGCCAAGTTGATGGTGCTGTGGTATCAGCTGTGGCTGGCCGTGGCGTGGAAGGTGGGCGGCGGCCCGGGCAACTGGATGACGCACTTCATGGTGCGGCTGATGAAGGTGCCGGCCGATCAGCGCTTCATCACCTCGTCCATGAATTTCCCGTACTACATCACCTGGACTGGCGCGCACGGTTCCTACCGCGACCGCCAGCGCTTCGTGCCAGCCTGCCCGATGCTGTTCATTTACGGCAGCAGGAAGGCGTTCATGTTCCATTCGCGGCCGTGGGCGGAGGCGCTGGCCACCCAGCCATCGTGCCGGGTGCTGGACTTTAAGGCCGACCATTGGCCCATGGTGCGCGAGCCCGAAGCATTTAATGCCGCGGTCGTCACATGGCTGGGCGAAACGGATGCTGTGGTTGCCGGGGCGGCCGCGCGTGCGCGGGGCGCGTAAAACTGGCGGATAAACGTCATCCTCTTGGTACAATTGCGCTTTCGTATATAAACGGCACGTTTCCTCCATGATAGATATCCAACTTCTTCGTAAAGACATCGCCACCGTCGCCGAGCGCCTGGCGACTCGTAAATTCCAGCTCGACGTGGCTGGTTTCAACGCGCTCGAAGCGGAGCGCAAGGCGATCCAGACCCGTACCGAAGAACTGCAAGGCAAGCGCAACTCGCTGTCCAAGCAGATCGGCATGATGAAGGGCAAAGGGGAAGATACGTCGGCCGTGATGGCCGAAGTGGGCGGCCTGGGCGACGAGCTCAAGGCCAACGAGACGGCGCTGTCGGCGCTGCAGGCCAAGCTGAGCGAGTTCATGCAGGCGATCCCCAACCTGCCGCACGAATCCGTGCCCGTGGGCACCGACGAGACGGCCAACGTGGAAGTGCGCCGCGTCGGCACGCCGCGCAGCTTCGATTTTGAAGTCAAGGATCACGTCGACGTGGGCGCCCCGCTGGGCCTGGACTTCGACGTGGCCACCAAGCTGACCGGCTCGCGCTTCTCGGTGATGAAGGGCGGCATCGCCCGCCTGCACCGCGCGCTGGCCCAGTTCATGTTGAACACCCACACCGACGAGCACGGCTACACCGAGTGCTACACGCCGTACATGGTCAACGCCGATTCGCTGCGCGGCACGGGCCAGCTGCCCAAGTTTGAAGCGGACCTGTTCTCCGTGAAAAAAGGCGGCGCCGAAGGCGAGGGCGAGAACTTCTACCTGATCCCGACGTCGGAAGTGTCGCTGACCAACATCGTGCGCGACGAGATCCTCGCCGCCGACGCGTTGCCGCTGAAGATGACGGCCCATACGCCATGCTTCCGCTCGGAAGCGGGCAGCTACGGCCGTGACACCCGCGGCATGATCCGCCAGCACCAGTTCGACAAGGTCGAAATGGTGCAGGTGGTGCATCCCGACACCTCGTACCAGGTGCTGGACGAGATGGTGGGCCACGCGGAAACCATTTTGCAACGTTTGGGCCTGCCGTATCGCGTGATGGCGCTGTGCACGGGCGACATGGGCTTTGGCGCCACCAAGACCTTCGACCTGGAAGTGTGGCTGCCGGCGCAGAACACCTACCGTGAGATTTCTTCGCTGTCGAACTGCGAAGCGTTCCAGGCGCGTCGCATGCAGGCCCGCTTCCGCAATGCGCAGGGCAAGCCGGAACTGCTGCACACGCTGAACGGTTCCGGCCTGGCCGTGGGCCGCACGCTGGTGGCCGTGCTGGAGAACTACCAGCAGGCGGATGGCAGCGTCGAGATCCCGGCCGTGCTGCGTCCATACATGGGCGGCCTGACGCATTTGAAGGCGGACTAAGCGTTATTGTTGGGCGGGGAGAACATATTTTTTGTGTTTGCCCTTCCAATTCGGTTTTGCTCTGCTATAATTTTGCCTTCGCAGCAGCAAGCGACAGTAGTCAGACCCGGAAAGGTGGCAGAGTGGTCGAATGTACCTGACTCGAAATCAGGCGTAGGGTGTCCCCCTACCGTGGGTTCGAATCCCACCCTTTCCGCCAAATAGGTCGTCGTTTGTTAAGACCACCCTTGTGCCAATACGTTGGCCGAGCGCTCGAAAAGAACACCGGAGAGGTGGCAGAGTGGTCGAATGTACCTGACTCGAAATCAGGCGTAGGGTTTCCCCCTACCGTGGGTTCGAATCCCACCCTCTCCGCCAGTAGCAGAAAAACAGCCCCAGCGATGGGGCTGTTTTTTTATCTGCGCTGCAAGCAGGCAGCCGGTATGATGCTTCTTTTGCCTTCCATACGGATACCATGAAACGACTGCTTTCCTCCTGCGTGATCGGTTTGACCCTTTCCTTCGCCTTGGCCGGCTGCAACCGTGCCACGCCGCCCGCTTCGGCCGATGCTGCCGCCGTGCCATTACAAAAGATCGATACCGTGGTCGGCACTGGCAAGGAAGCCGTCGCCGGCACGATGGCCGTGGTCAACTACACTGGCTGGCTGTACGAACCGAATGCGCCGCAGAAGCACGGTGCCCAGTTCGATTCCTCCATCGGCCGCGCTCCATTCAACTTCCAGCTCGGCGCCGGCCAGGTCATCCAGGGCTGGGATGAAGGCGTCCAGGGCATGAAGGTGGGCGGCAAGCGCACGCTGATCGTGCCAGCCAGCATGGGCTACGGCGCCAGCGGCGCAGGCCCGATTCCGCCGAACGCCACCCTGATCTTCGACGTCGAGTTGTTGGAAGTACGCTGAAGCACAGTGGCTGTGCGATGGCGTCTAGCCGGACGCCTGGCGCGGCCCTTGCTGTTGTCCGTCCAGCCGCGCCCGCTGCCGCATGGCCCGCGGCGTGGCGCCAAACCAGCGCTTGCAACTGCGCGTGAGTACCGACACTTCCGCGTAGCCGAGGATGTGGGCGATCTGCGTCATCGCCGGGCCTGTGGGTAGGTCGATCAGTTCCAGGAATTGCTCCTTGCGCACCTCGTCCACCAGTCGTTCAAAGGTGGCGCCTTCCGCCGCCAGCCGCCGCTGCAAGGTGCGCGGGTGGAGCGACAGCGCGCTGGCGATGTCGGTATGCCGCGCATGGCCTGCGCTGAGAAAATGCCGCACCAGCCGGCGCACGCGGTCCGAGAACAAGGTGTGCGGCTTGCCGCCTTGCTGCTCCAGATAGTCCAGCGCCAATTCCTTCATATGCGGGTCGTTACCCGACACCACCACCTTCAAGTCGCTCACGCGCAGCCGCACGGCCGCCACTGGCGCCAGAAATTGCACCGGGCAGTTGTAGGCTTGCCGATAAGCGTCCTCGTCCGCGACGGGCGCGTGCGGCAGCATGACCAGTTGCGGCGCGATGCGCGTGGCCGACATTACGCTCAAGCCCTGGCAGACGATGCCCAGCGCCAGGCTGATCACCTGAGGGCGCGCGGTCAGCTTCGCATGGCGCAGGTCGAACACCACGTCGACCAGATCGGGATGGCCGGGCACGATCTGCGTCTCCAGTTTCAATGCGGGACTGTGGACGAACAGGTAGCGCGAGGCCAGCGCCAGCGCCTCGCCCACCGTGGCCGCATGACGCATCAGCACGGCGATGGGGCCAAGCATGCTGATGCCGCGCGCCTGCGCCAGCCGCAAGCCCAGGTCGGGGCAGCGCCCGAGCGAGGCTGAATATTCGAGCAGATTGATGAAGCCCTGGTACGGTACCAGCATGTCCGGATCGTGCAGCGCCTGCAGCGGAATGCCGAAGCGCGCCAGCAGGCTGGGCACGTCCAGCCGCAAGCCTTTGGCCAGGATTTCAAAGGTTGACAAGGTCGCGGACCGAACCAATACCGTCATACGCGCGCAGATCCGAGGTTGAGGGTGTCTTCAAGTGTTAACTTATAGTCGCCAAATGTCAATACTGGCCCATCCGTTTCCAGCATCATGTGTACAAATCAATCAAGGAGACGGTTATGGCCAACGGCGCTCAAGCAATGCTGCGCACCCTGATCAATGCAGGCGTCAACGTCTGCTTCACCAATCCCGGCACATCGGAGATGCACTTCGTTGCCGCGCTCGACGGCGCGCCGCAAATGCGCGCCGTGCTGACGCTGTTCGAGGGCGTGGCCACCGGCGCCGCCGATGGTTACGCGCGCATGGCCGACAAGCCGGCCTCCACGCTGCTGCACCTGGGCTGCGGCCTGGGCAATGGCCTGGCCAACCTGCACAACGCGCGCAAGGGCAGGGTGCCCATCGTGAATATCGTGGGTGACCACGCCACCTATCACACCCAATACGATGCCCAGTTGCAGTCGGACATAGAAACGGCGGCGCGCAACGTGTCGAGCTGGGTACGCACCGCGCAAAGTACGCAGGCGCTGTGCCAGGACGTGGTGGAAGCCGTCGCCGCGGCCAAGGGGCCGCAAGGGCAGGTGGCCACGCTGATCCTGCCGGCCGACGTGTCCTGGAGCGATGGTGCCGAAGCGTTGCCCGCGCCGCCAGCGGCGCAGCCGCCGCGCGCGGACGATGCGGTGATCGACCAGATCGCCAGCGTCCTCAAAGCCGGCGGCAAGAACGCGCTGCTGCTCGGTGGACGCGCGCTGCGCGAACCGGCCTTGCTGGATGCCGCGCGCATCGCCGCCCAATCCGGCGCCAGGCTGTACGCTGAAGTGTTCCCGACGCGCATGGAGCGCGGCGCCGGCCTGCCGCACGTCGAGCGCATCGCCTACCTGGCCGAGATGGCTTCCGTACAACTGGCCGGCATCGAGAACCTGATTTTGGTGGACGCCCGCTCGCCCGTATCGTTCTTCGCCTATCCGGGCAAGAAAAGCGACCTGGTGCCGGAGGGCTGCAAGGTCCACCAGCTGGTCTTGCCGACGCAGGACGCCGTTGGCAGCCTGAACAGCCTGTGCCAGCGCATGGGCGCCGGGCCGGCCACGCCCGTGCTGCAACAGGCGCTGCGTCCCGGCCGCCCGCGCGGCAAGCTGACTGCGCCCAAGGTGTGCAAGGCCATCGGCCACCTGCTGCCCGAGAACGCCATCATCGTCGACGAGGCGCAAACCTCCGGCACCATGCTGCCCATGTTCACGGCCGGCGCGCCGCGCCACGACGTGCTGGCCTTGACGGGCGGCGCCATCGGCTACGGGCTGCCGGCTGCCGTCGGCGCGGCCGTGGCCTGTCCGGAGCGCAAGGTGCTGGCCCTGGTGGGTGACGGTTCGGCCATGTACACGCTGCAAGCGCTGTGGACCATGGCGCGCGAAAAACTGAACGTGGTATCGGTCATTTTCAACAATGGCTCCTACGGCATTCTCAACGTCGAGCTGGAGCGGGTCGGGGCGGAAAAGGCCGGTCCCAAGGCCAAGTCGCAGCTGGACTTGAAGAATCCGGGGCTGGACTTCGTGCAACTGGCGCAAGGCATGGGCGTGCCCGCCGTACGCGCCACCACGGCCGAGCAATTCAACACGGCGCTGGAGCGGGCGCTGGCCACGCCCGGCCCGCATCTGATCGAAGCGGTGGTGCCGAGCGTGTTCTCCGGCCTCAAGCTGCGCGTGCTGCCTTACGTGCTGCGCTCGCTTGAAAGCCTGCCGCAGCCGGTGGCGCATGCGATCAAGCGCAAGGTGGCGCCATGAGCCGGACCATCCAGTCCGATGTGCTGGTGGTGGGCGGCGGCTTGGCCGGCATCGTCACGGCGCTCGAATGCCTGCGGGCGGGCAAGCGCGTCACCGTGGTCGACCGCGACAGCCGCGAACGGCTGGGTGGCCTGGCACGCTGGGCCTTCGGCGGCATGGCCCTGGTGGGCACGCCGCTGCAGGCGCGCATGAAGATTCCCGACACGCCGGAACGCGCGCTGGCCGACTGGGTACGCTTTGGTGAACTGAACGAGGCCGACACGCTGCCGCTCGCCTGGGCGCGTCATTACGTCGAGCATGTGCGCAGCGAAGTGTACGACTGGCTGCTCGGGTACGGACTCAAGTTCCTGCCCGCCGTGAACTGGGTGGAGCGGGGCCGCTTTGGTGACGGCAATACGCTGCCGCGCTACCACGTGTTATGGGGTACGTCCCGATTCATGACGGTGACGATGATCGCGGCGCTGGAACAGGCTGGCGCCAACGGCAAGTTGCAGCTGTTGAGTCGCACACGCATCGATAGGCTGGAGCATGCGAACGGCGCGCTGCTCGGCGCCCATGGCGTGAACGAGGAAACGGGGGAAGCGATGCGCTTCGCCGCGTCCGCCATCGTGCTGGCCATGGGCGGCATCAACGGCGGCCACGCGGAAACGCGCGCCAACTGGCCGGCAGACAGGCCGCAGCCTGCCAGCATGCTGAACGGCGCGCATCCGTATTCGGACGGCAAGCTGCACCGGCTGGTCGCTGGCATGGGTGGACGCATCGCGGCGGCCGGGGAAATGTGGAACTACGCCGCCGGCTTTCCCCATCCGCAGCCGCATTTCGAGGGGCATGGTTTGTCCGCCATTCCATGCAAGTCGGCCTTGTGGCTCGATCACCGGGGGCGACGCATCGGCCCCGATCCGCTGGTGACCGGGTTCGACACGCACTACCTGTGCCAGCGCGTGGCGAGCCAGGGACAGCCGTGGACCTGGCACCTGCTCAACTGGCGTATCGCGGCCAAGGAGCTGGCCATTTCCGGCGCCGAACACAACCAGCGCATCCGCGACCGCCAGATGTTCGCGTTCCTGAAGGAGACGCTGCTCGGCAATCATCGCCTGGTGCGCCAACTGGCCCACGAGAGCCCGGACGTGCTGGTGGACGATACGCTGGCCGGACTGGCCGCCAAGATGAACGCGCTGGCCGGCGGCGACCATGTGCGCCCGGAAGTCCTGCAAGCGACCGCCGACGCCTTCGACGCCAATTTCGCCAACGGTGACAAGCTGCACAACGACGCGCAACTACGCCGCATCCTGCACGCGCGCCAGTGGGGGCCGGATCGCTTGCGCACCTGCAAGCCGGCGCCGCTGCAACAGCAAGGGGCCGGTCCTTACATCGCCATGCGCATGCAGCTGATCACGCGCAAGAGCCTGGGCGGGCTGGTCACGGACATGCACAGCCGCGTGCTGGACGCCGATGGGCAGGCGCTGCCAGGGCTGTACTCGGTGGGGGAGGCGGCCGGTTTCGGCGGCGGCGGGGCGTGCGGCAAGCGTTCGCTGGAGGGGACTTTTTTACCGGGCTGCATCCTGACTGCGAAGGCGGCCGCGCGCGACATCATCCGGGTGTCGTAACCTGGCTCCTGCTGCGCGGACCAGTCAGGCGCTACGGTGGCCCTGACCGTATGCCGCCACTTGCGAGACATTTCCCCATCGGTCTTCGAGCGATGGGCCACCAACGAATTTGACGTTGAACAGAGAACACTCGGCTTCGTTGGGAGCCTGCCATTGACTGCTGGCGAGCTCAAAGATGTGGTCAGGTACCACCATCGAAAACGTCGCCCCCTTTTGTTGATTTCTTTGTCTGACACGCTCGCGACGGATGTGAACTGGCGCATCGAGAATATGAAGAATCGGATCGTAGCCATCGCTTTGCACGCGATGGCAGAAGTCCATCCGAGCAGCTTGTTGAATCAGGCCCAGTTCAAGTATGACGTTGCAACCGCTGTTGAGAAGACGTTTGCTGTGGTTCCAGATGAGGTTGATGAGTCGATCTTTCCGTTCGATGTACCAGGGAATCACCTCTTGTTCCGGGCGATCCGGGCTGAAAATGGAAGCGAACCATTCATCCAGGGCGATATGCACGGCGCCATGCTCCGATGCCAGCGCCATCGCATAGGTGGATTTGCCCGCGCCAACTGGGCCTTCTATAAGGTGGAGAGTAGCATCGGCCATGATGAAGACATCTGACTTTCGACATGAGCGGCGGCTTGCTGATGGCGTAGCCGGCGGTAAGGCTCGGATGATTTGTCCATCAGCGGACCTGGTCCTGAAGTGTAACTTTTTGACATATTTTATCAGTTGATAATATCATGCCGCCTCGCGCGTCCTGAAGCGCAACTCCCGGAGCAATGATGAAATCGATGAAAACGCTGGCCCTGGCCGGTTTGATGATGGCGGCCAGCCTGGCCTCGGCCGCTTCCACGCCCTCCGCCCCGTCCATGCCGGACGCGCAGCAGGTGCAGGCCGCGCACGACTTGCTGGCCGCCATGCAGGCCGAGAAAATGCTGCGGGCCACGGCCGGCATGAGCCGCTATCCGACTCCGCAACAGCGCCAGGCCGTGTTCGACAAGCTCGACAAGGTGCCCGCCGAGCAGATCTACCAGCGCCTGTCCATTCCCGTCGCGCGCCTCGTCTCGACCGAAACGGCCAAGGAAATGACGCGCTATTACCAGTCCAGCTACGGCCAGCGCGTGCTCAAGCAGACCTACAACAGCGGCCCCTCGCTGTTCGACACGGCCCCCGTGCCCACCGCGAAGGAAAAGGTGGAACTGAAGCGGCCCGCCTATGTCAAAGCCGACAAGGCGTTCAAGGAGGCGGAGCCCGCGATTCGTCACGAAACCTTTGTGTTGCTGACGGCGATCAGCCGCTGATGGTTGCAGCGCGTGGCAGAGGGCGCCCGCTACGGTGCCCTTGAAAAACCGCGCTCCGTCCCTGATCTGCATTGAAAGGCAGCGCTTTGCCTGGCCGTTCAGGAGGACGACATGATGATCCCTGTTACCAAGCCCACCGTGCCCGCCTGGCGTGCCCACACCACGCCAGAGCCGGACATGCCACCACCCAAGCCTGAGAAAGAGCCGCCGCCGGACGAGATGCCGTCGCCCGAGCACGCGCCCATCGAGGAACCGACCCCGCCCCGCACGCCGATTCAGACCTGAACGGCGCATCTTGGCGCAACAACGACGGTGCGCACAGCGCCGCCGGTTGATATGCTTGTTTCATCTTTGTTGCTCGTCGGATACAAATTTACTGCTTTGTGTCCACCGTCACACAGCCGTCACGGAAGCGTTTATATAATTTACTCACGACATCGTTTTCCCGTTCACGGAGGCCATCATGGGCAATTCCTTACACAATAAAATCTATCTCGGCCGCCGCAGCGTAGCAGTGCTGAACAACAAGCGTGTGCAAGCGATGCTCTGTGTCGGCGCCTTTGCCAGCATCGGGCTGGTGTGGCTGGTGATCCGAGCGTTCAAGTAATTCCGTTGACTGCCATCGCCCACGCGCGGTGCCTTGCGTTCCTCCGTCGGGGAGGGGCGTAGGGACCGGCTTGCCTTGCCGAGGCGCGAACGGGCGCGTACCATGAGGGCCGCTGTTGTCTCTTATGGAAAAATTGGTAATGAAAAACGAGAAATTGACGCAAGACGAATACGACGCACTGGCCGAAGTAGCGCGCGGCATCAAGGGCGAGCGTGTCAGCGCTTGCGTGGGCCGCAACACCAAACGGCTGGCCGGCCTCAAGCTGTTCAGCGTGGCCAAGAACGGCCGCCTGTCGCTGACGGACAAGGGGCAGCAGGCGCTGTTCCTGCGCCGCTGCATCGTCAGCATGCGGGCGCTGGCCGCCGATCCGGGCGTGCAGCTGGACGCGGACGTGGCCAACTTCCTGGGCAAGAAAGCCCACATCAGCGCCAGCGCCGATGGCGCCGGCTTCACCTTGACGGACAAGGGCCGCGAATCGCTGGCCGATATCGAGCGCCAGGGCCTGTAAATCGCGGCGTGCCGGGCGCGGCGCGGCTCAGCCCGCGCTGGCCTGGCGCAATTGCGCGATGTCGAGCTTCTTCATCTTCATCATGGCCTGCATCACGCGGCCGGCCTTGGCCGCGTCCGCATCCATCAGCAGGGCCGGCAGCAGGGTGGGCACGATCTGCCACGACAGGCCGAACTTGTCATTGAGCCAGCCGCACATCTGCGCGTCCGGGTCGCCGCCTTCCGTCAGCCGGCCCCAGTAATAGTCCACTTCCTGCTGGTTGTCGCAGTTGACCTGCAGCGACAGCGCTTCATTGAAGTGAAATTGCGGCCCGCCGTTGAGGGCCGTGAATCCCACGCCGTCGAGTTCGAAGGCCACCACCATCACGGAACCGGGCGGCTTGCCATGTACTTCCTGGCCCCCCTCGCCGTAGCGCGACACGCTGGTGATTTTCGCGTTATTGAAAATGCTCGTGTAAAACTGCACCGCGTCTTCCGCCTGGTGGTCGAACCATAGGCAGGGAGTGATTCTTTGTATGCTAGCCATGTGTGTCTCCAGTCGTTGATGGGAGGACATGCGCGCCCGGCGCGTGATGCGGGCGCTGCGGCCAGACTAACAGGATAGCGCTACGCGGGGCGCCCGCCTGCGGCCGCTCCGGCGCACCTGCGAGCGTGCGCGCCGGGCGGGCGGCGCACCCGTCCGCTTACGCCGTTCAGGCGGCGTGACCATCCGCTTGCGCGGCCATCCGCAGGGCCAGTTGCTCGACGGCGGCGGCCGTGGCGGGCAGGGCCGCGAGCACGGCTTCGATCTGGGCCGTGCAGGCGGCCGGATCGGCCGTGCCGCGCAGTGTCGCCTCGGCCTGGGCCGCCAGCGCGGCCAGGGCCTCGGCGCCCACCGTGCCGGATACGCCCTTGAGCGTGTGCAGCACGGTGGGCGCCGTGTCGAGCCGGCGTTCGTCCACCGCCTCGCGCAGGGCCGCACGGCTGCGCTCCACCTCGGCCGCGAAGCTGCGCAGCGCCATCAGGTAGACCGGCGCCAGGCCACCCATGCGGGCCAGCGCGGTCGCGCTGTTCAGCTGGACGGCCGGCGCGGCGGCGCGCGTCTCCCTGTCGGTGGCGGCGGCCGCTGCGCCGGCAGCGGACGGGACAGTCCCGCCGGCGGTGGAGGGTACTGCCGCGCCACCGGCAGTGGCTGGCGCGTCGTTGGCCGCGTCCGGGCGCGCGTGGCGCAGGATGACGGCGATCAGCTGGGCCAGGTCGAATGGCTTGCCGACGTGATCCACCATGCCCGCCGCAAGGGCGGCGGCGCGGTCAGCCGGCATGGCGTTGGCCGTCATGGCCACGATCGGCGGCGCCAGCTCGCCCAGCCGGGCCCGGATCTGGCGCGTGGCCTCGTAGCCATCCATGTCCGGCATCTGGATATCCATCAGGATCAGGTCGGGCCGTTGGCCCGAGCGCAGCAGGGTGTCGATGGCGGCCTGGCCGCAGCCGGCCACTTCCACGTCGGCACCGTCGTTGCCCAGCAATTCGCTGGCCACTTGCTGGTTGGTGGGATTATCCTCCACCAGCAGCAGGCGCAGGCCGGCCAGGCGGCGCTGGGAAAGCGGCGCCACGGCCGCCGCCGGGACTTGCTGGCTCAGGCGCGCCTCGGCCACCACGTTGTACATCATGGACGCCGTGACGGGTTTGACCAGCACCCCGTCCAGCACGGGTTCCAGCTCGGCCTGCCGCTGGGCCAGCAGTTCGCGGTCGTAGGCGGTGACCATCACGATCAGCGGCGTTTTCCCTTCGGGCAGCAGGCGGCGGATCTGCCAGCTGGTGTCCCAGCCATCCAGGGCCGGCATGCGCCAGTCGATGAACACCACGTCATAGGGATGGTCGGGATCGCGCCGGGCCACGGCGGCCAGCGCATCGTAGCCATTGTCGACCACGTCCACCCGCCAGCCAAACGAGTGCGCGATCTCGCTCAGGATCTGGCGCGCGCTGGCATTGTCATCGACCACCAGGCAGTCCAGGTCGTGCAATTGCTCGATGGCCGCCAGCGGCGTCGCGATGGCTGCCCCTGTGAGCTCGGCCGGCTCGACCGCCGGCTGCAGCTCGATCACGAAGCTGAACACGCTGCCCTGGCCCAGCGTGCTGTCCACTTGCAGCGTGCCGCCCATCATGCGCGTCAGGCGCTGGCTGATGGCCAGGCCCAGGCCGGTGCCGCCGTAGCGGCGCGCCGTTGACGCCTCGGCCTGCGAGAAGCCATCGAAGATATGGCGGCAATGCTCGGCCGAGATGCCGATGCCCGTGTCGCTGACGGCGAAGGCGATCGCCAGGCCCCGTTCGCCGTGCCCGGCCAGCTTGGCCGACAACACCACTTCGCCCGCCTCCGTGAACTTGATGGCGTTGCCCGCCAGGTTCAGCAGGATCTGCTGCAGCCGCAGCGCGTCGCCCACCACCCAGGATGGCAGCGCCGGGTCGATCCTGAACAGCACCTCCACGTTCTTGTCGCCCACATTGGCCGACAGGATCACGCCCAGGTCGCGCCACAGCTTGTCCAGGCTGAACGGGTGGGGGTCGAGCGCCAGCTTGCCCGCTTCCACCTTGGAGAAGTCGAGGATGTCGTTGAGCAGGCCCAGCAACGCACGGGCCGCCGTCTCCGCCTTGCTGGTGTAGTCATGCTGGCGGCCATCGAGCGCCGTTTGCTGCAGCAGTTGCAGCATGCCCAGCACGGCATTCATGGGCGAGCGGATTTCGTGGCTCATGTTGGCCAAAAATTCCGACTTGGCGCGGCCTGCCTGCAAGGCTTGTTCCTTGGCCAGCAGCAGCGCGTCGTGGGCGGCGCGCGCCTCGGTGATGTCGGTGCTGCTGCCCACCCAGCTCAGCACCATGCCGTCCGCGTCGCGCTGGGCCAGGGCGTGGTGGTCGAACAGGCGCCATTCGCCATCGTGGCGCAGCAGCCGGCAGTCGCAGCGGAATTCGCGGCCGTTGGCCTGGGCTTGTCGCCAGGCCGCCTCCAGCGCCTGGGCGTCATCGGGATGGACAATGGCCGACCAGTGCGCGCGCGCCAGCAGTTGCGCCGTCGGCACGCCTGTATACTCGTGCCAGTGGTGGCTCAAAAAATCCAGCTTCAACGCTGGCGTGGTGGTCCACACCATTTGCGGCAAGCCTTCCGTCAGCGAGCGCCAGCGCGATTCGGACGCCGTCAGCCGGGCCAGCGAGCTTTGCAGCGCCGCGTCCTTCTCCACCAGTTGCGTGAGCGACTGATATTGCTTGCGCATGGCCACCCGTACGCTGGCCAGGAAGGCGCCGGCCAGCAAGTACATCACGGTCAGGAAGATGGTGGCGTTGCGGATTTCCCGGTACCACGGGATCAGGAAATCGTCGCTCGACAGGCCCACCAGCACATAGACCGGGTAATTGCCGATGCGTTCGACGTTGAACACGCGCCATTGGCCGTCGAGCCGGCTTTCGGCCCGGTAAGTGGCGTGCGCCTTGCCGGCCGCCAGCACCGCTTCCGTGGCGGCCGACAGCTTGGCCGGGCTGCCGATGACGATGCCGGGCGCCTCCGGGTAGCGGTGCAGGATGCGGCGCTGGCTGTCGAGCAGCGAGATCACCCCGTGCGGCCCCGTGTTGAGCGAGGCGAACAGCTCCGTGATGCGCGAGGTGTTCATGTTGACATAGGCCGTGCCGCCGAAGCTGCCGTCGGGCTTGGTGAGCGCGTACATCAGCGGCAGCACCCATTCGCCCGTGATGCGCGACTTGACGGGCACGCCAAAGACCAGCTCGCGCTCGGCGCGGGCGCGCTGGAAGAATTCGCGGATGTTCAAGTCCTGCGGGTGGGCCGGGTCGACCTCGTCGCCATAGATCACCAGGCCGTCCGCGTTCGAGCCGCGCACCGAGTTGGCGTGCGGCGTGCGTTCCTTGAGCGTGCGCAGGTAGGCGCTGAAGGCGGCATCATCGAAGTGGCCGCTGGCTTGCATGGTGCGAAATTCCTGCGCCGCGCGCCGCATCGACAAGTCCACCTCCTGGAAATGGGACAGCAGGAAATTCTCCAGCGCCACCGACAGGTTGCGCGACGTTTCCTCGGCCGCCGCGTAGTAGCGTAGCCGGCTCTGGTTGAGCGCGTGGACCACGAAAATAGTCAGGATCAGCAAAATGGTCGCCACCGCCGCCACCAGCCGGGTAAATAATTTGCGCAGTTTGACCACGGTCTCGAGGTTGGGGGCAGGCGATGAACTGAGTGACATGTATGGGCTCGTTGTTGCGGACCGGGAGCGAATGGCGGCAGAGATAGCATACCTTACCACCTGGACACGGCTTTGTAACGTGCCACTTGCATTCACACAAGCGACTTATGGCCGGCTAATTATTTGCTAGTGACGGGCCGAGCGGATAGGATGACGGCATCCCCTTGCCTTCATACTGGAAAAAAGATGGAAAAACCGATGACCTGGTCCGCCCACGAACTGACCATGACGGTCCTGATGACGCCGGACATGGCCAATTTCTCCGGCAACGTGCACGGCGGCACCATCCTCAAATATCTCGACAGCGTGGCCTATGCCTGCGCCAGCCGCTATTCGGGCAGCTATGTGGTGACGCTGTCGGTGGACCAGGTGATGTTCCTGCAGCCCATCCACGTGGGCGAGCTGGTCACGTTCCTGGCCTCGATCAACTACACGGGCCGCACCTCGATGGAAGTGGGGATACGGGTGGTGACGGAAAATATCCAGCAGCGCATGGTGCGTCACGCCAACAGCTGCTACTTCACCATGGTGGCCGTGGACGAGCACCGCAAGCCGGTGGCCGTGCCGCCGCTGGTGCCCGTCACGCCCGAACAGATCTCGCGCCACGCCCAGGCCCAGTTGCGCAAGCAGGCGCGCCAGATGGTGCACGGCGCCAAGAAGCAGGGCGCCTGAGCGGCGCGGCCGCCCGTTTCAGCGCCCCCAGCGCAGGCGCAGCACCACCCAGTGCGCCAGCAGCCGGTTCAGTACGGCCAGCCCCAGGCCCTGGTGGCGGGCCACGCGGCGCTGCATGGCCAGCGCCGGCGAGCGGGCCCCGCCCTTGATGGCGAACACGATGCGGTTGTTGCCGGCCATGCCGTGGAACCAGCACACCTGGCTCTGGAAGGTCTGGCGCAGTCGGCGCAGCATGGCCGGGTAGTGCGGATCGTAGCTGAAGATATTGGCCGCCAGCACGCCGCCGGGGCGCAGCGCGCGCCGGCAGTCAGCGTAGAAGCTGGCGCTGCCCAGCGCCGGCGGCAAGCCCGCCTCGTCGAAACCATCGACCAGCAGCACGTCGGCGCAGGCGCTCTGGCTGGCCATGTAGTGCACGGCGTCCGTGTGGATCACGCGCAGGCGGGCGTCATCGGGCGGAATGGCGAACTGGTCGCGCAGCGCGATCACGTCGGCCCGCAGTTCCAGCACCGTGATGCGGGTGCGCGGCAGGTAGCGGTGGCAGAACTTGACCAGCGAGCCGCCGCCCAGGCCCACCATCAGGATATGCTCCGGTTGTGGCTGAAACAGCACGAAGCACATCATGGCGCGCGCGTAGCTGAGCACGAGCTCGTCGGGCCGCGACAGCCGCATCTCGCTTTGTACCATGCCGGGCAAGAATTCCAGCGAGCGCCAGTCGCCGCGCGTGCGCACGCGCGGCGCGCGGGGGCGGGATGGCTGGGCCGGCTGCGGATCGGGCGTCGGTGGCATCGGTGCAGGGTGGGGTAGGGAAGCGGCGCGCCGCCAGTTGACGGACGCCGGGCGTGTTTTTATAGTAGCATGCGGCCCCCGGGCCGGTCATCCGCATTTACAGATGGGCAATTTGTAGGTACATTGGCGAAAGCCAGTGCCAGCCCCGCTGGCAGCCTGTCGGCCACATTGGAGAGAAAGATGTTTCTAGACCACCCCACCATCACCGCAACCAACAGTTTCACCGAGCCGGACCGCATCGAGCGCCTGACCCGGGTGTACGGCTACGTGGTGGCGCTGGCCGATATGGCCGGCAATTCGGGTTTCATCGAAAAGTTTTCCCAGATTCATGACCACAAGGGCACGCTGATCGTTTTCTGGCACGAGGCGCCATCGGACGAGGAGAAGGGTTACTTCGTCAAGGCCTGGAGCAGCAAGATCGGCGACGGCAGCACCAACGTCGAACACGAGGTGTAAGCGGCGCGCCCCGGCGCGCCATGCATTGTCTCATCCATGGATATCAAAACACTGTTGCTGGCGCTGGCGCTGGGCAATCTGAGCCTGTGCGCGGCGCTGTTCTTTTTTGAGTACGAGCGCAAGCAGACGCTCAGCCTGTCGACCTGGGCCGTGGCCAAGCAGTGCCAGGCCGGCGCCTGGCTGCTGCTGTACCTGCGCGGCACCTTGCCCGACCTGCTCAGCATCGGTGTCGGCAACGCCTTGCTGTTCGCCGGCATGGCGCTGGACGCGGCCGCGCTCTGGGAACTGGCGGGCCGGCCGATCTGGCGGCGCTACCTGGCGCCCGCGCTGGCCGTGGCCGTGGCCGTGTTCCTCGGTGCTTACCTCGCAGAACTGGACAAGAGCTTCCGTGCCGCGGCCGGTTCGCTGATAGTGGCCGGCTTCTTCCTCGCTGGCGTGGCGGCATTGGCGCTGCGCTGGCGCGACGGCACCATGCTGCGCCGTTTCCTCGTCGTCACCATGTTGTTGCTGTCGCTGGCTGTTGCCGCGCGCGGCATGCTGTCGGTGCTGCAGCCCGATGGCTGGGGCTGGGTCAGCGGCGGCATGATCCAGTGGCTGGGCCTGGCCGTGCTGTATCTGATGATGCTCACCAACGCCTTCGGCTACCTGCTGCTCACGCGCGAATCGCTGCAGGGCGAACTGGCGCGGCTGGAGACGGTGGACACGGTGACGGACGTGCCCAACCGGCGCGGCTTCTACCAGGCCCTGACGCCGTGGATGGCGCTGGCGCGCCGGCCCGGCATGCCGACGGCGCTGATCGTGCTCAACCTGGACCACTTCAAGCGCGTCAATGACAGCTATGGCCACCCGGTGGGCGACACCGTGCTCAAGACCATGGTCGACGTCTGCAAGAAGCAGTTGCGCGACAGTGACCTGATGGGCCGCCTGGGCGGCGCCGAATTCGCCATCCAGCTGCCCCGCACCTCGTTGCAGGATGCGCTGATGGTGGCCGAGCGCATCCGCAACGCCGTGGCCAGCCACCCCGTCAAGACTGAGCGGGCCGTCATCAATCTGACGGCCAGCCTGGGCGTGACCACCATCCGGGCCGAGGACAGCACGGTGAGCCTGTTCAAGCGGGCCGACGAAGCGCTGCAGCAAGCCAAGCTGGCCGGGCGCAACCGGGTGGTCGAGGCGCGCGCCGAGAGCGCGCTGGAGGCCTGAGGCGCGCGCCAGTTGGCGGCTGTCATCGTGTCGTCACAATAGGCGCTTACTGTGTGAGGATTTTTCACCTGATATTCTGAAAGCCTTCGCGGTGTTCATCAGAAAAGAGGCTTCTCCTATGTATGCAGCAGTAGATTTGGGTTCCAACAGCTTCCGCCTGCACATCGGCAAACACGACGGCGAAGCGATCCGCGTGCTCAAGAGCGTGCGCGAGCCGATCCGGCTGGCCGCCGGGCTGGACGCCAACGGCAACCTGACCGAGGCGGCCATGCAATCGGCCCTGAACTGCCTCAAGAGTTTCCGTATCACGCTGGCCGCTTATCAACTGGAAGCGGTGCGGGTGGTGGCCACCTCCGCCATGCGGGTGGCGCGCAACGTGGCCGCCTTCCTGCCAGCGGCCGAACAGGCCATCGGTTATCCCATCGAAGTGATTTCCGGCGAGGAGGAGGGGCGCCTGATCTACATGGGCGTGTCCAACGCGCTGGCGCTGCCCGGCGAGCGACGGCTGGTGATCGACATCGGCGGCGGCTCCACCGAGCTGATACTGGGGCGCGGCCAGGAAATCGAGCGGGTCGAGTCGTTCAGCCTGGGCACGGTCAAGCAAAGCCTGTCGTTCTTCGTGGGCGGGCGCATCGACGCGCCCTCGTTCGAGGCAGCCATCCTGTCGGCCCGCAGCCACCTGGAGGACGCGGCGCCACCTTACCATCCCCAATACTGGCGCCAGTGCTACGGTTCGTCCGGCACGGCGCGCACGCTGGCCGAGATCATCGTCAAGAATGGCATCGGGCGCGAGATGAACGCCGCCACGCTGGAGGCGCTCAAGCAGCGCTTCATCCAGATCGGCCATGTGAGCAAGATCGAGCTGGCCGGGCTGCGGCCCGAGCGCGCCGGCACCATCATCGGCGGCCTGGCCATCATGATCGCGCTGGTGCATGAACTCGATATTCCCGTGGTGCAGCCGATCGAGGCCGGCCTGCGCATGGGCGTGATGTGGGACTTGTACCTGCGTTCGACCAAGCGTGACCGGCGCGAGCAGTCGGTGCGCGCGTTCCAGCAGAAATTCCATGTCGATGAGGGCCGCGCCGAGCGGGTGGCGAACGACGCGCTGGCCCTGTACGGGCAGATGAAACCGGCCACCGACACCTACACGCGGCCCCTGTTCTGGAGCGCGCTGCTGCACGAGGTGGGCATGGTGGTGTCGCAAACGGGCTACCACAAGCACGCCGCCTACATGATCGAGAACGCCGACCTGCCGGGCTTCACCACGCGCGAGCAGAAGACCATGAGCCGGCTGATCGTGGCCCAGAAGGGCAACCTGCGCAAGGTGGGCGAGGCGCTGGCCGAATCCGATTTCGCCAAGGCCGTGGTGGCGCTGCGGCTGGCCATCCTGTTCATGCACGCCCGGATCGACGTCGATTTCCGCCAGCTCAAGCTGCGCATGAAGAACCGCATCGAACTGGAAATCCGGCGCGACTGGGTGGCCGACCATCCCACCGTGTCTTACTGGATGGAGAAGGAGCAGGAACTGTGGGACGAGGTCGGCGTGGACTTCAGCATCCGCGCCAACGCCTGAACGCCAGGCTGCTTGTCGCCTGGCGTGATATTGCTCAAACACAATCTTCGAAAATGGTATATATTGTTTATATTGTTAACGAGGAGTGATGATGAGCAAAGCAATCGCCATGAAATCCACGGCCAGCGCGCCGGTTGCCAACGGTAAGGCGGCGCCGCTGCCCAAGATGGTTAAGGCGCCGGTAGTCAAGGCCCCAGCCGCCAAGGCCAAGCCGGCCGCCCGCGCCGGCGCCGCCAAGCCCGCTGCCGTACCTGCCGCGAAACCGGCAGCAAAATCGGCTGCAAAGCCGGCTGCAAAGCCGGTTGCCAAGGCGGCCGCCAAGCCCGCCGCCAATGCGACCGCGAAGGCCGCTGTGAAACCGGCGGCGAAACCGGCCGCGAAGGCGGCGCCGAAAGCGGCTGCCAAGGCCGTCGCGCCCAAGGCCGCAGCCAAGCCTGCCGCCAAACCGGCAGCCAAAGCAGCCGTCAAGGCCGCGCCGAAAGCCGCCAAGCCTGCGGCCAAACCCGCGAAGACTGCCGTGAAAGCCGCGCCCAAGGCCGCCGCCAAGGCGCCCGCCGCCCGTCCGGTGGAGCCGGCCAAGGACAAGCAACGCAAGGACAAGCTGGTGCGCGACAGCTTCACCATGCCCGAACAGGAATATGCGGTGCTGGGCCAGGTGAAGAAAGCGTGCCTGAAGGCTGGCTTCGAGATCAAGAAGAGCGAATTGCTGCGCATCGGCGTGGCCCTGATCAGCCAGATCGACCTGGCCACGCTGCAGAACGTGCTGTCCGCGCTGCCGCAGTTGAAGACGGGCCGTCCGAAGAAAGACTAGCAAAAAAACAACACTGCCCTGATGTCACGGAAACGACACCGTGTTGTCATTTTCCTGAAGTATTAGACCGTTACGCTTGCTTCGTCACCCACTGAAAGGATGAAGCATGCAACATTCGATCGTACAAGCAGACGTCAGGGCAGCGTCGGCCAAGCTGGTTCTCAGCATGGCAAGCACACCGGAAGAGCTGCGCGAAGTGCAGCGCTTGCGCTACAAGGTGTTCATCGAAACGATGGGCCTCAGCTCGCTGGCGCGCGACGATGGCCTCGACAGCGATGAATTCGACGAGCACTGCGACCACCTGATCGTGCGCGACACCAACACGCTGAAAGTGGTGGGCACCTACCGCCTGCTGAGCCCCACGCGCGCGCGCAAGCTGGGCCGCCTGTACTCCGAGAACGAATTCGACCTGGGCCGCCTGAACAACCTGCGTGGCCGCATGGTGGAAGCGGGGCGCGCCTGCATTCATCCCGATTACCGTGGCGGCAGCGTCATCATGTTGCTGTGGTCCGGCCTGGCCGAGTACATGCGCCGCGAAAGCTGCGACTACCTGATCGGCTGCGCCAGCATCAGCCTGGCCGATGGCGGCCACAATGCGGTCGCCGTGTACCAGGCGCTGGCGGCCCAGCACATTGCGCCGCCCGAATACCGCGTCACGCCCCATTTGCCATTCCCGATCAGCAAACTGGAAGCGTCCCCCAAGGCGCAAGTGCCGCCGCTGCTGAAAGGCTATATGCGTTCGGGCGCATGGATTTGCGGCGAACCGGCCTGGGATCCTGATTTCGAAAGCGCCGACCTGTTCCTGCTGCTGCCGCTGGGGAACCTGGATAACCGCTACGCCCGTCACTACGGCGTGGCCGGCGAAGGCGCCTGAGGAGCTGCAATGGCGCCGCCGCGCATGTATCATGGCAACATGATACGAGCGCGGAGGCGGCATGCTATTTGACACAGAGCTGGAACGGGACGGCTTCCAGCAGCGGACCGTGGTGCGCCACCAGGGCCAGGCCCAATCGCGCACCACCGACCGCGTGGTCGAGGAAATGCCGGTGGCGCTGGTGTTCAACGGCGTATCGCAAGCCGTGATGATGGCCACGCCGCGCGACCTGGAAGCGTTCGCGCTCGGTTTCGCCTTGTCCGAAGGCGTGGTCGATCACCGCGACGACATCTACGACCTGGTGCTGCGCGAAAGCGGCGACGGCGCCGAAGTGGAACTGACCATCAGCCAGCAAGCCTTCATGCGCCTGAAGGAACGGCGCCGCACGCTGGCCGGCCGCAGCGGCTGCGGGGTGTGCGGCGTGGAGAGCCTGGCGCAGCTCGACCTGCGCCCGCCGCGCATCGCCGCGCCGGCGCTGGAACACGCGCCCGCGCCGGCCGTGGCGCGCGCGGCCAGCGAACTGACCCAACACCAATCCTTGATGCACGCCACGGGCGGCGTCCACGCGGCCGCCTGGTGCCGCCCGGACGGCGGTATCGTCCACGTGTTCGAAGACGTGGGCCGCCACAACGCGCTCGACAAGCTGATCGGCCACCTGGCGCGGCAGGGCGAGGACATGGGGCGCGGCTTCGTGTTCCTGTCCAGCCGCGCCAGCTACGAGCTGGTACGCAAGGCCGCGCGCATGCACATCCCCATGCTGGCCACCATCTCCGCCCCCAGCACGCTGGCGATCGACATCGCCGAACGGGCCGGCCTCGTGCTGGTGAGCTTCTGCCGCGAGGATGGGTGCGTGCAGTACGCCTGATTCAGATCCTGGCCGGTGCGCTGGCCGGATACAGCAGCACGGGTATCGACTTGGAGGTCGGCGTGCCGGCGCCGTCGGCCGTGCTGTGCAGCGGCACCAGCGCGTTCGTCTCGGGGAAGTAGGCGCCCAGGCAGCCGCGCGGGATGTCGTATTCCACCAGCATGAAGCCGTCCGCGCGGCGCTCCACGCCATCGTCCCACACGCTCACCATGTCCACCCAGCCGCCCGGCTGCAAGCCCAGCATGTCCATGTCGGCCCGGTTGGCGAACACCACGCGGCGCATGCCGTACACGCCCCGGTAGCGGTCGTCCATGCCGTAGATGGTGGTGTTGTACTGGTCGTGCGAGCGGGCCGTCATCAGCGTCATCAGGCGCTCGCCATGGATGGCGCGGGCGCGGTGGATGGGGGTGTCCGTGTCCACGGCGCGCACCAGGAACTGGGCCCGGCCGCTGGCCGTGCGCCACTCGCGCGCGCGCGAGGCGACCCGCAGGTGGAAGCCGCCCGGCTTGGCCACGCGCGCGTTGAAGTCGTAGAAATCGTCGAACACCTTGGCGACGGCGTCGCGGATGCGGGCGTAATCGGCCGCGTACCAATGCCAGTCGACCAGCGCGCTGCCCAGCGTGGCGTGGGCCATGCGGGCCACGATGGCCGTTTCCGACAGCAGGTTGGGCGAGGCCGGCGCATTGCCGCCGTAGGACAGGTGCACCATGCTCATCGAATCTTCCACCGTCACGCCCTGGGCCACGCCCTGTTGCAGGTCGATCTCGGTGCGGCCCAGCGTGGGCAGCAGCAGCGCGGCCTTGCCATGCACCAGGTGGCTGCGATTGAGCTTGGTGGCCACGTGCACCGTCAGTTCGCACGCGCGCAGGGCGGCGAAGGTGAGCGGGGTGTCGGGCGTGGCCATGGCGAAGTTGCCACCCATGCCGAAGAACACTTTCACCTTGCCGTCCAACATGGCCTGGATGGTGGCCACCACGTCGTAGCCGTGTTCGCGCGGCGGCGTAAAGCCGAACACCTGGCCCAGGCGGTCGAGGAAGGTGGCGGTCGGCTTTTCCTCGATGCCCATGGTGCGGTCGCCCTGCACGTTGGAGTGGCCGCGCACGGGACACAGGCCGGCGCCCTGGCGGCCGATATTCCCGCGCATCATCATCAGGTTGGACAGCATCTGGATCGTGGCCACGGCGCCCTTGTGCTGGGTCAGGCCCATGCCCCAGGTGGCGATCACCCGCTTGCCGTGGGCGTAGATGTGCGTCAGGCGGTCGATCTGCTCGCGCGGCACGCCCGATTCGTCGATCAACTGCTGCCAGTCCTGCTGGCGCAAATCGTCGGCGAAGGCGTCGAAGCCGCTCGTGTGTTCGGCGATGAAGTCCACGTCCAGCAGGCGCGCCTGGCCGGCGGCGCGGGCCGCGTCGTCCAGTGCCAGCAAGCCCTTGGCCACGCCCTTGATCAGCGCGAAGTCGCCGCCCAGGCGCGGCTGGATGAACAGCGAGCCGATGGCGGTGCTGGAATTGGTCAGCATCTCGATCGGGTGCGACGGCGACGTGAAGCGTTCCAGCCCCCGTTCGCGCAGCGGGTTGATGGAGACGATGGTGGCGCCCCGCCTGGCGCAGTCGCGCAGTTCGCCCAGCATGCGCGGGTGGTTGGTGGCCGGGTTCTGGCCGAAGATCAGCAGCGTGTCCGCATGCTCAAAGTCGTCCAGCGTGACGGTGCCCTTGCCGGTGCCCACGGTGCCGGGCAGGCCGCGGCTGGTGGGTTCGTGGCACATGTTGGAGCAGTCCGGGAAGTTATTGGTGCCGTACAAGCGCACGAACAGCTGGAACAGGAACGCGGCTTCATTGCCGGTGCGGCCCGAAGTGTAGAACGCGGCCTGGTTCGGATCGGGCAGGGCCTTCAGGTGGCGCGCGATCAGGTCGAACGCGCCATCCCAGGAAATGGGGACGTATTTATCGCTGGCCGGGTCGTACACCATGGGATCGGTCAGGCGGCCGTGTTGTTCCAGCTCGTAGTCGGACTGCTGCAGCAGCGCGCCCACGGCATGGCGGGCGAAGAATTCGGGCGGCACGCGCTTGCTGGTCGCTTCCGCCGCCACGGCCTTGACGCCGTTCTCGCAGAATTCGAAGGTGGATGTGTGCACGCGGTCGGGCCAGGCGCAACCAGGGCAGTCGAAGCCGTCGGGCTGGTTTTGCGCCAGCAGGCTGCGGTAATTGCCGCCGCTGACCTTCTCGCGCACGAGGTTGATCGCCACCTGCTTCAGCGCGCCCCAGCCGGCGGCGGCGTGCGCGTAGGGTTCGATACGGCCAGGTTTCGTCTCGTTCATGCAATGTGCCCCATGGTCTAAGGTCAGGTGGCGCAGCCGGACCGCGGCTGGCAGTGGGCAGTATAGTGCCTCATTGATTTTTTGAAAACAGGATGATTTTGTTAATTTTTCCGCCTTGGGCGGGATGCGGCCAGGGCGCCGCCGGGATGGGGATTTCTTACCATGGATGCGTGGCCATGGCAAATGGTGTACGCCTGGCGCAACAAACCGTTAGTTACAAAAGTGGGCCAGTTACATCACTGCGCAGTTAAGGAAGAAAAATGATTCTTGATTACTTTGAAACGTCGTTCAGCGGGGTTTGGGCTGGACGTTGAAAGAATGGTGCGGGTTGACTGCAGGCTGGCTGCAAGTTTTCTCAGTGGCGCAGTTGGGGCGCCGGAAACCGCATGCCGGCGCCTGGCATCGCAAGGACAGCGGGGCTGCTCAGTGCATGGAAGCGGTCGACAATTCCTTCAGTTCTCGGATGCTGATGTCCGATTTCTCGTGCATGCGCAATAAGATGGTGGCCCCGACGGCCAGCTTGCGATGCCGGATCTTGCTGATGATGGGGGGCTGCACTTCAAGTACGCGGCACAGCTCCGCATCGTTCTTCAGGTTCATTTTCTCGATCAGGGTGTCCAGCAGTTTGTTCGGGACAAAGCTGGACGGTTCGAGCGCGCGAGCCCGGTTCATGGCCTCGATCAACTCCAACTTTTTTTGCCGTACGTTCATTTTTGCTCCTCCTTTGCTCAAAAAACGTGGTTGGGTTGGCGTGTCCTCGCTGGCGAGCCATCCCACATTTCGGTTCCGGAATGTGGAACGTGACTCAACATTCTTGATAACCAAGCAAGTTACTTTCAATAATACTACGGAGAGAATTGGATAGGATGATTTGATAAAAAAATTATCTTGTTTTTTGCTCAAACGGGTTGACGATTGTTGTTTCTTGTATGCCCAGTTTAGTTAATTGCAACGTTTTGTCGGCCATGGCGGCCGCGGCGTGGGAGTGGGTGACCATGATGGCGCAGGCGCCGGTCGCCTTGATTTCCTGGCGCAGCAGGGTGAGGATGGTGTCGGCCGTGTCGGGGTCAAGGTTGCCGGTCGGTTCGTCGGCCAGCACCAGCGCCGGCCGGTGCACCAGCGCGCGGGCGATGGCGACCCGCTGCAGTTCGCCGCCCGACAGCTGGTGCGGGAAGTCGGCGCCACGCCCGCCCAGGCCCACCGCTTCCAGCATCTGGCTGGCGCGTCCGCGCGGCAGGCCGTTGAGCAGCAAGGGCAGCGCCACGTTCTGCAGCAGCGTGAGGTGGGGCAGCACGTGGAAGGCCTGGAAGATGAAGCCCATGCGGGCGCGCCGCAGCCGGGTGGCGGCGTCGTCGTCCAGGCCGGCCATGGCCACGCCGTCCACCAGGATGGGCGACGCTTCCGGGCCCGGATCGGGCTGGTCCAGGCCGGCGATCAGGTTCAGCAGGGTGGACTTGCCGACCCCGGAGTCGCCCATGATGGCGACGAACTCGCCGGCGCGGAATTGCCAGCTGAGCTTGTCCAGCACGGGATGGCCGCTGGCGTAGGACTTGGTGAGCTGGCGCAGTTCGAGCATGAGGGCAGGCCTTAACGGGTCAACAGGCGGCGCAGCCCGAAGCTGACGGCGTCCACCAGGCCCACCAGCAGCAGCATGGCGGCGATCACGGTGGCCGCCGGCTGCATCTGGAACAGCGACAGGTGATACTTGAGCATCTGTCCCAGCCCGCCCGCGCCCACCACGCCCAGGATGGCGGCGGCGCGGATATTGTTCTCCCAGCGGTACAGCGTGTAGGACAGCATTTGCGGCAGCGCCTGCGGCAAGGTGGCGTACAGGAACGCGGCCATGGGCGCGGCGCCGTTGGTGCGCAGGCTCGCTTCCGGGTGGGGCGCGGCGTTCTCCAGCGCGTCGGCGAACAGGCGGCCCAGTACGCCCGAGGTGTGCGCGGCCAGCGCCAGCGTGCCGCCGAATGGCCCCAGGCCGGCCGCGATCAGCAGGATCGAGGCCCACACCAGCTCGGGAATCGAGCGCAGCACGTTGAGCAGCGCGCGCACGGGCGCGCGCAGCACGCGGCCGAAGCGGCCCGCGGCGGGCAAGGCCAGCGCCAGCCCGGCGGCCGCGGCCAGCAGCGTGCCGAGGGCCGACATGGCCAGCGTCTCGGCGGCCGCGCCGGCCGTCTTGGTCAGGAAGGGCAGGCCCAGCTCCGGCGGCGCGAAGCCGGCCAGGAATTCGCCCATGCTGGAGATCGCATCCAGCGTGAAGAAGGCGCGCCATTGCAGGGGCAGCGTGGCGAAGCTGGCTGCCACCAGCACGGCCAGCAGCACGGCCAGGATGATGACGGGCCAGGCCGGCGGGGGCGCCGGCGGCATGCCGGCCGGGGTGCGTGGGGTGGTCATGCGAGCCGCCTCCTCAGCATTTTCGAGACCGTGTCGGCGCAGGCCACCAGCAGCACGAAGATGATCAGCATGGACGACACTTCGCCGCCCGACAGCATCTTCATCGATTCATCCATGCGCTGGCCGAGGCCACCGGCGCCCACGAAGCCCATCACGACCGAGCCACGAATCGCGCATTCCCAGCGGTAGAGGGTGTAGGACACCAGTTCCGACGCCGCCTCCGGCAGCGTGCCATACAAGAACGCGGCCAGCCGTCCGCTGCCATTGGCCAGCAGCACGGCGCTGGCGCCGCCGTCGGCCGATTCCAGGATCTCGGCATACACCTTGCCCAGCATGCCGCAATAGGTGAGGGCGATGGCCAGCACGCCGGCCGTGGGGCCCAGGCCGATGATGCGCACGAACAGCAGCGCCCACACCAGTTCCGGCACGCTGCGCAGCAGCACCAGCAGCCAGCGCGCCAGCTGGCGCAGCATGGCCGAGGGCGGGCGCATGCGGCCCGTGCCCAGGCGCGAGATCGACAGCTTGTCCGTCACCAGCAGCGCGGCGGGGATGGCGCCCAGCAGGGCCAGCGCCAGGCCCGAGGTGGCGATGGCCACCGTCTGCCACGTCTCGTGCACCAGCATGGCGAGGAATTCGGGACTGTGGGCGGGCGGCAGGAAGCCGGCCAGGAAGTGGCCCGTCGCTGCCAGGCTTTGCCAGTCGAGCAGCACGAATGGCTTGAATTCGCTGGCCACAACCATGGGCCACAGCAGGGCCAGGGCCAGCACGGCCAGGATCACGCGGCCGCGCCAGGCGGGATCGGGATGGCGCGTGGCGCCACTGGTTGGGAGTGTCGCTTGCATGGCTCAGAAACAGGCGCCCACGGCCACGCGCGAGGTGGGCGCGGCGGCCGCCGGCGTGCTGGCGGCGGGCAGTTCGCCCTGGTACAGCGCCGTCACCATTTCCGCCGTCACTTGCTCGCGCGGCAGGTCGAACACGATGCGGCCGTCGCGCAGCGCGACGATGCGGGGAAAATGGGCCAGCGCCAGGTCCACCTGGTGCAGGCTGCAAATCAGCGTGGCGTTGCGCTGGGCCGCTTCCTGGCGCAGCGTGGCCACGGTCAGTTCGGACAGCGCCGGATCCAGCGCCGACAGCGGTTCATCCACCAGCAGCGCCTGTGCCGACGACAGCAGCAGGCGCGCCAGTCCGCAGCGCTGGCGTTCGCCGCCGGAGAGGCGGTCCACGCGCGCATACAACTTGTCGCCCAGGTTGAAGCGGGCCAGCGCCTGCCAGGCCGCCTCGGGATCGGCCGGCTTGACCAGCGACACGAGCGCGCGCCACAAGCTCCATTGCGGCAGGCGCGCCGCCAGCACGGCCGTCACCACGCGCTGGCGCGGCGGCAGCGGCGGCGTTTGCGGCGCCAGGAACAGGCGCGCGCGTAGCCGGTGGCGCTGGGCTTCGGGCAGCGCCCACGGATCCTGGCCGAAGGCCTGGAACACCCCGTCGGCCGGACGGTGGGCGCAGGCCAGCACGGCCAGCAGCGTGGTCTTGCCGGCGCCGGAGGGGCCGATCACGGCCACCTGCTCGCCTTGCGCCACCGTCAGCGAAATGTCGCGCAGGGCCGGCGCTTGGGCGGCGGCCAGGTGGCGCACCGTCAGGTGCTCGAGACGGTAGGTCGGGCCGGCGCCGGTCGTGCTGCTATCTTGCATCGCCGCTTACTTCTTCAGCAGGCCCGCGTTGACGGCGGCCGCCTCGATGGCGGTGTAGTTCTCGGCCTTGGTGGGGATGAACTTGGAAGCGCGCTGCAGGTCCAGGATGGCCTTGTCCTGCGGGTTCTTCGGGTCCAGTGCGAGGAAGGCGTCGGTCAGCTTCTTCTTCAGGGCCGGGTTCATGTCGGTGCGCACGCTCCAGTTGTAGTCGTAGTAGCCGGGCGTGGTGTAGAACACGCGCACCACGGCCGGATCGACCTTGTGCTCGGCCACCAGCTTTTCCCACACCGAGATGTTGAGCGCGCCCGCGTCCACCTTGCCGCCGGCCACGGCCGCGACGGTGGCGTCATGGGCGCCGGAGAAGGCGATGCGCTTCAGGTCCGTGTCCGGATTGACCTTGGCGGCCAGCAGGTAGGAGCGTGGCATCAGGTGGCCCGAGGTGGACGATTCGGAGCCGAAGCTCAGCGTGTGGCCCTTCAAGTCCTCGAGCTTGTGGATGTCGTTCTTGGTGGTGATGAACACGGAGTGGAATTGCTCATCCTCGGCACGCTGCACCAGCGGCGTGACCTGGTTCTTGCTGCGCTCCTTGGCCTGCACGAAGGTGAAACCGCCGAACCACACCATGTCGATCTTCTTGTTGATCAGGCCTTCGACCGAGGCCGCGTAGTCCGTCACGGGCGTGAACTCGACCTTCATGCCGATCTTCTTCTCCAGGTATTCGCCCAGCGGCTTGAACTTGCGTTGCAGTTCGGTCGGCGCCTCGTCCGGGATGGCCGACACGCGGAACACCTGGCTCTGCGCCTGGCTCAGTGGAGCGGCCAGCAGCAGGGCGGCGCTCAAGGCGGCGGTCAGCGCGGATTTGAAGGTGTGCAGGGCGGAGGTGGTCATGGTGGGTATGCCTTTCTTGTTGGTGTAGTTATCCGATTGCTATCGCAGCGTGGCGCCGCGTCTTGGATATTCAGCTATGATATCAAACTGTTACCCGAAGCAGTGGCCGGCGTGGCCTTTGCAGCGACTGCGCCGGCAGGCAAGACCGTCCTCCACCCAACGAACGAGTCCACTATGCTGATGCCCCGTACCCCGGCGATGCGCATTGTTTCGCCCGCACCCCGCAACGCCTGTGCCGACGCCGCTGGCGGCCAGCGCCCGGCCCATGGCGCGCCCGCCACGCTGGCCGAGATCACGGCCGGCCTGCTGGCGCCGTCGGCCGCCGTGTCGCCCAAGTTCTTCTACGACAGCCTGGGCTCGCGCCTGTTCGAGGCCATCTGCGAACTGCCCGAATACTATCCGACCCGCACCGAGGCCGCCATCTTCGCCCGCCACGGCAGCGACATCGCCCGCGCCGTGGGCACCGGCTGCACGCTGATCGATCTGGGCGCGGGCAATTGCGCCAAGGCCGCCGCGCTGTTCCCGCTGCTGCAACCGGCGCAGTACGTGCCGGTCGATATCTCGCGCGACTTCCTGGCCGACGCCGTGCGCGGCCTGCAGCAGCGTTTCCCGGAAATCGGCATGCTGGCGCTGGGCCTGGATTTCTCGCAAGGCTGCGAACTGCCCGACAGCGTGCGCCACGCCCGGCGGCTGTTCTTCTATCCAGGTTCGTCAATTGGCAATTTCGGGCCGGACGAGGCGCAGCGCTTCCTGCGCGGCCTGCGCGACAGCGCGGGCGAGCAGGGCGGCCTGCTGATCGGCGTGGACCTGGTCAAGGACACGGCCCTGCTGGACGCCGCCTACGACGACGCGCTGGGCGTGACGGCCGCCTTCAACCTGAACCTGCTGAACCACCTGAATCACCTCGTGGGCGCCGATTTCGATGTGCGCCACTGGCTGCACCGCGCCTTCTTCAACGAACAGGCCAGCCGCATCGAAATGCACCTGGAAGCGCGCCACGCGCTGAGCGTGCGTTGGCAGGGCGGCGAGCGCCACTTCGGCGCGGGCGAACGCATCCACACCGAATACAGCTACAAGTACACGCGCGCCGGCTTCGTGGCGCTGCTGGAACGGGCTGGCTTCGAGGCGGCCCGCATCTGGACCGATCCCGATGGCTGGTTCGCCGTGATCCACGCCCGCGCCGCCGGTGTCAACCCATGAGCATGCACCAGCCCCCGCAACTGGCCGGCGTCCCGGCCTTGTGGCGCGCCCGTTACGAAACCGTGCGGCATCGCACGCTGGCGCTGGCCGAACCGCTGTCGGACGAGGATTGCGGCGCACAGTCGATGCCCGACGCGAGTCCCATCAAATGGCATCTGGCCCACACCACGTGGTTCTTCGAAACCTTCATCCTCGAGCGCATGGAGGACGGTTTCGCGCCGTTCCATCCGGCGTTCCGGGTGCTGTTCAATTCCTACTACAACGGGGTGGGCGAGAAGCATCCGCGTGCGCAGCGCGGCCTGCTCACGCGGC
The DNA here is from genome assembly GCF_014042365.1 of Rugamonas fusca. Lineage (GTDB taxonomy): Bacteria > Pseudomonadota > Gammaproteobacteria > Burkholderiales > Burkholderiaceae_D > Rugamonas > Rugamonas fusca. The sequence goes on from NZ_JACEZS010000004.1 coordinate 92,857, forward strand.
CGTCGATGGCGCAGGTACGCGCGTACCGGGCAGACGTGGACCGCCGCATCGCGCGGCTGGCCGACAGCGTGCGCGATGCGGCGCAAGCGCGGGAACTGGGTGCGCTGCTCACGCTGGGCATGCAGCACGAACAGCAGCACCAGGAGTTGATGCTGACGGACGTGAAGCACCTGCTGGCGCAGAACCCGCTGCTGCCCGCTTACCTGGAGGGCGCGCTGGCCGGCGCCGCGCCGGTTGCGCCGCCGGCATGGCTGGCCTTTGACGGGGGCCTGGTGGACATCGGCCACGATGGCGAGGGCTTCAGTTTCGACAATGAGCTGCCGCGCCACAAGCAATGCGTGGCCCCGTTCGCGCTGGCCTCGCGGCTGGTGACCAATGGCGAATACCTGGCCTTCATCGAGGCGGGCGGTTACGACGATCCCGCCCTGTGGCTGGCCGAAGGCTGGGACTGGGTGCGCGCCAACGGCTTGCGCCATCCCCTGTACTGGCGGCGTGGCGACGGCGGGGGCGACTGGCGCGAATTCACCTTGCACGGCGCGCAGCCGCTGGACCTGGCGCGGCCCGTCACGCACGTGTCGCTGTTCGAGGCGGACGCCTATGCCCATTGGGCGGGCGCACGCTTGCCTACGGAAGGAGAGTGGGAACTGGCCGCCCGCGCGGCCGAGGTGGAAACCGGGTGGCTGCATCCGGCTGGCCTGGCCGCAGGCCATGACGGGCAGGCGCTGGCCCAGCTGTTTGGCCACTGCTGGCAATGGACCAGCAGCAGCTATGCGCCGTATCCCGGCTACCGCGCCGCACCGGGCGCGCTGGGCGAATACAACGGCAAGTTCATGGTCAACCAGTACGTGCTGCGCGGCTCCTCGTGCGCCACGCCGGCCGGCCATGCGCGCGCCAGCTACCGCAATTTCTTCCCGGCCGGCGCGCGCTGGCAGTTCACGGGCATCCGCCTGGCGCGCCAGCCGTAATCAGGCCGCCAGTTTCAGGCGCTGCTGCTGTTGTTTTTCGCGTGCGGCCTTGGGGCCGTCCGCATAGCCCAGCTTGAACACGCTGACGGCCGATTGCAGTTCGCGCGCCTGCTGGTTCAGCGACTTGGCCACGGCCGCTTCCTCTTCCACCATGGTGGCGTTCTGCTGGGTGACCGTGTCCAGATGGGTGACGGCTTCGGTGATCTGTTCGATGCCGATCGCCTGTTCGCTGCTGGCCGTGCTGATCTCGCCCACGATGTGGTTCACGCGCGAGATGCTGCCGATGATTTCATCCATCGTGGCCCCGGCCTGCTGCACCAGCCTGGCGCCGGCGCTGGATTGTTCGGACGAGGCGTCGATCAGGGTCTTGATCTCCTTGGCGGCCGCCGCCGAGCGGTGCGCCAGGTTGCGCACTTCCGTCGCCACCACGGCAAAGCCGCGGCCCTGCTCGCCGGCACGGGCCGCTTCCACGGCCGCGTTCAGCGCCAGGATGTTGGTCTGGAAGGCGATGCCGTCGATGATGCCGATGATGTTGGTGATCTCGCGGCCCGAAGCGTTGATCGATTCCATGGTTTCCACCACCTGCGCCACCACGGTGCCGCCGCGCACGGCCACGTCCGAGGCCGACGCGGCCAGCGTGTTGGCCTGGCGCGCGCTCTCCGCGTTCTGGTGCACGGTCGATGCCAGTTGTTCCAGCGCCGATGCGGTCTGTTCCAGCGCGCTCGCTTCCGATTCCGTGCGGCTCGACAGGTCGGCGTTGTCGGTCGCCATCTGGGTCGAGGCGCTGACGATGGCGTCGCTGCCGGCGCGCACGGTGCCGACGATGGCGGTGAGGCTGGCCACCATCGCGTGCAGCGCGCGCATCAGCTGGCCGGCCTCATCTTCCGAGTGGGCGTCGAAGTCCACGGTCAGGTCGCCCTGGGCCACGCGGTGCGCCGCTTGCACGGCATCGGCCAGCGGCACGGTGACGGACTTGATGATGGCCACGCAGGTGAACGTCGCCAGCACGGCCAGCGCCAGCATGCCGGCCAGGGCTTCGTAGCGCACGGCGGTCAGGTGCGCCAGGCGCGCGTCGAGGCGGCTGCGCACCAGGTCGAGCGCGGCATCGTTCAGCTTGAGCTGGCTGTCGATGGCGTTGGTGAGCTGGCCAAAATAGTCGGCCGGCGTCAGCGTCAGTTGCTCGGCCTGTACGATCTGTTGTTCGACCATCTGCAGCACGGTGCGCCCCGTCGCCTGGCTCGTTTCCTGCAGCGCGTCCAGCTGCGCCTTGATGGCGGCGTCGCCGTCGCTGGCCTTGCGCAGCGAATTGGCGGCGCCGTCATACAGCTCGCCGATGCCGGCGGCCATGGCGGCGATGGTGATGCGGTCTTCCGGCGTGGCCGCCCTGGCGGCCAGCACGGCCGAACCCTTGGCGCGCAGGCGGCCCAGCGCCTCGGTCAGCGTAGGTGACTTGATCAGGGCCGAGTCGATCAGGTAGAAGGTCTCGAACTGCGGGTCCAGGCTGAGCTTGTAGTAGTCCACCAGCGCTTCGTTAAAGCGCATCAGGCGGCCGATCAGGGCGCTGTGATGGGCGAAGCTTTCCTTGCCACTCAGGGCGCCCTGTTCCACGCGCGCCGTCAGCGCGCCGAGCTCGTCGCGCACCTTGGCGTAGCGCTCGAACAGGGCCGGGTCGCCCTCCTTGAGCAGGCCATCGGCCGCGGCCAAGGCCTGCGCCAGTTCCTGCTGCTTGGCGCGGCGGCGGTCGGCGGCGCTGGCATCACCACCGAGCACGATGGCCGACAGGCCGCGATGCTGCTGCGCCAGCTTGATGGCGGTCATGGTGGCGCGGATCGGGGCGATGCCCTGGGCTTCCTGGCGCGCCACGCTCACTTCCTGGCCCGATTGGACGATGTAGAGCAGCAGGGGGATGGCCACCAGCACGGCACATAGCAGTGACAGGACCAGGAATTTTTGCCAGAGCAGCAGGCGTCGCAGGATCAGGTTCATGTTGGACTCGTTTCTATTCGATGAGCTAGGGGATGCGGAGCAATCGGATCGTTGCGTCAATTTGGTGCAGAGCGCCGCGAAATGACCACTCTGGTGCACGTCAGCGTCACACTATAGTGCGCTGCAGCAAAAATCTGCATGATCCAGGACAATTTATGCATGAATTGGGCCAGCTATCCCCTATGGAAGTGATCCCGGGTGTGGTAGGCGCGCACGCACAGGCACGATTGTGGTGCAAATGTCCATATTGCCTCGCCGTGGCGGCGCGGCGGATCGTTCAGGTGGCGACGGCGGCCCGCGTGGCTGCGAGCGACGGGCGGCGCCGGCTCAGTACGACGAGCGCGGCGGCGATGGCCGTGCACAACCAGCCGAACGCGTCGCCGGTGCGGGTGTATAGCGTGGCCAGTTGCGGGCCGGCCTGCACCGTGGCCAGCAGGGATGCGCCCGGCAGGGGCGCGCTGTCGCGCTGCGCCAGTACGCGGCCGTAGGGATCGTGTACAGACAGCAGTCCTTCGCGCGCGGCGCGCACCACCGTGTAGCCGTTCTCGACGCCGCGCAAGGCCGTCATGGCGGCCGTCAGGTGACGGTCGGCGCCGAAATCCCAGGCCGGCACCAGCATCACGTCCGCACCGCGCACGCCGTAGGCGCGGCCGAACACGCCAAAATGCATGTCCTTGCAGATGGCCACGCCGTAGCGCAGCGCGCCCACGTTCTGCAGCGTGTAGTCGCTGCCGGGCTGATAGTCCCGTTCCGGCGGCGCCAGGAAGTGCTTCTGGTAGGTCGGCGGCGATTCTCCCTGGGGCGCCAGCAGCCAGGCCAGGTTCTGGCGGTGCTGGCCATCGTCGGTGCCCACGCCGGCCTCGATCCAGACGCCCAGCCGCGCGGCCAGCGCCGCCAGCCGCTGGCGCTGCTGCGCCGCCTGCGCGGGCGACAGCATGGCGATTTTTTCCGGCAGTACGATGAAGCGCGCGCCTTGCCGGGCCAGTGCTTCGGCCTGCTGTTCGTAGCGTTGCCAGATCGATGCGGCATAGGTGGCGCTGGCTTGCGGGCCGATGGCGTCATCGATGGCGGCCAGGCCGAATGTGGTCTGTTGGCCTTCCAGCGGCGCCTGCAGGCGCAGCACACCGTAGGCCAGCGCGGCGGCCACGGGCAGCGCGGCCGCGGCGGCGGCGCGCCAGGCGTGGCGCAGCGCGGTGCCGCGTGCCACCAGCAGCGCCAGCGCGGACGCCGGCAGCGACAGCACGAAGATCAGGCCCGCCGCGCCGGCCAGCGCGCTCACCTGCAAGGCGGGCAGGAAAACGGCCTGGGTGTAGGCCAGGCTGTTCCAGTTCCCGTCCGGCAGCAGGTTGGCCATCAACGTATCGGCGCCGGCCCACAGCAGGGGATAGGCGAACACACTCCACCAGCGCGGATAGCGCAGCACGATGCGCCGTGTCGCCATGATGATGGCCATCCACAGCAGCGACAGCAGCAGCACGATCAGCGCTGCGCCGGCAACGCCGACGACGGAATACAGGTAGGGCAGGTTGGGCGCGAAACCGGCCAGCGCGGCCACCAGTGTGGTCCAGCGGGCCGCACCCGCGCGCGAGCGCAGCGCCACGGCCAGCAAGGGGGCGGGGGCCAGCCAAGCCATCCACCACACGGGCTCCAGCCCGAGCGCGAAGTGCAGCAGCGCACCCAAAGCGACGGCCAGTGCCAGCCGCTGCCAGGGCGACAGCTCAAGGAAGGGGATAGCGGAGAATTCGGTCGGTTTCACGAATCGCACTCCTGGCTAAAAGTGCAGTGTAGTGCAATCCGCGATTAGTTATCATATTTTCCACTTTTTTGGGCGGAAAACGTTGCGCGCAAACGACTGGCGGTTGCGCGCAACGGCATGCGCGGGTGTCAGGCCGCCACAGTCGCCGGCGTGGCGCCAGCCTTGGCCTGCTTGAGCTGGCGGTTGACGGCGCTCAGCACGGCCTTGAACGAGGCCGTGACGATGTTGCTGTCGATGCCGGCGCCGAACAGGGTGGGGCCGTTATCGAGGCGCAGTTCCACGTAGCAGGCCGCCTTGGCGTTGGCGCCCGAGCCGATCGCGTGCTCGTGGTAGTCCATCAGCTTGATGTCCAGGCCCAGCGCGTCGACGAAAGCGTCGATCGGGCCGTTGCCGCCACCTTGCAGGGCCAGCGGCGCCTGGTTGTGGAGCACGGCGATGTCGATCTGCACCGGCTCGTCGCTGCTCGTGTCCTCCACCATGCGGTGCGCGCTGTAGGCGTAGGGCGCGTTCTGCTCCAGGTATTCGCGGCTGAAGATCTCGTGGATACCGCTGGCCGTGATCTCCAGGCCGGTGGCGTCGGCCACGGCCTGCACGGCGCGCGAGAACTCGATCTGCAGGCGGCGCGGCAGCACCAGGCCGTAGTCCTGTTCCAGCAAATAGGCCATGCCGCCCTTGCCGGACTGGCTGTTGACGCGAATCACGGCGTCGTAGCTGCGGCCCAGGTCGGCCGGGTCGATCGGCAGGTAGGGGATTTCCCACAGCGCGCCCGGCTGCTGCTGGGCGAAGCCTTTCTTGATGGCGTCCTGGTGCGAACCGGAGAAGGCCGTGAACACCAGGTCGCCCACGTAGGGGTGGCGCGGGTGCACGGGCAGCTGGTTGCACTCCTCCACGCACTGGCGCACTTCGTCGATGTCGGAAAAGTCCAGGCCAGGATGGACGCCCTGGGTGTACAGGTTCAGCGCCAGCGTCACCAGGTCCACGTTGCCGGTGCGTTCGCCATTGCCGAACAAACAGCCTTCGACGCGGTCGGCGCCGGCCATCACGGCCAGTTCGGCCGAGGCCACGGCGGTGCCGCGGTCATTGTGCGGGTGTACGCTGATGATCAGCGAATCGCGGCGTGCCAGCTTGCGCGACATCCATTCGATCTGGTCCGCGTACACATTGGGCGTGCTGCATTCGACCGTCGAGGGCAGGTTGACGATCATCTTGTTCTGCGGAGTCGGTTCCCAGATGGCGCTCACCGCGTCCACGATGTGCTTGGAAAAATCGAGCTCCGTGGTGGAGAACGATTCGGGCGTGTATTCGAACACCCATTCCGTCTGCGGATGCCGGGCCACCAGTTCTTTCACGAGGCGGGTGCCGGTGGTGGCGATGTTGGTGATCTGCTCGCGCGACATGCCGAACACCACCTTGCGGAATACGGGCGCCACCGAGTTGTACAGGTGGACCACGGCGCGGCGCGCGCCGGCCACCGACTCCACCGTGCGGCGGATCAGTTCATCGCGCGACTGGGTCAGCACGATGATGGTCACGTCTTCGGGGATGCGGTTCTCGTCGACCAGCTTGCGCACGAAGTCGAAGTCGGTCTGCGAGGCGGACGGGAAGCCCACTTCGATTTCCTTGAGGCCGATCTTGCACAGCAGTTCAAAGAAGCGCAGCTTTTTCTCGGCGCTCATGGGCTCGATCAGGGCCTGGTTACCGTCGCGCAGGTCGGTGCTCATCCAGATTGGCGGCTTGGTGATCACGTTGTTCGGCCACTGGCGGTCGGACAATTGGACGGGCGGGAAGGCGCGGTATTTCGCAGCTGGGTTCTGCAACATCATGGGGTACTCCTGGCATCTTGAATTGGAAAGCCGCTACGGGCGGCGCGGGTGGCGATGGGCTGGCAGGCGGCCACAGGGTACTAGGCCTGGCAACCGATCGGTAGCAATAGCAGCAGGCGCGACAGGGCGTGCACGCCCAGCGGCAGCGCGGCGAAGGCGCTGGTGCTGGTGGATACGCGGTGGGCCATGGTGGACATCGGTGCAAGCTTTCCTGGGTTCGAAGATCCGTGCGGCTGGTGGCCGGCGGAGTGTTACGACTACTTGATTGGGTGCGTTCTGGTGCGGGTGAACGCGGGGCGAAGTACAGATTAAACGCGTGCGGATTAAGCGCGTGCGGATAGGTGCGCCGCCAGGGATAGGGCGGCCGGCAGGAAAGAGGATAGGTGCAGATGCGCGGTCATGCCTTCAATGTAAAGGCTGGCGCGCGCCCTTGTCAAGCAAAATGATGGGGGCTGTGGCGCCACGTCGCGCGCCGCGCCCTGGCCCAGCCGGCGCCCGCCTGTGGTGCCGCCAACACGGCGCGGGCCGCGCCGGCGTTGCCGCGCCGGTGGCGCCATGTACAATGTGTCGTAAACAAATCCTGTCTGATTCCACCGGAGTTTCCCGCACATGACCATGGGCTTGCCCCGCCTGGCGCCGCGCTCGGCCGACGTACTGACCCAGGAGGGAGCGGCCGCCCGGTTGCGCGTGGCCGATACCAGCGACCGTTTCGTGCGCCACTTCGTCGACGCATGGATCGTGTTTGGTGCGGCGTTTTGGCTAGGCCTTTACCTGACGGCGCCCGGCACGCAATATCCGGGCATGTTGATGGTGGCGGCCGGCGTGCTGGCCAAGGGCACGGTGCTGTTTGGTCGCACCGCCCTGGCGCGCTACCTGATCGTCTGCCTGTGGACCGTGTTTGTGCTGTTCTTACCAATGCTGTTGAACGGCGTGCGCACCCCGGTGCTGTTGATCGTGGCGCCGTTGCTGATGATGACGGGCTGGCTGCTGGGCCGGCGCGTGCTGGTGGCGTTGACGGCGCTGTTCATGTGCGGAGTGGTGGTGTACTGGCTGGCCGAGACGCGCGGCTGGCTGGTGTTGACAGTGCCGCTGCGCCCGCCCGGCGTGTGGGCCGTGGTGCATGTGGTCGTGATCGGCTTCACCGGCTTCATGGTGTGGTTCTTTGTCGCCAGCCATGAGGCCAACTACGGCATCGAGATGGATTTGCAGAACCGCCTGGCGGCCGCGCTGGGCCGTGCGGAAAAGGCCAACCAGGAACTGGCGGCCGTACTGCGCTTTAACGAGACCATCGTGCAGTGCTCGCCCGTGCCGATCGGTGTGTACGCGGCCGATGGCCGCTGCGTCGAGGCCAACGAAGCCTACGCCCGGATGGTGGGCACCAGCCGCGCCAGGCTGATGGCGTACAACTTCCACCAGATCGACAAGTGGCGCGAATCGGGCCTGCTGGAGCAAGCCCTGGCGTCGCTGGAAGATGGCCAGCCGCGCCGGCTCGAAGGCGCCGTGCTGACGGCGTTTGGCCGCGCCATCAGCGGCGAGTGCCACATCATGGTCACCGAACTCAATGGCGAGCGCCACTTGCTGGTGCAGTTCCTCGACCTGACCGAGCGCCACGAGATGGAAGAGCGCTTGCGCGACGCGCTCGAAGCGAGCCAGCGCGTGCAGCAGGAATTGCGCGACGCGCGCGGCGCGGCCGAATCGGTCAACCGCGAACTGCGTTCCGTCCTCAAGTTCAACGCCTCCATCCTGCTCAATTCCCCGCTGCCCATGCGCGTGTTCGCGGCCGATGGCCGCTGCATCGAAGCCAATGACGCCTTCGCCCGCCTGATCGGGGTCACGCGCGAGCAGTTGCTGGGTCAGGGCGCGTATGAGGTCAGCCGCTGGCACGTGGCGGCGCTGGTGGACGATTGCCGCCAGGCGCTGGCGACCAACAGCGTGCAGCGGCGCGAGGTGCAGGTGGGCACCAGCCAGGGACGCGATATCTGGCTCGAATCGCGCATCGTGCCGGTGGAGGCGGAGGGCGGCAGCCATTTGCTGGCCCAGTTCGTGGACATGACGGAGCGCAAGCGGCTGGAGCAGGAGCTGCGCATGATGGCCTTCTACGACGCGCTGACCCAGCTGCCCAACCGGCGCCTGCTGCTGGACCGGCTCAAGCAGGCCATCCTGGTGAGCCAGCGCCACACCAGCTACGCGGCCATCCTGTTCATGGACCTGAACAAATTCAAGCTGCTCAACGACACCCACGGCCACGACGCCGGCGACCAGTTGCTGGTGAAGGTGGCGCGGCGCCTGCGCGCGCTGGTGCGCCAGGCCGACACGGTGGCCCGCCTGGGCGGCGACGAATTCGTGGTGCTGGTCGAGGAGCTCGGTGGCGACGCCGTGGCCGCGCACCATCACGTGGAGGCGCTGGCGGAAAAGATCAGCCGCATCCTGAACCAGGAATACCAGCTGGGCGATTTGTACTACAGCTGCACCATCAGCATCGGCTGGCGGCTGTTCTGCGGCGACCAGAGCGATCCGGACGAAATCCTCAAGCACGCCGATTCGGCCATGTACCTGGCCAAGCGCAACGCGGCCTGAGCGGCCGGGCCGCGGCGGCCCGGCGCGCGGCGATGCGAACTTACGCGGCCACTTGCACGCGCGGCGCGCCGGCCACCATCTCGCCGATCACGGCCGCCTCGCCAAAGCCTTCGCGGCGGAACAGGGCCAGCACCTCGTCCACGCTGGACGGATCGCACGACACCAGCAGGCCGCCCGACGTTTGCGGGTCCGTCAGCAGCATGTGCTGGGCCTGGGTGATGGAGGGCGACAGTTGCACCTCCTTGCCATAGGCATCCCAGTTGCGGCCCGAGGCGCCCGTGAAGTAGCCGTCGTGCGCCAGTTGCTCCACGCCCGGCAGCAGCGGCACCTGCGCCATGTTCAGCTGCGCCGTCAGGCCCGCGCCACGGCAGATTTCCAGCAGGTGGCCCAGCAGGCCAAAGCCGGTGACGTCCGTCAGCGCGTGCACGCCGGCCAGTTCCGACAGCGCCTTGCCCGGCTTATTGAGCTTGGTGGTGTTGGCGATCATGGCCGCATAGCCGGCCGCGTCCAGCTTGTCCTTCTTCAGCGCGGCCGACAGCACGCCCACGCCCAGCGGCTTGCCCAGCACCAGCACGTCGCCGGCGCGCGCGTCCGCGTTGCGCTTGACCTTGGACGGATGCACCAGGCCCATCACCACCAGGCCGTAGATCGGTTCCACCGAGTCGATCGTGTGGCCGCCCGCGATGGGGATGCCCGCCTCGGCGCAAATGGCTTCGCCGCCCTTGATGATCTGGCCGATGGTTTCCAGCGGCAGTTTGTTGACCGGCATGCCCACCAGGGCCAGCGCCATGATGGGCGTGCCGCCCATGGCGTACACGTCGGAGATGGCGTTGGTGGCGGCGATGCGGCCAAAGTCGAACGGATCGTCGACGATGGGCATGAAGAAGTCGGTGGTGGCGATCAGGGCCTGCTCGTCATTGAGCTTGTAGACGGCCGCGTCGTCGGCCGTCTCGATGCCCACCATCAGTTCCTTGGGAACGGGGAAGCCGGACGAGTTTTTCAGGATTTCCGACAGCACGCCGGGCGCGATCTTGCAGCCGCAGCCGCCGCCATGGGAAAAGGAGGTGAGTTTGATGGGAGCGTCGCTCATGGTGTTTTCCTCAGAGTGGTGCGGCCGCCGTCGAGGCGGCCGTGGTGGTATGGGGTTGCAGCAGATTATCCACTAACTCGAGCAGGGCTGCCTGCTCGGCCGCCGGCGTGAACAGGGCGGCGCGCGCCGCGCATTGCGCCTGCAGGCGGGCGTAAAAGGCCGGATCGGCCGCGCAGCGCTCGATCAGGGCCGCCAGCGCGCCGTCGTCGCCGGGCGCGAAGTAGCCGGCGTAGTCGTCGCCCAGCATGCCGCGGTTGCCGCCGATGTCGCTGGCCAGCACCGGCACGCCGCTGGTGACGGCTTCGATGATGACGTTGGCGCCGCCTTCCATGCGCGAAGTGATGGCCATCAGGAAGCTGCGCTTGAGGCGCTGGCGGGTGGCCGCATGGGGCAGGGCGCCCAGCCAGCGGTAGCGCGGATGGTCGCGCGCCGTGGCCTCGGCCAGCTGGCCCAGCGCCGGCTCGAGCGCGCCGCCGATGTGCAGCAGCCGCACCCGCGCGTCGCGCACGCGCGCGGCCGCGCGCATGAAGGTGGCCGGATCTTTCTCCTCGCGCAGGTGGCCCACCATGCACACGTCCAGGTGGCGGCGCGGCCCGCTGGCGGGACGCAGCGTGTCGGCCGACTGGTAGATCACGCTGGCCTTGGCGCGCAGCGGCGGCGGCAGTTCGGCCAGGCCGGCCGGCTGCAGCACCACCAGCGCGCGGGCCTGGCGCAGCGAAGCCTGGGCGCTGGCGTCGCAGGCGATGTCGCGATACAGGTCGGTGCCGGTCAACAGCAGGATGGTGGGGCGCTCGGGGCAGGCGTGCACATAGGCGTCCAGCGAGGCGGCCGAGCGGCGCGCATGGAGGGCGATCAGCAGGTCGGGCCGCGTGTGCCGGCCGGGCCAGCTGGCCCGGTTGCCGGCCGGTGCGCCCGGCGTGGCGGCGGCGTCGGGCGCGGGCCACTGTTGCGCGATCGTCACGCGGTAGCGCGTGCGCAGGAAGCGGGCCCAGCGCCTGGCGCTTTGCCAGTTACCGTTGTTGGCCTTGGCCGAGGCCGGGCTGATGATCCAGATGTGGGGTCGCTTCACTGCCGCCTGTCGTCATGTGTGGACGCCGTTCGCCGCCGCTTGATCGCGCGCCGGTCTTTCGGCGCAAAAGCCGCTACAATCGAACGATGAGTGCTATCCATGTTTCGTTCCGCCACGCCCGCCCGATGCAACTGGCCGAGGCGCTCCATTCAGCGCGTGATTATACGCTGCGCCTGTTCGACTGTTTCGCCGCCGCCGGACTGGATGCGCCGGCGCGCGTGCCGCAACTGGTCACCGTCAATCCGCCCTTGTGGGAGCTGGGCCACACGGCCTGGTTCGCCGAATGGTTCATCCTGCGCGAAGCGGCGTCCAGCCATCCGGCCGACGCGCTGTACAACTCGCTGCTCACGCGCGGCGACGACTGGTTCGATTCGAACACGGTGCCGCACCGCAGCCGCTGGAACCTGGACCTGCCCAGCACGGGCGCGCTCAAGACCTATTGCCATGAAGTGCTGGACCGCGTGCTCGATAAACTGTCGCGCGAGCCGAACACGGATGCGGCCCTGTATCCGTACCGGCTGGCGCTGGCGCACGAGGACATGCATGGCGAAGCCTTGCTGTACACCTTGCAGACGCTGGGCCTGGCCGCGCCGGCCCAGCTCACGCACGACGAGCAGACCCTGTTCGTGCCGTCCGGGATCAGTTTCCCCGGCGGCACCATCCAGCTGGGCAGCAGCCCGGATGGCGGCTTTGTGTTTGACAACGAGCGCGCGGCGCACCCGGTCCGCGTGGCGCCATTCACGATCGACAGCACGCTGGTCAGCAATGCCCAGTTTGCCGATTTCGTGGCCGATGGCGGCTACGACAACCGCCAGTACTGGAGCGCGGCCGGCAGCGCGTGGCTGATGCGCCAGGAACGCTGCGCGCCCCGTTACTGGCAGCGCGACGGTGCACAGTGGCGCACCATGCGCTTTGGCCAGTTGCACACGCTGGCCGGCGCCGAGCCGGTGCGCCACATCAGCCTGTACGAGGCGCAAGCCTATTGCGCCTGGGCCGGGCGCCGCCTGCCCACCGAGGCCGAGTGGGAATACGCGGCCCTGTCGGGCCACCCCGCGTTCCGCTGGGGCCAGCTGTGGGAGTGGACGGCTTCGCCGTTCGAACCGTATCCGGGCTTCCAGGCCGACCGCTACCGCGAATATTCGGCGCCGTGGTTTGGCACCCACCAGACGTTGCGCGGCGCATCGTTCGCTACGCCGGAGCGGCTGGGATCGGCCAAGTTCCGCAATTTCTACCGCCCCGAACGGGATGACATTTTCGCCGGCCTGCGCACCTGCGCCTGGCCTGGCTGAGCGTCCGGGCGGCGCCGGCGCCGTCCCCGCATCGCCAGTGTTTGCTGGAAAGAATGTTATGTTAATATTGCCTAATTGGCATGATGGCGCCATCGAAGGCGCCTGCTTGCCCACGCGGACAATGTGCGACAGGGGAGATGCAGGAAGATGAACGCAATGCTAGCCAGACGCGCCATGGGCGCGCTGTTTTTTTCCTTCTTCGGGACGGCCTGGCTGCTGCTGTGGAGCCAGCGCGCGTGGCAGGGGCCGTTGCTGCTCGACGCCGTGATCGCCGTGCTGGGCCTGGCGCTGTCGTTCCACTGCCTGCGTCTCTACCGGGCCAACAAGGCGGGCCTGGACGCGCTGGCCGACACGCCGGCCAGCCGGCGCACGCGGCGCCTGTTTAACCTCATCAATGCCGCGCAGTGGCTGCTGATCCTGGTCGGCGGCAATGTGCTGGCCAACGTGGGCCTGGCCGCGTGGGTGATGCCGGCCGCCGTGGCCATCATCGGCTTGCACTTCGTGCCGCTGGCGCGGCTGTTCGCCTACCCGCCGCATTATGCGACCGGGGCGGCGCTGGTGCTGGTGGCGCTGGTGCTGCCGCTGTCGGCCCATGCGCCCGATACGCCGGCCGTGCCCCTGGGCGCTGGCCTGGTGTTGTGGGCCAGCGCCTTGTGGAGCGTGTCTTACGGCGCCGCGCGGCCGCTGGCATCGCCTGTCTGACGACCGTCTTGCCTTGCATTCCCTGAACGAAAGAAGTGAAATGAATACCCTGACCGACTTGTCGCCTATCCTGATTCCCGTCGTCGCCCTGCTGATTCCCATCGTCGGCATCATCGCGTCGACGATCCTGAAGCTCACCCGCCTGCATTTGCTGCATGAAACCGTGCGCACGCTGAGCGCCAACGGGACGCCGATTCCGCCCGAGCTCCTCGGTGAACTCGTCGGCAAGAAGCCCTTGTGACCAGGGATCACGTGGCCGCAACGGCCGGCGCACGCGCGCCGCGTCAGTTCCTGGCCGGATCGTAGGACAGCGTGGCCTTGTAGCCGTCCGGCGCGATCGAGGTGTCGAACGGGTAGCTGGCGAAGTTGAGCTGGTCCACCAGTCCCAGCTTGATCAGGATGGTGTGCGGCAGTTCCTTGTTGCGCCCTTCGAGCGCGCTGACGGCCGCGTTGATGGCCACCCGCGCCTGGCTCACGCCCTTGGTGTCGGCCGCCGCGTAGATCGCCTTGTTGTGGATCAGGCGCGCGATATCGTCCGTCAGGTCATAGGCGACGATGCGGATCCTGCCGCCCAGGCCCGCATCCTTGACCGGCTGCACGGCCGCCGGCGCGCAGCCGGTGCAGCCGATCAGGTAATCGAGCTTGTCGCCATACTTGGCCAGCATCTGCCTGGCCAGCTTGGTCTGGCCCTTGAAGTCGCTGTCGCCGTAGCGGATGTCGATGATGTTGACCTGGATGGGCGCCTGCTGCGCCCCGATGCGGCTGCCATCGACCTCGCCCTTGACCCAGCCCGCCCCCATGGGGCCGGGCAGCAGGCCGACGTTGACCGACTTCATGCCGCGCCGCTGGGCATCGCGCACCACCCAACCCATCGCTTCCAGGCCCATGTCGCGCAACGAGGTGGTGACCTTGATGGTCAAGTCGTCGCTGCGGCTGTCGTTGGCCAGTTCGAACACGGGAATGCCGGCCGCGCGCGCCTTGGCGATCGAGGCGTTGTTGGCCGTCATGCCGATCGGCGACAGCACGATGGCGTCGTATCTGGCGGCGATGGCCTGGTCCATCTGGCGCAACTGGCCCGCCAGGTCGTCGTAGCCGTCGGCCGCCAGGATGTCGACCGCCACCCCCAGCCGGTGCGCCTCGCTGATCACGCCGTAGCTGCAGCCGACCCAGTACGGGTCTTTCAGGTGCGGAAACAGGAAGGCGATGCGCCAGTGCTTGCTGGCGCGCGCCGTCATCGGGTAGTGGCCGTCCACCACGCGCCCGCTGGCGATGGCGTCATCGGCCGTGCCATTGGCTTGCAAGGGACGGAAGATGGACAGCACCGGGATGGGCGCGAACTTCGCCGCCGGCGCCGCTGGCGCCGTCTGCGCGCCGGCCGCGGCCATGCAAAGCGCCAGTGCGCCCAGCGCGGTCAAGTCTCGCATGCGTGGAATGAGCATCCTGTGATTGGTCTTCCGTATCGGCCGGTTATGTTCCTGATTGCAATTCTACCTGCTGCGGATGCAAATGAACGCAAGGTTCTTGCGCGGGATTGTTGCAGCAAGGATACAAGCCGGGCCCCGGCACCCAGGCCCGACGGAGCGCCACGCGAGGGCGGCCGGAATGCGACCTGCAGCCATAACGATTCTGCTATCCTTTCCGCCGGGGAAGTTTTTCGATCAAAAACAGGCACCCCCGGCCTTTGACCAAGAAAGAGCGCAACCCATGAAATTCAAGCATCTCGTCGTCACCGCCACCGCCCTGGGCGCCATCAGCGCGGCCGCGTTATCGTTCGCCGCGGCCGCGCCGGCCAAGGTGCTGGCCATCCGCGCCGGCAAACTGGTGGACGTGGTGGCCGGCACCGTGCTGGCCGACCAGACCATCATCGTCACGGGCGAGCGCATCACGGCCGTTGGCCCCACGGCCAGCGCCACCGTGCCGGCCGGGGCCGAGCTGATCGACCTGTCGGGCCAGACCGTGCTGCCGGGCCTGATCGACATGCATACCCACCTGACGGCCGACCCCATGCAAAGCGGCTACGCGGCGCTGGGCGTGTCCGACATCCGCGCCGCGCTGTTCGGCGCGCGCGCGGCCCGCGTGACGCTGGAGGCGGGCTTCACCACCGTGCGCAACGTGGGCGCCAGCGGCTTTGGCGACGTGGCGCTGCGCGACGCCATCAACGATGGCGACGTGCTCGGCCCGCGCATGCGCACGGCCGGCTACGCGATCGGCATCAAGGGCGGCCACTGCGACAACAACCTGCTGCCGCCCGACATGAACGTGACCGACCGTGGCGTGGCCGACGGCCCGTGGGAGGCGCGCGCCAAGGTGCGCGAGATGGCCAAGTATGGCGCCGACGTGATCAAGATCTGCGCCTCGGGCGGCGTGCTGTCCAAGGGCGATGAGCCGGGCGCCCAGCAGTACACGCTGGAGGAGATGCAAGCGATCGTCGACGAGGCCCATAAGCTGGGCCGCAAGGTAGCTGCCCACGCGCACGGCGCCAGCAGCATCCGCGCCGCCATCACGGCTGGCGTCGATTCGGTGGAGCACGCCAGCCTGATCGACGAGCAGGGCATGCGCCTGGCCCGCGAGAAGGGCACCTACCTGGTGATGGATATCTACGACGACGACTTCATCCTGCAGGAAGGCGCCAGGGCCGGCATGCTGGCCGAGTCGATCGACAAGGAGCGGGCGCTGGGCCAATTGCAGCGCGATAACTTCCGCAAGGCCTTCAAGGCCGGCGACAAGATGGCCTTCGGCACGGACGCCGGCGTTTATCCGCACGGCGACAACGCGCGCCAGTTCGCCTACATGGTGCAGTACGGGATGACGCCGATGCAGGCGATCCAGTCGGCCACGGTGCAGGCGGCCGACCTGCTGGGCTGGAAGGACAGGGTGGGCGCCATCGCCGCTGGCAAGTTCGCCGACATCATCGCCGTCAAGGGCGATCCGCTGGCCAATGTGGCCGAACTGACCCATGTGTCGTTCGTGATGAAGGGCGGCGCCATCATCCGCCGCTGAGCGGCGTTGGCCGATGGCGCGCGCGCCAGGCGTGCGGTTTGCCGCGCCGCCGGCCGTCCGCGCTAAAATGGCCACCTTGACAGGCCACCTTCTGGTGCGGAAAGCGGAACGGCATGGAGCGTATCCTTTCATCGCTGGCGAGTACGGAAAGCATCCTGCGGCTGGGCCTGCCCAGCCGTTCCGCCTTGCTGGTGGCCACGCTGCGTGCGGCCCACCAGTTGCTCGACCATCCCCCCGTGTTCGCCGATCCCCTGGCCCTGCCCATCCTGGGGCCGGAACTGGAGGCCCAGTTGCGGGCCCACCTGCCGCGCTACGCCCACGGCCCGGCGCGCCAGTTGCGCGGCGCCACGGCCGTGCGCAGCCGCCTGGCCGAGGAGGAGCTGGCCGCCGCCGTCGCCTGCGGCGTGACGCAATACGTGGTGCTCGGCGCAGGGCTGGACACCTACGCCTACCGTTGCCATGGCGCGCCGCTGCGGGTGTTCGAGGTGGACCATCCGGCCACCCAGCAGTGGAAGCGGGCGCAATTGCGCCACGCCGGCATCGTCGCGCCGGATTCGCTGACCTTCGTACCATTCGACTTCGAGCGTGACACGCTGGACGCGGCGCTGGCCGCCGCCGGCTGCCGGCTCGACCTGCCCATATTCCTGTCCTGGCTGGGCGTGACCTTGTACCTGAGCGACGACGCCGTGTTCGACACGCTGCGCGTGGTGGCGGGCCTGCCGTCCGGCAGCGCCATCGTGTTCGACTATGGCGTGGTGCCGGAGCTGCTGGACCTGTTCGACCGCCTGGGCATGGCCTATTTCGCCGGCAAGTTCGAGGCGGCCGGCGAGCCGTGGAAGTCGCTGTTCGCGCCGGCCGTGCTGCAAAGCGAGCTGCGGGCGCTGGGCTTTGGCGCCGTGTCCGACTACGCGGCCGACGCGCTGCGCACCCACTACCTGGGCGGGCGCGGCGACGGCTGGCACCTGGGCGGCGCCATGCGGCTGGTGGTGGCGCGCACGGGCACGCGCGCGGCCTGAGGTGGTTTTTTGGTCGCCAGGCCACGGCGATGGCTCGCCAGGCCATGTCGCTGGCCGTTGGCGCACGTTGTCATCCCCTATACTCATTCCTTCATCACATCATGCCGGGATTTCGTATGCGCCACCGCTCCAAGTTCACCTTTGCCGCCCTGCTGGCGGCGCTGACGCTGACTGGCTGCGGCGGTGGCGGCGGCAGTGGCACCAGCGTGGCGGCCGGCACCGTGGTCGATACGGGCGGCGACAAGGCCACCGTGGCCATCACGGTCAGCGCCCAGCAGGAGGTGCGGGCCGCATCGTCCGATCCGGGCCAGCCGTCCGGTGTGCCGCTGAGCCGGATGCGCGAAGCCGTCGTGGTGGGTGACCATATCCTGCTGCGCTCCGATTCGGCCGCCACCATCCAGGTCGACCGCGACCTGATCCACCCCGGCACCCGCGTCAGCATGCTTGACGCGCAGGGCAAGTTCGTCTCCACCCATGATTACGGCAATACCCTGGCCGCCAACTACCTGGGCGAATGGGCCATGCTGCCCATGGCCGGCGGCGTGGTGATGGTGCAGACGGGCGCCGGCTCCAAGCTGTTCCGGCTCGACAGCCAGGGCGCCATGACCGGCCCGGCATCCGGCATCGACCTGTACGCCGTGCAGCCCGTCGATTCGCCGCTGCCCACCGTGGTGGCCAGCGCCGCCGCCGTCGATGGCGACGGCTTCTGGTACGCCACCACGCTGGTCGAACGGCCCATCCCCAACAGCGAGAAGAACGCCATCTACAGCATGATGCTGGTCAAGCTCGACGCCAACGGCAAGGAGATGACGCCGCCGTTCAAGCTGACCATGTCGACCAAGTTCATGCAACCGCGCATGGTGTCGTCCGGCGGTGCCGTGCTGGTGACGTGGCTCGACGCCGGCACCCCCATGCAGGCGTACTGGCCTTATGGCGGCGCGCGGCCCGTCGTGCATTCGGTGACGGGCACCGGCGGCGGCGCGCCGGACCTGCTGCCGGTGGCCATGGCCAGCACGGGCAAAGTGGGGATGCTGTGGAATTACAAGGTGGGCATGACCAGCAACCTGCTGGGCGTGGCCTTGAACGACAATGGCAATCCCATCATCGACACGGGACGCGCCGACCTGACGCAGGAAACGTTGTCGGCAAAATGGAATTACACGCGCCGCGATCGGGTCACCTTCGACGCGCGCACGGCGGCCAATGGCGCGCTGCTGATCGCCGACGTGGTCAAGGGACGGCTCAACGCCAGCGACCCGCTGGGCGACTTGCTGCTGCTGGCCGATTACAGCTATGGCGCCGCACCGGTGTCGTCGGCCACCATGAACGTGGAATGGGTGCGGCGCGATCCGTCCGCCGCGCCGCTGGGGCAGGCGCCCATCCTGCGCCAGATGCTGTTCGCCGACCACGCCGTGCTGCTGATCGGCGACGAAACCCATCTGGAAACGGCGACCGTCACCCGCCATTGAGCAGGGCGGCGGGGCGCGGGCCAGCAGGCGTGCCCGCGCCCGCGCGCCGTTACAGCAGCGAGGCGGCCAGGTCTTCCAGGTCGGCCGCGTATTCGCTCTCGTCGAGACGCTTGCGGGCCACGCCGCTGCGCAGGGCGGCGGCCGCGATTTTCGGCGTCACACCGCTCAGCAGGCGCGGGTCCAGCAGGCCGGGCACCACGTAATCCTTGCCGAAGCGGGCGTCGCCGCGCGCCATCTCGGCCAGCGCCATCACGCAGGCCCGTTTCATTTCCTGGTTGATGGTGGAGGCGCCGCAGTCGAGCGCCGCGCGGAACAGGTAGGGGAAGCACAACGCGTTGTTGATCTGGTTCGGATAATCCGAGCGGCCGGTGGCGATGATGGCGTCCGGCGCCACTTCGCGCACCAGTTCGGGCCGCAGTTCCGGTTCCGGATTGGCCAGCGTGAACACGATGGGCGACTTGCCCATCTTTTCCACGTCCAGCGGCGACAGCACGCCGGGGCCGGACACGCCCAGGAACACGTCGGCGCCGGCCATCACGTCCGACAGCGTGCGCGCCGAGGTGGCTTGTGCCCAGGCGGCCTTTTCGCCGTCCAGGTCACGGGCCGTGGTCAGCACGCCCTTGCTGTCGCACACAAAAATGTGCTCGCGCCTGGCGCCCAGGTCCACCAGCAGTTCCAGGCAGGCGATGGCTGCCGCGCCCGCACCCGAGCACACGATTTTGGCCGTGGCCAGTTCGCGCCCCGTCAGGGTCAGCGCGTTGAGCGTGCCGGCCGCCACCACGATGGCCGTGCCGTGCTGGTCGTCATGGAACACGGGGATGGCCAGCCGCTCGCGCAGCTTGCGCTCGATGTAAAAGCACTCGGGCGCCTTGATGTCTTCCAGGTTGATGCCGCCGAAAGTGGGATGGAGCGCGGCGATGATGTCAACCAGCTTGTCCGGATCGCGTTCGTCGATCTCGATGTCGAAGGCATCGATGCCGGCGAATTTCTTGAACAGCACCACTTTGCCTTCCATGACGGGCTTGCCGGCCAGCGCGCCGATGTTGCCCAGGCCAAGCACGGCGCTGCCGTTGGTGATCACGCCCACCAGGTTGCCCTTGGCGGTGTAGTCGTAGGCCTTGGCCGGATCGCGCTCGATCTCCAGGCAGGGCGCGGCCACGCCGGGCGAATAGGCCAGCGCCAGGTCGTCCTGGGTGCTGACGCTCTTGGTCACTTCGATGGCGATCTTGCCGGCGCCGCCAGCCTTGTGATAAGCCAGCGCTTTTTGTTCCATGGTGCTCATTGCTGTCGGTCTCCGTGTATGGAAAAAAAAGCGTCGGGGTCAGTGCCAACATTCGTACAGGGCTCGTGTACGATTGTTGGCACTGACCCCAACGCGGGTTATGGTGCCGGGCGAGGGCTTATGGGTACAGGCCGCGTACTTCGCGCGCCTGCAGCACGCGGGTGCAGGCCAGGATGAAGGTGGCGGTGCGCAGCGTGACCTTCTTCTCCTGCGCCACGTTCCACACGGCGTTGAACGCTTCCTGCATGATGCGGGTCAGGCGGGCGTTGATCTCGTCCTCGCTCCAGAAGAAGCTGGAGAAGTCCTGCACCCACTCGAAGTAGGACACGGTCACGCCGCCGGCGTTGGCCAGCACGTCCGGCACGATCAGCACGTCCTTGTCGGCCAGGATGTCGTCCGCTTCCGGCGTGGTCGGGCCGTTGGCGCCTTCCAGGATGATCTTGGTGCGGATCCGTGGCGCGTTCTTGGCCGTGATCTGCTGTTCCAGCGCGGCCGGGATCAGGATGTCGGACTCGATATCCCAGAACGCTTCGCGGTCGAGGAACGCTTCAGCGCCGGGGAAGCCGGTGACGCTGCCGCATTCGGCCACGTGCTGGTGCAGGCGCGGGATATCCAGCCCACCCTGGTGGACCACGGTGCCGGTATGGTCCTGCACCGCGATCACTTTGGAACCGGCTTCTGCGAACATCGTTGCTGCGACGCCGCCTACGTTGCCGAAACCCTGGACGGCGACACGCGCCCCCTCGATTTTTACGCCGCGCTTGGCGGCCGCTTCACGGCCCACGACGAACACGCCGCGGCCGGTCGCTTCGCGGCGGCCCAGCGAGCCGCCCAGCGAGATTGGTTTGCCGGTGACCACGCCGGTCGACAGGTTACCTTCGATCATGGCGTAGGAGTCCATCATCCATGCCATCACCTGTTCGTTGGTGTTCACGTCCGGCGCCGGAATGTCCTTGGTGGGGCCGATGATCAGGCTGATCTCGCTCGTGTAGCGGCGGGTCAGGCGCTGCAGTTCGCCCTTGGACAGGGTCTTGGGATCGACGCGGATGCCGCCCTTGGCGCCGCCGTACGGCACGTTCACGGCCGCGTTCTTGACCGTCATCCAGGCCGACAGGGCCATCACTTCGGACAGGGTCACGTCCTGGTGGAAGCGCACGCCGCCTTTACCTGGGCCGCGCGACATGTTGTGCTGCACGCGGTAGCCTTCGAAGTGGGCGATCGAGCCGTCATCGCGTTCGATCGGCACGTCCACGGTCAGGATGCGCTTGGGACGCTTCAGGGTCTCGACCCAGCGCGACAGGTGACCCAGGTGCGGGGTGACGCGGTCGATCTGCTGCAGGTAGACGCCCCAAGGGCCGAGGTCTTCGGGATTGAGGTAGGAAGGCAGTGCGTGTTGGGTGGTCATGCTCATAACTCCTATGGGTTCGTGAGTGACGCGGCTCTTGGCTGCGTTCAGTGGGACGAATCATAGGCCCGGATGAGTTAGCCCGGCCAATGCTGTATGCGCATCCTATTATGCAAAATTTGCATAGTTATGCACTGTAACGGTGCGTGAACGGGCGTGCTTTTCGGGGGCGGGATTTTCGCCAAAAAAGCCCCGAAAGCGACGCAAAATCAATGCACTATCGACGCCTGGCCGGCACCGCGGCCAGGCCGCGATTCAGCGCTCGGAGACAGGCGCGCGGCGCTTGCGATTGGCCTTTTTCTGCTGCGTTTCCAGGAACTCCCACAGCCGTTCGACGATCGGTTTGCCGCGCCGCTGGGCCGAGGGACGCTCGCGGTAAAGCCGGATTTCCATCTCGATTTCCCAGCCGCCCGTGCCGCCATCGGCGCACGCCAGCTGCTTCTGCTTGATCTCGCGCGTGACGGCCGATTCGGGCAGGAAGGCCATGCCGCGGCCTTCGAGCACCATCATCTTCAAGCCTTCGGCCATGTCCGTTTCGTAGCGTGGGTCGAGGTAGGGATGCTGCTTGGCGTCGGCCAGGATCAGGTCCACCATGCGCCCCAGGTAGGCATTGTTGGTGTAGGACAGGAACGGCAGCGGCGCCTCCGGCGCGCCGGGCAGGGCGTAGGCCGGGGTGCGCGTCTTGTCGCAACGCGCGTAGGGGCGCAGCGCTTCGCGTCCCATCACCAGCATGTCGTAGCGGCCCGGATCGAGCTGCACCGGCTGGCGCGGATGGTGGTAGCACAGCAGCAGGTCGCAGCCGCCTTCCACCAGTTGCAGCACGGCGTCGTGCACGTTAAGCGCCATCAGGCGGCTCTTGATGGGCGCGAAATCATGCTCCAGCGCCGACAGCCATTTGGGCACGAAAGTCAGCGACAGCGTGTGCGGCACGGCCAGGTCGATGCTGGTCAGGGCGGCGGCGCGCTTGTTGCGCATCATGTCGCGTGCGCCGTTGATCTGGGCCAGCATTTCCAGCGCCTGTTCGTAGAACACGATGCCGGCCGAGGTCAGCCGGGTGGGGTAGGAGGTGCGGTCGATCAGGTCCGTGCCCAGCCAGTTTTCCAGCGACTGGATACGGCGCGAAAAGGCGGGCTGCGTCACGTGCCGCAGCGCCGCCGAGCGGCTGAAGTTATTGGTTTCGACCAGCGAGATAAAGTCTTCCAGCCATTTGGTTTCCATCGTTTTGCTCCTTAGTTTTGCTGGGCGGTGGGGGTGGCGCCGACGGTGCCGATCGCGCGCATGGGCGTGAACAGCCAGGCCAGCGCCGCCAGCGCGATCAGCGTGGCGCCGCCGCCGGCGAACAGTTGCGCCAGCGTGATCGATTGCAGCAGCCAGCCGGTGGCGGACGCCGACAACGGCGCCAGTCCCATGAAGATGAACATGAAGATGCTCATGGTGCGGCCCATCATGTGCGGCGGCACGCGGCGCTGTATCCACGTGAAGACGGACACCTGCATGTAACCCGACACGGTGCCCACGGCCAGCAGCAGCACGGCCCCTTGCCACGTGCTGTGGATGCGGCCCAGCGGCATGACGAGCGCGCCGACGATCATGTCGGCCAGCAGCACCATGCCGCCAAAGCTGGCCATGCGCAGGCGCGCGCCGGCGATGGCGGCGCCGGCCATGCCGGCCAGGCTGCCCGCACCATTGGCCGCCATCAGCAGGCCGAACGCGGTGGCGCCGTGCAGCCGCTCGTTGCCCAGCGCGGGCAGGGCCACCTGCATGGCGCCGCCGATGAACAGGGCCACCAGGCCCCAGTAGCTGAAGCACAGGCGCAGCGCCGTGTCGCGCCACACCATGGCCAGTCCGGCGCCGACGGAACGCCAGACGGAAAGCTGGCTACCGTTGGCGGCGTGCGTTGTGGTGGCGTGCGTTGTGGCGGTGGTGTCCGGCATTGCGCCCGGATGCGCAGCGTGCGTCGCGGATGCGCCAGGCAGCTCGCGTACCTTGGCCAGCGTCCATGCCGACAGCAGGAAGCTGGCGCAATCGAAGCCGAACGCCAGCGCCAGGCCGCGCGCGTCGCGCACCGCGCCGCCGCTGTCGCCGGCCAGTGCGATCAGCAGGGCCGCCAGCAGCGGGCCGGCCAGCGTGGTCAGTTGGCGCATCCCCATCAGCATGCCGTTGGCCTGTTCCAGTTGCTGCGGCGCGATCACGCGCGGCAGGATGGAGGTGCCGGACGGGATGCCGAACGCCTGCGCCAGACCCAGGCCCAGCGCCAGCCCGTACACCAGCCACAGCGTCACTTGCCCGTTCAGGGCCAGCGTGATCGATAGCGATGACGTGAGCGCCAGCGTGAGCGTGGGCGCGTTGTTCAGCACCAGCAGCGTGAGCATGGCCAGCAGCGCGGCGTTGGCGTACTTGCTGAGCATGAGCACGCGCCTGGGCGAATGGCGGTCCACCAGCGCGCCGCCGATCAGGATGAACAGCGCGCGCGGCGCGCTCATGAACGCGATCGCCAGGCCCAGGGCCAGCGTGTCGCCGGTCAGCTTGAGCACCAGCCAGGGCAGGGCGATCATGGTCAGCTGGTCGCCCAGCATGGAAATGGCGCCGCCGCGCAGCAGCCAGCGGAAATTGGGATCGCGCAGCAGGGTGGCGCGCGATGGTTCAGGTGCGGGACGCGATGCCGCCATGGTGTGCTCCTCAGGAGTTGGATGGGCCCATGCCGGCGATCTGGCCCAGCACGGCCGACAGGGCTGCCAGCTGCTCGGGCGGGCAGCTGCGCAGCAGTTCGCCGCTGGTCTGCTGGGCCACGACGGTGGCGTTGGCCAGCAGTTCGCGGCCCGTGCTCGTGATGGCCGCGTAGCCCACGCGGGCGTCGCGCGGGTCTTGCTGGCGTTCGATCAGGCCGATCTTCTCCAGCGGCAGCAAGGTGCGCGTGACGCCGGACGCCGTCAGGCCCTGGCGCTCGGCCAGGTCGACCCGGCGCAAACGGCCGCCCGGTGCGCGGCTCAGGTAGAACAGCAGCATGAAGTCGCTGAAGCTGATGCCGTGGTGGCCGCCCAGCGTGGTGTCGAGCCGGCGCACCAGCATCGCTTGCGCGCGCGCCAGCCGCAGGGCGACGTCGAGTTGTGGGCTGATGGTGTCGGTGCTGTCGTTGCTGTGTTCGCTCATGGTGTGCCTCGCTGAAGATGCTCGCTTGTTGTTTGCTTATTGCTTGCTTATTGCTTGATTGGTTGTTGATTGATACTTGAGTGCGCAAGTATATGCCTGTTAATGGGATTTGCAAGCGTTTTTATGGAAATTGCGAAATAAATCATCTTGATAAAAAAATATTTCATGCCATGATGGTCGTGCCGTCCAATCCCGGCCGGCGCTACCGCCACCTTGAAGGGAAACATGCACATGGCTCAGTCCCGACACACCTGGTTCATCACGGGCGCATCCTCCGGCTTTGGCCGGGCGTTCGCCGCGCACGCGCTGGCGCGCGGCCACAACGTGGTCGCCACCGCGCGCACTATCTCGAAACTGGACGACCTGGCCGCGCAGGCGCCCGAGCGCGTGCTGGCGCTGCGGCTCGACGTCGACCAGGCAGGCGACGCGCAGCTGGCCATCGACGCGGCCGTGGCCCGCTTTGGCCGTATCGACGTGTTGATCAACAACGCCGGCTATGGCATCGTCGGCGCCGTGGAGGAGACGCCGGAGGCGGAGCTGCGCGCGCAAATGGAAACCAATTTCTTCGGCGCGATGGCCGTCACGCGCGCCGCACTGCCCACCTTGCGCGCGCAGCGCGGCGGCGCCATCGTCAATGTGTCGAGCATGGGCGGGCAGATGTCATTCGCCGGCTACAGCGCCTATTCCGCCTCCAAGTTCGCGCTCGAGGGCGCGAGCGAAGCGCTGGCGCTGGAGCTGGCGCCGTTCGGGGTGAAGGTGATGATCGTCGAGCCGGGCGCGTTCCGCACCGACTTCGCGGCCGGCGCGCTGCGCCACATGCCGCAGCTGGAGGCGTATCGCGACGTGGTGGGGCCGATTCGCGCCTTCACCAGCGAGATGCACAACACCCAGCAGGGCGACCCGCGCAAGGCCGCCGCCGCCATTGAGCAAGCGTTGCTGGCCGAGGTCACGCCATTGCGGCTGCAACTGGGCGCGGACGCCGTTGATGCCGTGCGCGCGCACGCGCAGGCGTTGCTGGCCGACCTGGAACGGTGGGAATCGGTGGCCCGCGCCACGGCGTTCGACACGCGCGCATGATGGTGCGATGGATGGCGCGCCGCCGAGCGCGCGCTCGCGCAGACGCGCTGGTGCGCGTGCCGTCGTGGACGTGGGGCCGTGCGCGACTTTATCCCAGGTGCGCCGCGACGATCTTTGCCGCCGCCGCGATGACGTCGTTGCGCCAGTGCGCGTCGGGCTTGTGGCCGGTGGTGTAGATCACCAGCACGATGGGCGCGCGTTCCGGTGGCCACAGCACGCCCGCGTCATTGGCCGTGCCGTAGTCGCCCGAGCCGGTCTTGTCGCCCACTTGCCAGCTGGCCGGCACGCCGGCGCGGATACGGGCGTCGCCCGTGGTGTTCCCGCGCAACCAGTCGCACAGCTGCGCGCGCTGGGCGGGCGGCAGGCCATCGTCCAATGCCAGCCGCTGCAGGCTGCGGCCCATGGCGGCGGGTGAGGAGGTGTCGCGCAGGTCGCCGGGAATGGCGGAATTGAGGGCCGTTTCCCAGCGCTCCAGCTGGAACGTGGTGTCGCCGATGGTGCGCGCGTAGGCCGTCACGCCGGCCGGGCCGCCGAGGAGCTTCATCAACAGGTTGGCGGCCGTATTGTCGCTGTACTGGAGCGCGGCCGCGCACAGCTCGGCCACCGTCATGCCATCGCCCACGTGCTTTTCCGTGACGGGCGAGTAGCTCACCAGTTCCGTCTTTGGATAAGCGATGCGTCGTTCCAGCAGGCCCGCCTCCTGCGCGCCACGGGCCAGGATGGCCGATGCAGCCATGATCTTGAAGGTGCTGCACATCGGGAAGCGTTCGTCGGCACGGTACGCCAGTTGCGCGCCGCTGCCCGTGCTGCGCGCGTAGACGCCGAGCCGGCCATCCAGCGCCTGTTCCAGCTTGCGCAGCTGGTCCAGTGCCGCGTCAGCGGCCGGTGCGGTGCTGGCGCGGGTTGCCAGCGGCAGGCAGGCGGCGGCGAGCAGGAATTGGCGGCGCAGCAAGGCGGCAGGAGTCATGGCGATGGCCTGGTTGTCAAATGAGTAATAATAATGCAAATTGGGAAAACCGTGTTACGTCCCCGATTTTGCGCATTGGAAAAATCGGGGACGTAACACGGTTTTGCTTGGGCGTAAAAAAACCACCCGTCCGGAGGGAGGGGTGGTCTTGTGCTGCCGTCAGGCCGGGCGCCAGGCGGTATTAACGGTCGCCGTAGCTGCGGCGGGCGCCGTCGTTGCTGCGCGGGTTGCTGCCTTTGTAGCCGCCGCCGCTGGCACCGTCACGGCGCGGGGCGTTGGGCTTGCTGAAGGTGCGCTGGCCCGGCTTGGCGCCACCGCGGTTGTCGCCCGGCTTCCAGCCGCCTGGACGCGAGGTCGAGCGCGGCGGGGCCGATTTCTTCGGCTCGTAGCCTTCGATCACGTTGACCGGGATCAGCTGCTTGGTGAAGCGCTCGATGCGCTTCACGTTCATGCCTTCGGCATGGTTCACCAGCGAGATGGCCAGGCCGTTGCGGCCGGCGCGGCCGGTGCGGCCGATGCGGTGCACGTAGTCCTCGGGGAACTTGGGCAGGTCGTAGTTGAACACGTGGGTGATGGTGGGCACGTCGATGCCGCGCGCGGCCACGTCGGTGGCCACCAGCACTTTGACCTGGCCGCGGCGCAGGCTGTCGAGGGTGCGGTTGCGCGCGCCCTGGTGCATGTCGCCGTGCAGGGCGGCGGCCGAGAAGCCGGCGATGTTCAGGCGGTCGGCGATGGTGTCGGCGTCGCGCTTGGTGGCGGTGAATACCACGGCCTGGTCCAGCGAGTCGTCGCGCAGCAGGTGGTCCAGCAGGCGGTTCTTGTGCGACAGGTCGTCCACGAAGTGCACGCGCTGGGTGATGTTCTCATGCTTGTTGGCCGCGCTCATGATCTGGATGATCTGCGGATCCTTGGTGATGCGGCGCGCCATGTTGCCCACCACGCCGTCCAGCGTGGCCGAGAACAGCATGGTCTGGCGGGTGTCCGGCGTCGCTTCGACGATCTTTTCGATGTCGTCGATGAAGCCCATGTCCAGCATGCGGTCCGCTTCGTCCAGCACCAGGATTTCCAGTTGCGAGAAGTCGATCTTGCCCGACTCCATGTGGTCGATCAGGCGGCCCGGCGTGGCCACCAGGATTTCAGGATTCTTGGCCAGCAGTTGCATCTGCTTGGGGTAGGGCATGCCGCCCAGGATGGAGACCGCCTTCAGGCGGCGCAGGTTGACGCTGTATTTGTCGGTGTTGGTGGTCACCTGCAGGGCCAGTTCGCGGGTCGGGGTCAGCACCAGCATCTTCGGCTGGGCGGGCTTGAAACGGGGGCGCTCGCCACGGGCGCGGGCGGCTTGCATTTCCTGGTTGTGGGTGCGGCTGGCGGCGCTCGGCTCGAGCGCGGACAAACGGTGCAGCGAGGGCAGCATGAAGGCCGCCGTCTTGCCGGAACCGGTTTGCGAGGATACCAACAAGTCCTTGCCCGCGATGGCGGCGGGCACCGCCTGCTCTTGCACCGGAGTCGGCTTGGTGTAGCCGGCGTCGGTCAGGGCTTTGATGATGGACGTGTTGAGACCAAGTGCTTCAAATGTCATTCTTATCTTTCGTAAAAATCAGCGTTCGTGCAAACAAGCAGAACGCAAAATAGCAACGCCAACCAAAACGAAATGACTCAATCAAAATCGATAGAAATTTCGGCACAAAAGCTTTGCGCCGGGACGGTGTCAGGTGCGACACACAAGGCGGGAGGGCTTTATAAGCGACATCAGTGCGATGCGCTAAGGCTTGCGAAGCTGCTAGTTATTTTTCGGGCGACTGCTGTATTGCAGCGCAGAGGCAGGACTATACCTGATTTTGACTGCCTTTGCACGCATTAATATGCGTTCGCTTATGGGTGTACCTTTCTAATTTTCAAAAAGATAAGCTTGGTATTTCATAGTAAGATGCTCTTTACTTATTTTTTTGCATACTCATCATGGCAATTGCTCGCACTTTCTCCCGCAACTACCTGGGCGCTGTGCTGGCGCTGGCGCTGGCCGCGTGCGGCGGTGGCGCGGGCGTGCCCAGTGGTCCCATCGTCGTGGCGCCGGCCATCAACACGCCGGCCACCAACCCGAATGGCGTACAGGCCATTCCCGCCGGCGGCAGCCATACCTTGGCCGCGGGCGAAAAGGTGATGGTACCGGCCGGTACCATTGTGACGTCCAATGGCAGCAGTATCACCATCAATGGCTCGAATAACACCGTCAACGTGACGGCGGGCGCCGTCGTGCAGGTGCCATCCTCGGCCACCGGCACGGCTGACAATACCGTGGTGGCCAGCGCGGCGGCGGCCGGGGTGACGGTGAGTGCGCAGTTGCTGGCCGGCCCGTCTTCCATGGGTAACTACACCCCCGTTGATGGCACGGGCGACCAGGCCCGTTTCGGCGGCCTGTACCAGTTGACGCTCGATGGTGCGGGCAACCTGATCGGCTCCGACCGCGGCAGCCTGCGCCGCATCACGCCGGCCGGTGTCGTGAGCACGCTGCCCGCTTCCGCCTCGCTCACGTTCGAAGGCGTGGCTGTCGATGGCGCGGGCAATATCTATGGCACCGACAGCGCCACCAGTGTGCTGTACCGGCGCACGCCCGATGGCGCGGAGCAGTCCTGGGGCCCGGACTGGAGCAAGGTCATGGTGAACAAGGGTGGCCAGCTGGCGGTGGACGGGGCGGGCACTGTGTACCGGGCCGATTTCGATAACCGCCGCATCCTGAAGATTTCGGCGGCCGGCGTGGTCAGCGTGCTGGCCGGCGGCGGCTCGGGCGATGGCAACGATGGCGTGGGCGTCAACGCGGCCTTCCATGGCCCCAGCGCCATCGTGCTCGACGCCAATGGCGCGCTGCTGGTCAACGACAGCGACGCCATCCGCAAGGTCCAGGCCAACGGCACGGTGACGACAGTGGCCAAGATTCCCAAGCGCATCATACCCATCGATGGCTCCATCGCCGTCGATCATGGCTACATTTATGCCGCGACGGACAGCGCCATCGTGCGCGTGGCGCCGGACGGCACGGTCGACGCCATGCACTTCGCCAGTGGCTCCATGCCCTACATCATGACGCTGGTGGCCGACGGCCACGGCACCTTGTACGCGGGCACCGGCTGGGCATCGCCGGTGCAGGTCTGGAAGATCACGCTGTGATCGGGGCCGGCGTGTAGATTGGAGAGAAACAAGCGCGCATGAGACGCTATACTTTACAAAAAGCATAACGTTATCAACTTTCCAAATGCTAGCCAATGGCTGGCGCAAGAGGTGCATCATGCGCGGCAGGAGTGTTCCCCATTTGATGATCGTCGGCGGCGTGGCGCTGGGCGCCGCGCTGGGTGCGATGCATGTCATGCGCGACATGGCCGCGCCCAGGCCGGCGCTGGAGCCGGTGCGCGAGGCGCGGGCGGCGCCCCAGGCCGAGCACAAGAAGCATTCCAGGATGCAGCAAGCGATCGCCCAGGCCTCTCAGACGGACAAGATCGCCCGCGCGCTGGGCGGATCGGACTGATCGCAGGCGGCGCCGCTCGCCGTCAGGCGTCGGCCGCGCCGCAGCACTTCTTGTACTTTTTCCCGCTGCCGCAAGGGCAGGGATCGTTGCGGCCCACCTTGGGCGTGGCGCGCTGGACCGGGCGGGCGGCATGTGCCGTGGTGCCAGGCCGGCGCCCCAGGCGCGCGGCGTTGATGGCGATGACAGCTGGCGCCACCGCATCCATCCACCGTTCCGTCTCCTCGTCCGTCATGCTTGCATCCCGGCCTTCGGTGGCGGCCAGTTGCTGCATGGGGGTGAACCAGTCCGGCTGCGTGGCCAGCAGAGGCGCCCAGCCGGCCGCGTCCAGTTGCATACCCTTGAGAAACCCTCGGCACCAGTCGCCGATGCCCCATTCCGGCCCGCAGTGGAAGATGGGTTCAAAGCTGGCCGCATCTTGCTGCAGCCATTGGGCCAGGTGATTGTAGTGGCGCATGACCAGGTTCAGCGCGCGTTCCGTCTGCGGCGACTCCGCCATGCCATCCAGGATCTGTGGCAACCAGGTGCCGGGCGCTGTCAGGCCGGGGGCGACCACGATTGCCGTCAACAAGCCCTCCAGCGTGGACACGTCGGACACGTCCGCGCCCGGACGGGCCTGGGCCAGCAGTGCGCCTAGCGCTTCATATTCATCATCGGACAGCGGAACGGCGAGGGAGGCATTGTTCATGGTAATGCAGTATGGGAGAGGGGGCTTGGCCGGCTTGCGGCCGGATATAAAAAATGGGGACGGAGCACGATTAAGTCATTGTGCTACGTCCCCCATTAAATCAGGTGGGCCGGATCAGGTGTAGTCTTCCGCGTTCAGGCCCATCACGTGGGAGAAGCCGCCGTCCACGTAGGTGATTTCGCCGGTGATGCCCGACGCCAGGTCCGACAGCATGAAGGCGGCCGTGTTGCCCACTTCCTCGATGGTGACGTTGCGGCGCAGTGGCGCGTGCGACGAGGCGAAGCCCAGCAGCTTGCCGAAGTCCTTGATGCCGGACGCGGCCAGGGTCTTGATGGGGCCAGCCGAGATGCCGTTGGCGCGGATGCCCAGCTTGCCCAGGTTTTCCGCCAGGTAGCGTACCGACGCTTCCAGCGAGGCCTTGGCCAGGCCCATGGTGTTGTAGTAGGGGATGGCGCGGATGGCGCCCAGGTACGACAGCGTCAGCAGCGACGAGCCTTCCTTGAGCAGCGGCAGCGCGGCCTTGGCCATGGCCGGGAAGCTGTAGGCGGAAATGTCGTGGGCGATGCGGAAGTTCTCGCGGGTCAGGCCATCCAGGAATTCGCCGGCGATCGCTTCGCGCGGTGCGAAGCCGATGGCGTGCACCAGGCCGTCCAGCTGCGACCAGCTTTGCGCCAGGTCGGTGAACAGGGCGGCGATCTGCTCGTCGCTGGAGACGTCGCAATCGAACACCAGCGAGCTGCCGAATTCGGCGGCGAACTCCGTGATCCGGTCCTTGAAGCGCTCACCGACGTAGGTGAAGGCCAGCTCGGCGCCTTCGCGGTGGCAAGCCTTGGCGATGCCGTAAGCGATGGAACGGTTCGACAGCAAACCGGTGATGAGGATTTTTTTGCCTTGCAAGAACGCCATATAGACTCCGATTGCTACTGCTGCGCCGCAGCGCCGCCCGGCAGGCGGCGACGGCGACGGCGACAGTATGGGTTGTTTGGTAGTGGTGGCCAGGCTGGCTAAGAAGTTTTTTCAAAAAGTCCATGACGTCGTTGCGGCGCCTTGCCGTGCACGCGCACTGTCTTCGTCGCCACGCCTGGCCATGGTCATTTTGAAACAACTTCTAAAAGCGCCGTCCTGGAACGCAACTTTGCGCGCTCAAGGTCTGGCAGCCGCAAGACCGAGATTGTAGGGCGTGTGCGCCGCGCTGGCAACTTTTCATCGTCGCCAACACGGGCTTCAGTCTTCGTTGCGGTGACGCGATTTGTGCTGGTAGCGCGAGACGTGGGCCTTGACCAGCTTGACGGGCGCGTCGTCGTCATCGCTGTGGCGGCGTGCCGCCTTGTAGCCGCGGCCGCGCTTGCCGCCACGGTCCGCTTCCAGCGCCACGACGGCGTTGTCGGCCACTTCGGGCGCGATGTCCACGTTGGCCGAGGTGGCCAGCTTGGGCACGAGGATGGTGGAACCAGCCTTGAGCACCGTCTTTTGCGGGATGTTGTTGGCCTGGCGGATCACTTCCGGCGTGGTGTGGAACTTGGAGGCCAGGGTTTCGATCCGTTCGCGCGCGCTGGTGATCTTGTGCGTGGTCCAGGTCGACAGGGCGCGGCCCCACTGGGCCAGGTTCAGGTGGAACTTTTCCGCGTTTTCCTGCGGCAGCAGGATCTTGGTGTGTTCGCCGCCCGTGATGACGGGACGGTTGAATTGCGGATTGAGTGCCTTGAATTCATCGACCGACAATTCGGCCAGGTGGGCGGCGATGGTCAGGTCGATGTCGCTGGTCTTGTCGACGGCCGTGAAGTAGGGCTGATTGTTGATCAGTGGCAAGGTCAGGCCATACTGGCCCGGATTGGCGATGATGTTCTTGACCGCTTGCAGCTTGGGCACATAGTTGCGGGTCTCGGCCGGCATCAGCTCGGACAGGCTCTCGAAATCGGTTGGCTTGCCCAGCGCACGGTTGTGCTGGATGGCCTTCTGCACCGAGCCTTCGCCCCAGTTGTAGGCCGCCAGCGCCAGTTGCCAGTCGCCGAACATGTCATACAGGCGCTGCAGGTAGGTGAGGGCGGCGTCGGTCGAGGCCACGATGCCGCGCCGCTCGTCCTTGAACACGTTCTGCTTGAGGTTGAAGTCGCGCCCCGTGCCGGGCACGAACTGCCACATGCCGGCCGCGTTGGCGCTCGACAGCGCTTGCGGGTTGAAGGCCGATTCGATGAACGGCAGCAGCGCCAGTTCCGTCGGCATGCCGCGCTTTTCCAGTTCCGTGACCACGTGGAACAGGTACAGCGAGGCGCGCGCCGTGGTGCGGGCCATGTAGTCGGGACGGCTGCTGTACCAGGTGATGTGCTTGGCCACCAGCGGGTTGTCCAGGTCGGGGATGGCGTAGCCGGAGCGGATGCGGCCCCACACGTCCGTCTCGCGCAGCGCGTCTTCGCTGGCGGGGCGGGCTTGTTTGGTCTCGGCCTTGGCGGCCAGGGTGGTGTCGGGCGCTTTGACTTGGGCCGGCTGGAAGGCTGCGATGGCCGGCAGGCCCGCGTCGGCGGCCTGGCTCAGCGCCGGTGCCAGCATCAGGGCCAGCGCCGCCAGTGCAGCGGAAGTGTTATTGCGTGCTTGCATAGTATTCCATTGTTGTCGGCAAAGTAACACCGGACGGACATGAATAAACGTGGAGTGTACGAAGGTCGACTAGCTGAGTCAAGAAATATGTCAGCCGCGTGACGACCTCGCCGGTTAGTGCTTTTTGGCAATAATTGCCGGTGAGTACAATACAGTTGTCGTGGAATTCAGGGCAAATCACCTGCCGCCTGGGCGCGCCGCCCTGGCGCTACAAGGCCAGCATGGTCCGCGCCGGGAACTGGCGCAAGCGGGACGCAGTACATATATGAGATGGCGCAAAGAGTGCGTACAATTCGGGTTTTGAATCAAGGAATGACATGAACACCACCGCCGCCGACCACGCCGCCATCATCGCCGCCACTGAACAATGGCTGGAAAAGGCCGTCATCGGCCTGAACCTGTGCCCGTTCGCCAAGGCCGTGCACGTCAAGAAGCAGGTGCGCTACGTGGTGTGCGACGCCGATACGCCGGAGGCGCTGCTGTCCATGCTGATGGATGAATTGCAATATTTGTCGGACGCGGACCCGGAAGCCGTCGACACCACGTTGTTAATCCATCCCCATGTATTGACCGATTTCCAGGATTACAACGAGTTCCTGGACGTGGCCGATGCCGCGCTGGAAGACATGGACCTGGTGGGCGAGCTGCAAGTGGCCAGCTTCCACCCGCAATACCAGTTCGCCGACACGGCGCCCGACGACATCAGCAATTACACCAACCGGGCGCCCTATCCGACCCTGCACCTGCTGCGCGAGGCCAGCGTGGAGCGGGCGGTGGACGCCTTCCCCGAGGCGAACGAGATTTTCGAGAAGAATATCGCCACCCTGGAAGGGCTGGGCCACGCCGGCTGGGACCAGCTGGGCCTGAAGGTGAAATAAGATGACGAACGATTTGCCGGTGCGGCCCGACACCCCCTGCGTGGCCGTCTGTTCCACCACCTTCGACGAGATTTGCCGCGGCTGCGGGCGCAGCGTGGTGGAGGTGGCGCACTGGGTGGCCATGACGGCCGAGCAGAAGGAAGTGGTGTGGCAGCGCATCCTGGCGCAGGGCTACCCGCGCCGCAATACCTGACGCGGCGGGCCGGCGGCGCGCGCCGGCCTGGTACAGATCAGTAGGTGCCGATAAAGTCCTTCTTGCCGATATCGAGCCCGTTGTGGCGCAGGATGTCGTAGGCCGTGGTGGCATGGAAGAAGAAGTGGGGCAGCGCATAGTGCAGCAAATAGGTCTGGCCCGTGAAATGCTTGGTCTTCTCGCCGCTGCCGGTGGTGATGGCGCGTGCCGCGCTGCCGGCGACCTGGTCCTGCGGCACGGTGTCGATGAAGGCCAGCGTCCTGGTGATGCGCGTTTTCAGTTCAGCGAAGCTGCGCTCGTTGTCCTCGAACGCGGGCACGTCCATCCCGCCCAGGCGGGCGCTGCAACCCTTGGCGAAGTCGCAGGCGATCTGGATCTGGCGGGTGAACGGCAGCATGTCCGGGTACAGGCGGAACTGCAGCAGGGCTTGCGGGTCGATCTTCTTCTGGTCGGCGTGGGTTTCGGCCTTGTCGAGGATGGCCAGCAGGCTGTTCAGGATTTGTTTGAACACGGGCACGGATGCGGAGTACATGGATAGGGTCATGGCAATTCCTCAGGTTGGGAGCGCAGATCATAGCCCGCCCGCGGTTTTTCTGCTGGCGACGCCACGATTGTTACGGCGAGGATGCATCTAGATGACTTTCTCGTGTCTTTCCGTGCATAATTCCGTGCAGGACAAACACAAAAATTCCAACCCACACAGCGTGATGATGCAAACCGATAAAACAGGCCGCGGCGCTGCGGCACATGCATGACTAGTGCCCTCTACCAGCAGGTGCGCAAGCGGCTGACCGCGCTGTATGGCCTGTCCATCTATGGCGCGCTGCTGCTGGTGGTGTTCGGCGGCCTGGTGATTCCGGCCATGATAGGCAGTTACCTGCTGATCGGCGTGCACGAGCAGCAGTCGGCCAAGGTCGCGTTGAACGAGGCGCTGCAGCGCAATGCCGACATCCTGGCGCTGGGCATGCAGGAATCGCTGTGGAACATGAACGCGGAATCGGCCCATTCGCTGGTCGAATCGGTCATGCGCGACCGCTCCGTGCTGCAGGTGGAGGTGACGGGCCAGGCCGACACCCAGTTCATCAGCGTGCAGTCGCCGCGCCGCGCCACCGGCCACGTGTTCCGCGCCGAGCGTGAAATCCTCGTGCGCGGCGAGCATATCGGCCGCATCATGGTCGAGATGGATGACGCGCGCAGCCAGCAGGACTTGCGCGAGAAGCAGCTGTCCTACGTGTTCGTGCTGGCGGCCCAGCTCACCGTGTCGCTGCTGCTGATCGTGCTGTTCCTGAACAAGCGCCTGCTCAAGCCCTTGCGCAAGCTGATGCGCTTTTCCGACCGCCTGTCCCATGGCGACTTCGAAACCCGGCTCGACCTGACCGGCAGCGACGAGCTGGGGCGGCTGGCCGGCCAGCTGGAACAGATGCGGGTGGCCATCAAGCACCTGTTCGAGGACATCGGCCAGCGCGAGGAGCGCTTCCGCACCATCGTCACCCAGGTGCCGGGCGCCGTGTTCCGCTTCCGTCCCGATGGCCCGATCGATTTCGTGTCCGACGCCATCGAGGACATCTCCGGCTATTCGGCCGCCCAGTTCATGCGCAGCACCACCCACGCCTGGGCCAACCTGATCTGCCCGGAAGACCGCAAGGCCCAGCGCCGCTGCGTGACCCAGGCCGTGCGCGACGGCCAGCCCTACGAAATCGAATACCGCATCATCGACGCCACCGGCACCGAGCGTTGGGTGGCCGAGAATGGCCAGCCGCAGGTGGCCGACGGCGAGGGCGGCGCGCCCTGGGTGGACGGCATCATCTCCGACATCAGCCAGCGCAAGCACAACGAGATGCGCATCGAAGCGTTGCTGGCCGAGCAGAGCGCCATCCTGGATAACGTGATGTTCGGCGTGATGTTCGTGCGTAACCGCGTGATCGTCTCCGTCAACCGCCGTTGCGAGGAATTGTTCGGCTACGAGCCAGGCGCCATGACGGGCAACTCCACCGCCATCGTCTTCCCCAACGCCTTCGACTACGAAGCGGCCGGCGCGCGCCAGTATTCATCGCTGGCATCGGGCGACTACTTCAGCGAGGAGCGCCACTACCGGCGCAAGGACGGCACCCTGTTCTGGTGCATGGTGAGCGGCTGCGCGATCGACCAGAACCGGCCCAACGAGGGCAGCATCTGGGTCTATGCCGACATCTCGGCCCGCAAGGAGGCCGAGGAGAAGCTGCGCCTGTCGGCCACGGTACTGGAACACATCGCCGACGGCGTGATGGTGGTGGACGCGGCCGGCAAAATCGTCGCCGTCAATCCGGCCTTCACGCAGATCACGGGCTACAGCGAGCAGGAAGCGCTGGGCAAGGACCGCACCCTGACGCGCTCGGGCCGCCACGACGACGCGTTCTACCAGAGCCTGTGGACGGAACTGGTGACCACCGGCTTCTGGCGTGGCGAGATCTGGAACCTGCGCAAGAGCGGCGAACTGTATCTGGAATGGCTGACGGTGAGCGCCGTGCGCGACAACCGGGGCCAGACCACGCACTATGTGGGCGTGTTCAGCGACATCACGCAAGTGAAGGAATCGCAGGAAAAGCTGGACCACCTGGCGCACCACGATCCGCTCACGGCCTTGCCGAACCGCCTGCTGTTCAACGACCGCCTGCAGCACGCGTTGCAGCGTGCCTCGCGCGACCATGAACAACTGGCGCTGCTGTTTATCGACCTGGATCGCTTCAAGAACGTCAACGACACGCTGGGCCACCATATCGGCGATGAGCTGCTCAAGCAGGTAGCCACGGCGCTGCAGGAAAAGCTGCGCGAAGGCGACACGCTGGCGCGCCTGGGCGGCGACGAATTCATCGTCCTGCTGGAGGACGTGGATGGCCAGCACGGCGCCGGCCTGGTGGCGGAAAAGCTGGTGGCCATGTTCGAGCAGCCGTTCATGGTGGCCGGGCACGAACTGTTCGTTACCTGCAGCGTGGGCATCAGCCTGTTCCCGACCGACGCCACCGACCTCAATATGCTGATCCGTAACGCCGACGTGGCCATGTACCAGGCCAAGGCGCGTGGACGCAATGGCTACAGCTTCTACGCGCCGTCCATGACAGGCGAGGGCGTGGAGCGGCTGCGGCTGGAAACCTTCCTGCGCCGCTCGATCGAGAAGGAGGAGATCTTCCTCAACTATCAGCCGCAGGTGGAGATCGACACGGGGCGCCTGGTGGGCGTGGAGGCGCTGGTGCGCTGGAACCATCCGGAACTGGGGCTGGTGCCGCCGGTGCGTTTCATTCCGCTGGCCGAGGACACGGGCTTCATCAACCAGCTGGGCAAGTGGGTGCTGTACGAAGCGTGCCGCCAGATGGTGCGCTGGCAGGAGGCGGGGCTGCATGTGCCCAAGATCGCCGTCAACCTGTCGGTCAAGCAGTTCGAGCGCGGCAGCATCGTCAACATGGTGGCCGACATCCTGCGCGAGACGGGGCTGGAGCCGGAGCGGCTGCAACTGGAAGTGACGGAGTCCGTCATCATGAACACGGGCGACGCGCTCAACTTCATCAACGACCTGCACTCGATCGGCGTGGGACTGGCGATCGACGATTTCGGCACCGGCTATTCGTCGCTGGCCTACCTCAAGCAGTTGCCGGTGCAGACGCTGAAGATCGACCGTTCCTTCATCCAGGATATTTCGACGGACGTGAACGACGAGGCGATTGCCATCGCCATCATCCAGCTGGGCAAGAGCATGAACCTGTCCGTGATCGCGGAAGGAGTGGAGACGGAGGAGCAGGCCGCCTTCCTGCTGCGCCAGGGCTGCCGTCTGGCCCAGGGTTATTTGTACAGCAAGCCCTTGCTGGCCGAGGACATGCTGTTGCGCTGGCACGTGCCGGCGTAAAGCGTTGTTTTAGCGGGGCGGCGCCGTTGCCGCCGCCGTGGGCGCGCTGGTGGGGTGCTCGCGCTGGTGGGGTGCTGCGGCCTCAGGCGCGCGCCGCGTGCAGCAGCGTGCGCAGGTTGCAGTCGCGCTGCCACTGGCGGCGTTCCTCGCTGGCGGCCGTCAGCGCCGCCAGTTCTTCATCGCTTTGGGCTGACTGGGCCAGCACCAGGCGGTGCGCCAGGTTCGCATCAGGCAGCATGGTGCCGAAGAAGGCCACTTGTTCGCCATGCTGGATTAACAGGGTAGGGAAGTTCTCTACGTCCAGCTCACCGACCACGTCCGCGTTATCCTCGATATCGACCCACACAAAGCACTTGTCAGGATGGCGCGCCGCCAGTTCCTCGAATGTCTTGCGGTAGGAGGTGCAGGTGCCGCACCAGGCGGCGCAAAGGCAGGCGACGATCCAGCGCTCGCCCGCGAGGGCGGCGGCGATGTCGCGGTGGTTGTCGGTGCTGAGGGTCAGGCTGTGCATGGGAAATCGGCTATCGGAGGCGCGCGGGGCGCCAAACGTGCACATTCTACATGGGCTGGGGACGAGTCGGGCGGCGGGGCGCTGGCGTCGACTCATGGGCGCTCAAGAAAAGCATCGATGTTCCCATTGAGACACCCTGACTTGTGCGCTCGTAACCAGAGGGACCCTGGCATTGCCGGTGCGGCGTTTTGGCCGCCCGCTAGACCCGCCCCCGGGGTGGCAGGTTAAAATACGGCATGCCTACGATACTTGCCATTGAAACTTCCTCCGAACTGGCTTCCTGTGCGCTGCTGCGCGATGGAGCCGTCATCGCCCGCGCTTCCTCCGGCGTGCGCACCCATTCCCAGTCCATTTTGCCGATGGTGCAGGAACTGCTGGCCGAAGCTGGCATCGTGCTCCAGCAGTGTGACGCGATCGCCTACGGTTCCGGCCCCGGTTCCTTCACCGGCGTGCGCACCGCGTGCGGCGTGGCGCAGGGGCTGGCGTTCGGCGCCAGCCTGCCCGTGGTGCCGGTCGTTACATTGGACGCGATGGCATTGGCTTGCCACCAGCTACATGGTGCGAACGAGGTGTTGACTGTGCTTGATGCGCGCATGGGCGAAGTCTATTGGGCCCAGTATCGTTTTGAAGCGGGCGCGGTGGCGCCGTCGGTGGTGCTGGCGCCAGCGTTGGCGGCGCCCGAAGCGGTGCAGCCGCAAGGCCAGCCTGTCGCTTGCGGCAATGGCTTTACGGCGTATGCCGAGGCCCTGTCCGGCCTGGCCTGCGCGCCATCGGCCCACGGCGAGGTGATGCCGCACGCGGCGCAGATCGCGCAACTGGCGGCCGTGGCCTTCGCGGCCGGCCGCACCGTGTCGGCCGAGGAGGCGCAGCCGCTTTACCTGCGCAACAAGATCGCCTACACCAGCGCCGAGCGCCGCGACATGAACGCGGCCAAGGCGGCTCAGGCCAATGGAGCGGGCGCATGAAGCCTGTGTGGGATCTGGCCCGGCTCCAGTACGAGCCGATGCAATCGTCCGACCTGGATGACGTGGTGGCGCTGGAGCAGACCGTGTATCCGCATCCGTGGAGCCGCGTCAATTTTGACGATTCGCTGGCCAGCGGCTACCAGGCCTGGGTGCTGCGCGATTCGGCTGGCGAGTTGCTGGGCTACTTCCTGCTGATGGCCATCGTCGATGAAGCCCATCTGCTCAACGTGGCCGTGTCGGCGGAGCGCCAGGGGCAGGGGCTGGGACGCTTCCTGCTGAACCAGGCCGTCGCCTGCGCGCGTGGGCTGGGGATGGAATCGGTGCTGCTGGAAGTGCGACCATCGAACACGCGGGCGCTGGAAATCTACCAGCGCTATGGGTTCCAGCAGATCGGCCGGCGCAAGGCGTACTACCCGGCCGCCAATCAGCAACGCGAGGACGCGATTGTCATGCGTTTCGGTTTATGAGCCAGCAGTCCGCGCGCAATACGGTATTCCTCGATGAGATGGGGGTGGGCCCGTTGTGGCAGCTGCGTCATCCGGCGCCCGCGCAGCCAGGCGAGGCGACGGCCGCATTGACGGAAGCGCCGGCGGCACCCGTCGTGCAGGACGCCGCACCCGCCGCACCTGCGCCGGCACCTGTGGCTACCGATGTTCCCGCGCCCGTGGAGGCGGAGCCGCCCGCGCTGGCGCCTGTGGCCGCGGCCGTGGCCGCGCGCGAGGCCGAAGCGGTCGCTGTGGAAGGTTCGCCGCTTGCCGTGCCGGTTGCCGCCACCATGTCCGATACCACCGAAGATGTAGTCGCGATCGACATCGCCAACGCATCGGCCGCCGACATGGGCAATGAGGATTCCACGGCATGGTTCGACGATGCTCCCGCACCGGCCCGCCCGGCGCCGGTCAGTGAGCAAGCCATCGCCGCCATGGACTGGCCGGCGCTGAAGAACGCCATCGCCAGTTGCACCCGCTGCGAGCTGTGCGCCACGCGCCGCGCCACCGTGCAGGGCCGAGGTCACACCGGCGCGCAGTGGATGGCGATCACCGCCGCGCCGAACCGGCTCGACGAGAAGGAAGGCCGCTCCGTGGCCGGCGAGGCGGGCCAACTGCTCGATAACATGCTGAAGGCGATCGGCCTGACGATGGAATCGGATGTCTACCTGACTGGCCTCGTCAAATGCCGCCCGTCCGGCGACGACGGCGCCGAACGCCCACCCACGCCGGACGAAGTGGCCGCCTGCCGCCCGTTCCTGGAACGGGAGCTGGCACTGACGGGCGCCGGCATGGTGCTCACCTTCGGCCAGGCCGCCGCCAAGGGCTTGCTGGGCGTGGCTTCGCGTGGCAAGGTGCACCGCTATGGCGAACTGCCTGTGGTGGCCACCTACCATCCGGCCGACCTGCTGCGCCTTCCGGAAGACAAGGCCAAGGCATGGGCCGACCTGTGTCTGGCCAGGACCACGCGTGACCACGCCGCCTGACGCCAGCGACGATACTTGCCAGGCGCGTTTCGAACGCCGCTGGGGCCATTTATCCCGCTCCGCGGTGCGGGCGCTGGCCTGGCTGCTGGACGCGCCCGATCTGCTGGACCCGGCCTCGCCGCACTGGCACGGCCGCATCGCCACGCTCGGCGCGGTGACGCCGGCCGTGTCGAGCTGGCTGGCCGCGCTGGAAGCCGATCCGGCACCGCTGGAGGCCGCGCTGGGCCAGCGTTCCTACTCCCGCCTCGGGCTGTACGCGGAAAAGCTGATGGCCTTCTACTTCCAGCAGCACGGCATGCTGGCCGCGCACGGCCTGCAGGTGCGCGCCAACCGCAATGACACGGTGGGCGAGTTCGATTTCCTGCTGCGCGACGGCGGCCGCCTGCTGCACTGGGAGCTGGCGACAAAATTCTATCTGCTCGACAGTGCGCCGCCGCTGGACGTGGACGACGGCAGCTTCAATTGTCTGATCGGCCCCAATCTCGCCGACACGCTGGGCGCCAAGATGCGCAAAATCCTCGACAAGCAGCTGGCGCTGGCCAGCCATCCGGCTGCACAGGCGCTGCTGCCGCAGCCGGTGGACAGCGCCCAGGCGCTGGTCAAGGGCTGGCTGTTTTATCCGCACGGCGAATGGCGCGCGCTGGACGGGATCTCGCAACCGCATTGCCATGGTTTCTGGTTCACGCTGGAGGAGTCGGCGGCGCTGGAAGGGGAGTCCTTCATGTTGATGCCACGCCTGGAATGGCTGGCGCCCATGAAGGCGCCGCTGGCCACGGCGCCGGTGCTGGACCGGGCCGAGTTGCGGCAGGCATTGGAGCGCCACATGGCGGCGGTGTCCACGCCGCAGATGGTGGCGGTGGTGGCGCCGCACGGCGGCTGGTGGGTGGAGCGTGCGCGCGGCTTCGTGGTGCCCGACGATTGGCGCAGCCAGGCGGCGGTGCGCCGGCTGGCCGGCACGCTGCCATCTTGAGCAGGGTCAGACCCTTTATACGTTAGTGCTTCGCTTCGCCGATCAGCGCAAGCGAATCATGCTCGCGCTGGTTGGCCGCATGCTTGCGCATGATGAACAGCATGACGCTGGCCACGAACAGGCCGAACAGGACGATGATGGCGTCCAGCTCCAGGTGCAGGCGCAGCATCAGCGAATAGATGGCCAGCATGGTCAGGATGGACAGGTTCTCGTTGAAGTTCTGCACCGCGATCGAATGGCCGGCGCTCATCAGGACGTGGCCCCGATGCTGCAGCAGCGCGTTCATCGGCACCAGGAAGAAGCCCGACAGCACGCCGACGAAGATCAGCAGCGGGTAGGCCAGCCACACGGAATGCACCAGCGTCATGCCCATCACGATGCCGCCCATGGCGATACCCAGCGGGATCACGGAGAGCGACTTGCGCAGCGAGATGAAGCAGGCCGACAGCACGGCGCCGGCAGCCACGCCGATGGCCACCACGCCCACCAGGCTGGTGGCCTTGTCATACGGCAGATGCAGCGACTTCTTGGCCCATTCCAGCACGATGAACTGCAAGGTGGCCGCCGCGCCCCAGAACAGGGTGGTGACGGCCAGCGAGATCTGGCCCAGCTTGTCCTTCCACAGCAGGCTATAGCAATTGGCGAAGTCGGTCACCAGCTTGATCGGATTGTGTTCCTGGTGCGGATACCGGCAGCCCGTGTCCGGAATCTTCAGGTTGAACAGGGTGGCCAGCACGTAGATGCCCACTACGACGCACAGTGCCGCTTCCGTTGGCGTGTCGATGCCGGTGTCGATGAAAGGCAAGTCGAAACTGAGCAGGAAGGCCGCCGTGCGTCCGCTCACCAGCGCGCCGCCCATCACGGTGCCGAAGATGATGGAGGCCACCGTCAAGCCTTCGATCCAGCCATTGGCGGCCACCAGCTTTTCCGGCGGCAGCAGCTCCGTCAGGATGCCGTACTTGGCCGGCGAATAGACGGCCGCGCCAAAGCCCACCACGGCGTAGGCCAGCAGCGGGTGCACATCGAAGAAGATCAGCAGGCAACCGGAAATCTTGATCAGGTTGGCGATGAACATGACCCGGCCCTTGGGCAGCGAGTCGGCGAACGCGCCCACGAAGGCGGCCAGCAGCACATAAAACAGCACGAAGGACA
Organism: Rugamonas fusca; assembly: GCF_014042365.1. GTDB lineage: Bacteria > Pseudomonadota > Gammaproteobacteria > Burkholderiales > Burkholderiaceae_D > Rugamonas > Rugamonas fusca. Next base: position 136,300 of record NZ_JACEZS010000004.1, read on the forward strand.
ATTTCAGCAGCGGCGTGATCCAACCGGGCGACTTCATGCTGATCAACAGGTCGATCGCAACAAACAGCAGCGCATTGTCCGCCAGGGACGAGAAGAACTGCGCTGCCATGATGGTATAAAAACCACGATTCATACGGGAGACCTGAAAACTTATCTGGCATGCTTTATACCATAAATGCCTTGTGATCCGAAGCAAACCGGCGGCCGCCACTGATATGGCTTATGGCCATGGCGACCCGAAGGCGCCGCGGGTGGTCCTGGCGTGGCGCGCGCAGTGGATCCGCGCAGATCGGGCGGGCTCCGGTAAAATATCGCTTCTTTCACCCCGCCCCGATTTCCTATGCCACGGCCGATAGTTGCAACCATCCACCTCGAATCCATGCAGCACAACCTGGCCCGCGCCAGGCAATGCACGCCACACGCCAAGACCTGGGGTGTGGTCAAGGCCAACGGCTATGGCCACGGGCTGGAACGGGCCATGCGCGGTTTCGCGGCGGCCGACGGCCTGGCCCTGATCGAATTCGACAACGCCGTGCGCCTGCGCGAACTGGGGTGGACCAAGCCGATCATGATGCTGGAAGGCTTTTTCGATGCGTCCGACCTGCACACGATGGCGCAGTATGACCTCAATGGCGCCGTCCACTGCGACCAGCAGATCGCCTGGCTGGAAGCGGCCAGCCTGCCGCGCAAGCTGAACCTGCACCTGAAGATGAACACCGGCATGAACCGCCTCGGCTTCAAGCCGGAAGCCTTCGCGGCCGCCCATGCGCGCCTGCGCGCGCTCGATTGCGTGGGCGAGATCACCATGATGACGCACTTCGCCAACGCCGACGAACTGGCCCATCCCGGCCTGCCGATCCGCGAGCAGATCCGCCGCTTCGAGCTTGGCACGGCCGGCTTGCCGGGCGCGCGCAGCCTGTCCAATTCGGCCGGCGTGCTGCAGGCCGATGCACTGGCCGACGTGTTGACGAATGACTGGGTGCGCCCCGGCATCATGCTGTATGGCGGTACGCCGGGCGGCAGGAGCGCGGCTGATTTCGGCCTGCTGCCCACCATGACGCTGTCCAGTGAAATCATCGGCATCCAGGATATCCAGGCCGGCGACATGGTCGGCTACGGCAGCCGCTTCCAGGCCGACGGCCCGATGCGGGTGGGCGTGGTGGCCTGCGGCTACGCGGACGGCTACCCGCGCCACGCGCCGCTGGGCACCCCGGTGCTGGTCGACGGCGTGCGCACCCGCCTGGTGGGGCGGGTCTCGATGGACATGCTGACGGTGGACCTGACCCCGCTTCCCCAGGCCCGCGTGGGCAGCGCCGTGACCCTGTGGGGCAAGGGCATGCCGATCGACGAGGTGGCCGAGGCCGCCGGCACCATCGGCTATGAACTCATGTGCGCATTGGCGCCGCGCGTGCGCGTGGTGGAAGGCTGATATGGCCAAGGTCAAGACCAACTACACCTGCAGCGACTGCGGCGCCATCAGCAGCAAGTGGACCGGCCAGTGCAGCGCGTGCCAGCAGTGGAACACGATGGTGGAGACGGTGCCCGACAGCCCCGGCGCCAACCGCTATTCGAATATCCAGCACCAGGCGCTGGCGCAGACGGCACCCGTGCTGTCGCTGGCCGATATCGACGCGATCGATGTTCCGCGCTTCGGCACCGGCATCGAGGAGTTCGACCGCGTGCTCGGTGGCGGCCTGGTGGCCGGCGGCGTGGTGCTGATCGGCGGCGACCCCGGCATCGGCAAGTCGACGCTGCTGCTGCAGGCGCTGGCCAACCTGTCGCACCTGAAAAGCGTGCTGTATGTGTCGGGCGAGGAGTCGGGCGCCCAGATCGCGCTGCGCGCCAAGCGGCTGGCCATCGACGCGAAAGAACTGAAGCTGCAGGCCGAAATCCAGCTGGAGAAGATCCTCGGCACGCTGGCCGAGCTGCGGCCCGAAGTGGCCGTGATCGATTCGATCCAGACCATGTATTCGGACGCGCTCAGTTCCGCCCCCGGCTCCGTGGCCCAGGTGCGTGAATGCGCGGCCCAGCTCACCCGCGTGGCCAAGACGACCGGCATCACCATCATCCTGGTGGGCCACGTGACCAAGGAGGGCGCGCTGGCCGGTCCGCGCGTGCTCGAACACATCGTCGACACGGTGCTGTACTTCGAGGGCGACAGCCATTCCAGCTTCCGGCTGGTGCGGGCCATCAAGAACCGCTTCGGCGCCGTCAACGAGCTGGGCGTGTTCGCCATGACGGAGAAGGGCTTGAAGGGCGTGTCCAATCCGTCGGCCCTGTTCCTGTCCCAGCACGACAACCAGGTGCCCGGCTCCTGCGTAATGGTGACGCAGGAGGGCACCCGGCCGCTGCTGGTGGAAATCCAGGCGCTGGTGGATGCCAGCCACCTGCCCAATGCGCGCCGGCTGTCCGTGGGCCTGGAACAGAACCGGCTGGCCATGCTGCTGGCCGTGCTGCACCGCCATGCGGGCATCGCGGCGTTCGACCAGGACGTGTTCATCAACGCCGTGGGCGGCGTCAAGATCACGGAACCGGCGGCCGACCTGGCCGTCCTGCTGGCCATCAATTCGTCGATGCGCAACAAGGCGCTGCCGCGCGGTTTCGTCGTGTTCGGGGAAGTGGGACTGGCCGGCGAGATCCGGCCCGCGCCGCGCGGCCAGGAGCGCTTGCGCGAGGCGGCCAAGCTGGGCTTTTCGCTGGCCATGATCCCGAAAGCGAACGCGCCCAAGCAAGCCATCGAAGGCATGACCATCATCGCCGTCGAGCGCATCGACGATGCATTCGCCCGCATGCGCGAACACCAGTGAGCGCGGCCCGCCGAAAAAAATAGGGCCGGCGCGGTGTGGCGGGGCACAGCAATTGCGTTTGGCCTGTAAAATGTCGGTCGGCGCCGGCGGTGCGATGACACGGCTGGCCATGCAAGCATGCGGCGCGGGGCGCCGTTTTACTTTGTGAACGCTCTTACCTTATCGGAACGCGAAGTGTCAGTAGAACAGAGATCATCGGCGCGCAAGATCATGCGCGCCAAAGCGGTGGTGGCCATGGATGGCATGCCGCCCCAGCCGGCACGCACGCTGGACATCGGCGCCAGCGGCATGTCGCTCACCTTCGAGCACAAGCTGGCGGTCGGCCAGCTGGGCAGTGTGTCGTTTGAATTGTTTTTGGATGGCAAGGCGCAAATCATCACGTGCCGCTCCAAGGTCAGCTACTGCATCTTCAGCGGCGACCATTTCAAGATCGGCTACCAGTTCGTCAACCTCGATCCCACCGCATTGAACGCCATCAGCAAATTCCTGCGCTGAACCCAAGCCCGCGAATGGCGGGCAAACCCGGTCCTGTTCCTTGTTTTGATTATTCGGCAATAGTGGATAATCAACCAAGACAGGGCCGGCGTCATTTCCGGGGCGGCCACCAACCTTGGGGACCGCCATGGCCACTTCCTCCATCAATGCCAACCACGCCGGCACGGCGCCGTCGACCGATGTCTACAACCGCGTCCAGCAGACGCTGAGCTCGCAGAATACGGGGGTGGCCAAGCTCAACGCCACGCTGGCGCGCGACCAGACCCGCTTGTCCGGCCTGGGGCAGCTGCACAGCGCGCTGGCCACGTTCCAGGCCAAGGCCGCCAGCCTGGCCGGCGGCAAGACTGCCAGCACCGCGCCCGATGCCGCGCAGACGGGCAAGAACGTGCGCGCCCTGGTGGCTGCCTACAACGAATTGAACCAGAAGATGCTGGCCTTGCAGGGCGGCGACCTGAAAGGCGACGTGGCGCTGGGCCAGGTCAGCCGCCAGATGGCGCAACTGCTCAAGACGGGCGGCGATGGCGTGGCCGCCGGCGCGCTGGCCAAGGCCGGCGTGACGCTGGACGCCAGCGGTAACCTGCAGGTGGATGACAAGAAGCTGGCCGCCGCGCTGGCGGCCGACGCCGGTGGCGTCGCCAGACTGCTGGGCAACGGCGGCAAGGGCATGGCCGAGCAGCTGGCCGCCAGGGCGGGCACCTTCACGGCCGACAACAGCGTGATCCGGCACGAGGCCAGTACGCTCAACAAGGAAATCACGGCCATCAACGGCAAGCGCGCCGTGCTGTCCAAGGCGCTCACCACCCAGGCCAACGCACTGGCCGCGCTGTACACCCAGCAGGCGCAGACGGGCGGCGGCGGCTTGCTGGGCGGCGCCTCCGGCGCCAGCGGCACCGCGTTCGACTTCCTGGCTTGAAGGACAACGCTTGCAATCGTGACCACTATGCCCGATCATTTCGGCTTCACAAGGATTTCCATCTTCAGGAGGCGGGCATGGCAGGCAAAGGGTTGGGCAAGCTGTTTGGTGTGGGACTGGCCGCGGCGGCCGTGATGGCGGCGCTGGCCGCGCCGGCGGCGCGCGCGCAGCAGGAAGAAAAAGTCCTCAACATCTACAACTGGTCGGACTACATCGCGGAGGACACGGTCAGGAATTTCGAGAAAGAGACCGGCATCAAGGTCCGTTATGACCTGTTCGATAACAACGAGATCCTCAATTCCAAGCTGGTGGCGGGCCATTCGGGCTACGACATCGTGGTGCCCACGGCCCAGTGGGCCAAGTTGCAGATCGACGCCCACCTGCTGCGCAAGCTCGACAAGTCCAAGCTGAGCAACCTGGGCAACCTGGACCCGGCCATCCAGGCCAAGCTGTCCAGGATCGATCCCAACAACGAGTACCTGGTGGACTGGCTGTGGGGCTACACGACGGTGGGCATCAACGTCAACAAGGTCAAGGCCGCGCTGGGCGGCATGCCGCTGCCCGACAATGCGTGGGAACTGATTTTCAATCCCAAGTATGCGTCCAAGCTCAAGTCCTGCGGCGTGTCCTTCCTCGATTCGCCGTCCGAAGTGCTGCCGGCCGCGCTGATCTACCTGGGCAAGCCGGCCTATTCGACCACCGTGGCCGATTATGATGCGGCCGGCAAGATGCTGCAGGCCATCCGTCCCTACGTGACCCTGTTCAGCTCATCGGGCTACATCAACGACATGGCCAATGGCGCCGTGTGCGTGGCGCTGGGCTGGTCGGGCGACATCAACATCGCCCGCCAGCGCGCCATCGACGCCAAGAACGGCAACGTGATCGAAGTGCTGGTGCCCAAGACTTCGGCCGCGCTGGTGTTCGACACCATGGCCATCCCGGCCGACGCCCCGCACCCGAACAATGCCCACCTGTGGATCAACTACATCCTGCGTCCCCAGGTGCAGGCGAGCCTGACCAACAAGGTGTTTTACGCCAACCCGAACAAGGCTGGCATGAAATACGTGCGCAAGGATATCGCCGGTAACCAGAGCGTGTTCCTGTCCGACGCCGACAAGCAGCGCATGGCCGCGCCCGAAACCGTGCCGGCCGACATCCGCCGCCACGTGACGCGGGTGTTCACCAAGTTCAAGTCGGGGATGTAAGCAAGCACCGGGAGAACGGGGAGGGCGGAAATGATGATGGCGCGAGAAGCAAAATCCGCGAGGACTCTGCCGCTGGCGCCACGGCTTCAGTGAAGCTGGATGCTATTCGTGATAGCGGTCGATCAGTTTATGCTTACTCCCCCGCATTTCGGCCACGAGTTCGTAAATAACCAGGGCAATCATGCCACCAAAAATGCCCATGGTGAACCAGGTGATCATAGTCATTCAGTCGACTTACGACGGCTGCCCCCTAGAGTTGGTACATTTAAACTTTAGCAGATCGTTACCGGATTGCAAGCCCGTCCCGGCCATATACTTTCATTTCACAACCAGGTCGGACGCCATCACGGCTTTCAGGTAAACGCTGAGCGGCTCGTTCGGGTCGCGCTGCGACAGCCACCACGCGCCAGCCTTGCGGATATCCCATTCCTGCACGTCGCCCGTCATCAGCAGCGCGGCGGCCTGGCCCAGCGTGGGCTGGTGGCCGACGATCAGCACGGCCTCGCGGCCGGCCGGCCAGTTGGCCGCCTTCAGGATATCTTCCGGGTCGGCGCCCGGCGCCAGGTCGGCGTGGATTTTATATTTGCGCCCCAGCGCCTCGGCCGTCTGCAGCGCGCGCACGGCCGGGCTGACCAGCACCCGGCAACTGTCGGGCAGCTGGGAGTCCAGCCACTGGCCCATGCGGCGGGCTTGCTTCTGGCCTTTGCCCGTCAGGGCCCGTTCCAGGTCGGACAGGCCGGGGCCGGCTTCCTCCGCCTCGGCGTGACGCCACAATATCAGGTCCATGCTGTGCTCCCTTCGAACGAAACTGGCACCAGGTGATACCAGTGCTTAGTCATCCACTTCGCTGGCTGGCGTGCCCAGCGACTGCATCAGGAACTGCTGGGCCCCGAATGGCGCCTGCTTGCCGCGCGCCTTGCGGCGCTGGTAATGGCCGTCCGCTTCCAGGTCCCAGGCGTTGGTGTTGTCCTTCAAATAGGGGTTCAAGCCCTCCGTGATCACGCGCCGCTTCAAGGCCCGGTCCAGCACGGGGAACGCCACTTCGATGCGGCGGAACAGATTGCGGCTCATCCAGTCCGCGCTGGCCAGCAGCACGTCGTGCGCCAAGTCGTTGCGGAAGTAATAAATCCTGCTGTGTTCGAGGAAGCGACCGATGATGGAGCGCACCTTGATGTTCTCCGACAGGCCGGGCACACCCGGCTTGAGGGTGCAGGCGCCGCGCACGATCAGGTCGATCTTGACGCCATCCCGGGAGGCGGCATACAGGGCCCGGATCACCGATTCGTCGACTAATGCATTGATTTTAACAATAATCCGTCCTGGCCGTCCGGCGCGCGCGATACGCGCCTCGTTGCGGATCGCCTTGATGATCTCGTTCTGCAGCGCGAACGGGGCCAGCCACAAATGGGTCAGCTTGTGCGGCTTGGTCAGGCTGGTCAGGTGGATGAAGATTTCGTTGACCTCCTGGCTCATTTGCGGGTGGCAGGTGAGCAGGCCGAAGTCCGTGTACAGCTTGGTGGTGGTGGGGTGGTAGTTGCCCGTGCCCAGGTGGGCGTAGTAGCGCAGCTGGCCTTCCTCGCGCCGGATCACCAGCGCCACCTTGGCATGCGTCTTCAGGCCCACCACGCCGTACACGACCTGGGCGCCGGCCTGTTCCAGCTTGTCGGCCCAGTTGATGTTGGCTTCCTCGTCGAAACGCGCCTTGAGTTCCACGATCACCGTCACTTCCTTGCCTTCGCGGGCGGCCGTCAGCAGCGATTCCATCAGGTCCGAATTCATGCCGGTGCGGTAGATGGTCTGCTTGATGGCGACAACGGCCGGGTCATGGGCGGCGCTGCGGATGAAGTCGATGACGGTCTGGAAGGTCTGGAATGGATGGTGCAGCAGGATGTCGTGCTGGCGCAGCTCGCTGAAGATGTCGGTGCCGGGCGACTTGCGGCCCACGCCGGGGTAGAACGGCGGGAAGCGCAGGGCGGCGTGGTTGACGTGGTCGATCATTTCCGTCAGCCGTACCAGGTTAACGGGGCCGTTGACGGCGTACAGGCGGCTCTGGTGCAGGCCGAACTGGTCGAGCAGGAATTGCGACAGCTCGGGCGGGCAGTTCATCGCCACTTCCAGCCGCACCGAGGTGCCGAACTGGCGTCCCTGCAGCTCGCCCTTGAGGGCCTGGCGCAGGTTCTTCACTTCATCCTCATCGACCCACAGGTCGCTGTCGCGGGTGACGCGGAACTGGGAATAGGCCAGCACTTCGCGCCCGGCGAACAGGTCGGAGATGTGGGCGTGGATGATGGACGAGAGCAGGCAGAACGACACACCGCCGCTCCTGGACAGGTGGTCGGGCAGCCGGATCACGCGCGGCAGCACGCGCGGCGCCTTGACGATGGCGATCGCCGTGCCGCGCCCGAAGGCATCCTTGCCCGACAGCGAGACGATGAAATTGAGACTCTTGTTGACCACCTGGGGAAACGGATGGGCCGGATCCAGGCCGATCGGGGTCAGCAGCGGGCGCACTTCGCGCTCGAAATATTCCTTCACCCAGGCCCGCTGGGCTTCGTTGCGCTCATTGTGGCGCACCAGATGCACGCCCTTGGCCTGCAACTGGGGCAGCACTTCCTGGTTCAGGATTTCATACTGGTGCGCCACCAGGTCATGGCATTCCTGGCTGATGCGGCCCAGCGTGGCCACCAGGGCAGGGTGTTCCGACAGCGCGCCGTCCACGCTGGCGGCCGCCAGCAGGCTGGCCACCCGCACTTCGAAGAATTCGTCCAGGTTGCTGCTGGCGATGCACAGGTAGCGCAGCCGCTCGAGCAGGGGGATGCTGCGATCCTCGGCCTGGGCCAGCACCCGCCGGTTGAAGGCGAGCTGGGACAGTTCCCGATCCAGAAAAATGCTGGAGGTGCCAGCGTCCGTGCGCAAATCAGGCTTCATGGTTTTCTTGCTCACTTTGCAGATAATAGATTCTAGCCTGTCATCAGTTCATTTGTGTCACAGCGCGCCAGTGTAGATGTCAAATATGACAAGTCCATGACATCGGCTGTCATAATTGCCCGCCTGGACCGTCCAATTGTGACAAGAAGGGGGTAAGATGCTGGGCAAAACGCCTCTTTCACACTGTAACTGCGCCGTTTCCCGATAATTACAGCGATGTCATAAACCTGTCATATTTCGCCGGTAGACTGCGCAGCATTCCAACCCCTGTCATCTTATTGAAGGACTTGTTATGCGAATGAAACAGTTGTTGACCTCCATGGTCGTGGGTGCTGCCGCCGTCATGGCATTCTCGTCCGCCGCCGCGGCCGCCGACATGACCGGCGCCGGCTCGACCTTCATCTACCCGATCGCCGCCAAGTGGGCCGAGTCGTACAAGGCCGCCACCGGCAATGGCCTGAACTACCAGTCCGTCGGCTCGGGCGCGGGCATCAAGCAGATCAAGGCCAAGACCGTCGATTTCGGCGCCTCCGACATGCCGCTCAAGGCCGAGGAACTGGACGCCGAAGGCCTGATGCAATTCCCCGCCATCATGGGCGGCGTGGTGACCGTGGTGAATATCGACGGCATCGCGCCGGGCCAGCTCAAGCTGACCGGCCCCGTCGTGGCCGATATCTACCTGGGCAAGGTCAAACAGTGGAATGATGCGGAAATCACCGCCCTGAACCCGGGCGTGAAACTGCCGGCCAGCGAGATCACCGTGGTGCACCGCGCCGACGGCTCCGGCACCTCGTTCCTGTTTACCGACTTCCTGTCCAAGACCAACGCCGAATTCAAGACCAAGATCGGTTCCGGCACGGCCGTCAAGTGGGTGGTGGGCGTGGGTGGCAAGGGCAACGAAGGCGTGGCCGCCAACGTGCAGCGCATCAAGGGCTCGATCGGCTACGTCGAGTGGGCCTACGCCAAGAAGAACAAGATGGCGCACACCCAACTGAAGAACAAGGACGGCAACTTCCTGCAGCCGGACGACGATTTCTTCAAGGCTGCCGCCGCTTCGGCCGAGTGGGCCAAGACCCCTGGCTTCGGCGTGGTGCTGACCGACCAGGCTGGCAAGAACTCGTGGCCGATCACGGGCGTGACCTTCATCCTGATGCACAAGCACCAGGCTGACGCCGCCAAGGGCAAGGAAGTGGTCAAGTTCTTCGACTGGGCCTTCAAGAACGGCGGCGCCGCTGCTACCGAACTGGACTACGTGCCGCTGCCAGGCTCCGTCGTCAAGCTGGTGCAGGACGCCTGGAAGGCCAACCTGAAGGACGCTTCGGGCAAGGCCATCTACTAAGCGGATCGCCCCTGGGACGCCGCGCCGGACACGGCGGCGGCCCAGGGGGTTAGCCTGCATCGCTCGCTCCGGGCGGCGCAGGCTAGCTGTCATCCCAGAAAACAAACACCAATATGAGCGCTGAACTTACTTCCCCGCCCGTCATCCAGCCGGAGCCCCACATGAGCGTTACCGACCATTCCGCCCCGGCCGTCCCGCCAGCCGCGCCAGCGCCAGGCGCCGTGACCACGGCGCGCGCCCAGGCCGCCGCCGAGGCGGAGCAGGCCGCCAGCCTGGCGGCCATGCATGCGACCATGCGCAAGCAGCGCATCCAGGATTTCATCTTCCACAAGGTCACGATGACGTTCGCGCTGTCCGTGCTGGCGGTGCTGGTCGGCATCATCATCTCGCTGATCATCGGCGCCTGGCCCGCGCTCAAGGAATTCGGCCCCGGCTTCATCACCACCGTCGAATGGGATCCCGTCAACGACAAGTTCGGCGCCCTGATCGCCATCGTCGGCACCCTGGCCACCTCCGGCATCGCGCTGCTGATCGCCTTCCCGGTCAGCTTCGGCATCGCGCTGTTCCTGACCGAGATCTGCCCGGTCTGGCTGCGCCGCCCGCTGGGCACGGCCGTGGAACTGCTGGCCGGCGTGCCCTCCATCATCTACGGCATGTGGGGCCTGTTCGTGTTCGCGCCGCTGTTCGCCGACTACGTGCAGCCGCTGCTGAAAAACACCATCGGCCATGTGCCGCTGATCGGCCAGTTCTTCAGCGGCCCCACCATGGGCATCGGCATCCTGACGGCCGGCCTGATCCTGGCCGTGATGATCATCCCCTTCATTTCCTCCGTGATGCGCGACGTGTTCGAGATCGTGCCGGCCGTGCTCAAGGAATCGGCCTACGGCCTCGGCTGCACCAAGTGGGAAGTGGTGCGCAAGATCGTGCTGCCTTACACCAAGACCGGCGTGGTGGGCGGCGTCATGCTGGGCCTGGGCCGCGCGCTGGGCGAAACCATGGCCGTCACCTTCGTGATCGGCAACGCCAATGAATTGTCGCTGTCGCTGTTCGCGGCCGGCAACAGCATCGCCTCCACGCTGGCCAACGAATTCGCGGAAGCGGAATCGAAGCTGCACGTGTCGTCGCTGTACGCACTGGCCCTGATCCTGTTTGCCATCACCTTTATCGTCCTGTCGGCCGCCAAGCTCATGTTGGCCGGAATGTCTCGCAAGGAAGGCGTGAAATAATGAGTCAAGTAATCAACCCCGTCTACCGCAAGCGCCTGTTCGCGCACCGGGTCGGCATCGCCTTGTCGGTGGCTGCCATGTCGCTGGGGCTGGCGTTCCTGGTCTGGATCCTGGCGACCCTGCTGTTCAAGGGCTTTGGCGCGCTGAGCGTGGCCATGTTCACGCAAACGACGCCGGCGCCCGGCAGCGAAGGGGGCGGCCTGCTCAACGCCATCGTGGGCAGCCTGATGCTGGTGGGCCTGTCCACCCTGATCAGCACCCCGATCGGCATCCTGGCCGGCATTTACCTGGCCGAATATGGCGACGACAACAAGGTGGCCCACGTGACGCGCTTCGTGACCGACATCATGCTGTCGGCCCCGTCCATCGTGATCGGCCTGTTCGTGTACGCCATGTACGTGGCCAACGTCAAGCATTTCTCCGGCTACGCGGGCACCATCGCGCTGGCCCTGATCGCCGTGCCGGTGGTGGTGCGCACCACGGACAACATGCTGCGCCTGGTGCCCAACAGCCTGCTCGAGGCGGCCTTCGCGCTCGGTGCGCCGCGCTGGAAAGTGGCCTTGCTGGTGCGCCTGCGCGCCGTCAAGGCCGGCGTGGTGACGGGCGTGTTGCTGGCGCTGGCCCGCATTTCCGGCGAAACGGCGCCGCTGCTGTTCACGGCCCTGAACAACCAGTTCTTCAGCGCCGACATGAACCGGCCGCTGGCCAACCTGCCGGTGGTGATCTACCAGTTCGCGATGAGCCCCTACGACAACTGGCGCAGCCTGGCCTGGGGGGGCGCGCTGCTGGTGACCTTCAGCGTGCTGGCCCTGAATATCCTGTCGCGCACGGTGTTCCACCAGCGCACTCCGCATTGAACGACGCACAGAATTGACGAGAGAACCATGAATACGCAACTGATCCAGGAAGCCGCCGCCGCCATGACGCCCAAGCGCAAGACCATCGAGATTTCCGGCCTCAATTTCTTCTATGGCAAGACGCAGAGCCTGACCAACGTCAACCTCGACATCCACGAGAAGCAGGTGACGGCCTTCATCGGCCCGTCCGGCTGCGGCAAGTCGACCCTGCTGCGCACGCTCAACCGCATGTACGACCTGTATCCGGGCCAGCGCGCGGAAGGCTCCATCATCTACCGCGGCAAGAACATCCTCGAACCTGGCCAGGACGTCAACATGCTGCGCGCCAAGGTTGGCATGGTGTTCCAGAAGCCGACCCCGTTCCCCATGTCGGTGTACGATAACATCGCCTTCGGCGTGCGCCTGTACGAGGACCTGTCCAAGGGCGAGATGGACGAGCGCGTGGAATGGGCGCTGAAGAAGGCGGCCCTGTGGACCGAAGTGAAGGACAAGCTGAACAAGAGCGGCCTGTCGCTGTCGGGCGGCCAGCAGCAGCGCTTGTGCATCGCGCGCGGCGTGGCCGTGCGGCCTGACGTGCTGTTGCTGGACGAGCCGACGTCCGCGCTGGACCCGATCTCGACCTCCAAGGTGGAGGAACTGATCTCGGAACTGAAGCAGGATTACACCATCGCCATCGTCACCCATAACATGCAGCAGGCGGCGCGCTGCTCCGACTACACGGCCTATATGTACCTGGGCGAGCTGGTCGAGTTCGGCGAGACGGACCAGATCTTCATGAACCCGGCCCGCAAGGAAACCCAGGATTACATCACCGGCCGCTTCGGCTAACCGTACAATATCAACAACATCGTTACGAAGAGAGACCAGCATGTTAGGCGAGCATTCCTCCAAGCAGTACGACCAAGAACTCGAAGCCATCCGCTCCAAGGTGTTGCTGATGGGCGGCATCGTCGAGACCCAGTTCCTCGACGCCATGACCTGCTTCCGCATCGGCAACCCGGAACGCGCCGACCGCGTGATCCGCGAGGACGACAGCGTCAACCAGCTCGAAGTGTCGCTGGACGACGCCTGCAGCCACCTGATCGTGCGCCGCCAGCCGGCCGCCAACGATTTGCGCACCATCATGGCCACCATCAAGGTGATCACCGACCTTGAGCGCATCGGCGACGAAGCCACCAAGATCGCCCGCACGGCCAAGTCGCTGCACGCGCGCGGCGCCGTCACCGTCAACCATTACGAGATGGTGCGCGGCATCGCCAACAACACCAGCGACATGCTGCACGACGCGCTCGACGCCTTCGCCCGCAACGATGGCAAGCAAGCGTTGCAGCTGATCGCCCAGGACGCCGTGATCGACCACGAATTCCGCTCCATCATGCGCAACCTGATCACCTTCATGATGGAAGATCCGCGCACCATCTCGGCCGCGCTCGACACGCTGTGGGTGGCCAAGGCCATCGAGCGCATCGGCGACCATGCCAAGAACATCGCCGAATACGTGATCTACGTGGTCGAAGGGCGCGACATCCGCCACACCAAGACCGCGCCACCGGCCGACGACAGCGCCGAGTAACCGTTCGCACTCCCCAACATGGCAACCGATAAAACCACGATCTTGATTGTTGAAGATGAACCGGCCATCGTCGAGCTGGTGACATTCTCGCTGCGCGAGGCGGGCTGGAACTGCTGCGCCGTGCCCACCGTGGGCGAGGCCTGGGACTTCATCCAGCACCGCACGCCGCAGTTGATCCTGCTGGACTGGATGCTGCCCGACCAGACCGGCCTGCGCCTGCTGGCCCGCATTCGCGCCGACCGCCAGTTCAATGAAATCCCCGTCATCATGCTGACGGCCAAGAGCATGGAAGAGGACAAGCTGGCCGGCTTGAACAGCGGCGCCGACGACTACATCACCAAGCCGTTCTCGCCGCGCGAACTGCTGGCCCGCGCCAAGGCGCTGCTGCGCCGCAAGAGCCCCGAGCACGCCCAGTCGACCATGCGGGCCGGTAACGTGATGCTGGACCCGGTCAGCTGCACCGTCACGCTGGACCAGCAGAAGATCGACATCGGCCACGCCGAATACAAGCTGCTCAAGTTCCTGCTGGCCCATCCCGAGCGCGTGTTCTCGCGCAGCCAGCTGCTCGACAAGGTGTGGGGCGACCACGTGGTGATCGAGGAACGCACGGTGGACGTGCACGTGCTGCGCCTGCGCAAGGCATTGAAGGAAGCCGAGCACCTGATCCGCACGGTGCGCAGCGTTGGCTACATGCTGTCTGAAAAATAAACCATGAATCCAAAACTGCTGTTCTGGGTACCCGCCGCGCTGCGCATGGGCCTGATCCTGGCGGGCGTGGGCGTGCTGTGGTTCATGTTCGGCGCCACCTCGGCGCTGGTGGTGGCCACGCTGGCCATGGCCGTGCTGGTGTTCATCCAGCTCGGTTATCTGTACCAGCTGAGCGACTGGCTGGACGATCCGCAAAGCGCCAAGCTGCCCGATGGCTGGGGCGCGTGGACCAATATCTTCTCGCGCCTGTACAAGCTGCGCCGCGATGATGAGAAGAACCAGGCCGAGCTGACGGAATGGCTGGCCCGCTTCCGCCAGGCCATGCATCTGCTGCCCGATGGCGTGGTGATCATGGATGACGTGCTGTTCCTCGAATGGTGCAACCCGGCCGCCGAGCAGCACCTGGGCCTGACCCACGAGCGCGACAAGGGCATGCGCGTGACCAACCTGGTGCGCAGTCCCGACTTCATGGACTACATCATCCTGGGCCGCTACGACCAGCCGCTGACGCTGAGCTTCCGTGAGCGCAAGCTGATCGTCCACATCATCCCGTTCGAGAACCGGCGCCAGATCCTCGTCACGCACGACGCCACGGAGACGGAGCGCATCGAGGAAATGCGGCGCGACTTCATCGCCAACGCCTCGCACGAACTGCGCACGCCGCTGACGGTAATCGTGGGCTTCCTGGAAATCGCCGCCTCGGAAGATCTGGACGCGGCCACCCGCGCCGCCCACCTGAAGCTGATGACGGAGCAGGGCCACCGCATGCAGCATCTGATCGAGGACATGCTGACCCTGTCGCGGCTGGAATCGGTCGATTACCCGATGCGGCCGGAACGGGTCGACATCGTCAAGCTGATGGGGCAGGTGCAGCGCGACGCGCGCGCGCTGTCGGCCGGCAAGCACGAGATCACGATGGATGTGTCGGGGCCGGACGTGATGGGCAGCACGGAAGAGCTGCACTCGGCCTTCGGCAATCTGGCTTCGAACGCCGTGCGTTACACGCCGGCTGGCGGCAAGATCCACCTGTCGTGGGCGGAAGGGCCGGCCGGCATCAAGTTCAAGGTGGAAGACACGGGCATCGGCATCAGTCCCGAGCACATCTCGCGGCTGACGGAGCGCTTCTACCGGGTCGACAAGAGCCGCTCGCGCGAGACGCAGGGCACGGGCCTGGGGCTGGCCATCGTCAAGCACGTGCTGCTGCGCCATGGCGGCACGCTGCAGATCAAGTCCGAAGCGGGCAAGGGCAGCAGTTTCATCGTGTGCCTGCCCAAGACGGCCATCGTGCCCAGGCAGCCCGAACTCCAGCTGGGCTGATCCAAAAGAAAAATCGGGGACGGACCCCTATTTTCCCCGAGGGGAAAATAGGGGTCCGTCCCCGATTTTCTGCTGAGTAACTTTCCCTTTCTTGATCCAGGTTGTGGCGCGCCCGGCGCGCGCAGCCATAGACTGACATCACTGCGCTGCGATGGCGCATAGTTGTTGACAACGATATATAAAATAATATATTGTGTAATCGTAGAATGTTTAGGCAGGCTAATCCGTTTCATCTTATTGAGTAAAGGAATCGCTATGAGCACCACCCCATTGACTGGTTTCCGCGAACTGACCCAGGCCGTATCCACCCAGTTGGCCACGTTGCGCGCGGATATGCCAGAGGTGATGAAGGGCTTTAACGACATGGCCCGCGCGGCCACCAAGGATGGCGCGCTGGACAAGAAAGCCAAGGAATTGATCGCGCTGGCGCTGGGCGTGGCCGTGCGCTGCGACGCCTGCATCGGCTTCCACGTGCAGGCGCTGGTCAAGCTGGGCGTGACCAAGGCCGAGCTGGAGGAAACGCTGGCCATGGCCGTCTACATGGGCGGCGGCCCGTCGCTGATGTATTCGGCCAATGCGATGGCGGCCTTCGCGGAGTTCTCCGAGGCGTAGTAACGGCCAGTCGGGCGGGGCGGGGACTTTAAGCTGGTTCTCAGGAGCAAGGGCGGCATTTGGTATACAATCTGCGGCGCCGACCTTTCCCCACCACCAGCACATGCATCCTAGACGCCTATTCACTGTCGCGCTCGCCGCCTTCACGCTTGCCGCCTGCGGCACCACGCCCCACGTCGACACCGCGCCGGCCGCCGCGCCCCAGGCGGCGCCGCAGCGGCTGCGCAAGATCAAGATCGGCCTGGCCCTGGGCGGCGGGGCCGCGCGTGGCTTCGCCCACATTGGCGTGATCAAGGCGCTTGAAGCGCAGGGGATTTATCCCGACATCGTGGTCGGCACCAGTGCCGGCAGCGTGGTCGGCGCGCTGTACGCGGCCGGCAACACGGGCTTCCAGTTGCAAAAAATGGCGTTCGACATGGACGAGGCCGCCATTTCCGACTGGGCCTTGCCCCTGTTCGGCAAGAGTTCCGGCGTGCTCAAGGGCGAAGCCCTGCAAGCCTACGTCAACAAGGCCGTCAACAACCAGCCGATGGAAAAGCTCAAGGTGCCGTTCGGCGCCGTGGCGTCCGACCTGAAGACGGGCCAGCCGATCCTGTTCCAGCGCGGCAATACCGGCATGGCCGTGCGGGCTTCCTCGTCCGTGCCGGGCGTATTCCAGCCGGTGGCCATCAATGGCCATACCTATGTCGATGGCGGCCTGGTGGCGCCCGTGCCCGTGCGGTTCGCGCGCGAGATGGGGGCCGATTTCGTCATCGCCGTGAATATCTCGACCCAGGCCGACGTGCAAGCGACCGTCAGTTCGCTGGAAGTGATCATGCAGACTTTCAGCATCATGGGCCAGCGCATCAACCAGTTCGAATTGAAGGATGCCGACATCGTGATCCAGCCCGCGCTGGGCAAGATGGGCAGCAGTGATTTCAACAGCCGTAACCAGGCGATTCTTGCCGGCGAGCAGGCAGCAGCAGCTTTAATGCCGCAAATCAAGCAAAAACTTGAAGCCAAGCGCCGGTTATAACGGCGTACAATCGTCGTTCATTTTTTTAGGGAAGTAACATGCAAACCAAACCATTCCTGACTCTCGCAGACGTCAAGAAGATCGCCGCCGCGGCCGAAGCGGAAGCCGTGGCCAACAACTGGGCCGTCGTGATCGCCATCGTGGACGATGGCGGCCACCCGCTGTGGCTGCAGCGCATGGATGGCGCTGCGCCGTTGTCGGCTCACATCGCCCCGGCCAAGGCCAAGACGGCCGCGCTGGGCCGCCGCGAGTCGCGCATTTATGAAGAAATGATCAACAACGGCCGCGTCTCGTTCCTGAGTGCACCCGAAGTGGAAGGCTTGCTCGAAGGTGGCGTGCCCATCGTCGTCGATGGCCATTACGTGGGCGCCGTGGGTGTTTCGGGCGTGAAATCGGCGGAAGACGCCCAGATTGCCAAGGCCGGCATCGCTGCGCTGAACTAAGTCGTTTCCAGGCCGCCAGGGCGGCGCTTTTAATCGGGACGTAGCACAATTTTCATTGTGCTACGTCCCGATTTTTATTGAATTGTCGGGTTGATAATGCGGCGCGGGCCAAGGGGCGGGGCGGCGGTTGTTGCTGTCATCGTCTTGTCAAACGGCAGGCTTTTGGTTATAATTCAAAGGTTTAGCCAATCTCACATCTACCGTAGCGACTACCACCCATCCATCATCGATCTGACCTCGACCCGGGCCTCGGCCGGGGGTGCTCGACGGTCGTCTGACGTGGCGCAGCTACGGTAACTTTATCAGGAGTTGCCCTTGCCGCCATTTTTTTCTGGCCCCGCTGTTCCAGCCATCCTCGCTCTTGCTGACGGAACCATCTTCAAAGGTTTTTCCATCGGCGCCGCCGGTCACACGACCGGCGAGGTGGTATTCAATACGTCCATGACCGGTTACCAGGAAATCCTGACCGATCCCAGCTACTGCCGCCAGATCGTCACCCTGACGTATCCGCACATCGGCAACACCGGCGTCAATCCTGAAGACGTCGAGTCGACCAAAGTCCACGCCGCAGGTTTGATCATCCGCGACCTGCCGCTGATGGCATCGAATTTCCGTTCCACCCAGTCGCTGTCGGACTACCTGAAGGCCGAGAACGTGGTGGCCATCGCCGGCATCGACACCCGCAAGCTGACCCGCATCCTGCGCGAGAAGGGCGCCCAGGCCGGCGCCATCCTGGTCGGCACCCAGGGCAACGAGCCATCCGTGGCGCAGGCGCTGGAACTGGCCCGTTCCTTCCCCGGCCTGGCCGGCATGGACCTGGCCAAGGTGGTCTCGACCACGGCCGCCTACGAATTCACGGAAACGGAATGGAAGCTGGGCGAAGGCTACGGCCAGCAGACGGCGCCCAAATTCCACGTGGTGGCGTTCGACTTCGGCGTCAAGCGCAACATCCTGCGCATGCTGGCCGCGCGCGGCTGCAAGGTGACGGTGCTGCCGGCCCAGTCCTCGGCCGCCGACGCGCTGGCCCTGAACCCGGACGGCGTGTTCCTGTCCAACGGCCCCGGCGACCCGGAGCCATGCGATTACGCCATCGCCGCCACCCGTGAACTGATCGAGAAGGGCATTCCCGTGTTCGGCATCTGCCTGGGCCACCAGATCATGGCCCTGGCCTCGGGCGCCAAGACGCTGAAGATGAAGTTCGGCCACCACGGCGCCAACCACCCGGTGCAGGACCTCGACAGCAAGCAAGTGCTGATCACCTCGCAGAACCACGGCTTCGCCGTCGATGCCGACACCCTGCCGGCCAACTGCCGCGTGACTCACCGCTCGCTGTTCGATGGTTCGCTGCAGGGCTTCGCCCGCACCGACAAGCCGGCTTTCTGCTTTCAGGGCCACCCTGAAGCATCGCCCGGCCCGACTGACGTCGCTTACCTGTTTGACCGCTTCATCGGCATGATGGAAGCTACGGAGAAAAAATAAATGCCTAAACGTTCTGACATTAAAAGTATTCTGATTATCGGCGCTGGCCCCATCATCATCGGCCAAGCCTGCGAGTTCGATTATTCCGGCGCCCAGGCCTGCAAGGCCCTGCGCGAGGAAGGCTACAAAGTCATTCTGGTCAACAGCAACCCGGCCACCATCATGACCGACCCCGAGATGGCCGACGTGACCTACGTCGAGCCGATCACGTGGCAGGTGGTCGAGCGCATCATCGCCAAGGAGCGTCCTGACGCGATCCTGCCGACCATGGGCGGCCAGACGGCGCTGAACTGCGCGCTGGACCTGTTCCACAACGGCGTGCTGGAAAAATACAAGGTCGAGCTGATCGGCGCCACGCCGGAGGCCATCGACAAGGCCGAGGACCGCTCCAAGTTCAAGGAAGCGATGACCAAGATCGGCCTCGGTTCGGCCAAGTCGGGCGTGGCCCACACGATGGAAGAATCGTGGGCCGTGCAGCGCGAGCTGGGCTTCCCCGTCATCATCCGTCCGTCGTTCACCATGGGCGGCACCGGCGGCGGCATCGCCTACAACGAAGAAGAATTCGAGACCATCTGCAAACGCGGCCTGGAAGCGTCGCCCACCTCGGAACTGCTGATCGAAGAATCGCTGATCGGCTGGAAAGAGTACGAGATGGAAGTGGTGCGCGACAAGGCGGACAACTGCATCATCATCTGCTCGATCGAAAACCTGGATCCGATGGGCGTGCACACCGGCGACTCGATCACCGTGGCGCCCGCGCAGACGCTGACCGACAAGGAATACCAGATCATGCGCAACGCCTCGCTGGCCGTGCTGCGCGAGATCGGCGTGGACACGGGCGGCTCCAACGTGCAGTTCTCGATCAACCCGGCCGACGGCCGCATGATCGTGATCGAGATGAACCCGCGCGTGTCGCGTTCGTCGGCACTGGCATCGAAGGCCACCGGCTTCCCGATCGCCAAGGTGGCGGCCAAGCTGGCTGTCGGCTTCACGCTCGACGAGCTGCGCAACGAGATCACCGGCGGCGCCACCCCGGCTTCGTTCGAACCGTCGATCGACTACGTCGTGACCAAGATCCCGCGCTTCACGTTCGAGAAGTTCCCGACCGCCGACCACCACCTGACCACCCAGATGAAATCCGTCGGTGAAGTGATGGCCATTGGCCGCACCTTCCAGGAATCGTTCCAGAAAGCCCTGCGCGGCCTGGAAGTGGGCGTGGATGGCCTGAACGAAAAGACCAAGGACCGCGAGAAGATCGAAGAGGAACTGGGCGAGCCAGGTCCGGAGCGCATCTGGTACGTGGGCGATGCGTTCGCCCAGGGCTTCACGCTGGAAGAAGTGCACCAGCTGACCCGCATCGACCCGTGGTTCCTGGTGCAGATCAAGGAGATCGTGGACCTGGAACTGTGGCTGGACACCCAGAAGCTCGAAGCGCTGGACAAGAACACGCTGTACAAGCTGAAGCAAAAGGGCTTCTCGGACCGCCGCCTGGCCTTCCTGCTGCAGACCACGCCGGCCGCCGTGCGCGCCAAGCGCCACGAGCTGGCCATCCGCCCGGTCTACAAGCGGGTCGACACCTGCGCCGCCGAATTCGCCACCAACACGGCCTACATGTACTCGACCTACGACGAGGAATGCGAGTCCAACCCGACCGACAAGAAGAAGATCATGGTGCTGGGCGGTGGTCCTAACCGTATCGGCCAGGGTATCGAATTCGACTACTGCTGCGTGCACGCCGCGCTGGCCATGCGCGAAGACGGCTACGAGACCATCATGGTCAACTGCAATCCGGAGACCGTGTCGACCGACTACGATACCTCCGACCGCCTGTACTTCGAGTCGCTGACGCTGGAAGACGTGCTGGAAATCGTGGAGCTGGAAAAGCCGGTGGGCGTGATCGTCCAGTACGGCGGCCAGACCCCGCTGAAACTGGCGCTGGACCTGGAAGCGAACGGCGTGCCCATCATCGGCACCTCGCCCGACATGATCGACGCCGCGGAAGACCGCGAGCGCTTCCAGCAGCTGCTGCACAAGCTGGAACTGCGCCAGCCGCCTAACCGCACCGCGCGCACCGAGGAAGACGCACTGCGCCTGGCGCAGGAAATCGGCTACCCGCTGGTGGTGCGTCCATCCTACGTGCTGGGCGGCCGCGCGATGGAAATCGTGCACGAGCAGCGCGACCTGGAACGCTACATGCGCGAAGCCGTCAAGGTATCGCATGATTCGCCGGTGCTGCTGGACCGCTTCCTGAACGACGCCATCGAGTGCGACGTGGACTGCATCTCCGACGGCGAAACCACCTTCATCGGCGGCGTGATGGAGCACATCGAACAGGCCGGCGTGCACTCGGGCGACTCGGCCTGCTCGCTGCCGCCGTACTCGCTGGCACAGGAAACCATCGATGAACTCAAGCGCCAGACCTCGCTGATGGCCAAGGGCCTGAACGTGGTGGGCCTGATGAACGTGCAGTTCGCGATCCAGAAGCAGGAGATCGACGGCAAGCTGCAGGACGTGGTCTACGTGCTGGAAGTGAACCCGCGCGCCTCGCGTACCGTGCCTTACGTGTCCAAGGCCACCGGCCTGCAACTGGCCAAGATCGCCGCGCGCTGCATGGTGGGCCAGTCGCTGGCCTCGCAGGGCATCACCAAGGAAGTGGTGCCGCCGTACTTCAGCGTCAAGGAAGCCGTGTTCCCGTTCGTGAAGTTCCCTGGCGTGGACACCATCCTCGGCCCGGAAATGAAATCGACCGGCGAAGTGATGGGCGTGGGCATGACCTTCGGCGAAGCGTTCGTCAAGTCGCAGCTGGGCGCCGGCGTCAAGCTGCCCAAGTCGGGCCGCGTGTTCCTGAGCGTGAAGGCGTCGGACAAGCCGCGCGCCGTGAAAGTGGCGCGCGACCTGGTGGACATGGGCTTCACGCTGGTGGCCACCAAGGGCACGGCTGCCGTGATCGCGGCCGCCGGCATCCCCGTCACTCCCGTCAACAAGAAGACGGAAGGCCGTCCGCACGTGGTTGACATGATCAAGAACCACGAGATCGTGTTGGTCATCAACACGGTGGAAGAGAAGCGCAGCGCCATCGCCGACTCGCGTGCCATCCGCACCTCGTCGCTGGCCTCGCGTGTGACGACCTACACCACCATTGCCGGCGCGGAAGCGGCCGTCGAGGGTATCCGTCACCTGGACGAGTTGCGCGTGTACGATTTACAAGGTCTGCATAAAACCTTACACTAAGCTTCTTTGCACCACCCTTGAACCACAGAGCCCGCGTAGCTGGAAGGCGCGGCCTCTGTGGTTTTCCGTTGTAATAACACGTAAATAGCAGATAAAACATGACTTCAGTCCCACTCACCAAGTTCGGCGCGGAACTCTTGAAAGAAGAGTTGCACCAGTTGAAGACCAAGGAGCGCCGTATCGTGATCGACGCCATCGCCGAGGCCCGTTCACATGGCGACCTGTCGGAAAACGCCGAGTACGATGCCGCCAAGGAGCGCCAGGCGTTCGTGGAAGGCCGTATCGCCGAACTGGAAGGCAAGCTGAGCGCCGCCCAGATCATCGACCCGACCCAGCTCGACGCCGAAGGCCGCGTCGTGTTCGCCTCGACCGTGGACCTGGAAGACCTGGAATCGGGCGCCAAGGTCACCTACCAGATCGTGGGCATCGATGAAGCGGACCTGAAGCTGAGCAAGGTGTCCGTCACCTCGCCGATCGCCCGCGCGCTGATCGGCAAATCGGCCGGCGACGTGGTGGAAGTGCAGGCGCCGTCCGGTCCGCGCGAATACGAAATCCTGGAAGTACGTTACGTCTGATGCTGGCCCGCGCGCGCCTGCTGGTGGCAACGGCCTGGGCAGGCAGCCTGTGGGCGGTGGGCTACCTGGCCGCGCCCACGCTGTTTGCCACGCTGACGGACCGGGTGCTGGCCGGCACCATCGCCGCCAGCCTGTTCCATGTGCAGGCGCTGGTGTCGATCGCGTGCGCGCTGTTGCTGTTGTTGCTGTTGTGGCGCGATAAGGCGGGCTTGCCCCGCGCGCGCCGCGCGACGGTGCTGCTCACGCTGGTGATGCTGGCTTGCACGCTGGTGTCGCACTTCGGCCTGCAGCCGGAAATGGCGGCCTTGCGGGCGGCGGCCGGGCCGGGCGGGGTGATGGAGTCGGCCGCCAAGGGCCGCTTCGGCATGCTGCACGGCATATCGAGCAGCATTTATTTGTTCCAGAGCGTGCTGGCAGCCTGGCTAGTTATCAAACAATAAAATCGGGGACGTAACACGATTTTTCCTTGTGGATAAATGGTGTTACGTCCCCGATTTTTCTGCGAGGGAAAACCGGGGACGTCCCCCGATTTTGCCGGCGGTTATTTGCCCAGCGCGCTTTTCTTGGCCGAAGACTGGCGCGGCTTGGCGCGCTTGATGGTGCCGCCTTCGGTGACACGCTCGTTACCCTTGAGCATGACCTTGGTCACGGAGGGGCGCTTGGTGCCGCTGGCGCTGGGCTTGACGATGGTCACTTCGCGCATGCCCTTGCCGGTCTTGCCGCTGCGTTCCTTTTCCACCTCTTTTTTCGGGCGGTACAGCACCAGCAGCTTGCCGATGTGTTGCACGGGGGCGGCGCCCAGTTGTTCGCAGATGGTGTCGTACATGGCCACGCGCGCTTCGCGGTCGTCACCGAACACGCGGACCTTGATCAGTCCGTGGGAGTCGAGTCCCAGTTCGATTTCTTTCATGACGGCCGGGGTCAGTCCCGCCTCGCCGATCATGACGACAGGCTTCAAGCCATGGGCTTCGGCGCGCAGGGCGCTGCGCTCAACGGGTGTAAGTTTAATCATAATAATTTTTAGTGGTTCCTTAAAAGCAGTATTCTACGCGAATGGCAAAGAAAAAATTAAACAAGAACTGGTTGCACGACCACATTAACGATCCCTACGTGAAATTGGCGCAGAAGGAGGGCTACCGGGCCCGCGCCGCGTTCAAGCTCAAGGAGATCGACGAGGACGAGAAACTGATCAAGCCGGGCCAGGTCATCGTCGACCTGGGCTGTACGCCCGGCAGCTGGGCCCAGTACACGCGGCGCAAGCTGGCCGGCAAGGAGGGCGGCGGCGTGCATGGCACCCTGATCGGCCTGGACATGCTGCCCATGGAGCCGATCGCCGATTTCCATTTCATCCAGGGCGATTTTCGCACCGGGCGCGTATTGCGCGAGCTGGAAACCGTACTGGCCGGACGCAAGGCCGACCTGGTGCTGTCGGACATGGCGCCCAACCTGTCGGGCATCGCCACGGCCGACGCGGCGCGCATGGAACACTTGATCGACCTGGCCATCGAATTTTCGCAATCCCACCTGAAACCCACCGGTTCCTTGCTGGTGAAATGTTTCAAGGACATGGGTTTCAGCCAGATCGTGGAGAAATTCCGGGCTGAATTCAAGGTCGTGATCCAGAAAAAGCCCAAGGCCAGCCGCGACAAGTCGTCGGAAATATTCCTGTTGGGCAAGGGTTTGAAAAATCCGGCCACGGGCGCCATGCTGATTCCCGACGACATGGATGATTTTCCCCTTGATATTTAAGGGTGGACCCGCACCTAACCATGGATAGAGCCGGTTTTTACCCGCGTCCGGGGTGTTAAATCGACAAAATCCGGGACTTTCCTGCGCCCGCGTTGGCTGAGAGGCCGCGCGCACGGGATGGTTTCTGGCACCGCCTGCTTATTGCGGGTAAAATCGGGTTTCTGCTATTGGTAAAAGATGCGCCCCGCATCCAAGGAGTTTTCGTGAATAACATGTTTTCCAAATCGGCCATTTGGGTAGTCGTTGCGCTGCTCTTATTCATGCTGTTCAAGCAATTCGACAACCATGGCATTACCGGTGGCGCCAAGCCCATCGCGTATTCCGACTTGTTGGATGAAGTGAAAGCGAAACGCATCAAGGAAGTGCTGATCGAGGGCGGCAGCATCACGGCCACCCGCGTGGATGACAGCAAGGTGCGCACCAGCGCCACCTTCCTGGACCGGGGCCTGATCGGCGACCTGCGCGACAACGGCGTGCGCTTCGACGTCAAGCCGCCCGAGGAGCCAGGTTTCCTGCAGCAGATGTTCGTGTCCTGGTTCCCCATGGTCCTGCTGATCGGCGTGTGGATCTTCTTCATGCGGCAGATGCAGGGCGGCGGCAAGGGCGGCGCGTTCTCCTTCGGCAAATCGAAGGCGCGCATGATGGATGAGACCAATAACACCGTCACCTTTGCGGACGTGGCCGGCTGCGACGAGGCGAAAGAGGAAGTCAACGAGATCGTCGACTTCCTGAAAGACCCCACCAAATTCCAGAAACTGGGCGGCCGCATTCCCCGTGGCGTGCTGATGGTCGGCCCACCGGGCACCGGCAAGACGCTGCTGGCGCGCGCCATCGCCGGCGAAGCCAAGGTGCCGTTCTTCTCCATTTCCGGTTCCGACTTCGTGGAAATGTTCGTCGGCGTGGGCGCGTCGCGCGTGCGCGACATGTTCGAGAACGCCAAGAAGCATTCGCCATGCATCATCTTCATCGACGAGATCGACGCCGTGGGCCGTCACCGCGGCGCCGGCATGGGCGGCGGCAACGACGAGCGCGAGCAGACGCTGAACCAGTTGCTGGTGGAAATGGACGGCTTTGAAGCGAGCTCCGGCGTGATCGTCGTGGCCGCCACCAACCGTGCCGACGTGCTCGACAAGGCGCTGCTGCGTCCGGGCCGTTTCGACCGCCAGGTGTCCGTCGGCTTGCCCGACATCCGCGGCCGCGAGCAGATCCTGAACGTGCACATGCGCAAGGTGCCGATCGGCACTGACGTCAAGGCCGACATCCTGGCCCGCGGCACGCCCGGCTTCTCGGGCGCCGACCTGGCCAACCTGGTCAACGAGGCGGCCCTGTTCGCGGCCCGCCGCAGCAAGCGCCTGGTCGACATGATCGATTTCGAGGACGCCAAGGACAAGATCTTCATGGGCCCGGAACGCAAGTCCATGATCATCCGCGAGGAAGAGCGCCGCAACACGGCTTACCACGAGTCCGGCCACGCCGTCGTGGCCAAGCTGCTGCCCAAGGCCGACCCCGTGCACAAGGTCACCATCATGCCGCGCGGCTGGGCCCTGGGCCTGACCTGGCAGTTGCCCGAGCATGACAACCTGTCCGGCTACAAGGACAAGATGCTGGAGGAAATCTCCATCCTGTTCGGCGGCCGTATCGCCGAGGAAATCTTCGTCGGCCAGATGTCGACCGGCGCCTCGAACGACTTCGCCCGTGCCACCAAGCTGGCCCGTTCCATGGTGACCCGCTTCGGCATGTCCGACAGCATGGGCGTGATGGTGTACGAGGACAGCCAGAACGATGGCTTCTTCGGCGGCGCCTCCAAGACCATTTCCGAAGCCACCCAGCAAAAGGTGGATGCGGAAATCCGCAGCATCCTCGACACCCAGTATTCGCTGGCCCGCAAGCTGCTGGAGGAACACCGCGAGCAGGTCGAGATGATGACCAAGGCCCTGATGGAGTGGGAAACCATCGACGCCGACCAGATCAACGACATCATGGCTGGCCAGGAACCGCGTCCGCCGAAGGCGGGCGTGACCATCCGCAAGCATCCCAGCGATGGCGGCCCCGGCGTGACGCCCAGCGTGACCGCGCCGGCCTGACCTGTTCAGTCCGATCACAAGCAAAGGGTGAGGAGCGATCCTCGCCCTTTTTCGTTCTGCGCTGTAGCGCTCACCAATAATAGTTTCAATGCGACAACAACTTCAGTTTGGCCGTTACAATTTCCCGCTGGCCGGCGAGGGCTACCGCCCACGCGTGATGGGCATCCTCAACGTCACCCCCGATTCCTTCTCCGATGGCGGCCACTACCAGTCGCTCGAATTTGCCGTCTCGCACGCCGAGCAGATGATAGGGCAGGGCGTGGACATCATCGACGTGGGCGGCGAGTCGAGCCGTCCCGGCGCGCCGGCGCTGCCGCTGGAGCAGGAATTGCAGCGCGTGATGCCGGTGCTATATGCGCTGCGCGACAGCGGGGTGGCCATCTCCGTGGACACCTACAAGCCGCAGGTGATGCGCGAAGCCATCATCGCCGGCGTGGACATGATCAACGACATCAACGGCTTCCGGGCGCCGGGCGCCATCGAAGCCGTGCGCGACAGTGACTGCGCCCTGTGTATCATGCACATGCAGAGCACGCCAGACACGATGCAGCAGCAACCAAGCTACGGCGACGTGGTGGCCGAGGTGACGGCTTTCCTGCGCGAACGCATAGCCGCACTGACGGCGGCCGGCATCGATCCGCGCCGGCTGTGCATCGATCCGGGTTTTGGTTTTGGCAAGACGGTCGCGCATAATTACGCCTTGCTCAAGGCCACGGGCCAGTTGATCGAGCAGCTCGGCTTGCCGTTGCTGGCCGGCCTGTCGCGCAAGTCCATGATAGGGGCCGTGACGGGCAAGCCCGTCGAGCAGCGCCTGGCCGGCAGCCTGGCGGGCGCGCTCGCTGCGGTAGCGCAGGGTGCGCTGATCGTGCGGGTGCATGATGTGGCTGAGACCGTCGATGCCCTCAAGGTGTGGCAGGCGGCACAATAAACGAATTTTCTACCGATAAGAGAGCAACTATGGCACGCAAATATTTTGGTACCGATGGTGTACGTGGCCTCGTGGGCGAGGCGCCCATCACGCCGGACTTCGTCATGCGACTCGGCTACGCGGCCGGCAAGGTGCTGGCCAAGGCCCGCTCGGGCGGCAGCAAGCCGACCGTGCTGATCGGCAAGGACACGCGCATCTCCGGCTACATGCTGGAGGCGGCGCTGGAGGCCGGTTTCTCGGCCGCCGGCGTGGACGTGATGCTGGCCGGCCCCATGCCCACGCCCGCCATCGCCTACCTGACGCGCGCGCTGCGCCTGCAGGCTGGCGTCGTCATTTCCGCTTCGCATAACCCATTCCAGGATAACGGCATCAAGTTCTTCTCCGACCAGGGCACCAAGCTGCCCGACGCCGTGGAGCTCGATATCGAAGCGGCGCTGGACTTGCCGATGGAATGCGTGCCATCGGAAAAGCTGGGCCGCGCCAAGCGCCTGGACGATGCCCAGGGCCGCTACATCGAATTTTGCAAGAGCACCTTCCCCAACGAGCTCGACCTGCGCGGCCTGAAGATCGTGGTCGATTGCGCCCACGGCGCCGCCTACAACATCGCGCCCCACGTGTTCCATGAGCTGGGTGCGGAAGTGATCGCCATTGGCAACAAGCCGGACGGCTTCAACATCAACGCCGGCCACGGCGCCACGGCGCCGGACGCCATGTCGGCCGCCGTGCGCGCCCATGGCGCCGACCTCGGCATCGCGCTCGATGGCGATGCCGACCGCCTCATCATGTGCGATGCCACGGGCCGCCTGTACAACGGCGACGAGCTGCTGTACGTGATGGTGATGGACCGCCTGGCCACCGGCCCCGTGCCGGGCGCCGTGGGCACATTGATGACCAACATGGCGCTGGAAGTGGCGTTCAAGGAAAAGAACATCGGTTTCGCGCGCGCCAAGGTGGGTGACCGCTACGTGCTGGAGGTGATGCAGGAGAAGGGGTGGATCCTGGGCGGCGAAGGATCGGGCCACCTGCTGTGCCTGGACAAGCATACGACGGGCGATGGCATCATTTCGGCGTTGCAAGTGCTGTCGGCACTGGTGCGCAGCGGCAAGTCGCTCGAGCAGTGCGCGCAGGAACTGGTGCTGTTCCCGCAAACCTTGGTCAACGTGCGCGTGGCGCCCGGCTTCGACTGGACCCGCAACGCGGCCATGGTGCACGAAAAGGAACTGGTCGAGCGTGAGCTGGGCGACAGCGGGCGCGTGTTGATCCGCGCCTCGGGCACGGAGCCCTTGATCCGCGTGATGGTGGAAGCGCGCAACGCGGCCGACGCGGCTGCCATGGCGCAGCGCATCGCTGACAAGGTCGACAGCCAGCTGGCGGCCTGATAGCAGGGGAGGGCGGCCCGGCCGGCAGGCCGGGCCTGCCCAACGCGCCTGGAGGGGATCACGCGCGCGGGCGATGCGGGCTGGCCGGCTCGGGCCATCCCGCCTGGTCGTCCGTGATCAGCGCACGGCCAGCGACACGGTCCGGGCCGGGGCCACGGTGCCATCGGAGATGGTACTTTCCGGCACCACCATCAACAGCTCGCCAGTGATATTGTCGTTTGGTTGCAGGTGGATGGTCATCTGCAACTGCTGGTCCAGCGCCGTGAAGGAATTGGCGCTGGTGGCCACGATCTGGTGCTTGCCCAGGTCGTCCACTTCGGCGAACATCCGGTTGCCACGGGCGCTCAGGGTCAGCTCCTGGCCATTGGCCAGCGTGTAGGTGGCCCGGTAGGGATAGAACTCGTCCTTGTCCATGTAGCGCACATGGGTGGGCGCGTCGATACGCAGGGCGTGGCCGGGCACGGTGACGGTTTCATTCGGGGTGACGCTTTGGCTGAACGCGGCCAGCGAGGCCACGCTCAAGAGTGAGGCGAGTATAAGCTTATTCATGATTTTTGCCATCCTTTCTTATTGATCAGCATTGCTGTCCTTGGGCTGATTTAATTCATACATCTTCGTGTTCTTGCTTTGTGATATAAACTTCATCATGCGGATTTTGTGTGGCGGGTTCCGTTGTTGTATCATTTTAATACCTGTGAATTAATATCCTGATCATGCCGATTATTTATATTCGCCTGGCCGGTTGGAATATAAATTAGCCTATGCGCCAGCCGGGCGGGAAAATAAGGGCCAACCGCATTCCCGCCAGCTCCGTCCGCCTCCGCAAGGCAGGGGCGAACCAGCGCAGCGTAACTGCTAAAGCTAAAGCAACGATGTCGCTTACACCATCCAGGATGGAGAGGATCCCTGCCGGCGCCATGAGAATGGCCGGCTGAACAAGGCGCGCTTGGCGTGCGCCTGGTTGACGACGGGCGGTCTTTGGTATTACTGAGAGAAGCGTATGGTTGTTCTCTGGCAGTAGTGCCCATTCGTCCCCTGCTGCGGCCCCGGCGATGAATTTGTATCGTTTCGTGGACGGCCACGCAGCGTATGAATTTCTGATTGCTAGTCATTCTGCTATTAAACGGGAAAAATGTAACTAAATATATTTCTATCGTTGATGTGCGACCGCTGAATAAAATATATGGCACATCGCCTTGAACCTGGGTGATTAAATCAGGTCTGAATCAGGAATTAAATGGCCGAACGTGTGTGCATGCCTGAAACGATAACGGCTGCAATTTGCTGACAATTCAGCAACGCATCCTGCACATTGACGAAGCAGGCGCCAGCGGTTATGATGGCGTCATCGGAGTGTGGCGCAGCCCGGTAGCGCACCTGGTTTGGGACCAGGGGGTCCAAGGTTCGAATCCTTGTACTCCGACCAAGAATGTATAAAAACGGGTTGTCCACGACAGCCCGTTTTTCATTTGCGCTTGCATACGCCAGCGCACCCCGCATCGCGCTGCCCATAGCTCAGTTGGATAGAGCATCAGCCTTCTAAGCTGAGGGTCGCAGGTTCGATTCCTGCTGGGCAGGCCATTTCCACGCGCATTGTCCCGCTTACCCTCCTTCCACCCGGTCAGCGTTACCGGCGACAAACAAGTATTTCCTGTATTACTATAGTGCCTATGGACATCAATCTGGCACGTACCTTTCTCCAAGTGGCCGCCAATGGCAGCTTCATCCTGACGGCCCAGCGCATGCACCTGACCCAGACGGCCGTCAGCGCCCGCATTCGCACGCTCGAGGAGCAACTGGGCCAGCGCCTGTTCGTGCGCAACAAGGCCGGCGCCAGGCTGACGGCGGCCGGCGAGCAGTTCATGAGCCATGCCCATGCGCTGGTGCAGGTGTGGGAAAGGGCGCGGCGCCAGATCGCCTTGCCGGCCGGCAGGGAAGTGGGCGTGAGCGTGGGCACGGAATTGAGCTTGTGGCACCCCTTCCTGGCGGATTGGCTGGTGTGGATGAACCGCAGCCATCCCGAGGTGTCGATCCGGTCCGAAGTGGCGATGGCCGGCCGCCTGCTGGACCGGGTGCAGGATGGTTCGCTCGACATCGCCGTGCTGTACAACCCGCGTCCCCGCGCCGGCCTCGTGTCGGAATTGCTGCTTGAAGAAAAGCTGATCATGGTCACCTCGGACGCGGACGGCAAAGTCGATCCCGAACGCTACATCTACGTGGACTGGGGGCCGCAGTTCTCGATCAACCACGAAGCGGCCCACCCGGAACTGGGCATGCCGCCCATGTCGATCTCGCTGGGGCCGCTGGCCATGACGTATCTGCTCAGCGTGGGCGGCACCGGCTATTTTCGCGCCAGCATGGCGCAGCAGTTCATCGCGGACGGCCGCCTGCGCCGGGTCAAGGACACGCCGGAGTTTTCCCACTCGGCCTACGTGGTGTATGCCAGCCAGCGCCACAGCGCCACCCTGGACCGGGTGCGCGATGCCATGCGGGCCGTCGTCGCCTGCACGGACCGCGCCAGCCTTCACCACACCATCGTCCCGCGTCCGGCCATGCCCTCGGGCGACACGCTGGACGACGCCTGAACAGGCCACCCGCGCACGGCGGGCGCGCGCCCGGCAATTTCAAATACATTTTTTTGATATGAATTGCCAGAATTTTTCATTAGTCAAGAAACCTTGCAGGTGCGACACTGTTTGCTCCTGTTCTGACCGGTTGTGCCGTATCAGGACTTAACCGCGCATTGCCGGCCGGGCCCCCATCTGCCCGATCGATGATGTACCCGGGGCCGGCCGCCAGCACGGGGCCGTGCCCGTCCACATACCAGGCTTATGAATCAGATTTCGTCTTCCGCACTCCATTCATCCAGTCCAGACACCTTCTTCTCCAACTCCCGGTTGTATGACACCGCTTCCAGCCTGCTGGCCACGGCCGGTATTGCGATCAATGGCAATGCCCCGTGGGATATCCAGCTGCGTCAGCAGGGCGTGCTGGAACGGGTGTTCGACCAGGGCAACGTCGGGCTGGGGGAAGCCTACATGGATGGCGCGTGGGAGGCGGAACGGCTCGATGAATTTTTTTGCCGCTTGCTGCGTGCGCGACTGGACCAACAGGTCAAACACGTGCGCCTGCTGGCCCACGCGCTGAGCGCCAAGCTGCTCAATTTGCAGACGCGCCGGCGCGCCTGGCAGGTCGGCAAGGTCCATTACGACCTGGGCAACGAGTTCTACGCGGCCATGCTCGATCCGCGCATGACCTACACCTGCGGCTACTGGAAAGGCGCCAAGACCCTGACGGCCGCGCAGGAGGACAAGCTGGATCTCATCTGCCGCAAGCTCGACCTGCGCCCCGGCATGAAGGTGCTCGATATCGGCTGTGGCTGGGGCAGTTTCATGCGCTTCGCGGCCGAGTATTACCAGGTCAGCTGCGTGGGCGTTACCATCTCGCGCGAACAAGCGCAGTGGGGCAGGGAGCACAGCCTGGGCTTGCCGCTCGAGTACCGGCTGCAGGACTACCGCGAGCTCGATGAGCGCTTCGACCGCATCGTCAGCGTCGGCATGTTCGAGCACGTCGGGCACAAGAACTACCGCACCTACATGGAAGTGGCGCACCGCTGCCTGAAGCAGGATGGCCTGTTCCTGCTGCATACCATCGGCAAGAATGTGCGCGCTTCGGTGCCCGATCCGTGGATCGACAAATACATCTTCCCCAACGGCGCCTTGCCCTCCATCGGCCAGGTCGGCGACGCGGTGGACGGCTTGTTCGTCACCGAGGACTTGCATAATTTCGGCGCCGACTACGACAAGACACTGATGGCCTGGTGCCGCAATTTCGAAGCGGCCTGGCCCCGTTTCTCCGCGCAACTGGGCGAGCGCTTCTACCGCATGTGGCGCTACTACCTGCTGTCGTGCGCGGGCGCGTTCCGGGCGCGCGACATCCAGTTGTGGCAGTGGGTGTTTTCCCGGCAAGGCATCACGGGCGGATACCGCCGCCTTTCCTGAGCCTTCACGCTGGCCCGTTTCCGCTCCCGTTTCCGCTCCTGTCCGGGCGATGGCGCGTTGCCGCCATCGCCGATGATCGTCCGCTCGTATAAAGGTCTTGCTGTGTCCTGGATTAGAAATTGCTTGCTCAGATGCGCCCCCGCCGCCATCCATATCAACAACAAGGAACGACTGCGCAGTTGCCTCGGCGCGCTGCTCGGCATCGCCCTGACGGCCGGTCTGACCCGGCTGGCCGTGGGCGCCAACAGCAGCCTGCCCTTGCTGCTGGCGCCCATGGGCGCCTCGGCCGTGCTGTTGTTCGCCGTGCCGGCCAGCCCGCTGTCGCAGCCCTGGTCCATCATCGGCGGCAATCTCGTGTCGGCCCTGGTGGGCGTGGCGTGCGTGCGCGCGGTCGGCGATTCCATGGTGGCGGCCACGATGGCCGTGCCGCTGGCGATCGCCGCCATGTTCTCCCTGCGCTGCGTGCACCCGCCATCGGGCGCCGTCGCGCTCACGGCCGTGCTGGGGGGCGCCACCGTCCACGGATTGGGGTACGGCTTCGTGCTGGCGCCGGTCGGCCTCAATTCCGTGGCCCTGCTGGCCAGCGCCCTCGTGTATCACCGCCTCACGGGACACCGCTATCCGCACCGCGCCGCCAGCAGCGCGGCGCCGGCGGCGGAGCGCCGCACCGGCTTCACGCGGGCTGACCTGGAGGAAGCGCTGGCCCAGCATGGCGAGATGCTCGACGTGGAAGCCGAGGACTTGCAGACGCTGTTCAACGAAGTGGAAATCCGCGCCTACCGCCGCCACATGGAAAACCTGTTCTGCGCCGACGTGATGACGACGGCGGCGCGCACGGTGCGGCCGGAGACGACGGCCGACGCGGCCTGGAACCTGCTGCGCGAACACCAGATCAAGGCGCTGCCCGTCATCGACGACGAGCAGCGCGTCATCGGCATCGTCACGCAGACGGATTTCGTCGTGCATGCCCACGCCCATGCCTGCGCCGAGCTGCCGGGCACGGTGCGGCTGCGCCCGCGCGTGCTGGTGCGCGACATCATGAGCGCCGAAGTCAAGACGGCCCACCTGCTGCAGCCCATTTCCGAACTCGTCCCCATGTTCGCCAGCTATGGCCATCACCACCTGCCCGTGGTCGATACGGCCAACCGGCTGCGGGGCATGGTCACCCAGGCCAACCTGGTGGCTGGCCTGTACCAGAAATCGCTGGACCAGATGATCGCCCGCGCCGCGTAAGTGGGCTAGCGGAGTGGGAAACCTTCGGAAGGCCGAAGGTCTCAATTCCCATTACTCGACGATAGCTCGTCATAGAATTTTAGACTTCCGCATCGCCCTTACGGTTGAGGTTCTATCCGCTGTCCTTCCGCAGTTACACGGATGTTTTGCGGCGAAAATCCTGCGAAGTGAGCTGCGTAAATCGCCTTTCCTATTGCTCTGAAAAAGCTCGTCCTTTCGGCCTCAATTGATAAAATTGCATCTGGATTATTGGCAAGCTCGCGCTGAAAAGCAGCGATAAGCTGGTTTCGTTCCTGGATAGCGATGCCTCCAATCTGGACAGATACATCGTCTTCGATAACAGCATGCACAAATTCGTTCATTCTTGCCTCACATGTGATTTGCAGTGGCTTCATGCGACATGCTGCCGCTACATTCCCGCTGCATCAACTGGTTGAGCTTGCGTTTGACGCTTAAAGCCTGCACTTTCGTCGAGATTCTGCGGCCGAGTCAGATTGCCCGCTAGCTCAGGGGATTTGTCTGCAAAGTTCAAGCGAGTATTGATATTCTCTCCAGTTATACTCATTGCAAGCACTTTGTTCGGCAGGCGTTTTTTGAGCCCTGCAGACGGCGTCTTCTAGTCGCCATGCCAAATACGCACTGGAAGTACATCTTGCGCGGGCCGCACTTTCACCTGGAGCAGAACCCGGCGGTTCGACACTTGGACCGCTTCCACTCGCATTTCCGTTGCTGCCAATGCTGATATTGGTGTCGTACCCACCATCATCTGCGTTGCCACTGCCGTCACCTTCCCCGTAAATGGGAATGACAGGGATGTCTGCGCCACCATTACCGTCGTTACCGCGAGGGTCAACGGAATCATCATACTCCGACGTGACAAATTTGTGCCCCCCCGGAACGGCAACAGCTTTGGCAGCTAGTTGAGTGGAGACCTGCTGTGCGGCGGAACGTAACTCGTGAGTCGATTGGTTCACTATATCGCTGACACGGACGCGCCGGCTCAGGAATGCGGCTTGTAGTGCTTCGTAGAGACCGTTAATCGACTGGCAGGCGATGTTGTCAGACTCTACGTTCATCCCGCAAATTGCCACGGCTTTGTCAGTAATAGCAATCCATGATGTCGTTGAGTTCTTGACTGGACTTGTCCGAATTATCTGCTTGACAGGTCCCAAAGATTGAGGTGAGGCTGCGGTAGTGCACTTGGCTGCGCTTTCACCCTTAATGCATACAGTTATGTATTTGTTATCTGACAGTTCAGGTCCGACAACAGATGCCTTTGTTGCAACTATGCTATCCCGATTTGTCGCTCCAGCTGTTGACAGAACTAATGCAACCAATGCGCCAAGAAGTAATGCCCTCATGTTTACTCTCCGGTCTAAAAATGAATGGGGAAATCTGTTTCTAGGATGATGCTGAGAAATATTGCATTAAATGCAATCATTAATTGTGTAAAGATGTCATTATTAATAAA
Organism: Rugamonas fusca; assembly: GCF_014042365.1. GTDB lineage: Bacteria > Pseudomonadota > Gammaproteobacteria > Burkholderiales > Burkholderiaceae_D > Rugamonas > Rugamonas fusca. The sequence continues at coordinate 171,868 of NZ_JACEZS010000004.1, forward strand.
AAATACTTTTCGTCTGGTCCACGCCTCATCGTGGCTGCATGCCGCAGTCGCAGCACGTATCGCACCAGAACTTTGAATAGTTGGAACTTGCCTAACAGGCGGTCGGTACTGAAAGCGGTATCTCGTGTTGATCGAGCCGCTGGTGGCGGCACGTCGTGGTCGCAATAGTTGGCCTGCCTATTGACGGCGGCTGATGGGCCTCTGGCGTGGTCACCTGGGTAAGCCTTGTGGCCGGCCTGTACCAGGAATCGCTGGACTAGATGATTGCCCGTGTCGCTTACGCCGGATGAGTTTTCGCCGCCGCACTGGTACAGTGTGGGATGCCGCGTGGCGGTGTTCTGAGTCCGGATAAGGGTAGGCACGTGGTGCAAGAGCAGCAAGAGCAGCAAGAGCAGTTGGGGTTCGTGTTGACCAGGCACTGGCGCGATACGGCGGCCGGTACCGAGGTCGAATTTTGGCTGGCTACGGACCAGGGGCCGCGCCAGTTGCGCCTGCCCGTGCAGCGCGCGGTGGCATTCGTGCCGGCCGAGCAGCGCGCCCAGGCCGAACTGCTGCTGCAGGCCGAACGCGGGTGTGAACTGCGCGAGCTGTCACTGACCGACTTCCACGCCCGCCCCGTGCTGGGCCTGTATTGCCGCCAGTACCGTCATTTGCTCAAGCTGGAAAAGCGGCTGCGCGCGCACGGCGTGGACGTGTACGAAGCCGACATCCGCCCGCCGGAGCGTTACCTGATGGAGCGCTTCATCACGGCGCCGGTGGCGTTCAGCGGCCAGCCCGGCCCCGGCGGCGCCGGCCCCTTGCTCGACTGCGTATTGAAGCCGGCGCCCGGCTACCGTCCCGCGCTGCGCATGGTGTCGCTCGATATCGAAACGACCGCGCGCGGCGACCTGTATTCCATCGCCCTCGAAGGCTGCGGCCAGCGCCAGGTCTACATGCTGGGGCCACCCAATGGCGGGCGCGAGGCGCTCGACTTCACGCTCGAATACTGCGACACGCGCGCGCAATTGCTGGAACGCTTGAACGGCTGGCTGGCCGCCCATGACCCGGACGCCATCATCGGCTGGAACCTGGTGCAGTTCGACCTGCGCGTGCTGCGCGAGCACGCCGAGCGCCTGCAGGTGCCGCTGCTGTTCGGGCGCGACGGCAGCGCCATGGAGTGGCGCGAGCACGGCGGCGGCCAGCAACACTATTTCGCGGCGGCGGCCGGGCGCCTCATCATCGACGGCATCGAGGCGCTCAAGTCGGCCACCTGGAGTTTCCCGTCCTTCAGCCTGGAATACGTGGCGCAAACCCTGCTGGGCGAAGGCAAGGATATCGACAACCCCTACCAGCGCATGGCCGAGATCGAGCGCCGCTTCGCCGAGGACAAGCCGGCCCTGGCCCGCTACAACCTGCACGACTGCGAGCTGGTCACCCGCATCTTCGCCCATACCGAGCTGCTCACCTTCCTGCTGGAGCGGGCCAGCGTGACGGGGCTGGCGGCCGACCGCAGCGGCGGTTCCGTGGCCGCCTTCGAGCACCTGTACCTGCCCATGATGCACCGCCAGGGCTACGTGGCGCCCAACCTGGGCGACGTGGTGGGCGAGAACAGCCCCGGTGGCTACGTCATGGATTCCCGCTCCGGCCTGTACGATTCCGTGCTGGTGCTCGACTACAAGAGCCTGTACCCGTCCATCATCCGCACCTTCCTGATCGATCCGGTGGGCCTGGTGGAAGGCATGCGCGCACCGGACGATGCGCACACCGTGCCCGGTTTCCGCGGCGCCAGGTTCTCGCGCCAGCGCCACTGCCTGCCGGCCATCGTCAGCCAGATCTGGCAGGGCAGGGAGGCGGCCAAGCGCGAGCACAACAAGCCCTTGTCGCAGGCGCTCAAGATCATCATGAACGCCTTCTACGGCGTGCTCGGTTCCAGCGGCTGCCGCTTCTTCGATCCACGCCTGGCCTCGTCGATCACCTTGCGCGGCCAGGAGATCATGCACCGCACCCGTCAGCTGATCGAGGCGCAGGGTTACCAGGTCATCTACGGCGACACGGATTCCACCTTCGTCTGGCTGGGCAAGGCGCACGACGATGCGCACGCGGGCGAGATCGGGCGCGCCCTCGTTGGCCACGTCAACCAGTGGTGGAGCACGCACCTGCGCGAGCAGTTCGGCCTGGCCAGCGCGCTCGAGCTGCAGTACGAAACCCATTACCGGCGCTTCCTCATGCCCACCATCCGTGGTTCCGACCTGGGCAGCAAGAAGCGCTATGCCGGCCTGGTGACGGACGCCGGCGGCGCCGATCGCATGGTCTACAAGGGCCTGGAGACGGTGCGCACGGACTGGACGCCGCTGGCGCAGCAGTTCCAGCAAGGGCTGTACGAGCGCATCTTCAAGGGCCAGCCCTACCGCGACTACGTGCGCGACTATGCGCGCCGCACCGTCAGCGGCGAGTATGACCACCTGCTGGTGTACCGCAAGCGCCTGCGCCGCCCGCTGGAGGACTACGAGCGCAACGTGCCGCCCCACGTGCGCGCCGCGCGCAGCGCCGACGAATACAACCGCCAGCATGGCCGTCCGCTGCAATACCAGCGCGGCGGCTGGATCCGTTACGTGATGACGCTGGCCGGGCCGGAGCCGCTGGAAGCGCGGCGCGCCGCCATCGATTATGAGCACTACCTGGCGCGCCAGCTGCAGCCCGTGGCCGATGCCATCCTGCCTTTCCGCGACGACGATTTCAGTACCCTGACCAGCCGCCAGCGGACCCTGTTCTGAGGCGCCCCGGTTGACGCGCCGCCGGCCGGCGCGGATACTGCGTGACATTCGTGCCCCCGGGCGCGCCGTCAAACCGCCAGCAGGAGAACACCATGCCATCACCGATACGCCGCATCGCCATCAACACGGGCGGCGGCGACGCGCCCGGCCTGAACGCCGTGATCCGCGCCACCGTGCTGGCGGCGCTGGAGCGGGGCTGGGAATGCATGGGCATTCGCGACGGCTACAACGGCATCCTGTGCCCGCAGCGTTATCCGGACGGCGGCGTGCTGGCGCTGACGGCCGAGCGCGTGCGCGGCATCGCCCACCTGGGCGGCACCATGCTGGGCACCACCAACCGCGGCAATCCGCTCAGTTTCCCCACCACGCAGCCCGATGGTTCCGTGCGCGAAGTGGACCGCAGCGACGAGCTGCTGGCCTGGTTCGCGCGCGAAGGTATCGATGCGCTGGTGGCCGTGGGCGGCGACGGTTCGCTCACCATCGCCGATGCGCTGGCGCGCAAGGGCTTGCGCGTGGTGGGCGTACCCAAGACCATCGACAATGACCTGGACCAGACCACCACCACCTTCGGCTTCGACACGGCCGTCGCCTTCGCCACGGAATGCGTGGATCGGCTGCACAGCACGGCCGAAAGCCACCAGCGCGTGATGGTGGTGGAGGTGATGGGCCGCTACGCGGGCTGGATTGCGCTGCACACGGGCATCGCCGGCGGTGCGCACGCCATCCTGCTGCCCGAAATTGCCTATGACCTGGAGCGGGTCGCGGCGGCCATCACGGCCCGCGAGCGGGCGGGCCACAGTTACTCGATCGTGGTGGTGGCCGAGGGCGCGCGGGCGGCCGGCGGCGCGCGCGATGTGCTGGCGCCGGCCGTGGCCGGCCACGCCGAGCGCCTGGGCGGGGCCGGCGAGCACGTGGCGCGCGAACTGCAGGCGCGCACCGGCAAGGATGCGCGGGCCGTGGTGCTGGGGCATCTGCTGCGCGGCGGCAGTCCCAGCGCCTTCGACCGGCTGGCGGCCTTGCGTTTCGGCGCGGCGGCCGTGCGGGCGCTGGACGCGGGGCAGTCCGGCGTGATGGTGTCGCTGGCTTATCCGAACATGCAATACGTGCCGTTGGCGCAGGTGGCCGGCCGCATGAAGAACGTGCCGCTCGATGGCGACACGGTGCGCACCGCGCGCGACCTGGGCATCTGCCTGGGTGACTGAGCGAGCCGGCGCTCAGGAGCGCGCGCTGGCGCCGGGGGCGATGAACAGCTTGCGCTGGAAGGGATTGAGTTCCTTCTTCAGGAAGCCCGGCGCGCGCGCATCGGGCGCGAATCCCTGGGTGGCATAAAAACCTTCGGCGCCATCGGCCGCCTGGAGCAGCACGCGCCGGATGCCCATGGCCACGCAATACTGTTCGATGTGTTGCATGAACCAGCGGCCCACTCCCTGGCCCCGGTGTTTGCTCGACACGATCAGGTCGGCCACGTAGCAGAATTCCGGTGGGGCCATTTCCAGCCTGGCGATGCCTATCACCGTGTCGGCCATTGCCACGCTCACCCATTGCACCCGTCCCAGCGCACGGGCCTGCGCAGCGTCACCCGGACCGACGGCGGGGGCGCCGGCATCGCGGCGCATGGCGTGCAACAGCTTGGCAGGCATCTTGGGCAGGGGGCGGAACGTCAGCGTAGGAGACATGGTCGAATCTGGGCGCGCGGGAAAATGGGCGTGCCCACAGGCTAAACCGTCAATCGTTGATGTGCAATCACATATTTGTATAAATTGTTTCTTCTGGCGCCTGGTATTGGGCAAATCCTGCCCGCGCTGCCAAACCGGCGCGATGCGTATGCGAAAATGCGACAGTTCTGGTCCACGGCCCCTTCTCACAACAGCAGATCACGCATCCAGCCCCCATGCATTTCTATCAGCCCGCGCACGGCCACGGCCTGCCACATGACCCATTCAACGCCATTGTCGGCCCCCGTCCGATCGGCTGGATCGCCACCCGCAGCGCGGGCGGGCAGTCCAACCTGGCGCCATACAGCTTTTTCAACGCCTTCAACTACACGCCGCCCATCATTGGATTCGCCAGCATCGGCCGCAAGGACACGCTGCGCAACATCGAGGAGACGGGAGAATTCGTGTGGAACCTGGCCACGCGCCCCTTGGCCGAGGCCATGAACGCCAGCTGTGCGCCGGCGCCGGCCGAGGTCGATGAATTCGAACTGGCGGGCCTGACGCCGGCCCCGTCACGGCTGGTGCAAGTGCCGCGCGTGGCGCAAAGCCCGGTGGCGTTCGAGTGCCGCAAGACGCAGATCATCCAGCTGCAAGGGGCCGATGGCGGCGCGGTGCCGACCTGGCTGGTGCTGGGGGAGGTGGTGGGTGTGCACATCGCACGCCACCTGCTGGTCGACGGCGTGTACGATACGGCCGCCGCGCGGCCCATCCTGCGCGGCGGTGGCCCCGCCGATTACTTTGAAGTTGGGGCCGATGCCTTGTTCCGCATGGCGCGTCCGGCGTGGCCGTGATGTCGTGAGGGGCGCCATGGTGCGGCGCCCCTGGCGCGATCAGTAGGTGTAGAAGATGCGCTGGATTTCCTTGCTGTCGCTGGTGCGGGTCAGGGCCAGCATCAGCAGGATGCGCGCTTTCTGCGGGTTCAGCGTGTCGGCCGCCACGAAGTCCAGTTCATCGTCGTTGGCTTCGCCGTTGCGGGCCACGATGCCCTGGCCCACGCGGCTGGCGCGCACGATCAGCACGCCCTGCTTGCGGGCCGCCACCAGGGCCGGCTTGACCTTGTTGGCCAGGCTGCCGTCGCCCACGCCGGCATGGATGATGCCCTTGGCGCCGCCGGCCACGAAGGCGTTCAGTGCGGCCGGGCCCATGTTGGCGTAGCCGTACACGATGTCCACTTGCGGCAGGCTTTGCAGCTTGCTGATGTCAAATTCCGTGTCCACGGTGTGCTTGCGCATGGCGCGGTGGTAGAAGTAGGGATGGTTGCCCTGGATGTAGCCCAGCATGCCCAGTTCCGTCGTCTTGAAGGTGTCCGGCGTGGAGGTGTTGGTCTTGGTGACGTCACGCGCGGCGTGGATCTGGTCGTTCATGGCCACCAGCACGCCCTGGCCTACGGCCTCGTGGCTGGCCGCCAGCAGCACGGCGTTGTACAGGTTGATGGGGCCGTCAGCCGACAGGGCCGTGCTGGGGCGCATGGCGCCCACCAGCACCACCGGCTTGCGGCTCTTGACCACCAGATCCAGGAAGTAGGCGGTCTCCTCCAGCGTGTCGGTGCCGTGGGTGATGACGATGCCATCCACGTCCGGGCGCGCCAGCAGTTCGTTGACGCGCTTGCCCAGGGTGAGCCAGTGCTCATTGCTCATGTTCTCGCTGGCGATCTGGAACACTTGTTCGCCCGTCACATGGGCCACCTTGTTCAGTTCCGGTACCGCCTGGATCAGGCTGTTTACGCCCACCGTGGCGGCCGTGTAGCCGATGGTGGTGGTGCTGGTGCTGCCCGAGCCGGCGATGGTGCCGCCGGTGGCGAGGATGGTCACGTTGGCCAGGTGGGGCGCGGCCGTGTCGGCCCGCACGTTGCTGGTAAGCAGGACGAGAAAGGCGAATACGACAGTTAGAAAGGGCACAGGTTTGCGATACAGCATTCGATCTCCGTTGTAGTAGGTGGTCACAAGTTCACATTGTGGGAAGCGATTTCATTCGTGTCAACAACACCCGTCGCTGGCGCGTTATGGTCAGGTTGGGAAACCGCCGTCACCATGTCTTTTGCTATCGGCCCGTGGCATGGCGCCCCGGACCGGTTGTCTACTTAGCAAACCGTGTGCCTGCGATGGGCTCGATGGCAACTCCATGTAATTAAACGGTTTTATCGCGCCGCCGGGGCCCGCCGCCGGCGCTGTCGTCCAAGCGCTTGGACGCGGTGGCGTGTTCGCCTCTGAATAATTGGACGCGGGCGGTGGCAACGGGGGGGATTTCATTTTGATAATGAATTTACACAGAAGGCGCGGTTTTGACCGATAATGACGGCAGCTATGCGAAATACATCAGGATGGAAGACCATGAAAAAGCTATCGGCCCTGTGGCTGGCCGTGTTCGTGTGCGCGAACCTGGCCGCCTGCGGCAAGTCCGAAGCGCAACGCCAGCAGGAATCGGCGGCGACGCTGACCAGTCTCGGTGAGAAATACGTGAAGGAAAAAGTCCTGGAGCCCTCGTCGGCCCAGTTCCGCAACCAGTTCATCGGCAAGAAGGGCGCGCCGTGCGGCGAAGTGAACGCCAAGGATGCGTTTGGCGCCTATATCGGTTTCCAGCGCTACATTTCCATCGCGCGCGACCTGACCCTGCTGGCCCAGGACGTGGCGCCGGCCGAATTCGAGGCATCCTGGGCGCAGTTGTGCCGTTGATGCTGCTTCGGTTCAATTCATAAAAAAATAAAAAGGCGCCAGGCCCGATTTATCGCTAGCCGCGATAAATAGGCCTGGCGCCACGTGACGCTGGTGGCCGTTACGCCTTGTTCTTGCGGCGCGCCACGCATGCCAGCAGGCCCAGGCCGGCGGCCAGCATGGCATAGCTTTCAGGTTCCGGTACCGGCGGCGGGGTGGCGCCGTCAACTCCGCTCAGGTGCACGCTCCAGTTCTGGCCCATGCCCTTGTGGCTGGCTGGCTGGTTCCAGTCGGCCAAGGGGATGGCGGCCTGGCTGTCAAAGCGGAAGCCGTCGGCCAGATGGGTGGTGTTGGCGAAGTTGTTGAAGGCCGCGATGGTGAACAGGTAGTTGCCGGCCGACAGGTTGCTGAAGCGCAGACCGGAGTCGTAATAGGTCTGGCCGGGCGCGATGCCGGCGTCGTCGTCGTTCTGGCCGATCAGCAAACCGTCTTTCCAGACTGCCGTGATTGGGTCGAAATTGCCGCCGCTGTGGAACGAATCGGTCCACACTTTTACATTGCTGGCGTCCTGCAGCAGCGTGAACGGAATCTCGATCACATCCTTCTGGTAGTGGATGGTGCCGCTGAAGCTGAAATCGGCGGCGTGGCTGGGGGCTGCGGCGACGGCGGCCAGCATGGCGCTGCCCAGCAGGAGTTTAATGTTGCGCATGGCATATCCCTTAAATTGAAATTAAAACAATGTCAAAAAGACAGCGCATTATTCCATGGGGTGGGATATTTGTCATGTTTTTTTGATATTATTGCTTGCGTGTTGCAAGACAGGACAGGGCTTCACGCGCCGCGCCGGGCCTCGGTATGGCGGCTGCGGCGGCGGAAGGCGGGCAGCGCGCCGGGCGGGCGCATGTAGGCTTCCATGGCCCGCTCGTAGCCGTACTGCCACTGGTCGTTCATGTACTGCACGAAGGTGGCGTAATCGCGCGGCATGACGAGCCGGATGCGGTTGCGGCGCCAGTCCAGTTTCTTCTGCATCTGCTGGCGCGCCAGCACGCTCGACACATCCGACGCGTCGATGCGCACGTCGGCCGGGTGGCTGTTGGCATAGCGCAGCCTTTCATTGCCGTCCAGCCCCAGCACGGCGCGCCAGGCAGGTATGGCGAATGCCTGGTCGAACGCTTCCTTGTATTCGATGGCCACCTGGCCGGCCAGGCGGCGCGCGATCTCGATCGGGAACAGGTCCAGCACGCCGCCGATGTAGTCGTGGCCGCCGTAGTGCTGGCAGCGGAAATAGATCATGTCGGCGATCGACAAGCGGGCCGCCTCCGTCAGCGGCACCGTGCCGTCCGTTTGCAGGGTGCCGGCCACGGCGTGCTCGCCCCAGCGCGGATCGCTCAGGGGCGAGTCCATGCCGGCCAGCAGGGCGGCCGCGCGCGGGCCGCAGAACACGGTTTCGGCGAACAGCTTGCGGGCACCGCGCGGCTGGCCCACGTCGCCGGGGCCGAACAGCAGGCGCCCGCCGATAATGGCCACGTCCACCTCGGGCGTGCCGGTGAAGGGCGGGAACGGCAGCGCGGGCGGGATCTCGAACAGGTAGTCGCGAAACAGGTCGGGAATCACGGGCGCCCTGGCCGGCGACAGCTTGCGCCTGGCCGCGCCCAGCAACGTGCCCACCATGCCCGCGTGCTGCGCCGAGCGGAGCTCGCACCAGAAACGGTACATGGCGCGCGAGGTGAGCCAGGCACGGCGCGCCGCGTCGTCCGGCAACTGGTGGATGATGGTGGCGGCGATCGAACCGCCGCAACTGGCCAGCAGCAGGTCGGGCTGGCGGCCGGCCTGGCGCGCGGCCGCGTACATGCCCAGATAGATACCGAAGCGGAAACCGCCGCCGGCCATCACCATGCAGCGCTGATAGGGAGTTGCTTGCGTCATGGGGTCACCATACCACATCGCCGGCCTGCCGCCCGTCCCGCGGCGTGCGGCTGGCTAGAGGGCTTGCTCGAACGTGACGCGCAGCGCGGGCGCGGAGGGGCTGTGGACGACGCGGCGCTGGCCGCCGCTGGTGTCGGCGTAGCTGGCCGCCTCCAGTTCGGACGGTTGCAGCAGACCGCTGACGGCCACGCGCAGCCGCGCGTGGCGCCCCGCCTGCCATCGCGCGTACAGGTCGAGCTGGCGTGCGGCGGCACTGTCCGAACCGCGCTGCGCCGACAGCCGCACCGGGCCGCCGCCCTGCCATGTGACGCTGGCGCCCACCTCCCATGCGCCGCCGGGCAGGCGGTAGTCCAGCCCGGCGCTAGCGCTGTAGGGCGCTTGCGCGGCCAGGCGGTTATCGGGCCCCGGCACCTGCCGCACGGCCGACCAGTTGCGCGCGGCGTTGGCATGCAGGCGCGCATCGGGCGCGCCCGGCCACAGGGACGCGAGCGGCAGCGCCGCTTCCAGCTCCACGCCGTGCGCGCTGGCGTTGCCGTTGTTGACGGGGGGGGGCGATCCATGCGCCGCCGCTCTGGAACAGCTGCTCGGTGATCACGTCGCGGATGCGGCGCAGGTAGATGCCGGCGCTGAGCAGGGCGTCGCCGTCCAGGTAGTGTTCACAGGCCGCGTCCAGGCCCCAGGCCAGTTCCGGGCGCAGCGCCGGATTGCCTTGCGTGTCGGGATTGGTGGGCTGGTTGTCATTGTCCGTCGTGTAGCGGCGCGGCACCAGCTGGGCCAGCGTGGGCGCCTTGTAGCTGCGGCTGAGAGCCGCGCGCAGCACGTCCTTGCCGCCGAACTGGTAGCGTGACTGCAGCGAGGGGCTCCAGACGGCGGCGCCGCTGGTGAGCGGCGCCAGGCCGGCCGTGGCGCTGTCGCTGTCCAGGCGCTCGCGGCGCAGGCCCGCGTAGAGCGACCAGCGCGGCGAGATGGTCCATTCATCCTGCGCGTACACGGCCAGCCGGCGCACGGTGGCGCGGTAGGTCTGGTCGCCACCTGGCCGCGCCAGGCCAGCGCTGTCGACCAGCGTTTCGGTGCGGTACTCGGTGCGCGTGCCCGCGCTGCCATCCCAGCCCACGGCCAGCGCATGGCTGGCGCTGACGGGATGGCGCCAGGCGCCGGCGCTGGTGACGGTGGTCTCGGCCGGGCCCGAGGCCACCACATGGCTGGCGGCCGGCCGCGGCGCCAGCGCGCCATCGTCGTCGCGCAGGTAGCCGTCGTAGCGGAACATGGCGTCGCGGCGGCTGCTGCTGGCGCCCAGTTTCAGTTCCAGCGTGGCGTCATCGTCGAGCCGGTGCAGCCAAGCCAGATCGCTGCGCAGCACGCGCTGGCTGGCGTGGTAGCGCGCCACGCTGTCGGGGAAATCGCTGGGTGGCCCGAGCAGGGCCTGCTCGCTGGTGCCGTGGCGGTGGGCGATACGGCGCCACGTCAGGTAGCTTTGCCACGCCAGCGTGTCGCCGCCCGCCAGGCGCCAGTTCAGGCGCGGCGTGGCGGCCAGCGTGTCGTCGTCCTGCAGTTCTGTCTCGGCCGTGCGGCGCAGCACGGTGGCACGCTGCGCGCCATCGGTCCGGCCATCCTCGATGGTGTCGGGCGCGCTGGTGCGGGTGCGCGTGAGCGTGGCGGCGGCCGACCACGACAGCGCGCCGTCGCGGCCAGCCAGCTGCAGGGCGGCGCTGGGCGAGTCGCGTCCGCGCTGACGGGCGATGCCTGCGTTGAGGTCGCGCCGGTCACGGGTGGCCGATTTCTTCAGCACCACGTTGATGGTGCCGGCGATGGCCTGGTTGCTCAACTCGGCGGTGGCACCGCGCAGGATATCCACCCGCTCCACCAGCTCCGGGTCCAGCGCGTCGAGCGAGAAGCCGGCCGGCAGCGGCGCGCCATTGAGCAGGACCTGGGTGTAACCCTGGCCCAGGCCGCGCAGGCGGATGGTGTTGCCCTGGCCGGGGATGGTTTCCACGCTGAGGCCGGGCACGCGCTTGAGCGCGTCCGTCAGCGCATGGTCACCGCGGCGCAGCAAGGCGTCGTGGTCGATCGTGGTGGTGGCTGTGGTGTCGCGCTGGCGCTGTTCCGCCAGTGCGGCGTGGATCTGGACTTGCTGGACGCTGGCATCCTCGCCCGCGTGCGCGGAGGCGCACAGCACGGCGCATGGTGCAAGCAGGAGGTACGGTAACGAGCGGGGTAACGGCATGAACTGACCTTGTCGTGACGGGGCGACGCCGGACGACAGGCGGCCAGCGGCCGTCCCGCCGGTCCCGGTGGACGGCGATCGCGTTGAAAAATGGGGCGTGGCGGCGCCGGGCCTGACGCCGCCGTGGGCTGCGCGCTAGTGTCCCAGTTGCTGCTGCCGCACGCGCAGTGCGCGCGAGGTGGCCAACTGGTCCAGCCCGGCCAGCATGGTTTGCGGATCGATGCGCACGTCGCCGCGCCGCACTTCAACATGCAGGTGGGGGCCGGTGGCCAGGCCGCTGGCGCCCGATGCGCCCAGGATCTGGCCGGCGGCCACTTGCTGGCCCGCCTGGACGGCCGTGCCTTGCAAGTGTGCATACAGCGTGCGCAGGCCGCCATGGTCGATGATGACGGCGGTGCCGTAGCGGCCCTCGTTTTCGGCCTATGGTCCGGCGGCCAGCACGGTGCCTGCCGCCACCGCGTGCACTGGCGTACCGGGGGCCGCCACCAGGTCGATGCCATGGTGGATGGGCAGCGTGCCGCGCCGTACGCCGTAGAAACCCGTCACACGCATGTGCTCGAGCGGATAGCGCCAGGGTGCCGCCGCTTGCGCAGGGGCTGGCCTCCACGCTATTGGTGCCAGCGGCCGCGCCCCAGTGGCCGCCGGCATCGCCAACACCGGTTGCAGCAGGACGGGCACGGCCAGCACGGCGCCGAACAGCACGGCTAGCAGGCAGGCGCCCTGTGTTCCCAGCGCGGCCGGGATGGGCTGGCGGATCAGCCTGATCCTGGCGGCGACGCTGTGACCGTCCTCGCCACCGAAGGCCAGGGCCGCCGTCGGCAGGTTCTGTGCACGCAGCTGCCGCATCAGGGCCAAGGCGTATTGCTGGCGCTGGAATGACGGTCTGCCGGCCAGCACGCGCTGGTCGCAAGCCAGTTCCTGCGCCATCGCCAGCCGCGCCGACAGCCAGCGCAGGCCCGGCGCGAACCAGCACAGTGTGCGCAGCAGGGGCGCCACGGCCAGCCATGCCGGGTCGTGGCGGCGCCAGTGGGTGAATTCATGCTCGATGATCAGGTGCTGCTGGGCGGGTTCGAAGGTGCGCAGCTGGCGCGGCAGCAGCAGCATGGGCCGGCGCGCGCCCAGCAGCATGGGCGAAACAGGCGCCTCCGTTTCCAGCACGGCCAGCCCGCCGCGCCCCATCGCCGCCAGCTGTGCGGCATCGAAGGCGCCGTGGGCCTGCAAGGCCGCGTGGTCCAGGCGCCGGGCGCCAACCAGCAATGCGCGCCACAGGCGGCGGGCACGCGACAGGCGCCAGATGGCGCGCGCCAGGCCGGCCAGGTAGATGGCGCTCCAGGCGCACGCGAGCAGGTCGAACGCTTGCCAGACACTGGTCCGCAAATAGGCGGGGGCGCTGGCTCCGGCCGGATCGAGGTCCGCCGCCCGGGCCGGCGCCATAGCTGGTGCGCGCGCGGCCTGCATGTCGTGCGTGGTGTTGGCGGAAGTGGTGGTGACCGTCAGCGAGGGCGGGTGTGCTTGCTGCGCCGTTCCTGAGGGCGGGGTCAGCGCGGGCAGCAGGCTCAGTCGCGCCGGCCGCGGCGCCAGCGTGAGCATGAAGGTGGCGGCCACGATGCCGTGGGCCACCAGCCAGATGGCGCGGCGCGCCGCGATGGCGGGCAGGCGGCGCGCCAGCAGCGCCAGCGCCCCGCGCAGCAGCGCGCTGGCCAGCACGCAGGCGGCGCTGGCCAGCAGCAGCTTGTCAGTCCACAAATGCCACGCCATGGCTTACTCCTGCTCGTCCGTGGGCCAGTCCTGCAGCAGTTGCTCCAGTTCGGCCAGCTCGCGCTGGTCGACCAGTTTGCTGCCGGTGAACATGGTGACGGGCATGGGGCTGTCGAGCTCCATCACGCGGCGGCCAAAGTCGTGCGCGAAGGCGGCCAGGGTGGCCACCTTGTCCACGCTGGCGCTGTAGACGTGGATCCCGCCCGCGTCGTGCTGGCTGACGAGGTGCTTGTCGAGCATGCGCTCCAGCGTCTTGCGGGTGGACGAGAAGGACCAGGCCAGCTCCTGGGCCACTTGCAGGTGCAGTTCGCGCGCGCTCAGGGGCTGCCGCTTCCACAGGGCTTTGAGCAGGCACAGTTCACTGGCTGATGGGATGGGGGTGTCTGGTGGCATGTTGTCTAGTCAGCTAAGTGATTGATCTGGCAAGTGTGCGACAGTTGTCGCATTGTTGCCAAGCGGCATGTGACAATAGTCGCACACTGAAGCAAGGTGAAGATTCAATAATGTTTTCTCATTGTCGACAAATTTGTAACATTTCTTTTCGCCAACAAAATGCTGTGCTAGGATTGCGTTTTTACCAATGTTCGTCCTGGTATCGCGGCGGGTAGTGGCGGGCCACTAAAGCGGGCTACACCCTACGCCATGTCAAGGCGACGCGGCCGACCGTGGACTACAATGTCTGATGTCGCCGCGCGCCTTACGGCCCCAAGCCCGCATCGGAACCAGCTCATGTACTACGGAGAACGCTTCAACAGCATCACCCACACGGTGGGCGTCGCGCTGGCGGCCATAGGCGGCACGCTGCTGATCGCCATGGCGGTACGCGGCGGCGACCCGTGGAAGGTGGTCAGCTTCAGCATCTATGTGGCTTCGCTGGTGACGCTGTATCTGGCCTCGACCCTGTACCACAGCGTGCGCGGTCCGGCCAAGCAGTGGCTGCGCCGGCTCGACTACTGCGCCATCTACCTGCTGATCGCGGGCAGCTACACGCCGTTTACGCTGGTGAGCTTGCGCGGGCCGTGGGGCTGGTGGCTGTTCGGCGCCGTGTGGACGCTGGCCGCGATCGGCATCGTGCAGGAGCTGTGGTACGCGCGCGGGGCGCGGGTACTGTCGTTGCTGATCTACGTGCTGATGGGCTGGCTGAGCCTGATCGGCGCCCGGCCGCTGATCGCGGCGCTGGGCTGGAACGGTTTCCTGTGGCTGGCCGCTGGCGGCCTGCTGTACACGGGCGGCATTGGCTTTTATGCCACCGATCACAAGCTGCGCCATGGGCACGGCGTCTGGCACCTGTTCGTCCTTGGCGGCAGCATGTGTCATTTCGGCGCCGTGCTGCTGTATGTGGCGTGACGGTGGTTTGTTTCAATGACCTCACCACGCGGGACTATTTTGGATATCCATTCCGACGATTTGAAAACCTTCGTCGCCGTGATCGACAGCGGCACCCTGAGCGCCGCCTCGGTTCACCTGGGGCAGACCACCTCCGGCGTCAGCCGCGCGCTGTCGCGCCTCGAAGATAAACTGGCCACCTCGCTGCTCACGCGCACCACGCGCCGCATGGAGCTGACGGAGGAGGGGCAACTGTTCCTGCACAAGGCACGCAACATCCTGGCGGCCATGGAGGAGGCGGAGGAAGCGATCCGCATCCGCCAGCAGAAACCGGCCGGGCGATTGTGCGTGGACGCCGCCTCGCCGTTCATGCTCCATTGCGTGGTGCCGCACGTGGCGCAGTTTCGCGCCATGTACCCGGAGATCCGGCTGCAGTTGAGCAGCAACGACCAGATCGAAGACTTGATCGAGCAGCGCACCGACATCGCGATCCGGGTGGGCGCCGTGACGGACACGACGCTGCATGCCCATGCGCTCGGTTCCAGCCCGCTGTACCTGCTGGCCAGCCCGGCCTACCTGAACGCGCACGGCATTCCCGCTTCGCCGGAGGAACTGGCCGGCCACGTCTTGCTGGGCTATGCGCACGACGCGGTGGGCAACCACTGGCCGCTGCGCCACGCCGGCGGCAACAGCCTGGACATCACGCCCACCATGACGGCCACCAGCGGCGAGACCTTGCGCCAGCTGGCGCTGGCCGGCCAGGGCATCGCCTGCCTGGCCGAGTTCATGACCCGCGCCGACGTCGAGGCCGGGCGGCTGGTCAAGGTGCTGGTGGGCAGCTACACGGGCTACCGGCAGCAGATCCACGCCGTCTACTACCGCAACACCCAGCTGTCGCAGCGCATCCGCTGCTTCCTCGACTTCCTGCAGCAAAAACTGTGATGATGGCGCGCGCCACGGCGCGCAAGCCGTATGTGCGTGAGCGTACAGTGCGCGCGCGCGGCGCGGGCATATGATGACTTGCCTGGTGGGGCGATACCGACAAGGATCCAGCACCACCGGCGGGTTGGCCGGGCGCCCCGAGTCCCCGGCACCAACAACGCCACCCATGCGAGGGCATCATGGCACTATCCAACCACCCATCCAAATACCTCGTGCGCGCCTACCTGGTGCGCCGCTCGCGGGACGCCAAGCCACCACCCACGCCGCACGAGATCCGCCGCCAGCTTGGCTGGGGGCTGCGCCTGTGCGGCTGGCCATACGGGAGCGCCAGCCGGTCATGATGCGGCCAGCGCCGCTACCGGCTCCCTGTCTTCACCGCGCATCGACTGCGCATCCGCCGCCCATCCGCGGCGCCAGTTGTACCTCCCCGCCGCTTCGACACTAGCCTGCACCATTCACCGGCCGCCACCGGCCGTTGGCCGAATAGTGGTTTCGCGGCGGCGCGATCGCGCGTATCGTTACGCTCATTGAACCATCAGGAGCGTATATGGAAACCTTCATGCAACAGGATGGCGCACGCCGCATGCGCAAGCAACTGCTGGTGGGCGTGCTGCTGATCGTGGCCGGCACACTGGTGCTGCTGGACCGCGTGAACCTGCTTGACCTCGACCTCGACCTGGCGAGCATCTGGCACTACTGGCCCTGGCTGCTGGTGGTGCTTGGGATTAACAACATGCTGCCGCCCACCACGCCGCGTTTTTTCCTGAACGGCTTATGGAAGCTGTTCTTCGCCGGCTGGTGGTATGTCTCGTTCGAGCACGTGTGGGGACTCGATTTCAGCCAGACCTGGCCAGCGCTGCTGGTGGCGTGGGGCGTGGGCATCGTGCTGCAGCCGGCCTTGCGCAATTACTTCGTCCAGGGGGAATAGGCCATGCGCCCGCATCGCCACGCCCACGCAGGCTCGCAGATCGTCTTCGGCCTGTTCGTGATCGCCCTGGGCCTGCTGTTCCTGCTCGATAACCTGGGGTTGTTCAATTTCCGTTTTTCCCTGCACTTGCTGCCGATGTTGCTGGTGCTGTTTGGCGTGTTGAAGATCGTGCAAAGCCGCTCCCCCCAGGGATTGCTGGTGGGCGGGATACTGGTGGCGGCGGGTGTGCTGCTCACCCTGAAAAGCATGGGCCTGCTGGACGTGAGCTGGCGCATGCTGTGGCCCGTGCTGATGATAGGCGCCGGCGTGAGCGTCGTATTGCGCTCGATGGGCGGCCCGCGCCAGTCCGTGCTGGCCAAGGACGGCGTCCAGCCGGCCACGCCCGGTGACGACGCGGTGATCAACGTCACCACCGTCATGGGAGGCTACAAGCGCCGCCTCGCCAGCACGGCATTCCGGGGCGGCGAAGTGACGGTGGTGATGGCCGGTTGTGAACTTGACCTGCGCCAGTGCGGCCTGCAAGGCGATGCTGAACTGAACGTGTTCGCGCTGTTCGGCGGCATCCAGATCCAGGTGCCGCCCGACTGGACGGTGCTGATGTATGGCACGCCGGTGCTGGGCGGCTTCGAGGAACGCACCACCGTGCCGCCTGATACGGGCAAGCGGCTGATCGTCAAGGGCTACGCCATCATGGGTGGCGTGGAAGTGCGCAACTGACATGCAGGGCCTGTTCGCCAGCCGGCGCGGCGCGCTGGTCTACCTGGCCGTGTGGCTGACGCTGGGCCTGATGCTGGGCGCCGTGATCGCGCTGGCGGGCGCCGCGCCGCTGCCCAACGCGCTGCTGTTTGCCGTGCCGCTGAACCTGCTGTATGCGTTTGTGGCGGCCTATTCCGCGTATTACCTGTGCCGCGCCTATCCGCTGGGGCGGGGCCGCCCGTGGTCGATACTGTCCGTGCTGGCCGTGGCGGCGGCCGTGGCCGGCCTGCTGTGGCTGGGTGTGGCGCAGTTGTGGAACGCGCTGTGCCTGCTGCCTGCCGTATCCTGGGCTGGCATCACCATCGGGCCGCAGCTGGCGGCGCTGGTGGTGGCGCTGGGCATGCTGCTGTATGGCCTGGCGACAGCGATACACTACCTCGTGATCGAATTCGTGCGGGCCCAGACGGCCGAGCAGGGCGCGCTGGCGGCGCGGCTGGCGGCGCAGGAGGCGGAGCTGCGCATGCTGCGCACCCAGATCGATCCGCACTTCCTGTTCAACAGCCTCAATTCCATCAGTGCCCTCAGTACGCAAGACCCGCCGGCCGCGCGCAGCATGACGCTGGAACTGGCCAGCTTCTTTCGGCACAGCCTGGGCATGGATGCGCAGCGCAAGGTGGCGCTGGAACGGGAGCTGGCGCTGGTACGGCACTTCCTGGCCATCGAGCGGCGGCGTTTTGGCGATCGCCTGGCCGTGCGCGAGGACATCGCGCCGGATGCGGCGTGCTGCCTGGTGCCGCCCATGATCGTGCAGCCGCTGGTGGAGAACGCCGTCAAGCACGGCATCGGCCAGTTGCCCGAAGGTGGCATGATCGTGCTGACGGCGCGGCGGGCCGGCTCGCTGCTGCGGATACGGGTCGAGAACGGCGTCGATCCCGGCCTGCCGGCCGCGCGCGGCACTGGCATCGGCCTGGCCAATGTGCGCCAGCGCCTGGCCGGCCTGTATGGGCACGAGGCCAGCATCCACTGGTCGCGCCGGCACGACACCTTTGGCGTGGAGCTGTCCATGCCGGCCGAAACGAAGGGAGACTGACCGCATGCGCATCATCATCGTGGACGACGAAGCACTGGCGCGCGCCGTGGTGCGCGAATACCTGGCCGCCCATGCGGACGCCGACATCGTGGCCGAATGCGCAAATGGCTTCGACGCCGTCAAGGCCATCATGGAACTGGCGCCGGACCTGGTGTTCCTCGATATCCAGATGCCCCGGCTGGATGGCTTCGAAGTGGCCGAACTGACGGCCGGCAGGACGCGCTTCATCTTCGCCACCGCCTACGACCAGTATGCGATCCGCGCGTTCGAATTCCACGCGCTCGATTACCTGCTCAAGCCCTTCAGCCAGCAGCGCTTCGACCAGGCCCTCGCGCACGCGCGCGCAAGCCTGGGAGTGGGCGCCGATGATGGCGCGGGCGAGGCCGTGGCCCGCATGGCGCGCGCGGCCGTGGCGCGCCAGCAGCCGCTGGAGCGGGTGCTGATACGCGATGGCGCCAAGGTGCACGTGGTCGCCTGCGAGCAGATCGACAGCATCGAGGCGCAGGACGATTACGTGCAAATCCGCTCGGACGGCAGGAACTACCTGAAGAACCAGAGCCTGACCGAATTCGAACAGCAACTGCCGCCGCGGCTGTTCGTGCGCATCCACCGCTCCTACATCGTCAATATCGAACGCATCAGCCGCATCGAGCCGGCCACGCGCGGCAGCCACGTGGCCATCCTGCGCGACGGCAGCCGGATTCCCGTCAGCCGCAGCGGCTACCAGAAGATCCGGGCCGTCATGTGATGGCGGCCGGCGGCGCAGCCCGTTCGATGTGCCACCAGCCGGGCAGCAGGGCCTGGATTTCCGGCCGGCCGAAGCGGTCGTCGATCAGGAATACGGTGCCCTGGTCGGTCTGGGTGCGGATCACGCGGCCGGCCGCCTGCACCACCTTCTGGATGCCGGGGTACAGATAGGTGTAGTCGTAGCCGGCGCCGAAGGTGGCCTGCATGCGCTCGCGTATTTGCTCGTTGACGGGATTAATCTGCGGCAGGCCCAACGTGGCGATGAAGGCGCCGATCAGGCGCGCGCCCGGCAAATCGACCCCCTCGCCAAAGGCGCCACCGAGCACGGCGAAGCCGATGCCCGCGCTGTCGGGCGTGAAGCGCGCCAGGAACTGCGCCCGTTCCGCCTCGTCCATGCGGCGCGCCTGGCGCCACTGGGGCACGTCCGGGTAGCGTTCGGCGAACAGCGTGGCCGCCTGCTCCATGTAGTCGAAGCTGCTGAAGAAGGCCAGGTAGTTGCCGGGCTGGCGCCGGTACTGGGCTTCCATCAGCGCCGCGATGGGCGCCAGCGACTGGCGCCGGTGCTGGTAGCGGGTGGAGATGTGGCCTGCTACCTGCACCGACAACTGCTCGGCCGCGAACGGCGATTCCACGTCCACCCAGGCCGTGGTGGCGGGCATGCCCAGCGTGTCGCTGAAGTAGTTCCAGGGGCTGAGCGTGGCCGAGAACAGGGCCACGGCATGGGCCGCCTCGAAGCGCGGCTTGAGGAAGGGCGCCGGGACAATGTTGCGGATGCAGAGCACGGAATTGCTGTGGCTCGCACTGCGCCCGGCCGGGACGCCCTGGTCAATGTCGAACAGCGAATGGTCGCCGTAAGTGTCGGCCAGCCGTGTGAACTGCAGCACGTCGAAGTAGAACGCCTGCAGTTCCGGGTCCACGTGGCCGGGATGGTCGGCCAGGTAGTCGGAGATGGCGCCGGCCGCGCCTTGCAGGGCCGCCATGAATTTGTCCGGCAGGGCGGGGTAGGCCTGATAGTCGTCCTGCTGTTCCTTTTCCAGCGCGTTCCACTGGCGGTGCACGCGGTCCAGCGGCTTTTTCAATTCCGCCGGCGCGAACTTGCGCAGCATGCGCAGGGCCGCGTGTTCCAGTTCGGCCGAATACATGGACCGGGCGCGCGACACCATGTTGTGCGCTTCGTCCACCAGCACGTTGACCTTCCAGTCGTGCATCTGGGTGAGGCCGTGCAGCATGGCGCCGGCGTCGAAGTAGTAGTTGTAGTCGCCCACCACCAGGTCGGCCCAGCGCGCCATTTCCGTGCCCAGGTAGTAGGGGCAGACCTGATGCGCCAGGCCCACTTCGCGCAGCGCGGCCCGGTCCAGCGTGGCCACTTGCAGCGCGGCGGCGCGGGCGGCGGGCAGGCGGTCGTAGAAGCCGCGCGCCAGCGGGCACGATTCGCCATGGCAGGCCAGTTCGGGATGCTCGCAGGCCGTGTTGCGGGCCGCCAGTTCCAGCGTGCGCAGCGGCAGCAGCGGCGCGCCGCGGCGCAGCACGGCCACCGCATCCAGCGCCATCTGGCGTCCCGGCGTTTTCGCGGCCAGGAAGAACACCTTGTCCAATCCATGTTCGGCGCTGGCCTTGAGCATGGGGAACAGGCTGCCGACGGTCTTGCCGATGCCGGTTGGCGCTTGCGCCAGCAGGCAGCAGGCGCGGTTGCTGGCCTTGTACATGGCTTCGGCCAGCTGGCGCTGGCCGGGACGGAACGTGGCGTGCGGGAAGGGCATGGCCTTGAGCTGGGCGTCGCGTTCGGCCCGGTGCGCCAGCTCCTGCTGTGCCCACTGCAGGAACTGGCTGCACTGCTGCTCGAAATAGTCGCGCAGCGCGGCGGCCGTGAGTTCCTCGTGCAGCATGGTTTCCTTCTGGCTGGCGATGTCGAAATAGACCAACGCCAGGCGCACCTGTTCCATTCCTCGTGCGCTGCACAGCAGGTGGCCGTAGATTTTGAGCTGGGCCCAGTGCAGCTGGCGATGGTTGTCCGGCATGCGTGACAGGTCGCCACGATAGGTCTTCACTTCCTCCAGCTGGCGGCGGGCCGGGTCGTAGCCGTCCGCGCGGCCGCGCACGTGCAGCGGGCCGTAGTCGCCCGACAGCGGCAGCTCGCGCTCGTAATCGTCGTCGCGGCGCCCGGCCACCACGGCGTGGCCGGCGATGCCTTCCTGTGCCGTGGGCGCGGGCGTGAAGCGCAGGTCAAGGTCGCCCGCCTTGGCCGTGAACTCGCACAGCGCGCGCACGGCGACCGTGTAGCGGCGCTCGTCCCGCGTGCCCGTCATGTTCACTGTGCCCATTGCAGGTAGCACACTGCGACCGGCATGTCATGCGCGGCGCAGTAATCGATCCAGCGCTGCTGGCTGTCCTGCAGGCGGTCACCCGGGCCTTTGACTTCGATCATCGCGTAGCGCCGCTCGGCGGGGAAGAACTGGATCAGGTCGGGGAAGCCGCTGCGGTTGGCCTTGACGTCCTGCAGGATCCGTTCGAAGGCGTGCCGCAGGTGCAGGGGCGGAATGCAATCGAGCGCCAGTGCCAGCAATTGTTCGTCCAGCGCTTCCCAGAACACGAACGGCGACTGGACGCCATATTTGGCATCGAAATTGCGCAGGATGGTGGCGCGGTAGCCGCCATCGTCGAGCTGCGCCAGGCAGGCTGCGAACTGGGGCGCGCGGCGGCGCTGGAAGTCGGCGCTGTGCAGGTCGGCCGGGCCCCGGTGGAACGGGTGGAAGAAGGCGCCGGGGATGGCGCTGAACACGGCGTCCCAGCACAGCAGGCCGAACAGGGAGTTGATCAGCGCGTTCTCCACGTAGTAGACGGGCGCGTCGTCGCGCGTGAGGTGATCGCGCACCACCAGCTCCACGTAGCCCGGTTGGTCCGGCGGCGGCAGGCTCAGGTCGATACGCTCAGGCTGGACGGGGGCGGTGGCGGCCGGCCTGGCCTGGCCCAGGCTGCGCGCCAGCCGTGGCGCCATGCGCAGCAGTTGCAGGCGTTCGGCCTCGCTTTCCGGCTGCGCCCACGCCGTTTGCAGCAGCGCGTAGGCCGCCTCGTGGCGACCATCCTTTTCCAGCACGCGGATCGCGCGCGCGCGGGCGCCGGGGTAGGCGCAGTCGGCGTACAGCGCGTGGGCGGCGGCCCAGTCCTGCTGCTTTTCGAGCTGCTGGGCGAACTGGAACAGCAGCTTGTCGCGCCGGCTGCGCAGCCATTCGTTGTCCGGCGCGCAGGGCGGCAGGTCGGCCAGCACGTCGGCGATAGCGTCGCCGGCCTGGAAGCGTTCGCGGCACTGGTGCAACTGCAGGTAATTGTCGATGTCGTGCCGGGTGCGAAAGCCGCGCGCGGCCGGCGAGAACGCCACTTTCTCGTACTGGTAGATGCCCAGGTCCGACAGCACGAATTCAGTCCAGTCCTGGTGGTAGTTACCGAAGAAGATCAGGCGCAGCCGGTCGCACAGGGACTGGGTGACGATGTGGTAGACCTGGTCGCCCGCGTCTGGATACCAGGCCGAGAAACGGTGGGCCCCGTCGTGGCGCGGGCGCAGCGCTTCCAGCTGTTCCGCCTTGCGCAGCGTCTTTTCCTGCGGCGACAGCTGGAACAGACGGCCGATTTCCGGCTTTTGCAGCAGCTCGAACAACTGGTCCAGCGTGAGCACGGGATCGGCGGTGATCCAGCCCTGGTCGGCCAGCGGCGCGGCGGCGGCCATGCTGTTGCCGATTTCCGCGTAGCTCAGCTTGCTGGCGCGGAATAGCTCACCCTTGCGCATCACCATGCGCACGAACAGGGCGCGGGCCGTCTGGGGCAGGGCGGGAAAACCGTGGATGAAGGCGCGCTCGTCGGCCGTCAGCAGGTCGTCGTAGCGTTCGCCTATACAGTTCAGGACGAGATGGAAGTTGTCCAGATAGTAAAACGGGTTTTCCAGGACTTTGATCATTGCGGCGGGCGGACGGCGGGATAACTGTATCTATGTACAGTCTATCGCGTCCGGCGCCGCTTGCCCAGCACATTCGTGCCGGGCGGACGGGCTTAGCGGCCGCTTCAACAAGCCCGTGGCTTCGTTGTGGCGGCTCGCCGTGCAGGCGCACTGTCTCCGCCGCCACGGCTCGCCACGGTCATGTTGAACCGGCCTTTTACTTTTTGGCCTTGGCGGTGCCCTGTTCCACCATGGCCGAAGCCTTGGCGATCTGGGCTTCGACGGCCGCCACGGCTTCCTTGGTGGCCTTGGTCACCTGCTCGTAGCCGGCGAAGGCGTTGTCGATGGCCGTCTTGACGATCTGCACCGCGTTCTCCGAGCCGGGACGCACGTTCTTGGTCACGTCGTAGATCAGCGCGCTCAGGTTGCTCTTGGCTTCGGCCACGTGGGCGTCGGCCGCGCGCGTGAATTCCTCGCGGATCTCGGCGATGATGTCGCCCAGTTGCTGGTTGTAGGCGGCCGCGCCGGCCATGCCCGGCTGCACGTGGGCGGCGGCCAGTTCCATGGCGGCCTTGGCGTCCTGCGCCTGGCTCATGGCCTTGCCGGCGGCCAGGCTGTCTTCCACGTTCGACTTGGCGGTGGCCATGTTGAGCGCCACCACCTGTTCCACACCCTGCACGGCCTTGCTGGTCAGGGCGTTGAAGGTTTCAAGCTGAAATTCAAACAGGGTTTTGGTGGCGTTGGCAAATTGTTCGGGATTCGTAAACATAGGTTCTCCTCGTGGTGATGGGATGTGGCTATCGTTCGCTTGAAACCTGTCCTGCTCAATTATCGTTGCTCCCCATTATTTAGCAAGCATGGGCTTTTCGCAACGGCTATCGCGGTAGGGGCCGCCGGCGCGCTCCCAGCCCGGCCCCAAGGGCCACTGCGAACAGCTGGTGCTGCCATCGACCTTGCTGCGCCATTTGAACCACGGCGCGGGGGCCGCGCGCAGGGTGGCGCTGGCCAGCAGCAGTGCCACCAGCAACGCCGCCAGCGGGCCGGCGCGCAACGGCGCGGATGTCGTGCGGTTCATGGGGTTCATGGGGTTCATGGTAGTTGCAGGGCGCATACCTGGTTGCGGCCGCCTTCCTTGGCCGCGTACAGCAGTTGATCGGCCGTGGCGATCATGGTTTGCTGGGCCACGATGCTGTCGGGCTCGGAAAAATCGATGCTGGCCACGCCAAAGCTGGCCGTGGCCCGGATCAGGTGCTCGCCATGGGCGATGGGGTTCGATGCCAGCGCCTGGCGCAGCCGCTCGGCCAGTTGCACGCCGCCGCGCAAGTCCGTCTCCGGCAGGATCAGCAGGAATTCCTCGCCGCCATAGCGCACCACGCTGTCGATGCTGTCGCGCGTCATGGCCTGCATCAGGCCGGCGAAGGCGACCAGCACGGCGTCGCCGCCGTGGTGGCCGAAGCTGTCGTTGACGGTCTTGAAGTGGTCGAGGTCGCACATGATGACGGTCAGGCTCAGGCGGTAGCGCTGGGCGCGCGACAGTTCCGTTTCCAGCAATTGGTCGTGCAGGTGGCGCCGGTTGTAGCAGCCGGTGAGCGGGTCGCGCACGGACAGGTTCTTGAGCACGGTCTGGGCCCGGAATTCGTCGCGCCACAGCAACTGGTAGCGGCGCGCGGCCACGTAGCCGAACACATTGGCCAGCGCCAGCAGGGTGGCCATGGTGGCCAGCTCCACTTCGCGCATGGTGCCCAGCAGCCGCGCCAGGAGGACGAAGCCGATGGTGGCCGTGACGGCCACGGCCAGCGCATAGACCAGTCGGTTCGGAATGTAAATGTAGAGCACGATGATCAGGATGGCCATCGAGATCGCATGCAGCGAGAATTCGGACGAGCGCCACGCCGCGATCAGCAGGAAGCCCGCGCATGCGGCCACTTCCGTGACGGTGGCCACGATGCGGGCCATGGCCAGCGAACGGGGGAAGCGGCGCAGCAGCAGCAGGCTGGTGAGGGCGATGGCCACCACCAGCAGCCGCGCGCCCACCAGCAGCGCGCTGTGGGTGGTGTAGCCCATCCAGATCACGTCGGTGATGGCGAACGCGAGATAGAAGAAGGAGCAGAACAGGAACGTGACGCGCAACTGGGCCTGGGTGTCGGCCAGGTGGTGCAGCTGGAAGTTGCGCTCGGCGACGGGGTTGCGAAATTCGCTGCGCAGGGGCGCCATGTCCAGCGCCAGGGGGGCATTGGTGGTCCGCATCGTGTCAGCGCGGGGCCACGGCCGGCAGCAGCAGCGTGAAGCAGCTGCCCTGGCCTTCCGTGCTGGCCGCTTCGATACGCCCGCCCAGCACGCCGGTGACGATGTTGTGGGTGATGTACAGCCCGAGCCCGCTGCTGCCATGGCCCAGGCGCGTGGTGTAGAACGGGTCGTAGATGCGCGCCAGCGCGGCCGGTGCGATACCGGCGCCATTGTCGGCCAGCGTCAGCTCCACTTCGCCGGCGGCCGTGGGCCTGGCCCGGATCGTGATGGTGCCGGCCGTGCGGTCGTCGAAGCCGTGCAGCACGCAGTTGTCGAACAAATGGGTCAGCGCCTGGTCCAGCGGGCCGGGGTAGCTGTCCAGTTCCAGGTTGGGCGCGATGTCCTCGATCACGGTCAGGTCGCAGCCCTTGACGGCCGCCTGCAGCGGCAGCACCAGCTCCGTCACCAGTTGGTCGAGCAGGAAGCGGCGCCGCTGCGAGCTGGCCGCGTCCACGGCGATGCGCTTGAAGCTGTCGACCAGGCCGGCCGCGCGCGTGAGGTTGCGCACCACCACCTCGTCCGCTTCCGTCGCTTGCGCCAGGAAGCTCTCCAGCGTCGAGCGGCGCAAGCCGCCTTCCACGTCCTGGCGCAGTGCGCGCAGGCGCTCGCTCATGGTGGTGGCCACGACCAGGCTGTTGCCTATCGGTGTGTTCAGCTCATGCGCCACGCCGGCCACCAGCGTGCCCAGCGCGGCCAGCTTGTCGCGCCGGACCAGTTCGTCCTGGGTCATGCTCAGGTTGTCGAGCGCCGTGCTCAGTTCATCATTGGCCATTTCCGCCTGTTCCTTGGCCTTGCGCAGTTCGGCCGTGCGGGCCGCCACCTGTTCCTCCAGCCGTTCCTGGTGGCGCGCCAGTTCTTCCTCGCGCCGGGCGCGCACGATGGCGATGCCGGCCAGGTGGGTGGCCACGTTGATCAGGCGCTGGTCGGCCGCGGCCGGCGAGCGCACTTCGCGGTAATACATGGCGAACGAACCGAGCACCTGGTCGCCATCGAGCAGGATGGGAATCGACCAGCAGGCCCGCAAGCCGTAGGGCGCGGCCAGGTGCTTGTACGGGGCCCACAGCGGATCGAGCTCGATGTCGGACACGATCACCGTCTCCTTGCGGAACATGGCCGTGCCGCAGGAACCGACGCCGGGGCCGATGGCCACGCCATCGAGCTTGTGCAGGTAGTCGGCCGGCAGGCTGGGGCCGGAGGCCGGCCGCATGCTGCGGCCGTCCGGCTGCAGCAGCATCACGGAGCACAGTACGCCGTCGGCCTGGGATTCGATCAGCAGCATCAGCTGGTCCAGCGTCGCCTGCAGGGGGGCGCCGCCGGCCACCATTTCCAGCAGCTTGTTTTGGCCTTCGCGCAGCGCCTCGGCGCGCTTGCGCAAGGTGACGTCGACCAGCCGGATGTGCATCAGGCGCCGGCCCGGCACCTCCAGCGCCACCATGCGCAGCTCGCAGTCGATGGGGCGGCCGCTGCCGTGGCTGAAGCGCGCTTCGAACACGCGGATATCGCCGGCTGCCACCATGGCCATGTGTTCGGCCAGGCGGTCGGCCGAACTGCTTCCATCGGGCTGTTCGGGCGGGCACAGGGCCAGCAGGCTAGATTGCAGCAGGGTGCTTTCCGTGCGGCCCAGCATCTGGCAGGTGCTGCGGTTCACGTTGATCAGGCGGTTCTGCTCCAGGTCCAGCAGCAGTACGGCGTCCGGCGAACCGGCCAGCAGGGTGTGGTAATTGATCTCGAGGTCGTCCAGCCGCGACGCCGGCGGCGTGGCGGCTTGCGTGCCCAGCAGGGCCACGATCTGCTCGGTCAGCGCGCCCGCCTGGAACGGCAACGCCAGGTAGCGGCTGGCGCCGGCCGCCGTGGCGCGCGCGCGCTCGTCCTCGCTCGGCGTGGCCGACAGCAGAAACACGGGCGCATGGACGCGCGTACCCTGGCTGAGGCGCTGGCACAGTTCGAAGCTGGCGCTGCCGGCCAGCGTCACATCGAGCAGCACCAGGGCGATGCCGCCCAGGCTGGCGGCGTTGAGCGCGCTGTCGCCCTTGCTGACCGATTGCAGCTGCAATCCATGCTGGGACAGCAGGCGCTGCAATTCAGACAAGTCCGGCGCCGAACTGGTGGCAATCAGTACGGTGTGCGGCTGGCCGGAAGGGGGCAACTGGGTCATTGGTTGGACGGGTCCTTGCACTCGGGTAATGCAAGTGTAGTACAAGATGGGGAGGGGCAGGGTGGTTCCCGGTGGCGGCGCGTCAATTTAGGCCGACGTGGCGCGCGCGGTGTGGCGTGGAAATGAAAAAAGCCGCGAACTGGTGAAAGTTCGCGGCTTTTTTGCGGTATCCGGTAGAGTGGTGCCCACGGAGGGACTCGAACCCCCACACCTTGCGGCACATGGACCTGAACCATGCGCGTCTACCAATTCCGCCACGTGGGCACTGTTACTGCTTGCTACTGCCTGTCGCTGCATGTGCTGCAACAGAGGCACGCATCTTAATGGACACATCGGCGTCCGTCAATAGCGATTTGCGATTTACTGGTGAATTTGACGCGCATGGCGGGCCGCCATGAAAAAAGCCGCGGACTCGTGAAAGTCCGCGGCTTTTTCGCGTATCCGGTAGAGTGGTGCCCACGGAGGGACTCGAACCCCCACACCTTGCGGCACATGGACCTGAACCATGCGCGTCTACCAATTCCGCCACGTGGGCACTGCGTTTTACTCTTTCTCTGCCGCGTGTTCTGCAGCAGAGGCAGCATAATGCAGCATGCGGGACGTGGCGTCAAGAGCGGCGTTCGATTTTCCGCTGCTTATTTATCGCGCCCGAACCGATGGGTGCTGGCCAGCGTGGCCCATCCTAATAACAGCAGCGGTAGCGTGGGTGGGAGAGGTAAGTTGGCAGGTGTTGGCGGCGAGGAGGCGACCGTCACTGTGGCGGAATAGGGGGCAAAGGTGTCTTCCGCTGCAACTAAGAAATTCCCGCCAGCGTTAGGATCATTGTCAAAGAAGCTCGCGCTCAATTCGAACAAGCCTGCATTGACAAAGTCGCCGGGGGCGTCGGCATCCCATGTTAGCTGGAATAGACCGGAATCATCCGTAATGAACGTCTCGGTGACAGTGCTGTTGGGCGCGATGACGGGGAAGTCGAACAGCGATAGTGGTGAGCCATGAGTGAATGGGTCGCTGTTTATAGCGGTCGTGACCAGATATTCATTGGAGCGGTTCGTAATCGAATATCCCCAGCCTACACTTGTTCCTGCGAGCCCGGATTGTGCTCCGTTAGCGGGAAGCAGGTCGAAGCTGACAAGCGGGGTTGCCTGCGCGAGGCTCATATAAAGCACTGCGCAGATGGCGGCAAATAGGTGGCGAAATTTGCACATGGCTGGTTCCTTCTGACGAGATGTTGGTCAATTTTTGGGATAAAAGACTTGCGCCGAGGAGAACGCGAGATTCGCCTCGCTGGCCGTGGTAAGCGTGCCGCTCTCAGTAATGGAGAGTTTCGTCACGGTCGTCGGAACGAGCAACGTCAACTGTAATGTGGTTGTGGCCCCTGCGCTGAGGTCGGTGATGGCCGCAGGCAGGCTGGGGCTGGCGACGCTGACGGTGCCCGTTCCCCCAAGTGTGCGGCAAATCAGGTGTGCTACGCTGATGTGTTGAGCGGTGCCGCCGCCCGCATTGCTGATCTGTATCGAGAGTTGCCATCTGCCGGGGGCGATTTGAGTGGCGCTTGCCAATTTCGCGACCAAGCGCGGAACGCCGTTTGCGAGCAATTGGCCGGAAGTGGCGGTAGCGTCGCTAAATATTGCCGTCCAGTGCGCGTTGAGGTATTGAGGATTGGGGTGTGCCACGATAACGCCAAACCCTGCATTGACCTGGCCAGGCTGGATATCCGCGCGTCCGTCGTTGCGCCATTCGATTTCAATATAGGGGCTCTCTTCCGTAGTGATCACAGTCGGTGACCACCCTAGGGGGGACATGGTGTTGCCTTCAGGAATGGTGCTATCGGCAGTCCATCCTAAGGGATAAGTGTTGAGTTCTGATGTGCCATGGTAATAATCGGCGCCAATCGCGATCGCGACGATGGGGTGGGCACTCTTGTTGGTCACTTTGTACAGGTATTGGGCGGTGCCGTCCTGCCGCAATACTTGGCTGGCCAGCACAGTGACTGGCGCAGGTTCGCTTTCCGCGCCAGAGAGTCCAGGCCACAAACTACTTAACAGGAATATGGCCGGCAATAAGAAATTGACTCGTTTCATGATGGGCTTACTTACTTATTGATGTACATAGTGGACGGGGGCGGGCGGCGGGACGTTGCGATAGAAGCAGGCCGTGACGTGTGAACTCGCGGCTTACCTCGCCACGGAGTTCCTTGCATTCCGCGCCTCGCTTATCGCGCAGTAACCTCCATTTGTCCCATGCTTCTCGTAGATGCAGAGTATGGTGTATCCCAATGCCCTATGTTGGTGTGCGCGTCGTTTGTGTGTGGCTTCAAATCGTAGGCCGGTACGGTGCGCGTACCCCGCGTTTTGACGGTTCCGGAAACCGGTAGCTAGTTGAAATACATGGCGCTGACCTTGCCGCTGGCGTCCAGCTGGAGCAGCAACAGGGCGCTGTCGTCGTGCGACTTGAGCAGGTAGCGGTAGGTGGTCACGCCATTGTCGCTGCGACTGTCGACCAGGCCGAACTGTTCCAGTGTGCCGAAGCTGGCCGCCATGCTGGCATAGGCATCGAACGCGCCACCGGCCAGGCGTGCCGCCTCGGCCGGCGTGTAGCGCTCGGGGTGGAAGGTGTTGTTGATGACGTCGTCCACCAGGCTGCGCGCCAGCGTCCCCACTTGCGGTTGCGGATCGGGCACGGTCTGCCAGGCCAGCGCGGGATTGATGCGGGCCACGATGCCGGCCGAGATCCGTTCGGGCAGCGCGTCGCCCTGGTTGGTGAATACGATCACGGTCAGCCCTTCGCGGTAGTGGCGCTCGAACTGGGTGTGGAAGCCTTGCACATGGCCGTTGTGCCACACGTAGGGATGGCCGTTGATGGCGTCGGGCACCCAGCCCATGCCGTACTGCGCCGTGCTGCCGCCATTGAGCACGGCCGGCGCCCACATGATGTCGCGCGACTGGCGGGTGAGGATGCGTTCGCCGTACAGGGCCGCATCCCATTTGGCCAGGTCGGGCGCGCTCATGCGCAGGCCGCCGGCCGCGTCATCGTCGCCGGGGAATAGTGCGTTCTCCGGCTGCCAGCCGTTGTCCCAGATATAGCCTGATGCCTCCGTGCCCGGTGTGGACGGCGCGGTGACGAGGGCGGCCGTGTTCATGCCCAGCGGGGTGAAGATGCGGCGTTGCAGGAAATCGAAATATGGCTGGCCGCTGACCTTCTCGATCACCATGCCGACCATGAAGTAGCCCATGTTGCTGTAACTGTGGACGGCGCCGGGCGGTGCGTCGAGCGGGATGGTGCCCATCAGGCTGATGAGTTCGTCCTGCGTGTAGTGGTGCTGCGGGTCGTACAGCGGCGCCAGCTGCTGTTGGAAGTCGCGCGGGAAGCCGGCCGTGTGCTGCAACAGCTGGCGCACCGTGATGTCCTTCCAGCTGGCGGGCGCGGTGGGGAACAGTTGGGCGATGTGCTGGTCCAGCGACAGCTTGCCGTCCTGTACCAGCAGCATGATGCCGGCTGCCGCGAATTGCTTGGTGACGGAGCCGATGTGGTAGATGGTGTCGGGCGCGGCGGCCTGCTTCAGTTCGATGTTGGCCAGGCCGTAGCCTTTTTGCAGGATGGGCGTGCCGTTGCTGGCCACCAGCAAGGTCAGGCCGGGAATGCGCTGCTTGTTCATCTGCGCCTGCACGTAGCTGTCGATGTCGGCCAGCGTGGCGCTGCTGATGACGGTGGTGGCGGCCGTCACATCCGGCGGCGTGGCGGACTTTTCGTTGGCGCCGCAGGCGCACAGCGCGGCGGCCAGGATGGCGGCGGTCAGGCATTGCTTGATCATGGTGGGGCCTCTTGCGGGTTGGGCCGATGTCTCGCGTGGGATCGGCATGGCCGGCAGTGTCGGGCCTGCTTGCTGCAATTGCAATCCGGGCGTGCGAAGCGGTACTGGCTGGTACTGGCGGTATCGTGGCGCGCCACCATCCGCGCGCTTGGGATGGCGGCGTTTGCGTGGCCGCCATGTATCGCTCGATGCCGCCGCCCGTGCGGCGGAGCTAGTGCGCGGAAGCGGGAATCGGATAGGCGGCATCCTGGTAGCGTTTGGCGACGGTGTCGAGCAGTTCCTGCAAGCGCCCGTGCGCATACCACTTGCCCGCCGCCATGACGCCTAGCGGCCGCCGCAAGGTGTCGAGGTCATCCAGTGGATTGGCTGCGCTCAGGATGAGATCGGCGCGCGAACCGACGGCGACTGTGCCGAACGGCGCCGCGTCCGGATAACGGCGTTGCAGCATCTTGCCTGGCGTGCGGGTGGCGGCAAGCAGCGCCTGATACGGTGTCAGGCCGGCTTGGCGCAGCAAGTCCAGGTCGTCGTGCAGTGCATAGCCGGGTATCACGCCCGGGATGGCCGGCGCATCGGTACCCGTGATCAAGGGCACGCCGGCATCGCTCATGGCCTTGACGAAGCGGCCAAGGAATTTCAGCCGCTCATCGAGGCTGCCCTTGCGCTGAACATAGTCGTCGAGCTTCCACGACATCCTGTCCTGCGGCGACACATAGCGGGAGTCCGGCGCGCCCAGGAAGTCGTCCACCACGGCTGGCTTACCCCATTGGCGGGCGATGGTGGCATACGTCACGAGATCGGCGGTAACGAATGCGTGGCTGCGCTTGATCATCTCCACCACGGCCGGGATCTGCGCGTCGTCCGGCGCCCGCGTGCCGTCGTCCGCGTCGCCGCTCTCGAAGACGGTGTAGAGGAATTCCTCCGCGTGGGCCACCATCAACTGGCCGGCCGCCAACTGGCGGCGCAGTCCGACGCGCGTAATGCCGTGACCGACGATCGGCATGCCGAGTCGTCTGGTTTCCTTGACCAGCGCCTCGAAGGTGTCGGCGGCAAGGTCGTTGTACACCTTGATGAAATCGTTGCCATTGGATTTGGCCAGACGCACCGCCATCCGCGCTTCGGACGGCGTGGCCACGACCAGGCTACCGTAGCGGGCGGAGCCGTCAATCCGCAACGCGGTATAAATGTGCGGCGCAGGGATGTCGCCCCGGTTCGCGGCCGGTTTGGTGCGGCCTACGAAGCTGTGCGACGCCTCGCCCATATTCAGCATGGTGGTCACGCCGTTGGCGAGGTACACCACCAGGTCGGCGCGTGTGTCCGAGTGCGTGTGCATGTCGGCCAGGCCCGGCGACAGGAACGCACCGTCGCCGTTGATGACCACCGCCCCGGCGGGTGGCGTGAGATGAGGACTGATGGCAATAATCTTGCCGTGCTCGACCAGCACCGTCTGATCCGGCAGGACGCGCTCCGCGTCGAGCGGGATCACGTTCACGTGGGTGAATGCCGTCGCCGGGGAATCGTCCGCGGCGGCAGCCAGGCAGGCGCCATGCGCGCACAAGGCCAGCACGCCCACCCACAGGGATGCGGCCGTTCGCCGCGTCAAACGGATTGCCGCCATGGTTTCCTCCGAAGTAATTGTTTGATAATGTCAACAATAAAACAACTTGCCATTATCATAGCTTTATTCCGGCAGGCGAGTGTTTTGCTGACCCTGGTGGCCTAGGCGGGACGCTGCTGCCGTTCCAGATCGGCGAAGTGCAGCCCGTGGCGCGTGGCGTAGTCGGACAGGTCGGCGCTTTCCTGCCGGGCGAGGCACAGGGCGACATAGCCGTCGGGGCGGACCAGGTAGGCGGCGTCGCGCAGCAGGTCGGTGGTCGCGGCCTGGCTGGTCCACGGCAGGCAGTGCACGGGCAGGTCCAGCGCCCGGGCCTGCGACGCCAGCGCGGCGCCGCATACGCCATACACGTGCAACTGCCAGTCCATCGACCGCAGCGGATCGAAATTGTCGTGCTGTGCGTCGTGCACCCACGGCAGACGGTCGCCGCCGTGGATATCACCCGCGCGGCCGGCGCTCAGCATGCTGTCCTCGTCGTTGATCCGTATCTGCGAGAGGCGCTTGAACATGGCGCGACGCGCGGCCGCGAAGCCGGTCAGGAAGGGGGCCACATGCGGCAGCAGCCAGTGCCGCACCAGCCGGCCGGCGGCGCCGTCCGCCACCGCGGCCTGGAACACGCGGTCCGTGGTGGCGACCAGCTGGCGCGCGAACCCGATGCGCTCCTGCTCGTAGCTGTTGAGCGCGGCGGGCGCGATGCGCCCCTGCAGCACCTGGGCAATCTTCCACGACAAGTTGACGGCGTCGCTGAGGCCGGTGTTCATGCCCTGGCCGCCGGCGGGACCTGGTCGATGATGCGTAAGGGGATGCCGTGGCGGGCGAGTCGCAGGGCGAGCATCATGCCGGTGGGGCCGGCTCCGGCGATCAGGACTTGGGCAGGCATGATCAAAGTATAAGATGGCTGCGCGGCGGACGGCGCGCCTATGGGCGGGAGGATGCGTTGCGCGAAGCACCATGAAAAAAGCCGCAGACTCGTGAAAGTCTGCGGCTTTTCTCGTATCCGGTAGATGGTGCCCACGGAGGGACTCGAACCCCCACACCTTGCGGCACATGGACCTGAACCATGCGCGTCTACCAATTCCGCCACGTGGGCACTGCGGGCTGTAGCGGTTCGCTACAACGTTGCAACGGGGCGTATCTTACTGGAGTGCAAGCGTCGTGGTCAATGGCGAAATGCAGATTAATATGAAATATTTTCAGCGATGCACGTTCGGAAATGAAAAAAGCCGCAGACTCGTGAAAGTCTGCGGCTCTTCGCGTATTCGGTAGAGTGGTGCCCACGGAGGGACTCGAACCCCCACACCTTGCGGCACATGGACCTGAACCATGCGCGTCTACCAATTCCGCCACGTGGGCACTGATGCTGCTAAACAACTTCTGCTATTATAGCGATCGGGAGAGTTTCGCGCCAGATGAACTTTCATTCCATACTGCACATCAACTCTGTCTTACGCTTCCCGCTTTGCCGCTATCCGGAGACGTTGTCGCTGCGAGAGACCAGAATTATAGAGGAATCTTGTGGGATGTCAAAGATCAGTGCACAAAATTTTTTCCAAAAAATCTGGACCCTTGCGGCCCCATGTTAGGTAAAGCGGGCCGATACCAAGTACACTACGCGCTATCACCGTGTCAATATAGGTGGCCGGTCGCAGTCCTTGGGCCCAGTCCCCAGTGATCACTGTCAATAATAAAACTATAGAAATACTTTTGAGCCAAATTACCCATATCCCCAGCCGGGAGGAAATCCTCGGCATCTTCCGTGGCGCCAAGGCGCCGCTCGATTTGCGCGCCCTTGCCAAATCGCTGAAAGTCGGCACGGAGGCGCAAGCCATCCTGACGCGCCGCCTGAACGCCATGGTGCGCGACGGCCAATTGGTGGCCGACCGCGACACGGGCTGCTTCGCGCTGGCCGACCAGAGCGGCTTCATCGCCGGCCGCGTCTCCAGCCATCGCGACGGTTTCGGATTCGTCATTCCAGACGAGCCGGGCGACGACCTGTTCCTGCCTGAAAAGGAAATGCAGAAAGTGCTGCATGGCGACCGCGTGCTGGCCAAGGTGGTCGGCGTGGACCGCCGCGGCCGTCCCGAGGGCACGATCGTGGAAGTGGTGCAGCGCGCCAACACCCACATCATCGGCCGCCTGCACAACGAGAACGGCGCCTGGATCGTGGCGCCGGAAGACCAGCGCATCTCGCAGGACATCCTGGTGGCCGGCGGCGTCGGCAAGGCCAAGTCCGGCCAGGTGGTCAGCGTGGAGCTGACGGAGCAACCGATGCGCTTCAAGCAGCCGGTGGGCAAGATCGTCGAAGTGCTGGGCGAACTGGATGACCCCGGCATGGAAATCGAAATCGCCGTGCGCAAGTTCGGCGTGCCCCACATCTTCTCGGACGGCGCCCTCAAGCAGGCCGCCAAGCTGCCCGACGTGGTGCGCCCGGCCGACCTGGCCGACCGCGTCGACTTGCGCGATATACCGCTGGTGACCATCGACGGCGAAGATGCACGCGACTTCGACGATGCCGTCTACTGCGAGCCGGTCAAGATCGGCCGCAGCAAGGCTTACCGTCTGATCGTGGCCATCGCCGACGTCAGCCACTACGTCAAGCCCGGCGACGGGCTGGACCTCGATGCGCTCGAGCGCAGCACCTCGGTCTATTTCCCGCGCCGCGTGATTCCCATGCTGCCTGAGAAGCTGTCGAACGGCCTGTGCTCGCTGAACCCGGCCGTGGACCGCCTCACGCTGGTGTGCGACGCCGTCGTCACGGCCAAGGGCGAGATCAAGGCTTACCAGTTCTATCCGGCCGTGATCCACTCGGCCGCGCGCCTGACCTACACGCAGGTGGCCGACATCCTCGGCAACACCAGCGGCCCGGAGGCGGCGCGCCGCCCCGGCATCGTACCGCACCTGCTGAACCTGTACGAGGTGTACCAGGCGCTGCTCAAGGCGCGCCTGGAGCGGGGTGCGATCGATTTCGAGACGACCGAGACCTACATCGTTTGCAACCCGTCGGGCAAGATCGAGAAGATCATCCCGCGCACCCGCAACGATGCGCACCGCCTGATCGAGGAATGCATGTTGACGGCCAACGTGTGCGCGGCCGACCTGCTGATCCGCCACAAGCACCCCGGCACCTACCGCATTCACGCCAGCCCGACCGCCGAGAAGCTCAAGCAGGTCCGCACCTTCCTCAAGCAGGCCGGCCTGCACCTGGACGGCGGCGACAAGCCGACGGCGGCCCACTACGCGGAACTGATGCGCGAAGTGAAGCTGCGGCCGGACGCGCCGCTGCTGCAGACCATGCTGCTGCGCTCCATGCAGCAAGCCGTCTACAGCCCGGACAACATCGGCCACTTCGGCCTGGCCTACGAGGCCTACGCCCACTTCACCAGCCCGATCCGCCGCTATCCGGACTTGCTGACGCACCGCGCCATCAAGGCCATTTTGCTGGGCAAGAAGTACGAGCCCAAGCTGACGGAAAAGAGCGTGTTGAACACCAACGTGTCGAACGCCACCCGCAAGCAGCAGGCCAAGGACAAGGCGGAAGGGCGTGAGAAGAAGGCGGCCGACCTGACCGTGTGGGATGCGCTGGGCGTGCACTGCTCGGCCAACGAGCGCCGCGCCGACGAAGCCTCGCGCGACGTGGAGGCCTGGCTCAAGTGCTACTTCATGCAGGACAAGCTGGGCGAGGAATTCACCGGCATGATCACGGGCGTGACCACGTTCGGCATCTTCGTGCAGCTCGACCAGTTGTTCGTCGAAGGCCTGGTGCACGTGACCGACCTCGGTGCCGACTACTTCCAGTACGACGAAGCGCGCCATGAACTGCGCGGCGAACGCACCGGCCAGCGCTACCAGCTGACCGACCGCGTGACCGTACAAGTGGTGCGGGTGGACCTGGAAGCGCGCAAGGTGGACTTGCGCCTGGCTGGCGTGCCGGAACGGGAAGCGGCGCCCGCCAAGGGTGGCCGCGCTGCACCATCAGCGCCGGGCAACACCAACGTCAAGCCCGGCCCGCGCACGGAGCGCCAGCCGCGCTTCGAGACGGCCAGCGCCGGCAAGGCCAAGGCCAGCAAGACCAAGGCGGCCGCCAAGGCCAAGCCAAAACGCAAGACCAATGCCGCGGCAGGTGCCGCGGTAGCACCCCGGGCAGCCAAGCCTGCCTCAAAGAGTAAGAAGAAGCGATAGACAATGAAGAATAAAATGATTTTTGGTTTCCATGCGGTGACCTCGCGCCTGCGTCACGAGGCTTCGTCCGTGGAAGAGATCTTCATCGACGCCGGCCGCACGGACCGCCGCATGCAGGATCTGGTGGCCGCCGCCAAGGCCGCCGGCGTGCGCGTGATGCCGGTCGATTCGTCGCGCCTGGACAAGATCGTCGGCACCCGCCGCCACCAGGGCGTGATCGCCTTCGCATCCCAGCTGGCGCTGGCGCGCAACCTCGATGAACTGCTCGACGCCATCGACGGCCCGCCGCTGCTGCTGATCCTGGACGGCATTACCGATCCCCACAACCTGGGCGCCTGCCTGCGCGTGGCCGATGGCGTGGGCGCCCATGCCGTGATCGTGCCCAAGGACCGCGCCGTGGGCTTGAACGCCACGGCCGCCAAGGTGGCCAGCGGCGCCGCCGAGACTGTGCCTTACATCACCGTGACCAACCTGGCGCGCACCATGCGCGACCTGAAGGACCGCGACATCTGGCTGATCGGCACCTCCGACGACGGCGAAAAAGGCTTGTACGAAGCCGACTTCACCGGCCCGACGGCGCTCGTGATGGGCTCGGAAGGCGAGGGCATGCGCCGCCTCACGCGCGAGACCTGCGACGTGCTGGTGAGCATCCCCATGTTCGGTTCCGTCGAGAGTCTGAATGTTTCCGTGGCCTCGGGCGTCTGTCTGTACGAAGCCCGCCGCCAGCGCATGGCCAAGGAAGGCTGACCTTCCTGCCCATACTGGCGGCACCGCAACGGGGCCGCCGGCTGTTCACCCGCCGTCCCCGCCGTTCCCCCGCCAGCAATTCCGGACCGGATACGCTACCATAGCTATCCGGTCACCTTGTTCCCCCGTCACTAAAGTCCGCACCATGTTCCGTCACCTGCGCCAAGACATCAACAGCATCATCGAACGCGACCCTGCCGCCCGCAATGCCTGGGAGGTGCTGACGTGCTATCCGGGCCTGCAGGCCATCGTGATGCACCGCTGGGCGCACTGGTGCTGGACGCACAGCCTGAAGTGGTTCGGCCGCTTCATTTCCTACCTGGCCCGCATCATCACCGGCATCGAGATCCACCCCGGCGCCACCATCGGCCGGCGCGTGTTCATCGACCACGGCTTCGGCGTGGTGATCGGCGAGACGGCCGAGGTGGGCGACGATTGCACCATCTACCAGGGCGTGACGCTGGGCGGCACCTCGCTGCACACGGGCAGCAAGCGCCACCCCACGCTGGAACGCGGCGTGATCGTCGGCGCCGGTGCCAAGGTGCTGGGCGCGTTCACGGTCGGCGAATACGCCAAGGTGGGCTCGAACGCCGTGCTGCTCAAGCCCGTGCCGCCAGGCGCGACGGCGGTCGGCAACCCGGCCCACATCGTGCAGAAGGACGTGGCGCAGTCGAGCGCCAGCGCGGCGGCCAACCTGTTTACGGCCTACGGCGTGACGGCCAATGGCGACGATCCATTGTCGAAGGCGCTGCACGCGCTGATCAACCACGCCGTGACGCAGGAGAAGC
Source organism: Rugamonas fusca (assembly GCF_014042365.1). Taxonomy (GTDB): domain Bacteria; phylum Pseudomonadota; class Gammaproteobacteria; order Burkholderiales; family Burkholderiaceae_D; genus Rugamonas; species Rugamonas fusca. Next base: position 210,130 of record NZ_JACEZS010000004.1, read on the forward strand.
AGATTGAGCGCATCGTGGCCGTGATGAAGGCCGCTGGCCTGAGCTGCCCAAGCGTGCCTGAGTGTGATAAATTCGATTCGGCCCAACTGAACAAGCTTGTCGATTAAGGAAACAGATGAACATGGCATCGTCGCCGGAAGGCACTGAAGTACTGGACCCGTTTGAAATCCGCGTGCTGGCCGTGCTGGCCGAGAAGGAGGGGCTCACGCCGGACAATTACCCGCTGTCGCTGAACGCGCTCACCAATGGCTGCAACCAGTTGTCGAGCCGCGATCCGGTGATGTCGATATCGGAGGAAACCGTGGCCGACGTGCTGCAGCGGCTGATGCAGCGCAAGCTGGTCAACGGCATCACGCAGGCGGGCGCGCGCGTGACCAAGTACGAACACCGCATGCGCATCAAGTGGTCGCTGGAGCAGGACAAGCTGGCCGTGCTCACCATCCTCATGCTGCGCGGTTTGCAGACGGCTGGCGAGATCCGCACCCGCACGGGGCGGCTGCATGATTTCAAGAGCGTGGCCGATGTGGAGCATGCGCTGCAGTTCTTGATCGACAAATATCCGCCGCTGGTGTCGCGCCTGGCGCTGGCGCCCGGCACCAAGGAACCGCGTTACGGCCAGTTGCTCGGTGGTGAGGATGCGCTGGCGCGCGAGGAGACGGCGGCCGGTTACGCCGGCGCCGTGAGCGCGCCCCAGCAGGGCAGCCGGGTAGCGCAGCTGGAACAGGAAGTGCAGCAGTTGCGGCGCGATTTCGACGACCTGTCGGCCCAGTTCGCGGCGTTCCGTAAGCAATTCGAATAAGCCGCGGCGGCGCTTGCCGCCGCGGGCTGTATCCGTCTGTCTAACCTTCCTCGCGCCGGCGCCGCATCCACACGGCCACCGCGATCATGGCTACGCCGGCCACCGCGCCTATCCACAGGCCGGGCTGGCCCAGGCTGGCCCACGATGAGCTCACCACGCTGTCGCCGCGCAGCAGCTGGTGGTCTTCCAGATTGGTGAACAGGAACCACGAGCCCGGCGCCACACCCAGCAGGATACGGGCCACGATGGTGTGCATGAACCAGGCGGAGTTCACGCCCAGGTGCAGCACCTTGTCGGCCCAGCCCATCAGCATGGCCGCCAGCAGCGGGCCGCCCACGGCCCACAGGAACACCTTGGAGCGCGCCATGCTCGACACCATCAGCAGCCAGCCCACCGTGGGCAGCGCCCACAGCATGTAGACCGGCAGCAGCGCCAGCACGCGCAGCGGCGCCAGGTACAGGTCCGGCGTGGCCAGCACCTCGCCAAACAGGTTGCTGCCGTGGAGCAGCAGCATGCCGCACGCGGCCAACAGCAACAGCAGCGATTCCACGGTGCCGATGGCGATCACGATCAGCGGCGCCACCACCAGTGCCAGCGCGACCTTGGATAGCACCGTGGCGCGGTCCGAGATGGGCAGCGATTTCCAGAACAGGATGCTGCGGTCGCGCCGCTCGTCGTGCAGGGCGCCCAGGCAGTAGAAGAACACGAGGACGCCCAGCATCATGAACAGGGGCAGGGCGGCGGCCATGTAGTGCCGGGTCATCGCGGCGGCCATGCCGGTGCGGGCATGGCCTTCGACGACGATGTCGCCGATGGGGCCACCGACGCCGTTGACTTCGTAGGTGAAGTTATGCCCGAGCAGCAGGGCGGTGCCGGCCAGCAGCGCGACCAGCGTGGCCGCCGCCAGCGGCGCCCACAGCAGCATGCCCTTGTGCTCCCAGAATTCGCGCCGGATCAGCCATTTCATGGTGTTCATGCGTAGGTTCCTTTCATGGTGGCGACGAACAGGTCGGCCACGCTGGGCGTGCGGGTTTCACCGAAGTTGGCCAGCTGGGTGCGCGCCACGCCGTCGAACAGCATCACGGCCTTGCCGAACACGGTGCGCTGGCTGAGCGGCTGCAACGCGTTGGCGGCGGCCACGAACTGCGGCTCCACCATCACTTCCGTGAAGCGGTCGCCCACTTCATCCATGGAGGCCGACAGCGTGATCTTGCCTTCGCGGATGAACATCAGGTCGGTCAGGATATGTTCCACTTCCTCGATCTGGTGGGTGGTGATGAGGATGGTCTTGTTCTCGTCGAAGTAGTCTTCCAGCAGGTTCTGGTAGAACTGCTTGCGGTACAAAATGTCCAGGCCCAGCGTGGGTTCGTCCAGCACCAGCAGGCGCGCGTCGATCGCCATCACCAGCGCCAGGTGCAGCTGCACCACCATGCCCTTGGACATGGCCTTGACCTTCATGTCCATGGTCAGCTTGGTGCTGGCCAGGTAGCGTTCGGCCCTGGCGCGGTCGAAGCGCGGGTGCACGCCCTGCACGAAGTCGAGCGCTTCGCGCACGCGCAGCCAGCGCGGCAGGATGGCCACGTCGGCGATGAAACACACGTCGTTCATCAGTGCCTCACGCTGGGTGCGCGGGTCCAGGCCCAGCACGGACAGCTCGCCGTCGAACGGGGTCAGGCCCAGCATGGCCTTGAGGGTCGTGGTCTTGCCCGAGCCGTTGGGGCCGATCAGGCCCACCACGCGGCCGGGCTGGATCTCGAAGCTGGCATCGTCCAGCGCAGTCTGTTTGCCGTAGCGCTTGACGAGGTGGCGCGCCGTGACGATGGCGCTCATGCTGCCGCCCCCGGCTGCGCCGCCTTGAGCAGTTGTTCCAGGTCCAGGCCCAGCCGGCGGATGCGCTCCACCATGGCCGGCCACTCTTCGCGCAGGAAGCGTTCCCGTTCCGTGGCCAGCAGCCTGTCGCGCGCGCCTTCGATCACATACATGCCTACTCCCCTTCGTTTTTCCACCAGCGATTCGTCCACCAGCTCCTGATAGGCGCGCGAGACGGTGATGGGATTGAGTTGATAATCGGCCGCCACCTGGCGCACCGAGGGCAGGGCGTCGCCCGGTTTGAGCAGCCCGTCCAACATCATGCCCACCACGCGCTCCTTGAGCTGGCGGTAGATGGGCGTGTGGTCGTTCCAGCCTATGTTCATGGCGGTTCCCATGGTTGTGGAGGTGTTATGGTGAACTATAACACCGGATGTCAAAAACGCAAGCATGAAACGCAGCCGTGCCACGGGTGGGGCGGTGGATGTGGAATAATGGCGCACTTTATTTCACCTTAGTCAGCCTCGCATTCGGAAAGCATTCACCATGACCATCCTCACCAAACAGGGCGCCATGCGGCGCTGGATCACCGTACGCGGCGCGCCGCTGCTGCTGGCCGGCCTGCTGGGCGCCTGCGCCACGCTGATCGGCCCGCGCCAGGTCGACCTGCCGCAGGAGCGCCTGCAGCACAGCATGGAGCGCCGCTTCCCCATGTACCACCGCGCGCTGGGCATCCTCGACGTGGAACTGAGCCACCCGCAGCTGACCATCCTGGACCAGAACGACCGTGTGTCGTTGTCGCTGGACGCCAACGTGGCGCCGCTGCTGGCGCGCCAGTCGTGGAATGGCAGCATGGCCATCTCCGGCCGGCTGACGGTGGACCGGGCCCGCAACGCCGTCTACCTGGCCGACGCGCACGTGGACCGTTTCGTGTTCGATGGCCTTGATGAAGGACGTCAGCACCAGGTGGCCAGCATCGCCAACCTGCTGAGCGAGCAGGTGGTGCGCGACATGCCGATCTACACCTTCCGTCCCGAAGACCTGCGCTACGCGGGCGTGCAGTTCGCGCTGACGGCCATCGGCACCCGCCCCGGTGCGCTGGTGGCGACGGTGGAACCGGCCCAGTAACCATGGCGCCAACACCGGACACGCCAGCCGAGGGCCTGTTGCAGCAGGGCGTGGCCAGCCGCAGCGCGCTGGCGGTGGCCATGCTGCGCGCGGCCCACCAGTTGCTGGACCAGCCGCCCTTGTTCAACGACCCGCTGGCGCTGTCCATTGTCGGCCCTGAACATGAAGCGACGGTGCGCGCCGATCCCGCTCAATTCGACGTGGGCATGCGGCGCATGGTGCGCCTGGCCATGGCCGTGCGCAGCCGGCTGGCCGAGGACGAGCTGACCCAGGCCGTGGCGCGCGGCGTGACGCAGTACGTGGTGCTGGGCGCGGGCCTGGACAGCTACGGCTGGCGTCCCCACCCACCGGGCCTGCACGTGTTTGAAGTGGACCACCCTGCCACCCAGGCGTGGAAGCGCGGACTGCTGCATCAGGCGGGGCTGGCCACGCCGGCCAACGTCCATTTCGTGCCCGTCGATTTTGAGCGAGACCAGCTGGCCGACGCGCTGCGGGCCGCCGGCTGCCGGCTGGATCAGCCGATCTTCTTTTCCTGGCTGGGCGTCACGCTGTACCTGACGCGCGAGGCCATCTTCGATACCTTGTCCTTCGTGGCCCGCCTGCCGCCCGGCAGCGCCATCGTGTTCGATTACGGCATTGCGCCGGCCCTGCTGGAACCCATGGAGCAGTGGGGCGTGAACCAGTTCGTGCGCAAGTACGCGGCCGAGGGCGAGCCGTGGCTGTCCTTCTTCGCGCCGGACGAACTGGCCGCCGCACTGCGCGCGCTGGGCTTTGGCGCCGTGGCCGATGTCGGTCCCGCCGAACTGGCGGCCCGGTATCAGGCAGGCCACCCCTACATCACCCGCTTCGGTGGCGCCACGCATTTGATGCTGGCGTTTGCGCAAAATCAAACGGATTAGAGTTGTTATTCTAATATCGTTGGTTTTATACAAAGATATTGCCTCAAGGCAATGATCCCGTGTTAATCTCGATTTCGGCATGTCGTTATGAGAAAAACATATATATCTCATGACGCGGGCCTTTCATTCACATTCTACAAGGATAAAAGTAATGGAAATCTTGATTGATACCACCTTCATCTCGATCACCGATTCGACCGAATCGGAATACCTGCAAGACGATTTCAGCGGTGCGCTGGCCGACGTGAGCGTGTCCTGCTGCACCTGCTCGTGCTCCTGCTGCTGCTAATCGTTCGCTGCTGACTTTCGCCTGTCGAAAGTCGGGCCGGGTGCGCTTGTGGTCTGACCGCGGTCTGACCGCGTTGGCCCAGGCTGGCGGGGCCTGCGCGCATGCCCGGGCTTCCCGCTTTCCCGAACCAGGTATTGAGATGATGGGGATCAATTGACAATGAATGAATGTCTGTACGTTTCGCCGCTGGCGGAAATCACGACGGTGGGCGAGGACAGGATCGCCATGTCCGTCGTCGGGCGGCGCTTCACCGTGGAAGACAAGGTAGGCATGCTCAAGACGGTGCTGGCGCGTGCGGCCCAGGGCTTGCGCGTGGCCGAACTGGAGGCGGAACTGGGCGAGCACTTCCCGCCCGAGGCGGTGCAGGCGGCCGTGCAGGCGCTGGTCAACGCGCGCGTGCTGGTGCCGCACGACGCGCGCGGCCATGGCGACGCCACCCATCAGCACCTGGCCTACCGCCGCGAGATGGATGCGCTGACCGCGCCCGAGCAGCGCGCCCAGTACGAGCGCGCCAACTGGATGCTGGTGCTGGCCGGCGAGGGCGCCTGCGCCGACGCGCTGGCCGCGTCGCTGTCCCAGCTCGATGTGCCGCTGACCCGTATCGCCACCGGCGACACCTTGCCCGATTGTGGCGACAAGCGCGCGCTGCTGGTGGTATGCGCCGATTTCGAGGATTACGGCGCGTTCCGCGCCATGAACGCGCAAGCGGTGGCGCGCGGCATGCCCAGCCTGTACCTGGGCATGGACTGGAGCACGGTGCAATGCGGTCCGCTGGTGCTGCCCAAGGCCACGGCCTGCTATGAATGCTATTTCCACCGGGTGCGCAGCACGCGTAAGTTCGTCGCCGAATTCGACGTGCGCAGCCGGCACGACAACATCCTGTACCATGCGCTGCCCAGCAAGCTGGCGGTGCAGTTCGGCGTGGCCGAAGCGTCGCGCGTGGCGCTGCAATACCTGAGCGGCACGCTGGAGGATCTGCAGCACAGCGTGTTCAGCGAGATCGACAGCCTCAGTGGCGAAATCCAGCGCAGCCGCATCCTGCGCCTGCCGCGCTGCGCCTGCTGCGGCACGGCCAGCACCGCCCGTCCGGTCGGCAGCGTGTTCCAGCAAGCGCTGTTGCGGCGCAGGGCGTAAGCGATGGAACGCATGTCCACCGAAGCGCGCGAAGCGGCGCGCCTGGCCGAAATCCATGCCGCGCTGGTGCACCGGCGCCATGGCATCATCACCTCGCTGCTGGAGGAAACCGAGCACCCGGATGCGCGCGGCCTGTTCGTGTTCAACGCCCTGATGGTCGACGTGAAGGCGATGATGATCGATCCGTCGCGCGCCAAACCGAACAACCCCACCAGCGACCGCGCCAGCCTGGCCGGCTCCGGCGCCGCCTTCGACCGCACCTCGGCCTTGTGGACCGCGTTCGGCGAAGCGATCGAACGCTATTCGGCCGCTGCCCATTTCGACGACCAGCTGCACTACGCCAGCCAGCGCGAACTGGGCGAGGCGGCCGTGGGCCTGGAACAGTTCATCCTGTTCGCGCCGGAGCAGCATGGCGCCGAAGGCTTCAGCTACGCGGCGCCCGACGCGGACGTGACGCGGGCCTGGGCCAGCGCGCTCGATCTGCATGCGCCGGAACGCGCCAGCTACGTGCCGGCGCAGATGGTCTACCTGGGCATGCAGGTCAGGGACAAGCGCGAGATCGTGTTCCAGTCCTCGTCCACGGGCCTGGCTTGCGGCATGGACGAGCAGCGCGCCATCCTCAGCGGCCTGTTCGAAGTGATCGAACGCGACGCCTTCGCCGCCATGTGGCAGATGCGTTACGCGCCGCGCAGCCTGCAGGTGAGCGAGGCCACCCGCGCCACGCTGCTGCCGGGCGTGCTGCGCGCGCTCGATCATCCATCGCTGGAAGTGCGGCTGTGGGACATCACCACCGATATCGGCTTGCCGGTAGTGCTGTGCCTGGCCCGCAGCAGGACGGACGGCACCATGTCGCTGGGCGCGAGCGCGCAACTGCAAGTGGGGCAGGCCATCAACAAGGCCGTGATCGAAGCGCTGCACGGCTATTGCTGGGCCAGTTCCATCCTCGGCGCCGGCACGCCGCTGCCGGAGCGGGCCGCCATCCACAACCCGGGCGACCACTTCGCCTACTTCCTGGAGCCGTCGCGCCAGACGGCGCTGGCATTCCTGTTCGGGAACGCGCAGTGCGTGTCCAGCGACGATCCGGCGCTGCATACGCTGGCCACGCTGGATGACCTGCTGGCGCGCCTGCGCGCGCTGGGCCACCGGGCGCTGGCCGTGGATGTGACCTCGGACGATATCGCCAGCCTTGGCTTCGTGGTGGTGCGGGCGCTGATCCCCGGCCTGCATCCGCTGCTGTTCGGCAGCGACCTGCACAGCGCCGACCAGCGCCGGCTGTGCACCATCGCCGCCCACTGGGGGATGGCGCAAGTGCCGCCGCCCAATCCCGATCCCCACCCATTCCCATAAGGCCAGGCACCATGAAGAATAGTTTGCAGGAGCTGCTGCCGCCGCAGGCCATGGCGGGCGCGTTCGATATCGACGATCCGGCCGAGATTCTGCACGAGCAGACCAAGTTCCACCGCGCCACGTTGACGGGACAGGTACGCAATATCGTGCGTTATCTGCGCCATCCGGCTTACATCGCGCGCGGCGCGGCGGGCTATAACGTGTACGCGTCCTGTCCGCGCATCGATCTGCCCGAGCCGTCGCTGGAACTGGGCGCGCTGTCGGCCGCGCTGGCAGCGCGCAAGAGTGCGCGCGGCTTTGCCGGAGCCGTCACGCTGGCCGAGCTTTCCAGTCTGCTGCACCACGCGCTGCGCGTGAACCGTTATCGCAGCAGCGACGCGGCGCCCCACGTCAAGCTGGCGTTCCGCGCCTACCCGTCGCCGGGCGGGCTGTATCCAACCGAGTTCTATCTGTTCCTGAACGAGGTGGAAGGCGTGCCGCCCTGTATCGCCCATTACGACGCGCGCAATCACTGCCTGCGCGTGCTCAAGCCGCAGGATGGCAACGCCTTCGCCAGTGCCGAGGTGCGCGGCGGCGAAAAGTCGATGCACGCGCCTGTCGTGTGCGTGATGACGAGCGTGCCGCAGCGCGCCACGGCCAAGTATGGTGCGCGCGGCTATCGTATGGCGCTGCTGGAGGCGGGGCACGCATCGCAGAACCTGTGCCTGGCGGCGCAGGGACTGGGACTGGGCTCGCTGGTCTATGGCGCCTATTACGACGACGAACTGGCGGCCTTGCTCGACATTGACGGTGTGACCGAGACGGTGGTGTCCGTCATGCTGCTGGGCCGCGAAGCGGCCGGGGTGCCGGCGCCATGAACGATCACGCCATCCGCCTGTCAGAAATGGCCGGGCAGGGCGCGGCCACCGCCAGCGTCGCCGCCACGGCCAGCCTGCGGCAAGGGGTGAGCGACGTGCTGCGGCTGGCGGCCGTGGGCGAGCGCGAGGCGGCGCTGGCCGCGCTGGACGCGCTGTTCGGCTTGCGCGGCAGGTTCCATGCCTATCCGCTGCTGCTGGACATGGCCACCGGGCGCCAGAGCTGGCGCCAGTGCGGCGCCCTGTGGCTGGAGGGGGCGACGGTGCTGCCGTCCACCATGCAAGCCAATTTCGACGACGCCATCGCACTATGCCGCCAGTTCCTCGGTCTGCCCGCGCCCTGCATCCTGCTGCAATGCCGGCCCGAGACGCGCGACCTGCACCTGACGATGGAAAGCTTCCCCGGCCTGGCCGTGATGCGGCTGTCCACGCTGTCGCCCGGTTATCCGGACGATATGCGCGCCGTGCAGTTCCACGAAGTGGCGCACTGCTTCCTCACCTGCGGCGTGCGCTTGCTGGACGAGGGACTGGCCCACTTATTCGCGGCCCGCTACGCCGGCGCCACGCTGCCGGAGGCGGACCTGGCGCTGCTGCCGCCCGTGCGCGCGCTGCTCAGCCGCAGCGCCGACAACATGTTTGGCGAGAGCGCCGACAGCGAGCTGCGCGTCTACCAGTCGGCCTGCCGCGTCGGCGCCGACCTGGTGGCGGCCATTCATGCGCAGGGCGGCGCGGAGCATATCGTGCGCCTGTTCGCCGCCGTGGTCCGCGCCACGTCCGATGCGCAGATCGTGCGGCTGGTCGAACAAGCGTGCGGACGGCAGTTCCCGGTGCCGGAACGGCGCGGTGGCCCCAGTTCGGCCCACAGCGCGTTGATCGACAGCGCACGCCAGGCCGTGTTCACTGCGTGGAGCAACAAGCAGCCAGCCGACACGGACCAGGCGATCGCCGCGCTGGACGCCGAGGACATCTACGGCGAACCGGCCCTGCTCGACAGCCTGCTGGGTACATTGATCAACCGGGCGCTGTTGCAGGTCAATTTCGCCGAGGCGCCCGGCGCGGCCCAGCTGGCGCGGCTGGACCAGTTGCTGGCCGCTGCCGCCGACTGCCTGCCGCAAGGGCGCTTGTGGCTGTGGCGTGGCACGCGCGCGATCCTGGCCATCCTGCTGGCGCGGCCCAATATCATCAAGGTGGCGGCAGCCGGCCAGCAGGCGCTGGAATGTTTCGGCAAGGCCGTGCAGCTGATCCCGGACGATCCCGACCTGCTGGTGCAGCACGCCTCGCTGCTGCTGCATGCGCCGGCGGCCTACGGTGGCGACCGTGACCTCGGGGTGAGCAAGCTGCGGCAGGCGATGCGCAATCCCGTCTATCGTGAGCATGCGCGCCAGGTGTTGCTGGAATACGGCATTGAAACGCCGGCGCAGGAGGCCGCCGCGCCGGCGCCCGCCGCCTTGCCCAGCGAGGCCGCTGCCGCGCAGGCGCCGGTAATGCTGGAAATGCGCGACGTGTCGCTGCGTCTTTCGTCGGTCTTCACGCTGCGCCCCGGTCCACTGGCGGTGCGGCGCGGCGAGCGGGTGGCCTTCATCGGTCGCAACGGCAGCGGCAAGTCGATGCTGATGGAAGCGTTGCTGGGCTTGCGCCAGCCGGAGCAAGGCAATATCGCCCTGCATCTGGGCGATCCGCGCGTGCCCGCCACGCGCCAGCGCATCGGCGGCCTGCTGCAAGGGTATGACATGCCGGGCCAGACGCGGGTGAGCGAGATGATGGCGCTGCACCAGGCCATGTACCAGCGCACTGCGCCGGAAGTGACGCGCGCGCTGGGGCTGGCCGAATTGCGCGACCGTTATTGGCAGCAGCTCTCGCGCGGGCAGAAGCAGCGCCTGATGCTGTGGATGGCGCTGGCCCATGTACCGGAACTGGCGATCCTTGACGAACCATCGCTGGGGCTGGACGAATGGTTCGCCCGTTCGTTGCGCGAGCTGCTGGCCAGCCTGCCGTTGACGTTGCTGATGATCTCCCACGCGCCGGCCGACCTGCAGGGCATGGACCGGGTCTGCTGCATGGATGACGGCCGCATCGTGGCCGAAGGGCGGCTCGACGTGCTGATGGCGCATCGCCTGGGGCACTACAAGGGCGTGCTGCGCCAGCCGTTGACGGACGAGGCGCTGCAGGCGCTGCAAGCCTTGCCCGGCCTCGTGCGCGCGCCCGCGCAGCGCGAGGGCGGGTGGGAACTGTTCGGCCGCGAGGGCTTCGACCAGGACTTCCGCCGCTACATCGACCAGCAGCGCATCACCTCGTTCAGCCTGGAGCCCGTGTCGGTGGAAGACTTCCTGGCCGACGTGACGCAGGCGCCCGCGCCGGACAACCAACCTGTTTCGCCACCATGAAAATACTGATGCACCTTGTGCGCGCCGACCTGGCCATGTTCCTGCGTGGGCGGCTGGCGCTGTTCTGGACCTTCGCGTTTCCGCTGCTGATGCTGGTGATGCAGATGGCGCTGTTCGGCAACGACGTCAAGCTGGGCCCCGTGTCGCTGGCCGTGGTCGACCAGGACCACAGCGAGGAAAGCCGCGCCTACACGCGCCATTTGCGGGCCGGCCTGCGCCAGCAGCACAGCGTGGAGTTCAACCTGCTGCCGGAATCCGACCCGCACGCCGACTTCGTGCTGACCATTCCATCGGGCTTCGCTGCCAACGCGGCGGCGGGCCGCAGCACGCAATTCGCGCTCAGCGGCGGGCAGGGTGGCGGCGCGGCCTACGACGCGGCCTACGGCATGTTGCGCGGTTATAGCGACGCCTACAACCTGAACGGCTTGCAGGCCGCACCGCGCGTCGCGCTGCCGCCGCCACCCCAACCGCGGCAGGGCGAGGGGACGCTCGATTACCGGCTGTTCCTCGTCACGGGACTGGCCGGCATGGTGATCCTGTCCACCAGCCTGATGGGCTTCGCCGCGCCGCTGGTGGCCGCGCGCGAAGGCGGCATGTTCCGCATGTACCAGCTGTTCCCCATGCCGACCGGGGTGGTGGTGGCGGCATGGTGCGTGTCCCGGCTCGTCATCATGCTGGCGGCCAGCCTCGTGATGTTCTTCGCCGCCTGGGCCATCTACGGCGTCCATATCACTTCCGGCGCCATGCAGGTCGCCGCCGCCGCCGGCGTACTGGCGTTGGGCGCGGCGGCCTTCCTGGCCCTGGGCCTGTTGATCGCGGCGCTCACCAACAGCGTGACGGCGGCCACCATGCTGTGCAACCTGCTGTATTTCCCGCTGCTTTTCTCCGGCAACCTGATGGTGCCGGTGGGCGGCTTGCCCAAGCTGCTGCGCGATGCGCTGGATTGGATGCCGCTCAACGCCATGATGGCCAGCGTACGGCGCGGCCTGACGGGCGCCATGGCATGGAACACGGAAGCCTATAGCCTGGTGCTGCTGTCTGTGATGCTGGGCGCTTGCCTGGCATTGTCGGCACGCCGGTTCACCTGGATGCCGCGCGCCTGACGCCGGCAACCGCAAGAGGATGGAATTGATGCAGCAGTCTCAAATGAAGCCCGTACAACCTGCCACCACGGCCAGCGGCCGGCGCCGGCGCTTGCTCGCCGGCGCATTGTGCGCCGCCGCTGGGGCGGGCGTGTTGATGGCCTTGCAGTTCGGACGCGCACCAGTGGCCCAGGCCGCGAAGGCAGGTGCGGCGGCGGATCTGGCCGTTCATCTGACGGGCGTGGCCGGCAACGCGGGGCAGGTCCTGGCCGCCTTGTGCGACCGGGACGGCTTCCTGAAACGGTGCGCCCATATGGTGGCCATGCCGGCGGCACCGTCGATGACGTTGCGGTTCAAGCACATCGTCCCCGGCCGATACGCCGTGATGCTGTTCCATGACGAGAACGAGAACGGCCTGTTCGACAAATCCCCCAATGGCATGCCGCTGGAAGGCTATGGCTTCTCGCGTAATGCGCGCGGCAAGTACGGGCCGCCTTCGTTCGACGATGCGGCCATCGAGCTGAAGCCGGGTGCGATCTCGATCGACGTTGAACTGACATATTGAAAGGCGGCGCATGACAGCTATCGTGGAAGTGGATGCCGTTTGCCGGCACTTTCAGCGCGGCGGCGAGCGGATTGTGGCGCTTGACGCCGTATCGTTTCGCATCGACCAGCCTAGCGTGACGGCCATCGCCGGCCCGTCGGGCAGCGGCAAAAGCACGCTGCTGGCCATGCTGGCGCGCTTCGACCAGCCCGACAGCGGCACCGTGTCGGTGGGCGGTGAGCGGTTGGACCGCATCGCCGAAGCGCAGCTGGACCAGTACCGCAACCGCCGGCTGGGTTTCGTGTTCCAGCAATTTAACCTGGTGCCTTCCCTGACGGCGCAGGAAAACGTGGAACTGGCGCTGGCCATGCACAAATTGCCGGCGGCCGAGCGACGGCGCCGTGCGGCCGCAGCGCTGGAGCAGGTGGAGATGGGCCACCGGCTGCACCATGCGCCGGCCGAGTTGTCTGGCGGCCAGCAGCAGCGCGTGGCCATCGCGCGGGCGTTGGTGAACCAGCCCAGTCTCGTGATCGCCGATGAACCGACCGGCAACCTCGATGGCAAGACGGCCCAGCAACTGCTGGAGCTGATCGCCCGTCTGCAACACGAGATGGCCACCACCTTCGTCATCGCCACCCACGACCAGCGGGTGATGGACATGGCGCAGCGCGTGATTCATCTGGCCGATGGCAGGCTGGCCGCATGATGCAATGGCTGATGCTCGCGCTGCGCAACGTGCGGCGCAATGGACGGCGCGCGCTGCTGCTGTCCGGGACCATCGCCGTTGGCACGCTGGCGCTGGTGCTGTTCGTGTCCTACATCGCCGCGTCGCTGGACGGCCTGCGCGAGAGCACCATCCGTGGTGGGCTGGGACATGCGCAACTGGCCAGCGCCGGCCAGTTCGACGGCTACGCGGACCAGCAGTTGCAGTTCGGGCTGGAGCGCGGCCGGCTGGAACAGCTGGAGGCGCTGCTGGCGCGCCAGGAACAGGTACGCCGGGTGGTGCCACGGCTGCAGTTCAGCGGGCTGGTGTCGAACGGGCCGCGCACGCTCAATTTCGAAGGGACGGGTGTGATCCCCGAGCGCGAGCGCCAGGCGTTTGGCGCCTTCCAGACCTTGTCGGCCGGCGCGCCGCTACGCGGCGGGGCGGAAGGACGTTACCAGGTATTGCTGGGCAAGGAGATGGCGCGCCGGCTGTCGGTGCGGCCCGGCCAGTCCGTCACGCTGATGACGAGCACCGTCAACGGCAGCATCAACGCCATCGACGTCGATGTGGCGGGGCTGGTGGCGACTGGCGTGCCGCAGACGGATTTGTACCTGCTGCAGCTGCCGCTGGAGACGGCGCAGGAACTGCTGCGCACGGATAAGGTGTCCAGCGTCGCCGTGCTGTACCGGGACACGAATCGGGCCGACGCCATGTCGGCACAGCTGCGCGCATTGCTGGCGCGGGATGGCCGGATCGAATTGCGCAGCTGGCAGCAGCTGGCGCCCTTGTATGCTCAGGTGCTGGCCCTGTATGGCAACCAGTTTGCCGTGTTCGGCGTGGTGATCTGCATCGTCGTGTTCCTGGGCGTGGCGGCGATGACGCTCACCACGATCTACGAGCGCGCTAAGGAGATCGGCACCATGCGCGCCATGGGCATTCCCCATGCGATGGTGCGGCGGCTGTTTGTGCTGGAGGGCTTGCTGCAAGGCGTCGCGGGGGCGTGCGCGGGCGCGCTGGCCGCGTATGGCACCACGCTGCTGATCAATGCGGCCCATGTGGAACTGGCGCCGCCACCGGGGCGTAACGTGGGCGTGCTGCTGCAATTGCTGTGGGTGCCCGAGTACAGCGCAGCCATCGTTTGCGTGCTGCCGCTGGTGGCGATGGCGGCCGCGTGGTTCGTCAGCCGGCGCATCGGCCGCATGCCCATCCTGGCCTCCCTTTCCCTGCAGTGAACGACTTTATGTGATTGACCATGATGCGTGGTGCATTGCGCTGCTTGTTGTTGGCGGGTGTGCTGGCCGCGTCGCCCGCGTTCTCCGCCACCCCATCGGCGCAGGAGATTTTGCGTCAGGTGGACCATTACCGCCTGCCGCTGGACAGTTTCGAAGCCGCCGTGCGCATTGTCCCCGTCCAGGGCGGCAAGGAGCAGGAGCCGGGCACCTACGTGGTGCGCGGCGCCAATCGCAATCAGGCGCTGGTGGAAGCGACCAGCGTGGATCAGCGCGGCGAGAAGTTCCTCACCACGGACGGCGGCATCTTCTTCTACGCGCCGCGCACGCGCCGGGCGATCCGCTTGACGCCGTTGCAGACCTTGCGCGGCAAGGCGTCCATCGGCGACCTGGCGCGCATCAGCTTCGCCAACGATTACGATGCCACGCTCGCCGAGACGCCGCCCGGCTGCGCGGCCGATTGCCTGGCGCTTGATCTCCGCAGCAGGAACGAGGCGGCCACCTACACCCGCATCACGCTGCTGGTGGGACGGCAGCATGGCCAATACGTGCCGTTGAAGGCCATGCTGCATGTGGCCAGCGGCAAGCTGCTGAAGGTGGCCGTGTTCGACGCCGCCAGCGGCGGCCTGCCGCCAACCACACGTTACCTTGATCCGCAATTGCCGGACGACGAAACGCGGGTGGTGTATGAAAAGATCCGCAGCGTGGCATTCCCGGCCAACACCTTCAATCCACGCAGCCTGGAACAATGAGCGTGCGGCTGCCGGTAGTGATAGCGGGCGTGCTGCTATGCGGCGGCGCGCATGCCGACGAGGGGGCGGATTGGGTCGGAGGTTTTGTCCTGGGCGGCCAGGAGGCGGTGCACTTGCAAACGACGCCGCTCAACATCGACAATTTTCTCGGCATCCCCGCCCGCAAGACAACGCTTGCCGCATTGTTGGAAGGGCGCTGCCACGACATCACGTGGCGTGCCCGCGTCGAACTCCGCCACACCGATATCGATGGCGATCACACCGGCTTCACGGCGACCGTGCAGGAAGTGAACCGCGTGTTCGCGTTGTCGCCGGGTGTAACGCTTTCGGCGGGCAAGCGGCTGTATGCGCTCGATCCCGGGTTCGTCAATCAGCCGCTGGGGTTCCTGCAAAAGCGCACCGACTTGAGCGATCCGCTCGACACGCTGGGCCAATCCGAAGGCTTGCCGATGGTGGTGTTGAGCTGGACGGGCGCGCGGGCCAACGCGGCCGCCATCTACAGCAAGGACGCGCGGCGCCATGCGGATGGCTACAACCGTGGCGTGGAGCAGGCCATCATCAAGCTGGGATACGAGTTTGACCAACTGAGCGCCAGCCTGCTGCTGCGCCGCGCCAATGGCGAATCGCGCGGGGCGGGCATGGCGCTGAGCGGAGCCGCGGGAGACAGCTTGTCATGGTATGGATCGGCCTACACGGCGCTGGGCACACAGCGTCCGATCCTCCCATCCTTGCTGACGCCGGCCGTTGACGGCGATGCCGGCCCCGGTCCCTGGCGGGCTGACGATGGCCGACGCTACACGCGCGCCACGGTTGGCATGACCTGGGCATTTGACCCGCTGCCCAAGCTGCAATTGGAGTATGCGTACGATGGCCGGGGCCTGTCCGATGGCCAATATGGTGCCATGCAGGCGCTCATCGCGCGCAATGGGGAGATGCCACTGCCGGATGCGGCCCGCAAGGGCATGCAGGCGCAGGTCGCCCAAATGTTAACCAGCCAGGGCGCGCGACGGCGCTACCTGAGCGTGTCGCTGGCGCAGACGGTGGGCGGCTGGGAGTTTGGCGGCGGCATCTATGTGGGCCAGGACGATCGCAGCAAGGTCTGGCATGGGACGGCTGACTACCGTTATTCGAGCCGCCTTACGTTGATGTTGTCCGCCTTGCGCCAGAACGGTGCAGCCAAGTCGGAACGGGCGTTGTCGCCGCTGGGCGGCAGAGTCGCCGCGCGTTTGCGCTGGGCATTTTGAGGTCGCTCGCGTATCGGCGAATCGGTGTTCGAATCGGTGTCAGGTCTGTCATTTGGACACGCGGGCATTCCCCTTGAGGTTCATCAATCGATGACGAACTCTCACATGGTAAGCAACTCCTGGCGTGTCTATTTCAACGATCGAAGAGGCGCGTATTGAGAAAACTCAAAGAGTCTTATCGACTGTCCGAATGACAGACCTGACACCGGTAGTGACGCTGGCGGTGGCGTTTGGCGCCGCCTGGATGCAGTTGGCGCCGCAGTATCCGCATTTTGTCGCTTCGGCTCCTTTGGACGACGTGGACGGGGCATAGTGGTATCACTTCTTCAACAAACCAACGGAGTCCACCATGTTGCAGCAAATCGTCAGCCACACCCCACTGTATGTCTGGTTCATCCTGGCTTTCCTGATCTCGCGCGGCATGGCCGCCAGCGCTGACCGTGACGTGACCATGCGTAACCTGGTCATCATCCCCGCCGTGATGCTGGTGCTGTCCTGGCTCGATATCAACAACAAATTCGGCTTCGACGGCCTGGTGGCCGCCGGCTGGGGGATCGGTGCGCTGATCGGCGCCGGCCTCGTATGGCGCAATTTTGACAGCGGCAGCATCTCCTATTCTGCGGCCAGCGGCGCGATCCGCCTGCGCGGCAGCTGGCTGCCGCTGGCGCTGATGATGGCCATCTTCTGCACCAAGTACGCAGTGGCCGTGCTGTTGGCGGTGCTGCCCGCTGCCCGCGAGAACTCGCTGTTCGTGGTGGCCGTGTGCATCGTGTTCGGTATGTTCAACGGCGCCTTCCTTGGCCGCCTGGCTTGCCAGATGGCCGTCTGCCAGCGTGCCATCGGCACGGTGCGGGCTTGAGCGGGACGGGCGATGCCGGCCCGGTGGTGATGCAGGTTGTCGCCACCGGGCAGAGGTTCTACAATCGGCCCCATCGATTTTTCAGATAGGGCAGTCATGGCGATTTTTGGTATAGGTTTGCACGTGCTGGTGGCGTTGTTCTTCGCCGTGCACGTGATCCGCAGCGGGCAGCAGATGTATTGGCTGCTGATCCTGTTCTCGTTTCCCATGTTGGGCAGCATCGTATATTTCGTGGCGATCTACCTGCCCAACTCGCGCCTGGACCATGGCGCCCGCAAGGTGGTGGCCGCCGCCGCCCGCTCGCTGGACCCCACGCGCGAACTGCGCGAGGCGCGCGCCGCCTTCGACTATACCCCCACCGCACAGAACCAGATGCGCCTGGCCGCCGCCCAACTGGAGGCGGGCGATGCCGATGGCGCCACCGCCAGTTACGAGGCGTGCCTGCAAGGCCCGTTCGCTGGCGACCTGGAGATCCGTTATGGCGCCGCGCGCGCCAACGTGGCCAGCAAGCGGGCGCAGGCCGCCGTCGGCCACCTTGAGTTGATTCGCCAGCGCGATCCCAATTTCCGCGCCGAGCAAGTGTCGCTGCTGCTGGCGCAGGCGCTGGCCGGTGCGGGGCGCCAGGATGAGGCGAAGGCGGAATTCGAATTCGCGCTGGCGCGCTTTGGCAGCTTCGCCGCCCGCGCCGAATTTGCCATCTGGGCGGCCACCACAGGCGACGCGGCACTGGCCCGCGAACTGTATCCCGAACTGGATCGCACCATGGCGCGCTGGAATGGCGCCACCCGCGACATGAACGCGGCGCTGATCCGCCGTCTGAATTCAGCCATGAGCGGCGTCCGCTGACTTCGCAACGCTTCAGCGCTCCACGGCCCGTTCGATGACCAGCACGCGCGCCTCGCCGCGCGGGTGGGCCACGTGGGCGCAGCCCTCGCCGGCGAAGAACACGTCGCCCGCGTGCAGTAGGGCGCTGCCTTCCTCGCCCGCCTCGCGGTAGAACATCTCGACCGTGCCATCGAGCACGGCGAACACTTCCTCCCCATCGTTGACGTGCCATTCGAACGGCTGGTCCGTCCAGTGCAGGCGGCTGGAGATGCCGTTCATGGTGGCGATGTCGATCGCGCCCCAGGCGCGGCTGGCCGTGAATTCGCGGCTTCTGATCACTTGCATGCTGTTTTCCCTTTGCGTTGAAGGAGCCGCGCACCATGCGGCGGTCCATGGCGGTAGTGTGGCCGCTGGCAGATTGCGCCGCCAGTGGCCTGAATATGCATGTTCGATATAATCGGGCCAATCATTCAACTGGCCGGGAGCCGCATGCAAACCCATACCATCGCCGTGCTGGCGTTCGACGGCATCAGTCCTTTTCACCTGTCCGTGCCGTGCAATGTGTTCGGCGCGGACTGCAACGAGGGCGGCCAGCGCATCGCCTTGCTGGTGTGTGCCCAACAGCGTGGCCTGCTGCGCACCAGCGCGGGCTTCGACATCCAGGTGCGCCACGGACTGGCCGCGCTGGCGCGGGCCGATACGGTGATCGTGCCCAGTTGGAGCAGCCCGGACGACGTGCCGCCGCCCCCGCTGTTGCGGGCCTTGCGCGCGGCCCATGCGCGCGGCGCGCGCGTGGTGGGCTTGTGCCTGGGCGCGTTCGTGCTGGCGGCGGCCGGCTTGCTGGACGGGCGTCCCGCCACCACGCACTGGCAAGGGACACAAGCGCTGGCGCGCCGCTACCCGCGCGTGCATGTGCAGCCGGACGTGCTGTACGTGGACGATGGCGACGTGCTGACCTCGGCCGGCACGGCGGCCGGCATCGATTGCTGCCTGCACCTGCTGCGCACCTTGTGCGGCAGTGCCGTGGCCAGCCACGTGGCGCGCTGCATGGTGGTGCCTCCGCACCGGCAGGGCGGCCAGGCCCAGTACGTGGAACGGCCGATGGCTGATGCGGCGGGCGGCGAGCGCTTCCTGGCGCTGCTGGACTGGCTGGGCCGCCATCTGCACCGGCAGCATGACCTGGATACGCTGGCTGCGCGCGCGCTGATGAGCCGCCGCAGTTTCACGCGCCGCTTCCGGCAGGTGACGGGAACGACGGTGCTGCAATGGCTGCTGGCGCAGCGGCTGGCCCTGGCGCGGCAACTGCTGGAGACGAGCGCACATCCGGTGGAGCGGGTGGCGGAGCTGGCGGGATTCGGTTCGGCGCTGTCATTGCGCCAGCATTTCGGCAAGGCTCTGGGCACCACACCGAGCCGCTACCGGCGCGAGTTCGGCGGCCAATGAGGGGGCGCGCGGGTCAGGGATGCTGGCGCGCCCTGCGCTCGTCGTCGGCCCCTTGCGTGCTGCGCACGGCGCCGCCGGTGGCCGTGATGGCCTGGTTGATCTTGTCCATCACCTGGGGCGAGATGTCGCGGCTGCACACGATGTAGCGTTTCAGCCCCGGCGGCATGTCGGGAAAGTCCAGCCGGGTGGTCGAGCGCAGGATGGGTTCGCGGCGGTGGACGTACTCCCAGTCCTCGCGGTCCACCAGCATGAATGAGGCGCGCCCCACGCTGAGCATGCGCATCATGGAGGTGGTGTCGACCGTGCGGCGCATGATCTTATTGGCGCTGCGGGCGATCATGGCGTCCAGTTCCGGGCCGTAGGACACGCCATCGACCACGCCCAGCGTCAATTGCTGGTCCGCCAGCAGCGCGGCCAGCGTGGCGTGGCTTTTTACCCGTTCGAGCGCGTCGGCCGACACCAGCACGCTGTGTGGCGGATCGATGGAGATGGGCAGCGTGTATTGGCTCACGGCCTCGCGTTCGGGCAGGCGATACCAGCTGAACGAGCAGTAATTGGTGGCGCCGTGGCTGAAATTGGCCCAGATCCGCTTCTGCGGCTCGGGCGCCAGGCGGGTGGCGATGCCGGCGGCGGCGAAGATGGCTTGCGTGCGTTCGAGCAGGAAGCCTTTGGGCATGCCGTTTTCCAGGTAGTGGTAGGGCGGCTTGTCACGCCAGCTGACCGTGACGATGGGCGAGGCCGATGCGGCGACGCTAGTCCCCAGCAGCAGGAATGTTGCCAGCAGGGCTGGGCGGGCGTTGTGCGGGACGGTCAGCATATGCAAGCGATTATAGGCAGCACGCAGGCGAAAGTCACGCTGATGGCAAAGCTGCAATACTGGTGCGTGCTCAGGCGTCCAGCGTGCCGTCCAGCTTGTGGCGCGTGATGGCGCCTTGCGCGTCGATGGCGATCCAGCCGCCGCGCGGCGGGGTGGCGTCCGGCTCCCAGTCCGGCAGCACGTAGCGGCGCCTGTCGCCCACCGTGTGCAGGGCGGGGCGGTGGGTGTGGCCGTGGATCATGATGCGCGCGCCGGTGGCGGCGAACACGCTGTCGATGGCCGGCGGCGCCACGTCCATGATCTCGTAGGATTTGTTGCCCTGGTCCTCGCGGCTGCGCTCGCGCATGCCGGCGATGATGGCCTTGCGCTGGGCCAGCGGCATGGCCACGAACTGCTGCTGCCACTGGGGCTGGCGCACCATGGCGCGAAATGCCATGTACTTGCTGTCGTCCGTGCACTGGGCGTCGCCGTGCAGCAGCGCCACGCGCTGGCCGGCGATGGTGGCCACGTGGATTTCGGGCAGCAGGGTCAGGCCGGCCGCTTGCGCGAAGCCGGCGCCGACCAGGAAGTCGCGGTTACCGGCGATCCAGTACACGGCCACGCCGGCGTCGGCCACGCGGCGCAGCGCTTCAATAATCTGCTGGTGATAGGGATCGTGCAGGTCGTCGTCACCAGCCCAGTATTCGAACAGGTCGCCCAGCAAATAGAGTTCGCGTGCATGGCGGGCGTGCTGTTCCAGGAAATCCAGGAAGGCGCTGGTGGTGTGCGGGTGGGACGCTTGCAGATGCAGGTCGGAGATGAACAGGGCGAGCGGGTGCGGTGTGGGCATTGCGGGAATCCGGAAAGGCCGCCGCCATTGGTGCGGCGGCCCTGGTTGAAGCGACGCTTGACGCTTAGGCGGCGGCTTCCACTTTTTCGATGATCACGTCTTCCACTGGCACGTCGGCGAACATGCCGCTGCGGGTGGTCTTGACTTTGCGGATCGCGTCCACCACGTCGGTGCCGTCGGTCACTTTACCGAACACGGCGTAGCCCCAGCCGTCCTGGCCTGGGTAGTCCAGGAAGCTGTTGTTTTTCACGTTGATGAAGAACTGGGCCGAGGCCGAGTGCGGGGCCGAGGTGCGGGCCATGGCCAGGGTGTAGGGCTCGTTCTTCAGGCCGTTCTTGGCTTCGTTTTCCACCGTGGTGTCGGCTGGCTTTTGCTTCATGCCTGGCTCGAAACCGCCGCCCTGGATCATGAAACCGTCGATCACGCGGTGGAAGATGGTGTTGTCGTAGTGGCCGGCGTTCATGTAGGCCAGGAAGTTGGCGACCGTCTTCGGTGCTTTTTCAGCGTCCAGTTCGGCGGTGATCTTGCCCAGGTTGGTGGTGATGATAACGGTGGTCATAAGGCATCCATGTGTGAGTTGTTATTCAAGAAGTCATTTCAAAAAGCCCATGGCGTCGTTGTGGCGCCTTGCCGTGCAGGCGCACTGTCTTCGGCGCCACGCCTAGCCATGGTCATTTTGAAACAACTTCCAGGTACTGGCCCGGTGCGGCGTGCGCCTGGCCGGGCAAACCGCTATTTTACAGTTTTGGCTGCACGGGGGTCTTCAAAATCGTGGCCGAGGTGATCTCCACCGGCACCACGGGCACATTCTGGAACATGCCCTTGTCATCCACCAGCACGCCTTTGATCTTGTCGACCACGTCCTGGCCCTTGACCACCTTGCCGAACACGGTGTAACCGAAGCCGTCGCGGCCCGGGTAGTTGAGCGCCTCGTTGTCGGCCACGTTGATGAAGAACTGGGACGTGGCCGAGTTGGGATCGGCCGTGCGGGCCATGGCGATGGTGTAGGGCGCGTTGGTCAAACCGTTGTTGGCTTCGTTCTGGACCGGCTTTTTGGTCGGCTTTTGCTTGAGGTTCTTGTCGAAGCCGCCGCCCTGGATCATGAAGCCGTCGATCACGCGGTGGAAGATGGTGCCCTTGTAGTGGCCGCTTTTCACATATTGGAGGAAGTTGTCCACCGTCTTGGGCGCCTTGTCGTGGTCGAGTTCGACGACAATCTCGCCCATGGTCGTTTTCATCGACACTTGCGGCGTGGCGTCGGCCGCCAGCACGGCGCCGGACAGGGCCACGCCCGCGAACAGGCTCATGAATTTGCCGATGGTGGGCAGGCGTTGTTGCAGGGTGGAAAGCATGTTGGATTCCTGGTCAGATGGGATGTGCTAAAAAGGAAAGTACTTGAATATTCTCAGGGTGCTGCAAAAAACCTAAGGTATATCGGGCCAGCCGGGATTTTATCAATGCTATACTTGACGACGACGTTCCATTCTAACCCGACAAGGTTGGAAAAAAGAACAATAACGAGGACCCCGTCAGTTTCCATGGTAATCACCCGCGTGCCGGCGCCCCACCCTCCAGTGTGGGCGCTACGGCGCCGTATTGCCGACTGGCCGGTGCCTGCATAACAGCAAGAGTGCGATGAGCAATTTAAAGATTTACAACACGCTGGCGCGTGACAAGCAGACCTTCGTTCCCATGGTGGCCGGCAAAGTGGGCATGTATGTCTGCGGCATGACCATCTACGATTATTGCCACATCGGCCACGCCCGCATGATGATGGCCTTCGACGTGATCTACCGCTGGCTGCGCGCCAGCGGCTACGACGTCAACTACGTGCGCAACATCACCGACATCGACGACAAGATCATCAAGCGCGCCGTGGAGAACGGCGAATCGATCTCGCAGCTGACGGCCCGTTTCACCCAATACATGGACGAGGACACGACGGCGCTGGGCATCCTGCCGCCGACCCAGGTGCCGCGCGCCACCCAGTACGTGCCGCAGATGCTGGCCCTGATCGAAAAACTGGAAAGCAAGGACCTGGCCTACCAGGGCGCCGACGGCGACGTCAATTACGCCGTGCGCAACTTCCCCCAATACGGCCGCCTGTCGGGCAAGTCGCTGGACGATTTGCGCGCCGGCGAGCGCGTGGATGTCAACACGGGCAAGCGCGATCCGCTCGACTTCGTGCTGTGGAAGTCGTCCAAGGAATCGGAACCGGACGAAGTGAAGTGGGACTCGAAATGGGGCAAGGGCCGTCCGGGCTGGCACATCGAGTGCTCGGCCATGTCGTGCGCGCTGCTCGGCGAGCAGTTCGACATCCACGGCGGCGGCGCCGATCTGCAGTTCCCGCACCATGAGAACGAGATCGCCCAGTCCGAAGGCGCGTTTGGCCACACCATGGTCAACTACTGGATCCACAACGGCTTCGTGCGCGTCGATAACGAGAAGATGTCCAAATCGCTGGGCAACTTCTTCACCATCCGCGACGTGCTGAAGAAGTATGACGCCGAAGTGGTGCGCTTCTTCATCCTGCGCGCCCACTACCGCAGCCCGCTCAACTACTCGGACGCCCACCTGGACGACGCCCGCGGCGCCCTGACGCGCCTGTACACGGCGCTCGACGGCGTCGATGGCGACGGCTTGCCGCTGGACTGGAACGAGGAACACGCCAAGCGCTTTGCCGAAGCGATGGACGACGACTTCAATACGCCGCTGGCCGTGGCCGCGCTGTTCGACCTGGCCACGGAGCTGAACAAGACCAGGTCGCCCGTGCTGGCGCGCCAGCTCAAGGGTCTGGCCGGCGTGATCGGCCTGCTCGAACGCACGCCGCAGCAGTTCCGCCAGGCCAGCGTGGGCGAGGCCGGCGGCCTCGATGAAGCGGCCATCGCCGACGCCATCGCGCGCCGCAAGGCCGCCAAGCAGGCGCGCAACTTCGCCGAATCCGACGCGATTCGCGCCGAGTTGCTGGCGGCCGGCATCATCCTCGAAGACAAGCCTGACGGCAGCACCAACTGGCGCCGCGCATAATGGTTCCCGCCAAGGAGATGAACGTGGGCGGCGCTGCCGCGGCTGCGACAGCGGCCGTGCCGCCGTACTGGGAAGACGCCAAGATCGAGCTGATGAAGCGGGACCGCATCATGAAGAAGCTGATCCCGCAATTTGGCGACCTGCACCTGGTCGGCCATGACGACCCGTTCACCACCCTGGCCCGATCCATCGTGGGGCAGCAAGTGAGCACCAAGGCGGCCGACGCGGCCTGGGGCAAGCTGCTGCTGGCCTGCCCCAAGTGCACCCCGGCCCAGGTGCTCAAGGCCGGCGCCGAGCAACTGGGCGGCTGCGGCCTGTCCAAGCGCAAGACCGAATACATCCTCGACCTGGCCGACCATTTCAAGGCGCGCCGCGTGCACGCCAGCCAGTGGGACCAGATGGAGGACGAAGCCGTGATCGCCGAGCTGGTGCAAATCCGCGGCATCACGCGCTGGACGGCCGAGATGTTCCTGATCTTTAACCTGCTGCGCCCCAATGTCCTGCCGCTGGACGATGCGGGCCTGATCCAGGGGATCAGCGTCAATTATTTTTCCGGCGAACCCGTCTCGCGCAGCGACGCGCGCGAGGTTTCGGCCAATTGGGAGCCATGGCGCACGGTGGCCACCTGGTACTTATGGCGTAGTCTGGACCCGGTTCCTGTAGAATAATGACTCTAATCGCCGGGCGCGGTCTTTTTTCGTTCGCCTGGCTGAGCAAAAACACGGAGGTACAATGACTAAAACGACTTTCCTCAACTTCGAGCAACCGATCGCGGAACTCGATTCCAAGATCGAAGAGCTGCGCTTCGTGCAAGACGATTCGGCCGTCGATATTTCGGAGGAGATCGACCGCCTGGCCAAGAAGAGCCAGCAGCTGACCAAGGATATCTACGCCAAGCTCACCCCTTGGCAGGTCGCGCAGATCGCGCGCCACCCGCAGCGCCCGTACACCATGGACTACGTGAACGAGATCTTCACCGACTTCCATGAACTGCACGGCGACCGCAGCTACGCCGACGACCTGTCCGTGGTGGGCGGCCTGGCCCGCTTCAACGGCCAGGCCTGCATGGTGATCGGCCACCAGAAAGGCCGCGACACCAAGGAACGCGCCATGCGCAACTTCGGCATGCCCAAGCCCGAAGGCTACCGCAAGGCCATGCGCCTGATGAAGCTGGCCGAAAAATTCGGCATCCCCATTTTCACCTTCGTCGACACGCCGGGCGCCTTCCCCGGCATTGACGCGGAAGAGCGCGGCCAGTCCGAAGCGATCGGCCACAACCTGTACGTGATGGCGGAACTGAAAGTGCCGCTGA
Source organism: Rugamonas fusca (assembly GCF_014042365.1). Classification (GTDB taxonomy): domain Bacteria; phylum Pseudomonadota; class Gammaproteobacteria; order Burkholderiales; family Burkholderiaceae_D; genus Rugamonas; species Rugamonas fusca. Next base: position 235,442 of record NZ_JACEZS010000004.1, read on the forward strand.
TCGCCACCATCATCGGTGAAGGCGGTTCCGGCGGCGCGCTGGCCATCGCCGTGGGCGACGCCGTGCTGATGCTGCAGTACGCGACCTATTCCGTGATCTCGCCCGAAGGCTGCGCCTCCATCCTGTGGAAGACCTCCGAGCGCGCCGCCGACGCGGCCGAAGCGCTGGGCCTGACGGCGCACCGCCTGAAAGCCATGGGCCTGATCGACAAGATCGTCAATGAACCGCTGGGCGGCGCCCACCGCGATCCCAAGCAGATGGCCACGCTGCTCAAGCGTGCGCTGGCCGACTCGCTGCGCCAGTTCCACGGCATGAAGACCAAGGACCTGCTGGCCGCGCGCCACGAAAAGCTGATGAGCTACGGCAAGTTCAAGGAAACCACGCCGCAGGAGTAATCCTTTCCACCCAAACAAATCGGGGACGTACCCCGGTTTTTCTTTCGCGAAAAACCGGGGTACGTCCCCGATTTTTCTTTTTGCCTATGTTTTTGGAGCGCCGATTGAGCAAGCAACAAATTCCCACGCTCGCTTCTACCTTTGTCCAGACGCTGGACGCGATGGGGCAGGGCGCGGCCCGCATGGCCGTCGCCCTGAGCGGCGGACTCGACTCGTCCGCGCTGCTGCACCTGGCGCACGCGTGGGCGCAAGAGCACGGCGCCGCGCTGCACGCGTTCCACGTCCACCACGGCCTGAGCCCCAACGCCGATGCGTGGCAAGCGCACTGCGAACAGGCCTGTGCCGCGCTGGGCGTGCCATTCGCCGCGCGCCGCGTGCAGCTGGATCCGGCGGCCGGCACGGGCACGGAAGCGGCGGCCCGCAAGGCCCGTTACGCAGCGCTGGGCGGCATGTGCCGCGAGCACGGCGTGACGCTGCTGCTGACGGCGCATCACCTGGACGACCAGGCCGAGACGGTGCTGCTGCAACTGCTGCGCGGCTCCGGCCCGGCCGGCCTGTCCGGCATGGACGCGGCCAACGCCGCCCCCGGTCTGCTCGACAACGACACCTTGCTGATGGCGCGCCCGCTGCTGTCGGCTTCGCGTCCGCAACTGGAAGCCTACGTGGCCGAGCATGGCATCGCCTACGTGAACGATGAATCGAACTCGGATCCCCGTTTCGCCCGCAACGCCTTGCGCCACCAGGTGATGCCGGCGCTGGCGCAAGCGTTCCCCGGTTTCCAGCAGCGCTTCGCGCGCAGCGCCGCGCATGCGCAATCGGCCCAGCGGCTGTTGACGGAAATCGCGCAGCAAGACCTGGCCGCCTGCCTCGATGGCGACTGCATCGACATCGGCCACCTGCGCCAGCTGAGCCTGGACCGCAGCTATAACCTGCTGCGCCACTGGTTCGGCACACGCCAGTTGCGCATGCCCAGCACGGCGTGGCTGTCCGAGATGGTGACCCAGCTGCTGGAAGCGCGCTACGACGCCCAGTTGCTCGTTACCCACCCCGACTGCCACGTGCGGCGCCACCGCGACCGGCTGTACCTGACGCCCAAGCTGGCCGACCTGCCCGGCACGCGGGAGGATCAGTTCGACCAGAGTCCCGGCCAGGATTTTGTGTGGCAGGGCGAAGCGTCGCAGGCTTTCCCGGCCTACGGCGGTGTGCTCCATTTCGACCGGGCCGACCAGGGCTTCGCGCCCGACTGGCTGCGTGCCCAGGCGCTGGTGATCGAATTCCGGCGCGGCGGCGAGCGGCTCAAACTGGCGCCCAACCGTTCTACCCGGCCGCTGAAATACCACTACCAAGAGTGTGGGATTCCCGCCTGGGAACGCGGCCGCTTACCCGTGGTGCGCACGGCCGCCGATGTGCTGTACGCGGCCGGGCTGGGCATGGATTGCCGTCATGTCAGTGATGAGGCAGGCCAGCGCATCGCCTTACGCTGGGAGTCTGTATAGACAAGCTTTCATTCACGCAATTTTGCATGTAGATATGCCGATACAGTATGATTTTATGCGGTTTTTGTCTTGTTATTTTGCAGTGCGGCATGTACAGTAAAGGGCTCCATTTATTCCTATTTGAGCGGAAAACTCACTGTTATGGCTTTAATCGTGCACAAATACGGCGGTACGTCGATGGGTTCGACGGACCGTATCAAGAACGTCGCGCGTCGCGTTGCCAAATGGCATGACGCCGGACACCAGATCGTCGTGGTGCCATCGGCAATGTCGGGCGAAACCAACCGTCTGATCGCGCTGGCAAAGGAAATCCAGGCCCAGCCTGATCCCCGCGAACTGGACATGATCGCCTCCACGGGCGAGCAAGTGTCGGTCGGCCTGCTGTCGATGGCGCTGCTGGCGCTGGGCAAGCAAGCCGTGTCCTACGCTGGCTGGCAAGTGGCGATTAAAACCGATTCCGCTTTTACCAAGGCCCGTATCCAGTCGATCGACGACGAGAAAGTGCGTCGTGACCTCGACGCCGGCAAGATCGTCATCATCACCGGCTTCCAGGGTGTGGACGAGCATGGCAACATCTCGACCCTGGGCCGTGGCGGTTCGGATACCTCGGCCGTGGCCATCGCCGCCGCCATGAAGGCGTCCGAGTGCCTGATCTTCACCGACGTGGACGGCGTGTACACGACCGACCCGCGCGTGGTATCGGAAGCGCGCCGCCTGAAAGCCATCACGTTCGAGGAAATGCTGGAACTGGCATCGCTGGGCTCGAAAGTCTTGCAGACCCGTTCGGTGGAGTTCGCCGGCAACTACCGCGTCCCCACGCGCGTGCTGTCGTCGCTGACCGACCCCATGATAGACCTGGAAGAAGAAGCCAACTCGGGTACCCTGATTTCGTTTGAGGAAGATACACACATGGAACAAGCAGTCATCTCCGGCATCGCATTCAACCGTGACGAAGCCAAAATCACCGTGCTGGGCGTGCCGGACCGTCCAGGCGTGGCCTACCACATCCTGGGCCCGGTGGCCGACGCCAACATCGAAGTGGACATGATCATCCAGAACCAGTCCGTCGATGGCAAGACCGACTTCACCTTCACCGTGTCGCGCAACGACTACGCCAAGGCGATGGACGTGCTGGCCGCGTGCAAGGAAGAGCTGGGCGCCGCCAGCTTCCAGGGCGACGCCAAGGTGTCGAAGATCTCCGTGGTGGGTGTGGGCATGCGCAGCCACGTGGGCGTGGCCTCGCAGATGTTCCGCACGCTGTCGGAAGAGGGCATCAACATCATGATGATCTCGACTTCCGAGATCAAGATTTCCGTGCTGATCGACGAGAAATACATGGAACTGGCCGTGCGCGCGCTGCATAAAGCGTTCGGTCTGGAAAAAGCGTAAATATTTCGAAAAAAAATCGTCACTAACCTTGACCAAACAGACGACGGTCTATACTATGGCGGTCGTCTGCTCTAGCGCGGTTTGGTTAGAAAGACATAGTTGAGAAATCGACTAGGAGACGTGGCCGAGTGGCCGAAGGCACTTCCCTGCTAAGGAAGCATACGGGCAAAACCTGTATCGTGGGTTCGAATCCCACCGTCTCCGCCAACACAAGAGGGAAAAAATGAAGTTGTTTGGCCTACCCCCCAAACAACCCCTCAAAGCCGATGAGATTGAATGAGATAGCTGATCGGTTAGGTTTAAGCAGATAGCCCGCTAAATAGCGGGCTTTTTGTTATGCGGACGCAGGCTGAGGCGCTGGCCGCTATGAGCTGGGTCGCGCTGGCCGCGTTTGCACCCGTGGCTGCATCACTGGTCATGGCCGTTTCTGACGTGTCGGCTAGCCGGTTCGTGCTGGCTGTGCGGCTGTCGTTGGCCGTCGCGCTCTTGGCGCAGGCCGCAACCCATGTCGTGACGGCGTTCCGAGTGCTGGCGGCGCTGGCTGCCTCACTCAAACCCGCCTGATCCTGAGTAAGGCCGTCCTTCGTGTCTTGGGCGGTGGCCGCCTCAGTGATGTCAGTGTTGATAGCGCCGGACGCCTGCAAATTGAGCGCGATTACGTTGCCCAGCGGCGCGGTATAAGATTGCGCGGTGAAGTCCTCGCCGCCGTGTCGGTCGTCGTGCCGATTGCCGACGAGCTGATGCGGGCGGCATGCACGTCGCGCCGGACCTGAACACAGTCGCCCACAATTGCCGGCAGCCAGGAGCGGCCAACCTGGGCTTCGGTATCATGGACGTGCAGAATAGGCGTACCGGGATCGGCTTCACGCCCGGCCAAGACCTGAGCGCGCCACCAGTGGGGCAGGTGGGGCGGGTGGGACAAGCGCCCAGCTTGCCACCGGCCTGCACGACCTTGTGCCCCGTGCCGCCAATGTCGGCCCCCCCCCAGCACGGGTGAGCGTGCCAGCATCGAGACGACTCGCCTCGACAGCATCAAAGCAGCGGCTTACGCGAATGGCGGTCTGGTTGGTCCGGCCAAATATGACAAGTGCGGCAATTTCGTGCAGCCCGACAAAAGCAACGCCGCTGTGCTACCAGGCCGTACCGGCTGACCGTGCAGGTGATGCCCGCGCCAACTTGCGCTAGGGCGGCGGCTTCATCAATCTGGACAACGAGCCGGATAACCAGAACAGCTACAACCTGTCCGGCATGGGGCTGGCTCCGACCGTGTTGAACGACAGCCCGGTTCATGACCTGATGCGGGGCGGCGCATTGCAAAGCCTGCTGGGCGCTATCGCCAAGTCATCGGGCAATGCCAACGGCGGCATGATCCAGGCGCCAAGGAACGGCACCAGCGATTCCGTGGACTCTGTCGCTGGCTTGCCGGTCGCCGTCAGCAATGGCGAGTTCCGTGTCCCTGCCGCTGTCGTACAGGCGCTGGGGTGGGACTTCTTCGACGAGCTGTTACGGAACTACCACCAGCCGACTGGCAAGCCCAACGGGCCAATGCTACATGTCGCGGGCAGGGCGGTGCTGGCCGTGGTCACGCTGGCTATGTCTCTCGTAGTTAGTACTGCCAATGTCGCGACGGCGTCCGCCTGCATTGTATTGGCCGTTATTTATTTTTGCGGGCGTGGCAGCAGAAGGCGGTGGCCATCGGGGAAGATCCACAGTTCCCCATCAGCAGTCGTGATGCGGATACTGTCATTGCCGGCGTAAAAGCGGCGCTCCTTGCCAAGCTCAGCGCGGCCATCCCGTTCAGGATAGAGAAAATCCGGGTAGTGGTTGGCTGGCCCGCTGCGCTGCACGTCTCGGCTTATCGCCAGGACATTGGCGAGGCGGTCAATGGCACGGATGGTAGCGACACGAAGTATGTGGATCAGAACGCGCATGGCACCCCCGAGAATTTGGGAAAAATTTTCCGGCAGATTATACGGCGCGGGCCGCAACAGGAATGCCGTCACTCATCCTTCCGAACATGCTCTCCAGTATCGCATGCCGATGGAGGGCCAAGCCACTCGGAGCATCGAGCCTTGATGGTAGCGGAAGCCAATTGCCGTTGAAGTCAGCCATGGGCAGTAGGTAGAGGCAAAGAATATGTCGGTTGGCCTCGTCCATTTGTGCCGCAATGACGAAGTCTGCGTTGGCGGCTTGGCTTAGGCGTAGCCTCCAACGTAGAAGACCGCCGCCTTCGCGCTGACATCGGATGGCCATAATTTTGAGCGTCAGTGTTTCGTTGACTCGCAACGTGTATTGGTCATCAGTGGGTGCGGCGTTGCCACCGGCCAAGGCGATGAGTTCTATCGCCTTGGCTACCAAATTCGAGCGGACTGCTCGGAGCGCACGACGCGATTCAACATACGAAAAGTTCTCCTCGCAGGCCACCCCCGCGAGCGAGTAGGCGTTTGCCAAGGTGCCGAAATGGTATTTGAATGTCTGTGGTGTCGGAGCGGCGCCTCTCGCCGAAATCAGCACGGCCGTGACCTTTCCATGTTTGGCGTGTACCTCCCGCAATATGTCTAGCAGTTCGGTGTCAGTGTAGCATCGATGCCTTTGCTGGCGCTCCGCTTGGGCCATGTCGAATACGGGGGCGGGCACGAGTGCAGGAAAGGCGGCATCTTTCCTGATCCACATGTGGTGAGGATTTTTGACAGGATGTTTTTTCAGCTTGTAGGACGTCCGGTTGTAAACGGCGTTTCCGATGTATTTTTCGTTGGTCAGCACGCTACGGACTATTTTCTTCGTCCATGGCTTTCCCGATTCGCTTGGTATGCCGGCTACGTTGAGCATCATTGCGATGCGCGAGTCGCCCAATTTGTGTCGGGTATACCAATCGTAGATGGAATGGACCACCTCGGCCTCGTCGCCAGGGCCGGGGACTAGAACTACGCGGTCGGTTTGCGCAGGCTTCCTCTCTCCTTGGCGCAGGATGGTTTTTTTGTTCCTGGCCTGATCGACTGCAAGGCGTCTTAAGCCATAGCCCGCGTGGCCACCTTGTTTGAATCCCATGAGGGTGAAGTTGGACTGCGCCGCAAACACTTTTGCGGACAGCTCTCGGCTGTATTCGCTGGCCATCAGGCGCTTTAGACTTTTTAGCACTGCCCCCATGGGGGAGTCGTCGTCGGCAAAAAGCTCTGCGCAGTAGACAACACTGATGCCAGCGCGGCGGCAGATGAACTCGTAGTAAGCGCTCTCGTCCGCATCTTGAAATCGTCCCCAGCGGCTCACGTCGTAGACCAGAATAATTTCAAAATCGGCCGAACCAGACAAGACATCATCGATCAGGTTCTTGAGTCCGGTTCGACCATTTATTCGCAAGCCGCTCTTGCCACTGTCCGCGTAGGTCTTGATGACTTCGAGGCCGTGGCACAAGGCATATTCGCTGATTGCGTGGCGTTGGTGTTGGATCGAATAGTTCTGCCGCTCTGTTGACATTCGCACATACGCTGCGGCGCGTTTGTGGGGGGGCGCCGAGTTTGGTACCGCGCTGACCGGGGAATTTGACATGGTCATTCTCGAATATGGTGGAATACGGGCGCGTGCCCAACGCTACGTGCGTAGGGGTTGATCGGCCTCAATATACTCCCTTGGCGACGTGCCAGAGTCTGGTAAGGAGGCCAGACATGGAAACAAGGCAAATTCGGGATGAGCTGCTCGTGCTGACCGCGCAGAAGTTATCGGCGTCACATGGCGTTTTTTTTGCTGCTGCGCTATTGGCCGACTTCGGCGTGCCGTTGAACACCGCGCTAGTTGCATTGACCGCAGCGATGGCCGGACGGAACCCTATGGTTCCATTCTCTTTCGCACTGTCGTCATGGCTGGGGACCGGGACGTTCTCTGTCACTGTGGAGGACGTTGTCGCCATCGCGTACATTATGTCGAACACTATATCGTCCTCGGCCGACATGCTTGCGGTTCAGCGGGACGCAGGCCAGGATGGTCGAGAGGATGGAACCGTGCCGGGCAACTGGATGCCAGGCTGCCAATGATGCCGGTCGCGGACAAGGGCTGTGTTAGGCTCCTCTTGGTTGCGGTATTTATGGTGCTGGCGACGTCCGGCCCCGGAGGGATTGGCGCCCTGTCCATCGAAGTGTTGATGGCCGCCATCGCAATTGTCTTGACTAAGTACGAAGTGGCTTTAAACTCAACAGGCGTACTGCAAACGTGGCAAGAACCGAAGGCTCATCATGTCCACATTGAATGCTGACCCGTTGGCGTCGCCAGCACCGACTGAAGGAGTCGCCCCAATCCAGCGCGCCCCGGACGGGCATTTTGCGTTCCAATTGACGAGGCGGATTGCTCGGGAAGCGGATATTGAGTTTCGAGGTTGGCCAAGAAGTGCCGCAGAGGAGCTTATTAGAACTTTGAGAAGTGTAAGTTCTGACCTGCCCTAACAACGACCTTCTAATCGGGTCAGAATAAGGGAAGCGTTCGGCATCTCGCCTTACCCTGATAGGACAGGTAGGGGAAAACATCAGATTTGCAACCGCCCAGCACCATGTAGCGGCCCATGCCGCTCATGCGCGCCACGTCCGGCACCATAGCATTGAGACGGCCCGCCCGAACAGCATCCAGGCGGCGGCCTACGCTGACCTCGGCCTGATCGCTCCTATTCGCTACGCCGCCTACGGCTATCCCATCCAGCCAGGCCAGCCACCACAGTAGCGCTACCCGACCATTCCGGCCAGCCACGTGGGTGACGCTCGCGCCATGCCGCGCCAAGGCGGCCGCTCACGAACGTGGGCAACTAGCCCGACAACCTGAACGGCTACAACCTGTCCGGCACGGGCTTGGACCCGACCGCGATGAACAGCAGCCCGGTACACGACCTGATTCAGGGCTGCACGTTGAACAGCCTGCTGGGCGCATCGGCCTTCAACAAAAGACGCATCGCCAACGGCAGCACGATCCAGGGGGCGGGAATCGGCACCAGCGATTCCCAGGCCGCCATCGCCAATGATCAGCCGGTCGCCGTCAACAACGGTGTGTTCGGTGTCCTGCGCCTGTCCTATAGGCGCTAGGACGGGACTTCTTCGATGAATGGGTACGGAACTACCTCACGCCCACCGGCAAGTCCAAGGGGCCGATACTGACCACTACCGCTAGGGTGCTGCTGCGGTGCTGGTCGGGGTCACGCTAGACGGAACGCCCAGCGTTAGCGTTTCCTGCACGGCGCGTGGCCTCGAGATGCTGGCCATGGTGTTTAAACCAAAAAACTATTTCGTCATGCGCACCCATCCTGCACGTACCGCCTCTTTTACCATGTCCCAGCGTGATGCCGGATAGTCGCGCTTCCAGGATTCGCGCAATTCCGTTTCGGCATCCTCCCAAGCGCTGCCTTGATAAGTTGCACGGTTCGCCATCGATGCACCGTATCGATACGCTGGGTCATACTCTTGATAAGTACCACCCATATAGGAAAAAGTGTCCAGCCAGTGTGCGCGGAAGTACGTGTCCTCGCTGATGCCTAGGCTGTCGCCACGCTGAATGTTCAAGCTGCCCTGATTGGGCGGTAAGCGTCTGCTGTTATCGAGCCGGGAGGCCGCGCCTTGGGGTAACTCCGCTTCGGGCACAGTACGCTGCATTGCCCCCGCCTCCTGCATACCCTGCTGAGAAGTAAAGGACCCGGACTGCGTAGGTTGTACCATTTCCTGCCCCCCTCTTTGCGCTGTTTGCGACAAGTCTCGCTGTAGCGGTGAACTTTGTTTCAAGCCAGTGTCCGGCTGAGGAATGAAAGTACTGCCTTGCTCCATCTCGACGTCAGCCAACCCGCCAGCACCCCATCGGCCGTGTTGCTGGTTGATATCCAACGGTCCGAAGGTATCAACAATGACCTTCGCGTTTCTGGCTTGATTACGGCCAACTGTCTGGATGGTCAAGACTACACACTCCCGCTCTATAGCATCGGAATGAATACGGTGTTCGTGGTAGTCGGCGCCAAAGTACCTATTGAATAAGTGTTTAATCTTGTCGGTGATGGCATTGCCAGCTTCGGTTGGGCTAACGATAGCATCGAATTGTTGTGCGGCGCCGGCGACGGTAGCAGAATCGCTCAGTTGAATGGATGCAACATCAAAGCCGGCATCTATCAGTGCCTCTCGGGCACCGTTTGCATCAGCACGATTTTCAAAAACGGCTGCCAGTGTGTGTGTCATGATTAACTCCCTCAGTTGCGGCGCATAGCCATGATCAGCCAGTCAAATGATCCACTTGCGCGCTACCTGCATGAATACAGAATAGCAGTTTGAGCGACCCGAACACAGGGTGAATACTCGGTACTTCGCGGGCATCTTTGGTTGAAGAAAATGCATGCCCTGCGCAAGATTTCTAGATATCGACAGGATGCTGCGGATGCCGTCCAGCTACTTCGGTGCGGCCAGTCCCACTGAGGATATGGCAGGACTATGCTGCGGTCGGGGACGTAGCCTAATGGTGTGTGGAACAGGGCTGCCAGACGCTACGCCCCATGCTGCGGCCCACTGGGCAGCACGGCGCTTGCCTTTCGGGGTGGTGGCGGCGATCATGCGATCAATCGCTACTGTCATGCGATGCATGGCGTAGGCTCTTGGTTGATCGGCATAGCGAGAACGCTTCATGGCGGGCGCAGGTGGAGAGGATAGCCCTCATGCTACAGCACCAAGGCTGACTCCCGCAACGCCGGGATCGTACCGTGTCGGGGGCTGCTACTTGTCCTACGAGCGGATTAGGCTCATCGGCGACGAAATTGGCTGGCAGGGATTGACCAAGTACGGTGCAGTGGCATCCACCAGCAGTATTCCCATTCCTGTTACATGCAGCGCTGATCCGTCGCGCCAGGTCAGCGACAACAGAGCGTCCAGCTTCAAGCTGGGTGGAGGCGGTACCAGGGTGAGTTTTGGTGGACACATGTGGCTCATTATAGCCACAGCTTCCATCGGCGCTATATGGCGCCCTGGAAATTGCGATACGGCGGCGATGTCGATAGGGCGAAAGGGAACAGCCAGAGTAGAGCGCTGTCAGCTACATGCGCTTCGGCGGTTTGTATTTTTTCACGGACTGCCGACCCGGCGTAAGTGCCAGACGTCATGCAGAAAGTAGCTCGGGTGCGGATGGTGCGGATAGACCCCTATTTTCAAAACTTTTCCTAGAAACGAAACATAGGAGAGTTTATGAAAAACGGCACTTATCCGCACCATCCGCACCCGGCATGCCTACCTGTGTTGGTTTGCCCGTGGCCGATAGCAGTTCAGCCTTTGGTTCAGCTGGGGGGGCGTGCCGGTGCCGTCCGTGAAGCCATGGGCGTCGAGCAGGATGGTGGGCCGCGTCAGGTCGGCGGTGATGGTGCCTCCGACCTGCGCCACGGCATCAAGACGACCTGGCCCGACAGCATAAAAGCGGCTGCCGACTCTAACCGTGAATTGCTCGTCCCCACGTAGTACGGCGACTTCGGCAACCCAATCGCAGCCCAGCCACGCACCACAGCAGCCGCTCCAATAGACCATCTCGGCCAGCCACGCGGGAGACGTCCCGTTCCATCCTGCGCCAGGGCGGAGCTGTCCACAGCATGATGGTCGAATCAGCCTTCAACAATAACTGCTTGGCCAACGGCGGCATGATCCGGGGGCCGGGCACCGGCACCGGCGATTCCGTGACCGCCGTCGCCAACGGCCAGCCGGTTGCCGTCAGCAACGGCGAGTTCCGCATCCCTGCGGCTGTAGTATAGGCGCAGGGACAGGACTTCTCCGATGAGCTGGTCGGAACTACCACTGGACAACCGGCAAGCCCAAGGGGCCGATGTTGACCAGCGCCGCGTAACCTCGTGCAACTGGATGGCGACAAGCTGGTGACGGACGCGCTGATGGTGGCCAAGAGCTTTGGCAAGCGGCACAAGAACGTGCTGCGGGCTTGAATTGTTCGCGTGAGTTCAACCGGCTCAATTCTGAGCCGGTTGGCTACCGCTGCGGCGCTGGTCATGGTCAAGTTGGCACTTTCGCCCGGCGTCAGCTTTGCCCGTGCAGTGACGGCGTGCACCGGCATGGCCGTCGGCCGTCTACGTGGCGCTGCACGCTTCGTGGTCGGTAGTACAAACGTTGTACTAGCGGTCGCAGCCTCCACCTTTGCGACGCTGGTCGCCATGGTACGGTCGGTGCAGACGCTGGGCGTAGCCGCACTTTTCGTGATCCCGGAAAAATTTCGGCATTCGACTACGAAAATTTTTTCGTTTCTATGCAAGACCAATTCAATTTTCTTGCCTCGCGGGCTGACACCGAACTTCAGCGACGATAGCTCGGTCCACGACCTGATGCTGGGGCGGCTCTGTGCCGGGCCTGCTGAGCGAGGCGGCCCTCAACAACAAATGCATCCCCAAAGGCGGCATGATCCGTAGGCTGGGCAACGGCACCAGTGATTCCGTGGCCGCCGTCGCCAACGGCCAGCCGGTCGCTGTCAGCAACGGCGAGTTCCGCATCCCTGCCACCGTCATGCAGATGCTGGGGCGCGACTTCTTTGACGAGCTGGTGAAGAACTACCACCAGCCCCACCGGCAAGCCCAACGGCCCGATTCCGACCAGCGCCGCGCCACCTCGTACAACTGGACGGCGACAAGCTGGTGACGGACTCGCTGACTGTGGCCAAGAGCTTCGGCAAGCGCCACAAGAACGTGCTGCAAGCCTATGACAAGCTGCAATGTTCGGCCCAGTTCATGCGGCTGAATTTTCAGCCGCATGAATATGTTGATGGGCGTGGCAACATTCAGCGCATGGTCAAGATGACCAAGGACGGCTTCGTGATGCTGGTCATGGGCTTTACTGGCGAGGCGGCGATGGCCTTCAAGGAAGCGTACATCGCCGCCTTCAACGCCATGGCGGCCTACATCGCCCTGGACCAGCAGACGCTGTAGCTGCGCATGCACGCGCACCAAGCCGGGCAACAGAGTGGATGCCATCGCGACCGACCCGTCGTACCACCTGACGGCGGGCAAAAAGGGCGGCAGCGGACCGGCTTCGGTTAACCTGAACGCACTTGGTGGCTGGTCGCGCATCACCACGGGCTTCATAGGCATGCAGTTGAGCGGTGGCGACATCGCCCACCGAGTGGGTGTGTGGCCGTATTGAACACTACGTTGGAGTTATCAACGATATTACCGAGGCCAAGCAGGCTGCGGAGTTCATCCGTCACAGAGCCTACCACGACCCAATCACCGACTTGCCGAACCGCTCGCTGTTTATGGATCGTCTGCATCAGGAGATTGTCCGCGCCCGCCGCAACAAGTTGGCGATGGCCTTGCTCTTCATCGACCTCGACCACTTCAAGGAAATAAACGACGAATTTGGTCATGATGTTGGCGACGACCTGCTCAGGATTGCGGCCATAAGGCTCACGGCGAGCGCTAGGGAATCGGATACCGTTGCACGTCTAGGTGGCGATGAGTTTACCGCTATCCTCAATGACATCAACGGGAAGGAGGATGCGGCACGAGTGGCGCAAAAGATGCTGGATGAAATTTGTCGACCGTTTGAGATTGGGCCGCACGAGTTGGTTATTTCCGCCAGCATTGGCATCGCCATCTATCCGACGGACGGCGAAGGTGCAGCCTCGCTACTCAAAGCTGCTGATGGGGCAATGTACAGGGCAAAGCGTGGTGGCCGCAACGCATTTTCGTTTGCTGCGATTGGGTGAGTGCATGTTTTGGCAATTCCGCTGCCTTCGGCGCTGTCGTTTTGTGGTAGCGCAATAGGCATGATCTAGCGGTGCAGTACGTGGAAATAGTCGCGCCATTCCAGTAGGCGGCTCCATTCACTGCAGGAGGCGTCGCGGGTTTTGGCTACGAGGTTCTTCTACTGTGCGAAGGCCGACAAGGTTGATTGAAGAGATTCCCTCACGTGTCCGATTGGCAAGCCCACGCACTTGTTGGTAACGTTGGACTTGTCACAGGCTCCTGCTTCGGTTCGGACCATCACTGGAGTCTTGGACACCTCGGGCGACTCCGTGGCGCTGCCTGTGCTAAATCGGAGGTGTCAGCACTGATATGGCGCAAGTTCTTGACGGCATCGAAGGGCCTGCACATCTCCACCACAACGTGCAGGTCAGCGCTGGCCACGTTCTGTATCACGGTCGCGTTGATCACTTCTGCGGGCCTAAACGCCACGGCATGACGCGCTGTCGCCCACTATCGCGCCTTTCAAGGGCCTTGCCGGCCCAGCCAATGGCCAGGCGCATGTTTGTTGGCCGCGCTGGAGGATAGAATAGAGTCTTTTACATATTCCAAACCCCATGTATGACCAACCGAGATGGAAGTCATGGTGCGATTTTACCTCGGCGTGGAGAATTGAATTATGCACACGACTGGCATTCGCCTCGGGCTGCGTGAGAACTTGGGGCAGTTCTCACTGCTGGTTTTGGTCAATGCCTTCGTCGGCGCAATGGTGGGCCTGGAGCGAAGTATCCTACCAGCTATTGCCGAGCGAGAGTTCCACATCAAGGCGCGGGCCGCTATTCTTTCCTTTATCGTCGTCTTCGGCGTTACCAAGGCGCTGACCAATTACTTCGCGGGACGGCTTGCCGACCGCCATGGTCGCAAGCACATCTTGGTCGCCGGATGGCTGGTTGCCATTCCGGTTCCTTTTGTCTTAATGTGGGCACCTGATTGGAACTGGATCGTCGCCGCCAATGTGTTGCTGGGCGTGAGTCAGGGTCTTACCTGGTCTACCACCGTCATCATGAAGATCGATCTGGTTGGGCCAAAGCAGCGTGGCCTTGCGATGGGACTCAACGAGTTTGCAGGCTACTTCGCGGTGGCGGGGAGCGCGCTTGCCACCGGCTGGTTGGCGTCTCTTTATGGACTGCGGCCGCAACCTTTCTACCTCGGGGTGATCTATGTGATCTTCGGCTTGATGCTCTCGATGCTGGTAGTCCGCGAGACTCGGCATTTTGTGGCTCACGAAGTACGAACGCACCACGCTGGGGGCAGGTTAGCACTGCCAAGCCAAAGCGAAATTTTTCGCCGTGCCTCGCTGACCGATCGAAATCTGTCCAGTGTCAGCCAAGCGGGGCTTGTCAACAATCTGAACGACGGCATGGTCTGGGGCTTGTTTCCCCTGGTCTTCGCCACCGCCGGCATGAGCCTGGCG